>JAXMHM010000035.1:0-98402 GCA_046346755.1 Opitutaceae bacterium | reverse complement strand
AGCGGTTCGCTATCGTTATCGTGTGCAGACGGTTGGCATAGGATTCGATCCGCCCCGGCGGCGGCGCGACGATGTCGAGGTGACCTTGCGAGCGGAACGGACCCTGCGGACCCGATGGACATGGTTCGGCGAGGTGCAAGGCGAACGCAGTCGCACGAACGAAGCGAATGCGAGCTATACCCAGACCACCGTCATGGCGGGATTGGCTTACACCTACTGACCCTGGCTCCAGGCGAAACCCCATGGATCGACCCCACACCTATCGACCTGGATCGACACCCGACCACCCACCCTTCATCACCACTCCGAGTGTTTTCGCCGAGAGACCGACTCGCTGATCGCATGATTCGCTTTCCTTCAACCCTGGCTCAACCGCTCTCGTCGACGCGCATTCGTCGCGTGCCCGTGGTGGTCACGGTGGTGACCTTGGGGATCTTTGCGGCATTTGTGGCCGTGGTGACGCTCCGCCTTCGCACCCATTTGCACGAACAGGTGCTTAGCCGCGAGGCGGAGTCGCTTCTCGCGGTGGTACGCCTCCAGCAACGCCTGGCGGAAGAGGAGTGGATGACGTTGGGATTGACGCAGCCGAGTGACGACCGCTTTTCCACGTTGCTGTTGACCACCCGTTTGCGAGGCGTGCTGTCCCTTCGCCTCTACGAACCGACCGGTCAGCTTCGCGAAGCTTTGCCTGCCGTCAGCGATGCGATGCTCCCGTTGTCGGACTGGTTCCGGTTGGAACGCGGCGAGGCCTTTGCCCGCCTGGGGGCGCATCAACCCGTGCTCGATCTGATCGATGGCCGGGATCCGGTGGAGGCGACCGAAACGGGTCCTCCGGTGCTGGAAGTGATTGTGCCACTGGAGGAACCGCTATTGCACGAATTGGGTGGCGCCGCTCAGTACCTGATGGATGGACAGGCGGTGCAGGACGAGTTGGCGGAGGTGGACCGGGGACTGGTGCAGCAGGCGGTCTTGGCCGTGGCGGGGGGGGGAGTGGTGATTGTGGCGCTGCTGGTGTGGGCGTTTTCGCGGTTGGGGGAGGCGCGTCGCGAACTCGAGTCGCGTTCCGAGGATTTGGCCCGTGCGAACCAGGAACTGCTCTTTGCCGCAAAGACCTCGGCGGTGGGGGCGATCAGCGCGCATTTGATTCACGGATTGAAGAACCCCTTGGCCGGGCTTGAGGGCTTCGTCAAAGCGGGACCCACCTCCCATGCCGGTGGAAACGACGGAGGGGATGCCTGGCAGGTGGCGGCTGAAACCACCCGGCGTCTCCGGGCGTTGATCAATGAAGTGGTGGTGGTGCTGCGGGATGAGACGGCGGGAGGAACCTTGGTGCTCACAGCCCAGGATGTGGCGGAGCACGTTTGTGAGGACGTGCGAGCCGACGCGGAGAGGGCGGGGGTCAACCTGGAGGTCAAGGTGCTGGGTGGAGGCGACCTCGAAGGACGCACTGCCAATCTGGCCGGGCTGGTCCTGAGAAACCTGGTGACCAATGCCATTGAAGCTTCGCGGACGGGCCAGCAGGTGACACTCACCGTGGCGGCGGGCTCCACCACCATCGAATACGAGGTGACGGACCAGGGACCGGGGCTTCCGGACGCGGTGCGGCGCGCCTTGTTTCAACCGCTCCACAGTAGCAAGCCCGGAGGCGGAGGCATCGGACTGGCGCTGAGCCACCAACTCGCCCGTCACGCCGGAGGGCAATTGGAGCTTGTGGCCAGTGTGCCTGGTGGCAGCACGTTCCGCCTGACCTTGCCCCGCAAAGGCTGAGGCCCCCTTTGGCGCACCGGGCGGGTGCCGGGGAGCGGAGGAGGGACCTTCACTTTGGCAAAATTGATCTTCGGCCGTGACATCGGTGACAACGCCCCAATCAATGCGTCGATCCCATGTGGTTTCCCCCGTTTGCGCGAATCGGCTTTGTTGTCGTATCCCTAATGCTGGTGGGCACCGTCCCGAAAATCTCCGCCCAGGCGGATGGTGCGGTGCGATGGTCCTTCACCACCGGTGACTTTGTCCTTTCGTCACCGACGATGGGGCCGGACGGGACGCTCTATTTCGGATCCCGCGACAAGCGGGTGTACGCGATCAAGCCCGGTCCGACCCAGGCCACCACGTCGCTGAAGTGGTCCTTTCTAACGGGCGATTGGGTCGACTCGACGCCGGCGGTGGGAGCCGATGGCACGATCTATGTCGGTTCCTGGGATGGAAAACTCTATGCGCTGCGTGACAATGGCACCCAGGTGGCGAAACTCTGGGAGTACAACACGGGCTCGTTCATCGTGTCGTCGCCGGCCATAGGTGCGGACGGGACCCTGTATTTCGGTGCGGGAGATTCCAATCTTTACGCGGTCAATCCGAATGGAACGCTGAAATGGACTTTTCCTACCGGCGACTGGGTGGATTCCTCACCGGTGGTGGGACCGGACGAGACCCTCTACTTTGGCTCGTGGGACGGATCGCTGTATGCGGTGGACGCCAACGGAATTCTAAAGTGGAAGATCACCACCGAGGGGGGGATTCTCGGCGCGCCGGCCCTGGCGGCCGACGGCACGCTGTACTTTGGATCCCGCGACCGAAAGGTCTATGCGGCGACCTCGGCCGGCACGGTGCTTTGGACCTTTCTTGCGGGCGATACGATTGAAGCGTCACCGGTGTTGGCGGCGGATGGCACGCTGTACGTGGGTACGTCTGGAACGACTGAGGGACGAATCTATGCGATTTATCCCGATGGAACCGAGCGCTGGCGATTTCCGAGGGCCAACCAGACGGCCTTGCAACCCATCCTATCCAGCGCGGCGGTGCGTTCGGATGGATCGGTGGTGTTCGGTTCCAGCAACAATGCGGTGATTGCCCTCCGGGCCGATGGAACGGAGTTGTGGCGAGCGGCCCTCGGAGACTGGGCGGATTCGTCGCCCCTGGTGGCGGCAGATGGCTCCATCTATATCGGCTCCTACGACCGGAAACTCTATGCGCTGGCCAGCACGGCTGCGCCGTTGGCGACTGACTGGCCGCAATTCAAGCGCGATGTCGCGCGCACCGGACGTCAACTCCTCGGAGCGCGCCCGGGTGCCTCCGGCCGTCTGGCGAATCTCTCGGTCCGCTCCGTGGCGGGTCAGGGAAGCGAAACCCTGATTGTCGGCCTGGTCACGGCCGGCGCGGGACAGCGCCGACTTCTCGTGCGCGGCGTCGGTCCGACGCTGGGGCAACCCCCTTACAATGTGCCGGGGGTGGTGGCGGATCCGTTCCTGCGCCAGTTTGACAGCGGGTCGGCGCCGCTGGCGGAAAATGACGATTGGAGTACCAGTGTGGATACCGCGCTGATCGCCGCCACCGCCGTTCAGGTGGGTGCATTCCCCCTCCCGAACCCATCGAAGGACGCCGCCCTGGTGCGGGACGTGCAGGCGCCGAGCGGTTACACGCACCACCTGACGGGCGCGCAGTCCACCTCCGGAGTGGCGTTGGTGGAAGCGTACGACGCCGGAGGCGCGGACGGCGCGCGACTGACCAATGTCTCCGCCCGCACCCGCGTGGGAGTGGGGGGAGAGGTGTTGATCAGCGGGTTTGTCATCTCGGGCGGTCCTTTGACCGTGTTGATACGGGGAGCGGGACCCACGCTGGAGAGCAGCTTTGGAGTGACCGGTGTGCTGGTGGACCCGCAACTGCGCCTCTTTCGCGGCGCACAAGTCCTGGCGGAGAACAATGACTGGCCGGCAGCGACCAACGCCGGGGCGCTCGCGTCGACCGCCCAGGGTGTTGGCGCGTTTCCGCTTCAGGTCGGAGGGAAGGACACCGCGATGCTGGTGACACTTCCGCCTGGCGCCTACACAGCGCAGGTGAGCGGAGTTGGATCCACGACGGGTGTGGCGCTGGTGGAGGTCTATGCCGTGCCGTAAGGGCTCTTTCGTCCATGCACTATGATGTGATTGTGCTCGGTCTTGGGGGAATGGGCAGTGCAACCGCCTACCAGGTGGCTCGGCGGGGGCGGCGTGTGCTGGGGCTTGAGCAGTTTGGGGCGGCCCATGACCGCGGCTCGAGCCACGGCCGCACGCGTGTTATCCGGCAATCCTACTACGAGGACCCCGCTTACGTTCCCCTGCTACTGCGTGCCTATGAGTTGTGGCGCGAGATTGAAGCGGAAACGGGGGCGGACCTTTTGCGTGAGGTGGGCGGCCTGATGCTGGGGACTGAGGCCAGCGACGTCGTCCGAGGCAGCCTGCGCAGCGCGAGGACTCATGGACTGGAACATGAGTTGCTCGACGCCGAGGCGATTCGGCGTCGGTTTCCGGCGCTCCGTCCGGGATCCGACACCGTCGCCCTGTACGAGCGAAAAGCCGGATTTCTCCGTCCGGAGGATTCGGTTCGGGCCCACCTCGCGCGGGCAGCATCGCTGGGAGCTGAGCTGAGATTTCAGGAAGCGGTCCTGGGCTGGGAACCGAAGGGTAGTGGCGTAAAGGTGACGACTGCGAAGGGGACCTACGAGGCCGACCGGTTGGTGGTGTCGCCCGGACCCTGGGCGCCGGCGGTGCTAGCGGATCTCCGGCTGCCGCTCGTGGTGGAGAGGCAGGTCCTGTATTGGTTTGATCCTGTGGGGGGCGTGGCACCGTTTTCTCCCGACCATTTTCCGATCTTTCTCTGGGAGATCGAGGGAGGACTCGTTCCCTATGGATTTCCCGCCACCGACGGTCCGCGTGGCGGGGTCAAGGTGGCTTACTACCGCGCGCCCGTGGAGGAACCGTGCACGCCTGAGACGATTGATCGAACGGTGCGGGCTGGAGAAACCGAGCACCTGCGTACCACCTTGCGAGGTCGTATTCCGGCGCTCGACAGCCCCTGTCTCCAGGCCACGACCTGCCTCTACACCACCACACCGGACAAGGCTTTTGTTCTCGCGGTGCATCCGACCTGCCCCCAAGTCAGCGTCGCCTGCGGATTCTCGGGCCACGGGTTCAAATTTTGCAGTGTGGTGGGTGAAATCATGGCCGACCTTGCACTCGCGGGGGGCACCCGCCACGACATCGGTCTCTTCCGACCCGACCGCTTGAGACCTCGCGGCGACTCCGACCTGTAGGGCTGCGCCCCGCGCGCCAGCCGGGACTCCTGTGATGTTGCACTCTCGCCGTCGTCACTCCCTTCGCCGGCGAGAATGAGATTTCTTCCTTCGCATTTTAGCCCCATCGTCGTCCCCTCGCCATGAACTCCTCCTCCCTGTCGGTGGTCACCGGAACCTTTGCAACGACGTCGGGGGGCGAAGAACCGGGCTGGCTTCAGATCACCAACGGACGCATTGCCGGACGAGGGGCGGGGGCCCCGCCGGCCGGCCTTTCGGGTCGTCGCATTGACCTGGGTGCAAATCTTGTCCTGCCGGGCTTCATCGACGTGCACGTGCATGGAGCCATGGGAGTGGGCGCAATGGACGCCCGGGAGTCGTCTCTGCAGACCATGGCGGAGCACTTTGCCCGGCACGGCGTGACGGCCTTCCTGCCCACCACCATGACGGATGGGCCCGAGCCCCTGCGCCGAGCGTTGGAGGTGATTGCCGCTTGCGCGGGACCTCGACGAGGGGGGGCCACCATCCTCGGGGCGCATGTCGAGGGACCCTACCTCAACCTAAAGCGTTGTGGAGCCCAGCAGCTGCAGTGGATCCGACGGGCGGACCCTGCAGAGGCCCGGACCTGGCTGGACCTCCAGGTCGTCCGGCTGCTGGCGCTTGCTCCGGAGTTTGCCGAGAACCGCGAACTGATTTCCGAATGCGTCCGCCGGGGCGTGACCGTAAGCGCCGCCCACACCGACGCGACCTTTGCGGAAATGAAGACGGCGGTGGCGCTCGGCTTGAGCCAGACCACCCACACGTTCAACGCCATGTCCGCACTCCACCACCGTGAACCGGGTGTAGTGGGAGCGGCATTACTCATGCCGGAATTGCGGTGCGAGTTGATCGCGGACAATCTGCACGTGCACCCGGCGGTGATGGCGGTGCTGCACCGGGCCAAGGGCCGCGATGGTGTGATCCTGGTCAGCGATGCGGTGCCGGCGGCGGGACTGCCCGATGGCAGCTATCCCATGGATGAGGGCCGCCATGTACTGGTGAAGGACGGTGCGATCCGCCTGCCGGACGGCACGCTGGCCGGCAGTGCGTTGATGATGGACCGGGCACTGGTCAACTATGCGCGTGCGACCGGGCTCCCGCCCTCGTACCTCTGGCCGGTGACGAGCCTGAATGCGGCGCGAGCACTCGGTGTTGAGTCACGCAAAGGCAGCCTCGAGGTGGGGAAGGATGCCGACTTGGTCGCCCTCACGCCGGCCGGAGAGGTCCTAGTGACGGTGATCCACGGCGACATCGTGCACGAGGCCTGCAACTAGCTGTCGGGCCCGGCCGGCGCCGGGGGTGGGCATGAGGGAATTTACTGCGGGGCAGCAGCAGGCATTCACAGTGAGACCCGAGGGTGCTTGCGGCTTTCCGGTCTCCTCGTGAGGGCGTATCCTTCAGCCAGATAGGGCGGTGTGCGTTCTTGTCGAAGACGCGGTTCGTGGCGCTTTCTACGCGGGCCGCGACCCTTGAATGCCGCCGCCCTCTCCTCACCATGCACGCGTACCTTCGACGGTGGTGCCGGGCGTTGTTGCTGTTGGCTGCGACCACGACAGCGCTGGCGCAAACGCACAGCTATGACCTGGCGGGGCGTCTGATCAAGACGACCTATAGCAACGGGAGTTTCGTGAACTATACCTATGATGCAGCGGGAAACCTGCTCAAGGTGACCACGTCCGAGACCCCTGCGGTCACGGCGGCGCCGGTGGCAACCACGGTGGCGCTGGGTGCGAGCGCGACACTGCAGGTCTCCGCGTCCGGCCCCAGTCTGACCTATCAATGGCGACGCAATGGCCAGCCCGTCGCGGGAGCGACGTCACCCACCTACGGCATTTCAGCCGTGCAGCCTGGAGATGCTGGGCTTTACACGGTGCTCGTCACGTCGGCCTCGGGCACCGTTGAGACGCTGCCCGTCCTCCTTGCCCCAACGTCGACGGAGAAGTTGGTGGGTGCGGGGGATTCCCTGCCAGATTGGCAGAACATCCGGCATCCCAGCGGCAATCTCTATGACCAGGTGCTGATGACCGGAGCCGCCGTGACCGTGAGGGCGGATGCGGGCCAGGTGACACGGATTTCGTTTATTGATGTCACGGACGATATTGTGCAGGTGGAATTCTCGGGTGCGGGCAGCCTCACCGTGGTGTTGGAGGATGCGACCGGCCCGTTGCCGCCCACGTTGTACAATCAGGCTGTGGGCTACATGAAGGGACGACCCAGCGTGGTCATCGCCGGGGCGGATGACACCACTTACGTGAGTGTCTTTTCGGTTGGCCGGGCCAATGCAGTTATTCCGTATCCACGGCTGGTTGAGCTTGGGTATTCGACGGCGCAGCTCGGTGCGGCGGGAATCACCGTCGGTGTGGTTCCGACGGACAAGGTTCCCGTCGCCATGGGTGGCAATGGCACTGAGACCTTTCTCAGTCGCTCCCAGGCCTCGGCCCTTTTCAAGCCAACTGTGACCTACGACGGCATCGCGGATGTCCGCTCCCTCAGCGTGCGCAGCGCGGCGGCAAAGCTGGGCGGCGTATTTGGTGGCAACATGCGTTATGGCGCCGACCGCGGGCCGGTGGGCATCCACGCGCCGGGAATCGCCGTGGCGGTGCGGGTCGTGATGCATGAATTGCGTGCCGAGGCCGATGCCCAGCCCCTGCTGCAGCTCGCGTCCAGCCCGGCCACGCTGGTGGCCGGCGGGGCGTTGCGCCAGACGAACGCACGACCGGTGCTGCTCGACGCCTTGGTGACCCTGCAAATGGTCGGTGGCAGCACCTCCCATGGCGTCAACCTTTCGCCGCAAGCCTGCCGCGCTCGCTTTGAACGCGGCGGTGCAGATGTCACCGCGCAAGTGACGGTGCAGGGACCGTAGATGGCCCAGGTCTCAGCTTCCCAATACTCAGGAGGATTCACCATGGAAACGAACTTCCCGTCGGTCTCACGTTGCTGGCAATGGCTGCGGTTCGGACTGCTGGTGACTGCAGGCGCGGGCCTGTGTCCCATGGTTCTGGCAATCAACCCGGGTGACACGGTTTCGCTTGGGTCGGCTTCGGGCGGCCCTTCGGAGAGCCAGCGCACGTTTTCGTTTCCCGCCGCGTCGGGAACGCTGCTGATCTCCTACAACATGTACTCGGTGCCCGACTCGTTGAGCGTGTCCGCGAACGGGGTTCAACTCACCAGCACCGTAGGGCGCGTGCAGGGAAGCAGCACACTCCGTGTGCCGGTGAGTGGAGTCACTAGCGCGGTGATCATCGTCAATGCGGGCAACGGCCTGGATGGAACCGTTTGGGACTATTCCGTTTCCTTCACCGTCGCGCCCGCGATCCCTGAAATCTCGGGTATCGGTGGAGCTGCGGCGGGTCAGACGCTCGACCTGAATGGAGGCCGAACAGGAATGTGGGGTGACCCCGTGCACACGGGAACGGGGGCGCAGGTGATGGAATGGACCGTGCTGCGGGTGAATGGTGCGAGGGACCTGAGCCTCACCGTCGGCTACAACTCGCTTTTCACTGCTTTCGGACAAATCGGGCGGGGCTGGCACCATTCGTTTGAAGCGCGACTGCTCTTGTTGCCGGGCGGTGGAATCCAGTTTTTGCCGCACCCGGCGGAAATGCACTCCTTCCAGGCGCAACCGGACGGGACGTTTGTGTCATACGACCTGGCCACGCGCCAAACCACGCTGGTGAGAGAAAGTGATGGCCGCCATGTATTCACCTATCATGACCAAAGGAAGCTGGTCTTCGACGCAACCGGCAACCTCGCGCGGCTGATCGACGCGCAGGGCAGGGAACTGCTTGTGACCCGGGCCGGCGGTCGCGTCGACCGTGTCACCGAACCAGTTTCCGGGTTGTACCTTTCGTTCGAATACAACAGTCAGGGCTTCGTTTCGCGGGTGGCCGACACCTCCGGGCGGGCCGTCCGGTTTGGTTATGATGCGGGCCTGGAGGGCAAGCTGATCAGCCTGAGCCTGCCGCACGTCGGGTCACCCTCGTCTCCTCCCTCCTGGCAGTTCACCTACACCGCCGACGCGCAGCTGCAAAAGGCGACAGATCCGGATGGGCGGGTGAGCTTCATCAACTACTATGACGAGAAGGGAAGGATTGCCTCACAGGATGACGGCCGCACGGACAATGAAATGACGCAGTTCATCTATGATGAGCAGAGTTTCCCGGGTCGGCTCACCACCACGGTGATCGACCGAAATCGCTCCACCGTCCGCTTCACCTATGACAGCGAGTACCGCATGGAGGCGGTGATGGACGAGAACGGGGTGGCGACCCAATATACCTATGACGCGCTTTCCCAGGAACTCGCCCTGATCGAGGCACCGCAATCCCACTTGTTCCGGCTGCAATATGACTCCCGGGGCAATGTGACCAAACTCACGCTGCCCGACGGCGCGGCAACGGCATTCACGCATGACACCCGCAACAACCTCACCTCCATGACCAATGCAGTCGGTCAGAAGGTGCAGATGGCGTACGATGGCTACAATCTGCCCTCGCTGGTGACACTGCCTGACACCACCACTGTCAGCGTCCAGACCGCCGCCGGTGGGCTGCCGGGGGCGATTGCCTTTCCGACAGGCGCCACCTCGCGCATGACCTACCAGCAAGGCCGCATGACGCAATTCACGGATCCTTCCGGCGTGGTGACCCAGTACTCCTACGACACGCTGGGGCGTCCTTCCGCAATCATCAATGGCTTGGGCGGGTCGACGACGTTCGCCTATGATGCGAACGACAACATTGTTTCCGTGAGCACTCCCCTTCGGCGCGTGACGACCCTGGCTTACAGTGGCCAACGCGCGCTGCTTAGCCAAACGGATCCATCGGGTTCGGTTCGGCGCTATGCCTACGACGGAAACAAGAACCTGGTCGAGTCCACCGACCCCCTCGGTGCAAAGACGCGATTTGAGTATGATTCGGAGGATCGCTTGATTGCGGTCACTGATCCTTCGGGAGGTCGTGCGTTTCGTACCCTTGACCGGACCGGAGCGACTACGTCGGTGAGCAATGCCCTTGGCCATGTCACCCGATTCACCTATGATACGCTCGGACGAGTGAGCCGCATCACCGATGCGTTGGGTCAGAACGTAGCTCAGTACACCTATGACCTTCGCGATCGTCCCCTGTCCGAAACGGATGCGCTCGGGCGAAACCGGTCCTACGCCTGGGACGCCCTGTCACGGTTGACCCGCATCACCGATGAGCTGGGGCGCGTGACCCAATATGCCTACGATAGCCGCTCACGGCTGACGTCGGTCACCAACGCAGCGGGAGAGACCATCCGTCAGCTCTTTGATGCCGACAACCAGGTGGTGGCGGTGGCCGATGCGAAGGGCAATCTCGTGGACTATGAATTCGATGCGGCAGGACGTACCAAAAAGGTAACGACTCAGGAAGGTCGCAGCAGTTCGCTGAGCTACGATTCCGCCGGTCAACCTGTCTCGATCATTCGCCCCTCGGGCGTGGCGACAGTGCTGACCTACGACGCCGATGGCCGGGTGACCCGCGTTTCGGATCCAATGGGGAACACCGACTTGAGTTATGATCCGGCGGGTCACGTGACTGGATTTCGGGAGGGGATCACCACGTTGGTCAGCCACACCTTCGATGCGGCGGGCCGCCGCACCTCGTCCCGGGACAACCTGGGGGCGACGGTCAACTATGGCTGGGATGCGGGCGGCCGGCTGGCTCAGCTGACCTATCCGAGTGGACACACCGTGGCGTACACCTATGACCTGGCGGGCCGTTTGGCCACCGTCACCGACTGGTCGTCCCGCGTCACCCGGTACTCCTGGGATGCAAATGGTCGTCTGACCAAGGTGGAGCGGCCCAATGGCACAAGCCAAACCCGGGCCTACAACGCAAAGGGACTGATGAGCGCGCTGCGCGAGCTGGGTGTGGGTGGGGTGGTGATCGTGGAGTGGACCTACTCGTATGATGCGGCAGGCCAGTTGATCGAGGAGACGCGTTCACCGGCGGCCACGGTGCCGCTTCCACCGAGCGTGCGCATGACTTTTGACGCGGACAACCGCCTGGCGAGTTACAACGGCCAGGCCGTGGTCTGCGACGCGGATGGAAACCTGCGCCGCGGTCCTCTCGGCGGAGGTGCTTTCGGTGACTACACCATAAATGCGCGGAATCAGCTGACCGGCGCTGCAAATCTGACGTATGGGTACGATTTGCAAAATCTGCGAACCTCGGTCACGGCCGGTGCGGTCTCCACGCGGTTCTCCTTTGACTTGACCGGACCGACTCCGCGAGTGCTGACCGCGAAGAAGGATACGACGACCACGGAGTATGTTTACGGCGTGGGACTGCTCTACGAAGAGACGGGAACGCAGACACGGTACTATCATTATGACTACCGGGGAAGCACTGTGGCATTGAGTGACGGATCCGGTGCGGTCAAGGGTACGGCCCTCTATGGACCGTGGGGCGAGGATGCCGGTACGACGGGCGAGGTGCCGGAGTGGTTCCGGTTCCATGGGCAGTGGGGAGCGCAAACTGACTCCAATGGGTTGGTGCTGATGGGTGCGCGGTACTATCATCCCGGCATGCGCCGCTTCGTGAGTCCGGATCCAATCGGCCTGGCGGGTGGGATGAACTCGTATGCGTTTGTCGAAAACAATCCGATCAGCTTTGTGGATCCCAGCGGACTTTGGGTGGGTGTGGACGACGCCATCTTCTCCGCTGGCGGGGCGCTGGTGGGAGTGCTGGGACAGGCCGCCGGTGACGCCATCACTTCGATCGCAAATGGAAAACTGCAGGTCAGCGGCTGGGAGGACTATGCCGGCTCAGCGGTGGGTGGCGCCGCGGGTGGAGAGGCGATCCTCTACACCGGGCCCCTCGGAGCGGCGGTGATTGGTGGCGCCGCCGGCAATGCGGCCAAGCAGGGGTTGAAGAACCTATCGGGCAAGCAGGCCGGATTCGACTTCAAGAGTTTTGGCTTCGAGACCGTGGTGGGTGGATTGACCGGACTGATACCGGGATCGAAGAAGCTGTTGGACTATCAACAGCTGTGGAAGTCGACGCTGGAGGGCCTAAAGAACGGTACGATCAAGAGCCTGACGACGCGGAACGGATTGAAGATCTTTGTCGGTTCGGCCGCTGAGTCCGCCCTGGTGCCCGGCACCCTCGCGGCGACGACTTCGGGATTTGTTACCAACATCACGGGGCTCGTTCCAGCCTCTGAAGAATCGAAGCCTCCGCTGGTCCCCATTCTCATCACCTTCAAGCCAGGCACCGGCGCGTTGCCGCCGATTCTTCCCTCCGGGGTGAAGTAGTGAGGTTCCCCCCGCGTCGGCCAACCGACATTGTGTTTTGTCAGGCCAGGATGGAGGAGACGATCTTGGCGGGCACCACGCCGGTGAGACGCTGGTCGAGTCCCTGGAACTTGAAGGAAAGGCGTTCGTGATTGATGCCGAGGAGGTGGAGGATGGTGGCGTGCAGGTCGCGCACGTGCACCGGGTCCTTGACGATGTTGTAGGACATTTCGTCGGTCTCGCCATGCACGATGCCGGGCTTGATGCCGCCACCGGCCATCCAGAGGGTGAAGGCACGGGGGTGGTGGTCTCGGCCGTAGTCCGTCTCGGTCAGGGTGCCCTGGCAGTAGACGGTGCGGCCAAACTCGCCGCCCCAGATGACGAGGGTGTCGTCCAGCAGGCCGCGTTGCTTCAAGTCCTGGATCAGGCCGTAGCAGGCCTGGTCGACGTCCTTGCACTGGGATGCCAGATCGCGCGGGAGCGATCCGTGCTGGTCCCAGCCGCGGTGAAAGATCTGCACGAAACGCACTCCGCGCTCCACCAGCCGGCGCGCCATCAGTGCGGAGCTGGCAAAGGTACCCGGCACGCGAGCCTCGTCACCATAGAGGGAATACGTGGCGGGTGACTCCCCGGTCATGTCGGCCAGTTCCGGGATGCTCGTCTGCATGCGGAACGCCATCTCGTACTGCTGGGTGCGGGTCTGGATCTCCGGATCGCCAATTTGCGCGTAGCTGCGCCGGTTGAGTGCTTCGAGTCCGTCCAGCATGCGGCGGCGGAGATCGCGCGGGATGCCGGGGGCGTCGTTGAGATAGAGCACCGGGTCGGTGCCGCTGCGAAACGCCACCCCGGCGTGCTGGCCGGGCAGGAAGCCCGAGCCCCAGAGCCGGGACGAGATCGCCTGTACGTTGGAGAACGGGCTGGAGTGCTTGGCGTGGAGGACCACAAACGCCGGCAAGTCCTGGTTGAGGGTGCCAAGGCCGTAGGAGAGCCACGAGCCGATCGACGCCTTTCCATTCTGCATCGATCCCGTGTAAATCAGCTGGTTGGCGGGCTCGTGATTGATGGCATCGGTCTTCATCGACCGGATGATGCAGAGGTCGTCGACCATTTTGGCGTGCCAGGGCAGCAGCTCGCTGATCCACGTCCCATTCTTTCCGTGCTGGGCAAATTTGTAGATGCTGGGCGCGAGCGGAAACTGAGCCTGTTTGGCCGTCATTCCGGTCAGGCGCTCACCCTGATCTGCCAGCCAGTCTTTGAGATCCTCCTTGAAGCGGCCGCGCAGGGCGGGTTTGTAGTCGAAGAGGTCGAGCTGCGAGGGAGCGCCAATGAGCGAAATGTAGATGGCTCGTTTTGCCTTCGGCGCGATTCGCCAGGGTGCCGAGAGGGCGGAGGGCGTGCCCTCGGACGCGAAGGCGCGGTCACCGAGCAAGGCAGCCAGCGCGGCGACTCCGAGGCCGGTGCCGGTTTGACGGAAGAACTGCCGGCGCGTGAGGGCGTCGTTGAAGCTGTCCACCGGGCGCCGCCAGTCGGGATGAATCGGGTTCATGAGCGTGGGAGGGTCGGTGAGGTCATTTGGTGAGGGATTCGTCCAGGTTCATCACCTGGCTCGCGGCGAGGGTCCAGGCGGCCAGGTCGGGAGCAGGCAGCGTCCGGTCCACCGGCGACTCTCCGACCGCAAGCAGGGCGGCGGCGGTGGCGGGCGACGCCTGGTAGGTGGTGGTGGCTTCGTCGACGAGAGCCTTCACGTGGGCGCGTTCATCCGCGGCCAGTGTGCGCCCGAGGAGACGGAGCGACAGGTGGTCGAGCCGGGAGTCAAAGGTGTCTCCGTGGACGAGGGCCTGGGTGGCGAGCTGGCGTGCGGCTTCGACAAAGGCCGGATCGTTCAGGGTCACCAGCGCCTGCAACGGCGTATTGGTCCGGTCGCGACGAACGCACGAGACCTCCCGGCTGGGGGCGTTGAGGATGTCCATGGCGGGCGGAGGGGCGGTCCGTTTCCAGAAGGTGTAAAGGCTGCGGCGGTAAAGCGCGTCCCCGCTGTCCCGACGGTAGAAGCGGGTGGTCGATTCCTTCATCGCCACATCCTCCCAGATGCCCTCGGGCTGGTAGGGGCGCACGGGAGGGCCGCCGCGTTTGTCCACCAGCAGACCCGAGGCGGCCAGCGCCTGATCGCGCAGGACTTCGGCGTCGAGGCGGTGCCGCGGGCCGCGGGCGAGCAGGCGGTTGGCCGGGTCGCGTTCCAGCAGGGCGGGCGAGACCGCGGCGGACTGGCGGTAGGTGGCGCTGGTGGCGAGCAGGCGCACGAGCCGGCGGTGATCCCAGCCGCTCTCGCGAAACTCCACGGCTAGCCAATCGAGCAGCTGCGGGTGCGAGGGACGCGCTCCGGTGATGCCGAAGTCGCCACTCGATTCCACCAGGCCGGTGCCGAACAGGTGCTGCCAGACCCGGTTGACGGTCACCCGTGCAGTCAGAGGGTGGTCCGGTCGGAAGAGCCAGCGCGCCAGGGCGAGGCGATTGGCCGTCTGGCCAGGAGGCAGCGGGGGCAGCACGGCCGGGGTGGCGGCGGGCACCCGTTCTCCCGGCTGACTGTATTCGCCACGGTTCAGGAGGTGGGCAAACGGTTCCGAGTCCTTCTTCTCTTCCATGACGAGGGTCACCCCGCCCCGCTGGCGCAAGGTGCGGGCTTCGCGCAACAAGCCATCCTGTTCGGCAAGAAGCCGCAGCGAAGCGGGGTCCACGGCGGAAAAGTACTGCGCGCGAAGCGTGTCCAGCTGGGCCGGGGTTCGTTCGGCCGCTGGTATGGACAGGAAGGGGTACGCCGCGGCGGATTCGGCCATCGCCCGGATCTCGGCGCTCGCGAAACCGCGGTCAAATTGCCGCAGGTCCTGCACATGCACGGAGCCACCGGTCACGGCGGAGGCACTTCCGGCCGGTGCACCGAGGCGCAGTGGCGCGACCGGCACGATATCGGTGCGAAAGGCGCGAGGGACGCCCTGGTTGGCGACATCCTTGCCGTTGATGGAGACATCGATCAACCGATTGCGGCTGCCGGACCCGTCGAACACCAGCATGAGGTGATGCCAGACGCCGGGAGTGAGAGTGAGTTTTGCCAGCGAACGGATCGGGGTTTGTGATCCTCCCTCGGAAACCCAGAGTCCCACCCGTCCCTTGTCGAGGAACACCTCCCAGCCCGGTGCGGAGGGATCCTCGCTCCGGCAGCCGAGCAACGCGCCGCTGGGTGTATCACAAATCTGAATCATCAGGCTGAAGGCGAACTGATCCTGATAACGGAGAGACACGGGGCCTCCGAGCGTCTGGCTGACGTCCCCAAGCACAGAGGCGGGGCCGTACGGACCGGCGATGCGGTACACCGCGCCCGGGGAGTTGGCCCCGTTTTCGTCGAGGGGCAGGTGGAGACGCACCGTGTGATCGACAGGCGGTGCTTTGAGCTGGGTCGCGCTGGTCAGCCATTGGGTGAAGGCGGATTCACCCTCGGTCCGCCGGCGTTCAAGATCGGCTTTGATTGCAGTTTGGCGGGACTCGAGCTCGGACCAGCGGGCCCGATCGGCGGGGGCCGGCACGAACAGGCTCGGTTCCGTCTCAGCCACGTTGCCGTCCATTGCTGGCATGGTGTTGTTGCGGAAGAACGCCGTCAGCGAATAGAATTCCTTTGAGGTGATGGGGTCGAACTTGTGGTCGTGGCAGGCGGCGCAGCCCGTGGTCAGACCGAGCCAGACGGTCGAGAGAGTCTCCACACGATCCTTGGCGTAGATGGCCTCGTATTCGGCCGGGATGGCGCCGCCCTCGCTCGTCGTGGGCAGGCAGCGGTTGAAGCCGGTGGCGACCTTTTGGTCGAGTGTGGGGGAGGGCAGGAGGTCCCCGGCGATCTGTTCGATCGTGAACTGATCGTAGGGCAGGTTTTTCCGGAACGCGTCGACCACCCAGTCGCGATAGGGCCAGATCGATCGGTAGTTGTCGATGTGGATACCGTGGGTGTCGGCGTAACGCACCGCATCGAGCCAGAGGCGGGCGAAGTGTTCGGCCGAGGCGTCGCTCGCGAGCAGCCGGTCCACCTCCCGCTCGTAGGCGTCGGGAGAAGGATCGGCGGCGAAGGCTGCGAGGGCTGCGGGGGTGGGAGGGAGGCCGGTGAGATCGAGAGTGACGCGACGCAGGAGGCGGGCGGGTGCCTCTTCGGGGGAGGCCTTGACGCCCTGCTTCCGGTGGGTGTCGGCAATGAACGCGTCCACCGGGTTGCGAGCCCAGCCCTGGCCGGCTGCGGGTACCGTGGGACGCTGGGGTGCGATCAGCGACCAGTGGGGCTGGTAAACCGCTCCTTCGGCGATCCACTGACGCAGCAGGGCGATTTCCGAGGGCTTGAGCGTCTTGTGTGAATTGGCCGGGGGCATGCGCTCTTCCGAGTCTTCGCTGAGGATGCGCTCGACCAGGAGGCTCTCCTCCGGCCGGCCCGGGACAATGGCCGCCTCCCGGTCGCCGCGGGCCATGGTGGCATCGGCGGCGCGGTCGAGACGAAGCTTGCCCTCCCGGGTGCTCGAGTCGGGTCCGTGGCAGGAGTAGCAATTTTCCGACAGGATCGGCTGGATGTGATCGTTGAAAGAAAGTGTCGCCTGGCCAGCCGCGGCGATGACGGCCGATGGGGCGGCGGCAGGAGCGCTCGCCGCAGCCCGAGTTCCAGCCGGTGCGGTGGCACGGGTAGACGGGGCCTCGCAGCTCGCGAGGCAGAGCGCGGCGGCGACGCCAGCGGGGAGAACGACAAGGCGAGTGGTGATCACGTTGCCGAAACGGACAAGGGAATGACGGGTCATCGGGGCCCTTTCACGATGGGGCGCCGGGCGAGTGTGAGGCAATCTCGCAGAAAGGCAGAATTTTTCCCGATTGAGCAACGTCTCATCCCGGAATGCCGATTTCATTCCACCTGCGGCAATTGCCCTTGAGACGGGAACGAGCCATTCCCTACGCTCGCCGCTCCGTCCGCATTTTGCTCCTCCCACTGTCGAAGACCACCATGAAACGATCCGGTCTGATCACGGCCCTCGCGGCCATGCTCGGAGTGCTTTGCGCTCCTGCCCAACTGTCGGCCGCAGCGCGAGTTGAAGAGAAGGTGGTCGGCCCTCTGGGCATTGGAACCAGTTATGGGGTGAGCCCGCGCGGGGCCCGTCTCGCGACGATTGCCGCCCAGGGAAGTCGTCAGGTCGTGGTGGTCGACGGCGAGACCAGCCCTCCCTACGATCAAGTGCTGGGCGCCGATGGAGCCAACTACTTCGGAGCCAACTCGGGATTGGCGAACCCCGGACTTTTCCCGGTCGTGTTCAGTGCGGATGGTGCCCACTATGCGTATGCCGCCCGGTTGGGAACGGACTACCTCATCCTGCTCGACGGCAAGGAGATTGCCCGGGGGCCGATGAATAACACGGCCAAACTCTTCGGCACCTTTCCCTTGGCCTTCTCACCGAAGGGCAGGCACTTGGTCTGGATGACGACCGCGGATGATTTCTCGAGCTTCACCCTCCACATGGACGGCAAGCCGGGTCCCAAACTCGGCGTAAACGCGATCGAGATCGCGTTCAATGCCGACGAATCCCGCCATGCCTACGTCTCCAAGAGTCCGTTGGACCGCAAGACCGACATCCTTGTTGTCGATGGCAAGGTGGCCTCGACGTTCGCCCGCAACCCCCAGTTTCTGAATGAAGGCGGCAGTCTCGTCACCCTGGCCCAGTCTCCGGAGAAAATGTCGGTCCTGGTCGATGGGAAATCGGTCTTTGAAGCGCAAAACATCAGCAGTGTCCGCCTGCCCCCGGTGGGGCGCCGTCTCGCCGTGATCGCCAGCAAGGCTGCGTCAGGTGGCGTGACGAGCTCGCAGCTCTTCCTGGATGGCAAGGCGGTGGCGGGTACGGAGGGAGCGCAACGCGTCTTCATCAGTCCCGACGGAAAACGCCATGCGGTGCTCTGCCGGACCAAGACCAACTCTCTTGTCATGGTCCTCGATGGAGTGCGTGGACCGGAGTACGGGGGTATTGATGAGACGACCCACGTGCCTTTCTTCTCCCCGGAATCCACGTCTTTTACCTACGTGGCTTACAACGCCGGTCTGGCGTTTGTCGTGACCAACGGTAAGGAGTCACCCGGCTATCAGTCAGTCCTCGGCAAGCCGGTGGCGTCCAATCGAGGCGGTCGCGTTGGCTACCTGGCAATGGAGTCACCCGGCGTATTTGCCCTGGTCGTGGACGGAACCCCGTTCCGCGCTCCCCAGGGGACGTTGGAGTCACGCGCTCCGATCTTCAGCGAGAGCGGCACGAAGTACGTCTTCGCCTCGACCAAAGCGGGGGAGATGGGCAGCCGATCGACGACGCTGTATGTCGATGGCAAGGAACTGGCCGACCTGGAAATTTCCGGCCGCGTCTTTCCCGGTCGCTTTGCGCTCGGTCAGGAAGGGTTGCACGCCCTGCTGTCGGACGACGGCAACCACGTGGTGGTCGCAGCGAATCGTCGCGCAGACCGCAATGACCGCGGGCTCTTTCTCAATGGTGAACGAGTGGGGAGCAGTTTCCGCACCTCCTACACGCGCGTGGCCTTCTCCAAGGACAGCAAGCACTTGACCTGGGTGGCGGAAGAATCGCCCGGTCCGGGTCAAAAGAACGAGTTCGCCCTCTACCTCGATGGTGAACGCCTGTTTCGCTTCGATCGAGAACACCAGCTCTCGCAGGCCTTTACGGCCAGCGGGCTGACCTGGGACATGACGGATGAGGGAGTCATCCAGCTCCTCGCCGTGAAGCCGGAGGGGATTGTGCGTTACCGGGTGACTCCGGACGCCTCGGTTGATCTGGCCAAAGTCGTGACGCGGGCCGCCGAGGCGCGGGTCCAAGCGCTGGCCGATGCGGCAGCGGCCAAGGACGCCGCCGAAGCCAAAGCGGTGGCCGACGCGGCAAAAGCGAAGGCCGATGCTGAAGCCGCCCAAGCCAAACGCAAAGCTGACTACGACGCCGCAGTTGCCGCAAAGACGAAGGCGCGTCAGGATGCGACCGCCGCCAAAGCCAAGGCGCGTCAGGATGCCCTCGATGCAGCCAAAGCGAAAAAGCCCTGACCGCGTGAAGGCCAAGCGCCGCAGACGTGACCCCGCGGGGTCCGATAATCGCTGAAGAACTGGAACGTCGGCCGGAACACAGCGGTCAAACAAAGCGGAGCGGGGCTTTGACTTGAGTTGAAAAGAATTTGCGCATGGCATCCCGTCCATGGATTTCCGAACGTTGGGTCTTGGCGGGTGGGTGCTCTGGGCCTCGGTGGCGGCGGCATCGGCCCAGCTGGTCCGGGTTCCATTGACTTCGCTCACGCTGCCGGCCCAGGCGCCCGCCTACAGTTACACCGTGGTGCCGGCGTTGGGTGACATTGCGTTTCCCGAACCGACGCAGGTGCTTTTTGCTCCCGGCGAGACCGACCGGGTGTTTGTGGTCGAGCGCGAGGGAAGGGTCTCGGTTGTGCGCAATCTCGCCGCACCGACGCGGGAGGTCTTTCTCGATCTCACCAGCCGCGTCGGCAACGGAGGTCCGGATCATGGACTGCTGGCCATGGCGTTTCATCCCCGCTTTGCCAGCAACGGCACCTTTTTTCTCTGGTATTCGATGGTCCAGGACGGCACGCGGTACAATCGTCTGGCCCGATTCTCACTCAGCGCCACCCACCCCGCCGTGGCCGATCCGCTCTCGGAGACACCACTGCTGACCCAGCAGACCGGACCCGGAGGCCACGATGGCGGTGCGCTGGCATTTGGTTCCGATGGTTACCTCTATCTCTCGCTGGGTGATGGCGACAGCGGCTATGCGCCGGCTGTGGTGAGCCACCAGCGCGTCGACGCCGACTTCTTCGGTGCGATTCTCCGCCTTGATGTCGACCAGGGTCCGGGCTCACTGCCTCCGAACCCCCACCGCTCGGTTCATCCGGGCACGTACCGGGTGCCGGCGGACAACCCCTTTGTGGGCGCAACCACCTTCAATGGAGCCGCGGTCGCTCCGACGGCGGTGCGGACAGAGTTTTGGGCGGTGGGGCTGCGCAATCCGTTCCGCATCGCTTTCGACGAGCCCACCGGCCGGCTCTGGTGCGCCGACGTGGGCCTGGATCTCCGCGAGGAGATCAACCTCATTACCCGGGGAGCCAATTATGGTTGGGATTTTCGCGAAGGGGCGGGAGCGGGGCCGCGTGTGAACCAGCAGCCGGCGGGTGTAGCCTTCACCGATCCCATTTTCGACTACGACCATTCGCTCGGCCTCTCCATCACCGGGGGGCTGGTGTACCGCGGCGCGCGTTTTCCCGAATTGCAGGGACGTTACCTGTATGCGGACTTTGTCAGCGGCCGCATCTGGGCGCTGGCCGACAGCGGGCAACGGCCATTGCCCGCCGCGCAAACACGCCAGATTGCTTTGGAAACCGGTATTGTCGGATTCACGACGCAACCCGGGACGGGTGACATCCTCCTGGCCGATCTCGACAGCAGCCGGATCAAGCGCCTGGTCGCAGCACCGGCCGGACCCGCTTTACCGCCTACGTTGACTGCCACCGGAGCGTTCACTTCGGTCGCCGGCCTGACGCCAGCTCCAGGCTGGGTAGCCTACGAACCAAACGTCTCGTTCTGGTCGGATCACGCTCGCAAGCGACGCTGGTTCGCCTTGCCGGATGCCACGTCCCGATTTGGCTTTTCACCGGATGCCGCCTGGACGCTGCCAACCGGGGCGGTGTGGATGAAGCACTTTGATCTCGAGCTGACCCGGGGAGAGCCCGCCACCGCACGGCGGATCGAGACTCGGTTTCTCGTCAAGACGGCGGACGGCGTCTACGGCCTCAGCTACCGCTGGAACGAGGCGCAGACCGAAGCCACTTTGGTGGCTGAGGACGGAGACGAGCGCGTCCTGACCATCCAGGAGCCGGGCCAGCCCGGAATCCGGCAGCAGCGCTGGCGCTTTCCTGGACGCGGTGAGTGCCTGCAATGCCACACCGCCGCCGGTGGAGGGGCCCTGAGTTTCAACACCCGTCAACTGAATCGCGCCTTTCCCGAGAGTGACGGCCCCCAGCTCACCGCGCTTGCCTCTGCCGGTTACCTCTCGGTCTCGTCCGTGAGTCCCGCCGCCCTCCCGGCGCTTGTTCCTGCGAACGACGTGTTCTCGCCCATCGAGGCCCGCGCGCGGTCCTACCTCGACGCGAATTGCTCCCAGTGCCATCAACCCGGAGGTTTGGGACGGGGAAATTGGGATGCGCGTTTTTCCACCCTTCTCTCGGCGGCGGGAATCGTGAACGGTCTTCTGGTGGAGGGGCGAGGGGACCCGGCGGAACGGGTCTTGGTGCCCGGACATCCCGAACAGTCGGCGTTGCTCTCCCGGATCTCCGCCTCGGGCGCCCTGCGCATGCCGCCCCTTGGCAGCAGCGAACTGGACCCCGCGGGAAAGTCCCTGCTTTCCCAGTGGATCGCAAGCCTCGCGCCCGGACCGGCGGACCGGCTGGCCAATCTGGCGGCAAGGGCCGAGGCCAGGGCGGGAAGTGAGGCGTTGATCACCGGCTTCAGTGTCAGCGGCGCCGCCCGGCGCGTGCTGATCCGGGCCGTCGGTCCGGGACTCGCCGCGTACGGGGTTTCGGGCGTGCTCGCCCGGCCGCGGCTTCTGGTGAGACCCCTCGGCATCGAAACCCTGGTGGCCAGCAACCAGCGATGGGAAGACAGCGCCGACCGGGCCGCGCTGACGGCCGCCTTCGGGGCGACCGGAGCGTTTCCGCTGGCAGCGGGCAGCGCGGACTCGGCGCTGCTGGTGACGTTACCGCCAGGCGGATACACGGCCGAAGCCACCGGCGTCGAGGGAGACACCGGGGTCGCGCTGGTCGAGGTCTATGATGCCGGAGGTGCGGCCGGCGAGGGACGGCTCAGCAATGCGTCCGTGCGTGCGGTGGTCGGGGTGGACGCCCGCCTGCTCATTCCCGGGCTCGTGATTGCCGGCGCCGCGCCGAGGACCGTACTGGTGCGGGTCGCCGGACCGGCTCTCGCGGAGTTTGGTGTCTCCGGCACCCTGGGCGAACCGCTGCTCACGCTGTTCTCCGGCTCGCAGGCGGTCGCAAGCAACTCCGGATGGACCCAGGGAGCGAATGTGGCGGCGGTGCGGGCGGCGTTTTCCAGCACCGGGGCGTTTGCATTTCCCGAAGGCAGCCGCGATTGCGCCTTGCTGGTGCACCTGGCGCCAGGCGGCTACACACTCCAGGTGTCGGGTGCAAACCGGAGCACCGGCGTGGTGCTCGTCGAAGTCTACGATGTCCCGTAGCGGGCGGGTTCCGGACCGCCGGAACCCGTTGGTGCCCGGAGGGAGCCTCAGCGTCCGATTTCCGTCTTTGCGGAGGCCCGGCGCCGCAGATTTGACTTCTCCTCGGCGGTGAGAAATTCAGTCACCTCGGCGTTGGGCCTCCCGGCCTGCGCTGCACGTGCCCGAAGTGTGGATACCTCATCGGGAGTGAGCAGGGAACGATAGAACCCGCTGTCGGAATCGATGTTGGAACGCTTGAGTTCCTCGTTGTCCTTCTGACTGCCGACGGCGGCACCGGTGACGCCGCCGAGGGCCGCGCCAATGGCGGCTCCCGCGCCCGTTTCACCGGATTGATGGCCGATGATGCCGCCGATCAGAGCCCCGGTGGCGGCACCAATGCCCGTGCCGCGGGCCATATTCGGGCTAGTGTCGCAGCCGGTGAAAAGGAACGCCGCGGTGAGGCCGCTGGCGCCAACGAGGAACGTGGGCAGTGAAAGTTTCATGGAGCTCTGAGTTGCGGGTCTAGACAGGGTTTGGGAGTCGGGAGTTCCTCGCGATCTTCCGAATGGACCTGACCTGGAAGATCGAATGCGTTAACGTTTGAAAAACAGGGATTTATTAGTTTGAAAACGCGATGAAGTTCCCGTTCTGGAGCCTGTTTTTCCGGTGGCGCGAGTGGCGCGTTGGGAAACAATGCAAACGACCGTCGTAAGTGCTTCGGTGGATCGAAAAGTTTGGCCGAAGTTTCCATCCCGGTGAGTCCGTGATCCAGACGGTGGCCGGGCACGACATCGAAGCCGGGTCGATCGGGCGGACCCCCACGATGCCCGGAGTCCGGAATAGCGGATCCGCCCGGTCCGGTCGGGCACCCATATGTAGTTAAAAAATATATTCGCCGTCGCTTTCCTGTGCTGATGGAGCGCGGCCCGCGGAGTCCCTGGCTTCCGCGCACCGCGCCCAATGTATTAGGTTTGTTACCCAAAGAACCTTTCCGGCGGAACGGCGGTGCGTATTCCTCGAAATCGTTCCTTCGAACTCAACCGATCCCGATCCGTCGTCGATCACTTCTTGATGCAATTATGAAATCCCTACTCCGATTCAGTTCCCTCCTTGCCTGCGCGGCCCTCGCCGGGCTCGTGTTCGTGACCAGTGTCCAGGCCAAACAAGGCGCAACCGATCCCATCCCCGGCACCAGCAATGGTGCGACAAATACCAAGAGTGGCGGCACCAAGGGCGGTGGTGGTGGGGGTGGTGGCGGCGGCAAGAGTTCCTCTACGGTCGTGACGCTGCCACCGGCGCCGCCCCCCGCGCCCTTTGTCGCGAAGCCGCTGACATTCACCTCCTCCAGTCCGGTGAATGGCGTCACGCCGGTCTGCACGGGCGACTATCACATTGATCCTTACTATCCGACGCTTTCGCTCATGACGGTCAACGTGGAGACCACCTCCGTCAATGTGCCCGACGGCACGGCCCTCTACGTCACGGTTTCGGGCACGGGTGGCACGCTCTATCCGTTCACCAGCAATGTGATTGTGATCAGCGGGCAGATCGGGCTTTGCAGCCACAGCGTGTATGTCACCCCGGGTACGGTGATCACGAGTGTCGACATCACCACCGCGGCGGGAGTCATCATCGCCTCGGGCAATTGAACCGCAAGGGGGTGAAGCGCCCACCCTGACAGCAGCGAGGACGGGTGGACCCGGTTGCGGGCGCCCGTCTTTGGCGTCATTGCATTCCGAGGCCGTCCGGCAGGGCGGTGATCGGACGGAGCCGCAGGTTGCGGTAGAAGATCTCTGCGCCCTCCGATTGCAGGATGAGCGGGCCGGAGGTGACGGCCTGGGGTGTGGCTGTGTCGATGCGGCGGGGACCATGCAGCCGCATGACCACCTTTCCGTTGACGACGTGAATCGCGTCATGGCCCAGGCAATACAACTCCACCGTGTTCCATTCCCCGCGCGGCCGTTCGTTGTCGGGCGACTTTACGCAGCGTCCCTCCATCCCCGGTATCTGGGCGAAATCGACCCAGGAACCGTTGGGGTCGTAGTGGTAGATGGGGCGGGTGCCGGCCTTGCTCGAGCCGGGCTGGAGCCGGCTTCGCACGTAGATCATGGAGCCCACGGCGTAGAGATCGCCAACGTCGTGTTCCTGGATCTGCAGCTCGATCGAGCGGGCCCAGACCCGACCTTCGGCGCCGGGCGCTGCATGCACGTGGTAGAGCAGTCCGCTGTCGCGCGGCGTTTCCGGCTGGTGGCGCGGGGGCCATTTCTTTTCGCCCCACTTGAACTGAAGGGTCAGGTGGTAGTTTTCAAACGAGCGCCGGGTGCGAAGCTCACCGAAAACTTCGCCGGAGATGCGGATGGCACCGGCCCCGTCTTCCTGCACCACCGTGAAAACCCGCAGCGGATCATGGTTGTCGCCCAAGGGGTCGCGATAGCTGCCGTCTTCCAGCCGGACCGCGCCCGGAACGTCCGAGGTCCGCTCCGGTTTGCGCATCCAGGTGGTCCATTCGCTGAGATCGCGACCGTTCCAAAGGCTGATCCACGACTCCTCTGCGGCGAGAGACAGCGAGGAGATGAGCGAAAAGAGCAGGAGGCCGTACGTGGGGAAACGCATAAGGCAAACAGTAGGCGCCCCTGCCCGACGTCAACCCTTCCGAAGCGACCCGCCCGGACGCCAAAGGTGAGTGTCACTTGCCGGATGACGCCTTCGTCGGAGGAGCGAGGTCGTCGAGATAGCCTTCATCAAAGGCAATGGCAGTGAAGGCGCTGGTCACTCGAGGATCCGGAGGAGTGCCTCCGTAGAGGCGTTTGAGCATCCACTGGAATCCGCGATGCATGGGGTAACCCGGTTTCCCAATGTGGGGGGCCAGTTCATTCCAGGCGGCGATTCGTTCCCTGGTGGATTGCGGGCGTGTGGTGAACCACTGGGCCACTGCTTCGTCACTTCCGCCGACGGTGACCATGGCCTCGAGAAATTCCTCCTTGGACAACTCGAAATGGGAGAGGAAGGCGCCGTCGGTAGCCAGGGGATGGCAGAATGGAGTGACAAAATCCGAATGGAGGGTGCCTGCTTGGGCGTGTCGGGCCTTGTCGACGAGACGAGGAAGCCAGACGCAGCCGGCCAGAGAATCGGTGGGACGACGCAGGTTCACGGACAGATCGCGATCAGGAGAGCTGCGAACCCTGCGCAGGTCCAGCTTCTCCCGATCAGGTTTTCCCGGAATTCAGCGCCTCGGCGAGACTGGCGGCATCGAAAGGCTTGGCCAGAAACGTGATGCCGCTCCCAGTGTGGTGGTTGGCCTTGTGGATCTCGCTGGAATAGCCGCTCACCAGCACAACACGAAGCGTGGGTTTGCGCTGGCGCAGGGTCTCTCCGAGGCGAAGTCCATTCAGGCCATTGGGCATGACGACATCGGTGACGAGGATATCGAATGCTCCCTGGTGTTCATCCCAGACCCGCAACGCCTCGATGCCATCGGCGGCCGACGACACCTGGTAGCCCAGCCGGGAAAGCATGCCGGTCGTGGCGCGCCGCAGTTCTTCCTCATCCTCGACCAGCAAGAGCCGGGCGGTGCCGCTGGCTCGGGCCGGTGTCTCGACGACGTTGGCGGTCAGAGTGGGGCGCCGTGTGGTCAGCGGCAGGTAGACCAGAAACGTGGAACCCAATTGCGGCGTGCTCTCGACGTCGATCCATCCCCGGTGCTGGTGCACGATGCCATGAACCGCCGCGAGCCCGAGTCCGGTGCCCTTGCCGACGTCCTTGGTGGTGAAGAAGGGTTCAAACAAGTGTTGCAGGACCTCGGGGGTCATGCCGCAGCCCGTGTCGCTGATCTGCAGCACGGCAAAATCTCCGAACCGGGCCTCGCTCTTTGGAGGAAGGTTTTTTTCGGTCAGCGTGATGCGCCGTGTTGCCAGGGTGAGGGTGCCTCCGTCCGGCATGGCGTCGCGTGCGTTGACGCACAGGTTCATCACCACCTGGTCGAGCATGCCCGGGTCGGCGTCGACCCACAGTTCCGGCACCTCCTGGACCGTTCGCAGAGTGATGTGCTCGCCGATGAGACGGCGGAGCATGCGCAGCAAGTCGGTCACGGCCGCGGTCAACTCGACGGGGCGCATGTGCAGGGGCTGGCGCCGCGCGAGCGAGAGCAACTGGGACGTCAACCGTGCCGCCCGGGCCGTCAGCGCTTCCAGATCTCCAACAATGTCCTCGGGGCCGGTGGACGGCGCCACCTCGCGAAGGTAGTTCAGATTCAACAGCATCGCGGTCAGGATGTTGTTGAAGTCGTGGGCCACGCCGCCAGCCAGCTGGCCGACGACCTCCATCTTCTGCGACTGACGCAGCTGTGATTCGGTCAATTTTCGTTCGGTGATATCGGTCACCATGATCAGGCTGCCCGAGTGAGGCCGGCCGGCGGCGTGGATGGGGCTTGTGGTGATGGCAGCCCAGAGTTCGGACCCATCCCGCCGCAGGAAACTCACGTCGTGCGAGCTGATCGGACCTGAATTGGGATCCTGGATATGCCTGGCCACCAGGGTTCGCCCCGGCTCTTCCAGGCGGTCGAGCAGGTGAACCGAATCCATCTCCTGCGCGGTGTAGCCGAGCATTTGGGCCATGCGGGAATTGACAAACGTCGTGCGTCCCTGCCCGTCGATGGTCCAGATGCCTTCGTGGGCGGTCTCCACGATCCGGCGAAAATTTTCCTCCAGTTCGCGCCGTGCGGCGAGCGCGCGGTCCCGCTCGGCCAGGTCGATGTCAATGCAGTACATTTCCGGCTCCCCGAGTGCATTGAATGTCAGGCAATGACTGGAAAAGACTTTGACCGGACCGCCATTTTTGTGGCGAAGCACCAATTCTTCCGCTGGGGGCACTTCCCCCGATTTCAACCAGCGGTCGACGGCGGAGATCACGTCGCTGCGCATCGCGTCGGGAATGATCAACTCCTCCAGTCGGCGCCCGAGCGCCTCGGTGGAACTGTATCCATAAAAGGTCGTGCTGGCGTCGTTCCAGAAGATGACGCGACGATTCCGGTCGTAACCCTGCACTGCAATGTTCGGCGTGTTCTCGAACACCTTGCGGAAGCGCATTTCGCTCAAGCGCAGGGCCACGGCCTGGCGCGTGCGCTGGGCGAGCACCCGCATGCGCCAGAGGACCAGTCCGGAAATCAGTGCCGCGGCAGCCAGGATCTGGAAAAGGTAGGGGCGCAGGTCGGCCAGCCGCAGCGGCCGCGGTTCGACGGGCCCGATCCAGCGTTTGTAGAGGGGACGGTCGAGTCCCTCGGCCTGCACGGTGGCAAGTGCCTGGTTGATGCGTTCCAGCGTGGCGGCGTCGCCCTTGCGCACGGCAAAGTGGAACCGGTAAGTGAGGTCATCGAGGAAGGCCCGGCGCAGCTCCGGCATGGGCTCGACCACCTCCCCGCCGAGGGGCCGCAGAAACAGGGCGGCGTCACACTCCCTCCTTTGCACCGCCTGAAGTGCTGACTCGTAGGAGGAAAAGAGATGCACCTTCGCGCTCCATTGCGGGTGGGTGTGGAGCGTGTAGGTGGTGATGCTGCCCTCCAGCATGGCCAAGGTCCGTCCCTTGAAAGCCAGGGTGTTGTCGACGATGGGACCGTCCTTCCGGAAATACACGGCCGCGCGCATGCGGGCATGGCCGATCGAGTAGTCGTAGGCCGTGCGTCGCTCTTCTATGATCGCCATATTGGCGATGGCATCGATCCGCCCGTCCTTGAGTTGAGCCAGGAGGCCGGCCCAGTAATCGCTGACGACCTCCACTTCCAGTCCGCCCACGCGCTTCATTTCCTGCAGGAGGTCCACCGAATAGCCGATGGGACGCCCGTCGGCACCGAGGTAGGCGAGCGGAGGAGAATTGCTGTCCACCCCGATGCGCAGGGGTTGAGCCAGGGATCCCGTTGCGATGGCCAGGCTGAGGATCAGGGTGGGGAGGCAACGAAACATACGGGCCCGGATGGGTGGTCCTCGGTGGAATGCGGGTGGCGGCAAGGTGACCGACGCCTTGCCGATGCAACCCGGGTTGCGCGCGAGCGGCGTGTGGCACCTTCGGGCAGCGGCCAGGAAAACGCAACGAATCTCGAATGAGGGCCGATTCGAGGCCGGTCGGTCTAGGCGAGGATGGGCTTGACGACTTCGCCGTGGACGTCCGTCAGGCGGTATTGGCGACCTTGGAAGCGAAACGTCAGCCGGGTATGATCGATGCCCAGACAGTGGAGGATGGTGGCCTGCAGATCATGAATGTGCACGGGGCTGTCGATCACGTTGAAGCCGAAGTCGTCGGATGCACCATGGGTGATGCCTGCCTTGATGCCGCCCCCTGCCATCCAGATCGAAAAGGCTTTGCCGTGGTGATCCCGGCCGTATTTGTCGCGGTTGGCCTCGCCCTGGGCATAGGGGGTGCGCCCGAATTCGCCGCCCCAGATGACCAGGGTGTCGTCCAGCAGTCCACGCTGTTTCAAGTCCTTGACGAGCGCTGCGCTCGCTTGGTCGACATCGCGCGCCATGTCGGGCAGGCGTTCGTTCAAGGTACCGTGATGATCCCAATCACGGTGGTACAGCTGGATGAAGCGTACGCCGCGCTCGGCCAGTCGGCGGGCCAGCAGGCAATTGCGGGCAAAGGAACCGGGCTCGCTGACGTCGGGGCCGTAGCTTTCCAAGGTCGAAGCGGTCTCCCCTGAGAGATCCATCAGGTCCGGCACACTGCGCTGCATGCGGTACGCCATTTCGTACTGGGCGATGCGCGTTTCCACCTCCGGGTCGCCGTTCACCGCATATTGTTGGTGATTCAGGTCGGCGATGCCGTCGAGCATGAGCCGGCGGCGCTCGCGGGTGATGCCGGGAGAGTCATTGAGGTAGAGCACCGGCTCCCCGGCGCCACGAAACTGCACGCCCTGATGGTGGCTGGGCAGGAAGCCGCTGCCCCACAGGCGGGAGAGCAAACCCTGGCCGGCGTTCTTCTTGTTCACCGAGACGAAGACGACAAATGCTGGCAGGTTTTCGCTCAGGCGTCCGAGCCCGTAATCGATCCAGGATCCCATGCTGGGGCGCCCGGGTTGCTGGCTGCCGCTTTGGAAAAAGGTGATGGCCGGGTCGTGGTTGATCGCCTCGGTGTGCATCGAGCGGATGACGCAGATGTCATCAACGATCCCGCGCGTGTGAGGCAGCAGGTCGCTGACGCGCGTCCCGCTTTTTCCGCCGGGCTGGAAGGCGAATTTGCTGGGCTGAACCGCCAGACGGGCCTGGGAGGCAACCATGCCGGTGATGCGCTGACCTCGCCGGATGGAGTCGGGCAGGTCTTCGTTGAAGCGCTGACTCAGCACGGGTTTTTCGTCGAGCAGGTCGAGGTGCGACGGGCCGCCCGACTGGAACAGGCAGATCACGCGTTTGGCCTTGGGGGCAAAGTGCGGCAGACCAGGCAGTCCGCCGATGCGGGCGGCTGGCGGCAAGGTCGACGACTCGGCTGCCGCGGCAAACAGGTCGCGTCCGAGCAGCTGGGCCAGGGCGGCGGTGCCGAGACCGAGGCCGGTCTTGGCGAGGAAGTCGCGCCGCGAGTGAAGGGATTCGTAACGATGGCAGGACATGGCGGCTCAGGACTTGGTCAGGGTTTCGTCCAGGTTCAGGATCATGCTGGCGACCGCGGCGGCGGCGGCGAGGTCGGAGGCGGACAGGGAGGCATCGGCGGGGGAGGCGCCGACCTTGAGGAAGGCGGTGGCGTCGTCCGGGTGGGCGGCGAAATCGTCGCGCAGCCGGGCCAGGGTGCGGGTCAGGACCTTGACCTCGGTGGCATCGGGCTTGCGCCCGGTTGCGAGGCGGAAGCCGTAGGCCACGCGGGAGTCGTCGGTGTCACCCCCCTCGCGGAGCATGCGGGTCCCAAGGTGGCGGGCGGCCTCGACGTAGCCGGGTTCATTCCACAGCGCGAGGGCCTGGAGCGGCGTGTTGGTCCGGGAGCGGCGCACGGTGCAGACCTCGCGGTCCGGTGCGTCGAAGGTGATCATGGCGGGGTGGGGCACGGTGCGCTTCCAGAAGGTGTAGAGGCTGCGCCGGTACAGATCCTCGCCGGTGCCCTGGGGCCATTGCGTGCCCGGGTAGTTGGCGCCGACCACGAGGCCGACATAGAGTTTGTCCGGTTGATACGGATACACACTGGGGCCGCCGAGGCGGGGGGCGAGCAGCCCGGAGACGGCCAGTGCCTGGTCGCGGAGCAGTTCGGCGGGAAGGCGCAGCCGCGGCCCGCGCGCGAGGAGCCGGTTTTCGGGGTCGCGGGCGATCAGCCCGTTCGACACGCTCTGGGCTGGCGCGGCACTGCTTTGGCGGTAGGTCGAGGAGAGCACCAGGCTGCGGAAAAGGGCCTTCACGTTCCAGCCTCCGTCGACGAAATCACGGGCCAGGCGGTCGAGCAATTCCGGGTGACTCGGCCATTCGCTTTGCGAGCCAAAGTCTTCCAGCGTCTTGACCAGGCCGGTGCCGAACAGTTGCGCCCAGAACCGGTTGACCACGACCCGCGCGGTCAGCGGATGCTGGGGCTGGGTCAGCCACCGGGCGAGGCCAAGACGATTGTGCGGAGCGTCCTTGGGCCAGGGGGCGATGAGCTCCTCGGGCACGCCGGCGGTGACCGCTTCGCCGTGGGCGTCGTAGTTGCCGCGGGTGAGCACGTACGCCTGCCGCGGTTGGGGGAGCTCCACCATGACCATGGCGGTGGGACGGGCGCGGCGGAGCGCAAGGTGCTGGTCCCACAGGGCGGCGCGCTCGGTGTAGGCGGCCCGCGACGATGCCTGGTCGGCAAGGAGGGCTTCGCGCACCCAGGAGATTGGTCCGGTGACCGGGGACGTGGGTTTGGATGACGCGGGAGGAGGGGACAGCCGCGTCGGATCGGCAAGGGCGTAGGCGAGCGCCTCGGACTGAAAAACGGAGCGAACCGCCGCGGCGTCGAGTGCCTTGGCGTAGGTGGCGGCTCCGTCAAAGGTGCCGCGCCAACGCGGGCCGTCCTTGACGTTGTCGGCTCCGAGCAGGAAGTCGCGCTTTGGGGGCTCCCCGGGCATGCCGTCATGCACGGTGCGGGTGGGGACCTCGACCCCGTCGACAAAGATCCGCACGGCTGAGGCGAGTTTGCTGCCGGAATAGGTGACGGCCACCTGATGCCACGACTCGGGGCGGATGCCGGCCCCTTCGGTGCGCACCACGATGGCGTAAACCGGCAATCGCTCGCTCAGGCGCAGTTCAAGTTCGCCTTCGATCAGGCGCAGCTCGCGACCCTTGCCCCAGGAGGTGTCGGCGGGTGAGCCCAGGTGGTTGAGCGACGAAATCAGGGCGACGTCGGTGGGGTTGTCGGCGTCGGGCCGGATCCACAGGGAAAAGGACACGCCCTCCTTGCCCGTGAAGTCGAGTTGATCCGGGGCGATTTTCGCGGCGGGCTGCGCGGGATCCGGGCGCCACGCGGCCTCTGTGATTCCCGGAAACGTTCCGGTCGGGGCGGCGCCATTGGGCAGCCAGGGCTGGCGGGACAATGCCGACACCGCGGTGCGGGCCTGGGCGAGGGCGGCTTCGACCTGGGGGCGGGAGGTTTCCTTCCAGGTCCAGCGGGTGCGAAGTTTGTTCAGCTGGGCATCGAGTTTGGTCAACGCGGAGGCCTGCTGGGCGAGTTGCGCCTGTTGCTCGGCGGTGGGCGCCGGGATCATGGGCACGGCATTGGCCACCCGCCCGTCCTCGCCGAACTCGGGCACATTGTTGAAAAACGCGAACATCCGGTAGTAGTCGGTCTGCCGGATCGGGTCGAACTTGTGGTCGTGGCACTTGGCGCACTCCAGCGTCAGGCCCAGCCACGCGGTGCTGGTCGTTCGGACGCGGTCGGCGACGTACTCGACCCGGTACTCCTCGTCGATGATCCCGCCCTCCGAGTTGATGACGTGATTGCGGCCGAATCCGGTGGCGATGCGCTGGTCAAGAGTGGGGGCGGGCAGCAGGTCGCCCGCGAGCTGCTCCGTGATGAAACGATCGTAGGGCAGGTTGGCATTGAACGAGGCGATAACCCAGTCGCGCCACCGCCACATCGTGCGAGAGGAGTCATTGTTGAACCCGTGCGTGTCGGCATAACGGGCGGCATCCAGCCAATCGATGGCAAGTCGCTCTCCGAAATGCGGAGAGCCGAGCAGGCGGTCGACGGCGGCGCCATAGGCGCGTTCACCGCGCCGTGCGACGTCGGCGACAAAGGCGTCAAGCTCCGCGGGCGTCGGCGGCAGGCCGATCAGGTCCAGACTGGCCCGCCGCAGCCACGTCTCGGGCCGGGCCTCGGGGGACGGGGTGAGCCCTTCTTTCTCCAGGCGAGCGAGAACGAACGAGTCAATGGGTTGGCGCGGCCAGTCCTTGGCCTGGACCTTGGGCAGCGGAGCTCGGCGAGGCGGGGTGAAGGCCCAGTGTTTTTGGTAGACGGCCCCCTCTGCAATCCAGCGACGCAGCAGGGCGATCTGCTCCGGGGACACGTGCTTGTTGGACTTGGCCGGCGGCATGCGCTCCTCCTCGTCGTTCGAGAGCAGACGCTGGATCAGTTCGCTGTCGTCGGGATTGCCGGGTGTGATGGCGGCGTAGCCCCCACGGTCGCGGGTGGCGGACTCAAACTCGTCGAGCCGCAGCTTGCCCTCGCGGTGGTTGGCGTCCTGCCCGTGGCAGTAGTAGCAGTTTTCCGAGAGGATCGGCCGGATGTCGCGATTGAACTCCAGCGGAGCCGGTTCGGCGGCGCGAACGGACGGGACGACCGCCAGGATCAGGACGGTCAGGGGGGACACGAGACAGCGGGGCATCCCCTCTAGTGTGCCACAGAGCGCAGATTGCGGCTTTGACGGGCGACGCGGGTTTTTGTAATAAACGCGCATGGTGACGCCCCCGAAACTGACCCTGACCGAGGACTTCTTTGCCCGGGTGAAGGAACCGCAGGTGTTTACGGATCTCTTCGAGGTGCTGCCGGAGGTCTATCTCTTCGTCAAAGATCGCCAGCATCGGTTTGTGAAGGTCAACCGCAGCCTTGCGAGGATGCACGGCTGCGAGGGGGATGGCATGCTGGGGCGCACCGACTTTGACTTTCACCCCCCGGCGATGGCCGCGCAGTACGTGGAGGAGGATCGGAGGGTGATGGAAGGCCGGAAACCGATGATTAATCAAGTCTGGCTGGTGCGGGGCCGGGATGGCACGCCCCGTTGGTATGTGACGAGCAAGTTTCCGGTCATTGGGCGCAAAGGAGCCGTGATGGGCGTGGCCGGGGTGATGCTGCCCTACGATCAGGCCGGAAGCGCTCCGGGAGACTACCAGCGACTGACGCGGGCCTGCGAGTATGTATTGGCCCATTACGGCGAGCCGATTGCGGTGGCCGACCTCGCCACGCGAACCCACCTCTCGCCCAGCCAGCTCCAGCGCGAATTCCGGCGCCTTTTCGGGATGAGTGTGGGCGATTACCTCCTTCGCGTGCGGCTCATCATGGCTCGCCGCCGCCTGGAGGCGACATTGGACCCCGTGGGCCAGATCGCACTCGACTGCGGCTTCTACGACCAGAGCCACTTCACCCGGGCGTTCCGCGCCGAGACCGGACTGCGCCCCCTTGAATACCGCCTGCGCTTTTCGCCGCGGGAGCGGGTGTCTTGACGCCCGGAGTCGGGTTGCGGCGGCGAACGGGCCGCCGAGGAGAATCCGATTACGGTTTCTTGGGAGCAGTCCAGGCCAGCACCTGTTTGTCGGCGGTGAGGCGAGCGTGCAGCCGCTGCCGGTCGACTTTTTGAACGGGAACTTTTTCGTCGAGGGCGTGGCTGGCGACGGTGGCGGCCGACTGAGCCAGGACCATGAAGACCGGTTCCATGCGGATGCTGCCGTAGGCGATGTGGGTTGCCGACAGGCACACGGGAACAAGCAAGTTGGTGCATTCCGATTCGCGGGGCACGATCGAGCCGAGACCGATGGGGTACGGTGGAAAGCCACCCACCTGGACATCTCCCTCGTTGCGGACGTGGCCATGGGCGTCGACGTAGCGCTGGATGTTGTGCGAGTCCATGGTGTAGGCGGCCAGCCCCACCGGATCCGGTGCGACCTCGCGTCCCTGGCAGTGGTGCTGGGTCATGACGTGGGCGCCGATCATCCGGCGCGCCTCGCGGATGTAGAGCTGATCCTGCCAACCCTGGCCCTCAACGAATTCGTCTCTGCTCATGCCCCAGCGCGAGATTTCCTTGCGTAGTTTTTCGGGGATGCGGGGATGGTTGGCAAGAGTCCACATCAGCCCTTGCTGGTAGAGGCGGTGCCGGGCGACGATCGTTTCGCGCTCGGCATAACTGGCTTCTGGATACGCGTAGTTCTGGCCGATGAAGTCCGTGGAGAATCCGAGACGATTGTTCGTGTCGGTCTTGCGATTCGGCATCGGGGAATTGATCCAAGGCTGGCCCGTTTCGCCCGCCTCGTAGTTTCGGAAAAGCAGTTCGTACCACAGCTCGTTGTAACCTTCCGGCTTGTGAAACGGGATCCGGTTGTCGGGATGATCGGTCAGGCACATGCGAAAACAGTAGGCCTGGACGCGTCGATCGGCGCTCCCGTCTCCACCCGGGCCCTCCGGATCGAGATGGGGCAGCCGTCCGCTGGAGGGATCGGCAGGGTTGAGGTAGGGACTGATACCCTTGGCCAGCTGGTGGTACTTGGCCTGCGCGACCTGGACACCGTTGAGGGTCTCGTTGTACTGGGCATTGGCCTCGCGTCCGACGGTGTAGGAGATCTTGGCGGCGGCCAGCAGATCGCCCTCGTAGGTGGCGTCGATGAACATGCGCCCGCGGAACAAGCGGCCCGATTCCATGCGAATGGACTCGATGCTTGGCGGGGCCGTCGGGGTGCGGGCGACTCCGGAGGCGCGATCGAGTCGCTCACCGTAGACGACTTCGAGCCCGAGGTCGGCGATCCAGCCCTGAAACACGGAGAGCGCGGCGCTGGGTTCGAATGTCCAGCGGGCGTCGTCGCCCGGCAGGGTGCGAGATTGCCCACCGTCGCTGTACTCCAGCGCCGTCTGCCATTTCCAGGCCTCAGGACGGTCGTAGTGTCGCTTGATGGCCTGGTAAAACTCCCGGGCAATTCCGCCAATGGCCGCCTTGTTGCCGATATCGGTCTGGCCGAGCCCACCGGTGGTCAGCCCCCCGACGCGAAGGGACGGCTCGATGACGACCACGGTTTTCCCCATGCGTTTGGCCTGGACCGCAGCCGCGATTCCGGCCGAGGTGCCGCCGTAAATCACCAGGTCGTAGGTGACCTCTGAGGCGTGGCCTGTTGTGAAGAGACTCAAGGCCAAGTACGCGGGGCACGCGATGATCGAGAGCAGTTTCATCCGAAGACGAGCGTCACCACGGCCGGCTTTTTCGCAAGCCGCATGCTTGACGAGGCCGGCGCGAACCGCCTCCTGTTCGGCACGGCGCCTCCAGAAGGGGTCGGTCGCGCCGCTCCCGCTGCGGATCAAGAAGGGCTGCGGCGGGGCTGTGGTCAGCGAGATGGCGCGCGCGGGCCGTCCTTGGACTAAAACTCACCCTTCACTCCGAACTGCCATAGTACACCGGCGTTGACGACGCGTGACACGGCACCAGCTGTCCCTTCGATGGCGCCGTCGTAAACGATCAGGGGCCGGTTGGTGAGATTGCGCGCCTGGAAGAAGAGGCTGGAGCGCTGGTTGATCCGGTAGCCGCCACTCAGGTCCACCTTGAGTTCGTCGGGCCGCCAACGCCCGTAGGTATTGGTCCAGGGCGTCGCATTGCTCCACACTGCTCCCGCACGGATGCTATACCGGCCATGGGCCCAGCCCAGATTGGCGCTGGCGCGATGTGGCACGCGCCCCGGACGGCGGGCGTTGGAATAGAGGCGGGTGTACGCAAGGCTGACATTCAAGCCGCTCAAGTAACCAGGCAGGAACGACAGAGCTTGGTTGTAGCCCAGCTCAAGGCTGCGGAACCGGACGTCCTGGGTGGAGTTGTTGGTCGTGGAGATGAAGGTGTAGCTGCTCAGCTGCGGGTCATTGCCGTATCCAAACTCTTCTGCGGTGTACTCACGTGAAACCGCCAGATTCGAGATCGTGTTCTGCGACACCTGGAATGTGAAACTGCCGACGGGTTCAAAGTAGTACGCCAGCCTTGCCACCAGATTGTCGGAGATCTCCGGCTTGAGATCCGGATTGGGCGCGCTGACGGTCAGGGCGCTGTCATTGATCACCCAGACCCCGCTGAGTGCGTTGATCGGAGGGCGGGAGATGGCCCGGTTGTAGCCGGCCTGGATCGCAATGGACCGTCCGAGATTGTACTTTCCGCTAATGCTGGGAAACCACTCCTCATAGTCACCCTCGCGGGTGGTACGAGGCTTCGAGAGAAATTGGTACTGGATGCCGGGAATCGTGGAAGCACGGCGGGTGGTGGTGGAGATGGGAAACCCGGCCGCGGCGACTTGAGCCGCGGTGTACGGATCCCACTCCTTTGTCTGCGTCAGCGTGGTCTCGTGGCGCAGACCGCCCTGAACCTGGACCGGGCCCAGCCGGGTTTCGATCAGGCCATAGGCGGCGGATACCACCTGGCGAAGGTCGCGTTTGTTCTGAACGAATGCCTGGTAGTAGTTCTCGGCCGTGGCAATGTTAGTGAAGAGTTCGGGACGGTTGCGAAACAATCCTCCGATGGCGTCCCGGTTCACCAGCACCGGCATGTTCTCGATGTGCGGGGTGTTCATCGAATCCAGGCTGAATTTTCTCGGCGAGGGGAGGAATCCCCAGCTCCCATTCGGCCCGCCCTCGGGTCCATTGTACGACCATACCTGATACGGCGTGGTGTTGTCGGACTTCCTGAGCTGCTCGTTGACCTTGCCGCCGAACTTCAGCACCATGGCCGTGCCCCACGGCAGTTTGAGACGACCATCGAGCTGACCGTTGTAGATCTCGTCGGTGACGGTGCGGCCCTCTCCGTTCATCCGGGGATTTTTGTAGTTGTTCACGTCACCCCAGTCGGCCCCGGACAGCTGCCGGATGGTCCACTCGTAGGACGTCGGGCTGGGACGGGTGGCGACCCAGTCCGCCGTGATGGCATTAACCGTTTCCACCCGGGTGAAGCCCCGCTCCAGGGTTTCGTAGTCATTGAATGACTTGGAGTAGGATCCAATGCCCTTCAACTGAAGCGGTCCGGCGGTGTACTCAAACTGAGGCGTGTAGGTGGCGGTCCGGGTGTTCTTACTGGCGGCGCCCCCGCCGTGGTTGATCGTCCGGGAGGTGTTGGCTGCGCCGCCGCCGGTCTGCACCGTGGTGATTCCGTCGCCCTGCACCGTGGAACGGCCGGTCGCGGCGACGGTGTTGTTGGTCGAGGTGCTGAAACTGAGGACCGGCTGCCGGAACCGGGTCTCGTACCCATTGACGATCACCCCCAGACCTAGCACGAGACTGGAGGTCGCCTTGTAGTCCCACGGTCAAGGTTGCTCCATTGTTGCTGTCAAAACTCGAACCGGACTGGAAGTTGATGCTCGACAGCACGAGGGGCCGCGGATCGGTCGCGGTCGTTGTTCGATTGAATGTCGTGCTGATCACGTCCGAACGCAGGTAGTTCCGGGCGTGACGTTGATCAATACGCCGAGCCGGTTGTCGAGAAACGACTCGGAATACCCAAACTGCAGGTTCGGCGTGACCTTGTAGGAGTCGCGGTCCTCCGGCCCGGGAGTCTTGCGCAGCGTGAAATCGGCCGAGTTGATGCCCATGCCCACACGGTAGCTGATGCGACGGCCCTTGCGGTCGAAGGCGCGTTTGGTCTTCAGGTTGATCCGCCCGGCAGGCCGTCGGCGTCCATGTCGGCGCTCAGGGTGCGGCTGATTTCAATGGATTCAATGCCGCTGAGCACCACGCTTGGCCTCGAACCCCACGGAACGCGAGGCACTGCCGCGGTGGCGTTGTCGGTGTTGCCGTAGGCGACGAATGCGTCGGCGCTGGCGAGCTTCACGCCGTCCACGGCGACCCCGACATATTGCGGGTCGAGTCCGCCCAGCATCGGCGAGCAGGCGACGCCCGACTGGTCGACATCGATCCCAGGGAGGTATTTCAGGAACTCACCGACATTGCCCTGGGCCACGTCGCCAAACACGTCGGACGCCACCGAGGTGCTGATGTTCAGATTCCGCCGCTGCTCCATGATCGCCTTGGCGTTGCCCTCGCGCTCGGCGGACACGTTGAATTCCGCGAGCTTGATCGCCGTATCTCCGGCGCGTGAGGCAAGGCTGGCCGTGAGATTCACGTCCACACGGGTGGTTGCAGCCGGCGCGACCACCAGACGAACGGATTCGGCCACGTAACCTGTGTAGCGCACCGTGACGGTCACCTCCCCCGGAGGCACGCCGGTCAGAACGAAATGACCGCCATCCCCGGAGAAGGTTGACTGGCCGGAACCCTCCACGGCCACCTCGGCGTTGCGAACGTATTCACCCGTCGAAGGATTATAAATACGACCGGTGACCGTGCCTGCAGTTGCAGGCGGAGATGCCTCGCGAGCGGAGGAGGATTGGGCCGGGGCAAGTCCCGGGGCGAGAAGGAATGCGGCGACGAGCGAGAGGAAGGCGAGCCGGCGGAGCGCCGGGGGGCAGTGCAAGGTAGTGGAAGTTCATGGCAGAGCGATTCACGCGTGGCCGAGGAGAACCGAGAAGCGAGAGCCGCTGGGAGAGCAGCCCATGACAGCGCCGCAGACGAGGGAAAGCAGCACCCAGGCGAGTCCGACGCCGAGGGGCGCACCTGCGCCAAAGAAGGCGCGGCGCCGATGAAGTTGGCGAGGTGACCCCGAGCAATGATGCCTGCGAGACGCGGCAGAGGATCCAGCCGAGCGCGCCGAGGAGCACCGCGAAGAGGGCCGGCCCAGGGCCGTGCATGCCCCCACCGAGGAGGCCGTTGAGCCAGACCACCAGCGCCGAGACAAGTGCGCCCACCGCTCCTCCGGCGACGCTCTTTGCCAGACCGCCCGGGCCGGCCCCGGCGGCATAGAAGAGGCCCAGGTCAGAAACGTGATCCATGTGATCACTTTCGGCTCGAGGAATCCGAGAGTGACAAGAGTCCAGGCAGCGACCAGGAGACCGACGCTGAGGAAATGGCGTTGAGTGGTTTCATGACAGACAATGCCCGGGGGTTCCAGGCGGAGCAGGGTACAGGGGTTCTGGGCGGCCGGGCCGGGGGAGCAGCCGGTGGGGGACAGAGGAAACCACTCCTAGCACTGAGGGTGCCACCTCGGTGAAAGGCTGTCCTAGTAGTTGACTTTCAGATGCTGAAGATATTTCGCCACCCTGCGCGGAGCGAGAATGTGTTTACCATCTGTCACCAGGTTGGATGTCCACTCCGGTCAATGAGTAACCATTCTGTAAACACATTCGCCGGCCGCGTCCCCCAAGCCGCTCCTGGGCGGCAGCGGTCACGGATGCTGGCCGAACCGACTTCTCGCGAGGTCGGCAGGACGGGGCCCGGAGGCTGCGTTAGGCACCAGCCTCGCGGTGAGACCGTGCCCCTTCGAGGTGGTGGAAACTCCTACGTTCTGGCGAGCGAGGCGTAGAGTGACTTGCGCGTCAGGCCGAGGCTGCGTGCGCTGACGCTCTTGTTGCCATCGGCGTCTCGCAGCGCGGCAGGAGCTCGTTCGCGCCGGGAAGTGGGTGCCGGTGCGTCGGGGATTGAGAGGGGTGTTGCGGAGTGGCGATTGGCGGACTGGGAGCGGGCTGGAGCGCTGGTGGGGATGAAGTGATGACCGACCAGGGTTCGCGATTCCTCGAGCAGGACTGCCTGACCGAGGACGTGCTGGAGTTCACGCACGTTTCCCGGCCAGGCGTGGCGCTTGAGCTGGGCGAGAAAAGTCGAGGACAGTTTGCGCGGCTTTAGATTCCACTGCAGGCAGAGCCGACGAAGGATGGCATCCGCAAGCGTTTCGATGTCGTCGACCCGCTCGCGCAGCGGGGGAATGTTCAGTGTCAGGCCGTTGAGGCGGTAGTAGAGGTCGGTCCGGAAGCGGCCCTGCTGGACACACTCGGCCAGATTCTGGTGCGAAGCCGAAACGATTCTGACGTCGACCGGCAAGGACTGCTCTCCCCCGACTCGAGTGATCTCCCGCTGTTGCAGGACGCGGAGGAGCGAGACCTGCGCGTGGGGACTCAGGTCGGCGATTTCATCGAGAAAGAGCGTGCCGCGATGGGCCAGCTCGAATTTTCCCAGGCGCCGGCGGTGGGCGCCCGTGAATGCGCCTTTTTCGTGACCGAACAGCTCGCTTTCGAGGAGCGATTCGGTGATGGCGCCGCAGTTCAGCGTGACGAAGGCATGGGGTGCACGTGGACTCAGCCGGTGCAGCAGGGTGGCGACCAATTCCTTGCCGGTTCCGGACTCACCTTCGATGACGATGTTCACGTCGCGGGGTGCAACGCGTTCAATCAACCGAAAGACCGCGCGCATGCCCTCACTCCCTCCCACCATGTCGCCCAGCCCTTCGCTGCGCCGCTCTCCGGCGGCCGAGGTGGCGGCGCTCTTGAAGTGACTCAGGGTGGCGGTGACACTTTCGCGCACGGGCAGTCGTTCAAACACACTGCCGCCCGCGTAGCCGGACACGTCCGCGTGCCGCAGGATCTGCTCAAGATCGGCCGGAGTGGTAGCGGGTCCACAGAAGGCGAGCATGACGGGATTGCGACCGGTGCCCCGACCAGCCTTTTGCATGGCCCGGAGCTGCACGAGGGCTTGCTGCAATTGGTCGCGGCGCTCGTGGACGTCGTCGACTTCCCGCGTGAGTCCCAAGTTCAGCACCAATGCGTCGACACCCGCGGAAGCGAACGCCTGTGCCGCCTCCGGTTCCAGGGCGAAGCCGAGGGTTGCGAATCCTGCCTTGGCGGCAGCGCTCAACATCCGCACTTCGCTTTCCACCCCGGCGCCCTCCGCTTCCATGGCACGGCGCATGACCCCGTCGACGAAACCCACGGCCGGCCAGTTCGTGATCCCGGAAACTCCCAGGCTACGCAGCACCGCGAAGCGTTGCTCGAGTGACAGGGTGGGGTCACTCGCAAAGACCCCGGCAACGACCGGGAGGGTCCCGCAGGTGGGTAGAATCTGCTGGCGCAGAAGGGCCTCCGTCTGATCGTTCGCATTGCCGTACGCGAGAAACGAGGCCAGCGAACCCGCGCCCAGGGTCCGGTAGGCGCCGGCGCTCAGTACGAGAAGAAAGTCGGCTCCAGCCTCCACCGCGCACCGGGCGATCTGACCCGATCCCGCTACGACCGCGAGGAGACGATCGGTCGAGGCGCGTTGGCGGTCGAAAAGCGAAAGGAGGGAATTCTCCTGGGGCATGGGGGTGGATACGACTGGGTACCTAGTGGATAGTTTTTGGCCCAAATCCAGCCTGGAAGTAAACACCGTGTCCGCCCCGGTAGGATAATTGCGTAATCAAAACCATTGTGGGCAACGGCTTAACGAAAATGGACGGTTTCCGGTATTCACCCTGCTGTAATTTGCCGCCCCCCCTTTGCCTTATTCTATATGCGCAGCCCTGTCTTCACCCGTTCCGCCCTGCTCAAGTCCATGCGCGCCAAGCTGGCGCTTGGCCAGTGCCTCGTGGGCGCCGGAGCCGGCACTGGAATTTCCGCGAAATGCGAGGAGGCGGGTGGTGTCGACCTCATCGTCATCTATAATTCGGGACGTTATCGGATGGCGGGACGCGGCTCGCTCAGCGGCCTGCTTGCCTATGGCAATGCGAACGAGATCGTTAAGGAGATGGCCCGGGAGGTGATCACCGCGGTGAAACACACACCGGTGATCGCTGGCGTCAACGGCACGGATCCGTTCATGCTGCGCGAGCATTTCCTGGGTGAGCTGAAGTCACTGGGCTTTGCGGGTATTCAAAACTTTCCCACCGTCGGACTGATCGACGGCACGTTTCGCGCCAACCTGGAGGAGACCGGGATGAGCTACCAGCTTGAGGTCGAGACGATCGCCGCGGCCCACGCACTCGATCTTCTGACCACGCCGTATGTCTTCAACCCCGGCGAGGCGAAGGCGATGACGAACGCGGGTGCTGACATCATTGTGGCGCACATGGGCCTGACCACCTCGGGTTCAATTGGAGCCCAGACGGCGAAGACGTTGCAGCAGTGTGTCGGTGAAGTGCAGGCGATCATCGACACGGCCAAGGGTGAGCGGGCCGATGTGATGGTCCTTTGCCACGGCGGCCCGATCGCTTCGCCGGACGATGCCAGGTTCATGATCGAGTCCTGCACGGGGCTCGACGGCTTCTATGGCGCGAGTTCAATGGAACGGCTGCCGACTGAGAAGGCGCTGACCGCCGAGGTGAAACGGTTCACGTCCCTCACGCTCCGGACTGGCAAGCCCACGAAGAAAATCGCCATATGAGCACGAGCGGCAAGACCATCGCCGTCCTCGGCACGCTCGACACCAAGGGACACGAGCATGCCTTTGTCGCCGCGGCCATCCGCGCGCAGGGCCACGCCACGCTGCTGATTGACGTGGGCGGTCTCGGCGCGCCGCAGGTGACACCCGACGTCACCCGTGAAGAAGTAGCCGCCGTCACCGGCACGGATCTACCCGCGCTCTCAGCCCGGAAGGACCGCGGGGCGATGATCGCCGCGCTTGCGCAGGCCGCGCCCGTCTTCCTCGCACACCTTGCCGCCGCCCGTAAAATCCATGGTGCGATCTCGCTCGGCGGCACCGGAGGCACTGCCATCGGCACGGCCGCGATGCGCGCGCTGCCGGTGGGTTTTCCCAAGGTGATGGTCTCCACCGCGGCCAGCGGCAACGTGGCCGCCTACGTCGGCGTGAAGGATATCGTGATGATCCCGAGCATCGTCGATGTCGCCGGGCTCAACCGCATCTCGCGAAAGATCTTCACCGAGGCCGCCGGCGCGATCGCCGGCATGGTGACAGCCGTTTCGTCAACGGCTGCCGACGCGTCCGTCGCGAAGCCCCTCATCGTCGCCTCGATGTTCGGCAACACGACCCAGGCCGTCGAACACGCCCGCAAGATCCTCGAGGCCGCCGGCTACGAGGTGCTTGTCTTTCACGCCACCGGTACGGGCGGCCGCACGATGGAATCGCTGATCGAGACTGGTCTCGTCGCCGGCGTGCTCGACCTCACCACGACCGAGTGGGCCGACGAACTGGTGGGCGGCGTCTTCAACGCCGGACCCACGCGCCTTGAGGCCGCCGCCCGCCGCGGCGTTCCCGCGATCATTACGCCGGGCTGTCTCGACATGGTGAACTTCGGCGCGCCCGAGACCGTGCCCGCAAAGTTCGCCGGCCGCAAATTTTATCCGCACAACCCGCAGGTCACGCTCATGCGCACCACGCCTGCGGAGTGCACCGAGCTTGGCCGCATCCTCGCGGAAAAGGCCAACCTTTCCGCGGGGCCCGTGACCGTCCTGCTTCCGCTGCGCGCCATCAGCGTGATCAGCGAACCGGGCGGGGCGTTCCATGATCCCATCGCCGATGCGGCGCTCTTCGGCGCGATCAAACAACACCTCCGCCGCGACATCCCGATCGTCGAACTTGAGACCACGGTGAACGATCCCGTGTTCGCCGCCGCCTGCGCGCGTGAACTGCTCGCGGCGATGGGGAAAACGGTCTCTACACCCCGCGCTCCTTGAAATTCGGCTTTCTCCTGCTGTTGCTGGGTACCTCCTTCACCGGTGTGGCCGATTCCGTCGCCGCCGGACGCCCCGCCGCGCACATGCTCGTACCTGGCTTCACGATTCGCGAGCTCCCGGTGCAGCTCACCAGCCTCAACAACATCGAGTACGCCCCCGACGGCCGTCTCTTTGCCGGAGGTTATGACGGGCGGTTTCACGTGCTGCGTGACACCGATGGCGACGGACTTGAGGACAGAGTCGACACGTTCTCGGACAAACCCAGTGCCAACTATCCCCTCGGGGTCGCGGTCAGGGACGGCGAACCCTATTTTGTCCTTTCGGGTGAGGTCATCCGGTTTCGCGATCGTGATGGCGATGGTGTCCCGGAGACACGTGAGGTGTTCGCCACCGGTTTCGATGATCCCGAACTGGCCAAGGCGAGTTACCTGCTGCGCCGCCGAGTCGACACTGCGATGGCCCTCGCCTTTGGTCCCGACGGCGCGCTGTACCTGACGATGGGCAGCGCAGCCTATCGAAATCCCTACTGGACTGACGAGAAAACCGGCGTGAACCACTACGCGACTGACAAACGTCGCGGCTGCCTGCTGCGAATTGCACCCGACGGGAGAGTCGAGCAGCTCGCCAGCGGCCTCCGTTACGTCATGTCACTCCAGTGGAATCGCCACGGCGACCTCTTCGGCACCGATCAAGAAGGCGCCACCTGGGTGCCAAACGGCAATCCGCTCGACGAACTGCTCCACCTCCAGACCGGCCGGCACTACGGCTTCCCGCCACGACATCCCGTGCATCTGCCGGACGTCATTGACGAGCCGAGCGTCTGGGACTTTGCCCCACAGCACCAAAGCACCTGCGGTTTCCGCTTCAACGGTCCCGCGCCCGGTCGAGGCCGCCTTGGTCCGGAGTGGTGGGCCGACAACGCGTTGATCACCGGTGAATCGAGAGGAAAGCTCTGGCGGACGCAGCTGGCCAAGACTGTCGCTGGATACGTGGCTCGCACCGACCTCATCGTCGCACTTGACCTGCTCGCGGTTGATTGCGCCATTTCCCCGCAAGGAGACCTTGTCATTTGCTGCCATACCGGTGCCCCAGACTGGGGCAACGGCCCGTCTGGGGAAGGCCGCCTGTTGAAGATCAGCTACACCGATCGCGCGGCGCCGCAGCCCGTGCTGGTGTGGCCGGCGAGTGAAACGGAGACCGTCGTGGCGTTTGACCGGCCGCTTGACAGCACCGCGTGGTCCGATGCTGCGGCCCGGACCACGATCGATTCCGGCCGTTTTGTCGCCGCCGCCGACCGCCTCGAAGTCATGCGTCCGGGATATGCGGTCCTGAAGGCGCAGCAGAACGAAGTCCGTGGTGCCGTCGCGGTGAAGTCGGCCCACCTTGCGGCCGACCGGCGCAGCCTGCATTTCAGCACAGCATCGCGTACCTCTGCAGTTCGCTATGCCGTGGCCGTGACCGACCGTCTCGATGTCGACCATGATCTCTCAGGCCTCAGTTCGACGTGGCAGTCTACCCAAGGCAATCGGTGGAGCGGCTGGCTGCCACATGCCGACTTTGCCGCGGCGCGTGTGTTCACCCAGGCCAGCGCCGCGCACGAGGAGCTCTGGCGTTGCGTCGCAACTCCGGGAACGCTGACCTTGCGCGCGAAGCTCGATCTCTGGCAGATGCTTCAGCCCGCCACCCAGCCTGGATCGCACCTGGACTACTTGCCGGATCCCGAGACGGTGACGGTGGTTTTTACGAGTGATGCCGCGATCCGGCTCGAGGCGCCGGCAGCTGCCGTCGAACATCCCGGCAACCACGAGGCAAGGATGACCGTCGAGGGCACCGCAGAGAACGCCTGGATCCCTGTAGTGCTTTCGGTGGCGACTCCCGCCACCCGTCTCGATGTATCCTGGCACACGAAACGTGATCTCCGCCCACGTGCCCTCGGGACGAGGCGTTTCCTGGTGCCGTTTGCACGACCTGGAACCCGCGATTTGGCGCCGCGGATGATCGCGGAACTGGCCGGAGCCGACTGGAAAGCCGGCCGGGCCCTGTTTCGTGGAAAGGCCGCCTGCGCCACGTGCCACGAGTTCAGAGGCGAGGGAAAGCGTGTCGGCCCGGAACTCGGCAATCTTGTCCATCGCGACTACGCGAGCGTGCTCCGTGACATCGCCGATCCCAATGCCGCGATCAACCCGGATGGGGTAGGCTACATCATTACGATGAAGCAGGGTGACACCTATGTCGGCACGCGCCTGGGTGAATCCGCCTACGAGCTCCAGATTGCGCAGCCCGGCGGTGCGGTTGCCAAGCTGAAGAAGTCGGACATCGCCCGAACCGAGCCCATGACGGTTTCCCTCATGCCCGCAGGCCTGGACAAAGCCCTCACGGCCGGCGAACTGCGCGACCTTATGGCGTATCTCTTGACGATCCCTGCAACCAACACTGAACCATGATTCTGATCGTGACTCGTTTCCTAGTTGTCACGATTTGCCTCTACACGCCCGCACGCGGTGCCGGTGCCCTTTCCGGCGCGGGTCCGAGGGAAGAAAATCCCCGTGTCAGCGGTCTTGAGCCGGCTCCCCTGATGCTGCCGAATCCACCCCCGCCGCGCGATCGGGTCGAGTTTGAAGCGGCGTTGCGGGCCATCCCGGAACCCGACGGCTCGGTGACCGGTTTGTCCAAACCTCTCCATATCGTCCTTTGTGCCGCGGAGAAGGACCAGGCTCACCTTCGGACCGGACTTCACGACTACCCGCTCTGGCGGGATCGTTGGGTCCACCTCCTCGGATTATCTCCGGGCATTGTCATCGAACCCGCCGACCGCTGGCCGACTGCCGACCAGTGGCAGCGCGCTGATGTGGTTGTGTCCTACCACAACAATCCCGCCTGGGATGCGGCCAAAGGTGCCGACCTCGACGCGTTCCTCACCCGGGGAGGAGGGTTGGTGTTCCTGCATTTCAGCATCAACGCGTTCGTGGACAGGCCCGAACTCGGCCGAAGGACGGGTCTCTATACGGGAGACAAGAAAGGGAAGGTCCGATACGGAAAGACCTCGCTCCATTTTTTGCCCCATGAAGTCACCGCGGGGTTTCCGATGGATCGGACGGTGGCGTTCGCCGACGAAACCTATTCCGAATTGAGCGGCAGCCTGGAAGGCTGGTCCGTGCTGGCGACCTCGGCTGAACCCGGAGGTGCCGCACCGCAGGTGTGGTCGCGCGAGAGTGGCCGGGGCCGCGTGTTCGTGTGTCTGCCCGGTCACAGTACCTGGACCCATGATGATCCCCTTTACCGGCTGCTGGTGTTCCGTGGGATCCTTTGGAGCGCGCGCCAGCCGCTCGGACGCTTCAACGAACTGACCACGGTTGGAGCACGCCTGGGACCGTAGCTAACGCCATGCCTCGGACGCGCATGCTTCATCGGTGGGAAAAAGTGTATCGGCTTTGCCTGGCCGCGTGGGTGACTCTTTCGCTTCGTGCCCAGCCCCATCCTGAGAAGCCGCGCCCGGCGGGTCCGGCCGGCGGGCCCGGAGTGACGGATGTGCAAATGCTGGTGCCGGGCTTCGCCGTCCGTGCGCTGCCACTTGCGCTGCCCAATCTCAACGCGGTGCGTTACCGCGCCGACGGCAAACTCGTCGCCCTCAGTTTCAGCGGCAAGGTTTACCTGTTGACCGATTCTGACGGCGACGGTCTCGAGGACAAGGCGGAGATCTTCTATGAACCGCCGCGCCAGCATCTCTCGCTCAACTTCCTGCTCACGCCCCCCGGATACCGCCACGGCTACGGCGTTTTCATCGCGCGCAAAGGTGCTCTTGTGCTCGAAGTCGACACCGATGGCGATGACCGGGCTGACAAGGAAGTCACGGTCGCTACCGACTGGGAGATGCCGAAGCGCTTTCCCGGCGGAGCGACCGATACCGTGGGCATCGCCCTCGATGCGGAGCAGAACCTCTATTTCGGCCTCGGTGCCGCCAATTCACAGAACGAATACTTGCTGGAGAACGGGGTTGCCGGTTACCAGATCACCAGCGAGCGAGGCGCGCTCCTGCGAATGCCCCCTGACCTTTCGCGGCGCGAGATCGTGGCCACCGGGATTCGCGCTGGATTTGGCATGGCCTTCAATGCCGCAGGCGATCTCTTTGCCACGGATCAGGAGGGCGCCACGTGGATGCCCAATGGCAACCCCTTCGACGAGTTGCTGCACCTGGAGCGGGGCCGGCACTACGGGTTTCCCCCGCGACATCCGAAGCACCTGCCGCGCGTCATCGATGAACCAAGCGTCGTTGACTACGGCCCCCAGCACCAGAGCACCTGCGGTCTCTTCTTCAACGAACCGGTCAACCAGGGGCCGGTCTTTGGGCCTGCGTGGTGGCGCGGTGATGCGTTGGTCGCCGGAGAAGCGCGCGGCAAGCTCTGCCGGACCAAACTCGTAAAGACACCGTCCGGCTACGTGGGTCACACCCAGATCGTGGCCGCGCTTGGCTGGCTCACCATCGATCAATGTGTCTCCCCGCGTGGCGACCTCGTCGTGAGCGTGCACAGCGGGCCGCCGGATTGGGGCACGGGAGCGACCGGCACAGGCCGGCTTTTCAAGATTTCCCGCAGCGACACCACGATGGCGACGCCCGTGGTGGCCTATGCCGCGAGCCCGACCGAGTGGCGCATCGCGTTCGACGCTCCGGTCCCTTTCGCGGTGATCGACGGTCTCTCCACCCGGCTGACCGTGTCCGAGGGGAGCTTCGTTCGCGAAGGGGACCGCTTCGAGACGTTTCGTCCCGGATACCGTGCCGTCAAGGATCAGCAAAACTCCCCCCGCCATCGCATTCCCGTAGTCGCAGCGCGGGCGAGTGCCGACCGGCGCACGCTCATCGTCGAAACGGCGTCGCGCCGAACGGCGCTCCCAAGTTCGTTCGATCTGGAGGGCTGGACGCAGCCCGCTCCGGTAGACGGCGAATCGCTCCAACAGCCGGTGGTGAGCATCGGAGGCGACTTCGGTGGCGTGGCGGCAATCTGGACTTCCGCCGACGGTCGCGACACGTGGGCTGGCTGGCTGCCGCATTTCGATCTGCAGGTTTCGCGGGAAATCACTGCGGCAAGTGCCGAACACGCGAGATTGTGGTCGCTGCTTGCGCGCCCGGGATTGCTCACCCTCCGCGGCCAGCTCGATCTCTGGAGCATGTTGCGGCCGGCCGTGCAACCCGGCGAGCGTCTCGATTTCACGCTGCCGGCCGAGAAGGTCACGGTGGCCTTCGTTGCGGCAGACGGCTCCGCGCCCAGGCTGGCTTTTTCCGGCGATGCCGGGGCGCCCGCGACCGAGACCACCGGGAACACCACACGGCTCCTGCGTCACATTCCCCGTGAGCGCGAGTGGGTTCCGATCGAACTGACCTTGCCGACCGGCCCCGGCGAAACGCGTCTCCATGTGTTCTGGACAACGGTCGAGGACGACCGACCTCGTGCGCTCCCGCTCCGTCGCGTACTGGTGCCATGGGCGGAGCCATCCCCCCCGGCCATCCGACCCGCACCGCCTCCCGAACTTGCCGGCGGCGACTGGCACAAGGGCAAACAGCTCTTTGCTCTGTGCGCGATGTGCCATGGGTTGAACAGCGAAGGTTCGCGCGTGGGACCCGATCTTTCAAATCTCCAGTTCCGCGATTACGCCTCGGTCGTGCAGGATATCGTCGCTCCCAGTGCCACGATCAATCCGGACCACGTTGGCTACACGTTCAAGCTGACGAACGGAGAGGAGATAGCAGCCGTGTTGCTTGAGGAGAATGCCGACTCCGTCCTCATCGCGGTGGCAGGCGGCACACCGCGCACCCTGCCAAAACACGAGCTTGTTGCGATGACCGCCTTGTCGGTTTCCCTCATGCCCCCCGGGTTTGATCAGGCGCTTGGTCCGCAGGGCCTGAAAGACCTGCTCACTTTTCTGATGCTGCCTCCCCCGGCTCAATCCTTAGCCTCCCCTCCATGATCCCATCCCTCCGCTCCTTCGCCGCGTACGGCGCCGCTCTATTCGCCTCCCTTGTGGTCTCCGCCCAGCCTGCTGCACCCGCGCCGAATTTGGGCGCGACCGCCACGAAGTCCCCCGCACTCGCCAAGAAGATAGTGCTCGTCGGCGGAGCGAAGAGTCACGGCCCCGGCGAGCATGACTATCCCAATGGCATTCCGATCATCGCCTCGTGGCTGAAGGCATCGCCCGCGTTTGCCCACGCCGATGTTCTCACCTACACCGGCGGTTTCCCGGCCGACCTCACGGTCCTCGACGGCGCCTCGACCGTGCTCCTCTACTTCGACGGTGTGCAGGAGACTCCTCCGCCGCTGCTCGAGCCTGCGCGCATCGCGAAATTGCAGCAGCTCATGGCCGCCGGTTCCGGACTCATCGCGCTCCACCAGGCCTCGACGCTGCCGCCCGGCAACAAGACCGTCCCGCTCACCGACTGGCTCGGCGCGAAACGCGACGGCATGGTTGACCGTACCACGGAGAAGGTGTCCCTCGAACTGGTCGCCGCCACGCATCCCGTCGCGGCCGGTGTCGGCCCCATCGCCCTCGACGACGAATTTTACCCGACCCTCGTCTTCGCGCCCGGCGCCAAGGTCACGCCGATCCTCCGCACCACGCTCACGCCGAAGTGGAGTGACGCCAAGAAGCAGGCGGCCAATCCGCCGCCCCGCGGTGCGCACACGGTAGGCTGGGCGTTTGAGCGGGCGGATGGCGGCCGTGCCTTCGGCTTCACCGGCGCCCACTACACGAAGGCCCTCGACGAACCCAATCTCCGCCAACTCCTCGTCAACGCCATCGCCTGGACCGCCAAGATCGACGTACCCGCCAAGGGTATCTCCGTCCCCGGCCCCATGGTCGGTGTCTCCCAAGTCAATCGCCACGCCGACAATCGCGTTGTGCAAATGCCCTGGGGACACCTCCGCTGGTATACCTCGGCCGAGATGGGGAACTCGCGCACGATGACCACCGGGGTGGCGATCATCAAACCGGGTCAGTCCAATCCGCGCCATTTCCACCCGAATTGCGACGAGATCCTCCACGTGGTGAGCGGCAAGATCAGCCACACGATGAATGAAGTCACGGTCGAGATGAATTCCGGCGACACCGTCAGCATTCCGCAGGGTGTGCTGCACAACGCGAGGAACATCGGCACCGAGGACGCCGTCCTCGCGATTTCCTTCTCCAGCGCCTACCGCGAGGCCGTCGGCTACTGAACGGCCCGATTCCTTGGTTACTCCGATGAACCCCCCCCCACTTTCTCGTCGCCATTTTTTGAACACGGTTGCTCTCGGAACCTCCGCGTTTGCGTTCCGTCCGCGACTCGGTGCGGCCCATGCGCGACCGCCTGCTCCGCAACTGACCATGCTCAACGGCATGGCCGGTTCCGATTTCGAAGTCTGCTGCCGACGTCACGTTGAACTCGGGCTCAAGTGGCTCGATCTCAAGGACAGCCTCTGGGGGCAGACGATCAACAATCTCAGTCTCGAAAACGCCCGCCGCGCCGCCGACCTGGCTCGGGCGCATGGGCTCGGGGTGGCTTGTTTTTCGACGGCATTGTGCAGTTCGTACCTCGCGGAGGGCGAGGAGGGGTTTCGCACCCGACATCTCCGAACGCTGGACCACGTGCTGAAACTGGCGGAGATTCTGCGCCCGGAGCGCATCCGGCTGATTGCTGCCATGCTGAAACCGTTTCCCGAGGATGGTCAGGCGATGGCGCTCGTCGAGCGCGAGTATGCCTGGGTCTTCAACGTTTATCGCGACATGATCGACCGCATGGTCGCGGCTGGCCAGCGCGTGCTCATTGAAAACGAAACGCCTGACTCCATCTTCAACCGACCCGAGGGCATTGTGCGTTTCTTCCGCGTGCTCGATCGGGCCGAGAAGGTCCGCTACACCTGGGATGTCCAGAACCTCTGGCAGATGGGCGTGTTTCCCACGATGGAAGTCTACCGCACGCTCCAGCCGCTGATCGGGTGCATCCATTTGAAAGGGGGACGTGCCGACGGGGAAGGACGCACCCTCGTCCACGCCAGCGCGCTTGAGGACGCTTCGTGGCCCGTTGCCGAAATCATGCGCGCCGCCGTGGCGGACGGTGTGGCCCCGGTCATCTGTCTCAACCCTTCCCACGGCAAGCAGCCGCCGGGCTGGAAACTCTGGGAAACCACCCAGCGCGATGTTGCCTTCCTCCGTCGTACTCTCCGCGCCGACCTATGAACCGAACTTCCGTCCGCCGGTTCCCCCGGTTTGCCATCGCTGCCGGATCGCTCGCGGCAGCAGCATTGGTAGCCGGGCCCCTGGACAAACCCACCTATCACCACGATGCCCAGCGCACGGGCTGGAATGCGCATGAGACCGATCTCACGCCCCGCACGGTGTCGGCGGGCACGTTTGGCCAAGTGTGGCAGACGCAGCAGTTCGACTCGGTTGATGGCCAGCCGCCCCGGCTCTTCGCCACGCCGCTGTACGTGGATCGTGTGAGCATGGCGGCCGGGCAGTATCCGGCGGGAACCTATTCCGTCATCTATGCGGCCAGCGATGTCGGCTACGTTTATGCCATCAATGCTGCGAAGGCGGGCTCAGTTATGCCCGGTGCGGTGCTCTGGCGCCGACGCCTGTCGGAAACCAAGCCTGGTGGCTTCGGAGCGCTCAGCACCCCGGTTGTAGACCTGCAGAAGCGCCGGCTCTATGCGGTGTGCGCGGAGGGCAGCACCCACCACCGCGTTCACGCCCTCGATTTGGGCAGTGGCGAGGAAGCCGGTGGATGGCCGGTGGCGATCAACGCGGCCGCGATGGACGTTCCCGGGGTCAATCGCAACGGTTCGGTCCGGTTTCCCACCGGTCTCCTGATTCAGCGAGGCGCGCTCAATCTCAGTCCCGGCGGAGCGCGTCTCTATGTGACCTTCGGCGGCGATTCCAATCCGGGTTGGATTGTGGCTGTTGACACCGAAAGCGCCGGGGTGGCCACCGCGTTCTCCTCCACGGCTCGCACCGAGGAAACCCAGGGCGGCATGTGGGGGTCCGGCGGACCCTCCGTCGATGCCGACGGCTATGTCCACGTAACGACCGGCTCAAGCGTCCAGGTCTATATCAAGAAGCTCGGCCTGCCCGGCATTTTTCCCGACAGCGAACACAACTGGGGTCAGTCCGTCATCCGCTTGCGCGACGACCGGACGGATGGCTTCGCTCTCGCTGGCACCTACACGCCTTTCAACTACACGGAAGCCCAGATCATGGATATCGATCTTGGCAGCAGCGGTGTGACCGTGGTCGATCTCGATCCTGCCAGTACTTCCACGCCCCAGCTGCTCGTGGTGGGTGGCAAGCAGGGCAATATTTACCTTCTCGACCGTGCGCGCCTGCCCGGCTCTTTGGTGAAGCGTCCACCGGCAAGCAACGACTCCGCCACCGACGGATCGCTCCTGTCACCGGAAAACCAGCCGCAATTTGGCCAGCGCGGCCCGATCAATGTATTCGGTCCCTACGCCGACAAGAATGCGATGAACGACCAGGCTCGCAGTCGCACCACGCCGGCCTATTTCCGCAGCGCGGCGGGCAAACACTACGTCTTCCTCAGCGGCAGTGCGAAGACCGGACTCAAGCTCGACAAGAGCACGCCCCCCGGCCTGGTGCGGCTGGAGATCATCACGACGCCGGGGCAGCCGGCCTATCTGAAGATCGACCAGCTGGAGGAAACCCAGACCTTTCACAATCCCGGCTCGCCGGTTGTGACGAGCCATGGCGGACGCGACGCGATCGTCTGGGTGCTCGACAGCAATGCGCCACGAACGACGCCTCTCGTCGGCCCCAACGCCCCCCGGCCGGTGCTCTATGCCTTCGATGCACTGACGTTTGCTTTGCTTTGGAAGAGTGCGCCGAATGAACTGGCAACTTCGGGCAAGTACAACGAGCCCACCGTGGTGCGCGGCTTGGCGATCGTGGGCACGGATCGCATCCAGGCCTTTGGGCTTCTGCCATCACCGCCGACCGCCCGCACCCCGTTTCCTCCCCTGTTCAGTGCGTTGCCGGTGGTCACAACGAGACGTCCCGTCGACCCGGCTCGTGTCGAGATCGGAAAGGCCGTCTTTGAAGTGCGCTGCGCCGTTTGCCATCGTTCCGGACAGCCGGGTATTCCCCCCGTATCGACCCTTGCCAGACTGGACTCCGGACGGATTGTGGAGACGCTTCGCACGGGCGTGATGAAGCCCCAGTCCGTCGGCCTGACCGATCCGGAATTTACGGCAATTGCCGAGTATCTGGGCTCGCTGCCCGTGTCGACCACCCCCGGTGAACCGGAGCCGGAGTCCCGGGTCAGCGTCTCGGGTCGCGCGCTGTACATTCGACACTGCATCCTGTGCCACATGCCCGATGGGTCCGGTGTGCCGTCGCTGCAGCCCGCCTTGCGGAACAACGCCGTCGTAGGCGGGGATCCGGCAAAACTGATTCGCGTGGTCTTGGATGGGCGGCCAAAACCGGGTGAGGATACGGTCCACGCCTTCGGTCCCGCTTTGTCGGACATCGAAGCCGCCGCACTTCTCAATTATGTCCGCCAAGCGTTTGGACTGGGCGGGCCAGATGTTCAGGCTGGAGACATCGCGGCGCAGCGCGGCACCACTCAAGAGCGTCGGTGAGCGAAGGCTTCGCGAGCGTGGGCGCAGCACTGTTTACCCTTTGTGGAAGCCGCTTCGGAGCGGCACCTTGGAGTTGCGCGGCGCCGGATTGAGGCCTAGACGGGCGTAGGATGAAGACCATCACTCGACCGACGATGAAGGATGTGGCACGGATATCTGGCGTGGCCGAATCGACCGTGTCCCGGGTGATCAATGGCACCAAGGCGATCGGCCCTGAAACGCGGGCGAAGGTGGAAAAGGCCCTGCGCGACCTGAACTTCCACCGCGACTCCCACGCCCGCCGCCTGGCCCGCGGTCGGAGCGACTTTCTGGGCCTCATCATCTCCAACATTGAGAATCCCTTCTATCCCGGACTCATCCGATCGTTTGAAACGGCTGCCCTGGCCAGCGGCTACGAAGTCCTGCTATGCACCACCAACTATGACCCGGTGCGGACGGACCAGGCCTTCCGTAAAATGATTGAAAACAAATGCCCGGGCGTGGCGGTGATGACGTCACGGGTCGATCCCACCATGGCGGATCGACTGGCGGAGCGGGGCGTGGCGTCGGTCTTCTTGGATGGTGGGCCCCCTGGGCGACTGCGGAGCAATCTCCGACTCGACTATGCCGCGGGAGCCGGCGAGGCCGTGCGTGCCCTGTACACGTTGGGTCACCGTCGATTCGCGCTCATCGCCGGACCGCAAAATCGAGCCTCCCATGCCGCCTACCGCCGAGCCGTGGAGGTGGCGTTGAAGCAGCTTCGGCTGCGGGTAACGGTGATCGAGGGCAACAACGACGCCGAAAGTGGGGCGACGGCGGTGACGGCCTTGCTGACGTCGGGTGAACTGCCGACCGCGGTGCTTTGCAGCAATGACATCACCGCGCTCGGCGCCATTCGGGCCCTTTCCCAAAACGGCCTGAGGGTACCCACTGATCTCTCGGTGGTGGGAGCCGATGACATCCCTTTCGCGGCCCTGGCCTCGCCCTCGTTGTCCACCGTGCACATGCCCCGGGAGCAGCTTGGAATCCAAGCACTGACCTTGCTCCGGGGGATGCTGGACCATGCCCGTGCTCCCGGGGCCGAGTGCCTGCTTTCCACCTCCCTTGTGCTGCGGGAATCAACCGGGCCGGCACCCAAGCCCGGCGAACGAACCTAGGCGCGGCGGACTTGCCTTTGACCGGGACGGAGTAGTCCATCTCTGCTAGGCGCTTGCTTTGTTTCGGTTCCCACCGGCCAGCTTTGTGCTTGCCCGAAACGAGAGTCTGTTTAGGCAAGCGCTTGCCCACGCGTCGAATTCGATCCCTCTCTGGCCCGCCTCTACTCCCGCTTTATCGCGGGCGGCGGGGTTCGCCGACCAGAGCGCTCCGGGAGAAAAAACGTGCGTTCGCGTCCCCTTTTTCCCATGACACCGGCCCCCATTCGCGGCCCCTATTTTCAAGATCTGCAGGCGCAGCCGGAGGTGCTGCGTTGGCTGGTCGAACGGCTGGAGCGGGCCGTCAACCCTTGGCCGGCGCCGGCCCGTGAGTTTGGCCGTGTCGTGCTGACGGGGATGGGAAGCTCGTGGTACGCACAGTATCCGCTACATCTGGCCCTGCATCGCTGCGGTCTCAGTTCGTCCTGGGTTGAAACCTCGGAGCTCTTGCTTGGCTATGAATCGCTCTACCGCAAGGACACCCTGGTCGTGGCTGTTTCCCAATCGGGCGAGAGCGCGGAAATCGTCAATCTGCTCAAGCGACGACAGGAATTCGGCGCCATTCTGGGCGTGACGAATGCACCGGAATCGACCTTGGGGCGGAACGCCACGTCCACGTGGTTGCTGCACGCCGGCCAAGAGGCGACCGTGTCCTGCAAGACGTATCTGGCGACCCTCGCATTGCTGCACGTCCTCTCCGCGGCGCTGACGGGTGGCCAGGTGACGCAGGCACTGGCGGACCTTCGTGGCATTATTCCGTTTGTGACGAATTACCTGCGGAATGTGGACGCTCATGTCGGGGCCATGGCGGGCGCAGTCAGCGGGGTGCGCAGTGTGTTTGTCACCGGACGGGGAGCGTCCCTGGCGACCGCCGGTACGGGAGGCTTGATTCTGAAGGAGTCGACCCGACGGCATGCGGAAGGCATGAGCGCGGCTGGATTTCGCCATGGACCGCTGGAGATGGTCGGTGCGGACGTCCAGGTCCTGGTCTGCGCGGGCGGGCCTTCCGTGGCGGGTCTGCACCGTCGCCTGGTGAGTGACATCATCCAAGCAGGAGGCAGAGCGGCGCTGATCGGAGCCGGCGACGACGTCGAGGAGGTGTTCAAGGTACCGGAAGTTCCCGCCTCCCTGCTACCCCTGGTGGAAATTTTGCCCGTGCAGATGCTTTCGCTCGCGCTTGCCGCTCGCGACGGCATCGAGGCGGGACGGTTTCAACGCGCTTCCAAAATCACGACGCAGGAATGATCCCCCGCATGACGTCCTCCCCCCAGCGCCCACACTTTCTTCCGCCCTGGCTGCTGTACGCGCTGACCGCCGCGGTGTGTTGGGGCATCTGGGGCGTGTTGTCCAAGGGCCCGAGCCGGGAACTCTCGGGATGGATGACTCAGATCCTGTTTACTTTCGCGCTGATTCCCTCGGCCCTGCTGGCGCTTTTCTCCTCTCGGGTGAACGTGGGCACGAACAAACCGCTGGGCCTTTTCTGGGGGTTTGTCTCGGGGCTGCTGGCAGCGGCGGGAAATATTGCGTTCTATCTGGCACTCGAAAAGGGCGCGGACACGGCCATCGCCGTTCCACTGACGAATGTGTATCCGCTGGTGACCATCGCGGTGGCCTGGATCTGGTTCAAGGAGCGGCTGAATGGCGTGCAGGTGGCGGGAATCCTGGTGGCGGTGCTGGCCATTGTTCTGCTGAGCGGCGAGGCGGGGAACCTTGGGCGGCCGTTGGACGTGCTGCGCCGTATCGGCATGAACGCGTGGATGGGTTACAGCCTTGCGGCGATGGTGTTCTGGGGTGTTTTCAGTGCCACCCAGAAACTCTCAACCAACCACATCTCGGCCGAATTGTCATACCTGGCCTGGAGCGCGGCCTTTGTTCCCATCGCCCTATGGATACTGGTCACCAAGGAACTCAACTGGTCGATGTCCGCCGCGATGGTCGGTTCGGGTCTCGCGGCAGGCGCGTTGAACGGCTTCGGCGTGATCGCGGCGTTTGCCGCCTATCGCTACGAAGGCAAGGCGTCCATCGTCACACCTTTGGCTGCAGCAGTGCAGCCCGGCGTGACGGTGGCGCTGGCGCTGGCTTTTCTTGGCGAACGCATTGGCGTGCTCGAGGCGTCGGGCGTCGGACTTGCTATTGTCGCGGCCGTGGCCCTGTCCTATGAGCGGAAGAAACCGGCGACCTGAGCAACAATTCCGCGGCACACCTTGGACCATGACGACCTCCCTTCCCAATCTGTTCTCACCGCGCTGCCCAGGCTGGACGCGAAACCTCGTCCGTTTCGCCACCCTGTTGGCTTTGCTGGCGGCACGGAGTGACGCGCTGGAGCCTGCGCCCGCGCGGCTGTACCTCGGCAATGATGATCACACCGACTTCATGTGGACGGCTGATGCCGACACCTATGCCGCGGTGTTCGTCGACATGCTCGACACCCACCTCCGTCTGGCCGATGAAACGGCGGGCAATCCGTCACCCTATCGCAATCGCTTCAACGCCGATGGCTCGCTGTGGCTCTCGACCTATGAACAGCGGAAGAGCCCGGCGGAGTTCGCCCGATTGATCGAGCGGATCAAAGACGGCACGATCAGCGTTCCCCTCAATACCCTCGTCTCCTGTTGTGGGGGCCAGCCGGTGGAGGCGGTGCTGCGCGGACTCTACTATGCGGGACGCATCGAGCGGGCGCACGGACTTCGCTTCCCTCTCGCGACGGCGATGGAGAACCAAACGCTGCCCCTGGGGTTGGCTTCGCTTTTTGCCGGATCGGGCGCCCGCTACAGCTGGCGCGGGGTCTGTGGGTGCGCGAGCAAGATCCCGAACCGGGTGCTTGGGGAGCGCGACCGCGAAGTCTACTGGTACACGGGCAAGGACGGACAGCGGCTCTTGCTCAAGTGGTACTCGCTCGGACCCCATGGCATCGGCGGCTATGTCGAGGCCGGTGAACCGTTGAAGGCGATTCCCTTCACTGCCACCGACGCCGGCTTCTTGCGCCGGCAGGTGGAGCCAGGGACGGGAAACCCCTTTCGTGTCATCGGCCTCTTCGGTTATGGGGGCGACGATCTGGCGCGGAAAACCGGAGTCACTCCTCCGCCCATGGTTCCGGGAGTGCCGGGATTGCACAAGGTGGTCTCCGGACCCTACTGCGACCACTTCCACGTCATCGCCCAGCGGGAAAGCACGCCCGAGCGTCAGATCATCGTCTCCAACGTACTCGACTTCTTCGCCGACTTTGAGGCCACCCATGGCGCGGCGATCGACGGCAAGACCGTGACCCATGGCAATGAATGGGACCTGTACTCGGCCTCGATGTCGGAGACGTCCGCGAGGGCCAAACGGGCGGTGGAAAAACTGCGCACGGCGGAGTTACTCGCGACGCTGGTGAGTCTGAAATACCCTGCATTTCTGCCGCGCCACGCCGCGGCAAGGGATCGTGCGTTCACCAGCCTCGGACTCTTCTGGGAGCATAACTGGACGGCAGATGGCCCGATCTCACGCGGACACCGGGCGGCCTGGCAGAACCGGGTCGTGGCCGACATCGAGTACTATGTGGATGCGGTGACCTCCGAGTCCCTCATTCGCCTGGGCGGAATGATTCCGCGTCCCGACAAGCGTCAGCGCTTTTTCGTGCTCAATGCCCTTGGCTGGGAGCGCACCGGTGCGGCCGATCATCCCTACCGGGGTCCGGCCGATATTCACGTCGTCGACGTGGCGACCGGCGAAGAGGTGCCGCACCAGATCGTTCGACCCGGCGGAGCCCCCCACCTTCGTCTTTTCGCGAAGCGTGTTCCATCGATGGGATACAAAGTCTATGAGATCGTGCCGGGGACGGGCCGGCTGGCGTCGGAACCCGCCGCGAGGGTATCCGGCGAAGATGGGGAGATCATTGAGACCGCGACGCTGCGCCTCGTCGTAGCGCGTGACGGTGCGATTCGCAGCCTCGTGCACAAACCGATGTCTGCGGCCGATCTGGCATCGACGATCGACGGCCTCGCTTTGAATGAATTGGCGCCCGAGGCCGAGACCGGAGAGCCGTTGGCGATTGAGGAGCAGGGTCCGGTGTCGGTCACCGTGCGGGCCCGCACCAGCGCCGGCCTGGCGCACACCACGCGGGTCACCGTCTATCGCGAGTCCGATCGGGTCGATCTCGACAATGAAATCACCGCCAACTTCGACGACGTTCGCCACTGGGCATTCAGTTTCAATCTCAACGCCCCGGCGGTGAGGACTGAGGAGGTCGGGGCGCTGGTCTTGAACAAACTTCGTTCACAGGGAGGCGATTATGCCAACGCCCATGCCCGCTATGACTACATCACCCTCAACCACTTCGCCGACATCAGCGACGACCGCGGCGCCCGGGGAGTGACGCTGTCCAACGCCGATCTGGCCTTCGCCAAACTGGGACGAAGCACGATCACGGCCCTCGACGATGTCACCCCCCAGATCAACGTCCTCGCGGGAGGACAGGTCGATGGACCGAACCTGGGTATCCGCGGGCAGAACGGGCAGAGGAACTTCCTGCAGCGCTTTGCCCTCCGGCCCCACGCTGGCTACGATCCCGTGGCGGCGATGAAGTTCGCGCTCGAACACCAGAACCCGATGATCACCGGGGCATTGATTGGAAGCGAAGCGGGGGTTTATCCGGGCACGGAGTATTCGCTGGTGACCGTTGCAGATCCCTCGGTCCTGGTCTGGGCGGTCAAGCCGGCCGAGGAAGGCATCGATCACGGCGTGGTGGTGCGGTTGTGGAACGTCTCGGACGCCCCCGTTTCAACGCCCGTGCAGTGGCGCGATGCGGTGAGTGCGGTCGAACGGACCACTCACATCGAAACGCCTCTCGAGCCCGCGATGCTTGACGCGGACGGTCGATTGGTGGCGCAGTTTGCCCGCCAGCAGCTGCAAACCTATCGATTCCAGCTGGCCGCGAATCCGGCATCGGCGGTGCGCTCCGCAGCTGCAGTGGCCCATGTCCAGCCTTGATCGAAGGGCAGGGCACGGTTGCCATGAACCACGCGATCAACCGGAATGTGGCATTGGCTGAATTGTTCGCTCCCCACCCATGGCCTTCCTGACCTCGCACCCTCAGTCAACCTATGATGTGATTGTCGTCGGCTCGGGAGCGGCGGGAGGCCAGACTGCCTATACGCTGACCATGGAGGGGGCGAAGGTGTTGATGGTCGAGGCGGGGCGCAATTATGACCCGATGGCGGAGACGCCCATGTTCCAGCCCAACGGTTATGCGCCCCTGCGCGGAGCGGGCACGCCGGACAAGCCGCTGGGATTCTACGATTCCACGGTGGATGGCGGCTGGGATGTGCCGGGCGAGCCCTTCACGAACGCCTCGGCCGACCCGAAGCGGCAGTTCACGTGGTGGCGGGCCCGCATGCTGGGAGGGAGAACGAATCACTGGGGCAGGATCTCGCTGCGCAACGGCCCGTATGACTTCAAGCCCTACAGCCGGGACGGCCTTGGGTTCGACTGGCCCATTTCCTACGAGGATGTGGCGCCCTACTATGACAAGGTGGAGATGCTGGTGGGCGTCTACGGCAGCAATGAAGGGCTGGAGAACACACCCGACTCTTCGCCCGGTGTGCTGCTTCCGCCGCCGGCCATGCGGGCGGGAGAGCGGGTGGCGCAACGGCGCGCACGCGAACTGGGTCTGCCGGTGGTGCCCATACACCGGGCGGTGTTGAGTGTGCGGCAGGATGCGGAGACCCTCCCGGCGAAGCTGCATCCCGGCAATCCCAAGGCGCAACGCATCCTCGCCCAGGCCATGCGTGAGCGGGCGGCGTGTTTTTGGGCGACGGAGTGCGGGCGCGGCTGCTCGATCAAGGCCAACTACCAGTCGCCCACCGTGCATCTCCCGCCAGCGCTGGCGACGGGCAACCTCGATATCCTGACCGATACGACGGTGCGGGAGGTCATCGTCGACGGCCGGGGACGGGCCACCGGAGTCCTTACCATCAATCGCAAGACCGGGGAGGAGGGACGCATTCTGGCCAGGGTGGTGGTTCTGGCGGCCAGTTCCTGCGAGACGGTGCGCATCCTGCTCAACTCGAAGTCGGCCCGGTTTCCGCAGGGTCTCGCCAACTCCAGTGGCGTTGTGGGAAAGTACATTATGGATACGGTGGCGGCGGGCTTGAGCGGCCAGATCCCGCTTCTCGAGAACCTGCCGGCCCACAACGAGGACGGGGCGGGGGGAAATCACGTCTACGTGCCCTGGTGGCTCTATCGGCAGCAGCAGGCCGGGAAACTGCCGTTCCCCCGCGGGTATCACATTGAGTTTGGCACCGGCCGTCAGATGCCGGGCATGGGGACCTTTTCCGGACTGGAGTGGCTGAACGGCGGCACCTATGGCCGGCGGTTCAAGGAGGATGCGCGCCGCTACTACGGTTCTTTCATCGGTTTTGGAGGCCGGGGTGAAATGGTGCCGAATGAGGACTGCTACTGTGAGCTCGATCCGAGTGTAAAGGACAAGTGGGGCATTCCCGTGCTGCGGTTCCACTGGAAGTGGTCCGACCATGAACTGCGCCAGGTGGCCCACCAGCAACGGACCTTCGCCGATTTAATTGAAGCCATGGGTGGAAGGATGCGGGTTCCTCCGGCGGCGGATCCCCTCACCGCCATTCGTCCCGGCGGCAACGTCAAGCACGAGGTGGGCGGAGCTCGCATGGGGAGCGATTCGCGGACGTCGGTGACCAATGGATTCGGCCAGACCTGGGACGTGAAGAACCTCTTCCTGACCGACGCCGCGCCTTTTTGCTCCAATGCCGACAAGAACCCCACGCTGACCATCATGGCGTTGGCGTGGCGGGCGAGCGACTACCTGCTGGAGGAATTGCGACGCGGAAACCTCTAGACACGGACGAGGAACCTCCAGGGACTCGAGTTTGCTGCGGTAGCAGACGGCACGAGGCGGGGCAGACAATGGAATTAGGACTTGGTGGCCGCCTTGGGGGCCGGCGCGGCGGCGGGGGGTGGTGTGTCGGAGATGGATACACGGATCAGTCCCCGCCACTGCCCGGCGGTGTAGTTGAGGGCCTTGTCGTCGGGATAGCGCTCCGCGAGGCGGGCGCGCAATTCGGGTGACAAGGATTCACTGGGGCCGTGGCAGGTCAGGCATTGCGGGGCGACCGCCATCGGGCGGTAGAGGCGCCACTCCGGTTTCTCGCCGGGGCGGTCGATTCGCTGCATGAGGAGTTTGGGCGGATTGCCGTCCTCGATGTCGTGCTCCACCCGGGCAAGAGCGACCTTTTCATGCGCGTCGGGAGCGTTGGCTGGGTTGCGCAGGCGCAGGCTCGTACGTTTCACCGCGGTGATGCGCGGCATGCCGGTGATGATCTGGCCTGTCATCGGCAGGGCCTTGAGGTGGCAGAAGTCGATCGCCTTGTCCGCGCCGCTTTTGGCGACGGCGGCATTGACTTCATTGACGAGGGTCATGGCGACCCGATTGATCGCCTTCTCGCCGATGTCGCGAATCTCGACATGTTCGGGGGCGTTGGGGTTGACAAAGACGGCCTTGGCGGCCGGAGGTTCGGCGCCGAATGCGCCGTGGGCGAACACGAGGGGAAGAAGCAGCGAGAGGCGCGTTTTCATGATTTTGGGGAAGTGAGCCGGGTAGGGCGCTTGCGTTGGGGGCTGGGCGTAAGCGTAGCTGCGAAGGAGCGGGGGGAGAACTTACAACCGTGCCGGATAGGCGGGAAGTAGGTTTTCTGCTACTGCGTGAAAGCTGTCGCTATGGCCAGTGGGGCTGTACCCGACTGTCCGGGTGGGGTGGAGCGAACGCGGTTGAGGGCGAGAGCGTTACGGTGATGCCGCAACTCGGCCCCTGAACGCCTCCTACGGATCCCGACGGGTCGGCGGTCCGAGGGTGGCGCCTTCGCGCAGGCTGCAATCGAGCAGAATGTGCTGGGGGGCGTCGAAACGTTTGTGCACGAGGTCGACGAGGCGTTTGCCGCCGGTGACACCGATTTGGTGAAACGGGATCTGCACCGTACTGAGGAGCGGGCCGCCGGCCGGGCGGGCGAGACCGTCAAAGCCGGCGATGGATACATCCTTTGGCACCTTCACGCCGTGGGACTCGAGCCACTTGATCAAATCGTAGGCCTGGTGGTCGGCGGCACAGACCCAAGCCGTGACGCCGTCGCGGGTTTGCGCGAGCAGGCGCTCGTACGAAGCCTCGATCGGGAGGGCGTGACGCGGGCCGGCGTTGATGATGTCAGCCTCGCGCAGCGGAAGGCCGGCTGCGGTGATTTGCTCCACGTAGGCACCGAAGCGACGGAGCGACCAGGTGGCTTCGACCGGGTAGCGCCAGGTGAAAAAGCCGATGCGCTCGTGTCCCAGCGATCTCAGGCGGTCAAACAGCCGGGCCACGCCCCGGTGATGATCGACATCGACGCAGTTGAGTGGCGTTCCGCCGTACTGCTCGACGAGAGAAACGACCGGGTACTTGAGCACCAGTTCGTCGACCACCGTTCGCGGAAACGGATAGATCAGCAGGACCCCATTCCACTTCGGCCGCCGCGAATCGCGCAGGGTGGCGTAGGACGGACTGTCGAGGTGCAGGTCCTCCGGACGTACAAAGTGTAAATCGAGACGTACATTCTGGCCCCGGGCGACGTCGGAGACGCCGTTGAGCAACTCCTGTCCCGGATTGCCATAGGCGGTGTGCTCAAAACTGGGCAATTCCACGCACACCAACACCCCGAATGTGATCGTGCGTCCGGTCCCGCGGGTCGCGGGTTCAGCCCGCTTTTCGAGCGGGGTATAGCCGAGCCGGGAAGCGAGGGCAAAGACCCGGGCCCGGGTCTTGGGGTTGATGCCCGGATGGTTCGTAAAACAGCGCGAGACCGTGGCGCGGGAGATCTTCAAACGGTCGGCGATGAGTTGCTGGTTGACCGGAGGCATCGATGAATCGGGTCCCGAATGAACGGCTGGGATGACCACCGGGCAAACCCCATTTTCCTGCAGACAGGGTGAACACCGGGATTTCGCAGGTGTCTGAACACGATGACGAACAGTCGTGAACAATCAATGCAATTTAATGCACATTTTTCTTTACCCCCTCTGAACCCGGCTCACGCTCAAGGGGAGATGTTCCCGTCCCGTCCACCGGTGGTGTCGATCATCCCCTCTCATCGCCACCCTGGGCCGGCGCCTGGGCAACGGACTCTGGGTCCGGGTTGCTAGTTGCATTTCTTCGCCATGAATCTGCCCAGTATCATCCTTGCGACCGCCGCGAGCACGGTGGTGACCGCTGCCGCACCTGCCACCGATTCGACGCACCCCCGCGACGCTTCCTGGAAACTGGTCTGGTCGGATGAGTTTGAGGGCGACCGCATCGATCCGTTGAAGTGGGAGTTTGAAGTCAATGCGAAGGGGGGAGGAAACAACGAGCTGCAGTACTACACGAGCCGGGCCGAGAATGCGACGGTGGGGGATGGAACTTTGAAGCTCATCGCTCGCCGCGAGGCCTACACAGGACCGGAAGGGGCGCGCTCATATACGTCGGCGCGTTTGCGAACCAAAAACCGGGGTGACTGGAAGTACGGACGCTTCGAGATCAGGGCCAAACTGCCGAAGACCCAGGGGTTGTGGCCGGCCATCTGGATGCTCCCGACCGACAATGTCTATGGGGGCTGGGCGGCGAGTGGTGAAATCGACATCATGGAGCTGGTGGGCCACAAGCCGGCCGAGGTCTTTGGCACACTGCACTACGGGGGTGCCCATCCCCGCAACACCCACACGGGAAAGACCTTTGTTCTGCCCCGGGGTGATTTCAGCGAAGACTTTCATGTGTTCGCCCTCGAGTGGGAACACGGGGTGTTCCGCTGGTATGTCGACGACGTGCTCTACCAGACCCAGACGGTGTGGCGGACCGAGGGGGCGCCGTATCCGGCACCCTTCGACCAGCGTTTCCACCTGTTGCTTAACGTGGCCGTGGGTGGAAACCTCCCCCGCAGTCCCGACTCCACGTCGGTGTTTCCGCAGACGATGACCGTGGATTACGTGCGGGTGTATTCGAGAATCGGAACTCCGTAGGGAGGCAGACAGGGTTGGGCGGCTTCGCACCCCCAGGCCCCTCAAAATCAAGCGGCCTCGGCGAGGCCGCCTACAACGGGCACCCGTAGGGCTCACTCCTGGAGGGCGCTCCCGCAGCCGCGGGATCGGCGCCGGTTGCGCGTCGCGGAAACCCATGCGGTCGGGCGTGGTGGTGCGTGGGGCGTCCCCCGGCGTCGACGGAGCGACGCCCTCCAGGGCAGCCCAAACCCAATTGGCGACGGGCCTGGGGGCTTGGACATGGCCGCGAGGGCCGGCCCTACCATAAGACGAAAAGGCCGGAGGGGCTCGCCATCGAACCCACTCCGGCCGGGAAGAAACGACGTGTGGACGGCTGCCGCTGGATCAGAAGACCGTGCCCAGTTCGAGTCGGGCGGAAACGCCAGGGGCGAAGCCGAGTCCGTACTGGTCGCGGTCGTTCAGGAGGTTGTTGATGTTGAGCTGGACCTTCGTCTCCCGGCCCTTGAACTTGAAGTCGTAGCGGATCATGGCGTCGAAGTTCACCCGTGGATCCGTGTAGAGGGCGATAGGCTTGCCGTTCTTGTCAACCTGCAGCTGACCCGAGCCGTCAGTGCGCGCGCTGATGAACTCGCGTTCCGACTCCCACTGGCCGCCAAGACCGACGGTGATGCCCTTGAGCGTGTCGGCCGAAAAGGCATAGGTGCCCCAGAAGGTCGCAGCGTGTTTCGGGGTGTCGTCATCCGACCCCTTGCCAAGATAACCGGCACCCTGCCAGGTGGACGTGTCGTTCGGGTCGCCGTAGGCCTCCTTGAGCGGGAAGCCGGAGAGTCCCCAGCTGCCGTCGGGGAAGAACCAGTTGGCCCAGCGATCCTGAGGATATGGATACTTGGGAAAGGCGCCGACATTGACGGTTTTGCGTTCCAGCTGGGAGAATGTGGCCACGAGCTGAAAGCCGTCCGCGGGTGCCCAGAGGATCTGTGCATCCCAACCCTTTGATTCGTCATCACCGGAGGTCCAGGCCTGGTAAGTGCCACGGTCCGGGGCGGCACGATCCATGGTGGCAATGTTCACGTTGGGATCGTCGATGTTGAAGTACCAGCCCGGCCAGCCCTGACCGGCGGAGACATTGGCGTAGACTTTGTCCATGTAGGCGGCGCCGGCGGCATTGGAAGCGTTGAGGTACCACTTGCCATCCTTCTGATAGGCGGCGCCAGCGCGTACGGCGGCATCCCATTCCGTGCGGGCATTCAGCTGGGCGGTCGAGTAGTCGGCCTGGCCGGGAAGCGGATTGGCGCCCTCGACGAGGTAGGTGATGGGCTTGTTGGGATCGAACTGCTTCTTCGCCGGGGCCGGGGCCCACCAGTAGAAGTAGGGCGTGCCGGTGCGATCGATCTTGAACTTCGAGATCGTGCCCGAGAGACGGCCGTCGAAGAAGTCCATCTTGATGCCGTACTCCGTGCTCTTGGCGACGGTGGCGTCGATCGGATTGCCGTAACCGTCGCGCAGACCCTCGAAGTTGGGCACAAGTCCCTCGGACTTCAGGGCGAACACCGAGAGCGCGGGCAGCACCTTAACGCTCACACCGTACTGGGCGGTGTTCTTGCGCTGCGGGAGCCGATCGATGTCGGAGCTGGCGGTCGGGGTGATGCGGTCGCGGGTGATGACGTGGTTGGCGTTGCGATCGCGCCGCGTGCCGGCGATGAGCGTGACGCGGTCGTCGGCGAAACGGCCTTGGTAGACCCCGTAGGTGCCTTGGTTCCAGGCGAGGTTCGTCGTATCGGAGATGCGCACCATGGGGGCATCGGCCGAGCCGTCGCCCTGTCGTCCAAACTTGATGTAGGAAAGGTCATTGGGCGACTTGTAGTTCGAGGTGCCGGGTTTGGTGCGGTCGGTGCTGAGGTTCTTGTCGAAGCGCTCATTGGAGCGACCCACGAGGAAGCTGTGGTTCATGCCGAGCCACTTGCGGTCCTTGAAGAGCTCGAAGCGGTAGTTGAGTTCGGCGCGGACCTGTTCGCGGTTATTCTTCTCATCGTAGCCGGTCCAGTTGTACTGAAAAATGGAATCGCGCACGATGCCCGCGGAGAACGAGGTGTCGTCGGGCGTGAGCGGAGAAACGGTGGCGTTGCCGCGCAGGGCGGTCGGGCCGACGCCGACCTGGAGGGCGCCGCCGACGTCGAGACCCTTGAAGCGGCTCTTCGACTTGTTCACCCCCACGAGCAGGTTGAGATTTTCGGCGAGACGCTGTTCGACCTTGGCGAGCACGTTGTAGGCCTCGGTATCGACGTAGGTGTCCGGCCCCGACCAGCGGAACGTCCGCCGGTCCTTGCCGGGAAACTCCAGGAATCCGGCGCGTTCGAGACGGTCCTGCTGGTCGGCTGGAACGTCGGCGCGGGCGCGCACACTTTGGAAGCCCGTGCCCTCGCGGAACTCCTCGCCGTATTCAAGATCCAGGGTGACGAGGGTGTTCTTGAAGGGACGAAGCTGAAAGATCGGGGCGACGAAGTAGTGGTCGGCCTGAAAGAGTTCGGTCTGATCGCCGGCGCGCTCGATGGCGCCGGTCACGCGGTAGGCGAAACCCATGCGCCCCTCGTCGGCGGGTCGGCTGCTGTCGAAGGCAAGGCGAACGGTGTCGTGGGTGCCGACACCGAAGTCCACCTCGTCGCGGGCGCGGGCCAGCGGGGTCTTGGGCAGGTAGTTGACGATCCCGCCGAAGTTGCCGATGCCGTAGAGCAGGGCGGCGGGACCGCGGATGACCTCGATGCGGCCGATGTTGCCGGAGTCCGTGGAGTGCTGACGTCGGAAACCGTCACGCAGGACCGTATCCGTGATGAACCCACGCAGCTTCACCGTCGTCTGCGTCTTGGCGGCGGTGGCGCCCTCGGAGCTGTGCACGCCGCCGGCGTTGACGAAGGTATTGCCCTGGCCCGCGTCGTTCTGGGAGCGCAGGATGATGCCGGCGGAGTAGCGCAGCGAGTCGCGCAGGTCCTTGGCTCCGACGTCACGCACGAACTCCTCGGTGATCACCTCGATCGGCATCGGGATGTCCTTGATCGCCGTGTCGAGACGCGAGCCTGAGATGGAGTTGGTGGCGCGGTAGCCCTTGTCCTTTTCGGTGCTGACCTGGAAGGGCGAGAGTTCGACGGTTTCGTCGGCGGAGAGGGCGGGAGACTCCTTGGGCGTGTCGGTCGCCGGGGGTTTCGGAGTTTGGGCGGTCAGATTGGGAGCGAACAGGGCCAGACTGAGCGTGGCCAGACCGAGGGATCCGGTCCATCGCGAGGGGGTAGTTCTCATAGGGGAGAGCGGGCAAACTTGGCCGGGGGCGGGGCTGACAGGCAACCGCTGTGACCATCGGCTGTACGTGCATAGATGTGCATAATGGCTCCGCGATCAATGCAATTCTATGCAATTCATGGGGTGGGTTCGATGGATGATGAACTCCGGCCATTGTCTCCCGCGCAAAAACGGGCGGGAGGTTGATCGCTTTATATCCTTATTTTAAGGGGTTTATGGAAATCTATGTGAGGGCTTCCGGATTGCGATAAGACGGCGCGGGATCCGTTGCCAAATTTCCGGAGGACCTTGGCCGGGCCGGTGCCGCCGGGTGCGAATCTGGTTCGCTGGTGTAACCAAGGTAGCGATACACCATGAATGCTCCCGGATCGCGCGGCCCGCTCGAGCGGGCTCTGTGGGCTTGGGAAGCGGACGCGGCCGGGGTCGGGGCGCAAAAAAGCGCAGTCCGGAGAGGACTGCGCTGGGCGGGCGGGAAAGCGGCTCAGGCCTCGAGCTGCGGGCGGGTCGGCTCGGGCCAGTCGACGTGGAAGAACTTGCCGCGGGGCTGGTCGACGCGCTCGTAGGTGTGGGCGCCGAAGTAGTCGCGCTGGGCCTGGAGCAGGTTGGCGGGCAGACGCGCCGAGCGGTAGCTGTCGTAGTAGGCAAGGGCGGATGCGAAGGTCGGCGCGGGCACGCCACACTCGGCGGCGAGCGATACGACCTTGCGCCAGTTTTCCTGCGCCTTCTTCACCGTCTTGTTGAAGTACGGATCGAGGAGGAGATTGGCGAGGTCCGGCTTGCGGGCGTAGGCCTCGGTGATCTTTTGCAGGAAAGCGGCGCGGATGATGCAGCCGCCGCGGAAGATCTGGGCGATCTCGCCGAAGTTCAGTTTCCAACCGAACTCCGCCTGGGCCGTGCGCATGAGCTGGAAGCCCTGGGCGTACGAGCAGATCTTCGAGCAGTAGAGTGCGTCGTGGATGGCGGTGACGAGGGCCTTTTTCGAGCCCTTGTATTTCTTGCCCGGACCCTTGAGGATCTTCGAGGCGGCCACGCGCTCTTCCTTGATCGCGCTGATGCAGCGGGCAAAGACCGCTTCGGCGATCGTCGGCGCGGGCACACCCATATCGAGGGCGTTGGTCGAGGTCCATTTGCCGGTGCCCTTTTGTCCAGCGGTGTCGAGCACGATGTCGACGAAGGCCTTCTTCTTCGTCTTCGGATCCTTCTGCTTGAGAATATCGGCGGTGATCTCGATCAGGAAGGAGTCGAGCGCGCCCTGGTTCCATTCCGAGAAAATCTCGCCCATCTCCGCGGGCTTCAGGCCGAGCAGTCCACCCATGAGGGCATAGGCCTCACAGATCATCTGCATGTCGCCGTATTCGATGCCATTGTGCACCATCTTCACGTAGTGACCGGCGCCATTCTCGCCGATGTAGGTGGTGCACGGCACGCCGCCTGTCACGGGTTTGCCGGGCTGGGCGCCCATGATGGGCTTGCCGGTCTTGGCGTCGACCTTGGCGGCGACGGCTTCCCAAATCGGTTTCAGTTCCTTCCAGGCGGCGAACTCGCCACCCGGCATGAGCGACGGACCAAAGCGTGCGCCTTCTTCACCGCCGGATACGCCGGAGCCGATGAAGCGGAGGCCCTTTTCCTTGAGGGCCTTTTCGCGACGGATCGTATCGGTCCACAGTGCGTTTCCGCCGTCGATGATGATGTCGTCCTTTTCCAACAAGGGCACGAGCCCGTCGATGACCGCGTCGGTGGCTTTGCCGGCCTGCACAAGGATCACCATCTTGCGGGGCTTGGCGAGGGACTGGACAAATTCCGGCAGCGTTTTCGTTCCGACCAGACCCCCGGGCGTGCTTGGGTTCTCGGCGACGAACTTGTCGGTCTTTTCCGTGGTGCGGTTGTAAACCGAAATCTGAAAACCGTGATCAGCGATGTTCAGCGCGAGATTCTGACCCATCACGGCGAGTCCGATGAGTCCAATGTCAGAGTGTGTCTTGGGCATACGAGGACGCGACACCTAGGCTGCCCCCTGCCTCCCGCCAATCTCAATCTGCCGTCTGCCGATGAGCGTTAAGTCTGAGCAACCGAGAAACGGCGTCGGACCCAAGCGGGGTTTCGCCCCGGCAAACCCGACTACATCTTCGGACCCTTTTGCTGGTTCTTGTTGTAGTCGATCTTGCTCGGGAAAAAGGGAGCGATCTTGTCGACGTAGGGCGTCAGGAACTTGGGTTCAGAGCGTTCGTAAATCCACTGGAAGCCGACGATCATGACGACAACCGCACCGATGATCGTGAGCCAGATCTTATTCGCGCCCTGCAATTTGCGGAAGATAATGACCCCCAAAACGATCACCGCGATAGCGATGAGCAGCGTAAGCCAGATCTCCTTTGGGATTTTCTGGACGCGGTCGAGGGTGGTGACGGCAAACACGAGCACATGCGGGAGATGGCAAATCGCGCGGCCCGCGGCGAGCGGAAACGCGAGGGGACGACCCCGGTCGGAACGAGGGAGGGCCAAGTCAGCCGAGATTGGCGGATTGGGCCTTTGCAGTTGAGTGTGCGAGGAAAGAGGTCATCCGTGATTTGGGCACTTTCCCCTCAAGACCGCCCGGTGCAGCGGATCAAAAACTCGTAAACCACGGATGAACACGGATAAACACGGATTTGGGCCGCGAATCTCGGACGATTGGACGTGAATCCACACCTCTCCCGAGGCCATGGTTTGTCCCGCTTTCTTTCTTCGAGTGCGTCACGCGGCGCCCATCCCTGCGGGGTCGGCGATCCCGCCTCCACCGGAAAGCGACTTGGGGAGACGGCTTATGTTGAGGGGCCGGAGGGAGCACGGGATCGCTGGTTTCAGTCCCGGTCGCAGGACCTCTAGGCTCGAACCATGAAGGTTTCTCGTCCCCTGACTGTGACAGTGCCGCCGGCGGGCGTGCTGTTCGCGGAAAGTGTTCATGAGGCGGATTTTCGTATGAAGGAGCGGATCGATCCGTTCCATAAGCTCATTTATGTTCTGAAGGGAGAGGTGGCGTGTGAACACCGCGGTTTGAAGCCCTTGATCTCGGCGCCGGCCGGGCGAGTCCTGGCGATCCCGGCCGGGGTGGCTCACCGATTGCATGACAAGGAGCCCGCGACCCTTTTGCTGCTGTGCCTGGCCTGTGGGTTTGTGGACGCGGACGCGGGCCGGGTTGAACTCTGGCAAACGGTGGTGACGGCGTCGGAAGACCGCTTGTGGCTCGACCGCTCGGCGCGCCAGCACCTTGAAAGCGCCTGGCGCCGCGCGTTGTTGGAGCAGGCCCACCCTCGCCTCGGTGGAGGACCCTTGGTGGCGTCGCTCGCTGTGCAGAGCCTCGTCCTGCTCGCTCGCCTGCCGGTCGAGACGGCGGAACAGAGCTCGCTCCAGCGCGTGGCGTCGGTGGTGCAGGAAATCGATGAAACGTTCTACGAACCGTGGAACGTGGACCGCGCGGCGCTGCGCACCGGCTTGTCGCGACGCCGGCTGACCACCCTTTTCCGCGAACGCACTGGATTGAGCCTGACCGATTATGTGATCGACCGGCGAATGACGCACGCGGCGCGTCTGCTCCAGAGCGGGGAACACTCCATCCTCGGGGCGATGTTCTCCTGCGGCTTTGGCGATACGTCGCACTTCTACCGCCTCTTCAAGCGACGCTTTGGCGTGGCCCCTGGACAGTGGATCCACCAGGCCGTACGCCCACTCGTGCGCGGCAAAGCTCGGCCCAGCTCCGTCTGAGCCTGTGACGCGTTCGAGGCCGGCGCATCGTCCATTTCGGAAAAAGAAGAAGGCCGGTCGCCTACCCCTAAGCGACCGGCCATTACTTTCTTAATTACCCCAAAACTTCCGCTAAGCGGAAGTACCTCTGTGTTCAGCACAGCGCGTGCCACGCGCTTCGTTTGGGCTAAATTATACAGCCATGAGAAGGAAGGGGGCTCTGCGGCCGACCGATCCGGCTCAGCGAGTGGACTCAGGCGCGGGAGCCAGGCTTTCCTGACGTGCCCAGGTCGCTGGGAATGAGCTGACCCTGATCGAGGGAGAGTCCCAGCTCGTTCAGCATCTTGTCGACGAGCGGAACCTGCAGCCGGTACTGCAGGAGTGACTGGACCAGCTGGTTGGGGAGGCCGGGCGCGGTGGCGGGACCGCCTTCGGTGGTGCCGCCTGGGGCCGGTGAACCGCCGGCGCCGGGCATACCCTGAATGTGAAGCATGCGAATGGACTCGATTTTTTCCGTCGGCTTGAGGGCGGCGGCGAGCACTGCCTCCAGTTTGCCCACCAGTTCCTTGCGCACCTCGAAGGCCATGATGGCCTCTCCGAGCAGGTTTTTCGATTCATTGATCGCGCGCAGACCGATGGCTTCAACCTCCAGGCGCTTCTGGTCGGATTCGGCCACGATGCGGATCCGATCCGCCTCGGCCTGGGCCTGGGTCCTCAGGGCGGCGGCGCGATCCTCCGCCGCCTTGCGGTCAGCTTCGGCGGATACGACGACCTTGACGGCGTCTTTCTCCGCGTCCTCGCGGGCGCGGATGACGACGATCTGCTTCGTACGTTCGGCAGCGGCGACTTCCTGCACCGTCTTTACTTCTTCCTCGGCGCGCACCATGCTGGCACGGGCGTTGGCGGCGGAGGCGTCAGCCTTCGAGAGCTCCTCGGATTTCTTGGCGACGGCGATTCGGGCCTCCTGGCGTTCGATGTCCAGTTCGCGCGAGCGCTGGATGTCGCGGGCGGCGACGGCCTTTTCCGAGTGAATGTTGGCCTCCTTGACCGCCTGTGCGGAGGCGATCTGTGCCTCCTGACCTTCGCGATCGCGCAGGGCGCGCTCGCGGGCGATCAGGGCCTCCTGGGCTGCCCTGGCCATGGCGATCACCCGCTCCTGTTCGAGGCGCGCCTCGGCTTCGATCTGACGCACCTTGAGCGACTCCCGTTCGACCGCGAGGTTCTTCTGTTCGATCGCCAGACGCGTATCCTGCTCGATGCGGTTGCGCTCCTCGCGTTTCCGCTCGGTCACGTCGGTGAGTTTGGCCAGTCCCTCGGCGTCAAAGGCATTGGTGTCCTTGAAGTACTCCTTGGAGGTCTGATCGAGTTCCGTCAGGGAAACGGATTCGAGTTCGAGGCCGTTGCGGCTCAAGTCCTCCGTCACCGCCTTCTGTACCTGCATGACAAACTCGACCCGCTTTTCGTGCAGCTCGTCCATGGTCAGCGTGGCTGCGACTGCGCGCAGAGCATCCACAAACTTGCCCTGGAGCTGGGCCGTGAGTTCCTCCGGCCGGAAAGTGCGGTTGCCGAGCGTCTGGGCCGCCACCATGATGGCGTCGACCGTTTTGGCGACACGGACATAAAACTCCGCCCGCACGTCGACCCGCAGCCGGTCGCGGGTGATGAGGGCGTCCTGGTTTTTCCGCTGCACCTCAAGCCGCAGGGTCTGGAGATTGACGTCCCCGATCTGATGGAGGACAGGGATGACGAACACGCCGCCATCGGTCACCACTTTTCCACCACCAAGGCCGGTCCGGATCAGGGCCCGCTCCGGATTGGCCTTGCGGTACATCTTCGCCAGCATGGCGCCGATGAAGATGATGAAGACGAGGCCGCCGACCACGGCGAGGATCGTGAGGATGGAGAGATTTTCCATGGAGGTGAAGGAACGGACGGATACTACGACGAAACGGGGGAAGTGGAGGAGGGATTCGGGTGCCGGATGACGAGAAAGGTCGGGCCGCGACGGCCCACGATGAGCAGACGTTCGCCGGGCGCGAAGGCATCGCCCTGGGAGTCGGACAGCGCGAGTCCGTAGTGCGTGGTGCCGTGCGGGTCACGAACCTTGATCTGACCGGGTTCGCCGTTGCTGACCGTTCCCATCACCACCACCGCCTCGTGACCTACCAGCGATTCCTGGGTGACCGCGCTGGACTCGACGTCCTTGGGCCAGATGCGGCCCAGGCCCCGGTTGAGAAGGCGAATCGCGGGCAGCGTGGCGATGAAGCAGCCCGCGGCGACGATGGGCCACGGAAGGGCTGTGCCCATCCATTCGAATTGCAGGTCCTGGATCAACAGGCCGAGGAACCCGAAGCAGAAGAGAAACCCGGCGAGCGAAATCAAGTAGGGGACGCGGCCGATGCCCAGCCAATCCAGCAATCCGCCCCCGCTGGCGTCGGAGAGAGACGGAGCATCCAGATCGATGCTCAGGTCGACGCCGAAGTCCGCTCCGCTTCCGATCCAGACCAAGATCACCTCGATGATCGTGATCAGGAAGAACAGCAGCAGTGCCAGGCTGAAGGGCAGAGACTGGGGAGCGGTCAGGAGGTCAAAAAAACTCATGACAGGCGGACAGGATCAAGGATGGCGGCGGGTCGAGCAGGAGGTCGGCCGGCCGCCGGCGACTGAAGGGCGTGGAACCGGCTAATGGGCAGCGGGCAGGGCAGGCTGGATTCGAGCCTTGAGGGCTTCAAGCCGGCTTTGCACCCGATTTTGCCGCGACAGTTGGCCGAGTTCGAGCAGACGCGCCTGTTCCGCCTCGCGGGCGTGCAGCGTGCTCCGATCCGTACCGGTGGCTTTGGCATAGCGGTCGTTGAACGCGATTTCGGCGCGCGCGGCTTTGCGCTCGGCGTCGCGGCCGGAGGCAAGGGGTGTTCCGCCGGGTGCGGTGGCGCGCGCCCGACGCAATGAGAGCAGATCGTCGGCCATTTGAGCCCGACGCGCGCGCAGGCCATCGATGGACTGACCGAGCCGGTCGACTTCCGCCTTGTGCTCGAGCATCTGGTTCTCGAGCTCAGGGAGTTGGCGTTCGATATCGTCAACCCGGGCCAGTCCGGCGGTGGCGAGATCGTCCCGACCGGAATGCACTGCGGTCTCGGCCTCCATTTCGAGCCTGGACTTCTCTTGGTTCAGCCGCTCGATCGCCTTGTTGACGTGGTGTTTACGGGCCAGTGCTTCGCCCTGCGCGAGGTGCACCTCGTCAATGGCGCCGTCCACTTCGCGGATGGCGGCCTCGAGAATGCCCTCCTCGTTCAGTCCCTCGATCTTGTCGACAAGGCTGTGGGCGGTGCTGGTGAGAATGCGAGCGATACGATCACGGAGTCGATTTTCCATGGCGGAGTTTGGGTTGAGGATGGGAGGACTGTCAGGCTGGAGCCGCGTGGGCGGAAGCGGAAAGCGATTGGAGAAACGGCGGTCGTTTGTAGGCAGGGAGTCAGTACAGCGGAGACTCAGGTCCCAGGAGAAACCGACGCCTGCCGGCTGGAGGACTGCAGCAGGGCGGCCTGTTCGATCACCCGGCGCGCCTCCTGGCCGGATCCGGCGGGATGGCGGAGCGAAGCCGGCTCGAGGGCGGCCGTGCGCAGAATCTGCACGGTGGAACGGGCCCATCGCTGCAAAAGCAGATGCTCGAGTTCGGGCAGGGTGCGGGCGGAATCGCGCTGTAATCCCTCGGCGTGACTCAACAGCAGCGCCGCCATTTCCGCGACGGTCTTGGCGAGCAGCTCAGCCGGTTCCGAGCCGGCACCTCGCAGGCCTTGCTCGCGCAGCGTCTGCAAGGTGGGAGCAAGCAATTTTTCGATCAGTGCCAGCGCCGCGGGCAGGCTGCGCCGGGCGTCCATCAAGGTCAGCTGTTGGCTGACCAGTTGAGAAATCCGCTCGGCGTTGCTGACGCCCGGGAAGGCGGCGACGATCCGTTCCCAATCATCGTCGGGGAGCCGCGCATTGACTTGGATTGGCATATTGATATAAAAGTATATCAAAATGTATTTTTCAAGTCTAAATGTGTATAGACCTACTAGAAAGCGAATTAAAATACTAACTGAGGCACCGTTTCGACTCGGCTCCAGGACCTGAGCTTGGCTGGACGCGGGCGGACGAGCCGGTGGATTCGATGATTGGCAGGGGTAAACTCACCCGGCCGGCCCACCATCGATGGTAAGAGGAGCCAAAACAAACTCAGGACTTGGACACGACGGCGCGGTCCAGCCAGAGGGCTGCTTCTTCGATCACGGACGCGAGTTTTTCCAGCTGCACGGGTTTGGCCAAGAACTGGTGCATGCCGGCCTCGAAGCAGGCGTCGCGGTCCTCCTTGAGCGCATTGGCGGTGAGGGCGCAGACGTAGGGCGGTTGTGCCACCGGGATTCGAGCGCGCAGCTGCCGTGTCGCTGTCAGGCCGTCCATTACCGGCATCTGCAGGTCCATGAAAACGAGATCGTAGGACTGGGTTTGCAGGCGATCGAGCGCCAGCTGACCGTCGATCACGCAGTCGGCCTCGTAGCCCAGTCGCTTCAGCAGCAGCAGCGCCACCCGGCTGTTCACTGGATTGTCCTCCACCATGAGGATACGCAGCGGGTGACGTTGTGCGAGAGTGAGCGTGACGGCTTCGGCTGGCTTGGTCGTCGCCTGGATCCCCCGGCCGGCCTCGATCGCGCCTCGCACCGCGGCATGCAAGGCTCGCGGGCGCAGGGGACGCACGCAGTGAAAGGAGGTGGGGAAGCCCGGCGCTGGGGAGTGCTGGGGTGGAGACAGACGGACCACGCGATTGCCCAGCGCCTGCCACCGCTCGGCCAAGCCCGGCCGCCCGGCCGGCGACGGAGTTTCGCCTTGGGCGGCGACCACGTGGACGATGGCATCGCAGCGGCCCCCGTGCGAAATCCAGCGCAACGCCCCCTCGGCGCCATCGGCGAGCGATTCGGTTTGTGCTCCCCACACGCGCAGCTGGGTCTCAAGCGCCGACTGGAGGTGGCGGCTTTCGTCGACAATCAGGATCCGGGCTCCCGCAATGCCGCGGAACTCGGTGGAGAACTCCAGTGGGGCCGGGATGGGCAGGGAGACGGTGAACCGGCTGCCGAGTCCGGGCTCGCTTTCCACCCCAATGGTGCCGCCCATCAGTGTCACCACCTGGTGTGAAATGGCCAAGCCGAGTCCGAGGCCGCCGAAGCGACGGGTGGCGGACGACTCCACCTGGGAAAAGAGCTTGAACAGCCGTTCGCGCTGCTCCGGGGCGATGCCGATGCCCGTGTCCTCAACTGCGAATTCAAGACGGGGTACGTCGCACGCCGAAGGATACGAAACGGTGACGGTGATGCTGCCGCGTTCGGTGAACTTAACGGCATTGGCGACCAGGGCTGCGAGTGTCTGGCGCAGGCGGCGCTCATCGGCCATGACCACGGTGGGCACGCCGGCGGCGACGAATCCGCCGAGCTCGATGCCCTTGGCGGAGCAGCGGTCGGCGAAAAGATCGATCACCCCTTCGACGCAGGCGAGGACGTCGCAGGGCTGGGGCGAGAGCTGGATCTGCCCGGACTCCATCTTCGAGATATCGAGGATGTCGTCGATGATGCCGAGCAGGTTGGAGGCGCTGGAGCGGATCGTCCGGGCGCACTCGGCGTCCTCGGAGGGTGGCAGCCGGTCCTGGAGCAGGCTCGACATGCCGATGATGGCGTTCATCGGCGTGCGCAGCTCGTGGCTCATGTTGGCGAGAAACTCGCTCTTGGCCCGGTTGGCCGCCTCGGCCGCGTCGCGCGCCTGGTGCAGCGCGAGTTCGGCCTCCTTGCGCGCGGTGATGTCGCGGGCGATCTCGACAAACCCGCCCCGGCCCTGGCTGGCGGAATCGGGCAGCCGGGACACGGTGACATCGGCCCAGAACTTGGTGCCATCTCTGCGGATACGCCAGCCTTCGAAGGCGTGCCGTCCGTCGGTCAGCGCGGAGCGGAGAACCTGTTCCGGAACGCCGGCGGCGCGGTCCTCGACCGAGAAGAGCAGGCCGTAGACCATGCCGTGCGCCTCGTCCGCGGTGTAGCCGAGCAGGCGCCCGGCGGCCGGGTTCCAGGAGACAACGTAGCCGCTGGGATCGAATGCGAGAATCATGTGATCCCGGGCGCTTTCGATCATCAGCCGCAGCTCTTCGCGGCTTTCACGCAGCTGTGCGTCGGTTGAGCGGAGGGTTCCGACCGTGCGCTCCAGCTCGGTGCGCGACGAATCGAGGTTCCCGATCATGCGATTGAACGCGTGGGCCAGTTCGCCACACTCGTCATTGGAGATTTCGCGGATGCGCAGGGAGAAGTCGCCCCGGCCGACAGCCTCCGCACCATCGCGGAGCGTGAGGAGGGGTTGCGTGACCTTTCGAATGAGCACGCTGATCACCAACGCTCCGACCAGGACTCCCACCACACTGAGGCCGATCAGCTTGGCCCGCGTTTCCTCGAGCGCGCGCAGGCGTCCCTCGTAGGACGAGAGCAGGATGTAGCGGAAACCGGTGCCGGCGCCTTCGGTCTTGAGATCGCCGCCGAGGGCGAGGAAGTGCTCCCCTTCGACCACGATCGGAATCATCTCGTGCGGCACTCCGGACTCCGTGTCCAGCCCGATGGCGTCGGCCAGGGCGGTAGCCACCTCGACCTGGGGCAGGGTTGCGGTCGTGACCTGTCCGCTCGAGACAATGGCGATTTCGGTGTGCGTGAGGGACTTCAGCTCCTTCACCGCCTGGTCGCCAAACCGTACCGCGACCGTGAGCACCCCGCGCAATGAGCGTCGGTCGGCGGCGATGACCGGCACGGCGACAATGTCGTAGGTGCGGTGGTTGAAGGTGATGCAACCTGTGACGCTCTCGCCTTCCAGCGCCTGCTGGGTGATGCCTCGCGTGGAGCGCGTGAACAGTTCAAGAGGTGTGGATACCGCACGCGAAGCGCCGCCGGCGGAGTCGCCGTTGGCATCCGCGAACGTGAGCACGTCGGTCTCATCGCCGAATTCAGCCAGCGCCTCGCTCAGAAACGCCGACATGGTCTTGACGTCGCCCAGCCCGGCCACCGCGCGGAATCTCGGTTCATTGACCACATTGCGAAAGCGCGAGACGAGGCTCCGCTGCCGGATGGCGAGGGACTGCCGGAAGACGCCGTCGGCCGTGGTCAGGGTCCGGCTGGCCTCCGCCTCCATCTGCTCCCCGATGTGACGCGTCACGATCAGCAGGGTCAGGGCGGGAAGAAGGGCGAGCAGCGTCAGAACCGGGATCAGGACCTTGGTCTGAAATCCCAGACGGAATGTGGGACGCGACTGCGGCATGGCGGCGGAGTCGGGCCTAGGGTCGCTGGCCCAGGCCGAGAGTGAAGTCGGCCCGGACCTCGCCCTGTTCCGGAACCACGATTTCCCGTGCCTGCGGAGGCAGGCGCTCGTGCCAGGCCTTCAGGCGGTAGGTCCCGGCGGGTACATTGTGGATCGTGTAGCGCCCGTTGGCCTCGCTCAGGGCAAACCAAGGATTGGGCAGCACCAGGACGATGCAGCTCATCTTGGTGTGGATGGAGCAGTAGACATCGACACGTCCCGGCAGGGTGAATACCACTTTCTTGGCTCCGTCGCCGCGCTTGTAGAGACCGAGGTCGAAGCCACAGGCGTCGGACATCGAGAAGACGTTGTGGAAGATGTCGTCCTGGTTGGCCCACTCCACTTCGGTGCCCACGACCACGGGAAGCACGTGCGGTTCGAACTGGCCGTCGCGCTGGGTGACAACGGCGTGGGCGGGCGCCTCCGGGGTGGCGGGGTGGGCGACCCGGTCGATGGAGACGACGAAGTTGCGCATCGCCTCATAATCGATCTTTTCAAGGAATTTGTAGCGGCGACTGCCGTAGCCGCCGTCGCTGTCGCCGCTGGAGGCTCCGGGCGCTTCGGGTGCGCGTGCCTGCACACGGCCCGTGATGGTGCCGGCGGTGACCGTGGCCGCGATGGAGAGGGCGGCCAGACAGCTGGCAAGGCGAACGGGAACCGATGGAAGGAGGGCCATCATGGCGGTTCTCAGAATTTGACCACGACCTCGGCGGCGAACTGGTCCTCGTCGGTCCGCTTGGCGCCGGTCATCTTGGTCGCGTTTTCGAAGGTGTATTCCAGCTTCAGGTGGAGGGCGGCGTTGAAGCGGTAGCCTCCTCCGAGGCTGAGTCGCGTGGTCTTGCGAGTCAGCGTTTCACCGAGGAAGAACTCCGAGTAGCTGCCCAATCCCGGCACGTAGTAGCCCTTGTCGGTTTCGAGGGAACTGTAACGGGCGGCGGCGTACAGTTTGCCGACGAGGTCCTGGACGAGCTGCACATGAAAGAAGTCGAATGAGCGCCGGTTGTCGGCTGAGGAGTCGTCGTCGGTGTAGCGTCCGGTGCCGACCGATCCGGTGAAGGCGCCCGACTTCCATTTCCAGCGCAGATCGATCTGGCCGAGGTCCGCCTGATAGGTGCGGGTGGTGGCGGCCTTGCCGATGGCGCGGAAGAACGCGTTGCCAATCCACATTTCCGAGGTGACGTCACGGTTCCGGTCGAGCTTTCCGGTGCGAAATGCGCTGGCGCTCACGCTGAGCGCGGAGACCGGGGTCCAGCTCACCCGGGCGACCAGCGACTTGTCGCGATGGAAGTCGCGAAGCCGGCTGACGCCGCCGTTTTGCACTGCAGCCACATAGGCGAACGTGCCCTTCTCCCCGTAAAGTTCGATGCCTTCGTCGATTCCCCAAAAATCGGATACGGAGTGGCTGATGAGGGGGTTTTGCAGGGGATTGCGAACCTGGTACTCCTCGCCGAACGGAATCGGGAAGCGCCCCACGCGCAGGTTGACGAGCCGGTCGGGGGCCCGGTCACCGAGGAGGTTTTCCACGTCGAGGTAGAATTCTCCCAGATGGAAATTCTCGTCGCTGGTCTCCCGCTGGGTCAGGATCAACTCCCCGGCGAGGTAGGTGTTCTGCCAGACCTGGGCTTCGATGAAGAGCTTCGCTTCATCGGCTCGGAACTCCTCGTTGGCGAATTTGCCGCGGGATTCCGCGGAATTGAAGTCGATGCTCCCGTATCCAGAAATGATCACTCGCTTGCCGCCTGATTCCGGGGCGGAGGCGGAGGTGCGGCGCAGGTCCTGCACGTCGGCATCGCGGTCGGCGCTGGTACGGGCGAGCTGCTCCACGCGCGTTTTGAGTTCGTCGATCTGCTGTTGTTGGCTGCGAGCCTGTTCCCTTAGTAAACGGTTTTGCTCCAACAACTCCCGTAGAGTGGCTCCTTCCGTCTGACCGGGGAGGTTCGGTATCAAACTCAGCAGCACGATGGCCAAGAGTCCCCCTGCCGGACGGAGGTACGTCCGGAGACCGCGAGGCACCTCGCCGGGAGCGAGGCTCGCAAGAATGGGGCTGACGGGAGGCATCAGTGAGGATCGGTTCGCTGGCATTGACTCGACCCGCGGGCGCCCCCACTTGAGCACAATCAACCGTCCGGGCTGGGGTTGTTCCCTGCCAAAACCGCCGGCGGGGCCGGGAAAGGAAGGATCCTCCGAGCCAAACGTCGCGGGTGTTACGGTTTTATTACGGGCTTTGCCCGAGACGTGGAGGCGTCCTCAGGTGCAAGCGGCTAACAACGCTGTGGGGCCTCTGATGCGTGACGCCGAAGAAAACGGACGCGACGCATTCACCTTGGTGCGGGGGGCGCGGGACTTGCGGGACGGAAAAGGCCCGCGCGCAACCCTCATCGGACAACCCGAAAACAAGGTGTGGCCGTGGGCTGCCCGGTCGCGCTGACCGACGAGGACGACGCCGACTTGGGGAACGGGGTGGCGTTTCTCTGCCGGTCCGATCTTCCCGATCGACGTTTGCGCCGTCGTGTCTTTGCGCTTAATTCCCCTCGCTTCTGGGCACGCCTCGCTCGGTTGGAATAGGTCGGATGGTCCATTGTCGACCGTGGGTGTCTCTGCTACGGTGGGGAAGGTGGGGAGGAATGGGCCGCGGTCTGGCCTGTGTCGACCGCCAGCACATCGTTCGGACACTCATTATGTTCATTTTCAACAGACGCTTCCGTCGTGGTTTGGGTGGATTTCTTTTGCTGAGTCTGGCGACCTGGCTGGCCTCGTGCACGAGCCCCGGTCCCGGCGCGGCCGTCCCCGCGAGTCCCAAGGCCGTCCCGGTCCAGGCGCAGCCGACCGGGCCGCGGGGTGAGCATGATGCGTTTGTCGTGCTTTCAGGAGGCGGCACCCCGTTGTCCAACAACTATTCGCAGTACCTGCAGGCCCGGGCGCTGAACGATTGGCTGCGGGGACGGTATCCGGCGGACGCGATCTGGACGTTTTTTGGTGCCGGCAACCGCCCGGATGCTCCGCCGGTGTTTTCCGATACGCGGAAGCAGAACAAGGAGGGCGGCATGCTGGTCGAGTCGTGGCTGCCCGGACCCTTGACGGGAAACCGGGCGGCGACGCGCGAGGAAATCCTGAAGGCCCTGCGCGAGGAGGTCCTGCCCCGGGTGGCCAAGGGCGGGACCCTGTTTCTCTTTGTCGGGGACCACGGAGAGCTGAGTCGCACCGAACCGCGCGAGAGTGTCGTCACGCTCTGGCAGATGGAAAACCGTGGGTCGGCAGGAGGCAACTGGCGGACCAATCAATCCCAGGTCCTGGGTGTGAACGAGCTGCGGGCGGCGTTGGAGGCGGGACTCGGTCAGGGCCGGGTGGTGTTCTGTTTTACCTGCTGTCACTCCGGTGGCTTTCACTTCCTCGGTCAGCCCAGAACCGTGGCACCCAACCCCTCTTGGTTTGATGGCTTTGTGCCGGTGGAGGCGGCGGATTGGTCCTCGGAACCTACCGTGGCGCGCATGGCGGGCTTCACGGCGACCACGGAGGATTCCCTGGCTGCGGGGTGCGCGCCGGATCCCGATCCGGACCGGTGGGCCGGATCCGAGCGTTTCATCCCTGAAGCATTGCTGGGCCAGGACCTCATGTCCGGTGCCCGCAAAGGACCGGGACTGGCGAGTTTTGCCGAGGCGTTCGATGCGGCAATGGTGGTCAACCGGACGATCGACAAACCCCACAGCACCGCCGAGGCCTACCTCGCGGCCTACGCCACCCTGATTGAAACCCAACTCGCTTCCGCCGAAGGCCTGACCCCGGCGGTTCGGGCCCGGGTGGCCCGGTACGCACAGGTGGTCGACGGCACCCAGCCGACGGCGACCGACGCGGCATTCCTGGATCAAAAGCGGGTGTATGCCCGGTACCTCGAAGCCCTCGTGGAGCAGAATCCGCTGAGCGAGAGCCTGCTGCGGACGGGCACCCGGGCCCAGCTCGAGGCGGCCATCGGGCCGGTCGCGGGCAATGCCCAGGGCCGTCAGCGGCGCGGCATGAACCCCGAAGTGCGCCGCCAGTGGACCGACGTCATCCGGCCGGTCTGGAAGGCCGCGGTGCAGGCGGGTGGGGTGCCCGGACTGGGCGAGGCGGCGCGGGAGTTTGAGCTGCACTTGATTGCGATGGAGGAGACTTCACCGCGTCGCGAACTCACGCCGGGCAACCGTGACGCCGTACGCAACGAATTGTTTTGGAAATCCGGATACGCTATTCCGTCGCAGACCGATGCGAAGAAGGCGATCGAGATGGCCCGTTGGGAGGCCGCCCGGCGCAGCACGATCCTCGACTGGGCCCGTGGCTCGGAAAGCGCGGCGGTGCGCGAGGCGGCGGAAAAGTGGGGCGGACCCGTGCGGTCGGGCGCTCCGACCGGTCCTGGTTTCTCCGGAACGCCGCGGGCCGCCCGCAAGGAGGCATTGCAGCGGGCGCTGTTCTTCCGACGCGTCCTCGCCGCCTGGGACTTTCTGCTCGCGCTGGAGGAGACGCCGGCTCTGACTCGGCTGGCCTCCCTGCGTGACCTCGAGCGCCGCCCGCTGCCACGGCCCGGGCTCTGAGGGGTTGCTGCCGTCGAGCCGCGATGGGGCGCTGGAAATGCCTTGGGTCCAGTTGTAGGCGGCCTCGACGGTCCCGCCACCGGAGGGATTTCTGCCTAGGTGGGTTGAACCGAGGGTATTCCGCCGCTTCCAAAGTTAACGCTTATGGGTTGGCGATCCCACCTCCACCGGACGGCGACCTTGGCGCGCGCTAGCGTTGGCGCGCAGGCGTAGTCGCGGCACGCATCGACACGCCGGTTGACGGGCACCGAGCCCCCGAGGGGAGGCGGTTTCCGCACGATCGGCGCCGGGGGCCGTTGATTTTTTGGTTGCCAAGGCCGTCACGCCGACCAACGGTGAAATCATCGTTCATTAGTGAATAGTGAGCGATCGAGACGTTACCCCCCAACCCTTTCTGTGTGTGCTCCGATGGCCTTGGTCTGGATGCGCCCTTTGACTTTTGCGGGGTGACTCCCGTGGAAACAGTCCGTTGTCCCGCGTCGGCCTTACGGTTGACGCGCGTGCGGCGGGCTGGGGTTTAGGGGTTCGTTCCGGTCGGATGGAACGTTGTACAGCCCGGAGCTGTGGTGGCTCCGGGCTGTTTTGCGTTCCGGAGGCGGCGTGGGACGACTCCCCGGCCGCGAGGTCTGCGCTCCTGCCTACCGCGGAGCGTCCGAGTGAATCGGGCGCCGACAGGCAGCCATCGCCCGGCCACGGTCTCGCTCAACTGCCGGAGTGTCCGAGCAGGCGCGACAGTTCCTGCGCGATCGCGTTCACCTTGGCGGCCATCTCGGGTATCCGTTCTTTGGTGAAGCGAAGGGTGGCGGCGGTGATTCCCATCGCGGCCACCACGGTGCCATCCGAGGCAAACACGGGTGTGGCCAGACAACGGACGCCCAGATGGAACTCCTCGTTGTCGAGGCTGAAGCCCCGCTTCCGGGTCAAGTCGATTTCCTTTTTGATCGCGGCGGGCGTCGTGAGCGTGCCCGGTGTCCGTTGAACCGGCACGTTTTCAGAAATGATTTCGGAAAGGCGGTCCCGATGGAGGTAGGCGAGGAAGATCTTGCCGGTGGCGGAGCAGTGCAGATCGGCGAGAAAACCGGGACGCGAGGCGGCGCGGAGTGGGTGGGGACTGTCCTGGACGGCGACGATCAGCGCCCGGTCGTCGCAGGGAATCGCGAGGTGGGACGTTTCATCCGTCAGCTCCGTGAGGCGCTGGAGCAGCGGTTGCGCGAGGTCGCGCACCTCGGTGCCCGCCAGGGCAGCGTCGCCGAGCTGGATCAAAACGGGGCCGAGCTCGAACCGACCGTCGATTTTCCGCGCCAGACCCTCCAGGCAGAGCGTGGACATGATGCGCAGCGTGGTCGTGACTGGTATCTTCAGATCCCGGGCCAGATCGGCCGCTTTCATGCCCTTGCGCTGGCGGCCGAGCAGCTTGAGAATCCGACACGCATTGCGCAGGTTCGGAATGACATATCGCTCGGGGTTGGGCTGGGAGGACCTGGGAGCGGACATCGGCAGAGTGGCGTAATCCAAGGAGATTGTTGCCGTCAATCCAAGTTCATAGGTGAAATTTCCATTTCAAATGTTGGGTTGGCCCTTGCGCAAACGCGCAAGGCAATAACATTGAAGCGTTGGTTGAGTCGCCCCGTCCGTTCGAAATTCATCTCCGTCAGTGAGGAAGAAAACCAATTCGAACCGGCCGACGATTTGAATTGCACTCATGGGTGCTCGGTTTATGGGTGAATGTATCGTTCATTAGTGAACGACGGTGCCGCGCCCCCTTACGCGTCCCTCCCCTCGATTTTTAACCACCCCCAAACCCATGGATACTACCGCCCGTGCGTCGCGGCAGCGGCCCTGCCGTCTGTCCCCCCTGTCGATTGTCTCAACTGCGCAATTCTTCGCGCGAGTTGTCAGCTTGTTGGTTCTCACTGCGATGCTGGTCTCCCCCGTTGCCCTGCTGGCCCAGGCCGGTGGCGGCACGATTGAGGGTCGTGTGCGCAACGTGGGAAATGACCGCTATTTGAATCGTGCGCGCGTGGTGATCGAAGGCACCACTCGCGAGACGTTCACCAACGAATTCGGTGAATACCGCTTCACCGATGTGCCGGCGGGCGAAGTGCGGGTGCGTGTCAACTACACCGGTCTCGACGCCGAAGCCGTCCCGGTCACCGTCACCGCCGGCGGCACCGTGCAGCAGAACTTCGATCTGACCAGCAAGGATCGCTACGGTGACGACAAGACGATCACTCTCAGCGAATTCGTGGTCCAGAGCAACCGCGAGTATGAAGGGAACGCGTTGGCGACGAACGAGCAGCGCTACGCCCCGAACGTCAAGGTGGTGGTCGCGGCCGACGCCTTCGGCGATATCAGCGAAGGAAATCCGGGCGAGTTCCTCAAGTATCTGCCTGGTCTGTCTGTTGACTACGTCGCGGCCGATGTGCGCACGGTCTCGGTGCGCGGCTTTGCTTCCAACTTCACCAATGTGTCCTGGGACGGCATGCGCCTGACCAGTTCCGCGTCCGGTTCGAACAATCGTATTTTTGAGTTTGAGCAGGTCTCGATCAACAACACGTCCCGGACGGAAGTGACGAAGGTGCCGACGCCTGACACCCCGGCGGACTCCCTCGGTGGCAGCATCAACTTCATCTCGAAGAACGCCTTCGAGCGGAAAGGGGCTCAGTTCAACTACCGGGCCTACATGAACATGAACAGCGAGAACACCAAGCTGTTCAGCAAGACCCCGGGACCCGGCAACGAAAAGACCTACAAGGTACTGCCGAATTTCGACTTTGATTACACCCTGCCGGTCAACGATCGCTTCGGCCTCGTCATCACGGGGCTTTCCTCGAACCAGCACGTTGAACAACACCGCTGGCAGCCGACTTGGAATTATGCCCAGGCCGGAGCCACCCCGGCCAACCCCTACCTTCAGCAATGGCAGCTGCAGGACGGACCCAAGACAACCAATCGCGCCTCCATCGGCATCAAGGCCGACTGGAAGGTCACCGATCGCCAGACGCTGTCGGTTGCGGTGCAGAACAACTACTACAAGACCTTCTTCGGCAACCGGAACCTGAATTTCAATGTGGGCACCAATGCCGTGCCCACCCCGGCCACCGGCACCGCGCTGCTCTGGGGCCCGACGTTTGTGCAGAGCGCCACCGGCCGCGCCACGGTCACGCAGGGAAGCTCCTTCCGCGACAAGCTCGGCAACACCGCCGCGGCCAACCTCCGGTACAACTGGAACAACGGTGATTGGAACGTGGATGCCGGTGCCAACACGGTGGTATCCAAGACCTGGTACCGCGCCCTCGCCCGCGACCATTTCGCCAACATTGGAACGCAGCTGCAGGGTGTTTCGATCGTGCGGGCCGACAACATCGACTTCCCGTCCCTGACCTGGGTGGCGCGCGATGCCGCTGGTGCAGTGGTGGATCCTTACAACCTGGCCAACTACCGGGTCACCACGGCGACGAATGACCCGGTCGACGGCAAGGCGACCGTGCAAAGCGCCTACGTCGACGCGCTGCGTCACTTCGACAGCTGGACCGTGCCGATCTCGGTCAAGGTGGGCCTCAATGTCCGCGAAGAGGGTCGCGACAACCGCCGCTACTCCGAGACCTACACCTACCTCGGGCCCAACGGGATTGCGGCTGATGCCGACAACGTCGCCACCCAGTTCCTGGATAGTTCCTACTCCGGCTCGAATCCTGGCTTTGGCTCACCCGCCATCCAATGGGTGGACGCCTACAAGCTGGCGGCGCTTTACAAGAGCAACCCGTCGCAGTTCCGACTGGGCACGGGTACGAACCAGGATGGTGTCGAAGCGGAAACCAACCGCATCAACAACTCCGAGAAGATCACCGAGCGTATCAGCTCCGCCTATATCCAGTTCGACGGCAAGTTGATGGACAGCAAGCTGCGTTTCGTCACCGGCGTCCGTTTCGAAAAGACCCAGGACAAGGGTGAGGGCGCGCTGTCCAATCCGGATGCGGTCTTCCAGCGCAATGCCAACGGTTCCTACGTGGACGGCGACCCCGTTGCCGCCGGTATCCAGCGCGTCCGTCGTGCCGACGCCGGCACCGCCGGTTCGCTGCAGGAGCTGAAGCTCATCCGCGTCGAGCGTGGGTACAAGGCCGACCGTGAGTACGACGGCTTCTACCCCAGCCTGCACCTGACCTACAACTTCACGGACAACTTCCTCGCCCGGTTTGCCTACGCGAAGACCATCGGTCGTCCTGACTACGCCAACATCATTCCGAATGCGGACATCAACGAGGATGACACCAATCCGGACGCTCCCGGCTCGATCACGATCCGCAACACGGCGCTTCAGCCCTGGACGGCGGATAACTTTGACCTCTCGCTCGAGTATTATTTCGCCAAGGGCGGGCTCTTCTCGGTCGGAGCCTTCGAAAAGAAGCTGAGCGACTTCTGGACCAACCGCGGTGGCACGCTCGATGCGGCGCTCGCCTCCGAACTCGGCCTGGAAAGCCGGTATGTAGGCTGGACCGTTTCGACCCTGGTCAACGGCGGCGACGCCTCCATCAGCGGTGCCGAATTCAATCTCGTGCAGCCGCTGGCGTTCCTGCCCGGGTTCGGCAAGTACCTGACGATCAAATCCAATGGCACGATGATCCACCTTTCCGGTGACAACACCCCGGACTTCCGCGGTTTCATCTCCAAGACGGGCAACTTCAGCATCAGCTACAACCGCAGCCCGATTGTGCTGAATGTGAACTTCAACTACCGCGGGCGCCAGAAGGGCACGACCATCACGGCTCCGGCCGCGCAGACGGGCGCCCAGTATGGCACGACGACGGGTTTCTTCGAGTACTATGAACCCCGTTACAACATTGACCTGAGTGCCGAGTACAAGCTGTCGAAGCGCTTCAATATCTTCGCCGGCGCCCGCAACATCCTCAATAAGGAGCAGGTCATCCAACGCTTCAGCGCCGATTCCGCCCGCTATGCGGCCGGCTTCCGTCATGAAGAGTTCGGCGTGAACTACAGCCTCGGCGTCAAGGGGCGCTTCTAAGCTGTCTGCCGGGCGGCAATTCAACCGTCAGCATACGCACTTCAGCCTGAATCCTAATCCCCGGGGAAGCCTGGCAAGCTTCCCCGGATCGGGGCTGGCACCTTCGAATTCCGACGGCTGAACGTTTGGGTTCCTTATCTGCCTTTCGTTTGTTTTCGGTCACGGTCCACCTTCACCATGGAATTGATACCCGCGCTCGACATCCGAGGCTATGCCCGGATGGCTCCTTCCGAACTTCGCCAGGCAGCTCTGGCGGAGTCGCTCTTCACCCCGGGAGCGGTCGTTCTGAAATACTGGGAAACGGATCGCACGTTGCTGGGTGGCGCGATGCCGACCCAGACTGAACTTGTCCTGCCGGTGCCCAAGCAGCTGGCGGCCGCAACCTTCAATGAGCGGCGCGAGCTGGGTATCATCAATCTGGGTGGGGCGGGCACGGTGCGGGTGGATGGAGAGGTGCATGCCTTGGGGCCCGTGGACTGTCTGTACGTGGGCCGCGGGGCGCGTCAGGTGGCCTTCAGCTCGAATCAGGCGGCCCAACCGGCGCGGTTCTACCTGCTGAGTTATCCGGCGCACGTCGCTTATCCCACGCGGCGGCTCGCCTTTCAGGACGTCAAGGGGGTCGATCTTGGAGACCCCGCGCAAGCGAACGCCCGCACGATCTACAAGTTCATCCATGCGGATGGCATCCCCAGCTGCCAGCTGGTCATGGGCGTCACCACCCTGAAGGTGGGCAGCGTCTGGAACACCATGCCGCCGCACACCCATCTGCGCCGGTCCGAGGTCTATCTCTATTTCAATCTGCAGCCGGCCCAGGTGGTGTTTCACTTCATGGGGCAGCCGCAGGAAACGCGGCACCTGGTGGTACGGGAGGGCGAGGCGGTGGTGTCGCCGCCCTGGTCGATCCATTGCGGTGTTGGCTCCGCCCACTACAGCTTTGTCTGGGGCATGGGCGGAGAAAATCAGGCTTTTGCCGATATGGACCCTGCTCCGCTGACGTTGCTGCGCTGAGGTGGCGGGTGAAGGTGCGACGGATCCGTCGGATCTTCTTTTGCCGCCGAAGCCTCCTCTACTTCCATGTCCACCGTCCTCGACCAGTTTAAGCTGAACGGAAAAGTGGCCATCGTCACGGGCGCCTCCAAGGGCCTGGGCGCTGCCATGGCGGAGGCGCTGGCGGAAGCCGGCGCGGACGTCGCCCTGGTGGCGCGCAGCCGCACGGAGGAGGTGGCGGCACGGATCAAGGCCGGCGGTCGCCGTGCGCTGGTGTTGCCTTTCGATGTCGGCGCCCCGGATGTGGCCCGGAAAATTATCGAGGAGACCGTGGCTGGACTCGGTCGCGCGGACATTCTGGTCAACAACGCCGGCATTATCCGGCGGGCTGACTTCCTCGACTTCAGCGAGCAGGACTGGCGCGAGGTCATGGATGTGAACCTCAATGGCGCCTTCCGGCTGAGCCAGCAGTTCGCCCGGCACCTCGTTTCCCAAAAGTCCCCCGGCAAGATCATCCAGGTGGCTTCACTGCTCTCCTTCCAAGGCGGCGTGCGTGTCGCTTCCTACACCGCGGCGAAACACGCACTCCATGGCTTGACCAAGCTCATGGCGAACGAGCTCGCCGGGCGTGGCATTAACGTCAACGCCATCGCCCCCGGCTACATGGCGACCGACAACACCGAGCAGCTGCGAGCCGACCCGGCCCGCAGCCGGGCCATCCTCGATCGCATCCCGGCGGGACGCTGGGGCACGCCCGACGATCTCAAGGGCGCGGTGGTTTTTCTCGCTTCAAAGGCGTCCGATTACCTGCACGGTTTCACGCTCGCCGTCGACGGAGGCTGGCTGGCGCGGTGAGCGCCGACGAGCCGGGAATCAACCACGGATGGACGCGGATGGACACGGATTCGGGCGAGCTAGCCAGGCACCACGGCCACCTCGCGTCCTCATCCGCGCATTTGCCCCCGGTATCCGTGTTGATCCGTGTCCCTCTGTGGTTACTCTCCGGCCTCTGCGAGGCGATCAGGTTTCTACCCCGGTCTTATTTATGAAAACGTCCCTGGCATTTCTGCTCGCGGCCCTGGTGGCCGTTTCGGCGCGTGGCGCCTCCAAATTGACGGTTGTCGCGAGCCATTCCCTGGATGCGGCGCGTCCCTCCGAAACCCTGGTGGTTCCCTGGTCGGAGGTGCGCAAACACCTGCCGGACGCCGCGCCGGACAAGCTGGTGGTGAAGGATGCGCAGGGTCGCGTCCTGACCTACCAGTTCACCAATTTCCAACCGGAGGACAAAACCGGGCGCTACGACGACGTTCTTTTCCAGCACACGTTCGCCGCCGGCGAAAAGTCCGCCACCTTCACGATCGAACGCTCCTCGATCCCCGTGCCACCGGTGGCGACGAAGACGTTTGCGCGCTACGTGCCGGAGCGGCTCGACGACTTTGCCTTTGAGAACGACCGGCTGGCCCACCGGATGTACGGGCCGGGGCTCGACACGCCGGCCGCCGGCAAGTCGCGCATGATCAGCAGTGGCATCGACGTCTGGACAAAACGGGTGGCCTATCCGGTCATCGACCGCTGGTACCTGCGTGGCCATGACAACTACCACATCGAGAACGGCGAGGGTCTCGATTTCTACTCCGTTGGCACGGGCCGCGGCTGCGGTGGCACCGGGGTCTGGGATGGAGCCAAACTGCATGTCTCCCACAACTGGAAGACGTGGAAAGTCGTCGCCAACGGTCCGGTGCGCACGATTTTCGAACTGGGCTATGCCCCCTGGGAGGCCGCCAATGGCGTCAAGGTCACGGAGGTGAAGCGGTTCACCCTCGATGCCGGCCACAATCTGCACCGGGTGGAGAGTACCTTCACTTTTGAGGGCGCCCCGAGCCTGGTGGTCGGACTGGGACTCGGCAAACACAAGGACGTCCCCGCCGCCGTCGACCGCAACGCCGGGGGATGGCTGACCCAGTGGGAGAAGTACCCGAAGGTGACCGAAGGCGAACTGGGCACGGCGGTGGCGCTGGAGTCGGGCCCATTCCAGGAGTTTGTCGAGGATGACCTCAACCAGCTGGCCCTGGTGCGTGCCACGTCGGGTGTGCCGGTCCGTTATGCGTTGGGTGCCGGTTGGAGCCTGGGCAGCGAGTTCACCTCCGCCGCCAAGTGGAACACCTATGTCGCCGCCGAAATCGCCCGGCTGCGCGCCCCGGTCAAAGTGGCGGTGACCCCTGTTCCCTAACCGAGCACCGCCATGCACCGTTCCCGCGCTTTTCTGTGTCATCGTTCCCGTCGGCTGGCCGCCCTGTTGGTCGTGGGTGTGTCGGCGCACCTGGCCGCCGCTCAGGAAATTCCCTCCACGTTTCAGGGTGTCTCGCCTCTGGAATGGTCCGAACGGCTGGCGAAATCGGACATGGCCCGCCGCGGGGACCGGTTGTTTTACGCCGAGGGCTCGCGCGCGCGCTGGGACTACACCACCAGTCTGTTCGGACTTTCACTGCTCAAGCTTTCGGAGCGGACCAAGAACCCGGCCTACGCCGACTTTGGCGCGCGCACGGTCGAGTCGTTCATCGCACCGGACGGCAAGATCCGCACGTACAAGCTGGAGGACTACAACCTCGACATGATTCCTCCGGGGAAGGTGCTTCTCCTGCGCTGGGAGCAGGGGCGGCACGAGGCTGCGTCGCGCACCGCGATCGAGACGCTCCGGGGCCAGCTCAAGACCCATCCGCGCACGAGCGAGGGTGGTTTCTGGCACAAGCTCCGTTACCCGGAGCAAATGTGGCTCGACGGTTTGTTCATGGCCTCGCCGTTCCTCGCGCATTACGGCAAGGTGTTCGAGGAGCCAGGTGCGTTCGACGAGGCGGCGAAGCAGCTGCTGCTGATGGACAAGGTGGGCTTTGATGCCAAGACCGGGCTCTATTTTCACGCGTGGGACTCCAAACGGGCTCAACCGTGGGCGAACAAGCAGACCGGTCAGTCACCGCATGTCTGGGGGCGCGCCTTGGGCTGGTACGCCATGGCGTTGGTGGATTCGCTCGACTTCTTTTCTCCGACTCATGCCGAAGTCGACCACCTGAACGAGGTGTTGCGTCGGGTCGCGGACGGAATCGTGCGCTGGCAGGATCCGAAAACCGGGCTCTGGTGGCAGGTCATGGACCAGGGTGACCGGACCGGCAACTACCTCGAGTCGACCGCGAGCAGCATGTTTGTCTATGCCCTGGCGAAGGGAATCAACCGGGGTTACCTGCCCCGGGACAAATACCTTCCCGCCGTGATCAAGGGATATGAGGGCATCATTCGCGATTTCATCCGTACGGATCCCGATGCCAGCGTCAGCCTCACCCGTTGCTGCGAAGTCGCGGGTCTGGGGTACACCAATTCGAAGGGACGCACCCGGGACGGCTCGTTCGACTACTACGTCACCGAGCCCATCATCGACAACGATCTCAAAGGCGTGGGTCCGTTCATCCTGGCCGGGATTGAGATGCAGCAGCTGGTGACGCAGGCGCCCGTCAAGGCCGCGATCCGCGGGTGGGCCGACTACGAGCGGGTGCTGGCGGGCATCGTGGCTCCCACTTTTCCCGACCGCGATTTCCCGATCACTGACTTTGGCGCGCGTCCGGGCGCGGATGTTACCGCCGCGATTCGTGATGCCATTGCCGCCTGCCATCGCGCCGGCGGCGGCCGCGTGGTCGTGCCGGCCGGCCAGTGGTTGACGGGAGCGATTCATCTCAAGAGCAACGTCAATCTGCACGTCAGCGAGGGAGCCACCCTGACCTTCACCTTCGATCTCGCGCAGTATCCGGTGGTGTTCACCCGGTGGGAGGGCGTCGAGTGCATGAACTACTCCGCGTTCATCTATGCGTTTGAGCAGGAGAACATCGCCGTCACCGGCAAAGGCACCCTCGACGGCGGCTCCACCGAAGAGACCTGGTGGTCCTGGAACAGTCGGAAAGACCCCGTGCGCAAGCAGAAGGCGGATCGCGACCAGTTGATCAGCATGGGAGAGGGCAATGTCCCCGTGGCACAGCGCGTGTTTGGTCCGGGACACTTCCTCCGGCCCAACTTCATTCAACCCTATCGCTGCCGCAATGTGCTGATCGAGGGATTGACCCTGCTGCGCTCACCCATGTGGGAAGTGAATCCGGTCCTTTGCGACAACGTCACGGTGCGCGGCCTCAAGATCAACACCCACGGCCCGAACAACGATGGCTGCGACCCCGAATCGTGCACCAACGTGCTGATCGAGGACTGTAGTTTCGACACCGGTGACGACTGCATCGCAATCAAGTCCGGACGCAATGGTGACGGGCGTCGGGTGAACAAGCCGACCGAGAACGTGGTCATCCGCAATTGCGTGATGAAGGACGGCCATGGTGGCGTGGTGCTCGGCAGCGAGTGCACCGGAGGCATCCGCAATGTCTTTGTCGAGAACTGCGAAATGGACAGCCCGAACCTGGATCGCGGCCTCCGCTTCAAGAACAATGCCGTCCGCGGTGGCGTGCTTGAGAACGTCTTCATGCGCAATGTGAAGATTGGCCGGGTGACCGAGGCGGTGCTGACCATTGACCTGCTTTACGAGGAGGGGGCCAAGGGTGACTTCATGCCCATCGTTCGCAATGTGCAGATGGAGGGCATCACCAGTTCGGCCAGTCCCCGCGTCCTGTACATCCGCGGTTTCCCCGGTGCCGTGATCGAGGGCATCCGCATCAGCAATTCAACGTTTAACGGTGTGACGGAGACGGAGGTTGTGCAGCACGCGGGTACGATCACGCTCCAGAATGTCACCATTCTGCCGGCCAAGGCCGTGAAAAGCCTGAATTCGGTTCCGGCCACCAAGTAAGTCCGACCCACCCCCAACCCCCATGAGTCAACCAGCCCGTGATTCCGCCGTCCCGTCGACCAACTATCGCTGGATTGTCTGTGCCCTCCTGTTCTTTGCCACCACGATCAACTACATCGACCGGCAGATCCTGGCGCTGATCAAGCCGATCCTCGACGAGCAGCTGCACTGGACGAACGAGCAGTTTGGTCTGACCAACGCGTTCTTCCAGCTCGCCTACGCCCTCAGTCTCCTGATCTTCGGCTGGATCGTCGATCGCTACGGCACCAAGATTGGGTACGCGGTTTCCATCGCTGCCTGGAGTGTGGCGGCAATCGGGCACGCCCTGGTCAACACGATCACCGGCTTCTACATTGCCCGCGTTGCGCTCGGCCTCGGTGAGGGCGGTAACTTTCCCTCCGCCATCAAGGCCGTCGCGCTCTGGTTCCCGAAGCGCGAGCGCGCCACTGCGACCGCCATCTTCAACTCCGGCACCAACGTCGGTGCGATCGTGGCGCCGCTCATGGTGCCGCCCATCGCCCTCGCGCTCGGGTGGCATTGGGCCTTCATCCTCGCCGGCATCGCCGGCTTCCTTTGGCTCTTCCTCTGGGGCCCCTTCTACAATGTGCCCGAGAAGATCAAGGCGACCAATGCGGCGGAGCTGGAACACATTCGTAGCGACCAGGATGATACCAGTCGCGATGGCGAGAAGATCTCCTGGCTGAGCCTGCTCGGCTACCGGCAGACCTGGGCGTTCGTGGTCGCCAAGGCGCTGACCGATCCCGTCTGGTGGTTCTTCCTCACCTGGCTGCCCGACTTCTTCAAGCAGACGCGGCATCTCGACATCAAGGCGAGCGGCTACAAGCTGGCGACCATCTACGGCATCGCCACGGTGCTGAGCATTTTCGCCGGCTACGTCGTCGGGGCGCTGGTCAAGCGGGGCTGGAGTGTCACCCGCGCCCGCAAGACCGGCATGTTCGTCTTCGCCTGCGGCGTGCTGCCCATCATCATGGTCAAGAATGTCGGCGACTGGACCGCCGTGTTGCTCATCGGCCTGGCTTGCGCCGCGCACCAGGCCTGGTCGGCGAACCTGTTCACCACGGCTTCGGACATGTTCCCGAAGCGGGCCGTCGCCTCGGTGGTCGGTCTGGGCGGCATGGCCGGATCGGGCCTGGGATTTGCCTTTCCGATCCTCGCGGGACAATTGCTCGACCGGTTCAAGGCCGTGGACAACATCTCGGGTGGATACGCAGTCCTCTTTGGCATCTGTGCCGGCGCCTACTTGCTGGCGTTTGTGCTCCAGCATCTGCTGGCGCCGAAATTCGAAATGGTGGAGCTGAAAGCGGTCTCCTGAGCCATGAAGGCGCGCGCGAAATGGCTGGTTCTCGGATGGGCGCTGGTCGCTTCCGTGGCCTCCGCCGCAGTGCGGTGGAGCGAGGTGAATCGCCAGCCGGACGACTGGTACGCCGGGGCCGAGGCGCGCGCGATAGCAACCAGCGTACTGGCCTACCAGACGGAGCAAGGGGCCTGGCCGAAGAACACCGACATGACCCAGCCGCCCTCCGCGGCCTTCTTGTCCGACGGGCGGTTTGATCACCGGGCCTCGACCATCGACAATGGCGGGACCACGACCCAGCTGCAGTTTCTGGCCCGTTTCATTCAGGCGACCAACGATGCCGAGGCGCGTCGGGCGTTCGATCGTGGCATCGATTATCTGCTGCGCGCCCAGTACGAAAGTGGCGGATGGCCGCAGTACTTCCCCCTGATCAAGGGCTACTACACTCACATCACGTACAACGACAATGCGATGATCAATGTCATGCTCCTGCTCGACGCCGTCGCGCAGGGGAAGAAGCCAATGGGGTTTGTCGCCGCGGACGTGCGAGCCCGGGCGGCCACGGCCGTCTCCAAAGGGATCGCCTGTATCCTGCGCACGCAGGTCAAACAGGACGGCAAACTCACCGCGTGGTGCGCCCAGCACGACGAAACGACCTTCGAACCCGCCTGGGCGCGGAATTTTGAGCCGCCCACGCTCTCCGGATCCGAGTCCGTTGGCATTTTGCGTTTTCTCATGAGCATCGAGCGGCCCTCACCCGAAGTCGTCACGGCGGTGCACGCCGGTGTCGCCTGGCTCCGGTCTGTGGCCATCACCGGACTTCGGATGGAGTCGACCAAAACGCCGGAAGGAAAGAATGACCGGCGTGCGGTGGCCGATGCGAACGCCCCACTGATCTGGGCGCGCTTTTACGAATTGGGAACGAACCGACCGGTCTACACCGGGCGCGACAAAGTCATCCGTTATTCCGTGAACGAGATCGAAGCGGAGCGCCGCAATGGATACGCCTACCTGGGCGACTGGCCGGCCACGCTGCTGGCGAAGGACTATCCGCGCTGGTCGGCCCGGCACCCCCAGCCATGACGCCAGGGCGGGTAAGTCTGTCCCTCGTTCTTGGACTCTGGCTCTTGGTGACGGCCGCGTGGGCTCGGGTGACGCCTAATGCCGTGGTGGCGGCCGACGGCTCCGGCCAGTTTACCTCGTTGCAGGAAGCGATCAGCCGGGCTCCCCTGCCTACGGATCCC
>JAXMHM010000034.1:0-100255 GCA_046346755.1 Opitutaceae bacterium | reverse complement strand
TCCTGGAGGGCGGTGCTCCGTCGCCGCCGCGGGCTCGCGCCACGCGCCACGCCGCCGGAACGTTCTCCTCACGCGTCGTCGTCGACTGGCACCGCCCACGCCGCGGGCTCGCGGCGATCCCACGCCTGAACGGCGCCACGATTTGGCCAAACAGGCTGTAACGTTGGTTAAAATACACCGTAGCACCGAACGCGAGGCCCCGCCCTGCCGGCCGAGCTTCGCCACATCACATCACGTCACGGCACGCCACGCCACCTTCCGTACGCACTCCCCACGATGGACTCCTCCAAAACCACCTTCGCTTCCGCACTTGTCCCCACTGCTCTCGCTGCGATGATGCTTCTCCTCGCGTTGAACCTCGCCACCCCGGTGCGAGCGCAATGGACACCCACCTCCGGGCCCCAGGGCGCGGACCTGCGCGGCCTCTTCGTGCAGGGGAGCCGCCTCTTCGCCGGCACCAGCGCCGGCATCTACGTTTCATCCAACAACGGCGCCACGTGGACGCTCGCCAACACCGGCGTGGCGCCCAACACCACGGCCAATGCCTTCGCGGCCGCCGGTTCCACCCTCCTCGCCGGTACCAGCGGCGGACTCTACGCATCGACCGACAACGGTGGCACCTGGACCCGCGTGACCTCGGGTATGACGGCCAACACGGTCTTCTGCTTCCTGCGCAAGGGAACGCGGCTGTTCGCCGGCACCAACGCCGGGGTCTTCGCCACTTCGGACGACGGCGCCACCTGGACCTCCCTCCGCACGGGTCTCACCACCACCACGGTTCGCGCGATGGCGCTCGACGGAGCCACGCTCGTCGCCGGCACCGCCGGTGGGGGGGTGTTTGTATCCAGCGATGACGGTGCCACCTGGACGGGTGCGAGCACAGGTCTCACCAATCTGATCGTGCGCTCGCTCACCGTGATCGACGGCATCCTCGTCGCCGGAACCAATGGAGGAGGTGTCTTCGTTTCGACCAACCACGGCACGTCCTGGTCGGCAAGCAACACCGGTCTGACCAGCTCCGAGGTGGTCGCCCTCGCGGCCAGCGGATCCATGCTCTACGCCGGCTCCAACGGTGGCGGGGTTTCCCGATCCAGTGACAAAGGGACCACTTGGACCTCCGCCAACTCCGGCCTGACCCTGAGCACGGTCTTCGTCCTCGAGGTCAGCGGCACGAACCTCTACGCCGGCACCGCCGGGGGCGGCGTGTTCTTTTCGAGCAACCAGGCCTCCACCTGGACTGAGATCGGGTCGACTCTGACCGGCAACGCTGTCGTCCTTTCATTGACCAGCAGTGATTCCCGGCTCCTCGCTGGAACCGGCGGCCGGGGCATCGCCCTATCGGGCAATGCCGGCGCGGTTTGGTCCGTGGCCCTCTCCAATGCCAACATCCGCGGATTCACGGCGAAAGACGGCACCCTCTACGCGGCCACGAATGACGGCGTCTATCGCTCCTCCGACCAGGGAACCAGTTGGAGCCCGACCGGACCGGGTTTGACGAACAAGGTCGTCACCTCCCTGGCGGTCCTCGGTGACGACCTCGTCTGCGGCACCCAGGGCGGCGGGGTGTTCCTCTCCAGCAACCTCGGCGCGACCTGGTCGTCGATCAACACGACCCAGACCTCCGGCGCCGTGATCACGGCTCTGACCGTCAGTGGACCCAACCTGCTCGCCGGGACCAATGCCACCGGACTCTTTCTCTCCAACAACAAGGGAGCGACCTGGAACGTCGTCGCAGGCGTCCCGACCGCCAACGCCATCAACGCCTTCGCCTCGATTGAACCGTATTTATTCGCCGGACACGGAGCGAGTGGCGTCTTTCGCTCCTCGGACAACGGAGCGACCTGGACCGCGGTCAACACAGGTCTGAGCAGCACCGCCGTCCTCGGGCTTTCCGCGGTGGGCAACCGGCTCTTCGCCGGGACCTCCGCCGGAATCTTCGTTTCGACCAATCAGGGTGCAAGTTGGACGTCGGCCAATACGGGCCAGACGGCCACGCTGCCTTTCCGCGCCTTCACCGTGATCGGCGACACCCTCTTCGCCGGCACTGAGAATGGCGTCTGGCGCCGTCCGCTGGCGGAACTTGAGGCTCCGACCGCAGCCCTCGGACGCCTCATCAACCTCTCCGTGCGGGCGACCACCGGTCCCGGCGCGCAAGCCCTGAACGTGGGCATGGTGGTGGGAGGCACCTCCACGCCGGGGGCAAACCTGCCCGTGCTTCTGCGGGCGGTCGGACCTTCGCTGGCCGGCTTTGGCGTTCCCAACGTCCTGTCCGATCCCAAGCTCGAGCTCTACTCCGGAACCGTCCGCCGGGGCGAGAATGACGACTGGGGCGGTGACCCGCAGATCGCCCTCGTCTCCGGTCAGGTCGGAGCGTTTCCCTTGAGTGGAGCGACCTCGAAGGACGCCGCCCTGTCCGGCATGACTCTCGGCCTGGGCAGCCACAGCGTCGTGGTCACCGGCACCGGCACCAGCGGCGCGGTCGTGCTCGCCGAACTCTACGACGCCTCGCCGGTGGACGCCTCCGGCTCCGGACGGCCGCGGCTGGTGAATGCCTCGGCGCGCGCCTACGTGGACGCGAGCGCCGGTGCCCCGATCCTGGGCTTCGTGATCGGCGGTGAAACCTCACGCACGCTGGTCCTCCGCGCGATCGGTCCGTCCCTCGCGACATTCGGCCTCACCGGCGCCCTCGCCGACCCTACCCTCGAGCTCTATTCGCGCTCCACCCGACTCAAGGAAAACGACAACTGGACCTCGGACAGCGCCGCAAACACCACCGCGTTCGCCCGCGTCGGCGCCTTCGCCCTCACTCCCGGTTCAAAGGACGCCGCCCTGGTGGTCACCCTTCCTCCCGGACCCTACACGGTCATGGTCAAGGGGGCCAATGGCACCACTGGGGTGGCCCTGATCGAACTCTACGAACTCCCGTGACCACGACCTGGTCGTCGCTATGCGGTGGCCCAGCTTCGAGCCGTGCCGTCCCCACATGTGACGCACGACGGCGCGGGCCACCGACGGCAGTCATGTTTTCCGCAAAATTCCATAGCAAGTGGGGAGCTCCCGACACTCCTCCCCTCCACTCGCGCCCCGGAAAAACCCGGGCGTACTCACGAACTCCCGGCCAGCCAAGCACCCTTCCGCACCTCATGAACCGTCTCCTCGCTTCCCTGAGTCTCGCCTTGCTCATCACCGATGGGGTGTCAGCTCAATCGTTCCGTTCCAGCACGCTCGCGGGAACCAAGGGCCTGCGAGGGAGCGCGGATGGCATCGGACCGCAGGCCCGCTTTTACAGCATCAGCGCCATGGCCTGCGCCCCCGACGGCTCCCTCTACCTCGCCGATACGGGTGCCGTTCGTCGCATCACCCCCTCCGGTGAAGTCACCACCCTGGCCGGGGTGGTCGGAAGTTATGGCTACCGCGATGGGCTTGCCGCCGGGGCCCGCTTGGGGGACGTGGTGGCCCTCACGGTGGATTCCGCGGGCACGGTCTACGTCGCGGAAAGGGACATGCACGCAATCCGAAGAATCAGCCCGACCGGTGACGTGACCCTGTTTGCCGGGTCACTGGGAGTTCCGGGATTCAAGGATGGCACCGGGAGCGAGTCCCGCTTCAACCGGCTGCGGGGCCTGGTGATGGATCCCACAGGGGCACTACTGGCGCTCGACGGCGAAAATCGGGCGATTCGTAAAGTCTCCCCCTCTGGCACAGTCTCAACCATTGCCGGGCTGCAACCGGATGTGCCCCGCACACCCTACTTCATCAACCCCCAGGACATCACTCTGGACGGCGAAGGAAACGTTTACGTGACCGAGCGGAGTTTTCAGCAAGGTACGACCCTGATCAAACTCGAACCCGACGGGCAGCCGATTGGTCCCGTGTTCTACAACCCGGCCAAGGTGGTGCTTCCCTTTCTGCCTCCGAACTATTTTTACTTCGACGACGACTTCGAGCCGGTACTCGCCATCAAAGTGGATCGCCTCGGCAGGATCTACTCCTACGACGACCATACTCAATGCATTGCGAGGACAGCCCGGGACGCATCGATATCGCTCGTGGCCAGCATTCCGTATCGTGACGTATGGCCGACGTTCCAGTGGACGATCGACGCCCACGGATCGATTTTTTACATTGAAAACTATGCCGTGGTGCGAGCGACCAGCACCGCGGACGCACCCGTCATTACGTCCCAGCCAGTCTCCCTCACCCTAATCCCGGGCGCTGCAGCAGTTTTTTCCATTGGTGTGCGCGGCGGCACCGACGTTACCTACCAGTGGAAACGCGATGGGATCCCCATTCCCGGCGCCCAGTCCCCGACCGTCTTTCTGGAAGCCGCGCCGGAGGGACTCTACGCCTGCACCCTCACGCATGCCACCGGCACCCTCGAGAGTTTGCCCGCCCGGCTCACGATCGACCCTGACCGCGAACCCGGGCACCTCGTCAACCTGTCCGTCCGTTCGACCCTGCGGCCCCCTGCGCCGCCGTTGGTGGTGGGAGTGACGCTCTCCGGGGGCTCGGCCGGCAGTGGTACTCCCGTGCTCCTGCGGGCGATCGGCCCCTCCCTCGCGGGGTTCGGCCTGACCGACACACTGCCCGATCCTGCACTTGAATTCCTTTCCGGCTCGGTTCCGGTGGCACGGAACGACAACTGGAATGGAGATGCCACGCTTTCCGCCATCGCCCGTCAGGTCGGCGCGTTCGCCCTCGCAGGAGCGCAGTCGAACGATGCAGCGCTCCACCTGCCGAACCTGTCTGCCGGCACCTATGCGATGGTGGTGTCGGATGCCAGGGGAGCGGGCGGAACGGTTCTCGCCGAGGTGTACGATGCAGCGCCGCTGCACATTCCGGTGGCCTCGCGACCTCGCTTCACCAATCTCTCGGCGCGCACCCGCGTCGGTCAGGGAAACGAAATCCTGGTGGCGGGATTTGTGATCGCCGGGCAGACCGCCCGAACCCTGCTGATCCGAGGGGTGGGTCCGGCACTAAGTCCCCTCGGAGTGCCGGAGGCTCTTCCGGATCCCCAGGTGCAACTTTTTGCCGCCACCCAGCTGATTCAGACGAACGACCACTGGAGCGACTCAGGGCGGCAATCGACACTGGAGCGGGCATTTGCCCGCGCAGGGGCATTTGGCCTGCCCGCTGGATCAAACGACGCCGCGCTCGTCATCACCCTCGCCCCCGGCAGCTACACCGCTCAGGTCAACAGCATCAGCGGAGCCACCGGTAACGCACTGATCGAGCTCTACGCACTGCCATGATGGTTCGGCCCAAGTGCCTCGGATCCCAATCGACCCTCACTCCACGCAGAACAGGCCGCTGCGTCTTGCGTACGTTTCCCGTCGCCTCCCGCTTTTCCCCAAGGTCACCGCACCTCATAGAGCTCCACCCACACCACACCACCCGCCTCACCCGCCCCCACGACCCGCACCGTGTGAAAGCGAAACGAGCAAGGCGGCGTCGCGTTCATGCGTGGTTGCGGGGTGCGCGAGCCCCGGGGGAGGCGTCACCGTGAGTCCCGACCTTGTCGCCAATCATCATTTTCGCCGACCTTTACTCAGCGCTCCGACAATTCGATCCGAGGATTGGCCAGCCAAGGGTCCGCGCATGAGCAGGCTGGCCAGGCACGCGACGGCGAGCCTACGACCGGACCCAAAGAAGGGGAAAAGCAGTATTCTCACGGTGGAGACGGGGCCCATCGACCCTCGTTGCTACGGGAAGGGACGAGGATCGTTACTGCCGAACACGCCGTCGCAACGAACACCCCAAAAGGAACCCACTCTCCCGGAGGGCGCGGGGGCCGGCGCCCAGCCCACGGCCCCCGGTTCTTTTGCCGAAAGCGGTAACGTTTTTCCCGGGATCCCGTAGATCACACCGTGGACCCCTCTCTTCCCAATCGCCGGCCGATGGCTTCTCCAGAGTTCCCGGCCGGCTCCCGGCCTTTGGACTGCCCTCGCCATCACCCGTCCGTGGGAGCGTCGCGTCGGCGGAGTCCAAGCGGCGCGCCAGGGTCGAAATCCCCGTCCTTTCCCAGCACCGAGTGGTCCGTCGTGCGACGCGCCGGGGAGGAGGAAGAGGGGGCGGCGCGCACCGCGTTGGAGGCCCTTTGTCTGGCCTATTGGTACCCAATTTACGGATTCATCCGTCGTCAGGGACACGCCCACCACGAGGCCGAGGATCTCGCGCAGTCCTTTTTCTCCCTGCTCATTGCCAACGAACGCATCGGTCAGGCACGGCAGGATCGGGGCCGATTCCGGACGTTTCTGCTCACCGCGTTGCGTCACTTCCTCATCGATCACTGGCACCGGGGACGCGCCGCCAAGCGAGGGGCGGGCGAGGTACCGCTGCCGATCGACTTTGCCGCGGCCGAGACCACCTTTCAACGGGAGCTCACCGACCGGGCCCTGACCCCGGAACAGGCCTTCGAACGGAGTTGGGCGCTCGGCGTAATCGACCTGTCCCTGGAGGACCTGCGGATCGAGTATGCAGCCCACGGGCGGGCCCGCCTTTTCGCCGCTCTGGCTCCCCTCGTCTGGGGAGGCGGGCCGGCTGGTCCCCTCCTCCCCGAAGCGCAACGCCTGGGCTTGCAGGAAGGAGCGCTGCGCGTCGCCCTTCATCGTTTCCGCAAACGCCTCCGGGAGCAACTGATCGTCCGGGTGACGGCCACCATCGCCGACGGAGCCAGCGAGGCCGAGGTGACGGACGAGCTGCGCTTCCTCATCGCCACGCTCAGCACCCCCTTCACATCGATCTGAAGTCATCGCCCGTTCGAAACCCGGTGCGCATCACCCCACTCCGTCCTGTCCTCAGAACCGGAAGGCCCCATTGACCCAGAGCTGCTCCCCCTCGGAACGGTTGCGCACACCGAAGTCCCGCAGGTACTTGATCGTGTAGTGCACGCCCCCGGGTCCCACCCACCGGACCACCGGTCCGAGTCCCGAGGCGCGCGCCCGCGCGCCGTCGGGAGCCACGCTTTGGCCGTGGATGCGATCGTCGGTGACTTGACGCAGGGTGAAGCCGACGAGCCCGACGGTCGTGGCGGGGTTCGGTTTCCAGCCCACCGCGCCGTTTAGGTAAAGCGTTTTTCCGGAAAGGTAGTGGGTGTCTGAATTCCGAAAATGATGGTCATAATTCAGGCGATAGGAGAGGTCCCACGTGGGAACGGGAAACCAGGTGCCCATCTGGCTTGCCCGCACCACCCATTGTCCGCGCCCGGGATTGACCAGCTGCGTCCGATCAAACGAGCCGGTGGGGAGGACGACATCGACCGCGTTCACCATTTCGAACGACTTCAGGGTCCAGTGGAGACCGTTGCCGAGGGTCAGATCCCCCACGCCACGGCGCTCACCCCGCAGTCGTTCCCCGCGCACCGGCTCGATCTCCAGATCGAGGTCAAGCATCGGCAAAACCAGCAAGGTTCCCCACCGGTCCGCGCCCAGCACCGAGACGGGCTTCACCCAATCCAGCCGGGGGGTCACGGCATTCACGTGCAGGTCGAACCGGTGGAACGGCATACGCCCCGTGCCGTCGACAGCCCGGTCGGCCGTGACCCGGTTCAGGTACACCACCCCGTACCACCCCGGCGGCGGCATCGCGGCAACGAGGAAGTCCTCCCCTCCATTGGGAAAAGCGGTCACACCGCCTTCCAGCGCATAGACCGTCGAGACGCCGATTAAAAGCGCACCGAGGCAAATGGGACACATGCGAAGGACCAAACCGAGTCGTTGGGCAATGAAGGGGAGCATACCTTTGGGGCGGCGGGTAGGCGCCGCGGTTCAACGGGGTCTACCGGTCCTGATCCAAAAGGTTACAGCCCGACGGAAACCGGTCACTTCTCCCGGGTTGGGTCACGGCCCAGACACCACGCATCGAACACCAGAATCAGAACCGTTCCGCCATTTAGTCATCGTGTCCCACGAACGATCTCGACTAGCGGTAGGGCATGGATCGGCCCAGCAGCGAAGAGCAGCGCACGTCCGCAGGCCTGGGCCCGACCGTGTTTCCGACGACCCATTGGGAGACGGTCCTCGGCGCCCAGACCGGGGGCTCGGACGACCCGGGCGCGGCGCTTGAGACCCTGTGCCGGCACTACTGGTATCCGCTTTACAGTTTCGTCCGACGGGAGGGACAAAGCCATCATGCCGCGGAGGATCTGACCCAGGCGTTTCTGGCCCGCCTGCTGGCCACGGGCGGCATCGACCGGGTACGCCCTGAGCGCGGTCGCTTCCGTTCGTTTCTGCTCACCGCCCTGCGCAACTTCACCGCCAACGAATGGCACCGTACCCAGGCGGTCAAGCGAGGGGGTGGCAAGGAGGTCCTTTCGTTGGACTTCCAGGAGGCGGAAACCCGTTTTTCTGTCCACCCGGTCGATCCCTCGCTCACACCGGAGCAGGCTTTCGATCGAACCTGGGCGCTCGCGCTGATTGACCAGGCACTGGCCACCCTGCAAGCCGAGTACGCTCAAACCGGTCGCGGCTCGCTCTTCGAGGCCATTGCGCCACTGGTCTGGGGCGGCGGCCAGCATGAGTCCCGGATCGAACAAGCCGAACGCCTCGGGCTCAGCGGCACGGCCCTGAAAGTCGCGGTCCACCGCCTGCGACGCCGGTTGCGCACCCACCTGCAGGACCAGGTGAGAGCCACGGTATCCGGACCGGACGAGGTCGCGGAGGAACTCACTCACTTGATGGCCGTGGTGTCCCGTCCCGTCTCCCACCTGTAACCACGCCGCCTGCCTCCCGGTAGAACCCGCGAGCGTTTCTCCCCATGACCTTGCCCTCAACCCCGACCTGTTCCACCTGCCGCACGCCGCTGATCGTTGGCCGGGCCGGCCCGCACTGTCCCACCTGCGTCCTGCAATCCGCCCTCTCGCTCGACTCGGAGCCGGACGAGACCACGGAGGGTGGCCCGTTTCCACGTCCGTTCGGGGGCTTCGAACTCCTCGAGGAGATTGGCCGGGGGGGCATGGGGCTCGTCTTCAAGGCCCGCCAAATCAGTCTGGATCGCACGGTGGCGCTCAAGATCCTGCTCACCGGTCCGTTTGCGGACGAGGTGACCCGGGCTCGTTTCCGGCTCGAGGCCGAAGCAGCCGCGAGCCTGCAGCACCCCAACATTGTCACGATCCATGAAGTCGGGGAGGTCGACGGCCAGCCCTACCTGACCATGGACTTTGTCGATGGTCCGAACTTGGCCCACTACAGCCAGGGCAAGCCGCTCCCAGGGCGGGAGGCGGCAGGACTTCTTCGCGACATTGCCGCCGCCGTGCAGCATGCCCACGCCCACGGCGTGCTCCACCGCGATCTCAAACCTGCCAACATCCTGCTCGGTGCGGACCAGCGCCCCCGGGTGACCGATTTCGGCATGGTCAGGCGTCGCGACGGATCCGGCGGACTGACCGTCACCGGACAGATGATTGGTTCGCCGAACTATGCCTCGCCCGAACAGGCGGCGGGACGGGTCGACGAAGTCTCGGTGGCCACCGATGTCTACGGCCTGGGCGCCGTGCTTTACCACCTCCTGACCGGCAAGGCCCCATTCCAGGCCGCGACCCCGGCCGACACGCTGCGGCTGGTGCTGGATGAAACTCCCACCTCCCCCCGTACGTTGAACCCCAAGGTGCCGCGGGACCTCGAAACCCTCTGCCTGAAGTGCCTCGAAAAGGACCCGGCCCGACGCTACGCGGGAGCCGCGGAACTGCAGCAGGAACTGGAACGCTTCCTCGACGACCAACCGATTCAGGCACGTCCGATCTCGCGACTGGAGACGGCGGCTCGCTGGTGCCGGCGACGACCGGCCATCGCCGCGCTCCTCGCCCTCGCTGTGATCCTGCTCGTCGGTACCACCGTGGTCACCTCCGTCGCCGCCCGCCGGATCGCGCGCGCCCACGCGCAGGAACACGCCGCCCGTCTCGCAGCGGAGGAAAGCCTCTACGCCTCCGACATGCAGGTGATCAGCGGAGGCTTGGTCGCCTCGGAGGGAGGCAGCCCGCGCGACAACCGCGAACGGTTGAGTCGCTGGTATCCGCAACCGGGAAGCGGCCGCGACTTGCGTGGGTTCGAATGGCGGTACCACTGGACCACCCACCAGGGCAACGCCACCGCGCGGTTGCGCGGGCATTCCCACGTGGTCAACGCGACCCGGTTCTCTCCCGACGGTACCCAGATCGCCACGCTCAGCCTCGACGGAATGCTCCGCCTGTGGACGGTCGCACGGTCTGAAATGCGATTCCAGGTCACCGAGGTCGCCGTCCTGGGAGGATTCAGTCCGGACGGACGCCACCTGTGCTTCAGCCGCCGCGATGGAACCCTCAGCCGGATGTCGGTGGACACCGGCCAGGAGAAGAAATTCCCGGCACCCGGGGGAAAACTGATCGCGCTCCATCCGGACGGCGAGGGCCTGATTGTCTTTGGCCCCGACCAGCGACCACGCCTCGCCGCACCCGGTGCCCCGGGACCGAAGGCCGACCCACGAGGCGACCCGCCTCCGGATACGGTCGCCGTGGTCTCCCTGGACGGCCACCGCGCCGCCGTGACCGGACGGGCCCACGCCGGAATCATTGTCCTGGACCTCGCATCGCAACGCCCCATCGCCACGCTCGTCGATCCCCGTCCTGTGATCGCGCTGGCCTTGTCCCCCGACGGACGCCGTCTGGTCTCGGCCGGGTTCGACGCCGTGCTCAAAGTGTGGGACGTCGACCAGGGCCGGGTCGTGCATGAGTTCAAGGCCTTTCTCGACCCGGCCTGGGGCCTCGCCTTCTCGCCCGACGGCCACGTCTTCGCCGCAGGAGGACACAATCGGGCGATCAAACTCTGGGACACCCGCGACTGGACGCTCCAGACCACCCTGAGGGGACACGAGAGCACCGTCGTGCACCTCTCCTTTTCCCCGGACGGCCGGCGACTGGCCAGTGGAGCCGAGGACGAGCTGGCCATGATCTGGGATCTGACGCAGTCACGCCCGCCGGACGAGCTGCGCCGGGTCCTGAGGGGGCCGCAGTGGATCGATCGCATTCCCGGCGTCGCCTTCTCTCCCGACAGCCGGCTCATGGCCGGGACCGCCTCCGACCAGACGGTGCGCATCTGGAATACCGATACATTGGCCGTGGTCGCATCCTTCCCTGGCGAGGCCCGCTCGGTCGCCTTCTCACCCGACGGCCGGACGCTGCTCAGCGAGGGCTATGATGGCGTGGTCAACCGCTGGACCGTGGACAAGGGCCCGGGGCAAAAGCCCGAGAGGGGCTATACCCCGAATTCGGCCATCCAGCACTGGCACCTGGATCCCCTCACGCCGGAACAACGCTCCGCCGTGATCGCCGGTCAATGGGCGGCCCACGGAACCTGTGAACTCTGCGCGATCCCGAGCTTCCGCGATGCCGTGATCGCCGGTGTGCCAACCACCGTCTCCACGCTCACGCTGTCCGCGGATGGACGGACCCTGTTCTTGGGGATGCCGCACGGCGGAGTGGAGGTGTGGGACGTCGCCACGCAAAAGCGCCTCCGCGCCTTTCCAGCCCACAAGGTGCCGATCAGTGCGCTCGCCGTTTCGCCCGACGGGAAAACCCTCGCGACGGGAGGGCTCGACAACACCTCCGCGCTTTGGGAGGTGGCCACCGGGCAGGAACTTGGACGCTTCTACCAGCACAATCGACCCGTCTGGGCCCTCGCCTTTTCCGCCGATGGAGCCACGCTCGCGGCCGGCAGTTGTGACAAGGCGATCAAGCTCTACAGCGTTGCGCAGCGGAGTTGTGTGGCGTCGTTGCCCTTGTACGAGGGCAAACCCGAAGGCTACGAGCAGGAGATCCGTCTGCTGCGTTTCGCCCCCGACGGCAACCTCCTGGTCGCCGCGCTGGGCGACGGCTCCATTCGTTTCTTCCGGGCGCTGCCGTTCTCCGTCACCGACGCCCCGGAGAACCGGCAACGGTTGTAGGGGACGGCGCGACTCCCATCCACCCAACGATTCAACAGGGGTTTCGCCTGTTGAGCCTCGGTTGATCGCTTCGTTGACCGTGACGCTGCGTTGCCTACGCTGCGCACACGATGACGCCCGACCCCACCCGTCCGTTTTCCCGCGCTCCGTTCGTCACCACCCGGCGTCCGCTTTCCCGGCGGCGCTTTCTTCAGGGGGCCGGCATCGCGCTCTCGCTTCCTTTTCTGGAATCCATGCTTCCGGGGGTGGCGCGGGCGGCCAAGGCGGACGGCCCGCTCGCGCCGGGGGCCAAGCCCCGTCGCCTGCTCGCGGTCTGCAACAACCTGGGGCTCCTTGGCGATCAGTTCTTTCCGCAAGGAAGCGGTCACGACTATGTCGCCTCGCCCTACTTGAAGCTCCTCCAGGACCACCGGGCGGACTTCAGCGTTTTCAGCGGCGTGTCCCATCCCAATGTCGACGGCGGGCATCCGGCGGACATCTGTTTCCTGACGGCCGCGCCGCACCCGGGCAGCAGTTCGTTCCGCAACACCGTTTCCCTCGACCAGCACATCGCCGAACAGATTGGTACGCTCACGCGCTTCCCTTCGATCACCCTCGGCGTCAATACGCGGACGCGCAGCCTCTCATGGACCGGAACCGGCGTGGCCATTCCACCCGAGGACAAGGCCGCGGAGGTCTTCAAACAATTGTTCATCCAGGGCTCTCCCCGGCAGGTCGAGGCCCAGCTTCGCCAGCTCGACAATGGGAGGAGCATCCTCGACACCCTCGCCGGTCAAACGCGCGAGCTCCAGCGGGGCGTCACCGCGCGCGACCGCGACCGCCTCGACCAGTACTTTACGAGCGTGCGCGACCTGGAGAACCGTCTCCAGGCCTCCCGGGGGTGGGAAACCAAACCCAAGCCGGTCGTCTCCACGGCGGCACCGATCGATCCCACCAACCCGGCGGCGTACATGGAAAAAGTAAAAATCATGTACGACCTCGCGCGGCTGGCGTTCGAAACGGATTCAACGCGGACCATCACCCTGATGCTCGACAGCGTGAGTACCCCCGCGCTCGACCTTCCAGACACGACGATTTCCGATGGTTACCACAATCTGTCGCACCACGGGAAGTCGGAGAAAAAGCGCTCCGAGCTCATCACCATCGACGAATGGCACATGAAGCTGCTCGCCGGCCTCCTCGCCGACCTGAAGGCCGTCCGGGAGGCGGAGGACACGCTCCTCGACCGCACCATGGTCCTCTATGGTTCGAACTTCGGCGACGCCAACGCCCACACCTGTTTCAACATGCCCACGCTGCTCGCGGGCGGCGGCTTCCGCCATGGCCAGCATCACGCGTTCAGCACGACCAACAACTACCCCCTGCCCAACCTGTACGTCTCCATGCTCCAGCGCATGGGCATCGAGAGCGACACCTTTGCGTCCTCCACCGGAACCATGCGGGGGCTGGAGCTGGCATGAGCCACAGCGCAAGACTCCGCCTGGCCCTCGCGCTGTTCCTCCTGCCGCAGCTCACCGGCCTCGCTGACGCGTCCCTGCCGGGCGTCGTGCTCGACTACACGGACCGGTATTGCTCGAGTTGTCACAATGACGAGGACAAGAAAGGTCGCCTCGACGTCGGGTCCCTCACGTCGGCCCTCACGTCCAAACCGGACCTCGAAACCTGGGTCAAGATTCACGATCGTCTCGCTGCGGGCGAAATGCCACCCGAAGAGAAGCCGCGTCCGGACGCTGCCGAAACGGCAGCCTTCCTCCAGGCGCTGCGCGATACGCTCGTCGCCCACGAGAGCGAGCGCGTTCGCCGCGAAGGCCGTGCAACCCAGCGCCGCCTGAATGGCTACGAATACGAGAACGCCCTGCGCGACCTGCTAAGTGCACCGTGGCTGCAGATTCGCGGCCAGTTCCCGGACGATGGTGAATCCAATCGGTTCAACAAGATTGGCGAGGCGCTCGATGTCTCGCACGTTCATCTGGCCCGCTACCTCGCGGCTGCGGACTATGCGATCCGGCAGACCCTCTCCGTCCAGCTGGAACGTCCGCCGACCACCACCACACGCCACTACGCCCGCGACCAACGCACCCTGACGAGCAAGTTCACCCCGAATCCCTTCAACAGCTCCCCGGATCGCATGACCTACCCCGTGCTGGGAGTGAAGCCCCAGCGCGACGTGCGCATGCTGGAGGCACCGTTGACCGTCGGGTCCGCCGACCCTGTCACACGCGAACTCGAGGCGGTCGGATGGGTTTCGAGCAACTACGTGACGGGGTTCACCTACCGCTGGGACGGTTTTCGCGCCCCGGTGGCAGGCCGTTACCGCATTCGATTCAGTGGATACACCCTGTGGGCCGCGCCGGGCGGGGTCACCCGGAGTTTCTCCCATGGCGAAGACAAAGTGGGAACGCTCCGGCCGCCCAATCCCGCCACCCCTGACTACGATCAGATCTCCCCGGGCCGCACCCAGGAACCGATCACCGTCTACACCCGCAACGGGCTGCTCAACCGCCGCGTGGGCTCCTTCGACCTCACACCTGAGCCGGCGGTGCACGATCTGGGTGAAGTCTGGCTGCTCGCCAACGAAACCCTGGTGCCCGATGCCTCGCGCTTCTACCGCTCCCGGCCGGAAAAATTCCGCAATCCGCTGATGACACCGGAAGGCGCGCCAAGTGTGGCGTTTCGATGGATGGAGGTCGAAGGGCCGCTCTACGACGATTCCACCACCGCCGGTTACCGGCTGCTCTTCGGCGACCTTCCCCTGGTTCGAGCCGCCCCCGGCAGCTCCAGCCTGACCGTGCCGGTCATCGCCAGCGGCGACCGCCGCGAGGGCGGCCGCAATGCGGGTCAGCGCATTGAACCCATGGTGGAGACGACGGTCGACGTCCTTTCACAAGCCCCCCGGAGCGATGCCGAACCGTTGCTCCGTACCTTCCTCGCCCGGGCCTACCGCCGGCCCGTGCTCGAAACGGACGTCAGCCGCTTCCTGTCCTTGTTTGACGAGCGACGCCGCGCTGGCCTCGGATTTGCCGAAGCGATGGTCGCCACCTACACCGCGATCCTGGCATCGCCGGGATTTGTCTATCTCAACGAGAGCCCGGGCCGGCTCGACGACCATGCCCTGGCGACGCGTCTCGCGCTCTTTCTCTGGAACTCGCCCCCCGACGAGTCCCTGCGAGCCAAGGCGGCGCGCGGTGAACTCCACCAGCCGGAGACGCTCCGCGCCGAAACCGAGCGTCTCCTCTCCGATCCACGGGCCCAACGCTTTCGCGACGCGTTCCTCGACTACTGGATCGATCTGCGGAAGATCGAGGACTCCACGCCGTCCACGACGCTCTACAACGACTACTATCTCGATGACGCGCTGGTCGAGGCCGCGGTCGCAGAGACCCGTTTGGTGTTTGAGGAGATGATTCGCGCAGACCTGCCGGCCCGCAGCATGGTGGATACGGACTTCACCTACCTCAACGAACGACTGGCGATGCACTATGGTATTCCGGGCGTCCGGGGCGTTGCCATGCGCCGGGTCGAACTCCCGCCGGACAGTCCCCGGGGTGGCTTCATGACGCAGGCAAGCGTGCTCAAGATCACGGCCAACGGGACGACCACCTCACCCGTGCTCCGCGGAAAGTGGATCTTCGAGCGAATTCTCGGTCTCGACATCCCTCCGCCGCCCCCCGTCGCCGCCGTCGAACCCGACATCCGCGGTGCCGTCACGCTCCGACAGCAACTTGAGAAGCACCGTTCTGATGCCAGTTGCGCCTCGTGTCACAAAAAAATAGATCCACCCGGTTTTGCCCTCGAGAGCTTTGACGTCATGGGGGGATGGCGGGACCGCTACCGCGGGATCGACGAGACCAAACCCCCGGAAATCGGGCGCGGCAAGAATGGCCATGCCTTCGCCTTTCACCTCGGTCTGCCGGTGGACGCCGCCGGCGAGCTGCCCGATGGCAGGGGCTTCAAGGACGTGCGTGAGTTCAAACGCCTGCTGCTGGAAAACGAAGTCCCCTTTGCACGCAATCTGGCGAAGCAACTGGTCACTTACGCCACCGGCGCCCCCGTGACGTTCGGCGACCGGATGGAGCTGGCCCGCATCCTCGAACGCGCCGCACCCAGCCGGTATGGGACGCGCTCCCTCATCCATGCGATTGTTCAGAGCGATCTCTTCCAGCACAGGTAGGGACCGCAGGAGCGACCCGCCGGTGCCCCCCGCACCCTGAATCTTGCCGCCACCGGGTCCCGCGATCGCGCTCCCTAGCGCGGCTTGCTTCCGAAGTCCTCGAGGTACTGCTCAACGATCCGTTTCAACGGGGGCGGCTGGGGCAGCCCGAGAGTGACGGCGCGCGAGCCCTCGACGGCGAGGGGCCAGTTGTCCACGATTTTCTGGATACGGGCATCAAAGGCGTCGACGATCGGCCCGAGGGTCAGTCCACGCTCGTCGGCCAGCTCGGTCAGGACGGCGTGGGCCAGCTGAGGGGTGACCCGATGCGCTGGCAGACCGATGGCGCGGTCGTCACGAAACCGGTCCGCGGGCACATCGTGCAGCGCGATCAGCGATTCGATGACGGTGCGGTACCCGGTCATGGGGTGACACTGGGTGCGGCGGACGGGCAAACGGCAGGTCTCGCCATTGAGGGGCTCGCGGAACATGCCGCTGGCCCAGCTCGACGCGGCCGCGTTGGGTTTGCCCGGCCGGACGATCACGGTCGGCAGGCGCGCGGTGCGTCCGTCGATGAAGCCCTTGCGCGAGTAGTCGTTCACCATCAGTTCACAGATCGCCTTGGTCATGCCGTAGGTGGTCTGCGGCGTGAGTTTGGTGCGGTCGGTGTTGGGATCCTGCATCGCCTCACCGCCGAAGCAGGCGATGCTGCTGGCAAAGATCACGCGAGGGCACCCGCCGGCAGCCCGAGCGGCCTCGAAGACATTGCGCCCGCCGTCGAGGTTGACGCGCAACGCATCATCGAAGCGCTCCTCGCACTCGCCGCTGACCATGGAAGCGAGATGGAAAACGGAGGTGCCAGGAGCGGTGCCGACCGCCGCCATCACCGCCTCCCGCTGGCTGATGTCACCGGTCACCTGCCGGACCCTCGCATCGGTCGCCGGTCGGTGAAAAAAGGCGTCGAGCAAGACAATCTCGCGAATGGCCTCGCGGTCGCCAGAAGGGCCGACAAGCGCGCCGCGCTCCAGGAGCCGTTGACACAGTTGCGAGCCGAGGAATCCACCTCCACCGGTGATGATGACTTTCATGGGTGCCCCCACGCTGGGTGAGCAACGGGTCACCGTCCATCCTGAAGGCAAAAGTGCTGCGTACGACGGTCGATCGGTTATTCTCACGCGAAGCTGCCAAGACCGCGAAACGAGGTCCGGTGCTCCGTTCGATGGACGCGACGCCCGTTCCTGCGGGGTGCCCGTTCTTGTGGGCTCGGAAATGCCTGCGTTCGGGTTGTTGGCGCTGTTCCGGCGCGTGCGAATGCGCGTCACCGCAACCGCGATTCGCAGTCGCCGCCGGGTGGAGGTGGGGTCGCCGACCCCGCGGGGATTGGCGTCGCGTGAACAAACCGCCCCACAAATGCGGGACCAGTCGGTCCCGTCGCGGCCTCATCGAGGCCACCTCCACCTGAAACAGAATCGTTTTTCAGCTCTTCGTAGCGCGATCCAGGTTCGGCATCCGTTGGAGGTGGGGTCGCCGACCCCGCGGGGATTGGCGTCGCGTGAACAAACCGCCCCACAAATGCGGGACCAGTCGGTCCCGGCGTCCCGCAGTCGCGGGAAGGCCGCCTCCACCTGCACCGCAGCGATTTCCAGCCTCCACTCGGCCTCACCTCACGCCCCTGCTCGGCCCCCTGCTCCGCATCCGTGTCGATCCGTGTCCATCCGTGGTTCATGAACGGATCGAATCCCTCCCACTGAGAAACTCTCGATGAATCCGCGCGCACCTTCCCCGCTTCTTGCCACCGCCGGCGACGCCGACTTGGTCGGTGCGTGCCTGGCCGGTGACCGGGATGCCTTCGCACACATTGTCGAGCGGTACCAGCGGATGCTCTGCTCCCTCGCCTACGCCGCGACGGGCAACCTCAGCGAAAGCGAGGATGCGGCGCAGGAAGCCTTCATCGCCGCCTGGCGCCAGCTCGGCGAGCTGCGGGAGCCGGAGAAACTCCGGCCCTGGCTGTGCGGCATCCTCCGCAACAAGGTCGGACACCTGCGTCGGCGGTACGGTCGCGACGCCGTCCTCGGCGCCGAGCCGGTCGAGGCCGTGTCGCACCTGGCTACGGACGACCTACCCGCCGTCGAAAAAACCATGCAGGACGAGGAACAAGTCATTCTCTGGCGTGCGCTCGAACGCGTGCCTGACCTCTACCGCGAGCCGCTCATTCTCTACTATCGCGAGAACCGTTCGGTGGAGCATGTCGCGTGTGCGCTCGACCTAAGCGAGGACACCGTCAAGCAACGCCTCTCCCGCGGCCGCAAGCTGCTGCAAGAGCAGGCGCTGGCCTTCGTCGAGGGTGCGCTCGCCCGCACCACACCGGGACGCGCCTTCACGCTTGGCGTGATCGCCGCCCTGCCGGCGCTGGCTCCAGCGCCGATCAAGGCCGCCGGCATCGGCGCCGCCGCCGCCACGCATGGGGGTGTCCTCGCCAAATCCACCCTCCTCGCCACGCTGTTCGCCTCGATTTCCGGCGTGGTCAGCGCGCTCATGCAGCTGCGGGCCAATCTCGACCAGTCGCGCACGCCCCGGGAGCGACGCTCGGTCGTCAAGGTCACGATCGCCTGTTTCACCGGCGCCCTCGGCTTCCTCGCCACCCTCTGGCTCCTGCGCACGACGGCGATCCGTTTGCCAGAGGCGCGGGGCCTCCTCGCGGTCGTGGCCCAACTCCTGGTGCTGGCCTTCATCGTCGCCTGGCCCTGGCTGATCGTCGCCCTGCTGCGGCACGGCCGCCGCCTGCGCACCGAGGAACGCCAGCGCCATCCTGAGCTGTTTCAGGCCGTCCGCGACCGGGTGGGCTCGCGGGAGAGCGTCTACCGCAGCCGCGCGACACTCGGCGGCATACCCCTCGTGCACATTCGGTTCGCCTCTCCCGATGACGGAGAGAAACCGGTGATTGGCTGGATCGCGGCCGGCGACCGGGCGGTCGGCCTGCTCTTTGCCTGGGGCGGCTGGGCGGTGGCTCCGGTCAGCATCGGGGCATTCTCGGTCGGCATCCTCTCGGTCGGCGCGGTCAGCGTCGGCGTAATCGGTATCGGAACGTTTGGTACCGGTGTGCTCGCGCTCGGCGCCATCGCCGTCGGCGCCCGGGCGTTCGGCTGGTTGAGCGCCCTCGGGTGGTACTCCGCGAGGAGCGAGGGCTTCGGCATCGCCCGTCACGTCGCCGAGGCACCGGTGGCCTTTGCGCAGCACGCCAACGATGCCGTCGCCCGCGTCGCGCTGACCGATCCCCACCCCGAGCAGAACCAGATGATTTTCCTGATCGTGATCAGCGTCCTCACCCTCATCCCGATGGCCGCCTATGCGGCCGCGGTGCGACGCCGCCTCGGCCCACCTCCGGGCGGCCGCTAGCGACACCCGCCGGCGCACCTGCCGGGCCGTCGTATCTGCCAATTCCTTACTCCGGCTTCGGCCGGCGGATTTCCTATGTCCTCCCACCTCCCTGCCGTCGCGGCACACCCGCGCCCCATCGATCCCCTCCCCACGCCCGGCCTGCCGGCACGCGACGCGACCCTCGACCTGGCCCGCGTCTCGATCACGCTGCTGGTCATCGCCCACCACGCCGTGCTGGCCTATCACCCGTATGCGCCACCGGCCGGGACCTTCACCCGCGAATCGCTCATCTGGGGCGCTTTTCCGGTCCTGGATTCCGCACGGGCGACCGGCCTGGACGGTTTCACGCTCTGGAACGACACCTTTTTCATGGCGATGATGTTCCTCCTTTCCGGCCTCTTCGTGCCGGCCAGTCTCGCGCGCAAGGGGGCGGGCACTTATTTCCGCGATCGCCTCCTGCGACTCGGCCTCCCCTTCGTCGTCGCTTCGGCGATCCTCGCCCCGCTCGCCTACCTCCCAGCCTACTGGCTGCGCGCCGAAGCCACCGGGAATCCCGGATTCTGGAAAGCCTGGCTTGCCCTCGGCGTCTGGCCGTCCGGCCCCGCCTGGTTCCTCTGGGTCCTGCTCGGCTTTGGCGGCATCGCGGCCGCCCTCCACGCACTCGCACCCCGCGTCCTCGCTCCCCTGCACCGGCTCGGAAACGCCTGCCGCGAGCATCCCGTCCGCGCCTGCCTGCTCCTCGGCATCGGGGCGGTGCTGGCGTACTTCCCCGTCACCCGGATGGTCAGCCCCTTTACCTGGTCCACCTGGGGCCCCTTCACCGTGCAGACCAGCCGGATCGCCCTTTACGCGCTGTACTTTATCTTTGGATTCGCGCTCGGCTCCGGGGGAGGACTTGGCGTGCCCACGGCCTGGCTCGCCCCGACCGCGCCCCTCGCCCGGCGCTGGTGGGTGTGGCAGACCGCGGCGGGCATCGTTTTTGTCGGATTCGTGGCCGCCTTCATCACCTGGCTCATCAGCGCCGGCAAAGGCATCCCCGCACCCGTCGCCGGAGCTGCCTCCACCCTCCTGTTCGCGCTGACTGGCGCCGCCACCACCTTCGCCCTCCTCGCCGGCTGCGCCCGCTGGAGCCCGCGCAGCCGCACCGCCATCACCTGGCTCGCGCCCCAGGCCTTCGGCATGTACCTCCTGCACTACCCCCTCGTGACCTGGCTCCAGTACCTCCTCCTCCCCCTCGCCCTCCCCGGACTGGCCAAGGCCGCAGTCGTCACCACCACCGCCGTCCTCGCCAGCTGGACCACCACCGCCGCCCTCCGCCGCCTCCCCGGCTTCGCGCGCGTGCTGTAGCCAAGAATGAACTGGCCGAGGGGCGCGACCCATGGGGTCGACTCTCACACGTCGTCCCCATCCATCCAGGGTGAAGCCACGACCCACAGGTCGATTCCGAGGGAGCTTGAACGGTTGGACTGTATGGAGTTTGACACCGTTCCCTCGCCCCGCAGCCGTGACACTGGTGATCGGGTAGATCCCTGGAGGCAGACCTAGATGATTGGGCGCGCGGATTCAAATGCCGCCCTCGCCTCTCCGGTATAGAGTGGATTATCAGCTCTGCCGATCTGGATCGACGTTCGTACTCCGCAAGGCAGATAGACGATAGAACCGAGCTGATCCTTGCTCCTGGCGCGAAGGACTCTCAGCAACGGCCGTTCTTCCGCAAACTGCGCAAGGTGGGTCGCCACCTCCTCGCGTATCCCGATCAGCTCAGGGGGCATGATTTCTCTCCAAAGGTGTCCGTCGGGAAAGTGGAACGCGTCTATGCCAGGGATGCGTTGAAAGATGAGAGAGAAACCCTCCGATTGGTAGGTGAGCGCACTGTCGCCCGGCTCCTTTCCGCTAGTGTTGAACTTGGTTGTGGTGCCCACGGTTTCGCCTTGCCCGTGTCTCTCGTGAATAGAGGCGGACTGACGGCGTCAAACTTAACGTCGTGAAATCAGTCCGAAAGGGGCCCGACCCAGGGGACAACCCCGTGGGTCGACTCCTCGCAACCCTCCGCGCCCATTTTCATTCGTGTCCAGTCGTCCCGCGATTGCGCATGCGCGTCAACCTACAGAACCGCATAGGTACCTTGTTGATCGAGGTTGGGTTCGAGTGGAGGGCGTTGCTCCGTCGACGCCGGGGGACGGTCCACGAATCCCTGCGTCCGACCGTTTTGGTATCCGCAACGCGCAACCGGCGCCGTTCCCGCTACTGCGAGATTTGGGGTCCCACTGCATGCTTCCAGCTTCGCGTATCCGAACTCAACTACCACTTCACCACCAGCGCGACGAGATTTACGATCGCATGGGCAGCGGTCACGACCCAGAAGGCCCGCCGCTTCGCGCCTGCCAGCAGATATCCCCCGGCGAACACCCCGCCCACGAACGTCGAGATGAAGATCGATCCCGCGCTGTAGAAGTGCTGCCCGCCGAAGATCACCGCGGAAAGCACCACCACCCACCACGGATGCCGGCGCAGGGTGCCGACAAACGAGGCCCCTTTGAAGATCAGAAACTGAAAGAAGAACGTTTCGACGATCGGACTCACGACGAGCCCCAGCACCACGAAGTGCCACCGGCGGAATTCAAAGGGAGGAAGCGTGATCCACTTCCCCATCCGTTCGTCGATCAAACCCGCGACCGGATAGCAGACCCCCGCCACCGCCAGAGCCACCCCGGACACCGCCAGAACCGCCAGCAGGGGATGACATACCCGGAGCCACCCGCCCACGGTCGAAACGCTGTCGGAAGGCCCCGCCAAAGAACCAAGGTCATTTCCCGAGTGAGGAGGTTTCATCACGTGGGAAATCAGCAGAAGACCGGAGCATGGGTTTGCAAGGAGTTCCCCATGCCCCCCAGGGTGCACCACCAATGTGTCAGCCCCTGATGTTCGTGGTCTCCAGCCATTGCTACCCAAAGCCGCCCAGCCCATCACCAGAATTACGGTGTCATAAGTACCTGAACTCGAACTAGAAAATTGAGCTCTATTCATATGCCCTCCCCGTCGACCGAATCCTTGTCTTTGTCTATTGGGGTGAGGATCCTCAGGTCGAGGAAGCACCATAAGCAAATCGCGTCGCATGAGGCTCAATCCAGCAGAAGTGGATGGAAGGCTAACGTCGGTAGAATACGAGGATACCCTCGCTTATTGGATCGTCGCGATTCAAGACGCCGACCTGGGCCTGCGTGCTACGACGGAGGAATGGACCGCTCGTCTCAATTCACAGTTCGACGCCGAAGATCAAGCGTCGGTTGGCGACGATGACGCGTATGGGATCCCGGCCGACGTCCTCGCCCAAGTGAGGCTCTTCGCACCTGTTCAGCTCTGTCGGCCGTGGAACGCGGTCGAGTCTCTCTGTGCCCTTCTGGGAGAACCGAGTCACTTTAGTGTGGATGAATCTGGCCCTGCCTTCGTGGGGTTTTGGCCCGCTGGAAAATTGGTCACTCCACCCGCTTTACTCGCGCCTGCTCCGGTGCGGCGGTTGGCTAAACTAGCGAAGCTCTCACTCAGTCTCGCTCCGCATCTACTGTTCGTCATCATCCCCGGTTACGACTATGCTGATCGCGGGATGTCGAAGCCGGCCCGGAGCGCTCTCAAAATTGCCGGCTTCCTCGAAACAACCCGGAGTTGAGGACACGCCCCCCGGGATCGACCCCACTTTAGATACGTTGACCGCGATAGAATCGAGGACTTGAAATGAATATACTCAAGTATATACTTTGTTTGGCTTTTATACTGACCGCACACACTTGTCTAGGTAAGCCGCTACCCTTGATCGATTTCTTGCGTGACCAGCTTGATGGTGAGCTTGCGCGCCTCACTGTTGCACTTGAGACGCGGGACGAGGCTGCAATTTGGGAAATGGAGTCTGACTCAGTAAAGAGGGAATTTTCACTAGAACGTTTTCGCAGCAACCTTAATCGTTCAGCATGGGAGCGATCAAGTAGGTGGCGTGTTATCTACAAAAGGGTTCACTATATGGGTAACCCAGACTTACCAGAAGGCAATGGGTTCGCCGAGGGATATGCAGTCTCAATTCTGAAGACGGAAATCGCCGCTGACACAGAGATAGCCCTGCAATGTTTATGGGAACTGGATCGTAAGGAAGGCAAGTGGCGCATTATAGGAATTCCGTTTTGGTTTGTGAACGCCCCATTGGCGCTCCGATATGCAGGTTTGCCACTGACCGAAAATACTCGCATGCAGCCAGAGATTCCGAAGTAGCGGAGAGATGTCCAGCGCATCATCAGGACTGCGACATCACAAGTAGTTGATCTCGAATCAGGAAAACGGAATTCCATTCGTCGACCCTACCCATCGACCACAAACATTCGGAGCTGTCCCCGTCGGTCGACTCCTTTTGGCAGTTAACGCGCCTGCCGCTCAATCAACAATCGAGTCTTCTCGAGTTCCTTGGCCAAGGCCTTCTCATCTGGGAGTGCCAGCTTGTATTCGCGGGCCAGCACCTTGTTGGACAATCCTTCCAACGCATACTTGGCCAGTGCATCGTCCGGCTTGGAGCAAAGGATCAATCCCACCGGCGGATTCTCGCCCTCCTGCATCCAGTGCTCACGCGCATAGTTCAGGTACATGTGCATCTGTCCGGCATCGGCGTGGGTCAGCTTGCCAATCTTCAAGTCGATTACGATCAGCGCTCGGAGCTTCCGATGGAAAAACAAGAGATCGACCCGATACCACTCCTCCCCGATTCGCAGTCGTCGTTGTCGGCCGACAAACGCAAAGTTGCCGCCGAGTTCGAGCAGGAACTTCTCCAGATGCCGCAGCAGCGCCTCTTCCAAATCCGACTCAGAGTATTCGTCCTTCAGGTTGAGGAATTCGAGGACGAGGGGGTCTTTCACCTCCTCGTCAGCGATTACACGATCCTCCGGCCGCGCCTTCGCGCCCTTGGTGAGCATGGCGGACTTGTCGCGTGACAGCGCGGTGCGCTCGTAGAACACGGTGTCGATCGGCGATCGAGCTGCCGCACGGACCAACCGCCGCGCAGGGCCTCCGTCTCGTAGAAGCGCCGTGCGGTTTCGGATTTCACCGCCATCAGCCGCACGTAGTGTGACCAAGGCAGAGGGAAACGTGGCTGCTTGGGAGATTCTTCAGACAGCGTCTGAATACTTTCTCCGGACGATTTTTCAGACGGTGTCTGAAGAATCGTGTGGTTCTGCCAAAGAAGGTAGAAGCGCTTCATCTGGCTGAGATTCACCGCGCCAAACCCCCGACCGAACCTGGCGGTCAAATCGGCGGCAAGCCGGGCAACGAGTTCCTCACCATACCCCGCGCGCTTTTCGCCTCCCTGCTCGAATTCAACGATGCGGCGGCCAAATTCCCAGTAGGTCGTCGTCATCAGGGAATTGACGGCGCGGGCGGAAACGCGGCGAGCATCCTCCAGCAACCGACTCAGGTCCGCGACCAAACCCTCATAGTTCGAGGTCGATATAGGTTTCGCACGAGGCATCGGAGTGAGGTCCAGCGTCGTGCTTTTCGGAGTGGGATCAGCGCCGTTCTGTCAATCGCCGGGAGACACGACCCACGGGGTCAGCCCCGAATGGTTGTGGTCAATGGTCTTTGCCTTCGAGTGGCGCCCAGCGCATCGCCAGGAGTGAGATAGCCCAAGCGATGATCCAGAATCAAAAGAGCGAAACACCCTTCATCTACCCCTCCCTTCGACCACAAACACTCGCGCCGACCCCACTGTTCGACCCCCGTTGACCGCTCCCAACGGCTCTTGCTATCACTTACGAGCGACGGCGGCGCGATTGGCGCTCTTTGTCTGCGCGAGCATCCAGGTGTAGAGCTCGTCGGTTCCGTAGGCGTTATCCCAGCAGTTGTGCCCAACTCCTGGATACTCGGTGTACTGGGCGTTGCTTCCGGCCTGCGTGAGGGCGGCGGCCATGGCGCGATTGGCTTCGACCGTTTCCGGACGGTCTTGGTCGCCGCAAAAATTCCAAATGGGAAGTCGGGCGTCGGTGAACGCGCGGGCGTTGGCCACCGCGGGACGGGAGCACATCGGAACGATCGCGGACCAGGCCGTGGGATCCGTGGCGGCGATGCTCCAGGTACCGCTTCCGCCCATGGAGAGCCCGGTGAGCACGACGCGATCGGGATCGGTATTAAACTCGGCCTCGATCTGTTTCAGCATCCCGAGCGCCCGCTTCGCATCGACGCCGTCCGCCAGCCAATTTGAACCCGCACGGCACTGCGGCAGCACCACGATAAAGGGGAACGTTGACTTGCGCTTCCAGATCGCCGGACCGATGCCCGCCATGAGCTGATCCACGTTGTTGTCACCGCGTTCCCCGGAACCGTGCAGGAACAACATCACGGGAGGCCGGGCGGCGGTAGGAAGCGTCTTCGGTACAAAGACGAAAAACGGATGTTTGCCCCCCTGCGGGTCAATGTAGGTTCGTGGGAGGTACCCGCTGGGCGCGGTGGGTACGGCGGCAGACGGGAGACTCGACTGAGCCAGGGCTGTGGCCACCCAACTCAAAATCAGGGCAAAGAGCAGGGGTAGGCGCATGCCGAAATGCATGACAGCGTAGGGCGCGGGGCGCGAGCGCAGAGGGGGGCTCGAATCACCCTAAATCCGGCAATCTACCCACGAAATAGAAACGACCCCCAGGGGGTCAGCCCCTAATGTTCGGGGTCCCTCGCCTTTGTTTAAAAGAGATCCCTGGCCCAGAGCCAACGGTTCTTCACCTCAAGTAGTTGATTTCGAACGAAAAAGCGCAACTCCATTCATACACCCTCCCCCATCGACCACAAACATTAGGGGCTGACCCCGTGGGTCGACCTCCTGCGCATTGTCGGCCGAGTTTACGCGAGACGGCACTGCATTCTGATCACTGAATTTCGTAAACTTCGACAAGAGCCTCACCCGTTTTTCCTCCGACACCCTCGACTTGAACGGTGTAGCTTTGTCCTCCATGAATCGTGGCCACGAGTGCGGCATCAAACGAGTTTGCCTCGAGTGCAAATGCTCCCACCTGTGAAAACGCAGTCTGCAGTGTGGGAGCCCAGTTGTCGTTTTGGTCGATCCGTGCGCCTTTCGAATCGAAGAGCGAGAGGATGGGATCAACGAGCGTTCCCGGTACGCCGAACTTGGAGAGGGATGGTCCCACAGCCCTGACAAGCACCTGCGTGGTGCCGACCCCTCGAACTGTGAAACCAACAATCAGCACATCAGCCCCTGTACCAACTTTGCTTCTCGCAGAAACATTAATCAGGTGTGAATCACCCATATAATCAGAGTCGTACACTTCGACCAGGGCGAGCCCAGCACCCGTTCCTTTCGCTTTCACGGTGAAGGAACCTGCCGTGCCAAAGGAAGCAGCAGCGTCCTTGGATCCGACCGCAAAAGGAAATGCGCCTGCTGCAGTGAACGCCGATGCAAGCGAGCCATGCCAATCATTGTTGGAGGTGAGCAACGAACCCGATTCAGCGAGCGCCTCAAACGAAGGATCTTCCATACCCTCCAACCCGAATTAATTGAGTGCCGGACCAGCCACACGCGCCAACATGGTTCGCTGTCCCCCACGAACCACCGCTCCGAGGATGATGTGCTCAGATGACGATCCCAAGCGGGTTCGAACAGAAAGGTTGGAAAGGGAGGGACGCCGCGCCACCCGCACATCAAATTCCTGGCTTTTCGCGATGCCGAATCGGTTTCGAACCACACAGTGATATCGTCCCGCGTCAGCAGGGCTGACTTTCTCCAAGGAGAGGATAGCGTTCGAGTGGCTTGGAGCACGCTCGCCGTTCTTGAACCACTCATAGACCAACGACCCGGGGCCGTTCGCCAAAATCGGTGGTGTGAGGGGCTGTCCTTCCTGTACGCCAATGACCTTCGGTACGTCGGGCCGAGTCATGGAAATTACGATCGGGGCCGCCTCATGATTGTTCGACGCATCGAAGTATTCAAAGGCCAAAAACCCATTCGGCATGCTTGAAGTGTACTGAGCTATCCAGGTTACCTGGGTGGGTTTGCCGCGAGGGGATAGATAGAAAGCGGCGTCCAAACTGGATGGGGCAAAAGGAAATGCGCCAAGCGATTTGAACATTCCTTCGAGCTCCAAGGAGCCTCCCCATCCGTTGGGGGTATCATAGAATGTACCGCCGCTGGAGGAAACCATGAAGTGAAATTGTCCGAGGCCCACATCAACTCCGAGTGCGGGCCCCGCAATTCTGTAGACACCAGAAGCCCCCGTCGTCCCCTGGATGTAGTGAGCATTGAATCCAATCCCATTGGGGATTCCGGGATAAATATAATGGACACCCGAGAAATACGAAATTGCTGATGAGGCACTCACGAAACCCCAGGTTGGATCGCAGTCCAAATCTTGGATATTCAAAGTTGCAGTTCCGCCTCCCCCAGAGAGGCTTCGTATCACAATGGTATAGCAACCTGGAGCGAGAACAGCAGCGATCACTGCACCGTCGCCTTTCTTCACGAGCCTCGGGTCGATGATCAAGGGAGACTCCGAAGGATAGGTGAAATCGCTATTGGAAGAGATGACCGAGTTTGAAACTTGTGAGATCAACTCCAATGAGGCGTCTCGGAGCAGCAAGTCATCTGAAAATCCGAATCTTGAGAGCCCAAGACCGACGAGTTCAATGACGATTTGCTTGGGTGCAGTTCCAGCGACGACGAAGTTTGCCAATGCTATGTCCCCTCCTCCCAACAACATTCGCTCCATAATTCTCACGATACCAGGGACTGGATCGGTGATATGCCTTTTGACATAAACATAGATCCTGGGTGTTGTGTTCGACCCCACCGAGTCGGTGACAACGCATGCGTAATATCCGGCGTCGCTCAGAGTCGGAGAAGGAAAATTCAGTTGATTGTTCGTGGCTCCAGCAATGGCGACATCGTCTTTGATCCATTGGTATGTCACGGCTCCCGATCCGTCTGTCGTTACTTTCAGTGAACTGGGCAACCCAACCGTAAATATGTGGAGCTTGTCGCGGCTGCTTAAACGTATGGGGCCGGATACAACCTGGGCGTCCGCTACGGGGGCCGTGACTTGAACAAGGGAACCAAGCAACAATAGAAGAAATACTCTCCACATAGTCGATCCTGGAACAGTAGAGCGGTCAGCACCCAGCAACACGCCAATTACACGCATGCCATACTTCATTCAACTGGGTCATAGGCACTATCACTTTGTCACTACTCCTCATTCGTTCGAACCCAGTTTGATCTGGGGAGCTTACCGCCGATCTGCCCGCAGCCCGACCGTCTCGCACATCCAGGTCAGATCACGTTGTCCGGTGTCTTTTCGGAATCAAGGTCACCACTCCCGGGCGGGACTTTCATTTAAACCGTTCGACGAGTACGGAATAAAGGCGCGGCAGGTCGGACTCGTCCCACTTTTGACCGAACGGAGTCTGAGCGCGAGTGACAAAGCCAAAGGGCAACTTGCGCTTGGTGCGCTTTTCAAAGGCGGTGGAGGCTAGGTAAAGGACTTCCTCGCATTCATTGCGGCCGTCGACGACCGCATGATCCGCCGCTTTTTCCGGGTCCTTCATGGCCGCGTCGAAAACCTCACGTCCCTGCGCAATCAGCCATCCACGAAAATATTCAAATCCGTCATCGGACGCCCCACCGTTGACAATGTAGGCCACCGCCCACAGGTCCCACCGATAGCTCGAGGAGAAGCAACTCTCCAAGTGGTAGGCAAAGCCCATGATGGAGTCCGCCGGCAAGCGACCCAGACTGGCGCTCACCCGACGAGCGAACTCGTAGCAGTCCGGATTCCCTCGACGCGCCCGTTCAATGATCACCCAAAATTCATCGATACTCATGGCGGCGCGCGCCCTATCCTTCTCCTCCTCGGTCGCTGGCATACACTTTAACTCCTGCTGCCCGTCCGAGCTTAGGATGACGATCCGCCCTGCCTTGTGATCGGCGATGATCTTTTCCCCCAGAAGCATGTCTCGCACGATCATGCACTCATACCCCACCGCGCATTCATGGATTCCCGGAGTGGGACGGGGCCGCGCTGCGAGCTCGTTGGCAATCCAGACCTGCACGCGGAAAAAGTCCGCATAGGCCTGCGCAAGGTCGCCCACTGTCTGGGTGACGATACGGCGGCACTTATGGGCGGGGCTAAACCGGTTTTCGACGATTTGCCAGGGGCTCGTCCCGGGATGATAAACTGCGTAGTCTGACGGCAAGGACCCCGGATCGGCTGCCGCAATTTCGGCCGGGGTCAGCCGCGAGAGTCCGAACTCATTGATCAACGCCTCCCGCAGCTCCGGGATATCCTCGCGCAAAACAAATTCTCGTAGGGTCTTTTCAAGCGCGCGATCCAGATCGCGCAATTGTTTCCAGGTCGCGGTTTCGGAGTCGACGCCATCAATGAGCGATGCCCATGCCTGCCGAATCTTTGCCTCATTTGCCTCGTTCCACGTATTTTCGACGATAGCCGCCACTTTTCTATAGAGAAAAGCAAGGGCATCGCGTTCGTGCATAAAGTGAGAGGACCAGCAATGCCCGCTAGCGTCGAGCGTGTTGAGCGAGCCGACGACACTCATCGATACAGCGGCCCGCTTGAGTCGACGCATGTAAGGATACGACCCATGGCGTCAGCCCACACTGCTTGTGATCAACGGTCTTCGCTTCTGAGAAGCGCCCCGCGCAGCGTCTGGAAGACAGCATCACAAACAATTGATTTAGAACCAGAAAAGCGGCCCGCCTCTCGCCTACCCTACGCATGAGTCACAAGTACCAGGGCCCTGCCCCGCTCGGTCGGTCGTCTACATCTCCGTGCCGCGTTGGAGTGCCTGGAGGTAGTTGTCGAGCCCGCGAACAAACTCGTGTCCCTCCAGCACCGTGGCGAAGTCACGTAGTCCAGTCTGCTTGTAGTGAAAATAGCTGGGTCTGGATTTTGCTCGGAGCGCCGCGCTGGCCGGCAGCGGCCAGAGCTTCTCGGTGGAGGGAAGGTCCACCATCGCCTGCTTTGCCGCTGCGATGGCATGGAACAGTCGGGGCAGGTCGGCGACACTGCTCAGGTCCGGCAGTCCTGTTCTCCCACCCGGATCGAGCTCGAGCTGTTTGAGGATGAGGTCGTCACGCTCCTGCGGAGCAAAATTCAGCTTGCCGGCCAGAACGGCAAGCTTGCGCCAGGCGTTGAGATACAGCGGATCGAGTGTGACCGCCTGTCGGTAGAGGGCGGCGGCTTCGGCATGGCGCTCCTGCTCCTCCCGCAAATAGCCACGCAGGTAGTAAAGCTGTGGTTTGGTGGCATCCTGTTGTAATAGACGTTCGAATACTTCGTCGGCGATGGCCTGGGGCTGGTCACCGGCAAAGATGTGCTCGCAGCCGAAACAGTGGCTCTCCACCCGGCCAAAGCTATCCGGCATCAATTCGAAGGCGCGGCGGTAGTGGGCAATCGCTTCCTCCATCCGGTTTTCCTTCGCGAGGCGCACGGCGATTCGTGACTGGATGCAGTAGGCGTCCTGGAAAAGAGCCAGGGCCTCGCGGTACAACGCCACCGCTCGCGTGAAGTTTCCGAGGTCAAACCATCGATCCGCGAGCTCGGCGTGGCGGATGGCTTTCACGACCCCGGTGAAGAATTCCGCTTTGGTCGCGTCGTTTTTCGCCTTCATCGCCTCCGCCATGAAGGCGTACACGCGCATACGGTTCCCTCCTTTGGTTTCACCATCCGACGGGTCGATCTTGATCGCCCGCTCCAACGTCGCGATGGCCGCATCCGTCGCGCCGGCATCCAATTGCAGGCGTGCTTGCCAGATCAGGGGCCGCTCCTGATAGCGGTCGGCGGTCGCCAGCTTTTCGAGGAGGGAGCGCGCGTCCGCTCCCATCAGATTCAAGTAAGCCGCATAGAGCGCATCTTCTCCGGGGGCTTCGACGAGGGCGGCCTCCAGGATGCGACGGGCCCGCGCACGGTCGCCCTGCTGGAGCGAAGTCTGTACAAACGCGATACTGATCGACGCCAGTTTCTCGCCCGAGGTCTCGTTGAGTACATCGGAAAGATCAGCCCCTGCCCACGAGGAATTCGCCTCAATCAGGTGGGAGGCATCCTTCCAGCGCCCCTGCTTCACGGCCGTGCAAAATCTGCGGACGACGAGGCGTTCGGCGATGTGCCGAGTTTCCCGGTAATCCGAAGGCCTCCCTGGGTTGGACGCCGCCTCATGTCGATCATGATCCTCGATCCAGGTTGCGAGCGTGTCATCGATCCGGGCCGCTTCGTCGCTGGCTCCCAGCTCATAGAGCCGGTCGGCAAACTCCGCTGCCTCGCTGATCACCTCGATCGTCGACTTGGCTTTCCAATCCGCCACCAGACGATCCGTAAACAGCCGAACGACCGCCTCGAAGCCAGCTGCGTCCGCGCGAATACGATGGAGTTCGAGCAGACGGCAGGCAATGGCGCGCCGTTCTCTGAGGTCATCCTTTGCGAGTTCGAGGCCGGTCAAGAGCGCGTGGTACTTCTCGGTGGCGGAGCTGACCTCGTCCAGAGACAGGTCCACCTCTGCTTGCAGCTGGAGCACTCGGAACCGGCCCAAGCCTTGGAGTGTGCCGTTGCGAGAAAGGCTCGATATGAAGGTCTTCAGTTCTTCCTGCCGGTCAAGCTTTGCGGCTAGCTCGTTCAGCCGCCTCCATTCATCGAGATGGGGCGACGACGAGAGCAACTGGATGAGAAACATCCACAGGTGTTCAGGGTGTTTTTCCTCCAGGAGTGAGAGGGGCCGGTAAAGCGAGTGTTGAACCTTTTCACCGACCGATTCCTTCGCGAGCTCAACGGCTTCCTGGACATTCCCCTCGACGACCAGCCAAACCAGGTACGCGTCCACGGCTTGCCCATAGGCAAAGTCCGAGTCACTGGAATCAGGATACTTTTTCTTAAACAGGCGAAAGAGCTCGGCGGGATTTTCGGGATCAACCACTCCCCAGGACGCTGCCTTCAGGTGGGGCATTTCTTCGATCACGACCTTTCGGGTAAGGCGCCGGGTTGCCACCTCCGTCGTCTCGGCGAACATCAACGCAACGCCGAGACGCAGGGCGCTACGGAGCAGCGCCTCCGCTTTTTCCGCACCCACGAGAGTCACCAGATCAGGCACCACCAACGTATCGATCGAGTCCTGCGGAGGCGGGCTGTCGGGATGCCCCATGAGGACTGAAGCGTAACGTTGCACCAGCGGATTTTCGATCAGGTTGCCCAATGCCTTCAGCTCAGTATGCGTCTTGGACTCAAATTCGGTTCTGGCCGCCGCGAGTTCCTTGTCGGCCTCCTCTGCGTCTTTGCTGCGTTCGAACGTGGCGAAAATTTCTTGAGACCGGCGACTGAAGGCACTCCCGGCTTCAGCCACTTTCTTGAGGTGGTTCAGATTCTCCTCCGTCACCAAAATGCGCTTCACTTCGTCCACATCCAGCGGCGCGAGAAGCGAGAGGTAGTTTTCAAACACCTTCAAGAGCTCGGGCTGCGAATCCGCATCTCGGTCATTCCCGTCGAGGGATTTTTGGACACCCGACAGCGCCCAGGCCGCCGGTGAGTGGGAGGACGCGTCTTTGGCTGCCGCGATCATGCCCTCAATCTCGCTCTTAACGGAGGCCTTGTCTCCGATGAGGTAGTCGACCAACCAGCGCGCGGCGTGGAGTTTCTGCCGGTCGTGCGTGGGGCTGTCACTCGGAGCCTCGCTGATGGCCTGAGTCAAAGCCCGTCGCAGTTCCGGCCACCGTGTGGGATCCGGGAGGGAGTGAAGGAGCGGGCGGAACCGAAGTCCCGGATCTATATTATAAGTCGACGCGTCTCCTTGTTCAGCCGACTCAGGACGCGGGGCCGAATGCTCACGAAACGCTGCAATCCACCCCTCGGGGGTCCGAGCCGGATCTGCCGCGCAGAGGAGCGTGCTGATACAGAGCGAAACACACAGGCCGGCAAGGGTCGCAGTTGATTTACACATAGACTGGACGAGCGTGCGAAGCACCCCACAAACCGCCAGCACGACTTGATGCAAATCGGTTATAAAACGGTAAAAGTATCCGGTCCCTCCCTCCACAGGGCTCTCTTTCACTCATCCTCTACCCGGTCGAGGTCAGGCGTGCCGCGCTGCGGAACGAAGTCGAAGCGACGACGGACCGCCCTCACTGGCACCGCCTCGCGGAGGATGGCCGGGCTGAAACGGACCGCCAGCTCACTTTGGGATTAACCTATTTTCCGCAGTTGAAACGAATCGATCCGTTCATAAACCACGGATGGTCACAGATAAACGCGGATTCGGTACACATGCAGTTCTTCACCAACAAGGTGAGTGCCTACTTTGGCTCAACTCGTTTCTATCCGTGTTCCTCCGTGTCCATCCGTGGTTGAATCGCGGGTTGTAGGACTAAAGGAAGTCGTTTGGCGGCCGATGGTATTGAGTTGCAGACCTTTCCAGCAATGCCACCGACGGAACCGATCGACCTACGCTCGGCGTCGAGCCCTGCGCGCGGGATCCCCCAGTTGCTCGCGGTGGCTTCGCTTTGGCTGCTGACCGCCGGCGGGTGCGCGGCCGCGACGCTGGTTCGGCTGGACGAAACCACGTATCAAACCGAACACTGCTTGTTTGTGGTCGACTCCAGCGTCACGTGGGCCACGCCGTCGACCGCCTACGCGGAGATCTACGGTTCGCCTTTCACGCGGCTCAGTTCCGCGTTCGCCAAGCTCACCGCCCTGTTCCCAGCCGACTATTTCTCGATCTGCTACCTGGCCAACACCGGATTCAACCTGACGCCGAACTATATCAACGGGACCTACAAGGCCACCGGCATCAGCACCGGTCCCGGTTCCTCAGGCATCGGTAACGGAAATCCCTCGGCCGCGCAGTCCTTCGCGACGGTGGACTTCTGCCGTTACAACCTTGAGGGCCCGCTTTTTGGCCCGGTGCTCCCCGTTTTCGATCATGAGCTCGGCCACGCGTGGGGCTGCCAGTTCTTCAACAACGTCAGCGGTGTGGGGCCGGGCATTTTGAGCAACGGACACTGGCTGCCCAACACCACGATCGACTGCCAGATGAGCGCCAGGCATTCCAGCGACGGCGGCACGACGGTAAACAAGATCTACGGCGACCCGACGACGGGCTTTCGCTACCAACGTGTCGACAATCTGCACAGCAACGATCGCCAGGTGTACGCCGACCAGACGCTCTACCTGCTCGGCGCCAGCGAGCGGTTTCCCACGACGTACGCGCTCAATTCCCCGGTCTACCATGCAGACGGCACGGTGGGTTACTCGTCGGTCGAGACCTACGACCACGCCGCCGCGGTCGCACGCTATGGCGTGCGCAATCCTTCCTATCGTACGTCGCCCAAGCGTTTCCGGCTGGGTTTCGTGTATATCGCCCGCGATGCCGCCGAGGTGATGGCGGTGCACGATGCCGTCGAGCGATCTGTCGTGCAGTTCTGCAATGGCGAGGCGATCGACCCTGAGGGCCACCGGTTTCAGACCCCGTTTCTCGTGTGCACTCATTTCCGCGGGAGCGTCGATGGTCGCCTCGCCGATCTCGACGGCACGCCGACCCCCACTCTCACCATCGCCAACGCCTATGTCGCATCGTCCGACGGCTCCGCCGTGATTGGCTTTTCCGCCAGCGGCAGAGGGGGCCCCGCGCCGGCCGTCACCGTTCTGCCCGCCTCAACCCAATGCTCGGTTTCAGGCAGCACCGTGAGCATCACCGAACTACCCGACGGCGTCCATTTCTTCACGCTCAAGGCCGCCAATGCCGCCGGAAAAAGCACCTTCGGCCATTTCGTGGTCGAGGTGCAGCGTCCGGCGGCAGGCATCGGGCTCGCCTCCCAGCCGGCGAACCAAACCGTCGTAGCCGGGACTACGGCGTCATTCACAGTCGTCGTCACCGGGGGACCAGGCACGTTGACCTACCAGTGGTTCCGGCAAGCCAAGAGCACCAGCACCTGGAACCGGATCGCTGACAGCGGCGCCTATGCCGGCGCGAACTCAGCCACGCTTTCCGTCGTCTCTTCCACCACGATGAACGGAGACCGGCTCCTTTGCATGGTCACCGGCTCGACGGGTGCGGTGACCAGCAGCTCCGCCACGCTCGTCGTAAACGAAACGGTCCCGAACCTCGTCCGGCAGCCGGCCAGTACCGTCGTGGCGGCAGGCAATGTTGCGACCTTTTCCGTAGCGGCCGGCGGGGTGCCGCTCACGTTCGGCTACTCCTACTACCAATGGGAGCGGCAGGCAGGCGGATCTGGGTTATGGATACCGCTCACGGACAGCGCCGGCGTGGTTGTCGGCTCGCAGACTGCCAGTCTCTCCGTTTATGGCACCACCGTCGGAATGACCGGCGACCAGTACCGGTGTGTTGTTTCGAACACGAGCGGCTCATCGATCAGCGGCGCCGCGACGATCGCCGTCATCCAGCGACCGACCGTTGCGTCCCAGCCGGCGAATGTCAGTGCGAGCGCCGGGCAAACCGTGAGTTTCAGCGTCACCGCAAACGGCACCGGACCCCTCGCCTACCAGTGGTTCCTCTACTCCTCGCCCATCGCCGGCGCCACCGGTCCCACGTTCACGCTGGCCAACGTTCAGCTCACCGATGCGGGATCGTACGGCGTGCAGATAACCAATGCCGGCGGCACAGCTTGGAGCAACTACGCGTCGCTCGAGGTCGCCGCGATCCTCCCCGCGATCACCAGCCCTCCACAGGGCCGGACCGTATCCATCGACTCACCGGTCACCTTCTCCGTCGCCGCCTCCGGCAGTGCACCCCTCGTCTACGCTTGGAGCAAAAATGGCACCGTGATCTCCGGCGCGAACTCCACTACCTACTCGATCGCCAACGCGCGGATCTCCGACGCCGGCAGCTACACGGTCACGGTGACCAACCCTGCGGGCACCGTCACTAGCGCGGCCGCCGTGCTGGTCGTGAACGCTTTACCGCCATCGATCCTGACCCAGCCGCAGTCGGCGTCAGTCGCGGCGGGAGTCGGAGTGACTTTTTCGGCGGTCGCAACCGGCACCCCGCCGCTCACCTTCCAATGGTTCAGGAATGCCGTGCCGATCTTGGGCGCCACCGACTCCAGCTACCGTCTCGTCTCTCCAGGAGCGGCCGACGCCGGCAGCTACGCCGTGACCGTCACGAATTCCGCCGGCACCGCGATCAGCGAACCCGCCGCACTCACCGTGGTGGTGCCCGAGATCGGACCGACCGCATGGCTGTCGAACCTCTCGGTGCGCGCGACGCTCGAGACCGGGCAGCAACTCATCCTGGGCTTCTCCACTCATGGCTCAAGAATCATCCTGCTTCGCGGCGCCGGCCCCGCCCTGACCGCTCTCGGGGTCGGACTGGACGGCCACCCCGATCCGACGCTCCGGGTCTTCGACGCCGCAGGCCGGCAGATTGACCAGAACGACAACTGGAATCCTGCTCTGGCCACCACGTTTGCCGAGCAGGGCGCGTTCAATTTTCCGGACGGCAGCCTCGACTCGGCGCTGCTGGCGAAGGTCGCGGATCTGAACACCGCGATCGTGTCAGGACGCGGCCGCGGCGTGGTGTTGATGGAGCTGTACGACACGCAGACCGCGCGCTCGAACCGAATCGTCAACATGTCTGCGCGCAGTTTTGTCGGCACCTCGGAGAATGCGCTCATCGCCGGCTTCGTGATCGCCGGCTCCGGCAGCAAGCGGCTGCTGATCCGCGGCGTCGGACCGACGCTCGCGCAGTTCGGCGTGGCAGGAACTCTGGCCCACCCGCTCCTGGAAGTTTACGACTCCACCGGCTCGAAACTCTTCGAGAACGACCACTGGAGTCCCGACCTCTCGAGCGCCTTTGTCCAAGTCGGAGCGTTTTCCCTGGGCACCGGCAGCAAGGACGCCGCGCTCCTCGTGTCCCTGACCGCCGGCGCCTACAGCGTGAAAATCACCGGTGCCAACGGCAGCACCGGCGAGGGCCTGGTGGAAATTTACGAGGTCTACCCGTAGTGCGGGCTTTGATCGGGAAGCGACCGGGCCGGACGTTTGGGGAAACTAGGCGGCGTGATCGATCAGGCACTGACCGAGGCCACAACCCCAAGGGGGTCAGCCCCTCATGTTTGCGGTAACTTGCCTTGGTTTGAAAGAGTCCCCTGGCACGGAGCCAACGGTTCCGCGCCTCAAGTGGTTGATTTCGAGAGAAAAGGCGTATTTCCATTCCTTTACCCTCTCCATCGACCACAAACATTAGTGGCTGACCCCCTGGGTCGATCTCTCACACACTCGCTCCATGTTGCTTTACCTGTTCGGCCGGCTCGGCGGGGTGGTTCTTTTCGCCGCGATTGGCGGCGCGGTTTTCGCCGCCGAATCTCCGGCGCTACCGACCCGCGCCGCCATCGATGCGCGCGTCGCCCAAGCCATGAAGAGCACCCAGGCGCAGGGGATGGCCGTCGCCGTGATCGACGGTGGTCGCATCGTTCACGTGCAGGCCTACGGCATTCGCAATGTCGCCGGCGAACCGCTGCGCACCGATACCGTCATGTATGGCGCGTCGCTGACCAAGACCGTGGTCGCCTATGCCGTTTTGCAGCTGGTGGATCGCGGCGAACTCGACCTGGACCGACCACTCGCCGCCCTCCTCCCCCAACCTCTGCCCGAGTATCCACACGATACCCGGTATGCAGACTGGGCGCCGCTCGCCTCCGACCCGCGCTGGCGCCTGATCACTCCGCGCATCGTCCTCACCCACTCGACCGGATTCTCAAATTTCGGCTTTCTCGAACCCGACGGGAAACTGAAAATCCATTTCGATCCCGGCACGCGTTACGCCTATTCCGGCGACGGTTTTATTCTCCTCCAGTTCGCCCTGGATAAGGGTCTTGGTCGCAACCTAGGCCAACACACGGACACGATTTTTCGCGACCTCGGCATGACTCGCACCTCGCTCATCTGGCGGCCCGACTTCGCCGGAAATCTCGCCGACGGCTGGAACGACCGCGGCCAGGTCGAACCGCACGACGAACGCTCCAAAGTCCGCGCCGCCGGTTCGATGGACACCACGATCGACGATCTCGCCAAGTTCGCGGCGGCCCTCGTTCGGGGCGACGGACTCACCGCCGCCTCCCGTCGTGAGCTCGCCCGGCCCCTCCTCCGCATCAAGTCCGCGCACCAGTTTCCCACCCACGCGCCCGATGCGACCCCGGAGGACCAACACCCGGAGCTCCACGCCGGCCTCGGCGTGATCGTCTTCCGCGGACCGCAGGGTCCAGGATTTCTCAAGGGCGGGCACAATGGCACCACTGCCAATACGCTCGTGTGCCTCGAAAACAGCCAACGCGCCGTCTTGATTCTCGCCAACGACGTCCGCGCCGAGGCCGCGTTCGCTGACCTTGTTCGCTTCATCCTGGGCGAGACCGGCGTGCCCTACGCTTGGGAATACGGCGAGAACGCCGGCAAGTCCTGAGCTGCGCCGCGCGCACATGGTTTTTTGCGGTCGCCTTCGGCGGTGGTACGGCGCAGGGTGCACCCATGCTCGTGGAGTCCCTGTGTCCCCTGGCGGCGTATGAGTGAGCCCCGTTCCAGAGCAAGCGTCGAATCGTGGGTCGCGGATGTGCGGTTTGCACTGCGCTCGCTGCGACGGGCGCCGGGGTTCAGCCTGGCGGTGGTTGCCACCCTGGCGGTCGGAATCGGCGTTGCCACCGCGGTGTTCAATTTGACGGCCTGGCTGCTGTTCTACGCCTCACCGTTCCCACAGGCGTCGGAACTGGTCATGATCGGCTTCAAGGACCCGCGATCTCCGTTCGTGCCGGTGCGAAGCGGTCTGCACTTCGAGGCGTTCCAGGAACAGACCGACGTGTTTGCGGCCTACGCGGCGGTGCGGCACGACATGTCGAACGTGGTCATCGATGGCGAACCCACCGCCGTCGAGGTGCTCGGCGTATCCGCTGCGACCTTCGAGGTGTTCGGGCTCCGTCCGATCCAGGGACGCGGCTTTCGGCCGGAGGAAATGCACCCGGGCAATGACACGGTGGTCGTGATCAGCGATCTCTTCTGGCGCCGCCAATTCAGCGCCGCGCCGAACGTGCTGGGCCGGACCGTGGACATCGATCAGCGGCCGTATGTCGTGATTGGCGTGATGGGACCCGACCAACGGTATCCGCTCGGGTTCAAGGGCGATGTCTACCGTCCCCTTGTCTTCAAGACCAACCCTCAGAATCTGTTCGATCCGATGCTGAACATCGTCGGGCGACTCAAGCCGGGCGTCAGCCTGGCGCAGGCGCAGGCCGCACTCATCCCGGTCAAGCTGCCGCCCATGCCGCAGTGGGCGTCCGCCTACCTCTCCGAACAGGAAACCAAGCTCATGCCCCTGACCGAAGTCGGCGGGCGGACCAATTCCTGGGTACTGTTCACCGCGGGCCTGCTGCTCTTCGGCATGGCCTGCCTCAACGCCATGAACCTCATGCTCGTCCGGCTGCTCGGTCGGAGCCGCGAGTTCAGCATCCGTCTCGCCCTCGGCGGCACGCGCTGGCAGTTGTCGCGCCTCGTGGTGATCGAGAGCCTGGCGCTGGCGACGGGTGCGATCCTGCTCGTCGGGGCGATGACGCGCTGGCTGTTTCCCCCGCTGTTTGCGCTCCTCCACCACGACGCCGCCGAGCGCTATGCGACGTATTGGAACTGGGGCAACCTTGGTTTTATCACGGGGCTCGGTGTGCTCGCCACGGCGGGAGTCGCCCTGCTGCCCGTGCTCCGCCTTTCGCGAAACAGCCTGAACGAGCAGCTCAAGTCGGGTGGCGCCGGTTCCGGCGAGAGTCGCGGCATGGGCACCGTGCGCGCCACCCTCGTGGCCGCGCAGGCCGCCCTCGCCGTCATCCTGCTGGCGGGGACCGGACTGATGATGCGGACGTTTCAGCGCCTGCACCAGGTGGACCTCGGCTTCGATCCGGTGGGCAAGGTAAAGGTCTACGTGGGGTTTCCCCGGGGGACCGAACCGAAGCCGGCGGAACGGCTGCAGTACTTCGAGCGCCTGCGCGCGACCGTGGCGACCCTTCCCGGCGTGATCGACGCCTCCGCCACCCAGGACACACTCGTGGTCGGCGATTTCTACGGAACGGCCCAGCTGAAGATGAAGGACGGCTCGTACCGGCCGGTCATGGGTGGCTTCGTGCCGGCCGACCTCCAGCAGGCGGCGGGCCTGACCATGGTGAAGGGCCGCTGGCTCTCGGGGCAACGCGGGGTTGCGGAGGCCGTGATCAACGAGACGATGGCCCGGGAGCGCTTTGGTGAGGAGGACCCCGTGGGCCAGTCCTTCACCCTCCAGGTGTCGGGGGATCGTCCCTACCTGGTGGTCGGAGTCGTCCGCGACATCCGCCAACGCGTCCGGCTCAAGGCGGGGATGCAGTTCTACACCCCGGACTGGATGTATCCACCCAATGTTTCATCGCTGTTGCTGCGCCTCGCCGAGGATCCGCCGCAGGAATTCAGCGCGGTCATCCGGCGCGCGGTCTACAAATTCGACCCCAATCTGATCGTGGTCCACGTCGCTTCGCTCCGCGAACTCGTGGCGGGCACGATGCAAGCCGAGCGCACCACCTACACCCTCCTGCGGGGACTCGCCGCCATTGCGCTCGGCCTGGCGGTCGTGGGCCTGTTTTCGGTCATCGCGTACACGGTGCAGGCCCGCACGCGCGAGTTCGGACTGCGTCTGGCGCTGGGCGCCACCCCCGGAAATCTCCATCGCCTGGTCCTGAAGCGAGGGGTCGCCACGACGGCCCTGGGCATCCTGATCGGGATGGCCGGCGCGGTCCTGCTTACGCGCTTCATGCAAAGCCTGCTGTTCGAGACCACGCCCTACGACCCCGCCGTGTACCTCGCGGTCGCCGGCCTGCTCCTCCTCGCCGCGGTGCTCGCCTGCTGGCTGCCCGCCCGCCGCGCCGCCAAAGTCGAGCCCATGGTGGCACTGCGGGCGGAGTGAGTCGCAGTCGGGGAACGTTTCCCCTTCGCCACGCCGCCAAACCCGGACCGCCTCACCACACCCAGTCGCCATCCGCGTCCGTCGCGCTGGGGTCGGCGGGACGCACCCCGCCATCGTCGTCGCCATCGAGGCCCACCGAATAGAGCGTGAAGGTGCCGTCGGCGTTGCGGCGATAGTGGAGGGGCTCGCCCGTGATGACATCGCGCGGCACGGAGCGGAGGAACGCGGGCACAAGGGCGGCCAGCGACTCGGGGTACTCCGCGTGCGCCAGGCGGTGTCGCTCGAGCGCACAGGCCGTCGCCGCGAGCCGGAGGCCTTGGGTGGTGCGGGCGCAATTGGGGATGATTTTTCGATACGCCGTGAGCATCTGGTTCGCGAACAGGTTGTATGGCGAAGGGGGTTCGGAGGCATCATTCAGCGCTCCCAGCCGGCTGCGAAACTCGGGTCGGTCGCAACTCTCGATCACGCGCAGGGGCGCATTGCTCATGCGTACGCTGCTGACCTGATTCTGACGCCACCAGCCGAGGGGCATGAGGCGAAACCAAAACCAGCCCGGCATCGCCATCCTGCGGTCCTCCGGAGGAATAAGGGCCGAGCGCGGCAGAAACATGGCGTTGTTGCGCTCGTTGCGCACCGCTTGCGCGAGTGAGCCCATCGGATCGATCGTAGAGAGGACGTCGCCCAATCGCTGGAGCTGGCGATCATTCCAAGCCCGCGTTTGCAGCCCTTCCCAGAGCGGCTGGAGCGCCGTGCGCAGGAGCACCGTCGCCATCATCGATTCCACCAGGGTCTGGGACGGGTCGCTCAACCCTCGTCCGAGATTCAACCCGGCGACGACACTGGGGAAGGCGACGCCCGGTTGTCCCTGGGCCAGCGCGGCGGAGGCATGGATCGAGGTGCTGCTGACAAAGTGGCGGAGCAACGCAAAACTCGGCGGGTTCGCGTTCAACAACTCGCCCAGCACAAGGGTGTCGGGCCGTACCAGTCGCGACTCCGGACGCTGCAGCGCGGACTGGCGAAGCTCCGAGAGCGGAGGGCGGTCTCCACCATACCATGACAGCAAGCGCGCGGCACTCGATTCGGCCGACCTGGCAGGAGCCATCCGGTGTCGTTCGGCAAGGTACGTCTGCACCTCCTCGGCCAGCGCGTCCAGATCGAGTCGTTTTCCAGCGTCCCAGGGGTTGCGCTGCGTCGGAACCAGGTCGCAGAGCGGGTGCTCCTCGCGGAACGCGCTCAGTTCGGGACTGTTGGAGCGGGCCAGTGCCAATCGGGCCAACAGCGGCGTCTGCATGAAATTCTGGTCCGCCGGGATCGGAGGCGACACGGGCAGGACATCGAGGGGATCGCCCCGTCCGGCATAGGCCGTGAGCGTAGCGTCCCAAGCCCGTTGTCCTCGGACGTTTTCCACCAGCCAGGCCACCGCCACCACGGTGACGAGGCCGGCGACGCCCAGCAGGGTGCGGCGGAGGACGCGGATGGTCTTAACGGAGAAGGGCATGGAGTTGGGCCTGATGGTCGAGAAAGCCGTAAGCCCCGGCGCGGGCCTGGGCACGAGTATGGGCCGCAAGGGTGGCGCGGGGTTGATCCTGCGTCAGGGGTGCGGCTGGGTCCGACGTGCGGACCGCGAGGTGGAGGCCGGCGAGACAAAGCCAGGTGGCAAGCAGCGCGGTCCAGATCCGGCGGTGCGGTCGGAAGAGCGCGGGCAGCAGGGCGGCCCAGGTCACCGGCTCCGTCTCCGACCGGGCGGCGGCAAGCACCGCCTGGCGGAGGGAATCCAGCGCAGGCTCCGCCGGGCGGTGACGGTCGAGCAGCCAGCGGCGTGGCGGGTGTTTCATGGCGGGGATGCGAGGAGGGCGCGCAAGGCGCGTTTGGCGTGGTGGAGGCGGGACTTCACCGTGCCCACGGGCACGGCGGTGATGCGGGCGATCTCGTCCAAAGAAAACTCCTCGAGGAGGTGGAGCAGGAGGACGGAGCGCTGCGGCGAAGGAAGCGTTTCAATCAAAGCAAAGAGGGCGTCGGCCTCCTCCCGGCGGAGGAGCTGCATGAGGGGATCATCGGCGGGATCCGCCGCGAGGTCCTCCGGTGTGACCCCCGGCTCGGCGGAGTCGGAGCCGGCCACCGGGGCGTTTTCGACAAACCGGGCGCCGGTCAGCCGGGCGCGACGCCCGTGCTGCAGGCATTTTTGGTGGGCGATGCCAAAGAGCCAGGCCGTGAACCGGGCGTCGTCCCGCAGGCTGGCCAGGTGACGGACCGCGGAGGCAAAGGTCTCCTGCACCAGATCGAGGGCCGTGGTGTCGTCGCGGATGAGTTCGGCAATGTAGGTGTAGAGCGGGAGCTGATGGTCTTTGAGAAGACGATCCCAGGCAGACAGATCATGGGCGCGGGCGGCGCGGAGGAGCTGGGGATCGGGAGGAGACACGCGTGCTGGATCCTCAGTGGAATGCGCGAACCCGCAAAAGGTTCAACGTCGTACCCGGATATCCCAAAAACAACGCCCTCGGCCAAACCCTTCAGATGAGAGACCACGAATTGACACGAACCTACACGAATCCAGAGGGAGAGAGGAGGAGTCGAGAACCTGAATCTCGTTCAACTCCTAATGAAACGATCCCTCGCAATTCTCGGTGCCTGTTCTCCTTCGTGTAGATTCGTGTCAATTCGTGGTTCAACTGATTGCTCCTGGATGGGTCGGAAGCTCTCGGACGAGAGGCTTCCGTTGGAGGTGGGGTCGCCGACCCCGCGGGGATTTGCGTATCGTGAAGAAATTGGACAATGGAGGCGGGACCAATCGGACCCGTCGCGGCCTTCCCGCGACCGCCCATGCGCATTCGCGGGACCACCTCCAACAGACCTGCCTCCGCGTCACTGCCTTCGGCAATTCCGCCGGTCAAAAACAAAGACTTGCAAGAGGCCCTGGGAACAGGAGCTTATTTACCCATGAGCCGCTCCAATCGCTGGGTACCGGGTATGCTCGTGGTCATTACGATTCTGGCGGGTGGGTGGGCTTTGAATCGCCACCTGAAGGCGATCGACCTAGAGCGGGCCAACCAGGACCTGCGCCGCCAGCAGACCGAGTTGCTTGCTGCCTTGGACAAAGCCCGCCAGGCGAACCGCGTGAGCGTCACCCCGACGGCAGCGGGCGCGGCGAAGGCCGCCGTCGGTGCGGAGGTTGCGTCGGGAGTCACCCCGCCGGCTCCCGGTGCCGTCGCTTCCGCCTCCGCCCCGCGGATGGCCACCGCCTCCTCGCTCGAACGCCCCGGCATGCCCCAGCCTTCCGTCTCCCCGGCGATGCACGCCCGCGCCACCCTCGACCTGCGCTACGCCGACCTCTTCCGGCAACTCAACCTTGCTCCCGCGCAGTTGGAGAAGCTCAAGGCCCTGCTCGTCGAGCGGGACACGGCGCGGTCCAACGTCGCGGCCGTCGCCACCGCCTCCGGCCTCAATCCCCAGCAGAACAGTTCGGAAATTCAGAAACTGGTGGATCAGGCCCAACGAGAAATTGAAGCCACCATCGCCCAGACAATCGGCGCCGAGGGTTATGCCACCTTTCAAAACTACCAGCAGACAAGCACTCAGCGCTACACCGTGAAGCAATTGGAACAGAGTCTGAGCTACACCTCCACCCCCCTGAACGCGGCGCAGGGCGATCAGCTCGTCAACCTGCTCGCCCGCACCTCCGCCGCCTACCGGGCCGCCTCCGGCGGGGACCCCGCAACCGCGCTCAGTCCCATGATCACCGACGAGGCCCTCGCCCAGGCGGCCTCCCTCCTCTCCCCCGCCCAACTGGCGGTCCTGCGAGAAATGAAAACCTACCAGGACGCCCTATCCGGGGGCCGCGGTCTTCCCAGCGGTGCCGTGCCCGGCATCAGGATGCCAGGAGGAAAATAGGGACCGGCAGGGGGTTCACGCGAAGGCGCAAAGCCGCGAAACGAGGTCCGGGGGCTTCGGCTTCGAGTTGGCAATGCTCAGCAAAGGCACGATCCAGCCAACAAGGCGCCTCCGCCCCCAGACCTCGTTTCGCTCCGCCAAGGGTACGCAGGTCCGGACAACGGATCCTGCGACGTTCGGCGACCGCCGTGACGGTCACCTGGCTGCGACGTTCGGTTCCGATAAACCACGGATCCGCGGCCGCGCAGGCGCGTCAACTTTAACACAATCCGAAGTCACCGTCTGGTGGAGGTGGGGTCGCCGACCCCGCGGGGATTGGCGTCGCGTGAAGAAGTCGGACATCGTAGGCGGGACCGGTCGGTCCCGTCGCGGCCTTCCCGCGGCCGCGCAAGCACGTCTACGTAAGGAAATCGGCCGTTGAGGAAAAATGTGCAAGGGCGCCAGCCGCGGATCCGATCCGGTGGAGTGCGTCGTTCCGACGGCGCCGGTTGCGCGTGGCGGATACCAAAACGGCCGGACGCAGCAATTCGTGAACCGTCCCCCGGCGTCGATCCCGCGACTGCGGGAACGCCCTCCATCCATCCAACATACACCGAAAGGGTCTCCGCCACGGCATTTCCTCAATATTAACGCCTATGAGTCGGAGACGCCGCAGGCGTGGGCCGCTCAGGTCGAAACATCATAGGCCAGCCGGGTGATGCGGCCGCGCCAGTAGGGCTTGAGGCCGGTTGGGGTGACCCACGCCGCCTCACCTTCGAGCGGAATCAGCAGGCCGTCGCGTTTTTGGTAGTTCCACAATCGACACTCCCACGGCATCGAACCCGCTCCGGGCCCTGAGCCACGGCTGCGGGATTCCGCCCGCACGGTATCCACCAGGCCATCCGGCTGGAAATGGAAGAGGAGCGAGGTCTCGACCGATCCGTCCTTGAAGGTGGCGCGCGCCGAGTGATTGTCCACCACCGTCCAGTGCGTGCCCTGACTCGGCAGCAGCAGCGTCGGGTACCACACCGCTTCCGCCAGAAATCGCATCAGCTCCCCGACCGCCAAATCACCCGCGTCTCTCAGGTTGGCCTTGGACAACAACCCCAGCACCGCCGCCTTCAGGTACCCTTCGCCCGCGCCATAGCCGTCATGCACGCGGACAAAGAGACCGGGCAGGATCACGATTCGGGCATTCCAATCGAATCCCGGCTGGCGCGTGATCACCCGCTGGGTGGCCGTGAAGCGGGTCCACCGGGGATCATCCTCCTTCAGATTGAAGGTGCCTTCCTGCTCCAGCGTCACTGCCGCCACGATGAGCTGATCCGCCGCCAGCACCGTTCGCAAGTAGCGCTGCACGGGAGCCGGCAGGCGTTCCAGCTCGCGCACGTCCACGCGCTTGGCCGGGCTCGGCAGCCAACGCGCGTCCAAGCGCGCGCGCAGTCGGGCGGTTTCGGAGTTCCAGCGGAACTCTCCGTAGCCATAGACCAAAGCCACACCCACCACTACAAGCACAAGAACGAGGAGCATAAAGGGACGGACACACTCACCCAGGCGATCGTATAGGGCGATCGGCCGCCTCCACAACCCCAGGAGGCCGCCAGGCGCCACACTCCTTCAGGTTACCTGCCTGGGACGACCGCCGCCATGGGGTGATCTGCGACGATCCGTTGGCCGAGCGACCACGGGACGCCTCCTACTTCCCCAGGTAGAGCACCACGCTGGTCAGCGGCCCCACCGGCAGGTCGCTTCCAAGCGGCACCGTCTTCCCCGAGACCAGGTCGAGCGCCCGCGCCTGGCCGGCGGGCAGCGGTAGCGAGTGCGTCGTCGTCTCAGTCGTGTTGATCGCGACCAGATAATCCCCATAGCGCAACCAGTAGAATGCCGCCTTGCCGACAAACGGCCCCCACTTGCCATACTCGGGCCGGCTCGCACCGGCCGGCCGCTCGGCGATAGGCAGGGTTTCGCCGCGCCAGGCCTGATGCAGGGACTCGCCCGGAGGGGGCATGCCACCGCTGCGCTGGAAATCAATGACGTCGGGGCGGGTCCACTCGCGTCCGGAGGACACGACCTGAAACTGGGACTTCACCGTCGCGATGCGCATCACCGTGGGCGCGACGTCCAGAATGCGCACCACTCCGCTCACCCCGAACTCCTGTCGGAAGTAGAAATTGAAGAAAAGGCGCTGCTCGCCGTGTTTGATCGCCAGCACGGCATTTTCTTCATCGGAAAACACAAAGTCAGGTTGTCCCTCGGTCATGGGGAGCCGGTAGGCGCTCTTCGGCAGCGCCTTCACCACCGCGTAGTCGGTGGCGTTGCGCATCATTCCGCGGGTATCGTTGTCTTTGGCGCGCTGGTCGAGACGCTGGAAATACTGGTTGTCCTCGAGGCACTGCTGCACGGCCCCGACGGACATCGGGTCCTGCAGAAAGGCGGGCAGCTCCATCCACCAGGCCTCGCGCACATGGGCGATGCCATAGGCTCCCTGGGACAAGGGGAAATGCGCCGTGCGGCTGTCGATCTCGCTCGCGAGCTTCATCACGCGATAACCGTCCCCGTCGAGACTGGGGTAGCGGAACACCAGTCGGGCGGCCTGAAGCCTGAGCAGTTGGGCGCGGATCTTTTCATCCCCGGTGAGCTCCGCCATGTCCCGCGTAAACGTGAGGATGGTCTCGCCGTAGGTACCGACGTAGCCCAACTCGCGGGAGAGCCCCTTGCGTGTCACCTGGTAGTAGCCGTCTCCATACGGTTTTGCGCTGCCACCCTCAGGCCGGTCATTGCCCAGCCAAGGCCGCACCCCGATCGCCTCGTATAGGTAGCGACGCGCCTGCTCCTCCGGCAGGGCAAGCGACGGGGCGATCACCTGCAGACCCCGGTTCGCGGTGTAGATGTTGTGGTCCACAATCATCGACTGGTTGGTGTAAAACCGCCGTCCACTCAGCCGGTTCCAGTCGACGCTGGCGCGCAGCACCTGGGACCACGCTTCGCGGCGGGACAGTCTGACGGTGGATCCCGAGGGCGCGGCCGGTTTCGCTGCGAGTTCCTCTCCCGGCTCGAGTCCCCGTTGTTCGGGCAGAAAGGGGAATCCCGACGGCACCTCAATCGCTTCGTCCAGCGCTTTCAGCAACGCGGGATCCGGCCCTACACGCGCGATCGCCTCACCCAGGGGTCCTGCTCCGACCCACGGCTGGCCGATCACTCCGGGACGCAGAAACCGATCTCCCGCCCGGACGAGGCCGGCGATGGCGCGCGGATCGTGGTAGGCGGTGGTCCAGGGGGTGAGGTACGCCTCGGCCAGCAACAGGATGCGGCCGTCTGCCGGGCCTGTGCCACCTCCACCGACCGGCTCTTCGAGCAGGCGGGTGAGCCTCGCATTCACCGTCGCCCGGGTCGTAGCAATCAATTCCTCCCCTGGCCCGCCCGGTCGTGGCGTCGCTCCTCCGGCGGGGCCTTGCTTTTCGCTCGGATCGGGGGTGAAGCATGCGGCGGTGTGCGTGACCACACGGTAGATACCCCGGGAAGGTTGACTGAAGGCCCGCTGCTTCTGCGCGAAGGTTGAACCGTAGGGCCACATCGGTCCCAGGCCGGCGATGGTCAGTTCCACCGTGGTCCGGCCCCGGGTCAGCATCGGCGGCAGAGTCACCGTCTGATAGAGAAACCGCCCCAAATAAGCGGGTTCGTCATCGCTCTGGTTGAGCACGTCATGGTCCCCCTCATGGCGGTAACCCACCTGCTGACCGTCCAGGAAAAGCAGCAACCGGCCGGCGGCGGCGCCCCGATCGGAACCCCAGAGCTTGACCGTGAGGTAGATCGTCTGCGCGGGATCGACTTTCAGGGTGAAGCGGATCGAACCGCCGTTGTGGGAAATGGGTGCGAGCGGTAGAAGCCGTCGCGCCGGTTCGCCCAGGCCACCGGCGAGAACTTCGCTACCGATTTGGCTGAAGCCGTGCGCGCGCTCGGAGGTCGGGTCACCCAGGATCAGCGTATCCAGAACGGATGTCACAGGGGAATCCGCTCCACGGGAACAGACCGATGCTGCGAGCAGCAGTGCCGCGGCACGGAAGAAACGAAGGACGTGGACCAGGCGAAGCATGTTCAAAGGGAAGGGACGATGTGAAAGGTGCGCTCCACGGAATCGGCGGCACGGACCTTCGGCTCCGTGCCGCGTCCAAACTGCCAGGCAACCACGGTGACGCTGAGCGGAAACCGGGACCGGGGTGGCAGGGGGGTCAGGTGCAGCCGGCCATCGCGAATCACCGCCGGACCTTCCCGCACATAGAAGCGCACCGGGAGCCCCGCGCTCGAGGTCGCAGCCAGGACCACCGGCGCCGCACCGACGGGAAGGTCGCGCAGCGCCGGAAAGGAGATCACCTGTTCCGCGCCCTCGATCCAGCGAGGCAGGCGCAGCCGCGCCTGCTGCACTGCGCCCTTGTAGGTGGCGTCGCCTGGATGATGGGCCACGAACCACACCTCGCGCGTCCGCGGATCCGACGGAGCCACCATGCGGTCAAATTCGACCTGGAACACGCCCTCGGCCACCGGCACGACCGGTCCGCTGACGACCGAGATGGCCACGGGACCGACGGCGTGGGTGCCGGGCGGTGCTCGTGTCGGAAGAACCGATACGAGTTCCGGACGCTTGTCCTTGGTGGCCACCGGTGGTGAGGGTGGCAGGGGAACGACCGGCTCGGCGTCGAGTTTGAACGTCAGGCCGTCAGCCTCCGGAAGATATTCCAACTCGACGCCGGCATGGCTGTTGGTGAGGGGACGCAAAGCGCCGCCCTGGAGCCATCCGACCTGTGACCTTCGTTTGCCGCGGCTCGTGGCGTAGTGACCTTCAAGTGCGCGCGCCAGCTCCCCGTCGCTGCACCAAAACGCCTCGTCCCGGGGACCCGTGAAGTCGGCAAACGGCGCCGCGGGCGCGCGAGGCTCCTCGTCCGGGCGCCAGCGGTCCATCAGCCACCCCTGGGCGGGATCCACCACCCGCAACGCTCCGTCGCGCTCCGCGGGCAGGCGGGCCGCGGCCACCTTGCGGAGAAAGAGGGCCAGCAGGTCCACGAGGGAATCGGTCGCGTCAAAGTGTCCGTGCCCGGCGTCCGCCAGGAGCAGCAACGGCGCATTCGGGTGCGCCCTCCGGTAGGCAAGCAAGGGTGCGAGGCGGGCCTCCCACCATTCGTATTCACCCATGACCATCAGTCCCGGCACGCCGTCGAGCGTACGATTGCCCCAGTCCGGGTTTGGACGTCCGCTCCCGGTCAGGTCGGTGAGCGGGGCATCCCCCTTGAGCGAGAGCACAGCCAGCGTGCGTCCGGGGTTCGAACCCGCAAAATTCCAGGGAAACGAAGCCTGCGCGGAGTGCCCCATCGGCACGATCGGCGCGCTCGCGATCTCGTCGTAGCCCGACGTGTCGGCCAGCGCGCGCAGGATCCGGTCAAAACGTTCCCCCGCCCCCTGATCGAACCGGAACACCGAATCGAGACTCGGCACCACGAACACCTCCGCCAGCCCAAGATCAGCCAGTGCGCGACGCATCGTGGGATGCTCAAGGATGCCGCGCTCAATCATAGTGTGCTGGGCGAGCACGACCGCGCGCACGCGGGTGCAGGTTTCCGGCACCCAGAGGTAGGCGCGTCCCTCTCCCACGGGCACCGACCACTGCCAGACGGCGCCGGCTGCTGTCGCGCCGGCTCGAATACCCCCCACCAAAACGACCCAAACAAGGATGCACGTGCGCACTCGTTCAAAATGAGGAGATAAAGCGAAATTCATGGGGCACCCCTGCACACGCAACGGCGGGATCGGATTGCACCGAGGATCGAACAGCGATGGACCGGAAAACTATTCTCTTCGGCGTCGCACCTCAACGACCGTCCCGGTTTCACTGGTAAGTTGCGCCGGGGCTGGGTCAGGTTTTCACGCGAAGCCGCGGAGGCACCGAGGCGTTGTCGCTCCCTTTCCCCGGCCGACCTTGATTTGGTGAGGAACCGTTCCTACCGTCATCTCCCCGGATGCCAGCTCCCTCCACGCCGATCGAGATTGCATTTGCCGACCGTCACAAACGGCACGAGTCCCGCACGGAGCAGACCAGCTGCCTCATCGTCATGGGTGTGCTGGTGGCGTGCTACCTCATCTCGGTCACGGCGCACCCCACGGGTCTTCCCGGCATGTTCGAGACATTCTCGTACCTGACGGCGGCCGGGGGCGGGGTCATGCTGACCCTTTTCTTTCTCGCCCGTAGAGGAACGTCCCTGGGGGTCATCAAGCACGTCAACGTGGCCGTGCAGGTCAGCCTGGTGAGTGCGGTCTGCCTCATCGACTTTCTGTACCAGGGTCCGGTGTTTGCACTCTCGTCGCTGGGACCGCTTGTCTATTCCCTGGTCATCGGACTGACCGCGCTTCGGCTCAGTCCGGAGCTGAGCATCTCTGCCGGGCTCCTCTCCGCGGCGCAATTCATGGCGCTCTATGCGTTCGTCTTTCGGGCCGGCACGGACGGCGCACTCCTGGATGCGACCAAGAGCCTGGGATGGAGCATCACTTTGATGAAGACCACGGTGCTCGTGGCGGTGGGCCTGGCGGCTGCACTCGCCGCAAGGCAGTTTGGACGCAACACGCGTCTCCATGTGGCCGAGGCCCTGCGAGCCCAGTCGCTGCAGCGCCTCTTCGGCCGCTATGTGTCACCCGCCGTGGCGGAGGCGGTGATCGCCAGCGACCACCTTTTGACGACCCGCCGGACCCACGCCGTCATTCTGATCGGCGATCTGCGCGGCTTCACGCGCTTTTGCGAAGCCCACCCTCCCGCGGAAGTCACGGCCCTCCTCAACGACTACTTTGAACAGGCCTGTCGCGTCGTCGAACAGGAGGGGGGCGTGATGAACAAGTTCATCGGCGACGGCTTCCTTGCCTTCTTCGAAGCCAGGCTGACCGCCTCCGCGCCCGAAGCACCGGCGCTTCGCGCCACCCGCCGCCTGATGCAGGAGCTTCCGGCCGTCCTGGACCGACACGCCCTCAAGCTCGGCCTCGCCGCCAGTTCCGGTGAGGTCGTGCTGGGCGAGATCGGGTCGAAGGATCGTTGCGAGTTCAGCGTGGTCGGCGACACCGTCAATCGCACCGCCCGATTGGAAGGCCTGAACTCCGTCCTCGGCTCCACCTGCCTGCTGACCCCCGAGCTTGCGCGCCACCTGCCTGCGGACGCCTCAATTGCCGACCGGGGCGACCACACCCTGAAAGGCCTGGCCGGCACCCTCCGGGTGATTGAACTGCTGAACGGTCCCGCCGTCGCTGAGGGAAAGCCGCGGGGAGAGTCCATTGGGTTCAGGACGACCTGAATTTGCCGGGCGGATTCATCTCTCGCGGTTGCACCACCGAAGCAAAAAGCACTCGGACAAGAGACCACGGATCCCCCAGTCGCGGAACAGATAAACGCGGATCCGGAACGTTTGTATTGGCTCACCCGCCAAGTGATGTCGGTTATTACATAACTCGTTTGTAGCCGCGTTGAACAGTCCCGCGACCGCGGGATCCGTGGTTCAATCGCGGTTTTCAGGATCATTCGCGGAGGTTCGTGTCAATTCGTGGTCCAGGAACGGATTGATTCACTGCAATTGGCGCAACGAGGTCGATAGGCGTACAACTGATTCTTACTTGAATTCCTTACCTTGTAAGACTACTTTGCTGGGATGCAGGCGACCATTACCAGCAAGGGTCAGGTCACGATCCCGTTGGCGCTTCGCCAGAAGTTCAACCTTCAGGCCGGTGATCAGATCGAATTCGACGAAAATGCCTCCGTCCTTACCGCGCGCCGGGTCGTCAACCAAGACGCCTGGCATAAGACGGTCAGAGAATGGCGAAACGTTGCCGCGAAAACGCTTGAAGGTCATCCTTGGAAGGACGCGAAGACCATCGACGTACTCGATGATCTTCGGGGCGGTCCCGCCGAGGCGTCACCGGATCGACCATGACCACCGCGCTCGATTCGTCCGTGATCTGGATGATCATCAAGCAAGAGGAGGGACACGACCGATGGTTGAGCGCACTGATGAAGGCCGCGTCCGAAGGACCGTTGACCCTCTGTCCGATCGCCTTCGCGGAGCTGGCCCCGTCCGCTCCCACCGCGGAGGCTCTGCGGGCCTTCCTCCAGCGACTGGCCATCACCTACGATCCGATTTCACCTGAAGCCGCCCACCTGGCCGGCCTGATATTCAAACGCTACCGCCAAGCCGGCGGACCCCGTCAGCACTTGGTACCCGATTTCCTCATCGCAGCGCACGCGCAAACTCAGGCGCAGCGTCTGATGGCGATCGATCGCGGCTACCTTCGAACTTGGTTTCCGAACCTGGCGCTGGTCACGGTGTAGTGGCCGACGAATAATCCACCACCGCGGTGTCGCGCCGTCGGGAGGAGCGGCGCCCTCGCGCGCATAACAGCGCCGGGAATCTACAAGGGAAGCCGGCCTTCGAAGTCACATTCGGCCCACGGCGCAGTCGACGGTGTCCCGCGGACGGTCTAGACTCCGGAAAAATCACCGCCATGCACCCCGACCCCTCCCTGACCCGCCGCTCGTTTCTCACCCTCGGCGCCACCGCGACCGCCGTGGTCGCCGCGCCCGCCATCCTGCGCGGCGCCGACCTCGTCAAAGAGCCCGTCCGCCTGGGCCACATCGGCCTCGGCACGCGGGGCTGGGACCTCGTGAAGTACACGGGCGCGATTCCCGAAGCCAAGGTGGTCGCGCTTTGCGATGTTTATGCCCCCCACCTCAAGCGCGGGCTCGACGCCTGCGGCAATCCTGACGCGCACACCTACCGCGACTACCGGGAGTTGCTCGCCGATCCGAAGGTCGAGGCGGTCGTGATCGCCACCCCGGATCACTGGCACGAAAAGATGGTCCTCGATGCGGTGGCGGCCGGAAAGGCGATCTACTGCGAGAAAGGCCTGACGACCTCCACCGCCGCGGCCAAACGCATGCGCGCCGCCGTCAGGAAGGCGTCGACCGTGTTTCAGCTCGGACACCAGGGCCGCCAGTTGCCCGCGACCGCCGAAGCGGGACGCCTGATCCGCGAGGGCAAAATCGGCCCGGTGACCGTGATCAACACCGGCCGCTTCTTCAACGGCACGAAGGAGCAGGCCCCCTGGCGCTGGTACGGCTACTACACCCAGTGGGAGCGCCCCGACCCGAAGGAGGTGCTTCGCCAGCTCGATTGGGGCCAGTGGCTGGGATCGTCACCCCAGATCGATTTCAACGAGCGCCACTTCTGGCACTGGCGCTGTTACTGGCCCTATGGCACCGGCCAGGCCGGCGACCTGCTCTCGCACGAACTCGATCACGTGCAGACCGTGCTCGGCTGGGGCATCCCGGACTCCTGCGTGACCAGCGGATGGAATGCCTACTACAAGGATGATCGCGAGGTGCCCGACACCTGGATGTCCACCTACCGCTTCGAAAGCCGCGACTGCACGCTCACCTTCGAAGGCTGCATGAATTCCAAACGCGAGCAGCCCCCGGAGTACATCGGGCGGGACGGCCGGCTCATCTTCAACGCCATCGGACAGGACGCCAGCCGCTTCTGGGTGTATCCGGACGGCCCGGCCTTTCCGCACATGGGACGCATGCCGAAACCGAGTTTTGAATACGACCGTGCCAAGGCCGAGAAGTGGCCGAGTCACATGGACAATTTCCTCACCTGCGTGCGCACCGGGGCCCGCCCCACCTGCAACATCGACGAAGCCTTCATCGAGGTAGCCACCCTGCTCATGAGCACCGAAGCCTACCGGCTCAAACGCGAGGTGCGCTGGGACGCGAAACGGGAGGAGATCGTCTAGCGTCTTTGCCGGATCCAGCCGCCCACCCGCGACCGGACGGATGACACCCGGAGTCGGCCCACCCCAAACATGCCAGTCGCACCGCGGAATCCTCCTCGGCAGCGGCCGTCCGCGCGGCTATCGATCCGACCACCGACCCTGACCACCGCCCCGTCACTCCGCTCGACCGTCGTCCGTGCCGCCCGGGCCAGCACCGGTCTGTTTCTCCTCACCCTGATCGTCGCGGGAATCGCACCGCTCGCGGCTTCGCCTCCGCCGGCGAAGGCCCCCGTCCTTCCCTCCCTGCGGGTGCACGCGGGGGGACGTTACCTCGAGACCACGGAGGGCCGCCCGTTTTTCTGGCTCGGAGACACGGCCTGGAAGCTGATGCAGTCGACCACGCCGGACGAGTGCTCCTACTTTCTCAGCACCCGCGCCCGTCAGGGCTTCACCGTCATCCAGACGGTCGCGCTCGCGGAGGACGAGAGTATCCTAAAACCCAATGCACTCGGCCAGCTCGCGTTCGTCGCCCAGGACCCGGCGCGGCCCAACGATGCGTTCTTCGACCGGGTCGTTGCCGTCGTGGACGAAGCCGCCGTCCACGGCCTGTACGTTGCGCTCCTGCCGACCTGGGGTGACAAGCTGACCGCGCCGTGGGGTGTGGGCCCCCGCGTGTTTCGTCACGACAACCTACCGGTGGTCCGCGCCTTTGGACGCTATCTCGGCCAGCGGCTGCGGGGACGAACCCACCTCGTCTGGATGCTGGGGGGAGACCGGCCCGCCGTGCTCGATCCGAAACGACCCGACGCGTGGCCGCAGAACCAGGCCCTTGCCTCTGGTTTTCCGCCCGACCAGGACTGGCGCCCGATCTGGCGCGAGATGGCGGCCGGGATCGCGGAAGGGACAGGCGCGCCGCCGCTGTTTCTGTATCACCCGCAGGGAGGCGACTACTCCACCACCCAAATGCTGCCGGATGATCCCTGGCTGGCGGTGCATGGATTCCAGAGCGGGCACGGGGGCGGACGGGATGTGCCGGTGTGGGATCTCGTGGCGCGCGACGCCCGCGTCAGTCCGAACCGACCGACCCTCGACCTCGAACCCAACTACGAAGACCACCCCTACAACCCGTGGCCCAAGTGGGATCCGGCGAGCGGGTATTTCCGGGACCACGACGTGCGCAAACAATGCTACCGCTCCGTCTTCGCCGGCGCCTGTGGGGTCACCTACGGCCATCATTCCGTCTGGCAATTCGCCTCCCAACGCAACGGGGTCATCAACTTTCCCGAAATGGATTGGGTGCAGGCGCTCCACCGGCCGGGCGCAGTCCAGATGCAGCACCTCCGCCGCCTCATCGAGTCCCGGCCCTCGCTGCACCGCCTCCGCGACCCTTCCATCGTGATCGATCCGCCGAAAGCGGGCGCCCTCCATCCGGAGGCGATGCGCGACCGCGACGCGACCTACCTCATGGTTTACTTCCCCACCCAGGACCAGGTGCTGACCCTTGACCTTGCCGTGATCGGTGCGGGGCCCCTGCAGGGGTGGTGGTACGATCCCCGCACCGGGTTCGCGCAACCCATCGACCGCCTTACCGGAGGTACACGTCGGGACTTTCGCAGCCCCTCCCACGGCCCGGACTGGGTCCTCGTCCTCGACCGTGCCGACCGCGGTTATGGACCACCCGGACTGCGGATCCATGAGGACAAGCCGGGCAGACGCTAGCTCGCGGATTGACCTGTGCCTTTCGGCGTAAACTCCGGCGGAGCTAGGGCTGCGCTTCGCGGCTCGACTTTTCCAGGGAGGCGACGTGTCATCAAAAACGCAAAGGGTCGTCATTTGCCCAAGGTACCGCCCCGCACGCCGCTCTTCTCAGCGCTCGCTGGACAGCAACTCCTCCCCCGCTCCCATGCTCGCGAAAGTATCGATTCTCCTGAACTTAGCCCTGGCAGCGACCTTGGTTTGGATACTCGCTCGGGAACGACCGGCGCAGGTTGGCTCGAGTCCCGCAGGCGCCGAGGTGCACCCTGATCCTACGCGACGCGCCCTTCGCCCGGCCGTCGCCTCAACTCCGGAAACCCCGGTGACCCGTGAGGTCCGGGGTCAAAATCGACCCAATTGGGATCGCTCCGGTTTGGCTTCTCAATTGAAGGCGTTGAAGGAAAGTGGTGCTCCACCCAGGGTCCTTTTCGCTGTCGCGCATGCGATGTTGGATCCCGAAGTCAGGGAAAAACGGGCAGCCGTCCGGAGAAATTCTTCGCGGCCACTCTGGGAGCAAGCGTTGGGACGGACGTCACCTGAACAACGCCAGCAGCTGGCCGACATCGACCTCCAGCGCGCAGATGAAATCAAGGCCCTCTTGGGCGATGACTACGCGATTGCCATGCAAGGCATGCTCAGCTCCACAAACAGACCTGTCTTCGGAAGCATCGCACCGGACCTGCAACCAGCCGTTGAACAGGTGTTCAGCGACTACACCGCCGCATCCCGCGAATCGGGTTCGAAACCCTTGAGTGCGCAGGGCGAGATCGGGCTCGAGCAGAAGATCTGGAAGGACATCGCCGCTTTGGTCGGAGACCGGCAGGCGCTTGAGTTCATGGCGTACAACTCCAGAACAGCGAAAGATCTCCAGTCGGCGTTCCAAGGCATGCAGGGAATGGACGACGTCGCCTACATCAAAGTCTTCGAAGCCTATTCCGAGTACAAAAGCCAAGCGGGTTTGAATCTCCTGACTCAGTCACCGCGTGGTGACATGTCCGAGGATTATCAACTCGGCGTACTCGACGCCATTTCCCGGGCTGCGCCCCCGAACGTTACGTTGCAGTTCGTCTCCCGGCAGAACGCAAATTTCCAGGAAATGTCCAAGATCTACCAGGCGGCAGGCTTTAGTTCCGAAGACTCGATCAGCAAATATCGGGACTTTCTTTCGACCCACAAGGTGTTGACGGAAATGAACTCGCCTCAGCCCGGGCAAAGCCAAAGCGACTTCGTCACTTATCGGGCCGCAGCGGCCCAACAGGCCTATACCCTTCTCTCCGCTGGGCTGACCGGCCCCCACCTGGAGGCATTCGCGTCCAGCAGAACCGGTCGCGGGCTCTTGTATACGGCTTCGCGGAAATAGCGGAAAGCCCAGGGTCGACGACCCTCCCTTGGGGTAGTAGTCGGTTCGTAGTTGCTCCCGTGGTTCGCAGAGTGCGTGAAACAGCGATCCGACCTGACCGGCCACCATCGGCTGCCGTACCTTCCATTTGGTCACACCAAATGCTAACTATGCTTGCATGATTACCCGGCTTTGCTGGCGCGATCGCCTCTGACCGCGCAGTTGCACGCGATGCTCCATCATCGAGGCCTTCGACGGTACCGGGTTCGCGTGCCCGCGATTGACCTTGCCCGGGACGCGTACCTGGAAGCACGCTTGACGCCATGCGATGGCAGGCATGGAAACGGGGGTTTCGCCTCGCCCTGCGGGGAACCGGGATCGTGCTCCTGATCCTGGCGGCCACGGTGCTTTTGCTCTGGCCGCGAGTAGAATTGAACCGTCTCCCCGAACCGGCGGAAGTCCTGGCCAAGGCCAACGGGTGGTCAACGGGGGGAAAGGACACTTGGGCGTATGTACGAGATCGGCTGCAGCAAGACGGGACCCCTTTGCTGACGCTCCTCGCTGACGATGATCCCCGGCGCCATCGAGCGGCTGCCGACATCACCACCGGCACGCTGATTTCCGCGCAGCCTGCGTCGATCGACCTCATCCTCCGCCTCCTGCCCACCGTTTCGGCCCAGCGACAGAGGTCCATGGTTCGCATCCTGTCCGGGCGTATCCGAGGCGGAGGCAGCCGCGTGGTCTCCCTCCTCCGATCGTCGGAGCCACTGCCCGCTTCGCTCCGCGCGACGCTGATCACCGAGCTCCATTTCGATTTCCGCGATTCCAGCGCAACTTGCCTCCTCCTGCCCATCGCCAGGGATCCGACCGTGTCGTGGGAGAACCGCGCAACCGCCATCGAAATTGCGGGGCGTCACCCGAACGCGGGACTTGTCGCCGAGCTGGAGAGCTTCGCGGAAGAGGCGCCCGAGCCCCTCGCGCGACCACTCCGGTTGGCGGTGTCGCGCCTGCGCAACACTCCTGACATCGAGCGTCTCACGGAGGATCTCGAAGCGGCGCGGGCAGGTAGTCCCCATGATCTCCTTTGGACCTTGGCCGCGATCGGCGCGCACGGGAAGGCGGCTCGTGCCATCGCACCCAAACTCGTGCCCCTGTTGCGACCGAACACGCTCGATTCCGGACCGCTGGCGGCGGCCGTCCTGGCTCATATGGGTTACCGCGAAGCCATCCCCGACCTGCTCTCTGCGGTGGCTGGGACGGACGACTGGCTTTTTGTCATGTCCGCCGCAAGTGCTCTGGTGCAACTGGGCGCGACCGAGGTCAAACCAGACCTCGAACGCCTCGCCAAGACCTCCAGCCAAAAGGACATCGCCCAGACGTTACGGAGTGCCATCGAGGCCCTGGAGGGCCGGGAGTCCTTTCCCCCTCTCAACCGGTGGACGTTCCCATACGACTTCCCGCCCGGAAACAAGAGTTCCGGGATCAAATTCCAAGACCCTCCACCCCGCCCACCCCCCACCGCCTGGCAGGTCTTCAAGCAAGACCGACTTGTTCCCTTTCTGGAAGAGGTCCGGGTGACTGCGGTTCGCCTGATCGCTCCCACCGCGACGGAAGTCGTGATGGCGTTCCCTCAAGACGAGATGCGTATCCACACTTTTGATTTGCTGCCGCGTCACTGCATCTCCTTCGCGGGCGGAACCCTGCTCGGCTACAACGAAGGGGAGTGGGGCGGCGGGGTGGTCCATATTCCCAGGCACGGCCCGGCCCGTTACCTGTTTGGACCCCGCGTGGCGGGTTTCATCCGTTGGGGACCAGACGTCCTCGTGGTTCCCACCTTTGATCCCGACCTTGGTAACGACCTGCTCCATCGAGTCACCACGACGTCCGACGGAGGCGTCGTCCTCGAACCCTACAAACGCATTTCCTTCAAACGCTGGTCGCGAGGGCCGGACGGCAGCCTCCTCTTGCACGGAACAACCCTTCACCGGCACCAGGGAGAGCTGGTCTGGGGGCCGGACGGCCATCCTCGCTACGTGGGAACGACGCGGCTGTCGCGAGACGGAACCCTCACCGAGTTGGACGACGATCCCTAGTTACGAGCCGCGTGCGCACTGTGGTGCCTCCGGGGAGAGCGCAGCCCTCGCGGCGGGACCGACCGGTCCCGCCACCGTTGACCGAATTGTTCACGCGACGCCCATCCCCGCGGGGTCGGCGACCCCACCTCCAACGGAATTGGGAGGCGAACGGTCGCCGCCACGCTAACGAGGGGGCTGCCGTAGAATGTCCCGACTGCTGCTGACGCAGTCCGGTCAGGGCTTGGCGGGGGTTTCGGCGCCGGGGCAGCCGCTGGTCATGGCGTCCCAGCGTTTTTGCATTTCCTGGGGGGACACGGTTTCGATCTGGTGCTGCAGCATCCACTGGTGGCCATACGGATCCACCACGCTGCCGCTGCGGAAACCATAAAACTGATCAGCCGCAGGCATGAGCACCGTCGCTCCTGCCGCGACGGCGCGGGCGAGCGCGGCATCCGCGTTCTTCACCATGACGCAGAACGTGATGGGAGTGCCTCCCAGGGTGGGCGGGGCCTTGTTACCCCATTGCGGATTTTCTTCTGACAGCATGACGAGGCTCCCTTCGATCAGGAGTTCCGCGTGTCCGACATTGCCGCTGGCCTTGTCGGAAAGGCGGAAGCGTTCGGTCGCCCCAAAGGCGGCTTTGTAGAAGGCGATGGCCTGCGCTGCGTTGCGGACGCTAAGGTAGGGACTGACGGTGGGATATTCAGTGGAGGGAGTGCTCATATGGGTGAAGTGAGATGTACAGAGGGTCGAACGAGCCGGACCCGTTTCGACAGCGAACGTCAAATTGCGTCGTTTTTCCCAAAAGCCAGGTCCTCGGTCCCATCGAACCCACGAACGCGGGGGGAACCACGGATGGCGCGGATGGACACGGATACAAACCCGTAGCCGGAAGGACTCAGCCGGATTCGTTCATTTGAACCACGAATTGACACGAATCGACACGAATGAAAACAGACACGGAGCACTGACGGGGATGGGTTCACTCTTGAGTGACGCAAATTTCGGTTCTTGGCTCCTCCGATCCCACTCCGAATTCGTGTCCATTCGTCCCGCGACTGCGCATGCGCGTCAACCTAAGGACCGGAGGTGGGAAATCGCAGCGGTTCTGATGGAGGTGGTCCCGCGGTCGCGGGAAGGCCGCGACGGGACCGACCGGTCCCGCCTCCGTTGTCCGATTTCTTCACGCGCCGCCAATGTCCGCGGGGTCGGCGACCCCACCTCCAACAAACGCCGACCTTGGATCAAGCTTAGGTTGACGCGCAGGCGCGACTGCGGGATTCGCGGTCCCTCTCCTCCGCACCGGCGCTGCTAGGACTTCACGAATGCGATGGCGGGCACTTTGTAGTTCAGCGCACTGGTGGTCCCGGCGGTCACGTCAAGGGTCACCCCGGTGATTTTTCCCGCGAGGGGCGACGCGAGGAACACCGCGGTGTTGGCGATATCCTCCATCAACGGCAGCGCCTTGAGCATGGTGTCCTGCTTCAGCTTCTCGAAAAAGGCCGCCACATCAGGTCCGCCGTGAGCCCGGGCCTCTCGAAAGGGTCGCGAATCGGGTGAACCCGCCGAACGAATGTTCACCACCCGCACCCCATGCACCCCGAGTTCCGCCGCCAGGTTCTTGGAAAAACCTTCGATCGCACAGCACGCCGGACCAAAACCACCCACGTTCGCGTAGCCGATTCCCCCCGGCGTCGCGGTCAGGGTGAGAATCACGCCCGAGCCTTGCCGGCTCATGATCCGACCTGCCGCCGTGGCGGTGAGGAACTGGGTGCGCATCGCGATCATCACCGGTTGGACAAAGTCCGCGCATGTCATCTCCGTCAGGGGATTGCTCTGCGCACCGCGCAGGTCGATCAGGTTGAACGATACATCGAGGCTCCCGGCCCGCTGCGCGACCCCGGCGGCGTGGTGGTTGACGGCGGCCTCATCCAACGCATCCACGCAAGCCGCCTCCGCCTGACCGCCCGTGGCCTGAATGGAGTCCGCCACCGCTTGGGCTTTTTTGAGATCGCGAGCGGTGAGAAACACCTTCGCGCCAGCAGTTGCGAGGGCACGTGCGACCGCCCCGCCCAACGATTCACCGACACCGTAGATCACGGCATTTTTGTTATGGAGGTTCATGGTGTGGATCGGTGTGCCGACCCACTTCCTCAACGAACGAATCGGCCCCAATTCGACACGGAGGCCGCGCCCACCCGCTTCGGATCACAGCCAACCAGACGTCAATGGACGGCAGGACTTCGGCAGTCACACGCTCCGCACCACGAGCACTCATCGTTTGCAAGAGGCGACCACTGCCCTCATGCACGGGGGCGGGACGCATCAAACCTGTTCCCCCACCCCTGCGTCGTTCCGACCGGCCAATTCCATGGATACCTTTTCACAGTGCTGGAGTTTGCCGCTATGCGCCCTCCTGCTCAGCGGTTGCGGCGGTGCTCTCCGCGAAGCGTCGTCGGAGACGAGGACGGTCACCCCCCTCGGCAGCACTGAGGCAGCGCAGCCTGCGCCTACGCCTCCAGCCAGCAGGACGCTCAGCCCTTCAAACGGGGAAATCGTCACGATCAAACTGGTGGATCCGACGGCTCCCGCGGGCACGACCGCCGAACAGGTCGATGAACCCACTACCGCCAAGGACCCTGTTCACGAGACGTCAGGTCACCCCGCGCCGGCTGACCCTTCTGTCGTCGTGCTCGATCCGATCCAGGTCTCGGGGCGGACCTATCTGAGCTTCGACTTCAGCCTGGCATTGGTTCGCAACGGGAGTCAGATCGTCTGGGCCACGGTCACCGCCGTGAAACCAAATTCCGAGGCTTCGGCGGCGGGGCTGACTCCTATGACGCGGATCGTGGCCATCAACGGGAAGGAGATACAGGAATTCGAAGCCAGCCTCAGCCACGGAAGCGAGCTCCATGCCCTGCTGATCAACCGCAAACCCGGAGCCCGGATCACCTTGGACGTCCTGCTCAACGGCTATGGCGAACGTAAAACACTGACGTTGATCAAACGTCGACCCCACCCCTGGCCATCCTCGATTGAACAATTGAATACGCCGTAGTGGACGAGTTGGCGACATTCGCATCTGATCTTCCCGCGACTGCGCATGCGCGGCCGTAGTCCCGATCTGTTTCCCCTTGGCGGAGCGAAACGAGGTCGGGAGCGGAGGCGCCCTGGTGGCTGGATCGTGCCTTTGCTGAGAATTGCCAACTCGAAGCCGCAGTCCTCGGACCTCGTTTCGCGGCTTCGCGCGTTCGCGCGCACCCCTGCCGACACCCAGTTGCGTTCGTGGATTCCTCTCGACTCAGTTCCTGCGCAGTGGCGAAACCACGGAGCGCCTCCGCGTTGTCGTGCCTCCGCCGTCCTCCGAACAATCCCGCTGGTTCGCCGCTGAAGTGCAGCCCCATGAGGCGACCCTTCGGGCCTGGCTCCGGAGCCGGTTTCCTTCCCTGCCCGATCTGGACGACATTGTGCAGGAATCGTACGCCCGGCTGCTCCGGGCCCGGGAGACGGGCCGCGTCGCCTACGCCAAGGCCTTTCTTTTCACCACAGCCCGCAACGCCGCCCTCGATCTTTTCCGCCGGCGGGTCACGGCCGGCACCGATTCGATAGCGGAGATGGAGCAACTGCACGTCATAGAAGATGCGCCCAGTGTCCCGGACGCCGTCAGCCGCCAGCAGGAACTCGCGCTTCTCGCCGAAGCGATCCGCAACCTGCCCGACCGCTGCCGGCAGGTGCTCACGCTACGCAAACTCTATGGACTCTCCCAAAAAGAAATCGCCGCCCGCCTGGGCATCGCCGAACACACGGTCGAAGTGCAGGTCGGCAAGGGTATGCGCCGTTGCGCCGATTATTTTGCCGAACGCGGTTTGCTGAAGCCCGGTCGATCGTCCACGCCTCCATCTTCGTCTCGTTTCGCCCGCTCCGACCCGGGCAAAGCCCCATGACCCCCCCGAAGCACCAGCGCCCCTCCACCACCGAGGGCATCACCGCAATGGCGTCGGCCTGGCTGGCCCGTCGCGACAAGGGCCTCACACCCGACGAGGAATCCGAGTTCGCACTCTGGCGGTTCTCCGACCCGCGTCACGCTGCCGCGGTCGCACGGCTGGAAACCGCCTGGGGCGCGATGGACGCCTTGCGCGAGTTCCGGCCGGACGCCCGGGTGCACCCCGATGCGGAGTTGCTGGCCGCACCGAAGGCCGACGTGGTGCTGCGTTTTCCGCGGGGGACGATTGCGGTCGCGGCGGCCGCCCTGCTGATGGTCGGCCTTTTTCTCTGGCTGGCGGTGCCCTTCGGCGGAGCGCCGCGCCGCCAGGCGATCGTGCATCCGGGACCCGAGCGAATGGCCCTCGAGGATGGCTCGATGGTCGAACTCAACACCGGCGCCCGCATCGAGGTCGCCTTCACGGAACAGGAGCGCCTCGTGCGCCTGGTCCGGGGTGAGGCTCATTTCACCGTGGCAAAGAATCCCGATCGACCCTTCGTCGTGTCGGCAGGCATCGTGTCGGTGCGCGCCGTGGGCACGGCTTTCAGCGTCTCCCTCGCGCAACAAAGTGTCGCGGTTCTGGTGACCCATGGCCGGGTGCAACTGAACGCTCCCACCCCCACCGCGTCGAGCGAACTTCCCCGTCTCGAAGCGGGCCAGCGCGCCGTCATCGACACCGCTTCCCTGGAACGCCCCGCCAGCGACCTCGTTCCGTCACCCACTCTGCCGTCGTCTGCTCCGCCTCCGGTGGTGGACGTCCGCGATCTCACTCCGGTCGAGGTCGAGCGCTCCCTTTCCTGGCAGGGAATCCGTCTCGAATTTATTGATATGCGCCTGTCCGACGTGGTGTCCGATTTCAACCGCTACAACCGGCAGAAACTGGTCGTGAGGGACCGCGGCCTCGATGACTTCATCATCGGGGGCAATTTTCGCGCCGATAATGTCGATGCGTTTGTCCGTTTGCTTGAGACAAGCTTTGGCATCAGCGTGATTCGAGAGGGCGAAGAGATTGTTTTGCGCCAGTCACCGTAAGGCAGACGACGGGCCCAAAATTTATTCGCGGAAAAGGTAATGGAAGTGAGCGGTCGGGCCGTCGCAGCACTCAGTGTCGCGCTCCCACCGCGCCCCGCACCCATGACCTACACCTCCCTGCACCGCACCGCACCCCGCCGCCTGGCGGGGCTCGCCCGGGTGACGGCTCTCGCCGCCGCCTTGTTGACCGCTGTCGCGGTTTTTGCCGCCGATCCCGTCAAGAAGAGCTTCAATCTGCCGGCGGGTGATGCTGCGGAGACGCTCAAACAGTTTTCAGAGCAATCCGGGGAACAGATCATTTATCCCGCCGCCCAGGCGCGCGGCGTGAAAACCAAACTCGTTCAGGGCGACTTCTCTCCCCGCGAGGCCTTGGAACGCATGCTCGCCGACACCGTGCTGATCGTCACCCAGGACGAAAAAACCGGCGCTCTCGCCGTGGCAAAGAGTTCGTCCCCAAACGCCGAACGGGCGGCACCGGCCGGAAAGGGTGACCGCCCCGGGGCAAAAGTTGAAAACGGAACCGTCAAGCTCGACGAGGTCGAGGTCTTCGGCACCCGCATCCGCCAGACCGATGCGGTCGGGCCCTCCCCGGTGAAAATCTACGACACCGACTCCATCCGCTCCACCGGAGCACTCAACCTCGCTGACTTCCTGCGCTCGCTGCCGCAAACCTACGGCGGCGTGGGCGCCGGTCGCAACAGCGCCCCCAACGACCTCAACATGGCGGCCGGCCAGCGCAATGAATCGCTCCTGCCCCTGACTCCCGGCGTGGGCTCCAGTCCCATTCTGGCCAACAACGCCCCGGTGCAATCCGGCGTCTCGGGCGTCAGCCTGCGCGGCCTCGGCTCTGGCTCCACCCTCGTGCTGGTTGACGGCCGGCGCGTCGCCCAGTCCGGCAATGCCAACCGCGGTTCCTCCACCGGCCAGGGCTTTGTTGACCTCAACACCATCCCCCTCGGCTTGATCGAGCGGATCGAAGTCATCACCGACGGTGCCTCCGCCATTTACGGCGCCGACGCCGTGGCCGGCGTGATCAACGTGGTGTTGAAGAAGAGCTGGAGCGGCTCCGAAGCCAGCGTCAACACCAAGATCACCGAACATGGCGGCGGCGGCGAACTCCAGGCCTCCTACATCGTCGGATTCGCCAAGGGCAAGCTGCGCGGCACCGTCGCAATCGACCACTACGAACGCGATCCGCTGCTGGCCTCGGACCGCGCGTTCTCGAAGAACATGGACTTCCGCAATCGGCTCGTGGGCTACAACGCGACCGGTGCCGCGGTCTACGGCTCCGACCAGCGTATCCAGTGGGGCTATCCCGCCTCGATCCAGGCCACCGCCACCACGGGCTTCGTCTCCATCCCCGGCGTCCGCGTGCTGCTCACCCCCACCGGCTACGCCACCACCCCGCCGCTCTCCGCCTTTATCCAGCGGACCACCAATGCCGACAACCAGCCCGCCACCCTCACGGCCATCATCGCCCAGGGTCAGCGCACGTTCGACCCCGCTCCCTACGTGGAGCTGGTGGCCGGTTCGACGCGGGACGGTTTCACCGGCAATTTCAACTACGGCGTGACCAGCCGGATCGAGCTCTACGGCAGCGCCAGTCTGACCAAGTCGCGCGGCGCCGCCAACACCCTGCCGGCCTACGCCGGACTCGTCGCGATTCCGGCCAACGTCAATCCGTTCGGCGAGGCGATCCAGATCGGACTCATGCTCCCGAAATGGGGGCAGATCTGGCAGAAGACCAGGACCGAGACGAGCACCGGCACCATCGGTGTGCGGGGCGAACTCGGCCAAACGTGGCGCTGGGACACCGGCTTCCGCCGGCAGATCCAGGAGTACAACCAGATCAACAAGAACTTCAACGCCACCGCCTTCACTGCGATCGCCACCGCGACCGATCCGGCCCAGCGCTACAATCCCTTCATTGATGAGAGGGTCGCCGGAGCACCCGACCAGTCCGGCCTGCTCAAGCTCACCGAAATCTACCCGACCGTCGAATCCAAGTCCGCCCTCTCCACGGTGGACTTCTCGGCCAACGGCAACCTCTACACGCTCTGGGGCGGATCGATCCGGGCTGCTTTCGGCGGCGCCTACGAAAGCGACAGTTCCTTCATCCGGTCCATCGCCCAGTCGGGTTATCCGGTGGTTTCGACGATCACGAGCTACACGGACAAGCGCACCACCAAGTCCGGCTTCAGCGAACTTTCAGTGCCGCTCTTTGGAAAACCCAACTCGCTGCCACTCCTCCGCCGCCTCGAGGCCAATGTCGCCGGTCGGTATGAGAAATTCAGCGACACCAGCACGTCCAGCCGGGTGCCGAAGTACGGCGTCACGTGGGCGCCCTTCAAGTCGCTGCTCTTCCGCGCCAGCTACTCCGAGGGCTTCCGCGCCCCCTCGCTGACCGAGGACCGCCGGGCCACCTCGACCTCCACCAGCACCGTGACCGACCCGCGTCGCGGCAACGTCGCCACGCCCAATGTCACCGTGATCGGACGCTCGAATCCCGATCTGAAACCCGAGACGTCGAAGAACGAGTTTCTCGGCGTCGTCTTCGAGCCCGACATGATCAAGGGCCTCAACCTGCAGGTGAATTTTTATCGCACCCGCCAGAAGAACGCCATCCAGAGCTTCGGCACGACGACCATCCTCAACAATGAGTCGCTGTTCCCGGGCTTCGTGATCCGCGGCGATCCCACCGCGGCCGACATCGCCTCGGGTTATCCCGGCCAGGTGCTCACGGTCTATTCGCAGTACGGCAATTTCGGCCTGATCGAGAACGAGAGCGTCGACTACCTCGCCGACTACACCCTGCCCTGGGAGCGGTTCGGCCGCTGGCGGGTCAGTGTCAACGTGGCCCGTACGCTCACCGCCACGCGACAGCTCGTCATCGGCGGCCCGGTCCTCAATGACCTCGGTGACACCCTGGCCGGCCCGAAATGGAATGGCACGGCGTCGGTCTTCTGGAACAAGGGCGGGCTGACCGCCTCCGCCACCGTCAGCCACATGGACGGCTACAACACCAACCAGGGCGCGATCATTCCCAACAGCCTGCCCACTCCCGCGGTGAGCAAGGTCGATCTGCGCGCCTCCTACGAGTTCGAGAACGGCATCTGGCGCGGATACGGCAAGGGCCTGCGCGCCGGTCTTGGCATCAGCAACCTCTTCGACAAGGAGCCTCCGTTCTTCAACAACATCTACGGCTTCAACGGTGGCTTGCACGGCCAGTACGCGTTCGGACGCACCTACGAACTCTCGTTCGTGTTCCCGATCACACGCTAGCCACGTCACGCCAACAACGCCGTCCCCTGCCTCGTTTTGCCCGGGATTGATCCGCGGTGGCATCGAAGGCAGGGTACGGCACGGCAAGGACGCTGGATCGCGGACAGCGCGAGGAGCCTCCGGCGGCCGCACCCAAGCCTCGCCGCGGGCTCGGCGACGAAGCCAGAGCCGTCACCGCCCCCCGGTGGCGGCGCGGGCGAGAGCCTGGAGATCGCGCTCGCACTTTCCGATGACGCGGTAGAGCGCGTTGACCTCGACCATCTCGGCCTCGGTCAGTTTCTTCTTCGGCACGGAGCGATCGGTGTAGAAGTACTTGATCATCGAGTTGAACTCGAGAGCCGGACCAGGGAAGGCGACGCCGGGGTTCAGCGGCGAAGTCACGAAGGGCTTGTTCGCATACGGGAGCTCCTGCGTGGCCCGCACATCCACCCGTTCAAAGTCGGGTTTGGTGGCACCTTCATGAAACCATCCCTCCGGATAACTTGAAACCCGCATGCCCCGGGTGATGGGCTGCGAGCTCACCGGCTGGTTGACAATTTCCTTCACCCGCAGCTCCGCGGTATTCCTCGCCCGCACCGTGACCTCCCGGTTCGGCAGGTTCGCGGCGGCCCCTCCCTTTTCGCCGGAAGCGGAGGCGGCCGGTTTGGAGGCGGGAGCCTCGGCGACGGGAGTCACGGACACCACCACGTCATCCTTCAATCGAATGGAGAGCTTCGGGTACGAAAGCACGCGCCGGTTGCCCATGACCACCTGCCCCACCGGTTCGCCATGGTCGCGGATGACCGTTTCATACCGATCACCCACGTTGGCGGCCTGAGCGACGCACGCGAGAAAGCACATGCACAGGGGGAAAAGGGTTCGAAACAGGGTCGTCATTTACTTGCAGTATCTGCAAAGTGTCTCGTCCAGAAGCGCGGAAATTCGTGTGAGCGACTTTCATTGATTTCTCACATGCCCGTGGCCGACCCATCGGTGCGCTGACTCTAGCCGCAGCGTCGCAGCAGCTGGGCTACGCCCGGCCAAAAGCAATCAGTTGCACCATGGATTGGTGCGAATCGATTATTTCCACACAAACACCTCATCGTTAGGTTTCTAACATCCCTTACACCCGCAAAAAGTCCGGGAGCCAGGGAGACCGGGACGTAGGTTAGGGACGTTTTTCACGGTAGGTTGGGACGGTAGTTCAGGCCGAATTGGCGAATTGAGGCTAGTCTGTGCGGAGAAGCTCGCCACGCCCCACCCCTGGAACGATCTGATCCGCGAGGAACGTTTCGCCTGGAGGTCGCTGCTCACCCCATTCCCCAACGTCAGTCCTACCTACCCCCAATGCCCACCGTTCGCTTCTCCACACCTGAGAGTCTTCGCCGTCAGGCCAGGCGTCTCCTCGTCTTCAGCTCCGTGTTGATCTCAAGTGCCTCGGGTCTTAGTGCGCAAACCAAGACGTTGGTCGAAGTCCCGCCTCCTGACGCAAAGGAAGAGATCCTTGAACTGACCCCGTTTTTTGTGAACGAGGAGGACAGTGGCTATCGCGCCACCTCGACACTCGCCGGTACCCGGTTGAAAACCGACCTGAAGGACATCGGAGCCGCCGTGTCCGTCGTGACCAATGAAATGATGAGTGATCTGGGGGCGGTGAACCTCGAAGACATCCTGGTGTACACCACCGGAACCGAGGTCGGCGGCATTTCCGGTAATTTTCTCGGCGATGGGCTTGATCGGACCGGTGACAACACCGAGTCGCGGACCAATCCGTCGGAAAACAACCGGGTTCGCGGTTTGGCGAAAGTGACGAATACCCGGGACTATTTCGTCACGGACATCCCGTTCAACCAATACAACTCCAGCGCGCTGACCATCAGCCGCGGTCCCAACGCCATTTTGGCCGGGGCCGGCTCACCCGGTGGAGTCATCGATCGGGGCCTGAAGACGGCAACGTTCAAAGATCGAACTGAGGTCACCGCCCGCATCGGTTCCAATGGTGCCCACCGCGAAACCCTGGAAATCAACAAGGTGCTCATCCCGAACCGCCTCAGTGCGCGTCTGGTGCTGCTCAATGAGGACCTGCGGTACAATCAGGAGCCGGCCACCATGCAGGATCAGCGGCTGTTTGGCGCGCTCACGTGGCGGATTCGCAAGGGCGAACGCGGAGCCTTTCTGGGCGATACCACCTTTCGCACCAATTACGAGGCCGGCACGGTCGAGGGAACTCCTCCCAACCCCATCCCACCCATCAACGGGTTCGCCTCCTACTGGATCGACAATCAACCCCGCTTCAACGGGGTCACCAATGTTTACTCCAACCAAACCGGCGCGGTGATTGCAGCCACCGCCCTCACCCACACCAACGCCTTCTTCAAGAACTACACGGTCTTCTACAATCAACCGAATCAGGTCGACGGCCAACTCGGCTACACCACCCCCGGCTTCCAAAACGTCCAGGGCATGCAGGGAACCATCACTGCGGTCCCAGGCTCGATCGTACCGGTCAATCGCACCTACCAAGCGACCAACTCCCTGCGCGGAGGCCTGAACACCATCGCGCTGGTGCGCATGACCGAGGGAGATCGCGAGATCTTTGATTTCCGCGAGAACCTGCTCACCGGCGCGTTCGATTTCGTGAAGCACAAGTTTCGCGCCAACAATATCCGCCTGGAGCAGCTCTTTTGGGACGGCAAAGCGGGAGTCGAACTGGCCGTCGACTCCCAGACCTACGAGCGAAGGAACAACATTCCGTTCGTCGGCAGCGATGTGCAGATCAAGATCGACATCACCCAAATCCACTCGAACGGCCAGGCCAACCCCAACTATGGCCGCCCCTTCATCGTCACGCAGGACATCAATGGTCTGCGAAACACGGAGTCGCTGATTCAATCCTGGCGGGCGACTGCGTTTTACACCCACGACTTCAGCAAGTCACGCTCGAGGCTCGGCCGTATCCTCGGCAGCCACACGCTGACCGGACTGGCCACCTCCTCGACGGCGAAACGCAAGAATCTCCTCTACAACAGTCCCTGGATCACCACCAATCCGGCACTCAATCTCAATTCACTGCTCGCCAACCCCGGGCTCTTCGCCCGCAACGCCCGCGGGTTGATCTACCTCGGCAATACCGCCTCGGGCCTCGCCAGCGCATCGCAAATGCGGCTGTCGCCTATCACCGCCCACCTGCCCGACCCCGGGGAGACGTTCAACATCTCGCTCTTCAATCCCGCGAAAAACGCCTTCGAGGTGGTGCCGCTCACGATCGGCCAGATCGTCAAAGGCGCCGGCATGCAGCGCGGCGAACTGGAGTCCCAGGCCGTCAGCCTGCAGAGCTACTGGCTGGACCGTCACCTAATCTCGATGGTCGGCTGGCGCCGGGACAGCGACACCAACTACACCGCGGCGGATCCCGTGACGCTCACCGACGGCAACGTCGACCTCGGCACACTCATTCTCCCCACCTCGCCTTCGTCACGAAATGTCCAGGACAGTCCCTCCATCAGCCTGGTCGGCGTGCTGCCCGAACGGATTCAGTCCCGGTTGCCCTTCGACTCCAACCTTCGCCTCTATTGGAACACGTCCAAGAACTTCACCCCATCGGGTCAGCGGCGCAATGTGTTCAATGAGGAGATCGGCACGCCCGCCGGTGAGACCACCGAGTACGGGGTCATGGTGACCGCGCTGAAGGGCAGGCTCGACCTGCGCCTCAACTGGTACGAAACACAGGCGCAGAATGCGACCGACAGCTCGCTTTCGGCCGTCGCCGCCATCAACGCCTCCTACACGATTATCGACTACCTGCTGGCGGCCGACGCCAACAACCTGTCGACGGCCGCCTGGGGCTACTCGAGTTACGCCAAGTTCACCGACGCCGCGCTGGCACACTTCAAGGCGCTGCCGGCCGGCCTGCGGATCGGCGATGCCTACAACTTCAATCCCCAGCTCGTGCGGGGCACGGACGGGAGCTACACCCTGGAACGCGAGTCCATCACCAACGCCGCGGCGACGACAGACTATGTGGCCAAGGGCGTCGAACTCGAAGCGGTGCTGAACCTGACCAAGAACTGGCGGCTCGCCTTCAATGCGTCCAAGACCGAAACGGTCAAATCCAAGACCGGGGCCGATATCCGGGCCTACGTCGACGAGTACCTCGCCAATCTGGAGAAAGCCAATCCGCAGCTGCTGACTGGCGCACGGCAGCCCGGTCAGGCCCCGGAGCCGTGGGGCAGCACCTTCCGGGGCACCGTGGTGGTTCCCCTCGAGATTGCCGAGCGCACCGCGGGCACCGCCAGTCCCGAGTTGGTCAAGTGGCGCTGGAGCCTGGTCAACCGCTACGACTTCTCCGCCAAGAAACTCCGGGGACTCTTCGTCGGCGGCGCGCTGCGCTGGCAGGATCGCGCCGTGGTCGGCTATCCCTATGTGGCCGGCCCGAACGGTCAGCAGGTGGCGGATCTGACCAATCCCTACTTCGGCCAGACGGACTTTCGCGGGGATGCCTTTATCGGTTTCCGCGGCGCCAAACTGTTTGGAAGGCAACTCAAGTGGTCGCTTCAGCTGAACATGCGCAACCTCGTCGGAGACGACGAACTCATCGTCGTCTCCACCAATTTCGACGGTACGCCCGCCGCCGTGCGCATACCCCCGGAGAAGGCGTGGCTTCTGACCAGCACCTTCCAGTTCTGAACCCTCCCCGGTCGCACCGCCCCTGGCCCGCGACACCGCGAGCCCAGGTCCAGGCCTGCGTCGCGGCGGTGGCCAGCGTCCCCCGGGACCTGCCCGACGGCGCACCCGCCGGCCGGGGACCAAACCACGCCCGGGCCCTGGCCCGTTTCCTCCCCTCCCGAAAGGGACCCTCGAAAACACACCTGTCCGCATGATCGCATTTTCCCCTTTGTTTCGCGCGCTCGGGGTTGGGCTCGCCGCCACCCTGTCCGTTGTCGCGCAGGACGCCCCCCGGACGCGTCCACCCAACATTGTCGTGATCATCGCCGACGACCTGGGGTTCGGAGACCTCGGTTGCTACGGTGCAACCCGGATTCGCACCCCGCACCTCGACCGGCTCGCAAGCCAGGGGGTGCGTTTCACCCAGGGCTACGCGCCCTCCTCGACCTGCACGCCCACGCGGTACTCGATCATGACCGGCGAATACGCGTGGCGGGTCACGGGCCGGAGGACCGGCATTCTCGATGGCGATGCCCCGTTGTGCATCGCGCCGGGCCAGGTCACCCTGCCCGCGCTCCTCAGCGGAGCCGGCTACCGGACCGGTGTGGTTGGCAAGTGGCACCTGGGACTGGGCGACGGCGCGGCGCCGGTCGATTTCAACCGGGAAATCAAACCGGGACCGCTGGAAATCGGATTCGACTACTGTCACATCATTCCGGCTACGGTGGACCGGGTTCCTTCCGTCTGGATCGAGAACCACCGCGTCGTGGGACTCGACCCCGCCGATCCGATCGAAGTCAGCTACCAACGCGACTTTCGCGCCGAGCCGAATGGAATCGACCGTCCCGACCTGCTCAGGCAGGGGGCCGACCGCCAGCACTCCGGCACGATCATCCACGGCATCAGTCGGATCGGCTACATGCGCGGGGGCACCTCCGCGCGGTTCAAGGACGAGGAGCTGGCGACCACCGTCGTGCAGAAGTCCACCGCCTTCATCGAGGCAAATCAGAATCAGCCGTTCTTTCTCTACGTCGGACTCTTCGAACCGCACGTGCCCCGCGTCGCCGAACCACCGTTTGTCCGCACCAGCCAGACCGGAGTGCGGGGCGACGTCATCCAGCAGCTCGACTGGGCAACCGGAGAAATCCTCAAGGCCCTGGAACGCCTGAAACTGGTCGAGAACACGCTCGTCATTTTCACCAGCGACAACGGCCCCGTCCTCTTCGACGGCTACAGCGACGGGTCGGTCGAAGACTCCCAGGGTCACGCGCCGGCCGGTGCGCTGCGCGGAACGAAGTACCAGGTCTACGAGGGATCGTGCCGCGTGCCTCTGATCGCACGATGGCCCGGCCGCCTCGCGCCACGGGTCAGCGACCAGCTGTTCAGCCTCGTGGATCTGCCGGCGACCCTCGCAGCCCTTGGTGGCGCCGCGTTGCCGCCTGGCTCAGCCCCCGACAGCCTGGACCTTTCGGCGGTGCTGCTGGGCCAAACCCGCCAGAATCTCCGGGATCACACCGTGCTGCATGGCATGTCGAACACGCTGGCCCTCCGTCAGGGTGACTGGAAATTCATTCCCGGCAACGCCTCCAAACCGGTCTCCGGCGTGGGCAGCGGAGCGAATCCGTCCGACGCGCGCTTCGCGAAGAACCGCGTCGTAGCCCCCCTGCTCTACAATCTCGCCACGGATCCAGGCGAGACGAACAACGTGATCGCCCTCCACCCGGAAAAGGCCGCCGAACTGCGGCAGCGTCTGGACGACCTCCGGCAAAACCATGCGAGCACGCCCCGGCCATGATCCTTCACCGTCTGTATTCATTCTTCCAACCGTATTCCACCTTGCCGGCCCGGAACATCTGGACCGCGGCGTGCTTTCTCGCGGCCGCAGCCACCAGTCCGGCCGCGACCTACTACGTGCACGCGACACGAGGCAACGACCGCGCCGATGGCACCACCGCCCGCACGGCCTGGCAGTCGCTCAGCCGGGTCGCCGCCACGCGCCTGCAGCCGGGCGATCAGGTGCTCCTGGCCGCGGGCGAACGGTTCGCCGGTCAGCTCGCGGCGGAGGGACTCTCCGGCACCAGCGAACACCCCATCGTCTTCGCCAGCTACGCTCCTGAATCCGGCGCAGCCGCGCCACGGCCGATCCTTGATGCCCGCGGCTACGTGGCAGCCGTTCACTTGAAGGACTGTCGGCACGTCCACGTGCACGACCTGGTTCTCACCGCGGACGGCGGGGGACTGCGCCCGGGCCAGCCCACGACGGCAGCAATGCGCTGCGGGGTGCTCGTTGAGGCGCAGGCGCCGGGCGACTACGACGGCGTGGAGCTGGCCCGGCTGCACGTCACCGAAGTCTCGTATGAAGAACCGGGATTTGTCCGCCCGCCCGGGGATGTGAACACGGCCAACGGCACCCTTCCCTACGGCTGGGGCATCCGTTTCATCGTCGGTTCCGCTCAAGCCCGGATGCGACAGATCACCGTCACCGACTGTCGGATCGAAAACGTCAACCACACGGGACTGAAGTTCACCGGACCGGTCGACAGCATCCAGGCGGTCAAGGTGGACCGAGTGACGATCCTGAACGTCGGCGGACCGGGGGTGCAGATGTCCGGGGTGCGCGGCGGGCACTTCTCCCATTTGGACGTGAACGGCTCGGGCAGTGCTCGCGACTCACGGAACTGGGCCCGCGGAAGCGGCCTCTGGACCTGGAGCACCCGAGATGTGGTCATCGAAAAGAGCCGCTTCCTCAATGCCAACGGTCCGGGTGACTCCGCGGGCGTGCACATCGACTACCACTGCCGGAATGTCGTCGTGCAGTACAACGTCAGCGCCGGCAACGCCGGTGGGTTCTGCGAAATCCTCGGCAACAATCACAACTGCTCCTACCGCTACAACATCAGCGTCAACGACGGCCATCGGGTCAAGGGCCGGCAGGGCGCCCTGCAGGAGGGAAAGACGTTCTGGCTCAGCGGTTACGTGGGAAAGGGCAAACGCACCGGTCCCACCAACACGTATTTCTACAACAACACCCTCTACGTCAGCGCGGAAATCGTCGCCAAGATGGCCGTGGCGCCAACGACCGACGGAATCCTGATCGCGAACAACATCTTCTACATCAAGGGCGAGAGTCGCATGGTGAAGGGCGATCAATTCCGGCCCGACGACAGCAGTCCTGACGTCCTCAATCGGGTCCGCTTCGCCCGCAATCTTTTCCTCCGCATCGAGAACTGGCCGCCCGAGGTGGGGATCCGGGATGCGTCACCTTTGATCGGTGACCCCGAGTTCGCCCGGGGTGGCGGGGTGGAACGGACCGACTACATTCCCGGAAACCGATCGCTCGTCAAAGACCAGGGACTCGTGCTCGAACCCCTGCCCGGGGACGACGTGGGTCTCGCGCTCGGCCTGGGCGTGCGCGAGGACATCCTGGGGAACCCGATCGTGGGACCGCCCGATCTCGGCGCCATCGAACTGCCATGACCACCCGTCTCACACTCCGCCCGATGCCCTCACTGCCCGGACGGCTCTGGCGCGGGTTGCTGCTCGCCGCCTGCACCCTGACCGCGGCGGCCGCCGGCACGGCGAGTCGCCCCAACCTGGTGTACATCCTGTGCGATGATCTCGGATACGGTGATGTCGCATGCCTGAACCCGCAGGGCCGGATCCCAACGCCCCACCTGGATCGCGTCGGACGCGAGGGCATGATCTTCACCGACGCGCATGCAAGCTCCGCCGTCTGCACGCCCAGCCGCTACAGCCTCCTCACCGGACGCTACAACTGGCGCTCCCGGATGAAACATGGCGTCTTGAACGGATACTCCCCCCGTCTGATCGAGCCGGGACGGGCCACGGTCGCCTCGTTCCTGCGTGAGCACGGCTACGCCACGGCCTGCTTCGGGAAATGGCACCTCGGCATGAACTGGCCGCAGAATGACGGCAGCGCACCTGGCAGCTCCGCCAATCCGAAAAAGGTCGACTACACCCGTCCGATCGAGGGAGGTCCGACCGCGGTGGGCTTTGATACCTTCTTCGGGATCAGTGCGTCGCTGGACATGGCGCCGTACGTCTTCATCGAGAATGATCGAGCGACCGAAATCCCAACGGCGGAAAAGGAGTGGATCCGGAAGGGTTCGGCCGGTCCGAACTTCGAGGCAATCGACGTCCTTCCGGTCGTGTCTGCAAAGGCGGTCGACTACATCCGCACGCATGCGGACAGCGCGAAGTCAGGCAAGCCGTTCTTCCTCTACCTGCCCCTCACCTCGCCCCACACTCCGATCCTGCCGACTGCGGGGTGGAAAGGGAAGAGCGGGCTGAACGCCTACGCCGACTTCGTGATGCAAACCGACGCCGTCGTGGGCCAGGTGCTCGACGCGCTCGACCGTCACGGGATCGCGGACAACACGCTGGTGATTGTGACAAGTGACAACGGCTGTTCTCCGTCGGCCAACTACGCGGAGTTGCTCGCCCGTCAGCACAACCCCAGCCATGTTTTTCGCGGCACGAAGTCGGACATCTGGGAGGGAGGCCACCGCGTGCCCTACCTGGTGCGCTGGCCGTCACGGGTCAAGGCGGGCAGCGTCTGTCATCAGTTGACGGCCCTGCAGGATCTTTTTGCCACCTGCGCCGAGATCCTGGGAGCGTCGTTGCCCGAGACCGCAGCGGAAGACAGTGTCAGTCAGTACGCGGCCCTCGCCGGCCGAACGGAGCAGCCCTTGCGCGCGTCCCTCGTGCACAGCGCCATTTTCGGGGCGCTTTCCCTCCGTCAGGGAAACTGGAAACTGATTTTTGCCGCCGACTCCGGCGGTTGGAGCGATCCCAAGCCCGGCAGCGAGGCGGCGGCGAAACTGCCGCGCCTGCAACTCTACGACCTCGCGCAGGACATCGGTGAGAACCGCAATCTGGAGGCGGAGCGTCCCGAGGTCGTGGCCACCCTGACCCAAGCGATGGAGCGCATCCTCGCCGACGGCCGCAGCACGCCGGGTCCGCCGCAACCCAACACCGGTGAGGTCACGCTCTACTCCACCCGCACCGCCCAGCCGGCCAGGGCGCCGTCCGCGGGCGGCACCCCGTAGCCATGATCCCGGCCGTGATCACCGGCGACGGATGGTTCGGCGGTTGCGCGGCCTGCGTGGCCCGCGTGGTTCTGCCCGTCGGACTCGTGCTCCTGAGCCTGGCGAATCTTCGGGCGCGCGAGCTCAGCGTTTGGTTCGATGCACCGGGAGAAGCGTGGTACCAACACACCCTTCCCATCGGCAACGGCTCCCTGGGAGCGTTGATCCGAGGGAAAATTGTCGAGGAGCGCATTCCCCTCAATGAGGAGACAATCTGGGCCGGCGGTCCCGGCGAATCCCCGGACTACCAGGGTGGAAACCGCCCCGATGCGCACACCGCCCTCGAACCCGTGCGGCAACTTCTGATCGAGGGAAAAGAGGCCGCCGCGGTCAAACTGATGCGGGAGCGCTTCCTCGGCACCATCGGATCTAAACCCAAACGCGCGGTCCCCGTCAGCGCCAACGTTCCGGTCGTGCGCAATCCACCGGACGGGAAGATTCAGTTTCCCGGTTTCGGCACCTACCAGACGGCCGTCGACCTGCTCGTGGTCACCCCCGCCACCGGCGAAGTGGCCGACTATCGTCGGGAACTGGACTTGGACCGCGGCGTCGTCACGGTCGACTACCGTACCGGTGACACCCACCACCGGCGCTCCGCCTTCGCCAGCTACCCGGATCGAGTGCTGGCGTTCCGCTTTGAAAACGACCATCCGGGCGGTCTGGAGTACTCGGTCTGGATGGAAACCTTCCATCGGATCGACCGCGTGGGCTTCGACCACGGTGTATTCACGCTCGACGGCGTCGTGGTCAACAATGGCATGAAGTTCCAGGCCGTGGCACGTATCGAGGCGGGCGCCGGGGCGCAGGTCGACTTTCAGGGCCAGCGGGTGACGATCCGCGGCGCCAACCGGGTCGACGTCCACGTCACCCTCGCCTCCAGCTACCTCAATCGGCATCCCACTTACACCGGCCGGGACTACGAGGCGCTCAATGCACAGACGCTGGCGACGGTTGCGCGCAAGGGGCACGACCGGTTGCTCGCCGACCACCTCGCCGACTACCAGCGGCTCTTCCGGCGCGTGGACCTGTCACTCGGCGTCTCGGATCCGGTGACCGTGTCAACCGCGGCCCGGCTCCGCCGCCGGGCGGAAGGCGAAGCCGACCCCGGGCTCGATTCACTCTACTTCCAATTTGGACGCTACCTCCTCATCAGCAGTTCGCGCGAAACCACGCTGCCGGCCAACTTGCAGGGCAAGTGGAACGTGGAGATGGACCCGCAGTGGGCGAGTGACTACCACACCAACATCAATCTGCAGATGGCCTACTGGCCGGCGGAGACCACCGCCCTGCCGGAAAGCCACCAGGCCCTCCACCGGTACATCGAGTCCCTGCGCGCGCCGGGCCGGATTTCCGCCCGCGACTTCTTCCGGGCCCGTGGCTGGATGGTGAATACGATGAACAACCCCTTCGGCGTCACCGCCGTGAACTGGGGCGAGTGGGGTTACTTCCCGGCCGGGGCCGCATGGCTTTGCCGTCACCTCTGGGAACACTACGAGTTCACGCAGGACACGGAGTTTCTCCGCCGGCAGGCCTACCCTGCGATGAAGGAGGCGGCGCTCTTCTGGCTCGACTACCTGGTCGAGTTTGAAGGCCACCTGGTCTCCATGCCCTCCTTTTCCCCCGAACACGGCGGCATGTCGATCGGCGCCTCGATGGACCAGCAGATCGCCTGGGATCTGTTCGGCAATCTGCTCGCCGCCGCCCGTGTGCTCGGCGAGGACGACGCCACGCTGCAGCAGGTCCGGACGGCTCGGGAACGGCTGCTGCCGCCGAGGATCGGGCGATTCGGCCAGCTGCAGGAGTGGCGGGAGGATCGGGACGACCCCAAGGACCGGCACCGGCACGTCTCCCACCTCTACGCGTTGTATCCAGGCCAGCAAATCTCACCGTTCGAGACACCCGCGCTCGCGGCCGCCGCCCGCAAGAGTCTCGAGTTTCGCGGCAACAGCGCCTCCGGCTGGTCCCTCGCCTGGAAGATCAACTTCTGGGCCCGCCTGCATGACGGCGAACGCGCCTACCAGTGCCTGCGCGAGCTGCTGCTACCCACCACCCATCACAATCACAGTGGCATGAAGCTGCCGGGAGGCACCTACGCCAACCTCCTCTGCGCGCATCCACCGTTCCAGATCGACGGAAATCTCGGCGGCACCGCGGGTATCGCGGAGATGCTCATTCAAAGTCACACCGGATACCTCCACCTGCTGCCGGCCCTGCCCGAGGCGTGGAAAACGGGGAGCCTGCGCGGATTCAGGGCGCGCGGGGGATTTGAGGTCGAGCTGGCCTGGCAGAATGGCCGTGTGGATACCCTGGCCATCACGTCAACCGCCGGCCGGCCCTGCCAGCTTCTCCTGCCCAACGCGGTGAGCGGGCACGGCCTCACCAGCACCCAGACCCCGGAGGGCTGGAGAATCCGTTTCGACACCCGCGCGGGCGAAACCTACCGTTTCGCGGCCGCCGCCGCCCCGGTCGCAAGCCGCGTGGCCGGCGAAGACCGTGGCTTGAAGGCGGATCCCGCGGATCAAAAGTACGTCTACAAGCAGGTCGACGGCCGCGACCTCCGCCTCTGGGTGCGCCAGCCGCGGGAGGCAGCCGCCGGCGACCACCGGCCGGCCGTGGTGTTTTTCCATGGCGGCGGCTGGGTCAGCGGCCCCCTGTTTCAGTTCAAGGAGCACAGCGCCTACCTGGCCGGGCGAGGACTCGTCGCGGTGCAGGTCGAGTACCGCCTGGCCTCGAAGCAGGAATCCGACGGTCCGCCCCTCGTCTGCATGCAGGATGCCCGTTCCGCGCTGCGCTGGGTGCGAACCCACGCCAAGGCATTGGGTGTGGACCCCAATCGCATCGCCGCCGCTGGCGGATCGGCCGGCGGCCACCTCGCCGCCTTTGCCTCCATGGTGGAGGGGGGCGACGACCCCGCCGACGACCCGTCGGTGTCACCGCGCGGAAACGCCCAGCTGCTGTTCAACCCGGTCTTCGACAACGGCCCGGGCGGTTACGCGCACGAACGGATGGGAGTCGCCTGGCAGCAGTATTCACCCATGCACCACATCAGCGCCGACGATCCGCCCGCGCTCGTTTTCATCGGGACCCGGGACGCCCTTGTGCCCCTGCCGACCGTCGAGCGCTTCGTCGAGGGCATGCGGAAGGCCGGCGTGCGCTGTGAAGCTCACCTCTATGAGGGGCGCGAACACGGGTTCTTCAACCGCGAGCCCGATCGATCGCGCACCCTCGCCCAAGTCGACGCCTTCCTGGTCGACCTCGGCTGGCTGCCGCACCTGACCCCGTCACCCTGAGACGGGCCCCTCGTCTCACTCCCCGGAAGGCCGGACCGGACCGGCGGCCGCCGATTCGGGGGCGACGCGCGTGGAGGAGGTCTGAGTGAAGGCAGACGGGAGGCACTTGAACTCCTCCTTGAAGACGCGACTGAAATAGCCGGAGTCGGAGAAGCCGGCGGCAAACGCCGCTTCGGTGACATTCTTGGTGCCGGCCGCGAGCCATTCCGCGGCGCGCCGCAGCCGGCGCGTGCGGATGAAGGCGGCGGGTGACACATCCGTCAGGCCGGTGAATTTGCGGTAGAATGCGCTCCGACTAAAGCCGAGTTTGCGGGCCAGGGCGTTCACCTCGAAGTGCTCGTCGCCCATCCGTTCGTCGATGATTGCATTCACCTGGTCGATGAAGGCCTGATCCGCACTGGAGAGCCCGCTGATCCGATGATCGTCGCAGAACTGCTGTTGGATACGCTCCCGGTTGCGCCGCTGCGTCGCGAGCAGGTTCTGAATCTTGAGCTGCAGGAGGCGGGTCGAGACCGGCTTGGTGATGAAGTCGTCCGCCCCGCATTCGAACGCCTGCTGGCGATGCGCGTCCGACCTTAACACGGTCAGCAGGACAACCGGGATGTGCGACGTGTGCGGATCCTGCTTGAGCTTCCGGCACACGGCAAAGCCATCGCCGTCCCCCAGCATGACATCCGACACGATCAAATCGGGGATCAGGGTGCGGGCCTGGTGAAGCCCCGCGGCCACATCGGCCGCACCGTGAACGCGGAAGCAAGCGCCGAGCGCGTCGGTGAGAAATCGCAGCAACTCGGGATTGTCCTCAATCACCAGCACAATCTCCCGCTCCGTCGGGGTGACCTCTTCGACGGGCTCCGTCGCCGGCCCGCCGACGTCCCCGGCCGGACCTTCCTCCCCCACCAGGGGAAACACAATGCGGAAGCATGTGCCGTGTCCGTCCTCCACCGGACTCTCGACCTCGATGCGTCCCCCCATGGCCTCCATCAGCTCCTTCACCAGGGTCAATCCCACCCCGCTGCCCTCGGTGCGTTTCGACTGGTCCGGACTGCGGTAGAACAGCTCGAAGATCCGCTGCTGCTCCTCGGTCGGAATGCCCGGACCCTGGTCAATCACCTCAACCACGCCTTCACTCCCGCCCGGACGGCGCGCCACGTGCACACGGACCACGCCGGCCGGCGGCGAGTACTTGACGGCGTTGCTCACCAGGTTGCTCACCACCTTGTGAAAGAGCTCGGGATCAAACCGGAAGACCAGCGCTGGCAGGGGGCTCTCCACACTCAGACTCACCCCGCGCTCCCTCGCGCTCGCCTCGAAGCAACCCGTGCTCTGCCGCACGAAGGACACGAAGTCGGTGCGTTCCGGATTGGAGACCAGCTTGCCCAGCTGGAGCTTGCGGAAGTCGAGGAGCTGGTTGACAAGCACGAGCAGACGCTCGCTGTTGACCTTGATCAGCGAGAGATAGTGGCGCTGCTGGGGATCCTGAATGTGCTGTTGCAACTCCTCCACCGGACCGAGGATCAGGCTGAGGGGAGTCTTGATCTCGTGGGAGATATTCGTGAAGAAGCGCAGCTTGACGCGCTCGATTTCAAGCACGTGTCGGATGCGCTGGCGGATGACCACGACGACCATGCCTCCCAGGACGAGGACGACCCCCGCGATCAGCCCGATGAACCACCCCTGCCGCCAGAGGGGCAGGACGATGGTGACCACGGCGCGTGCCGGAGTGGGATCGACATTCAGATCGCTGTCCCGGGAGCGCACCTCGATCACGTGCAGGCCATTGCCCAACCCGCTGACCGTGGTTTCGAGCGCCGGGGAAAAGGACGACCAGGGTCCGTTGTCAATGCGATGGGAATACTCCAGCCAGGACCGGGGGGTGCGCGACCAGACATCGACCCCTTCCCAGGCAAAACTCAGGATCCGCTCGTCCGTCGTATCGACCGGTGGTTTGCTCCAGCGCGTGTCGGGCGGTGTCGCATTGGGTCTCCACTCGGTGGTGCGAAACCCCTCCAGCTTTTCCTCGGGATAGGGCTCGGCCCGCTGCCCCCGGTAGTACCAGTCCACATGGGTGCGATTGACCCAGACCGCCTGCTGCTGCCCCTCGATCATTTCACCCGAGCCCCGGTACAGGCCCTCCGCACTCGCCAGCCACGGAGCCCAGCGACCGGAGTCGTATCGGAAAAACCCTTTCGGAGTCGCCATCACCATCGCACCGCCCCGCAGGGGCAGCACAAACGACGCCGGGTACTCAAAGGCCCGGTTGGACGGGCTGCTCCCCTCCCAACCCTGGGCGGTCTCGCGAAAGACTCCGTCGGACCAGGCGGCGGCCCAGATCCGTCCATCCCCATCCACGGCGATCTGGTCAATCCACTTGTTCTGCAGGACCGCCGGCGCAGACAGCGGACGGTAACCGCGGTCGGTGATCGCCACCAGTCCCATGCCGCCCACCACGACCTCTCCCCCAGGACCTTCACGGAGGCTCCAGTTGCGGAACGGCACCGCGGGCGGCAGCCGGAACTCCACAGTGAATCGGCCCTCCGGCGACGGATGCAGGAGGGCGAGACCACCGCTGATGCCCGAGAATTCCCGCGGCTCCTGCGCGCAGCCCAGCCAGATATCACCATTGCTCCGCTCCAACACGCCGAGGTGCCCGATGGATAGGGCGAACGACGGGAGCGGGTAGGATTGCCAGGTCATCCCATCACCCACCGCGGCGGCCGCTCCGCCGTGGTTGCTGCCCACCACCAGCCAGCGTCCGTCGCGCAGGACCCGGGCAGCCATCGGCGTGTCGACACCGGTCGCGTGGGGTTCATGCCGTCGGAGTTCGTGCTCGCCCGAACGCAGGATGACCTGGCCGCGCGCGGAGATGAACAGGTCGTGCCCCTCGGCGGTGCTGGCCTGGTAGTGCAAACCGGAAAAGGAGCGGCCCGACTGGCGTCCGCAGTCCAGGTGCAGCACGCTGCCACCCGTATCCACCAGCAACACACTCTGGTCCGGCAGGTGGGCGATGTGGAAGTGGGTGCCGGGCACCGTATACTCCGGACTGCGGAAGATCTGCCAGGTTTCGCGCTGGAGCACATGCAGGGCGCCGCGACTGGAGATCCAGATGGAGCCATCCGCGCCCTCGGAGATCGCAAAGTTGCGGTTGTCGCCACCCAAGCCCGCCAGGTTGACCTGCTTCCAGGTGTCCGTCTGCGGATCGAAGACGCTGACCGGCACGCGGAGGTCGCTGTTGATCGACCAGATGCGTCCGTCGCGGGCGCGGAGCAGGCTGGCGCTCGCCACCTCGTGGTCGGTGCCGCTGAGAATGATCCGAACCGCTCCCACTGGGGCGAGTCGGGCGCCCGCCAGCGGCCATTCCCAGAGCGCGCCTTGGGAGCTGACCATCCAGAGGGAGCGGTCCGACGGTCCCAGGCAGAGCGAGAGCAATCGCTCCGGAAACGGCAGGATCTCGGTGTCGCCGGCCGGATCCATCCGCATGATCCCGCCGTCCACCGCCACCCAGATGACGCCGTCATCGGACTCGGCGAAGACCCGGCTCGCCCGCACGCCGCGGCCGCTCGTCGCCACCCGCCGCCAGTTTCCATTGCTGAGTCGAAAGGAGGCTTTCCGTGCCGTGATCAGCAGGTCGCCACCGCTGGAATAGAACAGCCCGGTGAGTGAATCGAACAGGGGATCCGCAGGGGTCGCGATTGGGTTCGGAGTGAGGCCGTCGAACGAGATCAAGCCGTTGCTGCCCACGGCAAAATACACCCGATCCTGCGCGGCCACCTGGACCAACGCCGTCTTTACCCCATCCAGAGTCTCCACCCGGTGCCAGCGCCACCGATCCGAAAGCGGATCCTCTCGATAGTCCGGCGCGGGGCGGGCTCCCGGCACCGACAACGGACACCCGAGGGCCATCAGGACCAGCCAGACCCAACGCCTGCCCGTGGGCGACCTAAAGTGAGTCCTGTGCGAGAGAGGCGTCATGAAGAGGCGTTGTCGTCGGACCCAAGGCGGTCATCCGGGTCCCCGGTGGTGCTCAGACCGGCAGGGTCCCAAACCCGCCCAGCGTCGTCTGGACGGATGTGAATCGGAAGCCCGGATCGCCGGGCAAGGCCTTGGGGGGTAAACACGACAAGGTAAAAGCCGACGGAAGGCGACAGGGCTTCGCTGCCGTCGTGAATGGGGGGGGTGGAGTGGCCGTTGAGAGGGAGCTCGAGCCGACTCCCGAACCAAGTCGACCGGGGTAAATGGAGCAGGTACCGAAACAGAGGACGAGGGTTGGCGGGGTTGCCGCCGGGCTCAAGCTTTTCGCGCAGGGGCGGAGAGCGGGAAACGATGAACCGCCACGGGTCGCCGGCCCGCGGGTCACCTAGGCTCCGCCCCCGCGACCGAGCGTAACCTCGATGTCCATCTTCTCGGATGCGCGCCGCACCGTGTACCGGTAGCGGCGGGGTTCGTCGGGCTTTCGTTCGCGGTTGATCGCATCGACCAGGGCGTTGAATTCGGGCCAGGTCTTGCCCACGACCGGAGTGCCGTTGATGGCGATCAGGCGATCACCCGACCTCAAGCCGGCGCGATAGGCATCGCCCGCGCGCTCGACAAAAAAGCGCACCTCCCGGATCGGCCACGTCGGCGGCGGCGCGTCCTTCCGCTTCGTGTACTTGAACGACAAGCCATACCCCGGAATCAACGGCACGACCCGGACCGGCGGGAGCTGCACCGGCTCCTCATTGGCCACCTCGACCGCCCCCAGCGCCAGGGCGCCCCAGAGCCAGACAAGGACGAAACGGTATCGCAACGTCGAGGACATGATCGGTCAGTCGCTAAAGCAACCCACGTTCCCCGTGATTCGCTCTCCAGGCAAGCCAGGTCGCGTCCGATCGGGCCACTCGTGCCGTCATCCCCGGGACGACCGTCACCGTCAGCCCGAGGGGGTGCCGGTGCGTTCGTGACCCACCTCGCGCAGACTGGACCCGGCGATCGAACCTCCGCGCAGCCGCGGCTTGCCATTCATCTGCTTTTCCCAACGCTCAGCGGCTCGATCCTCGGCGCCACCTGAACCACAGCCGTGGCGCAATTCGCACCGCGCACTTTTCGTTTACGGCCGAGCGCCCACACTCATGCATGCGAGCGCAGTCAAATTCATCGTAGCCGGCAGCCTTGCCTTGAACGTGATCTTGCTCGCCGGACTGGTGGCAAACCGGCGAATTCCCTCCGCTGCTTCCACTCCCCCGGCTTCGAGCCCGACCCCGGGCGATCGCGCCGTGCTTTCCAAGGAACCGAAGGCCGCACCTCAGGCAGACTTTGTCGCTCTGAACTGGTCGTCCGATTGGAACGGGGCGAATCTTCGCGAGCTGGTGCTGGACCTGGAGAAGCGGCAGGTTCCCAACCGTGTCATCCGCGCCATCGTCACCAGTCTGCTCGATCAGAAATTTGACGCCGCCCTGGCCCGGGCTCTCGCTTCGTCCAAAGGCAGCGGCGGACTCTACTTCACCGGAAGACTGAGCCCCCTCGCCCGTCTGGAGCAGAACCTCATTCTTACGGCCAAAGAGAGGCTGCTCAAGGAGGCACTCGGCGAATTCTATAGTGCTGAATCGGATACCGAAAGGGCGACCCGGCTTCGCATTTTCGGCAACATCTCCGTCGAAAAAGCGAGTGCGATCGCCGAGATCAGCAACCAGATTGAACAGGTGAAGTTGACACTCCTTGGCGAGGGCACTTCTCCCAACGACCTGAGCCCGCTGGAGGCCGAAAAGCTCGCCCGGATCGAAAAGATCCTCACTCCCGCGGAGTTTCAGGAGTACTGCCTCAACCAGACGACGGCCGGAATGAAGACAAAGAGCGCGCTCCTGGGCATTGAGGTGACACGCGACGAACTGATGGGCATTCTCGCCCTTCAGGCAAATCGCTATGCGGAGAGCCCAGCGGACCAAACCCGGAGTCCGACCGCCTATTTCAGGGAACAGGCAGAGACGTACCGGTCCATGGCCTCGCTTCTCGGCCCCGATCGCTACGTGCAGTTTCTCAAAAACGAGGGTCGTGAGTTCAAACACTTGGCGGATCAGGTATTCAATCAGGGCCCGTCCCTGAACAGCGCAAAGCTGACTGAGATTTGGGACTACCATCTCAGCACCACCTGGCGCGTGGCCGAGGCCCGAGAGACATTCGCCCAGAATCCAGAACGGCTGGCTGCGAGTCTCAACACGCTCTACGCGGAAAGCGCGCAACGAGGAAAGGTCATCATGGGGGAGGCGGCCTGGCAAAGGTACGCAACCTGGCCGGGGGCCGGATGGGTGCGACTCGTCAGGCCGGCCGCACCGCGGTGACCACCGGCTCACCCGTCAGCCCTCCGGCGAAAACCCGAGGCGCTGCGTCGGCCCAGGCTGAACCGCTCTCCTCCTCCTGCGCCTCGCTTTGACTCGCGATGGCAGCGTCCCCATCCCCAGCGTCCCACCCCCTCAGACCGGAGCCCTCAAGTTCGCCACGTAGAGGCTGAGGCCGTTCAGGATCATTTGCACGGCGACGAGGGTGAGGATCATGCCCATCAGTCGTTCGATCGCGCGCATGCCCCGGTTTCCGAGCAGGATTAGCAACCGGTCGCCAAGGATGAGGATCGCCGCGGTCACGGCGGACGCCGCCGTCACGGCCAGGGTCCATTCCCCCAGCCGTCCCGGGTGCTGGCTCGCCAGCAGGAGGAGGAACGCCATGCCGCTGGGGCCGGCAATGAGCGGGGTGGCGAGCGGAACGATGAACGGCTCCTCGTCACCCGACTCCGCTCCGAAGGTCACCCCGCTCTTGGGAAACACCATGCCGATCGCGATCATGAACAGCATGATTCCACCGGCGATGCTGAGCGATGACTGCTGGAGCCCGAGAAAGCCGAGTAGGCGGCCACCCACGAGCAAGAAGAGGATCAGGAGCACATAAGCAAAGATGACCTCGCGCACCAGCACCCGCCGCCGCCGCTCGGGCGGGATCCTGCCCAGGATGGAATTGAAGAGGGCGATGTTGCCAAACGGGTCCAGAATCAAAAGGAGCGTCGCGGCCGCAGAAAACAGGGTCATGGACGCGATTGCAGCAGGGCAATGCGTGGCGGCCAACCCTCAAAAGGGACCCGCCACCACCGCAACCGGCTTCTGCAATGCTCTGCGGTTCGTACCGTTCCGAAGGGCTTGACAGACCGAACACCCATTGTTTCCCGGACAAACCACCCGGGTTCTCCACCCCGCCGTTTACATGCCCTCGGGCAATCTCCGATGGGCCGAAAGACCCCGGGTCAGGGCTTGAACCACACCTGAAGTTCGTCACAGATCTCTTGATGGCCCAGTCAGGCGCACGTGTCGGCTCTGTCGTTCAGCCCTGCCCGCGGGCCGCGGCGGCGTTGACGGTCCTCGTGTTGCACGCGGAGGACAATCGCCCATTCGGGGATGTAAAAGTGAAGGTGGAAGGCCCGTCCGCGGTCTCCGGCACGACCGACACGGTCAATGGCTTCACCGCCTTTGATCCGGTCAAGCCGGGTCGCTACACCGCGCGGGCCACCCTGCCCGGCTCGGCGGAAAAGGACTACGAACCACCCACGAAAGGCGAAGGATCCGTGGGCCCTGGCGGCCACGTCCTGATCACCCTCAGGGTCCGGAGAAAGATTGTGGCGACACCCGCGGCTCCGGTTGGTCATTGGATCGAATTCAAATTTGTCCTACCCGACGACTCGCCCGTATCCTCTCTGGACTACGTGCTCGTGGAGCCGGGAGGCGCCCAGAAGCCGGGGACCCTGGGCAGCGATGGGAGAGTCGACCGACGAAACATCCCGGCGGGAGTCTACGCCGTGCTTCTCAAGGAGGTCGACCGGGTGACTTGGAATCCGGGCTACGTCCGCTGTGACGACAAGGTGCGAATCACCGCCCAGACGTCCGGCTTTCCCTCCGGCACCCCGGCCAAGGTCAACCTCTACCGCGAGTTTCACGAGACCGCAGCCGACGTCATCCAGTCGCTCCAGGGCAAGGTTGCAAACGATCGCATCGAGGTGGAGTGGAAATACGACTACCTGGCGAGCGAGGCGCGCAAGAACGAAACGGGCCTGGCCCGCTTCATCGCCGAGGTCGAGCTGGAGGGCGGGAAACACTGGGCGAAGAGCGCGCTGGCGCTGCAGCTGGAGCTCAGGTCCATCGAGAAGGTCGCCTGGTCCAAGGCACGGATCGAGGCGGGAGAATCCGTCGAAGTGCGGATCGAAACCCTGGGCTTCCCGGATGACACCGAGATCAAGCTTGAGTTGTGGCGCTTTGGCTGGAATGCGATCAAGAAGGCCGGCGACCTGAAGCCGGTCCGACTGGCGGGAGGCGAAGCCACCGCACGTTGCGCCTACGCCAGTCCAGGCTCGTCGGAGTTCGCGATTTCCCGCTCAGGCGAGTACTTTGTCACCGCCAAGATCACCGGATCCGTCACACGAACCGCCCGATCCGATCTGCTGTGGTGCGTCTACCAGGAGGAGGACGCAACCGAGGCCCGCCCCGCAACCTGACGTTTCACCCCACCCACTTTTCACCATGCCGCGCTACGAAGGACAAACCGATCAAACGAAACGGATCGTCCTCACCCCCGAGGTCACCCGGGCCTTCTGGTCCAGGCGTCGCGCCTGGCAGGGGGTGGAGGTGAAGCTCTTTATCGAAACCCGCTACCTCAAGGATGGCACGCCCCTTAAAATCGAAATCTGGGAGGACGGCACGGATGAGGCGGCCGGGGACGAGTTGGTGACCAAACTCACCGGCGACTTCACGGTGCGCAACGGCCGTTGCGTCGCCACTTATAAGATACGATTTGACCAGGCCGAACTGGGCAAAGCCTTGGAACTGGAGGGCGACACCTGCGAGTTCTACTTCCTGGTCACCGTGGAAAAACCGCTGCTCAAACGGCGGTCCAACCTGCTCTACGTGGACCTGCAGCCCCTGGTGCTCTCGGCCTGAACCCGCTCCGGTCCCCCATGCCGTCGACACAAGCCATCGGTCGCGATTTTTCGAAGTGCACGTTTCGCACGTTGGTGCCCAACCTGCCGGCCGGCATCCAGCGGATGCTGAACCGCGCCCTGAACTCGTTTGGCACCGACCTCAACGTCCTTCCCCGCTGGTCGGAGCCGGTCATCACCGCCAAGGGGACCCAGCTGGAGCGCGAGTTTTTTCCCCACGCCAGCAATGACATCTGCTGCGCCGACGGAGTGGCCTTCTGCCTGTACCAAACCGGGGTGGTGGACTTCGGCCACGACAAGGATTACTTCAAGTCCCAGATCGCCGGCGCCATCCACTGGGCCCACTACTACACGCCGACCAAGAAGAACGAGGATGTCTGCTACCGGGTGGAGGACATTCCCAATACCACGGATCCCAACACGGTGGACTTTAGAAACTGGCTGCCGGGGGACTACTTCGTGTTCTTCGACCCTACCGGTGATCAGGGTGCGGACCACGTTAACATCTACCTCGGACCGTTCATCGAGACCGTGAATGGCGAGGACATTCCGGATCCGGTCTACCACATGTTCAACTCGAGCATCGGCACGACCGGGGGCAACGCCTTCTGCACTCCGGGGCCGTTCGCTAACCACCTCCGCTACTGTAAAAGTGTCAACCGCAGGCTGTGGCGGTGCCGCGTCTACGCCGTCGAGCGCCTGTTCCAAAACATGATCGGCCCCCCGGTCATGCTCGCCGAACCCGCCGAAAAGCCCAAGCCCGGCAGCCCTCCCCGGGCCGAGCAGCTCTGGTCCTGGTCCGAGCGCGCGGACGCACCCTACCCGGTGGGACGCAGCCTGACCTGGCACGACGGTATCCATTTGCTCAAGGAGGAGGGACTGGAAAGCGATGCGGTCCAGTCCTTCGCGCCCGGGGAGATCGCCCTTGTCCGCTTCGGCAAGGCGACGTCAGGCGGAGACACGTCGCTCGTGCTCCTGCGACATCGTTTCCTCGCCACCCAAATGCGGGTCCTCGGGCCGCCTCCACCCCCGGAAAAGCAGAGCGAGGACGATCCCGCGGCGGGCGAGTCCAAGCCCTTCTTCAGTCTCTCCATGAACCTCGCCCCGCTTTCGACCTACCTGGCCGAGGGCACCGAGATCATCAAGGGCATCCCCGCCCTCAAGGAACCGGCGCCAACGTCCGAGGCCGCCGACGCGCCTGCGGCGGGAGATCGGCCGTCCGGGGAAGCGTCCGTGCTGGTTCCCGACTGGCTCCGGCGCATCTGGCTCAAATCCAAACCGCCACTGATCAAGCAAGTCCCCGAGAAAGCGCAGATCACCCTGCTCGCCCTCACCCGGGGCGACGCCGACGGGACTCCAAAGCTCGCGGTGCTGGGGCAGCCGAAGGGCCTGACCACGCGGCACGCCTATCCTCTGAAGGACCTGCAGTCGGAGACGATTGGAGGGACGAAGTACACATTGCTGCCCACGGATGCCACCAACGCGGACGTCTGGAATGAAAAAGTGACGCCGGTCGCGATCCCCAAGGGCAGGTCGCTGGTGTTCTACAACCCACACCCCGACGTCGCGGCCGCGTTCAGCACCAGCTTCAAGCTCCCGGCCGCAACGCTCCTCGCCTACACCGCGGTGGGCGAGCGTTACGAGCTCCAACCGGTCGCAGGCGCCGACTCCGCCCCGGTGACCGGAGCCCAGGGCACGCTTTTCCGCGTCGCCACCTTTGCCCCACACGAGCCCGACCAGGCCCAGGCGCTGCCCCGACCCGGTATCCGAATTGGCAACTACCTTGACGTCGACGGTGACAAGGATCAGTACGACCACGATCGTGAGGCCGGAACGCTCGAGTTCCACGAGACCGTCAGGAAACTCATCCTCTATGCAGACACCACCGGTCAGGCCGGCGCCCGACGTCTGGACGATCATTTTGCGATCGACATCACCAAGCTCGTCCCGCCCGCCCAACGCAAGTTCGTCGTCACCGAGCGGCCGCCGGAGCCCACCGGCCCCCCCAAGCAGAAAGCGGACAACGTCTGGCTCACGCTCGACCTGGGCGTCTGGCTGACCGACAAGGAACGCGACCAGATCCAGAACCGCCTGAACGACGTCGCCAGCTTCAACGGCATCAAGCAGCGACTGTCCCAGAACCGCAGCGGTCTGGTCGGAGTCAAGGTTGGCAAAAAAGCCGGCTGGGAGATGCGCGATGGGTTTCTCTCCCCCACCGAGGAAAAACCCGAAGGCGACCTGCTCACCCTCTACCGAAAAATCAAGTACGCCGGGGAACGTCGCCAATTCGAGGAACCTCCCAAGGAAGCGAGCGAGGCGGGACATGAAATGGTCAACTGGATGCTCACACTCGAGATGGCATCCGATCTGGAAATCCTCCCGGTGCTGACTCCTCGCGGCAAAGCCCAGACCGCCGTATTTGAGCTGATCCTCGCCACCACCGAGGAGGGAACCAACCAGGCGGACCTCGACGCGGTGGACGAAGAGAACAAGCGGCGCGAGCCCCTCGTGCGGAAGCTGCTCGACGGAAAACTCGTGGACTTTTCGGCCGAGGACGCGCAGTCCGGCCTCTGTCAGGTCGGTCGCGAACCCATCGGTCGCATGGGCGACGTGCCGGCTCCGTTGCCCGGAACCGGATTCGTCAAGGGCGTGCACTTTGAAATCTTCGCCGGGGAGAACCTGATGGATCCGGCGGTCACCGGTGACGACAAGCAGATTGTCCCGGTTCCGCGTTCGAGCTGGCTCGTTTACAAGGACACCTCCACGAGCGGGTTTTTCTCACCGGATTTTGTCAACCGTCTGGTCGAGCAGATCCAAAAATACCCTACCGAGCAACTCCTCAGCACCACCGCGCTCCACGAGGCCTTTGGTGCCGACGGGGTCGTTCAGCCCAGAGAGTGGCTCGACTTCTGCAAGTCCGGCGCGAACCATCGCGCCCTTTCGCGGCTGATCACCGTGCACGTGCCCGAGTGGACGGTGGATTGGAGCAAGGAACTCAAGGCCGAGGGCACCCGGGGCAAACACCTGTCCGAGGAGGACGCCGCCAGGCTCGCCGAGGATCTGAAGGAACACCGCTGGTGGGAGAACGTCAGCCTGAAGGGCGTCACCGGTGAAACGCTCTTTTTCTATCATCCCCTGCGTTTCATCGAGTGGCTGAGCACCGGCCTCGACATCCTGATCGGAGGACTGGAGGCCAAAGGGGCGAAACCCAAGGTGAGCATCAAGCTTCTGTCGCGCGAAGGTCAGACCATCGACCTGTCCCCCGACTCCCGCGACCCCTTTCTGTTCCGCTTTCGAACGATGGTCGGCGAAGCCGCCACCGAACTCAGGGCCGAACTGACGCTCGACAACGTCGACACCGCCACCAAGACGTTCCGCGTCACAATCCGGCGCGGCGAGGTCAACAGTGTCCGTCTGGTCCAGCCCACCGTGACGGTCAGCACCCAGAATGAGCAGCCCTGGATGGAGTATGCCATCCCTGTGACCCAGAGACCGGTGGATACCAATCCGCGCTCGGTGTACCTGCTGGCCGATGGCAATCAGCACCTCAAGACGAGCGGTTACAGCAAGTCCACGCTCGTCTTCATTGTGAACTACAATGTCCGCATCCCGGACCAGGCCAGGTTCAAGCTGACGGGAAACGGGTTCTCGCTCCGGGTGGACAACAAGGCCGGGATTTCGGGAGCAAAGTGGTCCAAATTCGAGGACCTCGGCACCAGTGCCGGCGGCACGGTTGCCCCGGAAGAGGACGAGACCGCCCCAGCCAAGTCGGACGCCAACGCCAAACGACCTGCGGAGCTGCCCGTCACGCGGCCGGAGGAGATGCTCGTCCGCGGCGCCAAGTCGTACTCCATCGTCGTGGACGTTTTCGGTTCCACCACCACGATCGGCGCCTCGGCGACCCTGGAGGCGACGTTCTCGGGGGGAGACTTTCCCAGTGAACGAAAGAAGACCTGCACCGTCTCCACCCGAGAACTCGCGCCGGTTCCCACCAAAGCGAAGAAGGCCGACTTCCCTCGAGGGGAGGACGTCGGCAAACTGCAGCTCTATCTTTCGCAGATCTGCGACCACAGCCGGCTGCCCTGCTATCGCGACCTGGGAAACAAGGAATACGACACCCTTCCCCTGCAGAAGTCCGTCGTCGATGGAGTCTACGGCAAGTCCCTCGCGAAGGCGATCTGGCGGTTCGTCTACGAGTTCGGCACCCAAAGCGGGTTTCAGGCTTGGCCGATCCACGTGCGGGATGCGGCGGGCAAGGACATGCCCGACGTGACCTACGATCACATCACTGCCCCGGTTCAACCTCCGCTCCGCGATTTCGGTTTCGAGCTCCTGGGGGGCAACGACAAGAACTACAGCCACTTTCCCGTCGTCACGGCCAAGCTGCTCGCGGAAATCGTTCGCCGGTTCAAACCTCCCTTCATTCTGCCGTGGATCGACCTGGTGCCCGAAGGCACGTCGGTCGCCTCCGCGGCCCCGGTCGACGCGAAGGTCACCAACGCCTGGAATGAATCACCCACGGGCCGGACGCCCCTGCTCCCGGTGGCCGGCGATGCCATCCGGCTCCAGGCAAAATGGGACAGTGCACAAACGGATGGCGTGGGCGACCAACCCCTGCCCCTCACGCTGGAACTTCCGGCCACCTCCGCCTACCGGTTTTCGACCCCGGCCGGACCCGTCGCCACCGTGAGCCTTTCACTTCGGGAACTGTTGAACGGCCCCGCCCTCACCCTCGTCTTCAGTGGCACATTCTCCACCGTGGAGGCCGACAATGTGCTCAAGATTTCCACGGAAGGTGCGCGGGTCGTCGCCGCCGAGAAGCTGCTGGGCGCTCGCGATTTGACCAAGCCACAGAGCGATTCCTGTCGCGATGCCGCACTCGTCCAATCCTGGCTCAGCCGCATCCCTGACCCAGACCCCAAAGCCAAAATCAAGAGCCTCTACAAGAACCAGGACCACAAGACCAAGAGCCCCCTGATCGACGGGAAGTGGTCCAAGGCCTGCGTCCAATCGCTGGAGGCGTTCAAGAAACTCCACGCCCCCGCCGCCACCGACTGGAACTCGCTCGCCGCCGCTCTCCACGCGGAATTCAAGAAACACGCGACCCCTTAGCCCGCGACGCGGAGAGGGGTGGGCGCGATTCCTCCCGGCATTTGCACACCGGCGGTGAATGCCGAATTGCGCCCGGCCCCAGAGCCCCCTAACACCGCGCGATGGCTTTGCGCGGTGTTATCCGCTTTTTACCCTACCTGGTGACCGCGTTGGCGTCGTCGAGCGCGCCCGTGCGCGCCGCCGAATCGGCCGCCAGCGTACCCCTCCCGGCCGCGACCGCGCGCGCCGTCACCTTCCTGGCCGACGTGCAGCCGATCTTCACCACCCACTGCCTGGAATGCCACGGGCCGGAGAAACAGAAGGGCGGGTGGCGGGCGGACGATCGGGAAAACGCACTCCACGAGGGCGACTCCTACGGTCCCAACATCCTACCAGGCAACAGCGCCGCGAGCCCGCTGATCCAGTTTGTCGCCCACACCCACCCTGAGCTGAAGATGCCGAAAAAGGGCACTCCGCTGACCGCGGAGGAAGTCGGCATCCTGCGGGCCTGGATCGATCAGGGCGCCGTCTGGGAGACAGACGCCCGCGCCCCGGCGGCCAAAGCGGTCGACCCCCTGGACTGGTGGTCGCTCAAAGTCCTCGCCCGGCCACCCCTGCCCGAGGTCCGCGGCCTCTCCCACCCCGTCGATCGCTTCCTGCAGGCCAGCCTGTCGGAAAAGGGACTCCGACCCTCACCGGAGGCCGACCGCCGCACCCTGCTGCGCCGGCTCAGCTTTGATCTCACCGGCCTGCCGCCCACGCCCGAGGAGATGGCCGCGTTCCTCGCCGACGCCGACCCGCAGGCCTACGAAAAGCGGGTCGACGCCTACCTGGCTTCTCCTCGTTACGGCGAACGCTGGGCGCGTCACTGGCTGGACGTGGCCCACTACGGGGAGACGCACGGTTACGACAAGGACAAGCCGCGTCCCAACGCCTGGCCCTACCGGGACTATGTGATCCGCGCCTTCAACCAGGACAAACCCTACGGTCGCTTCGTCCAGGAGCAGATCGCCGGGGACGTTCTGTATCCCTTTACGCGTGACGGCATCGAGGCACTTGGATTCATCGCCGCCGGACCGTGGGACCTCATCGGCCACGCCGAGGTCGCGGAGGACAAGACCGACGGCAAGATCGCCCGCAATCTCGACCGTGACGACATGGTGGCGAGCACCATGAACACGTTCACCAGCACCACCCTGCAGTGCGCCCGCTGCCACGACCACAAGTTCGACCGCTTCGCCACCCAGGAAACCTACTACGGCCTCCAGTCGGTCTTTGCCGCACTGGATCGCACCGACGTGAGCTACGATCTGGAACCCGCCATCGGGTGGCAGCGCGGGGAACTCCAGGCCGCCAAAACCCGCCTGCTCGACCAGGTCTCCGCTTGGGAAACCCTGGGCGCACAGCAGGCCGGCGCGCCGATCGCTGCGCTCGACGACGAGATCAAGCGACTCCAGGCGGCGCAGGCAGAACCCGTCAACTTCACCGGATACCAAAGCCCCGCCGCCCCGAACGCGGAAACGGAGCGCTGGGTGCAGCTCGATCTCCGCCGTCCGGTGAACATCGACCGCCTGCAGCTCTTTGCCGCCCAGGGCGATCCGCGAAAACCACGCGACGCCCGCGGCTTCCCGTTGCGCTTCAAAGTCGAGCTTTCCGACGACCCCCTCTTCCGCGAGGCAGTGGTTCGCATCGTCGACCACACCGGCGCCGATGTCCCCAACCCGGGCGTCGATCCCCTGAGCTGGCCGGTGCGACGCACCGCCCGCTACGTCCGCATCACCGCCACGCTGCTGTCGAAAGTGAAACTCGAGTACCTCTTCGCGCTCGCGGAGGTGAAGGTCTGGGACACTTCCGGTGCCAATGCGGCCACCGGCGCCGCCGTCTCCGCCCCGGAAGTCGAGGACTTCCTCGCCCCGCGCTGGACGTTGGAGAACCTGGTCGATGGGAATACGCCGGAAGCCATGTCCGCCCGGCAGGCCCGGATTGTTGCGCTGACCGCCGACCGCCTCGAGGTCGTCAAACAGGCGATGGGCCCCGAACTGCGTTCGCTCCGCGAGAAGGCCCTCGGGAAGCTCGCCACGATCGAACAGGAGCTCGCCGGCCTGCCCGCCCAGGCCACGGTGTACGCCGGGGCGATTCATCGGGGTGAAGGCACCTTTGTCGGCACCGGAGCCAAGGGCGGAAAGCCGCGCGTCATCCACGTTCTGCACCGTGGCGACGTGAACAGCCCGAAGCAACTGGCCCGGCCTGGCGCGGTGGCGATCATCCCGGGCGTGCCGGCGGAATTTCGCGTGGCCGACGACGCGCCTGAGGGCGAACGCCGGGCGGCACTCGCGCGCTGGCTGACGGACCCGGCGAATCCGCTGACCTGGCGCTCCATCGTCAACCGCGTCTGGCAGTATCACTTGGGCCGGGCGATCGTCGATTCACCCAATGACTTTGGCCGCATGGGTCAGAAGCCCAGCCACCCCGAGCTCCTCGACTGGCTGGCGGTCGAATTCCGCGACGGCGGTCAGTCGTTCAAGACCTTGAGCCGCCTGATCGTGACCAGCGCAGCCTACCGGCAGGTCTCCACCGTCACCGCCGGACATGAAGCCGCCACCACGCTCGACGCCGACAACCGGCTGCTGTGGCGCATGAACCCGCGGCGACTCGAGGCCGAGGCGGTGCGCGATGCGATCCTCTTCGTCACCGGCAAACTCGACCTGACACCGGGTGGTCCCAGCTACCGCGATTTTGTCGTGGAGCAGCCCACCCACTCACCCCACTACCGCTATGGCGAGTACGATCCCAACGACCCGGCCTCCCATCGACGCACCATCTACCGCATGATCGTGCGCTCCCAGCCCCAGCCTCTCCTCAGCGCGCTCGATTGCGCCGACCCGTCGCTCAGCGTCGAAAAACGCAATGAAAGCGGGGGCGCGCTGCAGGCGCTGGCCCTGATGAACAACCGTTTTGTCGTCGCGATGAGCCAGAACTTCGCCAGCCGACTCGCCCAGGAGGGCGGCACTCCGGGGGCGCGGATCGCCCGCGCCTATCAGTTGGCGTTCGGTCGGGAGCCTACGGATACCGAGACGGCCACCCTGGTGGCGTACGCCGGACAATTTGGCTGGGCGAACGCCTGCCGCCTCCTCCTCAATCTCAACGAATTCGCCTTCGTCGACTGACCCCGCCGGCCATGTTCAAAAACAACTCGCCCTTCCATCGCTCGACGCCACAGGCACCGGTTTCCCGTCGCGAATTCCTCTGGCGGTTCGGCGGCGGACTCGGAGGCGTCGCGCTGACCAACCTGCTCGGCCGAGACCTGTTCGCGCAGTCCCTCGCCCCGACCACGGGCGTCCTGCATCACCCACCCAAGGCCAAGCGGGTCGTGCAGTTGTTCATGGCCGGGGCCGCGAGTCACATTGACCTCTTCGACTTCAAGCCGGAACTGATCAAGCGCCACGGCCAGCCGTCCGACTTTGGCGAGAAGGTGGAGACCTTTCAGGACGGCCTCGGTCCCTGGCTCCGTCCCGTATGGGACTTCAAACCCTACGGGCAATGCGGCAAGCAGATCAGCGAAGTCGTCGCCCCGCTCGGCGCCTGCGTGGACGACATTGCCTTCATTCACAACATGGTCGGAAAATCGGGAGTACACAGCGCCGGCACGCTGCTGCAAACCACCGGGTTTCAAACCCCCGGATTTCCCGGGGCCGGCTGCTGGGTGAGCTACGGACTGGGCAGTCTCAATGACAACCTGCCCACGTTCGTCGTGCTGCCCGACCACCGGGGGTTCGCCTCCAACGGCCCAAAGAACTGGGACACCGCCTTTCTCCCCTCGCAGCACCAGGGCACCGTCATCTATCCGGGAACCGAGACGCCCATTGCCGACCTCTTCGCCGCCCCGAACGATTTCATCACCCCCGAGAGCGAACGCGCCGGCCTCCACCTGCTCAACGACCTCAACCGCGGCCACGCCGCATCGCGCGAATCGGACCCCCGGCTCGAGGCGCGCATCCGCGGCTACGAACTGGCGGCGAAGATGCAACTGGCCGCACCGGACGCGCTCGACCTCTCGAAGGAGCCGGAGGCGGTCCGCCGGCGCTACGGCATCGACGACCGCCGCCGGCAGTGGCCAAAGAGCATCAATGCCGAGGAGGAGCGCGACGCCTTCGGACGAAAATGCCTGACCGCCCGCCGCCTCCTCGAGCGCGGCGTGCGCTTTGTGCAGATCTGGAGCGGCAACGACAACGGTTTTCCCCGCCGCAACTGGGACTCCCACGAGAACATCCTGCGGGACCACGGACCGCTGGCCATGGGCATGGCGCACGGTACCGCCGCCCTCCTCGAGGACCTCAAGCAACGCGGACTCCTCGACGACACCATCGTGCTCTGGACCACCGAATTCGGCCGCATGCCCTCCTCGCAGGGAGGCGTGGGGCGCGATCACAATCCGTATGTATTTACCAATTGGCTATGCGGAGCCGGAATCAAGGGCGGCATCGTCGCGGGCGAGAGCGACCCCTGGGGCTACAAACCCCTCGACCGGAAGAAGGTCACGGAGGTCTACGACATTCACGCCACCCTCCTCCACCTCCTCGGCATCGACCACACCCGCCTCTCCGTGCGCCACAACGGCATCGACCGCCGTCTCACTGACGTCCACGGCCACGTGCT
>JAXMHM010000033.1:0-110019 GCA_046346755.1 Opitutaceae bacterium | reverse complement strand
CTACACACACCAATTGGTGGAGCGAGAATGAGAGCCAAAGGACAGCTCAACTGCATGAGTCCCTCTTCATAGAGGGGAATTTTGACATCCCGGCCCGCAGGGACACGGGCGCTTCAGGGGCCGCCGGTGGAGCGGTGAAGAGTTAGGTGTTAGGTGTTAGGCGTTAGGAGTTTCTTGGATCGAGTCCCCAATAACCCCTAACTCACAACCAATAACTGCGGCCCGCCGCTTAAGGCAGATCCGTCGACCCCATCAGATAGCGGTCGCACTCGCGAGCCGCCCCCCGGCCTTCGTTGATCGCCCAGACGGGCGCCGCGGGCGCGGTTAAACGTTAAGAGTTAGGAGTTATTTGGATCGAGACACCCAATAACCCATAACTCTTAACCAATAACGGAGGACAAAGTTTAAGGCAGATCCGTGCTGCCCATCAGGTAGCGGTCGCACTCACGGGCGGCACCTCGGCCTTCGTTGATCGCCCAGACGGGCGCCGGGGGCGCGGTTAAACGTTAAGCGTTAGGAGTTTCTTGGATCGAGTCCCCAATAACCCCTAACTCACAACCAATAACTGCGGCCCTCCGCTTAAGGCAGATCCGTCGACCCCATCAAATACCGATCGCACTCGCGGGCGGCGCCCCGACCCTCATTGATCGCCCAGACGACTAAACTTTGGCCGCGGCGGCAGTCGCCGGCGGCGAAGACGCCCTTGAGGCTGGTCGTGTACTTCTCGTGCTCGGCCTTGATGTTGGAACGGGGATCGGTCTCGAGACCGATGTCCTTGATCAAAGCCTGCTCGGGTCCGAGGAAGCCCATGGCGAGAAGGACGAGCGTCGCGGGACGCGTCTTCTCGGTGCCGGGGATTTCCTGCGGGACGAACTGACCCTTCTCGTTCTTGCCCCACTTGATCTCGACGGTGACGAGTTCCTTCACATTGCCCTGCTCGTCGCCGATGAACTTCTTTACCGTGGTGAGATAGATGCGCGGATCGGCGCCGAACTTGGCGGCGGCCTCTTCCTGGCCGTAGTCCATCTTGTAGGTCTTGGGCCACTCGGGCCAGGGATTGTCGGCCTGGCGCTCCATCGGCGGCTTGGGCAGGATCTCGATCTGGAGAATGCTCTTGGCGCCGTGACGCATGGAGGTGCCGACGCAGTCGGTGCCGGTGTCGCCGCCGCCGATGACGACGACGTCCTTGCCCTTGGCGTGGATGGGGCACTTGGAGGCATCACCATTGAGCACGGCCTTGGTGTTGGCGGTGAGCAGCTCCATCGCGAAGTGCACGCCCTTGAGCGAGCGACCCTCGATGGGCAGGTCGCGCGGGTGCGTGGCACCCGTGCAGATGACCGTGGCGTCATACTCGTTCTGGAAGGTGGAGGGATCGACGTTGTCCTTGTCGCCCGTGCCGACGCTGGCATTGCAGATGAACTTGATGCCTTCCTGCTCCATCAGCTTGATGCGGCGCAGGACGACCTCCTGCTTGTCCAGCTTCATGTTGGGAATACCGTACATGAGGAGTCCACCCGGGCGGTCGGCGCGCTCGAAGACTGTGACCGTGTGACCGGCGCGGTTGAGCTGGGCGGCGGCCGAGAGACCGGCGGGGCCGGAGCCGATGATGGCGACCTTCTTGCCGGTGCGGACCTTAGGGGCCTCGGGATTGACCCAACCCTCTTCCCAGCCGCGATCGGTGATGGCGGCCTCGATGTTCTTGATGGTGACCGGCGGGTTGTTGATGCCGAGCACGCAGGAACCTTCGCAAGGCGCGGGGCACACGCGGCCGGTGAACTCCGGGAAGTTGTTGGTCTTGTGCAGACGATCGAGCGCCTCATGCCACAGGCCGCGGTAGACGAGGTCGTTCCACTCCGGGATCAGATTGTTGATGGGACAACCCGATGCCATGCCGCTGATGATCTTGCCGGTATGGCAGAACGGGACGCCGCAATCCATGCAGCGTGCGCCCTGGGTGCGGAGTTTCTTCTCCTCCATGTGGTGGTGGAACTCCTTCCAGTCCTTGACGCGTTCGACCGGCGTGCGGTCGACGGGGAGTTCGCGGAGATATTCGATGAAGCCGGATGGTTTGCCCATGGGAGGTTTGAGTGAGCGGTAAGCGGTGAGCAGTGAGCGGGTGGCTGCGGGCGGGTTAGTTGCCGCCGACGCGGGAGGTGTCCTTGGCGTTTTCCTCGAAGGCGGCGAGCAGGGCTTCGTCACCGGTGAGGCCCTGGGCCTGGACGCGTTCGATACAGGCGAGCATGCGCTTGTAGTCCTTGGGCATGACCTTCACGAACTTGGGCAGGAGGGACTGCCAGTTGGCGAGGACGTGCTTGGCGTGCGGGCTCTTCGTGTATTCGACGTGCTTCTCGATGAGCGCGCGGACCTCCGCGATCTCGGCGGGCGACTCGAGCTTCTCGAGGCCGACCATGGCGAGATTGACGTCCGGGGCAAAGGTGCCGGCCTCGTCGAGGACGTAGGCGACGCCGCCCGACATGCCGGCCGCGAAGTTGCGGCCGGTGCTGCCGAGGATGACGACGCGTCCGCCGGTCATGTATTCGCAGGCGTGGTCACCCACACCTTCGACGACGGCGTTGACGCCCGAGTTGCGGACCGCGAAGCGCTCACCGGCACAGCCGTTGAGGTAGACCTCGCCGGCGGTCGCGCCGTAGAGGGCGACGTTGCCGACGATGATGTTGTCCGTGGCTTTGTAAGTGGCGTTGGCGGGCGGGTAGATGATGATCTTGCCGCCGGAAAGCCCCTTGCCGACGTAGTCGTTGGCGTCGCCCTCGATGGAGAGGGTGAAGCCCTTCGTGACGAAGGCGCCGAAGCTCTGGCCGGCCGAGCCCTTGAAGCGGAACTGGATGGTGTCCTCCGGCAGCCCCTTGGCGCCGTACTTCTTGGTGACCTCGTAGCTGGTGATGGTGCCGACGACGCGGTTGACGTTGCGGATGGGGAGTTCGGCGACGACCTTCTCGCCGCGCTCGATGGCCGGCTGGGCCAGCTCAAGCAGCGTCGTGAGGTCGAGGGATTTGTCGAGACCGTGGTCCTGTTTGATCTGGCAGAAGCGGCCGACCTCGGGCCCGACCTCGGGCTGATAGAGGATGTTGCTGAAGTCCAGGCCGCGGGCCTTCCAATGGTCGACCGCCTGACGCGGCTCGAGACGCTCGGTGTGACCGATCATCTCCTCGATGGTGCGATAACCCAGCTGGGCCATGAGCTCGCGGACTTCCTCGGCGATGAACTTCATGAAGTTCACGACGTGCTCGGGCTTGCCGGCGAACTTCTCACGAAGACGCGGGTCCTGCGTCGCGACACCGGCGGGGCAGGTGTTGAGATGGCAGACGCGCATCATGATGCAGCCCGTGGCGACGAGCGGCGCGGTGGCGAAACCGAATTCCTCGGCACCGAGCAGCGCGGCGACGACGACGTCGCGGCCGGTCTTGAGCTGGCCGTCGGTCTCCACCGCGATGCGGGAGCGCAGGTTGTTGAGGACGAGGGTCTGGTGGGTCTCGGCGAGACCGAGCTCCCACGGGAGACCGGCGTGCTGGACGGAGGTGAGCGGCGAGGAGCCGGTGCCACCGTCAAACCCGGAGATGAGCACGACATCGGCGTGGGCCTTGGCGACGCCGGCGGCGATGGTGCCGACGCCGACCTCGGCCACGAGCTTCACGCTCACGCGGGCGTGGCGGTTGCTGTTCTTGAGGTCATGGATGAGCTCCGCGAGATCCTCGATGGAATAGATGTCGTGGTGCGGCGGCGGGGAGATGAGTCCGACGCCCGGGGTGGTGCCGCGGGTCTTGGCGACCCACGGATAGACCTTGGTGCCGGGCAGCTGGCCGCCCTCACCGGGCTTGGCGCCCTGGGCCATCTTGATCTGGAGCTCGCGCGCGCTGGCGAGATACTCGCTGGTGACACCGAAGCGTCCGGCCGCGACCTGCTTGATCGCGGAGCACTTGGAGTCGCCGTTGGCCATGGGGACGAAACGCTCGGCGTCCTCGCCGCCCTCGCCCGTGTTGCTCATGCCGCCGATGCGGTTCATGGCGATGGCGAGGGTCTCGTGGGCTTCCTTGGAGATGGAGCCGTAGGACATGGCGCCCGTCTTGAAGCGCTTCATGATCTTCTCGATCGGCTCGACCTCCTCGAGGGGGATCGGGTCGTTGAACTTGAAGTCGAGCAGGCCGCGGAGCGTGGCCACGTTCTTGGAGGTCTCGTTGACGAGCTTCGAGTAGTCCTTGAAGGTGGCGTAGCTGCCGGTGCGTACGGCCTTTTGCAGGCGGTGGATCGACTCCGGGTTGAAGAGATGGAACTCGCCGTCGTTGCGGTACTGGTACTGGCCGCCGACCGGCAGCACGTGGCCGTTGACCTCGCGGTCCGGGAAGGCGATGCGGTGGCGCGTGAGCACTTCCTGGGCGATGACGTCGAGGCCGATGCCGCCGACGCGCGAAGGGGTCCAGGTGAAGTAATGGTCGATGACGTCCTGGCGGAGACCGACAGCCTCGAACACCTGGGCGCCGCGATAGCTCTGGATGGCGGAGATGCCCATCTTCGAGGCTACCTTGATGATGCCCTTGGAAGCGGCCTTCACCATGTTCTTGCACGCTTTCGCGTGATCGATGCCGGTGAGCATGCCGTCCTGGATCATGCCGTCGATCGTCTCGAAGGCGACATAGGGATTGATGGCGCTGCAGCCGTAGCCGATGAGCAGGGCGAAGTGGTGCACCTCGCGGGCTTCACCGGTCTCGAGCACGATGGAGATGCGCGTGCGCAGGCCCTCGCGGATCAGGAAGTGATGCAGGCCGGCGACGGCGAGCAACGCCGGGATCGGCGCGAAGTCCTTGGTGACGCCGCGGTCGGAGAGCACGAGAATGGTGCATTCCTCGTCCTCAATCATGCGACGGGCGATGTGGGAGATCTCCTCCATGGCCTTGGCCAGGCCCTTTTCGCCGCGGGTGGCGCGGAAAAGGATGGGCAGCACGCCGACCTTGAAGCCGGGCTGGTCGAGGCGGCGGATCTTGGCGAACTCCTCGTTGGTGAGCACGGGCCACTTCAACTCGACGCGGCGGCAGGCCAGCGGATCGGGGTTGAGCAGATTGCCCTCGGAACCGAGGCGGGTCTCGGCGGAGGTGACGATCTCCTCGCGGATGGAATCGATCGGCGGATTGGTGACCTGCGCGAAGAGCTGCTTGAAATAGTCGTAGAGCAGGCGCGGCTTGTTCGAGAGAACCGCGAGCGGCGTGTCGTTGCCCATCGAGCCGATCGCCTCGACGCCGTCGCGGGCCATCGGGGCAAGGATGATGCGCTGATCCTCAAAGGTGTAGCCGAATGCGATCTGCCGGTGCAGCAGCGTGTCGTGGTCGGGCGCCGGCACGGCGGGTGCGGCGGGCAGGGCCTCGAGCTTGATGAGATGCTCGTTGAGCCACTGGCGGTAGGGACGGTCGCCGGAGAGCTGCTTTTTGATTTCGGCGTCGGGGATGATGCGGCCCTCGACGGTGTCGACGAGGAACATGTGACCGGGCTGCAGACGGCCCTTCTCGCGGATGGACTCGGGCGGCAGATCGAGCACGCCGGCTTCGGAAGCCATGACGCAGAGGTCGTCGTGAGTGACGTAGTACCGGCAGGGACGCAGGCCGTTGCGGTCAAGCACGGCGCCCATTTGGCGACCGTCGGTGAACGCGATGGCGGCGGGACCATCCCACGGCTCCATGAGGCAGGAGTGGTATTGGTAGAAGGCCTTGCGGGCGTCATCCATCGTCTCGTGGTTGGACCACGGTTCGGGAATCATCATCATCATCGCATGCGACAAGGGGCGCCCGGCGAGCACGAGGAGCTCGAGGGTGTTGTCGAACATCGACGAGTCGGAGCCGTTGGGGTTGATGATCGGGAGGATCTTCTCGATGTCCTCGCCAAAAAGTTCGCTGGAGAACAGGGCCTGGCGGGCATGCATCCAGTTGATGTTGCCGCGGAGGGTGTTGATTTCGCCGTTGTGCGCGATGTAGCGGTACGGGTGCGCGCGGTCCCAGCTCGGGAACGTGTTGGTCGAGAAACGCGAGTGCACCAGAGCGATCGCGGTGTCCATCGACGGGTGCATGAGGTCCGGGAAATAACGCTCCAGCTGCTCGGTCGTGAGCATGCCCTTGTAGACGATCGTCTTGGAGGAAAGGCTCGGGATGTACCACGTCTCGGCGCCCGAGTAGGTGGACGTGCGGATGAGCGCGTAGGCGCGCTTGCGGATGATGTAGAGCTTCCGCTCGAAAGCAGCCTCGTCGGCGGCGTTGGCTCCGCGGCCGATGAAGACCTGACGCATGAAGGGTTCGGCGGACTTGGCGGTCTCACCCAGCATGGAGTTGTCGGTCGGCACGGTGCGCCAGCCGAGCAGCACCTGGCCCTCGGACTGGATGATGCCGGCGAAGACTTCCTCCAGCTTGCGACGGGCGGTGGGATTGCGCGGGAGGTAGACCAAGCCGGCGCCGTATTCGCCCTCCGCGGGCAGGTTCAGGCGGGTGGACTTCTTGGTGACCTCGGCAAAAAACTTGTGGGGCAGCTGCAGGAGAATGCCCGCGCCGTCACCGGTGTTGACCTCGGCGCCGCTGGCGCCGCGATGGTCGAGGTTCTTCAGCACCTGCAAACCCTGTTGCAGGATCTGGTGGGTGCGGCGACCTTTCATGTCCACCACGAAACCAACGCCGCAGGCGTCGTGCTCAAACCAGGGATCGTAGAGGCCCTGCTTGGCGGGCCGGCCGGAGAGGTCATTCGGATTGGACATGGGAAAGGGAGTTGAACCGGACATCAGGGCGATAGAGGGCGAGGGCTAGTGGTGGAGGATTCCTTGAACGGGAGGCGCTGGAAGGAGTGAGACGGTGTGGTTCAGGCGGGGCAGGCTCCGCAAGAAACCCCCGCTTGGGTCGGGCGGCGGCCGCAATCGGCCAGACCAAGAACAACGCAAAAACCAATGCCGGGCCAGCTGACGGCAGAATGGAATCGGGAAGGTTGGGTGGTGTTGGACCGGAATTGGCTCACAAGTTTGGTATGTCGAGGGTCAATAAACGCGCAGCTGAGCGCGCTCTGGCAATAGTCTTTTTTCATATGGGGGCAGGTCGGCTTGCACAGGTGGCCCCGGCAGAGAGGAACACAGATTCGGAACCAACCGGCGAAACCTGTCATAAGCGCGTTTCGGGCCAAAATGAGGGCAAAAACCACGGGGCGAAACCGGCGAAAGCCTCTCGGCCGCCGGAACGTAAAAGCCCGCTTCGTCGCCGGCCCCGCCTGTGAGCGGGCGGCCAAGGTGCCGGGATTTGGTGCTCCTTCAATATTTTGTTTGCTATGCCTCAGGCCTTGCGGTCTTTTGGCCGCTCTTCAGTCGGAAATCGGGACGTAGCTTAGCCTGGTAGAGCGCTTGCTTCGGGAGCAAGAGGTCGAGAGTTCGAATCTCTCCGTCCCGACCATTTCCGATCCGCGCCAAGCGCGGAATTTGCAGGCAGTAAGCCAAGGCAAAACGCATCCGGGGCTTACACCCGAACCTGGCATTCAGCCGACAGGCACCGGGCACACGCCTCCGGCAGTCATTCGATCCAACGCAATTTCCCGACACCGGGATATCCGTTTCGATGAATCCGGATGCCCGCGCTGATGGCCAACAGCCTGCTTGGGGGATGGCCTTGGGTGAGCATGCTCGCTCCGACCAATCCCGATGCGTCTTCCGCCTCAGACCGAGAGGAACGGGTTGAAACGGCGCTCGTTGGCCGCCGTGGTCAGCGGGCCGTGGCCGGGCGCGATGACCGTGTCGTCGGCCAGCAGGGCCATGACGCGTTGCGAGTGCTTGAGCTGGCGCTGGCAGCAAAAGTAGCCGCCGCCCAGGGAGCCGGCAAAAATCAGGTCGCCGGAAACAAACACGGCCGGGGCCTGAGGTTGGGCGAGCAAGCGCACGAGGTAACAGTTGTGGGCATCCGCATGGCCGGGGGTGCTGAAGGCGGTGATGGCGAGGCCGGCGCATTCGACCGTCTGCCCCTCCCCCAGCCCGCGGCATTCCGGCCAACGACCGTTGGCCGGCCCGTGGAAACGGCCGAGTTCGGACTCGCGCAGCACGACCTCAAGCCCGCCGATGTGCTCCGCTTCGTAGTGCGTGATGAACACCGCTTCCAGACGCTGGATCCGGGCAGGCCAGGCACGGTGGAGTTCAGCGTGGCTGGCCCCGGTGTCAAAGAGCACGGCGCTATCCCCTCCGGTGGAAATCAGGTAGGCGTTGGCCACGCCGATGCCATAGGGCATGCGCAGCGGAAATAGGCAGAATGGCAGGCCAACCGGGTCCGGCAGCGGGTAATTGCCCAGCGCAAGGGCGTTGAGGCCCACCTCGTTGAGATTGAGCGTGTGCGCCAACCGGGCCAACTCGGCCTGGGTGAGGTCCGGCCGGTAGTCGATCGCGTCCTTCAGCCGGCTAAGTTCGATTCCGGTCGCAGCCGCCAGGCTCTCGACGGACAACGGTATGTTGCGGGCAGCCTTTTCCAGGACGTCACCCAGCTCGTCTTCAAGGGCGGGTTTGTCGGTGGAAGGCGTCATGGCAAAAGCATTAAGCAGCAAGGGCACCAAAACTGAAAGGATGAAGCGTCCTGACTGTTTTAGAGGGTGGAAACGGAACTGAAGGGTGGGGCTCCCGCCCAACCGCGGTCGGCCGGGAGGCCGACCCTCCACTGCTGAGTCCTTCCAACTGCACGGATAAAAGGAATTCCCTTCCCGCCGGGATTCTCTCACGTTTTCCGCCCATGGACGCCGTTCAACAAGAGGTCACCGATATTTTCATCCGCACCAAGGCGCTGCTGCAGGGGCATTTCGTGCTGCGCTCGGGTCTGCACAGCGGGCACTTTTTCCAGTGCGCGCAGGTGTGTCAGGACATGCCGGCCGTCGAGCGCCTGGGCGCGCTGCTGAAACAGAAGCTGGGCGGTCTGGCGTACGACACCGTGCTGGCGCCCGCGATGGGCGGCCTCGTGGTCGGCCAGGAGGTGGCCCGCCAGTCAAAGTGCCGCTATATTTTCGCGGAGAAGGAAAACAACGTGCTGGTCCTGCGCCGGGGCTTCACCTTCAAACCCGGCGAGAAGGTGCTCGTCGTCGAGGATGTGATCACGCGCGGCGGCCGGGTGCAGGAGTGCCTGGATATCGTGAAAAAAATGGGCGGCACGGCCGTGGCCGTGGCGGTGCTGGTGGACCGCAGCGCCGGACAGGCCAAGTTCGACGTGCCGACCTATTCGCTGCTCGAGATGAGCTACCCCACCTACCCCGCTGACCAGATACCGGCGGAGCTGGCGAAGATCCCCGCGACCAAGCCAGGGAGCTGAGGGGGCCGATCGGCCGCAGCTGGCCGGGAGACCTGCCCTCGAAAGCCACTTGCAGAACGGCGACGAGGGCCGATCGACAAAAAAGGCGCACCCGGAGGTGCGCCTTGAGGATGGGTGATCGCTGCTGTTGCCGGAGCCGGCTCAGCGGTTCACGAAGGTGACGTAGCGGTAGGAACCGCGAACGTACACGAGGGCCAGGTTGCGGCCGGGACGCAGGACCTCCCGGGCAGAAGCCAGGTCGGTGACCGCCATGCGGTTCAAGGTCACGATGACCGCGCCCTGGATCAAAACGCCCTGGTAGGGGGAATTCGAGTCGATTCCCGTGACAATGATGCCCTCGACATCGTCGCTCACGCGATATTCCCGACGGAGATCATCCGACAGGGGCTGCACCTGCACACCGGGCAACAATTCGCCGCTGGCCTCGGCATCGTCGGCCCGCTTGCCCAAGGTCACTTCCTTGGTCTCGGCCTTGCCTTCGCGCAGGTAGTTCACGGTGACCTTGGTGCCGGGGGTGATCTGGGCGACCAGCAGGCGGAGGTCATCGATCGTGGAGATGCTGCGGCCGTTGATGCCGGTCAGAATGTCGTCGCGTTTCAGGCCGGCCTTGGCGGCGGGTCCGTCGGCAGGATTGAGATCCACCACGACCACGCCCTTGGTGTCGCGGGGCAGCTTGAATTCCTCGGCGAGGTCGGGTGTCAGCTGGGTGGTGGAGACGCCCAGGTAGCCGCGCGAGACGGTTCCGGTCTCGATCAGGCTGTGCATGATGGAACTGGCGAGGTTGATCGGGATGGCGAAGCCGATGCCGATGTTGCCCTGCGAGGTGGAAAGAATGGCGGAGTTGATGCCCACGAGGCGGCCGCGGGCGTCGATGAGGGCGCCGCCGGAATTGCCCTGGTTGATAGCGGCATCCGTCTGGATGAAGTCCTCATAGCCTTGGACCTCATCGAGAATGCCGACCTTGCGGCTGGTGGCGGAGACGATGCCCATGGTGACCGTCTGGCCGACTCCGAGCGGATTACCGATCGCGAAGACCACATCCCCCACGCGCAGCTTGCCGCTGTCGGCGAGCGTGACTGCCGGCAAATTCTCCGCCTCGATCTTGATCACGGCGACGTCGGTCTTGGGATCGGTGCCGACCAGCTTGGCGGTGAGTTCGCGCTCGTCGTTGAGCAGGACCTTCAGCTCGTCGGCGCCCTCTACCACGTGGTTGTTGGTGATGATGTAGCCGTCGGCCGAGACGATGACGCCGGACCCGAGACCGCGCTGCTTCTGTTCGCGCCCCTGCACGCCTAACTGGCGGTAAAACTCGGGCACCCGCTCCCGCACTGTCTTGCTGGAATAGACCGAGACCACCGCCGGGCGGATGCCATCCAGTACGTCGGCGTAACTGGTGACCACGGGCGACTTGACCTCGCTGACGGGGCTGTTGTCGACCTTGAGGGTTGGTTTCTTGAGCGGCGCGGCGGAGGGTTTCTTATCCGCAGCAACCAGTCCGAGGGTCAGGCCCACGAGGGCGGAAGCGAAGATGACGGCGAAGACTTTCTGGATTTTCATAGGAAAGAAGTGCAGACAAAGACACTAACCAGCCCGGCCGGTTCCGCCAACCTGAACTCAGAAGCCCTTGACCTTGAAAAGGCTCGTGACGCTCTCGTTCGTGTTGATGCGCAGGATCGCCTCGCCGAGAAGGGGCGCGATGCTGAGGACCGTGATGGGCAGGCCCCGGGTGTCGATCGGCACGGAATTGGTGGTGATCAACTCGTCGATCAGACCGGACTTGAGGCGCTCGTAGGCCATCTCGTTCAGCACGCAGTGGCTGACGGCGGCGCGGATGCTCTTCGCGCCGTGATCCTTGAGGATCTTGGCGGCGGCGGTGAGCGTGCCGGCGGTCTCGGTGATATCATCCACCAGCAACACGTCGCAGCCGGCGACCTCGCCGACGATGTTGATGGCCTCGACGGTGTTGGCGTTGACGCGCTTTTTCGCGACGAGACCGAGCGAGGCGCCGAGGATGTCGGCGTAGGCGGCGGCCATCTTCATGCCACCGACATCGGGCGAGAAGACGACCAGGTTGTTGCTGCGCTTGCTCGCGAGATACTGGAAGAAGACCGGGGAGGCGAAGAGATGGTCGACGGGGATGTCGAAGAAGCCCTGGATCTGCTGGCTGTGGAGATCCATCGCGAGCACGCGGTTGGCGCCGGCGGCCATGAGGAGGTTGGCCACGAGCTTGGCCGTGATCGGCACGCGGGGCTGGTCCTTGCGGTCCTGCCGGGCGTAGCCGTAGAAGGGAATGACCGCCGTGATGCGCTGCGTCGAGGCGCGCTTGGCGGCATCGATCATGATGAGCAGCTCCATCAGGTGATGGTTGGTCGGCGGGCAGGTCGACTGGATGAAGTAGGCGTCCGCGCCACGGATGTTCTCGTTGATCTTCACGAACGACTCCCCGTCCGGAAAACAGTTAACGGTCGCGTCGCCGAGCGGCACGCCGATGCTCTGGCAGATCTCCTCTGCCAGGGCGCGGTTGGAAGAGCCGGAAAAAATCTTAAGCTTCGTATCCCTCATGTGGCCGCTTGGGTAACGGAGATCGGCACAGGCGGGAAGATTATTCTGACTTTTGCTCCAGGAGTTCGACGCGTTTGAACAGGTCGGGGAGCCGCTGGGTGAGAATCGCAAGGCGTCGCTCCAACATGTAAGGGATCGCCGGCGTGCCGTTGACGTAGGCTCCGGGAGCCAGATCGGAGGCGACGCCGGCCTGGCCGCCCGCCTTGCTGCCCTTCCCGAGCGTGATGTGCCCGCCGACGCCGGCCTGGCCGCCCAATATGACATAGTCTTCCAGCGTCGTGCTGCCCGAGATACCGACCTGGGAGCACAGAATGCAGTGCCGGCCGATGACAACGTTGTGGGCGATCTGCACCAAGTTGTCGATTTTGGTACCCTCCCCCACCACGGTGCGGCTGAACCGGGCGCGATCCAAGGTGGTGTTGGCCCCGATTTCCACGTCGTCACCGATGGTGACCGAGCCGATCTGGGGCACCTTTTCGTGACGCCCCTGGACAAATTCATAGCCGAAGCCGTCGGAGCCCACGATGACCCCGGGCTGGAGGCGCACGCGGTTGCCGAGCACACAAGAGGTGGCGATCACACAGCCGGGCATGATGAAGCACCCCTCGCCAATCCGGGCATCCCGGCCGACAAAGACCGAAGCCTGCAGCACGGAACCCGGCCCGACCTGCACACCCTCCTCGACCACGCACAACGGGCCCACGTGGGCGGACGGATCGACCCGGGCCGAGGCGGCCACCACCGCGCTGGCGTGGACGCCGGGCGCGGGGCGCGGCCAGAGCGCCTGCTCAATACGAGCGCACAACCGGGCGAGCGCGACCGAAGGGTTCTCGACGTGGAGAAAAACCTGACCGTCCTGGGGCACCCCGTCGTAATCAAGGGGCAACAGCAAAACGGTGGCAGCACAGGCCGGAACCTGCGCGCGGTACTTGGTGTTGCCCAGAAAGGAGAGATCCCCGGGCCGGGCCGCGCTCAAAGAGGCAATGTCCGTGACCGAACGCGTGGCGGTGCCCTGCGTGCGCTGGGCACCCACAATTGCGGCGATCTCGGCGGAGGTGTAGTCAACCTGCATGACGAAAAGACTCAGGGTTGCGCGGCGTGTGTCGGGCCGTGGGCGGGATTGGGCGGGGACATGGACACAAAAAAGCCCTGTTCGGTGGAACAGGGCTTGGCAAGTAATCTTGTGGACTTACTTCTTCGCTTCAGGAGCGGCTGGAGCGGCGGCCGGAGTCGCAGCCGGGGCCGGGCGATCCTTGTTCACTTCCGCCAGGACGGCGTCGGTGATGTCGTAAGCAGCGTCAGAATAAAGCACGCTGGGAATGCCGAAGAGCGTCGGGCCGGACTTGTCGAGGACGAGGGTGGCGCCGTTGCGCTTGGCGAGGTCGGTCACGACCTTGCCGATCTCCTCAAGGAGCAGATCTCGGTGCAGCTTGATGCGCTGCTGGAGGGAACGCTGGGTGTTCTGACGGAAATTCTGGACCTCACCCTGCTTGCGCTGGATGTCTTCCATCTTCTTCTGGCTGTCGGCCTCGGCCTTGGAACGGGCCTCGGCGGTCAGGAGGGTGTTCTTGGACTGGTCGACCAGCTCCTTGTACTCGTCAACCAGCGACTGGCCCTGCTTGTTGAGCTCCTCGACCTGCTCCTGCGCCTTCTGCTCGGCGTCACGGAACTTGGCGTTGGCCTCTTCGGTCTTGTAATGGTTGTCGTAGACCTTGGCCATGTCGACCACGACGAGCTTCACCGCGGGCTGGGCGAGCAAGGCGGTGGAGCCGGCGGAAAAGGCGGCCAAAGTCAGGAGGGTGCGGATCATCTTGTTCATAATGGGATGTTGGTTGGAAATGGGATCAGAAGCGAGTGCCGAAGGAGAAGTTGAATTGGTTGCCCTTCTTGTTGTACCGGTCGGTGGTCAGCGGAATGCCGAAGTCGAGGCTGAGCGGCGCGCCGGCCACGAACAGGCGCAGACCGATGCCGAAGTTGTCATTGTAGTCGACCGGGCTGAAGTCATAGGCGTCGGCGTTGGCGAAGCCGCCGTCGTAGAAGAAGGCCATGCGCACGGGTTTCACGACGTCGAAGGAGTACTCGAGACTGAAGAAGCCGTAGGTCTTGCCGCCCAGCGGCTCGCCGGAGGTTCCCTTCGGGCCGACATCGCGGTACTCAAAGCCGCGCAGATCCTGAGGCCCGCCGAGGAAATAACGGTCGTAGAAAGGCACGCCGGGCACGTAGCTGATCGTCTGGGTCTGCGTCTGGCCGAAGTTGTCCGTAAACGTGAAGGAGCGGGAGATGCTCTTGTTGCTGTCACCGAAGCTGTCCACGACGCCGGTACGGCCGATCACGGCCAGCACCTGGTCCTGGAAATCGGCGAGCGGGAAGAACTTGGAGCCACGCCATTCGAGCTTGTAGTAGTGATTGTCGCCGCCGAGCGGACCGCCGGCCACGCTCATGTCGAGGCTGGCGTAGTGACCGCGGGTGGTGTTGATCAGCTTGTCGCGGGTGTCGTTGGTGAGGGTCAGCCCGACGCGGGAGGTCTTGGTCTTGCCTTGCAGCAGGCGGATGCTGAGCGGGGCGCTCGGGTCGACGTTGGCGATGTCGACGATCTCGTAGGTGTAGGAGAGCTGGGATTCCAGCCAGTTGAAGAGGCGCTTGCGCACGTAGACCGTGCCGCCGGTGCGGATTTCCTCGTAGTACGAGCTGTTGTAGTCGGAGGTCGTGCGGTAGAGCTGGAAGCCGAGACCCAGTTCGCGTTCCAAGAAGTAAGGCTCCTCAAAGGCCAGGATCACTTCGCTGGACTGGGAACCGATCTGGAAGCGCAGACGGAACTTCTGACCGTCACCTTGGAAGAACGAGCGGCGGTTGAAGAGGTCAAAGTTGGACTGGGTGACCTCGGCGAAGACCACGGCCTTTTCCAAGGAGCTGAAACCGGCGCCGAAGGTAAGGTTACCGGTGCGGGCCTCGGTCACCGCGATCTTGAGGGTGCGGCGGCCGGGGATGTTCGTGGACTCGTCGGTGACGTTCACCGGGTCCTCAAAGAAACGGGTGTTTTCCAGACGCAGCTTGCTGATCTTCATGCGCACACTGTCGAACACGTCGCCGGGGCCCAGCACGAGTTCGCGCAGGATCACGATGCTCTTGGTCTTGGTGTTGCCCTCGATCTTAATGGACTCGACCTGGATCTTTTCGCCCTCGGTGATCTGATACTCGAGATCGATGTTGCCGGTCTCCAGGTTAGGCTTGCGGAGGAGGCGCACCCGGGTGTCGGGGGAGAGATAGCCGCCGCGGCCGTAGAAGTCCTCGATGCTCTCGACGTCCTTGTCGAGTTTTGACGGCACGACGACCATGCCCTTGCGCTGGCGCGGCACGAGCCGCAGGAGCTGGCTGGGGAACAGCTTGTTGCCGGAGAAGGTGATCTCACCGATGCGGTAGAGACGGCCCTCGTTCACCCGGATGGTGATGACGAGCTTGCCCGGCTTCGGATAATCAAAGGTGACCTTGTCCTCGGGAATCTGGATGTCGAGGTAGCCCTGCTCCTTGTAGTAGTCACGGAGCTTGATGAGATCCTCGTCAAAGGTGTCGTCCTTCAAGCGGCCGGAGCCAAGCAGCCAGGAGAAGATGCTCCACTTCTTGGTCTCCATCTCCTTGCGGAGGCGGCGGTCCTTCACGTGGTCGTTGCCGATGAACTTGATGACGGAAATCTTGACGCGATCGCCCTCCCGGATCTTGAAGGTCACGGTGCTGAAACCGGTGGAACGGTTGCGGTCGATCGAGTAGCTGATCTGGGCCTGGTTGTAACCGCGCTTCTGGTAGTACTCGTAGATTTTCTGCGAGTCTTCCTTGATCTGGCGCTCGTCGAGGGCGCCGTTGGCGACGGTCTTGATCTCCTTGGCCAGACGGCGGGAATTGACCTGCTTGTTGCCCTCGTAGGCCACCTTCAGGATACGAAACTTGGGGGTGACCTCGATGACGAGGTTCACGACGTTGGGGGACGGCTGCTCGCGCTTCACCTCGATGAACTCGAAGATACCGGTGCGATAAAGCGACCGGATGTCGCGGTCGATGAGGGCCTCATCGAGCTCGGTGTCCTCACGCAGCACCATGTTGGCGCGGACCACCTGCTCGCTGACATTGGCCATGCCAATGAACTTGATGGTGATGGTCCCGATGCGCGGCGGTGCGGCGGGCGCTTCCGCGGCGGTGGCCGCGCGGCCCAGTTCGGCCTGGGCAAACAGGCCGGGAACCCCGAAAAGGGCGAAGATAACGGCAAGAAAAGCCGCGTTGAGCAGGTTACGGGGTGAAGTTTTCAAAGCGCGTAATTTCTTGAAGGAAAGTCAGTTTCAGATCACCTACCGGCCCGTTACGTTGCTTGGCAACGATTAAATCCGCCGCGTTGGCGGCGGTTTGGAATTTTTCGTCAGCATCCTTGGGTCGGGAAAGCATGAGGACTACGTCGGCGTCTTGCTCGATGGAGCCGGATTCGCGCAAGTCCGAGAGTCGGGGGGTGCGGTTTTCCTTTTCCGATGAGCGGTTGAGCTGGCTTAGGACTAGCACCGGCAGGTCGAGTTCCTTGGCCATGGCTTTTAATCCACGGGAAACTTCGGCCACCTGCTGTTCGCGCGGGGCGCGCGAGTCACTGCCGTTGAGGAGCTGGAGATAATCCACGATGATCATGCCCAGTTTCTTGCGGGCGTAGATGCGGCGCGCCTTGGCCCGCATCTCCATGATCGTCATGCCGCTCGAATCATCGATGAGGATCGGGCATTTCTTGAATTCCTCGGCCGCCTGACCGAGGGCGTTGACCTCGCGGCCGTCCCGGCCGACCAGGCCGTCGCGCAGCAGCTTCATGTTCACCCGGGAACGCGCGCAAAGCATGCGCAAGGCGAGCTGGGAGGCGCTCATTTCGAGCGAGAAAACCAAAACCGGCACCGGTTCGGCTTTGCCGGGCTTCGGCAGGGCGGCAGCCTCGGCGATGTTGAGCGCAAAGCTGGTCTTGCCCATGGAAGGGCGGGCCGCGATCACGATCATTTCCTGGCGCTGGAAACCAAAGGTCATGGCGTCCAGGTCCTTGAAGCCGGAAGTGACGCCCGTCAGCTCGCCCTTTTTCATCAGGAGCTTCGCGATTACTTGGTTGGCCTCCTTCATCGCTTCCTTGATCTCCTGAGCGCTGTCGCTCACGCGGTCCTGGGTCACCTTGAAAAGGTCCTGCTCGACCTTGTCGACGAACTCCTCGAGGCCGCCGGTGAAGCTGTAGGATTGCTCGATGGCGCCCGTGGCGGCCTTGATCAGTTCGCGTAACAGGTGCTTTTCGCGCACCTTGTCGATGAAGTAGCCGGCATGGGCCGTCGTCGGGATCTTCCCCGTCACCTGCATCAGGTAGGGAAAGCCGCCGACCGCCTCCAATTGCCGGCGGGTCTTCAGTTCCTCCGCGACGATCTCCAGCGAAACCGGCGGGTTCTTCTGATAGAGCTCGAGGATGATCTCGAACAGCAGACGGTTCGCCGGAAAATAGAAGGACTCGGCCGAGATGCGGGACTCCAGGCAGCGCGCGATCGTGTCGCTGCCGTCGAGCAGACAGCAGGCGATGACATGCTCCTCTGCCTCCGCGCTGTGCGGAGGGGAGCGGTCAGGCGCGGCCGAGGGCAGGGTCTGCTCGGGCACGTTCTGTCCACGCCGGGACGGTGCGTGCGTCAGAGCCATGTCCGGTCAGGGTCGAACGTCACGTGGACGTTACGACGCCGCAGGCTCGATCGGGTTTTCGGAGACGACGTCGAAGCTGAGCTCGACGCTGACCTCGGGGTGCAGGCGGATCTTCACCTCGTGCTTGCCGAGAGTCTTGATCGGCTGGCCGAGGTGGATGCGGCGCTTCTCGATGGTGACACCGGCTGCGGTGAGCTTCTCGAAAATGTCCTGGGCCGTGACCGCACCGAAGAGCTTGCCGCCCTCGCCGGTCTTGACGGCGATGGCAATGCCGGCCTTCTCGATCTGCTTGGCGAGCGCCTGGGCGCCGTCCAGTTCCTTGGCCTCGCGGAGACCGCGGGCCTTCTTCAGAGCCTCGACCTGCTTGCGATTGGCCACGGTGAGCGGCACCGCCATGCCCTGGGGCAGGAGGAAATTGCGCGCGTAGCCGGCGCGGACTTTGACCTGGTCGCCTTCGGCGCCTAGGCCGTCGACTGGTTTGAGGAGGAGAACTTCGCTGTTAGCCATGATGAGTGTCGGCCTGCGGCCGGATTGTTGTTTTTGGTGTTAAAATAAGAGAGCTTTAGAACGGGACGTCTTCGTCGAGGTTCTCCTGCGGAGCCGGGGCGGAGGAAGGCCGGGAGGGCGCACTGCCGCCGCGGGGCGGAAACGAGCGGGCTTCCCCACCCTCGCCACCACCACCTTCGCCGCGGCCGCCACCGAGAAACTGGAAGTTCTCGAGCACGACCTTCATGCGGCTGCGCTTTTCCTTCGTGTTCTTGTCCTCCCACTGGTCGAGGCGCAGACGGCCTTCGACGAAGAGCGGGCGGCCCTTGGTGCAATACTTGGAGATGTTCTCGCCGGACTTGCCCCAGGCCTCGATGTCAACGTAGGTCACTTCCTCGCGTTCACCGCCGCTGTCGTCCTTGAACTTGCGGTTGACCGCGATGCTGAACGTGCAGATGGCCGTGCCCTTCGGCGTAACCCGGAGCTCCGGATCGCGCGTCAGGTTGCCGATGAGCATGACTTTGTTGAGATTGGCCATGGGAGAAAGCGGTCGGAAGCGCTCAGACGCTCTCGACGAGGGCGCGGTAGACGCTGTCGTTGAGGCGCAGGCGCTCGTGCAGCTGGGCGGGGGCCGTGGCCGGAGCCGAGAAATTCACCTGGACGTAAACGCCGGCGGGGAACTTGTCATCCGTGGTGCGCGCGAACTCGCGGCGGCCGAGATTCTCGACGGCGGTGACCTCGCCCTGCACGGCGGCGATTTCCTTCTTCACCCCGTCAACGATCTGGTCGACGGAGTCTTCCTTGCCCCGGTTGTCGAGGATGAAGGTGGCTTTGTAGTTACGATTGGTCTGGCTCATGGTGTTCGCGGCGGTTGAGGAGGTTCATGGCGTGGGCCGGGCCGCTGGCAAGCAGCAGGCGGAGGCCGTCCACGAAAGTGGTTAGTTTTTGGTCAATGAGGGTTGATTCTTCTGATGAAAATTTTCCGAGCACGAAATCCTTGAGGTCCATCCCGGCCGGCCGATTGGCGCCGATGCCGAGCCGGTAGCGGACAAAGCCGCCACCGAGGTGCTCGAGCAGGCTGGCCACACCATTGTGGCCACCGGCGCTGCCGCTGACGGACACCTTCACGCTGCCGAGGGCGATGTTGAGATCGTCGTAGGTGGCGATGAGGGCGTCGGGCGTGACTTTGTGAAAGTCGAGCAACGCGCGCAGGGCGCGTCCGCTCTCATTCATGTAGGTCTGCGGCATGACGAGCAGTCGCGTGAGGCCGGGGCGGACATCCCAACGGGCGATCCGGGCCTCGAAGCGGGAGTCGGACTTCCACTTGAGACCCTCGGCGGCGGCCAGCGCCTCAACCACGGTAAAACCGAGATTGTGACGGGTGCCGGCGTATTCGCGCCCAGGGTTGCCCAGTCCAGCGATCAGCGTGACGGACATATAGACTCAAAGAACGGCGTGCAAAACGGTCCGCCCGCGGGCGGACGGACCGGGAACTGAAATTACTTCTTGGCGGGAGCAGCGGCCGGCTTGGCACCGGCGGCGGGAGCGGCACCGGGCTTGGCACCGGCGGCAGGGGCGGCGGCAGCACCGGCCGCACCAGCGGCGGGAGCGGCGGCCCCAGCGGCACCGGCCGCGGGAGCAGCAGCGCCAGCGGCACCGGCCGCAGGAGCGGCAGCGGCATCCGGGGTCGCGGCAACCTCTTCTTCCGGAGGAGCGACGCAGATGACGACGGCCTGGTTCTTGTCATCCATATACTCCACGCCCGGGAGGGGCTTGAGTTCGCTGATGTGGATGGTCTCGCCCACCTTCAGCTCCGTGATGTCGACCTCGATGAAAGCCGGCAGGTCCTTCGGGAGGCAGCGGATGCGCAGACGGTGGGAAGCGGTCTCGAGGATACCACCCTCGGTCTTGACGCCATAGGCCTCGCCGATGACGGAGAGCCTGACGCTGATGATCATCTTCTCGTTTTCCTTCACTTCCTGAAGGTCGAGGTGGAGATACTTGTCGGTGATCGGGTCGCGCTGGACTTCCTGGAGGAAGGAAAGGGCGGTGGTGCCGGCATCGCGCTTGAGCTCGATGAGGGCGGCACGGCCGGAGATTTCCTTCAGCAGCTTGACGAATTCAGGAGCGGCCACAGCCAGCGTCTCAGGACTCGTGTGCTTGCCATAGAGAATGGCAGGGATTTTCTCGGCCTTGCGGAGGCGGCGTGAGGCGCTACGGCCGGTGCCGGTGCGCGAAGTGACGGTCAGTTGGAATTTTTGCATGGTTTCGTTCCCCCTGTGACTCCGGAATTGGAGGCAGGCGTAATGGAAAAGGGAGCCGAGTTGACAGAGCGCGTCCGAGCGATGCAACCAAAACTTTGAAAATGATCCCAGTTTTCCCCTTTTTACATGACAGAGAGATTGACAAGCCGTGGTGGCAGTCTCTTTTTGGCCGTTCTTTGTGCCACTGCCCGGTAGCTCAGTGGTAGAGCAGGTGACTGTTAATCACTTGGTCGCTGGTTCGATCCCAGCCCGGGCAGCCATTTTACTGGCATCCAGCGTTTAATCGCTGAGTACGATCTCCTTCGCGAGATTCCGCGACTCTGCCAGAATCAGGGACGTGACCCTACTGGGCGCGGGCCTATCTGCTCGAAGGGGATCCGTTGGAAGGAAGGGAGTTCCTTGTAGACAACGGAGTCGTCCTTGAGCTGGAAATTCAGCGCGGCGGCATCCACGAAGCCCGGATCCTTCTGCGTCATGAAGTTGCCGTCGAAGTCGGTTTGCGCGTACTGGCCCACCAGGCGCACGGTCTCCTCGTGTTTCACCAGGACATTGTCGGTGAACACGTTTCTCGCCGGCCGCATGCCGACGTAGGTTTTGCCGTCGGGCAATAGGTCCAGCCAGTTTTTGAGCAGCGGGTAGCGCTCACTGTACGGCGGCTTGCGGATGTCCACGGACTGGGTCAGCCGCTTGGTGTAGAGACCCTTCTCCCCAAAATAGTACGGGATGCCTTCCTGCGCGAAATCGTACCACATGGACTTCAGCTGATAGGCCGGTCCATAGCCTTCAATGAAGATGTTGTTCCGCACCACGATATCCTGTCCGCCGTTGCTGTAGACGGTGCCAAAGGAAGCCACGCGATAGAACACGTTGCCCTCGATCAACACGCCGGCGGAAGCGTCGTCACAATAAACACCCATCGTCCACTTCCGGTCGGGCCGGCCGACGTGGTGAAAGAAATTCCAACGCACGACATTCCCCTGGTCGCTCGGGTCGCGGCCCACGTACCAGGCGGAGGCATCGTTCGAATTCTGCGCCACATGGTGCACATGGTTGAATTCGAAGACGTGCTCGTTGCCCTTGACCAGGATGCCCTGCAGGTCGGCGTTATAGATTTCATTGTGCGCAACGCGGTTTCCGCAACCATCCACGACCACGCCGGAGGCGCCCGCCTTGTTGCGCCGGTTGAAATCGTGGATGCGGCAATCGGTGACCACGTTGTGCCCCGGGCGCAACTGCGGCTTGCTGCCGCCCCCGAGGAAGATGCCGCCGGAACCCGTGTTGTAGACCTCGCAGCCGACGATGCTGTGCCGCACGCCCGCATCGCGATCCCAGGCGGTGTTGAGATAATGGTGGGAATGATAACTGCCCACTTCGCGGGAGGCCGGCACGCCGGTATAGTCGTCGGCGGTGACGTGGGGAAAGGTCTGCCGCGCCCCCTGCCCCATCATGATGCCGGCGGTGCCCAGATTGCGCACGACGCAATCTTCGATGCGGTTGTCCGAGCCGCCTTCGATCGACAACCCGAGCGCGCGGCCTTCCTCGATGATCAGTCCGCGCAAGGTGCAGAAGGAAACATGATCGAGCGCGACGAGCGCCTGCTCGACCACCGAGACCGACACGCGCGCCGTCGCCACATCGCCCGTGGGCCAGAGATAGAGACGGCCGGACTCCGCATTGACGTACCACTCGCCGGGCTCGTCGAGTTCCTCCAAAAGATTGCGCGCGACGTAGAGGTTGAAATTCTGGCCGCTCGCCAGCGAATACAGATGCGGCGCCGCCAGCGTCACCTCCTGCTTCGCCACGTCGATGGCCGCCACGAGAATCGTGTCGTCGGCATAGCCGTGGTTGAAATACCCACTCAACCACACGTCCTTTACCCCGGCCCAGCGGGCGTGGCGTGGATCGGTGTACTGAAAGCGCCCCCCGCGGTTGCTGTAATCTCCCGTGCGCGGCATCGAGCCGGGATCAAGGATCGGCCCAAGCGCGATCGCTCCCTGGTTCGGGTATCGCGCCAGCGGCAGCGGAGCGTCATTCCAAAAGAGCTCCAGCGGCGACGGCACCACCGGCCAGCCATGACCAAACTGCCGGTGCCGGCCATAGTCCGTGATGCCCAGCGCCCGCAGATCGACTTCGCGCACGTGGGCCACCGATTCAGGCGGCAACCGGCGCAAGGCATCCGCGCTGCGCACCGGACCAAAAGCCGCGGCCGGAATCTCCCGTCCGCCGGTGATCCGGACGCTTTCCCCCGGGTAGCCGGCAAAGGTGACCGGCGCCGTCGCCGTGCCACTGTCCTGCGCCAAGAGCTCAAACGTGCGCGCCAGCGGATACGTGCCGCCTCGGAGCCACACCGTGACCGCCTCGCCCGCGCCCGCCGGCTGTGCCTTTCGCCACGCCCGCACCGCATCGCGCGCGCCCTCCAACGTCTGCCACGGCGCTTCAAGCGTGCCGGGATTCCGATCACTGCCCTGTGGCGACACATAGCGTTCGAGTCCGTAGCCGAGCGGCGTCAAAAGGAGCAAACCGAGCAGACTTGCGGCGAGTTTCAAGGGGCGGGAGGTGAATGAATGGTGCATGGATAGGTTAAGAAAGTATTTCGCGAGAGCCCGGTCGGCCCATCCGGACTTCACTTTTGCTTCGTCCGCATCACTTGATCCCAGTCGTAGACGCCCTCGATGGTGCCACCGGGGGGAACGACCAGATACTCCTGCTCGGGCCAGTTTCCCTGGAGCAGTTGGTCGATCAGCCGGATGTCACCGGGCAAACGGATGCTTTCCTTGCCGGCTTGCGCCGCCTTGGTGGCAAACTGTTCCGCGTAGCCGAGGTGACTGGTTTGAGGAAGATCGATGAACACGGCCTTGTTGTCGCCGTGGTCGGGATGCATCTCGGCCCAGATGAAACGCGCGTCCTCTTCCCCAAACTTCGCGACCAGTTCCTGGTAGGCATCCCCTGTCTTCACGGCCGATTCCCCGTCCTCGCTGGTGCGCAGGAAATAACTCCCCCGTTCCAGATAGCCGGCCGAGGAAAACGGCGTGCTGGGCGCATGGGCAAAGTGCTCCGCATACTTGGCCCGCGACCCCAGTAAAATTGTGCAACAGTCATGGGCGCGTGGAATGACCAGCCGCGTTTTCCGCGCCTGCAGGCCGGCCGTCGCGTTGCCGCACAAGCCGAACAACAACAGGATGGCATCATACGCCTTTCCCGCCGCGTCGACCGCGTCGATCTTGCCCTGGATCAGCTGCCGCAACCCGGCGCTCCGCGCATGTTCCCCGAGCTCCGTGTACTCAACATCAATGACGTGCGGCGAGCGGGCGATGCACCACGAAGCTTCGCGCTGGAACACATTGCAGGAAATCAATTTCAGGTGCATGGCCGGCAGTGGTGGTCTCGGGGCGGTCGCGGATGGGCAGCCTGGCTTCAAAACGCCTCACCGCGCAACAGCTGATGCTTGCGCCGCATGTAATGCTCGAAGTTCGCCAGCGGCACATCCGGCGGCACGAGGTGATCGACGGTCGGGATGAAACCGCCCTCGGCGATCAGCGGCTGGAACGTCCGCAGGTGCACGTCGATCGCCGCGAAATCCTTCGCCAGCTCGCGCTTGTCGACGCCGCCCCACAGGCGCAGATCCCGGCCAAATTTCCGACGAATGGCCAACGGGTCCATCCCGGCGGTGCGCTCCAGCGGCCAGATGGCGTCGACGCCGCATTCCATCAGATGCGGGATGAGCAGCTCGCAGTTGCCGTCCGTGTCGACCACAACCCATTTCACGCCGGCTGATTTGTAGAACGCCACCAGCCGTTTCATGTGCGGCAGGATAAACGTCCGGTAGGTCGCCGGGCTGAGCAGCGGGCCGTTCTTCATGCTCATGTCCTCGTTGATGAAGACATAGTCCGGCCTCACGCCCGCTTCGAGAATCGGCCGCGAGGTCTCTATCGTGAAGTCGGCGATGAATTCCATCATCTCATGCATCAGCGCGGGTTCATCATACCACCCGAAGCTGAGGTTCTCCGTGCCCATCCATTCGCGGGCGCGCCAATAGAACCCGAGCGTGCTACAGTTCTTGCCCAGAATCAGCGGATGCTTCCGCTGCTGCCAGGCGGGCAGCAGGAACTCCCGCCAGTAGGCCGGGTAACGGACCGGTGAGGCGGCCCGGAAACGCTGCTTCAACGCCGTGAAGTCCGCCGGCGTCTTCACCGGGAAGCTCAGGTATTCATCCATGCTCGCGCGCATGCCCTCGGCCTCGCCGGTAATGAGCGCCTTCGAGATCACGCCGTTGCTCCGCTGGATAATCTCGGTATCGCCGTCGCGACTGAGGACCTTCTCCTCGTACGGCGGCACCATGTCGAAACGCACGTCGATGTACTCGCGTGGATCCATCTCCCACCGCGGCTCGCCCGTAAACCAGTCCCAGGACAGATCATCCGTCGCGAGCCCTTCCTCGCGCCAGCGTTGCTTGGTCTGCACCCACACCCCGACCTCGTGATTGGGCACGTGGTCGACCGGTTGGTAATTCATGCAGGCATGAAAGCGTTCGAGTGGAGTCATCATGTTAAGGTGACGCGCAGGACCAGAACGAGAGCGGAAGGTCGGTCGCGGGCAGTTCCGAATTTTCCGGGGGCAGGCCGCACGCGGCGGCTGTTGCGGACACGCGTAAGCACAGTCTGAGCTTCCGTCCATCCGGCGGACGAGACAATGCCCTGGGCATGTAGATTATGGGAATAAATGTGTGCATTAAGAGAACGAAGCACCCTTCCGCTTTGCCACTTTCCGGGGGAATTTCTAGAAGAAGGCATGTCGCACTTCATTGATCTCAAAATGGCTGTCGCCGGCGGGAAGCGAATCGACACCATCCGTCTCACCCAGGAACTCCTTGCGGCCGGCAGCCAGCCGCAGGAAATCGTCGACCAGAGCCTCGTGCCAGGCATGGCGCTCGTCGGCGAGCAGTTCCGCTGCAATGAAATCTTCGTGCCTGAAATGCTCGTAGCCGCCCGGGCCATGAAGGAAGCGCTCAAGCTGCTCGAACCCCTACTGGTCTCGGCCGGCATCAAACCCAAATACACCGTCGTGATCGGCACTGTGCAGGGCGACCTGCACGACATCGGCAAGAATCTCGTCTCCATGATGTGGAAGGGCGCCAACTTCGCCGTGGTCGACCTCGGCACCAATGTGACCCCCGAACGTTACGTCGCCGCCGCCCGCGAGCACGGCGCCCACATCGTCGGTCTCTCCGCCCTCCTCACGACCACCATGCCCGCGATGCGGGAGGCCGTGCGGCTCCTGAAGGCGGCCAATCTGCCGAACCTCAAGGTGATGGTCGGTGGTGCGCCCATCACGCAGGCTTTTGCCGACGAGATCGGGGCCGACGGCTATTCCGACGACGCCGGTGGTGCGGTAAACGTCGCGCTGAAACTCGTGGGCGAGGCGGCCTGAGTCTCCCCTTTCTGAACGCGCCGGCCGTCAGCGCGAAAGCATCCCGCTCCGTCCCCATGTCCCGCGCCTACCTCCTCCAACTCGCCGCCACTAACCTGCGTATGCCGATCGGCGCCGACATCGTGCTCCACCGGCACTCCGATCCGGCCGCCATTCTGCTTGACGGGCCAAGGCTTGGCGAGGTGATCGCCGAGACCGCGGTGACTTTCGGCACGCCGCTCGCCTTTCCGCTCATGGATCTGCGCCTCGAAAAGGCCTGGCTTCTCACGCTCCTCGGCGTGTCCGCAGCAGACGTCGACACCCACCACTTTGCCGAGGACCCCGGAGCCGACGCGGTCACCCGGTTATCTGCTGCCCTCGCTGCCAGCCCGCCTCCGCCCCGCGTGGCCGCCAATCTGGCCGCGCTCCGCCACGTGGTGAAGAACACCCCTCTCTATCCGGTGGGCATGAGCATCGGGCCGTTCTCCCTCGCAACCAAGCTTCTCGCCGATCCGATCATGCCGGTCTACCTCGCCGGCTCCGGCGCGACGGCCGCGGAGGAGCCCGAGGTCGCGCTCGTCGAGCGGGCCCTCGAGCTGGCGCTGACGATCGTGCTGCATTCGATCCGGTTGCAACTCGATGTGGGCGCCAAGGCGGTGTTCATCGCCGAACCGGCCGCCAACCAGGTGTTCTTCTCCCCGAAGCAGCTGGCGACCGGTACCGACATCTTCGAACGCTACGCCCTGGCCCCGAACCGCGCCATCGCCCGCCTGCTCGAGTCCCACGGCGCCGATCTGCTCTTCCACTGCTGCGGCGACATCACCGATGGCATGCTCAAGGATTTTTGCTCGCTCCACCCGGCGTTGCTCTCCCTCGGATCATCGCGCCGCCTCTGGGAGGACGCCACTCTTGTCCCCAAGGACATCGTGCTCTACGGCAATTTGCCTTCGAAGCGCTTCTACTCCGATCAGCTGACGCCGCCCGATGCCGTCAAGGTCATGGCGGACGAACTCGAGGAGAAAATGCGCGCCACCGGACATCCCTTCATCCTCGGCACCGAATGCGACACGCTGCACGTGGAGGGCTGCGGACACATCATCTGCAACAAGCTGCACCGCATGCTCAATTTGATACCGTTGCTGCCCACCCCATGACCTCCCGGGAAAAAGTCCGCCGCGCCCTCGCCCACCAACCCGGGCCGGTGCCGGTTGACTTCGGCAGCACCGGTCTCACCAGCCTGCACGTGAGCTGCGTTGAGGCGCTCCGCGAGCACTATGACCTTCCCCGACACCCGGTGAAGGTCAGCGAACCCTTTCAAATGCTGGGCGAGGTCGAAGACGATCTCGCCCGCGTCCTCGGCTCCGACTGCGTGGCCGCCAACGGTCGCGGCACGATGTTCGGCTTTCCCAACGAAGACTGGCACGAGTGGCGCACCCCGTGGGGCCAGGTCGTGCTGGTGCCCGGTGGTTTTCGTCCGCGCGAGGATCCCTCCGGTGACGTCTATCTGTTTCCGGAAGGCGACAACACCGTTCCGCCCAGCGGTCACATGCCCGCCAGCGGCTACTTCTTCGATGCCATTGTCCGGCAGGAACCGATCGACGAGGACAAGCTCAACCCGGAGGACAACTGCGAGGAATTCAAACTGCTCGGCGCCGAGGATCGCGCGCATTGGCGAAAGGAATTCGATCGCGTGCGCGGCGAGACCCGGGCCGTGGTTTCCGGCATCGGGGGCACGGGCTTCGGTGACATCGCACTGGTGCCGGCCGCCTTCCTCAAGCACCCGAAGGGCATCCGCGACGTCAGCGAATGGTATGTCTCCCTCGTGGAGCGCCGCGACTACATCCACGGAATCTTCGAGTACCAGTGCGAGGTGGCGTTGAAAAACCTGGCCACGTTTGCCGCCCTCGCGGGCGACACAATGGACGTGCTCATGGTCTGTGGCACCGATTTCGGCACACAAAACTCTCAATTCTGTTCGGTTGCCACCTTCGACGAGCTCTATGCGCCCTACTACCGGCGCATCAACGACTGGGTGCACCGTCACACCTCCTGGAAAACCTTCAAGCATTCGTGCGGCGCCGTGCGGCCGCTGATCAACCGCTTCATCGACGTGGGCTTCGACATCCTGAACCCCGTGCAATGCTCCGCCAAGGACATGGATCCCGTGCGGCTCAAGGCCGACTTTGGCGACCGCATTGTCTTCTGGGGCGGCGGGGTGGACACCCAACGCACTTTGCCATTCGGCACGCCGGAGGAAGTCAGCCGTGAAGTGACCGCGCGGCTCGAGACCTTTTCCCCCAACGGTGGCTTCGTCTTCAATACCATCCACAACATCCAGGCCCGCACCCCAGTCGCCAACATCGTGGCCATGGTCGACGCGATCAGCGCCTTCAACGGCACGCGGGGCTGATCAGCGGAAAGGAAAACGGGCGTCGTCAAGCGACGCCCCTACGATGACACCAGAGTGTAGGGGTGCCGCTTGACGGCACCCAGGTTTGGTTTGCTTGGATCCAGCTTCAGACCGGTGTTTCCGTCTTCCCCGCCTGCAGCCAGCGACGGAGCTGTTTCTGAAACGTGTTGGCGAGGGTATCCCCGGGCATCACCAGCACACCCCAGCCGCCGCGCGCGGGGTTGATCGGCACCTCGCGGGGGATCTGCTGCTCACACATACGCCGGTCCTCGTCGAGGACCTTGATGGCAAATTCGATCTGGGCCTCCGGCGGTGGTCCGTTGAACCCCGGGGAGATCGCCAGCGACCAGAAACAGGTGCAGCTCTCCCGCGTGTTCGGCGACGGGATGTGCACCAGCACGCGCTCGTCGCCGTCGGTGAAGCTCTGGCGGATGGTGGTGAAATTGGGCAGCCAGCTGCGTTGCATGCGGTGATGCGCGCTCTGCAACTTGCCCGGCATCTCATGCGTCGAGTCGAGCGCGGGAAACGGCGCGTCCATCTGATAGCCGCCATCCGGATGCGTGATGATCTTCATGTCCTTGATCCGCGGATCGGCGCAAACCCCCAGCGTGCTGCTGTGCGCGAAGGCAAAATGCGTCATGTCGAGGTAGTTCTCGACCTCGCGCCGCCAGCCGGCGGCAAAGGCCATGGGCGGTCCCAGCCGGTACGACCAGCGCGGGTCCTCGAACTCCGGCACCGCCGGCAGTTCGTGCATCCGCCCGTCGGCCATCGGTGCATCGTCCAGCTTGACCCAGATGAATCCGTAGCGCTCCTGCACGCGATAAGTGTGCAGGTGGGAGAGCGCCAGCTTGTCGGGATTGGGCTGGAGCAGCGACGGGATCGACTGGCACGCGCCGGCGGCATCGAAGGTCCAGCCGTGATACGGGCACATCAGGTGACCGTCCCGGATGCAACCGTTGGCGAGCCGGGCGCCTTTGTGCGGACAGGCCGTGTCAGCCGCGAGCAGATCGCCATTCGCAAAACGGGCAATGACCAGCTCCGTCTCCAGCAAGGTGTAACCCATCACGCCACCGGGCGGCAGGGCCGGGGCATTGGCCACAGGTTGCCAGGTGCGACGCATACTCTGAAAGGCAAATTCTTCGGTCAGGATCATGGGGTGTCGAGAGTCTAGCAGACCCGACCGTCGGCGTCGTGGCAGCCCGGGTGATCGCTATTGGCATATCGGGCACGGTTCGTTTGACTGCTCCCCATGTTCGACCCGCATGCCAGCCAGCCCGTCACCGTCAACCTGCCGGCCACCGGGGTCTTTGTCTTGGAAAGCCACCACGCCCGCGGCTTCCGCATGGAGCCGGTGCGACACGACTACCTGAAGGTCCTCCTGATTTTCTCCGGCGCCGGCTGGCTCGTGCGTCCGGACCACCGTGTGCCGCTCAGCGCCGGCGATGTGGTGTTGGTTCCGGCGGGCACGCGCCATCACATCGAGGACGAAGGCGCTCGACCACTGGCGCTATACGCCCTCTGTCTGGCGCAGCGGCCCTTCGCCTCCTCCTCGGAACTATTTTCCGCCTTCCGGCACTTCCCCGCCCCGGTCTGGAGCGTGGAATGGCGCAGCCTCATCCGTCATCTGCTGCATGAGCAGACCCTCGCGCGTCCCGGGGCCGACCTGATGATCACCGGCCTCGCTTGGCAGGCCCTGGGCCATCTGGCCCGCGCGGCCGAACGTCGTCCGCCAACGGTCGCGCCCAAACCCGGCCAGCCCGCGCTCGCCCGCGTGACGGCCTACGCCGAGGAGCTGGCGCGCACGTTCTACCACCGCCAGTCGGTGGATGCGGCGGCACGCTCGCTGGGCCTGAGCCGTCGGCACTTCACCCAACTCTTCCGCACGGCGACCGGCGAGACCTGGCTCGCCGCCATCCAACGCCACCGCCTCACCCATGCCCGGCTGCTCTTGCGCGAGACCGGCCGGTCCGTGACGTCGATCGGCTACGAGTGCGGCTTTGAGGACGTCACGACGTTCTACCGCACGTTCCGCGCGGCGGAGGACACGAGTCCACTCGCCTGGCGGATCCGCAACCAGCCGGTCAGGTCCGGCGCAGTTTCCCCCAGCGGGCGAAAACCGGCTCAAGCACGCCGAACTGGTCCGTGAGCAGGCCCTCGTAGCCGCAGGGCCGGTCGTCCCAGTAGCGCCAGTCCACCCCGCTCTGGTTGCCACCAAAGACCTTGGCCTCGGCCATCCCTACGCACAGGCGTTTCAACATCGCGTCGCCCTCGCGCTGCAGGCCGCAATGGTACAGCGCGTTCACAAAATGCCGCGTCTGCGAATGCGTGCGTCCGCCGTTCTGATAATACCCGAGCGGATAACCCTGCATGATGTCCGAGAGATCGTGATCCGGAATGTGCCAGAGATTGCCGGGCAAGCCCAGCGCAGGATCCGGCATCCCGACTTTTTTGGCCTCTGCCAGCAACCGGCGGAGCACCAGCCGGCCTTCCGCGGGAGACAGCAGACCCTCCGCGATCGCGGCGCCGTTGATCGGCAGAAACGCATAGTCATGCAATTTGTCCTCACGGCAACGCCAGCCGGCCAGCCAGCCGGTGGCCTCGTTCCAAAACGTGTTGCGGTAGTTGGCGCGCAGCCAGCCGGACCAGTTGGCGAGCTTCTCCGCGCCTTCGAGTTCGCCAAAGCGCACCAGTCCGGCACTGAGTTCGAGCAGCGCGCCGTACAGGATCGCATTGGCGAAGGCATCCTTCCAACCAAAGGAAATCACGTCGAACCAGCAGGTGCTCCACTGGTTCGTGCCGCTGACGCCGGTGCGGTGCATGCTCTCGATGAGACCGTCGCCGTCCAGATCGCGGTCACGGGCCGCGGCAATTTTTTGGCTGATGTAGGGTTTGAACTCGCGGTACCACGCCGGCGTGGCCGCATGCCGCAGGTACTCGCCCAACCCGCGCAGCGCGGAGGCGCCGGTCTGCAGGTATTCGTCGTCCGCATCATGGGACGTGCCGTCCAAGAGCAACCGGCCCGCCGCGTAACCGGGGCCGCCGGTCAGCCAGCGTTCGAGGGAAAGTCGCAGGAAATCGACCGCAGGCAAGCCGGGCAAGATCTCACCCTGCGGCCACGTGATGGCAGCCCAGGTGTCCATGCAGATCGGACAATGCATCGAAGCGCCGTTGTTGCTCAGCGTCGCGGTGTCGGTGCGGAAGGTCAGCGCCGTCCATTGCGTGCGAGCCACGGCGCGTTTGGCCACGGCCGGGGCATCGGCGCGCAGGAGCTCGGGCGGGCTTTTCGGTCGGAGCGTGAAGGTCGTGCGGTGTGTGCCGGCCGGCAACAGGTAGAGCCCTTCGGCCGTGCGCTTTTCGCCAACCTTCAGTTCCAGCGTGTTCAGGTCCAGGGAGCGCTGGCAGTCGCTGCGGACCCAGCCAGCCGGAGACGACGAACCGATTTCCCAGCTGCCGAAGGCCGGCAACGTCAGCAAGGCGGGCAGCGCCACGGCGCCGGTCTCACCGGTCGTCAGCAACTTCCCGAGTACATGGGAAGGCGCGGCACTGTTGCGCAGGCCCACCATCCACGCGGCACTGTGCCAGGCGAGGGCTGACTGCTTGGCCGTGCGCACGGCGCGCAAGGTGAGCCCATGCGCACTCACCGTCCACGCGAGCCGGTAGTGCTGCCCGTCAGCCTTGAGGTCATACGTGACCTGTCCGCCCTTGACGACCACGGTGCCCTCGATCGCGCAGCGCACCGACGGTGCGATCACCGGTGCTGCGCCCACCGGATGGAGCTGCGGCCCCTGGTTGAAGAGCGGCGGCCGGGTCGCGAGCAGGTTCCTGCCGAGGTTGGCGCGGTCCTCAATGTGCAGGCCGAGAAACGAAAAGCCCGGGCGCCCCAGCGCAAAGCCTACTTCAAAGTCCTTCGTCCGGTAGCGCACCTCGCCGTTCTGCTGAAGCGCTTTCACTCCGGCCGGCAGCCGCTGCAGATCGATGCCCTTCGTCTGCAACAACCGCTCATCCCGCGGAGCGACCGATGCGAGCGGCTCGCCTTCGAGGATGAAGGCGGACATGGCGAGATTCCAAGAGGTCCAGCCGCCATCGATGCCGGCGCGGCGCAACTCGATGATCACCCCGGTGGTGACAATACGCGGCAATCTGAACCAACTGACCGCGCCCGGCACATCGGGACCCAGCCCGTCCTTCTGCAGGATAACGCGCCAACTTCCACCGGTGTAGGCCAGCACGCGGACGCCGGTCACCCAGTCCAGATCCTGCCGGCTCCCGCACTTGTGATAGCCCTGGCCGCGCCGGATGCCCAGACGGTGCACCCTGGCGGGACCGTGCAACCGCACCACCCGCTGGTGCAGGATGCGTTTTTTGGGCACCTCGCGTTCACCGGGCAACGGGGCGCTCCACACCGAACGACCGGCGTCCAAACGTCGGTTGGTGAAGAGGTCGCCCATGGGCGGTTCGAGATCAGCGAGAGTGAGCAGGTCGTGGGACATGGAGAGAAAGGGGCCCCGCACCCAGGCAACGGATCGCGGAGCAAGGACTCCGGACCGCCCTCCCGGCGCGACACCATGCCGATTCCACCGAGCCCGTGCGACGAGGCCGAGCCGGCAGTGATGCAGATTTTGGGATTTGTTTGGTGTAACTTGGATTTCGCCCCGCTTTGCGTTTGCCTCACCTGACGCAGGTTTGAACCTCCGTGTATTCTTATGTCCACGCCCCATCCCCTGTCCTTGAAACTCGTCAGTCACCCCGCTTCGGCCGAGCCCGCTGAAATCACCGCGGCGGTCGAACTCGCCCGGCTCACCGGCGCCCAGATCGGTACTCCTGGCCAAGGTGTCTCCATCACTCTCGCCTCGCGCGGCCTGCCCGCGAGGCTCCCCTCCAAAGCGAAGGACGCCAAGGCCTGGACGTGGATCCGCATCGCCGATGACGGCAGTGGCGAGATCTGCGCCAGCCACGGTTCCTTCCTGTATGCCGCCGTGCGCCTGCTCGCCACGGGCACCAGCGACTTCACGCGCGAAAAGTTGGCGGCCGGTCTCTGGTTGCCGGCCACCTTCGGCTGGCACCGCCCGCATTGGGACGCCTGCTACACGCAGTACTGGCGCAGCGCGCGCAAGTTCGATCAGGAGCACTATGTCGCGTCGCTCGCCGAGGCGGGCTTCACGCATTGCGAGGTCAACGGCCTGCAGGCGCACATGCCGTACGAGGATTTCGTCCCGTTTGAATATTATCCGCAGTTCTACACCTACGCGCCCGGTTTCAACCATTTCGTCGACACGCCGCTGACGAAGGGCATCTGGCCCGCCCTCTACCTCGACGCCAATCTCAACCACTTGGTGAGCCTGGCCGACCTCGGTCGCAAATACGGGCTCAAGCCCGGCGTGGTCATGTTTGAGCCCCGCACCCTGCCGGAGCGCTTCTTCACGAAATACCCGTCACTCCGCGGCGCCCGCGTCGACCATCCCTTCCGCTCCAAGCTCCCGCGCTACACCATGGCGCAGGACCACCCTATCGTGCAGCGCCATTACCGCGAGGCCCTGCAGAAGATCATGCGCTCCGTGCCGGATCTCAGCTACATGTCCGTTTGGACGAATGACTCCGGCGCGGGCTTCGAACACACGTCCTCCCTGTACGTAGGACGCAACGGCGGTCCGTACATGATCCGCGAGTGGCGCAACCACGACAAGATCGCGCAGTCCGCCGGTCAGAGCATCGGCCGCTATCTCAAGAACCTCCGCACCGCGGCGGCGGAAATCAACCCGGAGTTCGACGTCATACTCCGCATCGAGCCCTTCAAGGTCGAACACGAGCACATCAAGGCCGAGATGGGCGGCCACGTCACTTGGGAGGCGCCGTCACTCAACGTGCGCGGCTACCACGTGCCCTACGCCCACCCGAAGTACCCGGAAAACCAGGCCGTCGCCGGCAGCCTGTTCCACACCACGATGGACGAGTCCGAAAAGACCGCTCTCGCCACCGCCCGTTCCGCCGGCGTCGATCCGGTTCTGCACTATTCCGCGTCCGGCGTGATGAATCACGAGCCCCTGCTTGGCCTGCCGTTCCCGCGCTTGCTCCATCAGAAGCTGACCGCCGTCCGCGAGACCGGCCTCAACCGCGTCAGCGCCCTCGGCGGCCTGACCAACACGGGCCAGGCGCCGTACTGGCCGAATCCGGCCATCATCCGCGCCGTGCAATTCTTCCCCGAGAAACCCGTCGAACAGGTGCTCACCGAGTTTGCCACGCAACTCGTCGGTCCCGCGCAGGCCGCCACGCTGAGCGGCGCCTGGAAGGAGTTTGAGGAAGCCCTGCTGTGGCAACCCATGGTCGGACTCTATTGCGCCTTCGGCTTCTGCTGGCAGCGCACCTGGGACCGCCCGTTCGTCCCCGACATCGAGGCCGTGCCCGCCGCCGACCGCGATTACTACGAGCGCCACGGCTGCTTCCAGCACAACAACCCCGGCCTGAACGATCTCGGCAAGGATGTGCTCTTCGATCTCATCACCCGCGAATCCGGCGCCAAGATGGCGGCCGACATGGACACCCACGTCCTCGCAAAGCTCAACCCGCTGATCGCCCGGCTCGACAAACTCGCCCAGACTTTGTCCGGCGAAGCACTTGTTGTCTTCACCGACCTCCGCGACCGCGTCCGCGCCTACCTGCACTGGGTCACGAGTCTGCGCAACGTCTGTGCCTGGTGCGAAAACGTCTACGGTTATCTTGCTCCGGGGGCCGATGCCGCCACCAAGGCCGCCTGCGAGAAGAAACTCCAGGCCGCCATCGACCTCGAGCTGGCCAACATCCGCGGCCTGATCTCCCTGCTTGAAACCACGCCGCACGAGGTGCTCGTGCTCTCGGGCGTTGCCGAGAACACGTTCTTCTACGGTGAGAACCTGGTGAAGCACCTGAAGACAAAGCTCCGGCTGACGGAGCAATACCGTCACCATCCCCCGCGCATCGACAAGGACATCTTCTGGCGCCCGATCCCCGGCACCGTCTGGCCGGAAGGTTGGGACCAAACCGCCCGCACCACCTGAACGGGCCCGTGTTAGTTCCCCCGCCGCCGTGGCCAGGACCGCAAGTCCGCGCCACGGCGGTTTTGCCTTTGGAGCAGCCGATTACTCAGCACGGACCCTGAGCCTCGTAAACGACCGATCACGGAAACCCGCAGAAGGGGCGACATTGTCCCGGCGATCGAGGCCAATCTCGACACTTGCCGGACCGGTGGTAATGCTGTGCTGCATGCAATCCCGGAAGATTGGTACGGCCATTGGCGGATTATTTCTGGCCACCTTTGGGTGGGCAGCCCCTTTGACCGCGCCCGCCCACCCAACCGTCCTGATGGCCGAACACGATGGGAAACCGCAGGCAGTCGTAGCCGTTGAGAAAGAAGAACCGTGCATTATCGCTGGCGGACGACGACTGCGGTTGCGGGGAAACATCCCCCTTACGACCGAACGGGTGGAACGCTATGCCGCCGGGACCGCCACCTTGGACGCCATGCGGGTAGAGGGCCTGCAATTGATCAGCGCCGCGTCCGAACTCGACGTCGATAAATTCACGCCGGGAGCGACCATCGGTGGCTACGTCGAATTTTCCGCCACGATCACGACCACCAGCGATCTGGCCGACTGCTACGTTGCCCTCGTCGTCTTTGAATCCGCCTTCCTTAAGGACGACACCCACCCGCCGAAGGCCCAGATTCGCGTGCGACAACTGCCTGATCTTTTGGCGGGGCGGCCCACACCGGTTAAATTCTCAACCTCCCCGTTTCTGGGGCGTGAGAAAACCTCCGCCTTTGTCCTGCTTTTTTCCGCCGGCCGGGAGGTCAGGACCAATGTGTCGTCACTGGGGGATCAATACTTTTACCGCCGGGAGCGCGTGATTCACGCCGCCGCGGTCCGGCATTGGCTGGAACAGAATCCCGGGGCCAGCCGGCCCGCACAGCCTTTGCTGCTAATGCCACCGCAGTTCGCGTCCACGGAAGGATATCCCGCCGATGCAACCGCTGATCTGACCATTACACCAGACGGTACCGTCCTGCATGTCAGCCTCGACCGGACCTTCACGCCCAGTACCGAGGAAAACATTCTGCGCACGCTCGGGGCCTGGCTGTTCCTGCCCAAAATCAAGGGAGGCGCGCCGGTACTGACCCACGTCCTCGTGCCGCTCCGTTTCTAGCCCCAACCCCGCCTCAGTGCCCGCGCACGCGTCGCCGGTAGTCGGAAGGCGTGAACCCGATCTCCTGCTTGAAGGCTTTGGAGAAGTGAAACACGTCGCAGAACCCGAGGGTGTCGGCGATCTGCTTCAGCGAGCTCTCGCCATGATAGATGGCGGCGCAGGCCCACTCGAGCCGGCGACGTTTCTGGTAGCGGCCCGGGGACTCCTTGGTCAGCTGGACGAAACGCTTGCGGAAATTCTCGTAGTTCAGGCCGACCGTCCCGGCCACTTCCTGCGGCGTCGGCCAGCCGGACGCGCCGCGGTCCCCGAGCAGGCGCAGGCTTTTCTCCAGCCAGGCATCGCGACCGGCCTGGCGCGTGGTCTCGGTGTCCGCGGCCACCATGTCGGTCAGCACATGCAACAGGCGCCCGAGCGCGCGCAACGGCGCCCCGGCACTGTGCAAGGGCTCGCTCTTGACCACCTCCTGCAGGCGCCGCCGCCAATAATCCACCGCGCCCAGCCGCAACACCGGATGCTCGGGCGCGAGTAGGCCCTGCGCCCGCCAGAGCTGGAATTGTGGGCCGTCGAAGACAAAATAGATCTGCGTCCACTCCGTCCCGGGCATGGGCCCGTAGGCATGGGCGATCTCGGGAAAAACCACCACCACATCACCCGGGGTCAGGTCCAGTTTCGCCCCCCGGGCATCCCGATAATAGCCCCGGCCCTCCACCATGAGCACCAGCGTGAAGCGTCTCAAAATCCGCATGCCCGTCGGGTCAATGCCCGGCACATTGCGCAGCAGGCCGGCCAGCTCGATCTCCCCTACCGCAGTGCGCAGGGGGCTCTGCAGCCAGGGTTCGGAGCGGTATTTGGGGGCCACGGGCATCCACCCAAAATTTACATGACTTCTCCCACTTCAACCATTTAATCCGGACCCGTTCCCGGTTATCTTGGCACCATGAGCACGACTACCACGCTGCCCCAGCTCTATTCCTATGGCCATGCCCTCGACATGGCGGATGACAAGGTCGGCCTGCTGCGCGACTCGCGCGACGCCATCGACGATGTCGCGGAGCTGCACCGCCGCTTCGACAGCGACGGCTACCTCTACATCAAAGGCGGACTCGACCGCGACAAGGTCCTCGCCGCCCGCGCCAGCCTCACCGACGGACTCGCCGCTGCGGGCGTGCTCGACGAGGCTTTCCCGACCATCGAAGGCGTGTGCAAGCCCGGCTCCGGCTACGTCTTCAAGCCCGAGCTGACGAACAACAACCCCGCCGTCCAGGATCTGCTCTACACCGGCGTGTTGCCCGAGTTCTACGCCAAGTTCTACGGCGAGTCGGTCCGCCACTATGATTTCACCTGGCTGCGCGCCATCGGTCCCGGCAAGGGCACGAATCCCCACTGCGACCTCCCCTACATGGGCCGCGGCACGCACAAGCACATGACCTGCTGGGTGCCCTACGGCGACATCTCCTTCGCGCTCGGCGGCCTCATGGTACTCGAGGGTTCGCACAAGCGCATGGACCTTCTGGAGAGCTACGTCTACCGCGACGTCGACGCCTTCTGCGAAAACAAGCCCAACGAGGCCGAGAAGGCCAAGAACGGCGGCTGGACCTTCACCGGCACCCTCTCCCACAACCCACCCACCGTGCGCAACAAGTTCGGCGGCCGCTGGCTGACCACCGAATTCGAGGCTGGCGACTTCATCACTTTCGGCATGTTCCTCGTCCACGCCTCGCTCGACAATCGCAGCGACAACCGCCTGCGCATTTCCAGCGATTGCCGCTACCAACGCGCCAGTGAGCCGATCGACGAGCGTTGGATCGGCGTCAATCCCCCGGGCCACAGCACCGCGGGCAAGCGCGGCCGGATCTGCTGATGAGCGGGGAGCAGGGAGTTTGGAGCGGAGAGCCAGCCTCGACGCTCATCCCCATCCCCGGCCATCGTACCTTTCACTCTTAGCCCCTCGCTCGCTGCTCCCCGCTCCTTCCCCCATGGTCGCTTCCACCTCCTCTTCGCCCACGTCCACCGCTTCCGCCACCTCCGCCACCGGCCGCATGGCTGCGGTGCAGGACATGGCCCGGCTCCAGCGCATCCTCTTCGAGGCCGAACGCGAATTCGTGCGCACCGCGACCACGCTCATCTACCGCGTCGGGGACCCCAACCTAAAATACCTGCTCTGCCAGCACGTCTGGGAATCCGCCGGCCACGCCCGTTTTCTGCGCGAGCGCGGTCGCGAACTCAGCGGCTTCGGCAACGGGGAAAGCGTCCGCGATTCATTGCGCCAGCTTTTCAACGAGGCCGTGATGCCGGCGGATGCGCTCGTCGCCCTCGCCGGCTTCTACCGCGTGCTCAAACCCGCCTTGCTGGGCGCCTACCGCCACTATCTGGCCGCCACCCATCAGCTGGCCGACTGGCCCTCCCGCAAACTTGTCGAGGAATTCGTCACCGACGAGGAACGCCATGCCCGCGAGATGAGCGCCTACCTGACCGGAGTCCCGGCCGCCGAATGGGTCGCCCACCTGGCCTTTGCGCTCTCCGCCCAGGGCGGCCTGCTCGGGGAACGTCCCCGCACGGCCCTGTCCGCCGACTTCCAGTGGATTTCCGCCACCCGGCGCTACCAACATCCGGCAACCTGCAACCGCGGCGTCTACCCGACCTGCTCCAGCGTCTTCAGCCATGACCCGGCCGAAACGCCCATCGTGCGTCCCTGGCTCGTCGACCCCAAGACCGATGCGCGGGTGATCCGCCTCATGGTCTACGTCTGGTTGATGATGGAGCTGGATGCGGTCGACTACCTCGCCACCGTTTTCTACGACACGCCGGACGCCCCGTTCGACCTGCACCATGACATGGCCCGGCATCTGTGGGACGAGTCCCGCCACAGCCAGTTCGGCTTCCGCCAGCTCCCCAAGCTCGGGGTCGACCTGATGACCCTCGAACACTCGCTCGATCTCTACAACATCCTTGTCCAGATGCCGCCCCACGAGCGGTACGCGATGATGACGATGGAATTCGAGGCCGGCAGCTTCCCTACCAAGGCGCTGGTCATGGACCGCGTGCGCGAACTCAACGACTTCGAGGCCGACACCCTCCTCGCCTTCGATCGCAACGACGAGCAGAACCACGTCCGCTACGGCCACCACTGGCTCCCTGTGATCATGAAGCTCTGCGGTGACACGCGCCCGGTGGATGAATTTGTGAAGGCGACCCAGGAGCGATTTGCCGAACTCGCCAAGATCCACGGCAATCGCACTCCCCACGCCCTGAGCCCCGAACAAAGGCTGACCGGCAACAAGATCCTGCAGCTCGCCGGCGTCGCCTGAAGCAGACTGCGCCGGACTTGATCCAAGGAGTCGCGCCCCTTGCCCGCTGTCCGCCGGAGACCTCGACCTGATCAATTAATTTTCATTCATTTTCAGGATGATTCCTGTCGCGCTGGGGTGAGACTTCCGTTCATCTGGAAATCACTGCCCCATGCCCGCCGCTTCTGGCGTGTCCGGGGGCTCCGAACACCTCTTTTTCATGAAAAACTATCGTGCCGCCCTTGTTGGCACCGGTTCAATCGGCGAAGCCCATGTCCGCGCCGTCGAAGCCACCCTTGGCCGGGTATCGCTCGTTGCAGCGGTCGACATCGACGCCGGCCGCGTCGGCACCTTCGCCAAGCAGCATGGCATTCCCCAGCACTACACGGACTACGCCACGATGCTCGCGACGGAGAAGCCCGACATCGTTCTCGTGGCCACCCCGCCGGCCCAGCATACGGACATGTGCATCATGGCCATGAAGGCCGGTGCCTGGGTCATGTGCGAGAAACCGCTGTGCGGCTCGCTCGCCGAGTTGGATCGCATCGAGGCGGTCGAGAAGGCCACCGGGACCTACACCGCCTGCATCTTCCAGATGCGCTTCGGCGCGGTCACCGGTCACGTCCGCCGCCTGGCCGACGCCGGCCACCTTGGCCAGCCGCTCGTCGGAGTATGCAACACCCTCTGGTACCGCGATGCCGCCTATTACGCCGTGCCCTGGCGCGGCCGCTGGGAAACCGAGCTCGGCGGCCCCACCATGGGTCTCGGCATCCATGCCATGGATCACTTTCTGCACCTGATGGGGGCCTGGAACGAGGTTCGCTCCGTGGTCCGTACGCTCGACCGCGCCATCGAGGTTGAGGACGTCTCGCTCGCGCTGGTGACCTTCGCCAACGGGGCCGTCGGCTCCATCGTGAACAGCGCCCTGAGCCCGCGCCAGGAAACCTACCTGCGCCTCGACTACCAGAAGGCCACGGTAGAACTCACCCACCTCTACAGCTACACCCGCGACAACTGGAAGCTCACCCCCGCCGCGAGCGCGCAGGATGACGGCCTGTTGCAGGCCTGGCACAGCTTCCCTCCCGACGTCGGCTCGACCCACGGCGCCCAGCTCAACGCTTTTGTCGCCGACATGGACGCCAAGCGCCGCCCGCTCACTTCGGGCGACCAGGCGCGCCAGACCCTCGAGCTGCTGACCGCGATCTACAAGTCGGGCTTCACCGGCGAGATCGTCACCCGCGGTTCGATCAAACCGGGCGACCCGTTCTACAGCGCGTTGCACGGCCACCGCGCCCCCAAGCGGACCAAGGGCGAGCCTCCCCGCCCGGGCTGATTCCCCCGCCATGTCCAGCGAGGCGCTCGCCGCGCGCACCCTCACGGGCTATCTGTGGGGCAACCGCCAGAGACTCTGGCGCGGTCTGGGTCTGGCCCTGCTGCGCTCGCTCGCGGTCGCGCCCTGTCCGTGGCTGTTCCAACGCATGATCGATGTCGCCGTGCCCGCCCGGGACAGCACTGCGATCCTGCACCTGACCGGCGTGTTCCTCCTGCTGCTCGGCGCGCACTACGTGTTCTCGGTCTGGGGCGCCGACGCGATCGCCAAGGCCATGGCGCAGATGATGGTCGAGCAACGCAGCCGCCTCTTCCTCAAGCTGCAGTTCCTCAGCTTCGGCTACCTCGACCAGCAGAAGACCGGCCGGCTCCTCTCCAAATACGCCTTCGACACGCAGAAGGTGGAGGCCCTGCTCTACAACATCCTCAATCAGTTTCTGCCCAACGTGCTCTACGGCGGCAGCATCTTTGTCATCCTCGCCCTGCTCAACTGGCGCCTGGCCGGCGTGCTGGCCCTCGTGCTGCCCGCCTACGCCATCGCCAAGTACCACTTTTTCAGCCGCATCCAGCACAGTAACAACGAGGCCCGGCTGGCGCAGGAAAAACTCACCGGCACCGCCAGTGAGTACATCTCCGCGCTCCGCCTCGTGCGCAGCTTTGGCGAGGAGGAGCAGGCCGAGGCCGACCTCGACCGCTCCAGCCACGATTTCGCCCGGCAACGGGTCCACCAGAGCTACCTCAACGCCCTCTTCGGCACGTTCTGGTACGTCAGCAGCCAGGTCATCGCCCTGATTGTCATGGCCGGCGGCGCGCTGCTGGCGATCCGCGGCACGATCTCCTACGGCACCCTCTTCGCCTTCGTGGCGGGCCTGCCCATTGTCCTCGGTCCCATCCAGGCCTTTGTCGGCCTGAGCGAACAGTATTTCGTCGGCCGGGAAAGCTACACCAGCATCAAGGAACTGCTCGACTCCACCTACGTCGAGGAATGGCACGGCACCCGCCGCGCCGAGCGGTTGCGCGGGGAGATCCGGTTCGAGGCGGTGCGCTTCGCCTACCCGTCGGCGCCCGACCGGACCGTGTTGCACGGCATCAACCTGGCCCTGCGGCCGGGCGAGCACGTCGCCTTCGTCGGCCCTTCCGGCTCGGGCAAGAGCACCCTCGCCAATCTGCTGCTCGGCCTCTACGCCCCGGGCGCCGGTCGCATCTTGATCGATGGCGTGCCGCAGACGGAGTGGGACATGCGCTGGGTCCGCCGCCAGTTTGCCGTCGTGCTGCAGGACAGTCTGCTGCTCTCCGGCACCATTTCCGAGAACCTTCGTTTTGCCCGCGCCGATGCCACCGATGCCGAGATCCGCACCGCCGCCCAGCAGGCCAACGCCGAGGAATTCATCCAGCGTCTCCCTGCCGGCTACGACACCCGCGTCGGCGAGCGCGGAGCGACCCTCTCCGGCGGCCAGCGCCAGCGCCTCGCCATCGCGCGCGCCATCCTCCGCAATCCACCCGTGCTCATCCTCGACGAGGCCACCTCGGCGCTGGACTACGAGAGCGAGCGACTCATCCAGGAGGCCCTCGACCGGCTCGCGACCGGCCGCACGGTCATCACCATCGCCCATCGCCTGAGCACCATCCGCAACGCCGACCGCATCATCGTCCTCGCCGCCGGACGCATCATCGAGGAGGGCGACTTCCGCCAGCTCACCTCCCAAGGCGGCGCCTTTGCCCGGCTCGTTTCCGCGCAAAATACTGGTGACGGCTTCCTGCATGTGTAGATAATCTCCACCGACGATCCCACTCTGGCCGCCGCCTGGCCGCCGTCCTCCAAGCCCGGGCAGGCCCATAATCCACCCTAGCGTTCTCCCATGAAATCCCCGCTCTTCACCGTCTTCCTTGTTCTGAGTGTCTGCACCGGCTTCGCGCAGGAAACATTCCCCGGTCTCAAGGCCATTCTCACGCCCGCCCAGTGGGAACGCGCCGGCCTCGATCGTCTCACCCCCGACGAGATCGGTGTCATCGACGCCGCGCTCATCCGCCACCAGGCCACCCTCACGGTGAAGCATCAGGCGGAGGTGGTCACCGCCCGCAAGGAAGCCGCCGTCGCGGCCCCGGCAGCGAATCCCAGCCTGCTGCAACGCTTCGGTCTGCCGCTATTCGATGACAGCGACTGGCGCAATCTGCCGCCGCTCAAGGCCAAGGTGACAAAATGGGAAGGCGGCAACCGCTTCCTCCTCGACAACGGCCAGGTCTGGGAAGGCTACGAACCCATCACCTACGATCTCCCCGGCAAGGAAATCGAGATCCAGGCCCGCCCGCACGGCCAGTTCGCCTTGGTCGTGAACGGCGTGAACACCACCCTGCGCGTCATGCGCCTGCGCTGAATTATTCAACCACTAATCCACACTCATGAGCCACTAATCCGAGTCATCCGGAGTGTCTTCCTCTGGGGATTTCAGTGAGTGACTCAAGAGTGTGGCTTAGTGGTTAACCCGCATTGATCCGTGCTCATCCGTGCCATCCGTGGCTGAAACTTAGTCCCCTGCCCCATGCTGACTCTCGCCAACGCCGACCTCACCATCGAACTGCTCGACCCCGCGGCCGACCACGCCCGGCTGGGCCCGCGCTTCTGTTGGGGCGGATTCATCTGGCAGATCCATGACCGAAATGTTGGCGCCCTGCTGACGGGTCCGGAGTGGCCGAGCCCGACGCCGCAGGTCCACAACGCCCAAGGGCTCCCGGAATCCTTCCGCCACAGCACCACCACGGGGCAGCCACTGCTCTGGGACGGCGCCACCGGCCTCGCGCCAGGTGCCGGCGTTCTCGGTCGCGACGCCCAGGGCACCGTGGTCGTCACCGAGCCCTGCGAATGGAAAATCGAGACCTTCCCCGATCGCCTCGCCTTTCGCACCGAGCAAAGTGCCGGCCGTTGGGCCTACTCCCTCGAACGCACGATCAGCCTGCACGGTCGCCAGGTCCGCTCGCAGTCGCGTCTGACCAACCGTGGGGCCACGCCCCTCGTGCTGGAGTGGTTCGCGCATCCCTTCTTCGCCCTGGAAGCCGACGGTCGCCAGCACATCACGCTGCCAGCGGACACGACCTTGCCTGAGAACCCCGGTTACCTCCTGTCGAATCGCGAGCTCACCCTGCGTCGCGCCTTCGTCGGCGTCTTCGACGGTCACCTCGAGCACCTCGGACTCCCCGCCGGCCGGCCCTTCGCGGCCACGCTTGCGCACCCGCGGCTCCGCGACGTCACCTTCACCACCGATATCATCCCGTTCAAGTGCGTGCTCTGGGCCAACGGCAACACCCTGTCCTTGGAACCCTTCCTCGCGCTCGACCTTGCACCCGGAGCGTCCCGTGAGTGGACGCTGAGCTACGACTTCGGGGCCGCCCGCTGAAGATCCAGCGGGTGAACCGTGATCTCGCGGAAAAGCGCATTTAAGGCGTCCGCCATCGCCAGGCCGTAGTCTGCTCCCGGTTTCCGGCCGAACAAACGCCGGTTCGAATCTTCCGCCGTCGTTGTCCAGTTCACATGTCCATCGTCATCAATCGTGGCCCGGATCGGATCATGGCGCAGCGGCCACAACTCCATCCCCGCGGCCTCCGCCGCCGGCAGGAAACGCCATCCTTCCGGCGTTTTGGCCAGGACGCGCCCGGCCCCGAGCACCAGGGAAACGGTGGCCCACATGTTGCGTTCACCGGCAAGCACCTGCTCCCAGGCGGCACCGCGTCCGGACTCGGACAAGGCCCGAATGACGTCGCCGCGGAGCGATCCGGTGAAAGCCAGGCCGATCCACGCGCGCAATCCATCCGCCAAATCCCGGAACAGGACGGCATGAGGCACCTTCCAGAAAGTCCCCCGTTCATGCACGGGATCAAAGGCGCTGCGGTCAGTCCCGCATGGGTACCAGTCAAGGGGCAGCCCGGAGCGCCACAACGAAAGATACGCGGCGGGATCGAGGCCGGCATTCCATTCGCGTTTGGGGCCGCCGGTCGCCCCGGCGTTCAGCAACACCGTCCGCGTCTTCGCCAACACCAGCTCCGGTGCCCGGTTGTACGCTGCGGCCAGCACGCGCCCCGAACCCACCACCGAGATCGTCACCGGCTCGACGCTCCGCTCCAGCACGTCCAACAGCAGGGCAATGCCAGCCTGCTCGGCCACCGGCCGGTCCCGCGCGTCATCACCGGGATGCGCCAGGGGATCAATCGGTCCCATCGCCGCCGGCACAGCCCGGCCGGTCAAGTGATTGAGCTGCGCGACCGGCACATAGCCCGGATCGCGCGGGATGTCCCAGCCGTCCGGCTTGCCGACGAGAAATTTTCTCGTCACGTCCAACACGACCCCGCGCAGGTCGTATTCCGGCAATCCGTAGAGCGTTGCCAGATCCAGATGATCATCCGGGTCCTGGGGCGGATGATACAGGTCGGTGAGGTGAACCAGCGGGATGCGCCGGTCCGGCGCGGTCTGCGACGGAGCTGCCGAGATTCGCCCGGCGAAAGACGATCCCGCCGCCAACGCCGCAATTCCTTTCAGCGCGTTGCGCCGGGACATCGGTTTCATGGCGTCAATTCAGGCACGGCGTCGCCGGCTACCAGCGCGCGTTCGCTACCGGCGCGATAGAGCCAGCCCTGGCCGGTTTCCAAGGTCACGCGCCCGTCGTGCAACCGCGCAATCGAGGCGTTCGCGAGGCCGAGCACCGTTTCCGTCGGGTTGAACTTCAGGTAGTTTTTGATTTTCCAGACGCGGCCGTCGTACTCGGCCTTGGTGTCCGGCGACGGATGGTGCGGATTGATGACCGCCGGGAAAATCCCCAGCGACCGCCGGCTCGGGACGTCGGCAACGGGAAAATCGTTGGTCGTGCCGATCAGCAGCCCGGCCACGTTGGCCCCGGCGCTCGAGCCGCCATAAGGCACGCCGGCCGCAACGCGCGCGCGGATCAGTTCCAGCTGGCCCGTGCGGTAGAGCTCCGCCAGCAGCACAAACGTCTCGCCGCCGCCGACGAAGATGCCGTCGGCCGATTCCAGCAACGCCTTCGCTCCGGCCGCATCACGACGGTGCAGCGACTCCGCTTTCGCCCCGATGAGGTGGGCAAAGGCCTCCTGCAGCCGCGCCTCCATGCGATCGCGCTCTCCCGGCGGGGTGGAATGCAACACCAGCGCGATTTGGCGGCAACCGGCATAGTGGGCGCGCATCACGGCCAGCGTGCTGTCGGCAAAATGATTGCCGTTCATCATGCTGCCACCGCAGACGAGCACGGAGGGTGACGGCTCCGCGGTGGGATTGGCGCCGCCGGTCGCGGCCTGGATTATCCCGAAGATCAGCAGGAACAATGGGAGCAATCTGCGTGGCATGGTTCGGTTCTCGCGTTGATGGCGGTCAATTTTTCCAGTCAGTTTAGCCGGCGGCAGAGTCCTGACAGGCCCGCTTTATCGCGAGGATGTTTTCGGTCGGGGTACCAAAGGCGATGACCCCGGTGCCCATGATGAAACCCGGCAGATCCCGACCGCGGCGCAGCTCCTCGGCGGCCACGGCGTAGATCTCGTCGGGCGTGCCCGACTGGATCAGGCGCGGTGAGATGTTGCGGCGGAAGGCCCGGCCGTGTGCGCGGCAGACCGCGGCCCATTCGTCGAAATCGGCCGTGAAGTCGCAAAGCAGGTTGTTCGCCCCGGTCTGCGCGAGGAGTCCGGCGATCGACGTGGTGTTGCCGCCAATGATCAGCGGCAGATCACGCACGCCCTGCGTGGCGCACCACTGCACCAGATCCTTGGTCACGGGCAGCACAAATTCCTCATACATCTCGGGCGACAGCAGGTCGGGTGACGCCTGCGAATCGAACACGATGAGCTCGGCGCCGGCGTCGATGTAGCCCCGGGCAAAGGCCTTGATGATGCGCCCCGCGTAATCGAGCACGCTGCGCACCCAGTCGGCCTGATCATAGCACGCGAGGAACAACGCCTCGGCGCCGACCAACGAAATCGCCAGCGAGAACGGTCCGGAGATGGAGCCCCGCAGCCACACCTGATCCCCGAGCGCCTTGCGCACGTTGCGCACCGCGGTGAGGTTGACCGGCATGCGCCCGTCCTTGAGCGGATTCGGGATCGGTGCCTTGGTCAGATCGTCTCCGACATGGAAGAGATGATTGCCCGGACTGATCCCCGGGATCGAGGTGTCCTCGCCCTCGTAGAAGGTCACGGTGCAGCCGACCGCCTCGGCCTCCAGGTTGTAGACATCCACGCCCACGGCGAGCGCGTCCGGGCCGACGGCTTCATACTCGGCCAGGAGCGCGCGGGACAACAGTTCACCGTCACGGGAGATGGCCGACGGCGTGCTGCCGATGAACCAGGCCTTGTGCTCGTAGATGGCGGGCAGAAAAAGAGGTACCCGCCGCGGCGGCCCACAACGCAGAATGGTCTCAACTTCGGTTCGAGTGGCAGGCTTGGAGGAGGCAGCAGGCATGGTGAATAGGGAGGGGAAAGAGATTTGCTGGGAAAGACGCCGCGATCAGGTCGCCACTTCGCACGACACTCTGGGAAAGGACGTGCGCGCCAGATCGCGAATGGCGGCAAGGACGGCTTCGGGAGCAAGCTTGACGAGATCGTGCCCCGCTTCAGGCACAATCCGAATCTGACCACGCGTTGAAAGCGCCGCATGTTGCCGCTGCAGGTCATGCCAGCCATCAATGAGCGCCTGGCGGGGGCCTTCCGGCATTTCGTCTGGCATATCGGGATGACCCGCAGCCAGCACGATCAGAGGAATGCTCCCAACCGACTTGATCGCCGCGACTGCGGCGCAGCTTTCGTTCCAGACCGGACCAAATCCCTTCAGCTTGGTGATGAAACGCACCATCGGCGGCGTGTCCGCAATCTCCGCCGGTATGGCGGCAAGCGCTTTGTCTGTTTGCTGGGGATGCGACGCGTCAACGAGCACCAGTCCGACCAGTGAATCCGGCAAAAGGGACGCATAGGTCAGCGCGGCATAACCGCCGAAGGAGGCGGCCACGTAGAGAAACGGTGGCTCCAGGCCAGCCAAGGCAAGCTGCTCTGCGAGCTCCCCAACCGCCTGCTGCGGCGAGGAGAAGAATCCGTGGGTACTCTTGAACACAAATACGGGCGCAATCGCCGCCACGGCATCCCGCAGTCGGGAGCAGGGCTCATCGAGGATGATGGTGAAAGGCGGCGCGTTCATCTCCGGGAGGCGGTAATTCAGCTGCCGATGACCAGCACGGCCTTGAAGAAGATCAGAATGAAGCCGACGAGGGCGCAACAGCCCAGAAAACCCAGCGCGTCCTGCCGGTCCCACTTGGTCAGCTCCCAGTTGGAATTCGGAAACAGCTTCAGGTGGTCGAAGCGCGTCGGATTGGCGTAGCTGGCCTCGACGGCCAGGGCGTCCTCTTCCAGCGTGGCCCCGACCGGGGTCTTCATGCGAACATGGAAACGGGCCACGCGGACGGGATCCGTGGGTTTGGTAAGCAGGCTCACGACAATCAGGATAAAGACGGGAATGGCCGCATCGACCACATAGCGGGTCATGAGCAACTGCGCCGGATTGAATCCCGCGACGTCGACACCGAGCATCGCCAGCATCCAGACCTCGACGCGGAACAGGCCCAGGCCGGTCTTGGGGGAGTCCGGGTTGTTGGGATCGCTGCGCACCACGCCCTCCTCAAAGTAGATGGAAACGGGTTCCAGGCGAACCGGCCGGGTGATGATTTCGCCCACGGCCTGGGCCCGCCCGACGGCGACTTCCGCGGCGGTGGCGGGACCGGTCATGACGACATCCTGCTGGCGGGTCATTCTGGTCAGCTCGGCTGACTGCGCCAAGGCCGGGATGGAAGGCACGCTCCAGGGAATGACCGCAACCAGCACCACCGTGGCCAGCACCTGGACGCGCACCGCCGTTTCCGTCAGGCGGCGCCAAAGGTAGATCAGGGTGATCGGCACGCCCCAGATCACGAGCAGCACGATGGCAAACTTCAGCAGCGCAATCACGCTGTTGAGGTAGAGGCCGACCGCGATGCCGAGCGCCAGCACCACCGGCACCGTGAGCCGGGCGATGAACATGTAATGTTTCTCGTTCTTCCCGGGAAACAGCGGCTCATAGAGATTCTTCACGACCAACCCGGACAGCACCACCGACTGGGCCCCGAGCAGGGCCAGTTTGCCCCCCAGGATGCCGATGATCATGATGCCGATCAGGCCGACCGGCAGCAGCTCGCGCGTCAGCAGGCCCCACACCTGGTCCGGGTCGGAGAGGTTGGGTCCGAAGAGTGCGATCGCCACCAGACCACTGAAGGCCCACGCGATGGTGACGAAACGCTTGCTGAAACCACCCGTCACCGCGCCGAGGCGCGCAGCCATTTCGTTTTTCGCCGAGCCCGCGATCGTCATGCCGGCCTGCGAGCCGACGATGCCCACGAACTGCACCAGGAGCAGGGCCGCGATGGAGTACCACGTGTATTCACTGGCGGACCCTCCGCCGAAGAGGTTGAACATCACGGCGGGCACCTTGGCGTGCAGCCCGCTCAACCCGCCGATCTTTGCGAGCCCGAACGGTATCAGCATCACCGAGATTAATATGACGAGGATCGCCTGCACCGCATCCACCATGGCCGAGGCCTTCAGCCCCCCGAGCATGATGAAAATCGCCACCAGCACCGAGGAAACGAGGTAGAAGGTCACCGGATGCAGATACGTCACGTACGGCTGGAGGGCGCCACGATCATAGGAGTCCTTGAGCAGGTCAAAGCGCTCGGCGCGCTCAGCCGTGAGCGGTGCCACCGCGCGTTCCTTGCGCAAGGCCGTGAACTCGTGGAATTCCGCCACCATCTGCTTTTCAGCCACGGAATAGATCGCCGGCTCCTTCACCATCAGCGGCTGGAGCGTCTTCAGCGCCACCACGTTGCCACCGGCGATGCTCACGATCGCCATCATGATCGTCGTCACCGCGTAGAGTGTGGCGAGAAAGCGCTTGCCGAAGCGGTCCTCAAAGAGGTCGGCCATCGTCGTCAGGCGCACGCGCCGGAACCACACGCTCGTGAACCAGTAATAAGGCGTCAGAAACAGCGTAATAAGGGCCAGCCAGGCACCGCCCGCGCCCTGGCGGTACACCGAGCTCGAGGTCGTCGTGGCCTGCCCCGGATCGGTCATCGTGCCGAAGCTCAGGAAAAACTGGAACCACTTGCCCAGCGAGCGTCCGCCGAGGAAGAAATCCTTTTCCCCCTTCACGCCGTGCGAGAGGACCTTGCCAATCGTCAGGATGATGAGGACGTAGGCGACAATGATCAGGGCGTCGAGCCAGTGGAGACCGAGGATATGCATGATGGGGTTGGGGTAGGCGGTTGGCGAAGGGCGGCTCGTTAACGCGGGGCGGGCGGGAAAGGCCAGTAACCGGCCCCCTGCATGCGGCGTTCAAGTCCGAATGTGGTGAAAAGTTTTTCCGTGTCGGCGGGCGTCCGCCGGAAGGGCGTGAGTTCGCGGTCACCGACCAGAGCCAGCAGCAGTTCGCCGATGATCGCGGTGGAATCCACGACGATCTGCTCCGGAAGCTTGTCGATCGTGTCGGCGAAGTCGTGGTAGTACCGCACCGACTCGCGCGGGATCGGGGCATTGAAGGTGATCGCCCGCACCCCGGCCAGCTGGTAGGGCGTGTGGTCGCTGCCAAACCAGTTGATGTTTTGCACGCCGAGGGCCAGCGCCCGCTCGCCGCGGTCCACCTGCCAACGGGTCAGCGCCGGCACCAGCGAGTCATCGCCAAGCGCGTTGACCGCGATCGGCACGCCCACCATGTCGAGGTTGATCATGGCCACGATCGGGGTGTCCCCGATCAGTCCGGCCGCATGGCGTGAACCCCACAGGCCTTGCTCCTCGCCGTTGAACCAGATGAGCTCCACGGTCCGGGCCAGCGGCCGCCCCTGGAGCGCACGGGCCAGGGCAAACAGCTGCGCGACGCCGAGACCGTTGTCCATCGCGCCCTGCCCCAGATCCCAGCTGTCAAAATGGGCGCCCACGATCACCCGCTCCGGCGAGCGGCCGGGCAGCACCACGCGCAGGTTGGCGGTCGTGGCCGGCACCGGACGCGACTTGGTTTCCATCCGCACCTTCACCGGCACACCCCGCGCGAGCAGGCGCTTCAGCCAAAAGCCTTCCTCCTGCGTCAGCGAATAGATCGGCAGGGGCAGGTTATCTCCGGTAAAACCGCCCGTGCGGGCCAGCAACTGCCCCCCACCCTCGCGGTTGATGAACAGGATTCCTTTCACGCCGCGCTCGACGGCAATCCGGGTGTAGTCGCGGGTCGAGAGCGCGACATTGGCATCCAGCAGCACGATGCGCCCGTGCGCCTCCGCCGGGTAATCCACCTCCGCCCCGGAGCCGATCGACACCACCTCCGCCTCGAAGGCCGGGTGCGCCTGCGATCCGGATATCGCGGCCACGCGCAGGCGGCGCGCAAACGGGGCCGTCAGTTCCACCCGATCGTCGCCACGTTCCCAACCGGCCATGACAAAGGGTTGCTCCTCGGGCTGCAGCCCGAGACCGCGCAGCTCTTCCGCCAGACGGTCCAGCGCCCCGCGGTTGGCCGCGCTCCCGGTCAGCCGGCCGCCAAAATCATCACACAAGCGCGTGAGCATCCCATGCGCCGCCTTGGCCGATTCGTCGAATGATTCGGCGGCCAAGACGGCCGGCCGGCAGAACAGGACAAGCGCCAGCAGCAAGGTAGGTACGGTTGTTTTCATGATTCCCGGATCCATACGCGCATCTCCCCTTCACCACGGTTGGCCCACAACGCATAGGGCACGGCGCATAGCCGCACGCCGGTGGTGGGGGCCGGCTCGGTGCCATAGAGCGGTCCGCTCGACTCGGTTCGCACCGCCTGACCCTCGATGATGACGCAGCCACCGAGGAGATCAGGGACGAAATGGGATTTGAGCACAGCCGACCGGGGCAGGCTGAGGGCGGACAAATGGGCGCCGTTGTCCACTTGCTCCACGCAGTACACAACCGGCCCGCGTTGCAGGGCAACCTGCCCGGCAGCGGCGGCGACCCGACTATCCGAATGCACGCGCTCGACCGGCATCGGCAGGTCCAAGGTCACCTTGTCACCCGGCAGCCAGGTCCGCTGCAACCGGATGTAACCATGCACCGGTTCCAAGGCGACGGGCTGTCCGTTCAAGGTGAGATGCGGGTGGCGACACCAGCCGGGCAACCGCAGTTGCAGGGCAAACGTCGCCGGTTTGGTCGCACTCATCGCCAGCTCAACGCGCTCCTGCCAGGGGTACTCCGTCGTGATCTGCAGGGCAACGGGCACCGACTCCGCCGTGAAACGGATCGAGCCGCCGACATAAAGATGCACGGCCACGCCGTCCGGTGTCCGGGTAAAGGCATAGTCACCGAGGGAGGCGAGCAACCGCGCGATGTTGGGCGGACAGCACGCGCAGCCGAACCACGGCACCCGCTGCGTCTTGACCAGGTGGCACTCGTAGCGGCGCTTCGCCACCGCCGGCACCACCTCCAGGGGATTCACATAGAAGAAGGTCCGGCCATCGAGGGAGAGTCCGGCGAGCACATTGTTGTAGAGCGCCCGTTCCATCACGTCGGCATGCCCGGCGTGCAGTTCCAGATCCAGCATCCGCCGGGCGCACATCATCACGCCGATGCCGGCGCAGGTCTCGGCGTAGGCCCGGTCGGGCGGCAGGTCGAAGGGCTCGCAGAATTTCTCCCCGTAGGGCTCGGTGCCCACGCCACCGGTGACATAGAGATGACGCGTCGTGATCGCGGTCCAGAGCTGGCGGCAATGGTCGGCCGAGGTGGCGGTCGAGCCGTCCTTGGCCAGGTCGATCATCGCGGCCAGCAGGTACATCATCCGCACCGCATGGCCGACGGGTTCGGTGAGTTCCTGCACCGGCCGGGCGGCTTGCAGCGTCGCCAGCCCATCATGGTGCATGTGCCAGGGCAGCTTCCCATTCTCACCGCGGCGCCGGGCCTCGATCTCGAAATAGTTGGGCGCATGGCCGCGCTGGCTGATGAAGTACTCGGCGAGCTCCCGGTAGCGGGCCACCTTGGTGGCGCGTGCCAGCTTGATCAGCGCCAGCTCGATTTCCTCGTGACCGCAATAGCCCGGGGTCTGACCCAGGCCCGGGCCAAAGGTGGCGTCAATGAGATCCGCCAGACGGCTGACCACGACAAGCAGGGTGCGCTTGCCCGTGGCGTAAAAGTGCGCGACCCCGGCCTCGATGAAATGTCCGGCGACATAGAGCTCGTGACAGTCCCGCAGGTTGGCCCAGCGGTTCTGCGGCTCGACGAGCTGGAAATAGGTGTTGAGGTAGCCGTCCTTCTGCTGCGCCCGGGTGATGGTGGCGATCAGGCGGTCCAGCTCCGCCTCCAGCGCGGGCGCCGGGTGGGTGGCGAGACGGTAGCTGGCCGCCTCGATCCACTTGGCGAGGTCCGAATCCTGCCAGAACAAACCGTGAAACTCCCCGGCCTTCTCCCCGGCCGCGACCTGGAAGTTGTGCACGCAGCCGCTGCGCTCCGCCCCTTCGATGCGGTCGTTGAGGGCTTCCCACTGATAGGGAATCACCGTGTCGCGCACGAGGCGCGCCCGCTCCGCGAGGAAGCCGTGCTCGATGCGCACCTGGGAAAGGGGAAATGCCGTGGGGTTGTTCATGCCGGCGAAAGCACTCGGGAGAAATGCGAAGCTACGGACGCGATCATCCTGGGCGGAGCGAAGAACCCTGCGGTGCAATGACTGCTCCCTACGGCGATCATTCCTCCTTCGGATCCTTCGCTCTGCGCAGGACAACCGGCGGCCCAAAGCCCGGAGGGCTCCACGCCTGTCGGAACTCCGGGCGCGCGGCCGCCGCCGTCGGCAGGCCGGCGCGTTCGTCGACCGGGTTGCGTTGAGGGCCCGGTTCTCATCATTCCGGTTTCACGCGGTCGGTGATGGTGAGCGTGTTGAAATCGAGCACGCGTTCGAGACGACCGTGCGTGATGGCCAGCCGCCGCGAGCCCTTCTCGGCGTTGAGGTGCGGACCCTCAAAGAGCTTCCACTTGGAGTAATCGATCTTCTTTCCGTTCACCTTCGGGGCCGCGTCATAGGCGAAGACAATCTCCTGACCGCGCAACGACTTCATCTTCACGACCGGCACCGGCTCGAGGCTGAACTCCAGCGGCAGCGCGCGGATTGCGGCCTGGAACGCGGCGAAGTCCTTGAACTCGCTCACGCTGGCCGCCTGCACGATTGTGCCGTTCTTGAGGTGCGGGCTGACCAGCAGCTTGTCGCCCTGCTCGCCCCGGTCGACGCGCTCCCACTTGTAGCCGCTCGTCGAGGTCACCTGCTTGTACCCGAGCAGGTGCTCCCAATGATAGGCCGCGAGCGGACGGTACGCCAGGTAGGTGTTGCCGCCCTGCGCGAAGATCCAGCCGGACTTGTCCTCGGTGACGTTGACCAGATCCTTGGAGAAATAGCCGTTGATCCGTGGAAAGCGGGTGCCGGCCGGGATGTCGTAGAGCGCGATCACCGTGTCGAGGTCTTGGAAGACCTTCTCAAAAGGCGAGCCGCCGAGGATTTTGTCCGGCACGTCGTAGGACGGCTTTCCCTGGCTGGCGAGCAGCTCGATCATGTGGTCGGGAAACTCGGTGAAATACGTCTGCATCACCTGGCTGGATGAATACGGGTGCGCCGAGAACATCGTGTTGTGCACGCCGCGCGGGTCCGGCACGGCCCAGGTGACATCCCAGACGTGCGACTGGATCGGGTCGATCAGTCCGCCCTGGCAGGAACCGACTGCGTAGTCGCGCCGCATGTAGTTGGTCTTGTAGACGGGCGCCACCAGCACGTCGCTGTAGCGCCAGCGGCGCCGGGTGCGTTTCAGGTCCTTCTGCAGATAGTCGTGACCGCGATCGGTGGCGATCCGGTGGATCACTTCCGGCACCTCGTAGTTGGCCGCGGCGACGGCGAAGTAGATGCCGAAGCCGCCGTAGCCCGGAGGCGGGGCGGTGTTGCCGAAGCACTGCCAGTTGAAATAGGTCGCCAGGGCAAACCAGCGCTGGATCACGGAGGTGTCGTCGGTCCGCGCGTTCGGCCCGCGCAACATGCCGTCGAGGGAGTTCTCCGCCAGATCCGCGAAGATCCAGTCGAGCTTCATGTGTCCGCGGATCCGCATCTCCGGGTCGCGGGCCCAGGTGGTGAGATAGAGCATCGGGATGGCGTACTCGCCGATATAGTGGGTGGGGTTGAACTCCCCCTGCCCGATCGTCGTCGCCAGATCCATCCAGTGGATGAGGTAGTCCCTGGCCTCCGCGCGGTTCTCCGCCGAGCTCTTGCCGTTGAACCAGCTGGAGGCCGGATCATCCGGGTACAGCTCCGTCATCAGGTAGAGCGAGGTGTAGTACATGGCCCAATGGTTTTCCGTGTCGCCGCGCATCGGGAAGTAGGTGCGCCACGCATCGCGGATCGCCGCCTTCGCCTCGGGCGTCAGCTGGTCGCGGCCGAGGAAGGAGATCGCCGTCCAGGGAAACATCCAGAACATGTCCTGGCTCTGCGGCCCCTGCATGATCTCCACCACGCGGGCCGAGACCTGCGCCGCATCCTGGCGCAGCGCCAGTTTCGCGGCGATCTGACCGGCGTTGAAGGTCGCGGGGTTGTCCGGTTTGATCGAGTCGACATACCATTGCAGCGTTTCCTGCGCCCGGGCGAGGTAGGCCGCCCGCCGGGCATCCGGGAGCAGGTCAGGATCCGCGACCGGCATCGGTCCCGTCGAGGCCGGCTGGGCGGCCACGGTCAACCAAAGCGCGGGCAGGAACGTGAGAAAAAATAGGGTGCGTTTCATGGTCATGGGGAGCGGCGGTTTAGCGGCCGGACTTCGGCACAAAGGTGAAGGTTTGGATCGACGAACCCTCCATGCCGCCGGGGCGCCAGGTGAGGCCGAAGTCGCTGGAAACGAAAAGCCCCTGACCAAACACCGCGACGTAGAGGTCGCCGTTGTCAGGATCGATCGCCGTGCGCCAGACGCGGCCCTTCTCCGGCAAACCGGTGACGCGCGGCGTCCAAGTCTTGCCGCCGTCTTCACTGGCGAGCAGGCCATAGGTCCAGCTGGCGATGGCGAGTCGTTGGGCGTTCCGTGCATCGAAGGCCACATTGTAGAGCGCCTTCTCCGACGGCACTCCGGCGATCTTCTGCCAGGTGAGTCCGCCGTCACGGGAGATGAGGGCGCCGGCACTCTGCGTGACGCTGAGCCAGACCTTCGGGTCGTGGGGCGACTGCTGGATATCGTCCACCGTTTCCTGCGTGGCCAGCACGCGCCGCCAGGATTTTGCCGCATCCTCGGTGAGATAAATGCCGGTCTCGCAACCGATGAGCACCCGGCCGCGCTTCACGCGGTCCGCCTGCACCACCTGCGTGTACTTGCCTCGTTCCGGCAGCCCGCGCTCCGCGCGCTGCCAAGTCTGGCCCCGGTCGCGGGATACCACGAGGCCGTCCGGCAAACCGGCGTAAACGGTGTCCGGTTCCTGCGGATCGACCGCGATCGACTTGACCTCCGTCTCGTCCCAACCCGTGACGAGCCGCCACGTGGCGCCGCCGTCGAGGGTCCGCAGCACGCCGCTCAGGCAGGCCACATAGAACACCCGGGCATCACGCGGATCGAAGGTCGCGGAGATCGCGAGCGGGTAGTTGAGCCCGACATGGGAGAAAGTGCCCGGCGCAGTGCGCACGAAGACACCGTTGGAGGACCCGTCCTTCGACCCCATCACGCGCGATCCGTTGTTGAACGCGCCGCAGAGATAAAGGTCATGGGTGGCGGCCGCGCTGACCGTGCCGGCCAGCAGAAAGCCCAGAAGACCGGCCGCGAGGCCCAGGCCGAGGCGCGGGAGTGGAGTGGATGTTATCATGAGAGTGGAGTCGTTTCGGCGTTGCCCGCCGGCGGCCGGCGGTGTGCAGTCGGGGTATGAAAATAGTTTCCCTCGGGTTGCTGATCGGGTGTCTCGGACTGACCGCGCAGGCGGCGAGCCCCGCGGAAAACCTCGCCGCCCTCGGCCTCACCCTGCCCGCCGTCCCGCCGGCCGTCGCGAACTACGTGCCCGCCGTGCGCAGCGGAAACCTGGTCTTTCTGGCCGGACAGATCGCCCGCGGGGCCGATGGCAAGTACCTTGCGGGCAAGATCGGTCGCGAGCTGGATGAGGCCGCCGGCGCCGCCGCCGCCCGCACTTGCGCGCTGCAGCTGCTCGCCGCATTGCAGGCGGAGACCGGTGACCTCGCGAAGGTGAAACGGATTGTGCGCGTCGGCGGTTTTGTGAACTGCACCGACGATTTCACGGCGCAGTCCAAGGTCGTGAACGGCGCCTCCGACCTGCTGGTCGCGGTTTTCGGCGAGCGCGGAAAGCACGCGCGCGCCGCGGTGGGCGTGAACGCGCTGCCGGCCGGCGCCCCGGTGGAGATCGAGCTGATCGCGGAAGTAGAAATGTAAGGCGGAGCGGCGCATGATCAGAGATCGCGGACGGCGGCGCGGACGGCGGTGACGACGCGCGCGCTTTCCTCCGGCGAATTGAACACATGGGTGGAGATGCGCACCGCGCCGAGGTTCTGCTCGGTGACCGGGCGGCAACGCAGCCGGTGTTTCTCCAGCAGATACCCGAAGAAGCGTCCGGCCTCTGCCCGCGGATGGCGCACGGTGATGATCGAGGCGCGCATCCCCGCCGGACGCGGGGTGAGCACGGTGAGGTCCGCGATGCCGGAGAACTCCGACCATAATTGTGACACGAGCATCCCGCCGTGGGCGGCAATCCGTTCGCGTCCGATCGCCTCCTGCAACTGCACGGCCGCTCCGAGCCCGGCGATGAGCCCGGCATTGCGGGTGCCATATTCGTGACGGGAGGCCGCGCCGGCGTACTTGATCTCCCCGGGCAGCAAAGCGAGTTCGCCTGAATAAGCCCCGATCCCGGTCGGCGCCACGGCGTCAAGCCGGTCACGGCGCAGAAAGAGCACGCCCGACTCATGCGGCCCGCCCAGCCACTTGTGGCCGCTGAAGGCGTAGGAGTCACAACCGAGCGCGCGGAGGTCCACCGGGACCATCCCGACCGCCTGGGCCCCGTCGACATGGAACCACAGCCCCCGCTCGCGCGCGTAGGCCGCGATCGCCGTCACGGGCAGGACCTGGCCCGTGGTGCACGTGATGTGGCTCACCTGGATAACCCGGGTGCGCGGGGTGACGAGCGCCTTGATCCTCGCGAGGTTTCCCTCGTCGCTGGTCGGATCGGGCTCGAAGAGCCGCACCACGATGCCCCGCTGTTGCGCACGATTGATCCACGGGAAGGATCCGCCCGGATGCGCATGCGAGTCGAAGATCACCTCATCGCCCGGCTGCAGCGCCAGGCCGGCCGCGATGATCGAGTTGCCCTCGGTGGCATTGCGCACGAAGCAGATTTCCGCCGGCTGGACGCCCAGGAATTTCGCCATGGCCTCCCGCGTCGGTTCGAACAGCGGGTGGCCGGTCTCGGAGTGTTCCTGCAACTGCGCCATCGTGGTGGCCACGCGGTCCAGCACCGGTTGCGGCGTCGGTCCGAGTCCGCCGGCATTGAGATAAACCGGATCGCCCTGGAGCGGATACTGAGCCCGCACCGCGGCCCAGTAGGCGGTGGAGCCGGCCGCCGAGAACGCGGGCAGCGGCGGCGTCACCCCCGCCGCCTCCGCCGATTTCCAGCCGGCCAGCGTCCCAAGGGCGCCGGCGCCGAGGCCGTGGAGAAAGGTGCGGCGGTTGAGACTCATGCGTCGGCAAAGGTCAGCGTGTGATCGATCGAGAGCGTGGCACCCGGCGCGAGGATGAGGTCGCGCTCATATTGGAAAGGCAGCGCCGCGAGCGGATTGTTCCGGCGCACGAACCAGTGGATCGGTCCCCGGTTGTTGGCGAAACGGATGGTCACCCGGCGCTGGGAATTATCCTTCTGCCCGCGCCATTCCATCCACTGGCTGGGGATGCCATGGACCGTCGATTCACCGGTCACTTCGCCCGCGCAGAAGATGCCGATCGCGGCGTCCCCGTGATCGTCCAGCAGGTCCCGCGCCCCGCGAAACTGCAGGCCGGTGTAATGCGAACCGGCGAGCCCGTGCGCCGAATGGTACTGGCCGAGCGTGAGCGGCCGGCCCGCGGCATTCTCCAGCGTGGCGGTCCAGCGCAGGGTCCAGACCTGCGGCGACACCAGCGCAAAGCTCAGCGAGCGCTCCTCCTCGAGCAGCAGTTCGTCCGTCGCCGCGACGCGCCACTCCAGGGTGTGGGCCAGTCGCGTGGCGGATTTTTCCAGCCAGCGCACATGGCGCTGCGTGCCGTGATCCGCGCGCCACTGGTAACCGTCGGCCGCCCGGTAAGTGCCGCCACCCCAAAAATTGTATTGGTCGAGACAGTTGATCGTGAAGTTCAGGCCATGGTGCCAGCGGTGGTCGTTGGGCCGGAAATTCGTGAGCAACTCCCCCGCGAGCGTGTTGACCGGATGTGCGTAGGGCCGCGTCGCCTCATCCGCCGGCGTGTCCGGCCGGTACACATAGCGCAGGAGCAGACCGCCGCCGGGCCGGTGGATCTCCAGCGCGGTGTCGCCGTCGGTTCGCAGTTCGAATGGTCCGCTCATGAGAGGTTCGCCTCCAAGGTGATGGGGCCGCCCGGGCTGGCGTGGCGCGAGCCGTCCGGCAACAGGATGTCGGCCGGAATCCCCGCCGGCAGGGTGGCTTCCAACTGGAAGCGTCCTTTCTCGTGGCGCCACGCCACCTCGACCAGGCCATGCGGCGTGCACACGCTGCCGCGGGCATGCGCCAGACCGCACAGGTGGGGTCTGATCGTGATGCGGGCAAAGCCCGGGGCGGCCGGCGTGACCCCGAGGATGCGCTGTTGAAACTCCAACACCGGATGCGCCGACCAGGCGTGACACAGGGAGCGCCAATAGCTGTTTTCCTCCACGAAGGTCGAGAGTCCGTAGCCGATGGATTCATGCCACGGACCGAGATGCTTCGGCATGTCATCGTAGCAACCGGCCTTGGCCAGGGCGTTGAATCCCGTGTGCCACCAGAAGAAGGAACCCGGGGCAAGTTTCGGATCGTGTGGGAAACGGCGCATGATGATCGCCCGCTCCTTCTCCCCCGCCACCCCGGCCACGATGGCCCAGGCGTTGCCGTACTGGCTGATCTCGGGGCCGCCCGGTTGGTCGAAATACAAACCTTCCGTCTTTGACCAGAAACGCCGGTGCGCCACACCCAGCAGCGTGGCGGCCTCGAAGTCGAGTTCGTCCGCTTCGGCGGTCCGGCCGGCATGCCGGGATAGCCAGGCGCCTTCCGAGAGGGCGTTGATGTATTGGGCGGCGTGAATGCAGGTCGCGCCCCGATCCGCCCCGGGAACCACGCCCCGCGGCCACCACGGACACCAGTCCGTGATGTTCCAGAACGGCAGCTTCGCCGGCAACCCCTCGGCATCCGCGTGCCGACGATACCAGTCGAGCACCGCCCGTACGCCCGGCAGCAAATCCTTCACCGTGGCAAGATCTCCCGTGCAGAGATAGTAGTCCCGCATCGTGGTGATCCAGTGCAGGCTCCAGGCGGGGATCACCTGCAGGAGCCGCGAGGGAAAACGCGACTGCGTAAGTCCCTCCGGCAGCCGCGACCAGTCAAACTGATAGAGCGACTGGCGGCTCAGCCGGCCGTCACCGGTGGTGAGGAGGGCGAGCTTCGAGGTGATCATCGTGTCACCGGCATACTGCATCTGCTCGTAGTGCGGACAGTCCTCGAACGTCTCGTGCGAGCACAGCCGCATCGTGTGCAGGCCGACTTGCCAGATCCGGTCGAGCGCGGGATCGGACGACTGAAACGTGGCCGCCACCTTGTAGGGATAGGCCGTGAAGCGTTGTCGCACCGAGTGCAGCGTCAGCGGTTCGCGACCGACGGTGATCTGCAGGCCCACATAGCGGAACGCCCGCCAGTGCAGGGGCTCGAACACTTCCTCGCGACCGGACGGCTCCCAGAGGTCGCACCAACCCGTGACCCGGCCGCGACGGTCAAAGGTCCAGCCCGTGCTCTCGTCGGCGAAGTGAGAGGCGAGATTGGCCAGCGACTGCTGTTTGCCCAAAAGGCGGGCTCCCGGGGTGTTCCAGGGCAGGCGCAACGCCTCGGCGTAGGTCAGCCGCAACCGGCTGCCCGCACCGCCCTGCGCCACGAGGCGCGGAAAGGCCGTCGTGAGCTCCCCCATGTCGAGCACGAGGTCGACGGTCTCACCGGGAGCCAGCGTCAGCGGGATGTCCGCCGCGAGAAGTTTCTGCCAGGCCGGCGACACGGCGCCGCCGCCAGTCATGTAAGCATCCGGAAAAGGCGCAGGTGCGGATTCCTCCAGGGGCGGAATCATGCGGGCCATGAGCCCATAGGGACTGGCCGGGTCCCGGCGCTCTTCATGGCGTTCCGCTTTGTAGAGCACGGTCGCCTCCGCCCAGCCGAGGTCGGCGAAGTGCGGCGTGTTCCAACCGGCCGGCACCTCGGCGCCGACGCGGTGCTCAAAATAGCCGTGGTAGCCTTCAAAGGTGGTTTGCTCGTTCTGGAAGCGATGGCCCCGGTCCACCGCAACCCGCCAACGGGTGTTGGTCTGGACATCGACCACGACTTTCCCCCGCGTGTCGACCACGGCGCCCTCCAGCACGAAACCGCCGGCATAGGTCATCACCGAACAAGGCGCCCCGAGCTGCGTCGGCCGGTGGGCGACCCGCGACATGTCGAGGACGATCGCGGCGATCACATTGCGGCCGGTCCGCAGGTGCGCGCCCAGGTCATAGGAATCGTAGAAATGATGGTTGATGTCCCCCTTGGCCGGACCCCGGCCCACGCAGACACCATTGCAATAGAGCACATACCGGCTGTCCGCCGAAACGTGCACCGGCAGTTGCAGCCCGGCCGGGTCGGCCAGGTCGAAGGTGCGCCGGAAAGTGCGCACCTGATAATGGGAAGGCGAAGCCTGCCCAGCGGGGGGCACGGCATGAGTGCCTTCCGCGGACCAGATCCAAGAGGCACGCTGCACAAAGGGCGGGGGTAACATGACGGGTAAAGGGTATGACCAGGCTGACGGACCGTCCTTGGACGGGTCATTCGAGGCCTTTCCGACAAAAATGGGCTGGCCTTGCCGAGTTTTTCAACATCTCTTTTCATTTATTTTCATTATTCTCATGAAAATTGTTTCATCACCTCCCCGCCTCGTTCTGTGCGCCACGCTTTGGTCGATGGTAGGCCACCCTTCCCCTCGGCGCGAATGGTCGCTGGCCCGCAAGCTGCAGGCGGTGAAGGAGGCCGGCTTCGACGGCATCGACGAGATGTTCCGGCCGGAATTCGCCCCGCATTTGCAGAAACTCGGCCTGCGGATCTGTGGTCGCGTCTTTTCCCGGGACGGCCGGGATGTCCGCCGGCTGCTTGCGATCGAGGCCCGGGGCGGCGCCCACTATGTGAACTGCATGCTGGGTGAGCACGACACCACCCCGGCGGCCGCCACCAGGCTGATCATCCGGACGGTGCGTGAGGCCCGCCGGCTGGGCCTCTCGGCCCATGTCGAGACCCACCGCGACAACTGCACCGAGACCCCCGAAAAGCTCGCCGAGATCGCCGCCCGCTACCGGCGGGAAACCGGGGAACTGCTTCCGGTGACCTGGGACCATTCGCACCTTGCCGTGATGAAGCACATCCAGCCTCCGGATTTCGCGAAGCGCCTGCTCGCGACGCCGCGGCTGATCCAGCACTCGCACCTCTTTCACTGCCGCCCCTTCGGCAGCCAGCATGCCCAGATTCCCGTGACCGACGGCCGCAACCGGCTGACCCCGGAATTCCGGGACTATCTTCGTTTCGCCGAGGATCTCTTCACCGTCTGGCTGCAGGGGCCGGCCCCGCGCGGCGAGCTTTGGGTCACGCCCGAGCTCGGCACCACCGGCGGGTACCACGTCAGCACCAACCCGCCCGTCTGGCCGGATACGGTGCGCTGCCTCCGTGAACTGCGCGGGGCCTGGCGCCGGGCGCTCGCCCGCGTGGTCTGATCCTTTTGCGTAATTGGACTGAAATTGCTTGACCGCACGGCTTTGGTTTTCATTAATTTCCATGAAATTTTCAGAAAGGGCCGTCCCCAACCCATGCTAATCACTGAAATCGCCCGCAAGGCTCGTGTGTCTCCCGCCACGGTATCCCGCGCCATCAACCAACCCCAGCTCGTCGCTGCGGACAGTTTGGCCCGTATCCGCGCAGTGATGCAGCAGCACAATTACGTACCGGCCCCGCTCAATCGCCGCCGCGGACCCAAGGCCCACCTGCCCGAGCAGCGGCGCATCGGCGTCTGGTTCGTCGGTGCCCGCGCCAACAACCCCAGTCTGAACTGGTTTCAGGACCAGTTGCTGCAGGTGCAGTCGACCGATCCCCGTTACCGCGTCGATCTGCGGGTGCTCTTCTCCAACAACCCGGGTGAACTCCCGCGCAACCTCGCCAACGAACATCTCGACGGCATCATCATCCAAGGCATGGAGCCGACGGCGGGGTGCCTCGCCCAGCTGCGCGGGACGCCGCATGTCTGGTTCATGACGCGCCGCTCCTCCGCCTACCCCGGCGATTACGTGGAGCCGAACAACGAGGAAAACGGCCACATGGCCGCCGATTACTTGAAGGAGCGCGGCCACAAGGTCGTCGCTGTCATCTCCACCGACCCGGATTACAGCGCCATCGTCCGCCGCAACGAGGCCTTCATCGCCCGGGCCAATGAGATCGGTCTCACGGTTCACGCCGTGCTCGGCCAGGCCAATCCCGGCGGCACCAACTACCTCGAGATCGCGCCCCTGCACGGGGAAAGCGCCACCCTCGCCAGCCGCCTGCTGGAATGCACCCCGCGGGCCACCGGACTCTACATACCGGTCGACCATTTCTGCGGCTCCTTCTTCCGCGCCCTCCGCGAGGCCGGCAAGAAGCCCGGCCGCGACATCGAGGCCATCCTGGGCAACTACAATCCCATGATCTACCACAACCTCGACCACTCCCCCGCCGCCATCGACATCAACCTGCCCATGCTGGTCCGCAAGGTCGTCGACCACCTCCTGTGGCGCATCGAGAACCCCGAGGTCAACGGCCGCATCGGCGTAACCGTCTCCCCGCGCCTGCTCCAACCCGGCGCCGCCCCGCATCCCACCACCTGATTTTACCCCTTCCAGTGATCTTGAACCTTCCAAGCGTTCAAAACCGGAACCTACAACCCACCAAAAAAGCATGAATACACCCCAGCATCATCCAGCGAATCGGGCCAAACAAGCATTGGCCCTCGGTCTGGCTGCCTTGCTGTCGGTCACCGCTGTCTCCGGACAGTCGGCTGATTCCGACGCACTGCGCCGACTCCAAGAAGAAAACGCCGCCCTCCGCAAACGCCTCGCCGAAGTCGAAGGCAAGACCGCCCAGCCGGCCCAGCCCGCCGCCCAACCGGCGCAGGCCACCGCTGCCGCCCAACCGTCCATGGCCGCCGCCCCGGTGGACAAGGACGTGCTCGTGCTTTCTCCCTTCGAAGTGAAGAGCGACAAGGACTACGGTTACCTGAAGACCAACGCCGCCACGGCCACCCGTATCGGCATGGATATTCAGAACGTCCCGATGAACATCTCCGTCATGAGCGAGGATTTCATCCGCGACACCAACATCAGCACCATCACTGACGTTCTGCGCTACACGTCGTCGGGTTCACCCGATTCACGTTACGCTATGCGCCGTCCCGGCAATTCCGCGACCCCGCAGGGTAACTTCACCCTCCGTGGCTTCACGGTGAACTCCCTGATGCGTAACGGCGTGTTCCGGTACAATTCGTACAACCTCGATAACGTCGAGCGCGTCGAAATCGTCAAGGGTCCCGCCGCCGTCTTCTTCGGCCAGGGCTATCCCGGTGGCGTCATCAACTACATCACCAAGAAGCCGATCTTCGGTCGGACCGACACGTCGATCAGCTACCGGATCGACGACAATGGCGGCGAGAAGGTCGTCGCCGACCACAACGCCGGCCTGGGTGACAAGGCGGCCCTCCGGGTCGTCGGCGCCTGGACCCGTCTGGGTGGCGACCGCACCGGCGAATTCCGCCGTGGCTTCAACATCACGCCGAGCCTGACGCTCGTGCCCTTCAAGACCGGCAAGCTGAAGATCAACATGGAACTCGAGTACCTCAAGGAGCGCTACAACGAGAACGACTACGGCTGGATCTATCCGCAAGGCTGGTTCGAGGCTTATGCCAATCCTTCCGCCGCCCTGATCACGGCTTCCGGCGTCGCCAACGCGACCGCCTATCGCAGCCGCATCTTCGCGAGCGTGGGCAACTGGATCGCTGACGTCCGCAAGGCGCAGAACGACCCGACCCTCCCGGCCTACACCACCCTCTCGGGTCGTGGTTACTACATGGACAAGTCGGGCAACCGGGTCTCGGACCGCGGATTCAACTTCTTGAACTCGGGCTCCTACACGGACAACGAGGTCAAGACCTTCCAGACCACGGTCGACTTCTCTCCCTTCAGCTGGATGGACGCCCGCTACGTCTTCACCAAGGATAACTCCACCTACGACAGCATCGAAGGTCTCAATCTGCCGAACGCAGACGGCGTGACCTTCAACGCCGCATCCGGCGGCAACGGTGCCGGCTACTACCGCACCATCAAGGATCATCAGCTGGACGTCATCCTCAAGGGCACGTTCTTCGGGGTCAAAAACAAGTTGCTCATCGGTGGCGTCTACAGCCGTCCGTTCCAGCAATACATGGCCACGGTCGGGGCGACGTACTTCGCGGTCCCCGGGTACAACTATCCTACCCCCGGACCGATTGTGTTGCCCAACAACACGGGTTGGCTGGTTCCGGTCAACCAGGTGCTGCGCGACCGCAACGGCAACATCCTCACCGCCCAGCAGGTTTATTCGATGTGGGATCCCGGCATTCTGCCGAATCCGCCCACCTCGAAGATTTACGGCGTCAACCGCAATCTGCTCGACGGCTACAAGGCCAAGAACACGGCCTATTACCTCAACTGGCAGGCCAATATGCTGAAGGATGACAAACTCACCCTTCTCGCCGGCTACCGCAAGGAATCCAGCAAAGGTTATGGTCAATCCTTGATTTCAAACGATCCTTGGTTCGCACCTCCGGAAGACGCCTACCTGAATCAGGCTCAGTACCCGTCGGACGTGTATAACTACTCGCCCAGCTACGCCGGTGATCCGGAAGGCTTCCGTACCCGCAGCGGCGATTCCTGGATGGGCGGTCTCTCCTACGCGATCACGAAGGAAATCTCCGTCTATGCGACGGTGTCCAAGACCTTCAAGATCAACACCGGTCTTGCTGGTGGCTACGACGAACTCGGCTTCGATGCTCTCGTGGCCGATGCCCTGGCCAAGGGCGGCGGCAGCTTCAGCTACCGCGGCGCCACCATCACGAGTGCCGCTCAGGCCCGCGCCGCGATCGACGCGGTCGGCGCCAATCAGGGCATTCCGAATGAAGACGGCAAGAACATCGAAATCGGTGTCAAGACCTCGCTCTGGAATGAGAAGCTCGTCTCGACGTTCTCCCTGTTCCGCGGCGTGCGTAAAAACCAGAAGCTGGACGACGGCGAGCGCCAGGCCAATGCCAACGAGCCGTTCAACTACAGCACCACGCTGTTCGCTTCGACGTCCTCGTTCTACAACAAGCGTAACTTCCGCTGGCGCACCGTCGGCGTGAAGAACCAGATCTCGGGTGCGGACTTCGATGTCACCTACACCCCGGTCCGCAACTTCCAGATCGTCGTCAACGGCGCCTGGATGTGGCAGGCTGAGACGATCGACAACCCGACCATCTACCACCCGGGTACCGACAAGTTCAACGCCGCCACGGCCGCCAACCAGGCTTACTACACGATGTACTACAACAACCGCATCGAGAACGTGCCTGAGTTCCGGTTGAACGCCTTCAGCAAGTACACGTTCACGGATGGACCGGTCCGCGGCCTCAGCGTCGGTTTTGGTGGTCGTTACTCCTCCGAGACGATCGTCAGCCGCAGCCTCGATTGGAATCCCGATCGCGGCGGCATCACGGTCGGCAACTACCTGGTGTTCGACGCCACGGCTTCCTATCCGTGGGAACTGTTCGGCTACAAGCTGAACACGTCGATCAATATCAACAACGTCACGGATCGCACGTACTTCGAAGGCAATGTCGCGCCGGCCGATGCCCGCAGCTGGATTCTGCGCACGACACTTAGCTTCTAAGTCTCCGGTTTAGACTAGATCTCGAGGGCGGAGGCTTCCTGCCTCCGCCCTTTTTTTCTCTCTCCATTCAACTGCTCCCTCTCATGGTCTCGTCATTTCTGTCCGGTTTCCTTTCCCCGGGTTGTTCTGGGCGGAGCGTAGCATCCGGCGTCAGGCTCCTCGGCGCGCCTCGATCCGGCTGCTTCGCTCCGCTCAGCACGACCTTGGCGATCATCCTGCTTTCTGTCCTCGCCCACGTTTCGCTCAACGCCGCCGACCGCCCGCTCGCCGGCACCTGGCACATCAGCCTCCCGGAAAGCACCGAACTCAGTCCCTGGAAGGACTACGATCTAACCATTGCCGTCGCCGGTGACTCCGTCACGTTCCACCGCCGCCTCGCCTGGGGCCGCCGTGAATTCCGCGACGCCATGACCATCCAGGCCGGCGCCGTCACCACCGTCCCCGTCGACATGTGGCCCGAGAACCGCCACCTCGGGGCCTACATCAGCGCCGCCCACACCAAACGCGTCCGCGCCGACTGGCTGGACGACGGCCGCATTCTCCGCCTCACCACCGACCTCGTCCTCTCCACCCAGCAGGGCGACCGCGCGGTCAACATCCTCAGCGACTACAAGCTCTCCGCCAACGGCACCCGGCTCACCCTCACCGAGCTCCGCAGCACCCGCAACCGCCCCATCGTTTATGTGTTCACACGGGCAGAGTAGTACCCGCTGCATCGACATGAATCTTTCTCTTACTCCTTCTCGTCATCTTTCTCTCGCCCTTCTCCTGGCGACCATCTGCGTCTGCGCCCCCCTCCCCGCCCAGCCCGTCATCACCCAGGCCACCCGCGCTCCCGCCACGGCCACCCTGATTCCGCTCTCAGAAAACTGGCTCATGGATGGCGACGTGCCCGTGCATGCCCTCCTCATCTCCCTGCAGGGCCTGGCCAACCGCGACCAACCCCGCGTCTACCTCGAGTACCCGCAGAACTGGCAGTGGGAGATCGTGCACCCGTTGATCGGCTTCCTCGAAAAGCGCCATGGCATGACGTTCGACCGCCTCGGACTCGACGACGCCGATGCCGCGCTCGGACGCTTTGCCCGCTACGCCAAAGGCGTCGTCGTCTGGGACAAGGCCGTCCGCTCCTCCCTCATCGTCGCCTTCACCATCGCGGGCGTGGAGGACCTCGTCGTCGTCAACGAAGACCAGCTCGCCCTCGCGGCCCGTCACGGCTTGAAACCGGTCGTCGACCTGCGCGGCCGATTCGCCGGCCAATCCGACGAACAGATCTACCAATGGGCCTACGACCACTACTGGGCCCGTTGCTCCCGCGACTACTACGTCGTCCTTGGCGGCCATGCGGGCGCCGAGATGCAGCCGGGCATCGCCGACTTCGGCATCCGGCAACGCGCCTTCTTCTCCGACCTCTCCGCCAACCCGAAGCACCCGGGCGAACTCGCCCTCCTGAAGAAGATCCTCAGCCAGCAAAACACCGCCAGCATCGTCCTCGGCTGGCACTCGTACGGCAAGGACACCGAGGGCCAGCACACCACGCTCGTCGGCAACTATGGCCTGATCATGGAGGGCCTGCACAACCTGCCCAACGTCTCCTTCACGTCCCAGATCCCGCTCACCGCCGATTTCAAGTTCACCAACAACCATCACGTGACCCCCGGCCGGCCGCTCAAGGCCGAGCCCAAGGTCTACGTCTGCGCCGTCGCCACCGACTCCATGGGCATCGGCACCTGGACCAAGCCCGGCCGCGGCCGGATTCCCTACACCTGGCAGGTGCTGATGGAATGGGCCTGGATGAATCCTCCCGCGCTGCAGTATTTCTACGAGGACAAGTCGCCCAACGACTACTTCATCGGCGGCCTCAGCGGCCCGGGCTACATGTATCCCAAGGCGATCCCGGCCGACAAATTCCCCGGCCTCATGCAGATCGCCCGCCGGCTCATGGCGAAACTCGATCTGCGCGTGCTCGAGATCATGGACTACTCCGAGGGCAACCGCCACGTCGGCAACACCGACCTCCCGAAGGAACTCGTCGATCGCTACTATGAGCAGTTCCCCGACATCCTCGGCTTCATCAACGGCTACGGCTCCGCCCGCACCTTCGATCTCCGCGACGGCAAGCCTTTCCTCAGCTACGACTACTACCTCGACGTGAACCGCACGATCCCCGAGGCGATCGCCGACCTGGACGAGCTCATCCAGCTGAATCCGAAACGTCCCTACTTCCTCCTGATGCATGTGCGCGAATCGAACACCATCGAGAAGGTCTCAGACATCCTCGGCCACCTCACCGAGTCCGTCGAGGTCGTGCCGCTCGACGTCTTTCTCAGCCTGGCCGCCGACGCCAAGACCTACCGCACCTACCACCGTCAGCCCAACGACCCCGTCGACCACAACCCATAACCCACCCTCCTCCTCGTTCTTCTTTTCCTACTCTTAACCCTACTCCCTTCTTCGCCCATCCTCCCGCCTGTTCTGCATGCGCCTCTCCCTGACCAACCTTCTCGCCGTTCTCAGCCTCAGCCTGCTATCCCCCGGCATTTGCCCGGCGGCAACGACCGCTAAGCGCCCCTTCTCCCACCACGATTTCGAAGCCTGGCGCTCCCTCTCGAATCAGGTCATCACCCGCGACGGCCGCTATTTGGCCTACGCGTACATGCCCCTCGAAGGTGATGGCGACGTGGTCGTGCGGGACCTGACCACCAACACCGACCGCCGCGTGCCCGTCGGGGCGCTGCCGCCGCAACCGCTGGCCGGCTCGGACGCCGATCCCGAAAGACCCACCCCGCGCCGCTCGGTCACCCTAGCGGTCACCAGCGACAGCCGTTTCGCCCTCGCCACGATCTTCCCCGCCCGGGCCAATACCGCTGCCGCCAAGGCCGCCGGCGCCAAACCCGATGCCCTGCCCACCGAGGGCCTCGCCGTCATCGGCCTCGCGTCCGGTGAAACCCAGCGCCTGACAGGCGTGAAGAATTTCCAAATCCCGGCCAACGGTGGCGCCTGGGTGGCCTACCTCAAAATCGCCCCGGCCGGCAAGTCGGGCGCCGACCTCGTGCTGCGCGATCTCGCGACGGCCAACGAGCGGGTGTTCGCCAATGTCACCGACTATGCCTGGGCCCGCGACGGCCGCACCTTGGTCTACACCGTTTCCGCCGTCGACGAATCCTCCAACGGCATCTACGCCGTCACGCCCGGCAATCCCGCGGCTCCTCTCGCCCTCGCCCAGGGTCCGGGCCGCTACCTGCGCTTCACCTGGGATCGCGACCAAACCCAGGCCGCCTTCCTCAGCGACCGCGCCGATCCCGTCGCCAAGCCTGCCCGCCTGGCCCTGTACCACTGGCGCCGCGGCCCGACCGCGGCCGCGGCTGTCTTGGCCGGCGATTCACCCGATATTCCCGCCGGTTCCGCCCTGAGCGGCGACGCCGCGCCCGCCTTCTCCGCCGACGGCAAAAACATCTTTGTCTCCACCGCACCGCTCCCGCCTCCCGTCGATCCCCGCCTGGCCACATTGCCCGAGGAGGAAAAGGTCTCCGCCGATCTCTGGCGCTGGAACGACGACGTCATCCAGCCGCTCCAGAAAGTGCGCGCCGAGAAGGAACGCCGCCGCGCCTACGTCGGCATCTTCGACCTCGCCACCCGCCACTTTCGCCAACTGGCCGACCCGGCCCTGCCCGCCCTCACGTTCACCGACGACGCCTCCCTCGCCTTCGGTCTCGACGACCGGCCTTACCGGAAACGCTTCGACTACGACGGCCTTTACCAGGACCTCTACCTAGTCAATACCGCCACCGGCTCCCGGCGCCTGATCGCCCGCGAACTTGGCGAAAAGGCCGGCGTCCGTTGGTCGCCCGACAACCGCTGGCTCGCCTGGTACGCCGACCGCCAGTGGTTTGCCGCCGATGGCCGCGACGGTGCCATCCACCCCCTGAGCAAGAGTCTGCCTTACCCGATGTATGACGAACGCGCTGACATGCCTGAGATGCCCGGCGCCCACGGCACCGCCGGCTGGACCAGTGACGGCGCTTCGCTCCTCCTCTACGATCGCTACGACCTCTGGCAGGTGTTCCCCGACGGCCGGCCCGCCGTCAACCTGACCGGCGGCTTCGGTCGGAAAACCGGCATCCAACTCCGCCTGCAGCGCACCGAGGCCGTCGAGCCGGGCGACGAGAAACCCGGCATCGCGCTGAACCAACCGTTGATCTTCCGCGGCGAGAATGAAGCCACCCGCGCCACCGGTTTCTATCGGTTCAACCCAGGCTCTGCCGCAGCGCCCGAGCGCCTGCTCTGGGCCGACCGTGACTACCGCTACGCTGGCCGCGCCCTCGCGGCCGACACCCTGCTGCTCATCGGCCAGCGATTTGATGAGTTCCCCGATTTCCTCGCGACGAACCAGAATTTCGAGACCCCGCGCAAAGTTTCCATCGGCGGCGAGCAACTGGCTCCCTTCGCTTGGGGCACCGCCGAGCTGATCAACTACCGCAACACCGACGGCGTGGAGCTCTCCGGCATGCTCTGCAAGCCCGCCCACTTCGACCCGCAGAAGAAATACCCGATGGTCGTCTATATCTACGAGCGGCTGTCGCTCAACGTGAACCGCTTCTTCACCCCGGCTCCCCTCGCGGTCATCGATCCTTCGTTCTACACGAGCAACGGCTACGTCGTGCTGATGCCCGACATCGTCTACACGACCGGCCACCCCGGCCAGAGCGCCTTCCGTTGCGTGATGCCCGCCGTCGACGCCGTGCTCCGTCTCGGCTTCGTCGACGAAAACGCGCTCGGCCTCGAGGGTCATTCCTGGGGCGGCTACGAGACCGCCTACATCATCACCCAGACGAACCGCTTCCGCGCCGCCGAAGCCGGCGCCATCGTCAGCAACATGGTCAGCGCCAACGGCGCGATCGGTGATAGCTCCGGCCGGTCCCGCCAGTTCAAATACGAGAAGAACCAGAGCCGCATCGGCGCCAGCATCGCCGACGCCCCGCTCCTTTATCTCGAGAACTCCCCCGTCTTCTATGCCCGGCAGGTCAACACGCCCCTGCTGATCCTCCACAACGACCACGACGACATCGTGCCCTGGCCGCAGGCCGTCGAGTACTTCCTCGCCCTGCGCCGCGAGGGCAAGGAGGTCTACCTGATCAATTACAACCATGACTTCCACAGCCCGCGCCGCCGCGCCGCGTCCAAGGACTTCGCCCGCCGCATGCATCAGTTTTTCGACCACTTCCTCAAGGGCGCTCCGGCTCCCGACTGGATGACCAACGGCATCCCCTACCTCGACCGCGACGCCGAGAAACTCCGTTTCCGCGACACCCCCTGATTCAACCAACCGATTTCCCATGCGATACCTCCGCTCCCTCCTCGCTTCCCTCCTCCTGCTGCCCCTCGTGGCGCTCGCCGCCACCTCGCCCTTCGAGGGCCGGTGGAAACTCGACCGCGAACGCAGCACCGCGCTCGACGGCTGGCACGAATGGACCCTCGAGGTCCGCGTCAAGGGCAGTCAGGTCGCCCTCCAGCACGACATGAAGTGGGGCAGGACCGAACTCTCCGCCACCAACACCGTGGACACAGCGAAGGCCGTTGCCCTGCCCGACTTCTTCCGCGTCGAGCAGCGGCACATGGCGATCTATCCCGCCAAGGGCAAATCCACCCCTGTCCGCGCCGCTTGGCTCGACGCCGGCCGCACCCTGCGCGTCGAGGCCGACGTGCCGCTCGAGATCTCCCAGGGCGAGACCGTGATGCGCCTTTATTCCGAATACCGGCTGGTCGAGGGCGACCGCGAACTCCTCCTGATCGAGCTCCACAGCTCGCGCCCGCGTCCGCTCGTCTACCGTTTCACCAAAATCACCGCGGAGAAATAAACCATGCGCTCCCCCCTCTTCCTCCTGCTCGTCCTTTCGCTGGGTCTCACGCCCCTTGGCTACGCCGCCACTGCGGCGCGGACCGGTGCCTTCATGCACTTTGACGGCGACTGGCGCGTCACCGGCGGCCTGCCCGAGAAGGCCCTGCTCATCAGCCTCCAGGGCCTCGCCAACCGCACGGCGCCCCAGCTCTACATCATCCACCCGCCCGATTTCCAATGGGAGATCACCGCACCGCTGTTCGAGTTCTACCAGCGCAAGCACGGCGTCCAGTTCACCGAACTCAAGACCGCCGACGAGGCCCTGACCCGCTTCGCCGCCAGCGCCAAGGGCTACGTCATCTGGGATCCCGCCGTCGGCGCATCCCTTAACGTCGCCTTCACCATCGCCGGTTTGGAGGACGTTGTCGTCGTCACCCCGGCCCTCGTGCCTCTGGTCGAAAAGCACGGCCTGAAGAAACACGAGGACCTCACCGGGCGCTACACCGGCCAGACGGATGCCCAGATCTACACCGACGCCGTCAACCGCTACTGGGCCCGCTGCACGCACGATGCGATCATGCTGATGGGCGGACACCGCGGCGCCGTGCGCCAGCCGGCGATGGCCGACTGGGGCATCCGCCAGAAAATGTTCTTCCACGATCTCTCCGCCAACCCGGTGCACGCCGAGGAACTCGCCCTTGAGAAGCGCCTGTTCTCCGAGCTGAAACCCGGCTCGATCGTCTTCGGCTGGCACGCCTACGGCAAGGACACCGAAGAGCAGCACACCACGCTGCTGTCCAGCTACGGCCTCAAGATGGAAGGCCTGCACAACCTCCCCAACCTGAGCTTCAACTGCCAGTTCACCTTCACGCCGGGCTTCAAGTTCACCAACAACCACCATGTCGCCCTCGACGCCAAACTGACGGCCGAGCCGAAGGTTTACCTCTCCTTCGTGCAGTCCGACAGCATCGGCATCGGCGTCTGGACCAAGCCCGGCCGCGGCAAGCTCCCCTTCGCCTGGCAGGTGACGATGAACTGGACCAAGTTCTCCCCCGCCGCGCTCGAGTACTTCCACGAGAGCGCCACGCCCAACGACTACTTCATCGGCGGCCTCAGCGGCCCCGGCTATATGTACCCCAACCACATTCCCGCCGACCGCTTCCCGCTCCTCATGAAGGAAGCCCGCGAAATGATGGCGACGCTCGACGAGCACGTCATGGAGATCATGGACAACTCCGCCGCCGACGGCAACGTAGGCAACACGGACCTCACCAAGGAAACGGTGGACCGTTACTACGCCGCCTTCCCGGATGTCATCGGCTTCATCAACGGCTACGGCCCCTCCCGCACCCGCGACCTGCGCGACACCCGTCCGATGCTCTCCTACGACTACTACATCGACCCGCGCCGTCCTCGCGAGGAGGTCGCCGCCGACCTGAACGAGCTCATCGCCCTCAACGCCACGCGCCCGTACTTCCTGCTGGTCCACGTCCGCGAATCCAACGACGTCAACAGCCTCGTCGAAATCGTGAAACAGCTCAGCGGCCCCACCGAGGTCGTCCCGATCGACGTCTTCCTCAAGCTCGCCGCCAGCAAAAAGACCTACACGACCCGCTACCAGGACCCCGACGAGCCCAAGCACTTCAAAGGCTACAAATAGGCCTAACGCCAAATCTCAAAAGTCCAAATCCCAAACGCCAAATCCTAGACCCAATTTCCCAAATGCGTATCTGACCAAATCACACCAACCCACCCCGGCGCAGAGCGCCACCCCTCTTCCTAGAGGGGAACTACGATCCAAACGACCGATGCTCCCTCTATAATCCTCGCATCCAAAGTCCCCTCTATCAAGAGGGGCTTGTCGGGCCAAAGCCTCGGCGACGGCCGATGCCCGCCAAGGCGGGGTGTGTCGCGTTGATTCCAAATCTCACTCCCCAATTCCCAGACCCTAGACCCATTCTCCAAATCTGGCTCCTCGCTCCCTGCTCCCTTCTCCCTGCTCCCTCCCCCCCCCAACTCCCATGCAAACTCCCTCCCGCCGCACCTTCCTGAAGAGCTCCGCCGTCCTCGCTGCTTCCCTGCCCTTTGCCCGTTTGCCTCTCGGGGCGGCGGAGCCTGCCACCGGACAACCCGCTCCAGTCCCGAGCGGCTCCCGTGGGCTGCTTTTCGATCCGTCGGACCTGCCCCGCATCCGCGCCAATCTCGAATTGCCGCGCTGCGCCGAGATGCGGACCACGTTGCAGAACGTCGACTTTGCGGCGGAGACCAAGTTCCTGCGGGAGGAACTGCGGCTGAACAACCACGTGGCCGACTTCATGCGGGTCTGGAAAACGGTCCAGAACAGTGCGTTTGCCTACACGGTGTGGGGCGACCGGCAGCACCTGGAACTCACGCTCCTCGCCCTGGCCCGGATGTGCGACTACACCCGCTGGGATTATTTCCTGGAAGGCGGCAAGGACACCATCGGCCTGCAACGCGCCCCTGAGTCCACCATCGCCGCCGTCTACGCCCTGGACTGGCTGGGTGCGGCCGTGCCCGCCGATCTGGTGAAACGCGTCGAACACAAGATCGTGACCGAGGGCGCGCCAGCCTGCTTTCGCACGCTTTACGGCCTAAAGTACCCGGACCGCGTGAAGGGCTGGGGCTTTGACCCGGAGGACGACTACCCGCAGGCCTACCGCGTGAGCCTCGCGCGCTGGCCGCTCATCCTCAACGCCACCAACCTCAAGATCATCCCCACTTGCGGCCTCGGCCTCGCCGCCCTCTGGTTCCACGGTCGCCATCCCGACGCGGCGAAATGGCTGCAACTCTCCCGCCAAAGCGCCCAAGCCTTCTCCACGATGTACGGCAGCGACGGTTCTTACGACGAAGGCGTGGGCTACTGGGGTTACACCACCTCCCATCTCGCGATGATCGCCGAGGGCATTTACCGGCGTCTCGGGATCGACGATCGCAAGCTCATCAACTACCCCGGCACGATTCGCTACGCCCTCGCCATGGCCATGCCCTGCGGCGGTGGCAAGATCGCGGACCCCAAACTCAATACCACCTACAACGCCACGCCGAAGGGCAACTACGATCCCGCCCAGGACGTCGTCAACTTCTGCGACGCCGGCGTCGGCATGGATGTCTCCGTCGCCGGCTGGGTCGGCGCGTCCGCCAACGACCCGCTCTCCAGCTACGTGGCCGACCGAATCGGATCGATCCGCCTGCTACAAGGTGTCGTCTGGTATCGACCCGACGCCCCCCAGCAGCCCCCCACGGCTGCCGAGCAGGACGTCCGCCTCAGCAATGACTGGGTCATCTCCCGCACCGGCTGGGCGCCGGCGGACACCGTCGTCGCCTTCCGCAGCGGCGGTCCGGCCAACCACGAGCACGCCGACCGCAACAGCGTCATCTTGAAGGCCCATGGCGAACGCCTCTTCCACGACCCGTTCCGTGCCGGTTATTCCTTCACCACGCCGCAATGGCTCCTGCGCCTCACGGAGGCCCACACCGCCGTTCTCATCAACGGGAAGGGCCACCAATACCACAACGGCTCCGAAGGCACCAACGCGTCCTGGGCCGAGGCCCGCGTCACTGACTACCGCACCGGCAACGGCTGGATGACCGTCACCAGTGACGCGACCGACGCCTACGCGCTTGTCTTGCCGGACACTACGCTGGTCACCCGCACCCTCGTCTTCCTCAAGCCCGACGTCCTGCTCATCCTCGATCGCGTGCAACTGAAGTCCGCCGCCCCGGTGCAGGTGCGTTTCCAGGTCTTCAACGACGACGGTAAGGGCCGGCCCACCGCCAGCGGACAATCCTTCGCCATCGAACGGCCCCTCGCTTCCGTCCGCGGCACCCTTGCCGCCACCGGCAAGGTCTCCGCCTCGACCGGCCGCCTGGACCTGCCCGAAAGCGTCGGCGCGTTCCCCTTCGTCGAGGCCGTCTCCGCCAGCGCGACCTCGCACGAGTTGCTGACCGCCTGCACCACCGCCTCCGCCGGCGATCCTCACGGCACCCTCACAGTCACCCGCGAAGGCACCGCCTGGCGCGTGACCGGCACCCACGCCGCCCAAAAAATCAACGTCACCATCCGCACCACCGAAAACGTCCCCACCATCACGATCAGCTGAACGGAGGCATGAGCAAACCCACACACCCCGCCCTGTCGGGCACCCCTCTTCATAGAGGGGACCTTGGCTGCATGGATTGGAAATCCCCTCTATCAAGAGGGGTGGCGCGAAGCGCCGGGGTGTGTCAGCTCCCCTAGACCCCAGAACCCAGATCCAATCTCCCATTCTGGCTCCTCGCTCCCTGCTCCCTTCTCCCTGCTCCCTTCTCCCCGCTCCTCTCTCCCGCCCTCCCCCATGCCGCAATTCAACCACGTCAACAGCGCCGACTACGCCCTGATCGCGCTCTATTTCGGCATCGTGATCTTTGTCGGCTGGTATTCGTCCCGGAAGAATCAGAACACCGACGACTACTTCAAGGGCGGGGGCAAGATCCCCTGGTTTCTCGCGGGCGTGTCCAACTGGGTCTCTGGCTTCTCGGCCTTCATGTTCGTGGCCGCCGCCGGTTTCACCTACCGTTACGGCCTAGGCGCGGTCGTCGTCTTCACCTCGGCTACCTGGGCCTACCTCGTCGGCGCCTTCTACTTCGCCTCCCGCTGGCGCCGGGCGCGCATCAACTCCCCGCTCGAGTTCCTCACGCGCCGCTACTCTTCCTCGACGACCTACTTCTACTCGGTGACCGCAGTCGTGCCGCAGATCGTGCTCATCGGCCAGGGCCTGTACATCTTGTGCATCTTCGTCGCCACCGCCCTGGGTTTCGCCAGCGAGCAACATGTCGTGCTCGGCTACACCCTGAGCGGTCTGGAACTCACGATGATCGTCGTCGGTATCGTCATGATCGTCTACACGGTCATCGGCGGTCTCTGGGCTGCGGTGCTGAGCGACGCCGTGCAGGGCGTCATCATCCTCGTGACCACGGTCATTATCATGCCCGTGACGTTCCGCCATCTGGGCGGTGGTGACGGCATCGCCGCCGGCTTCTCCCGGCTCTGGCACGAGGCGCCGGCGGGGTATTTCGGCCTCAACGGACAACCCGGCCAGCCGCTCTTTCTTCTCTGCTACGGCATCAACGTCCTGCTTGGCTACAACGTCGCCTGGTGGCAGGTCCAACGCTACCAGAGCGTGCCGGACGAACGCAGTGCCCGCAAGATGGCCCTCCTCTGCGCCGGCTTGTCGTTCGTCGGTCCGCTGCTGTGGATTCTCCCCATGATGGGGGCCCGCGTCCTGTTTCCCAACATCGCCGAGATCTGGCCGCAGTTTGCTGCTCCGGAGGAGGCCTCGTTCGTCAGCCTCGCCCTCCTGCTCCTGCCGCACGGCATGATCGGCTTTGTCGTCGCTGCGATCCTCTCCGCCACGCTCGGGCAGGCCAGCGACGGCTTCAACTGGCTCGCCGCCACCACCACCCGCGACATCTACGTGCCGCTGCGCAAGCGCATCGGCCTGCCCCTCGCGTCGGAAAACCACCAGATGCGCGTCGCCCAGCTCACCATGCTGGTCATCGGGGTGCTCGGCATCGTGGCGGCGCTCTACATCGCCAAGACGGGCGGGGCCTTCAACTTCGGCCTGAAATACTACTCACTCACCGCTCCCGGCTTCATGATGCCCGTGCTCCTCGGCATGATCTACCGCAAGACACCCTGGTGGTCCGGCATGGCGGCCAGCATCGCCGCCTTCGTCGCCGCCTTCGGTCTGCTGGCCCTCGACGCATTTCCGGACCACGCTTACGAGCGCAACATCCTCAGCGCGACCATCGTCTCCACCGCCGTGTTCTTCTTTTCCGCTCTCTTCTACCGCGCCGAAGATCCCCGCAGCGCCGAGTGCCGGCGCTTCGACGCCGATCTCCGCACGCCCGTCCCGGTGGACCCCAACGTCCCGATCGGCGGCCTGCGCGACTACCAAATGTTGTCCGTCGTGAGCGTGCTCCTCGGCGTCGTCCTGTGCGCCTGCGTGGCCCTCCCCTCCTCCGCCCTTGCCCCTCCCGCCATCAACCTCGTGGCTGGCGGCCTCCTCTTCGTCATCGGCGCCCTCCTCTGGCGCGCTTCACGTCCGGCAAAGTCTCAGGCGGATTTAACCACTAATGTTCACTAATAAGACACTAATGAAGGAGTCAGTTTTTGAAAACCATCAGCTGTATTTAATGAGTGATCCCTTAGTGTGGATTAGTGGTTAACCTTCCTTGATCCCTGTCTTCCGTGGCTAAATAACCCATGCGCCTTCCCGCCCGGCTCTATCGTCAGTTCGACGCCGACCCCGCCCTCCCGGTGCCGGCCACGGCGTATGGCGGCTGGCACACCGTCGAGACGGAGCTGGCTCCGACCCACACCGCCCTCGTCGTGATGCACGCATGGGCAACCGGCGGACCGGCCGACTTCCCCGGCTGGCGCCGGGCCGTGGAATACATGCCGCGAGCCGAGCAGATCCTCGCCGGGGTCTTTCCACCCCTGCTCGCGGCCGTGCGGCAGTCTGCCCTGCCGGTCTTCCACGTCGTGGGTGGCGGCAAGGACTACTACTCCCACCTCCCGGGCTACCGCCGCGCCGTGCAGCTCGCCAGCCAGTCCCCCCTCATCAAGCCCGTGGCTCGCGATCCGGTCTATGGCCACCTGCAATCCCTCCGCACCGGCGAGGCCTTTCCCGGCCGACATAACACCGCCGACATCGCCGCGGGATTCGCCCAGCTCGACTTCGCGCCCACCGCCCGGCCGGTTGACGGGGAAGGTGTCGCCGAAAACGGTGACCAGCTCGCCGCCCTCTGTCGCGCCCATGGCATCAACCACCTGATCTACGTCGGCTTCGCCATCAACTGGTGCCTGCTCATGTCTCCGGGCGGCATGGTCGACATGGCCCGCCACGGCTGCCTCTGCTCCACGATCGCCGAAGCCACCACCGCCGTGGAAAACCGCGAGACCGCCCCCACCGAACAAGAGAAGCAACAGGCCCTCTGGCGTATCGCCATCGAGTTCGGCTTCGTCTACAACCTCGCCGATTTCCTCCGAGCCTTGCCCGGCGCGGAAACCAATCCCCAGCAATGAATCGCTCTCCACTGCCTTATTGGAGGGCTGGTCTCCCGACCAGCCGCAGTCGATCGGCCCCCCGACTGACTCGGGGTCCTGAGCGTGTCGAACGGAGAGACCGACCCTCCTCCCGCTCCGCTGCTCTGTTCTCTCAGATTCCTCCTGTGCAAATTTCCTTCATATCACCATGAAGCCTTCCTCTCTCGCCCTTCACGGCGGCCCGCAGGCCGTCACCGCGACGCGCCCCGTCCATCACCGCTGGGGTGCTGAAGAACTCGCCCGGCTCACCGCCATGCTCGACCAGCCCTCGCTCTTCTACGCCAAGGGCCCCCAATGCGGCGCCCTGCTCGAGGAGTTCCGCCGCACCTACCCGCTGCAATGGTGCATGCCCTGTTCCTCCGGCACGGCCTCCCTGCACATCGCCGTGGCCGCCCTCCAGCTGCCGCCGGGCTCTGAGATCATCACGTCGCCGGTCACGGACATGGGTTCGGTCATTGGCATTCTCTACCAGCAGCTCGTGCCGGTCTTTGCCGACATCCATCCGCACACCTACAACCTCGATCCCGCCGCCGTGCGCCGCGCCATCACTCCGAAAACCCGAGCGATCATGCCGGTGCACCTCGCCGGCAACCCGAGCGACATGGACGCGCTCATGGCCATCGCCCGCGAGCACAATCTCCTCGTCATCGAGGATTGCGCCCAGGCCTGGGGCGCGGCTTACCGCGGCAAACCGGTCGGACTTTTCGGCGACCTCGCCTGTTACTCCTTCAACGAATTCAAGCATGTCAGCTGCGGCGACGGCGGCATCGTCGGCACGAATGACAGCCGTTACGGTCCGACCCTGGCGAAATGGGGCGACAAGCACTACGACCGCGTCACCAACAACCGCAACCCCGAGGCCCTCTCACCCAACTACCGCATGAGCGAGCCCCAGGCCGCCGTCGCCGCCGCCCAGCTCGTCAAGCTGCCCGGCATCATCGCCACCCACATCCGGCTCGGCTCGCGCCTGCTCGGACACCTGCGCCGGCTCGCGTTACCCGGCTTCTCGTTGCCGGAGATCGATCCGCGCGACACCCACAGCTTCTGGTTCTGCCTCCTCCGGTTCGACGCCAGCCCCTACCGCTGCACGCGCGAGGAATTTGTCGCCGCCCTCCAGGCCGAGGGCGTGGCCGCCCAGGCCGGCTACATCCCGAAACCCGTCTACCGCTACCCGCTTTTCCAAAACCACAACTTCTTCGCCGGACACTGGCCGTTGCGCGAGGCTGGTCTGACGACGATGGATTACCGCAAGGTCTCCTGCCCCGTCGCCGAGGCCATGCTCGCCGACAGCATTTCCCTGCCCATCAGCCCGGCTCTCACGGACGACATCATCGACCAGACCGCCGAAGCCCTCGCCAAGGTCGCCCAGCATTTTGCACGCTAACGACCAATTCGCATCGCTAGCACCTTCTTCACTTTTCCAATGACTCACCCCCCTTCCACGCCCTCCTGGGGTCGCTATGAATACCTCATGCCCGCCGAGATCGAGGCGATCTTCGTCCGTCATCCCGTCGCCTACCTGCCCTGGGGCGCTCTCGAATACCACGGCACCCATGCCGCCGTCGGCCTCGACGGCCTGAAGGCCCACGGTCTGTGCTGCGCCCTCGCCGCCCGCGCCGGCGGCCTCGTGCTGCCGCCGGTCTACGTCGCGGCCAACACGATCAAACGCGTGCCCGACCTGACGCACCGCCGCCATTCGCTCGATTTCAAGGAGACCACCTTGCGCACATTGGTCGCCGAGCACCTCGACCAGCTGGCCGATGAGCAATTCCGAGTCATCTTCATCCTCTGCGGCCACGTCGGTCAGCCGCACTACGACATCATCAAGGACGAGGCCCGACAGTTCAACGAACGCCAGTCCTCCGTCCGCGCCATCGCCACGTCGGAAACCGATCTCGTCTCGCCGGACCTCGTCATCGTGAACCACGCCGCCCTCGGCGAAATCTCCTTTCTCATGCACACTCACCCGGAATGCGTGGACCTCCGCCGTCTGCCCTCCGATCGCGAACCCACCCTCGCGCGGGACGCCGTCTGGGGACCCGACCCCCGCACCGCTTCCGCCGAAAAAGGCCGTCTCTACACCGAGGCCTTCGTCAAGTCGGCCCATCAGCTCATCACCACCACGTTCGCCACCCTGCCGACCTGATTACGTCCCTCCGTCACTCTCCGCCCCACCACCAGCGAGAAACATAGAGAACCGCATTCCGCCTTCAGTTTTCAGGTTTCCCGTCTTCCCTTCTGGCTCCTCGCTCTTCGCTCCCTGCTCCCTTCTCCCCGCCTACCCTGAGCAAAACCCAGACGCGTCGAACGGAGCCTGCCCTGAGCAAGACGTAGTCGCGTCGAACGGGCTCCCCGCACCCTTCGCCCTGTCTTCCACCCTTTCGCCATCACCGCCCCCAGACCCGAGACCCCAGATCCCAGACCCCGCCTTCCCTCCCTCTCCCACTCCCTCTCTATGCAATACCGTTCTCTCGGCCGCACCGGCATTCAAGTCAGCGAAGTCAGCCTTGGTACCTGGGCCTTCGGCTCGCCCGTCTACGGCAGCGTCGGCGCCGGTGAGGCCACCCGCGCCATCCGCGGCGCCCTCGACGCCGGCATCACCTTCTTTGACACCGCACCCCTCTATGGCACGAAGGACGAGGACGGCATCGCCGAGAAGGTGCTCGGTCAGGCGCTCGGGGCTGATCGCGACCGCGTCTGCATTGCGACGAAGTTCGGCCGCTACCCGACCAAGGGGCACCTCAACACCTACTTCAACGCCGCCGGCGTCACGCAATCGGTCGAGGACAGTCTCCGCCGCCTCGGCACCGACCGCCTGGATGTGCTGTTCTTCCACTCCCCGTTCGGACCCGAGCAGATCGAGGACAATGTCTGGGCCGCCCTGGAGAAACTGAAATCCTCCGGCAAGGTCCGCACCGTCGGCCACTCGATCTCACTCTTCGAACAGACTCGCGAGATGTGCCGGAGCTGGGCCCAGGATGGCCGCATCGACGTCGTGCAGATCGTCTACAGCCTGATGAACCGCGAGACCGAGACCTTCATCGCCGAACTCGGCCGTCTCGGCATCGGCATCGTCGCCCGCGAATCGTTGGCCAACGGCTTTCTGGGCGGCACCTTCACCAAGGACATCGTCTTCCCAGAAGGCTCGCTCAACGCCCGCTACTCTCGGGACGAAATCATCGAACGCGTCGAAACCGCCGACCGCTACAAGGCCCTGCTCGTGCGCGGGGAAATCAAATCCCTCGCCGCCGCCGCCATGCGCTGGGTGCTCGCCAACCCCCACGTCTCGCTCGTGCTTTCCGGATCCCGCAAGCTGGAGGAGATCCTCGACTGCGCGGCCGCCTCCGACGCCCAACCCTACTCCTCCGTCGAGCTCGCCGAAGCCCTCCGCCTCCACGTGAAGAACTTCCCGCCCGCCTGACCGCAGGTGGAGCGCGCCCTCCCGGACGCGCTTCTCGGCAAGAAGCCAACCCACCCCGCCCTATCGGGCATCGGCCGTCGCCAAGGCTATGGCCCGACAAGCCCCGCATGTTAGAGGGGACTCGATCACAGTGTCTTGAAATCCCCTCGAGGAAGAGGGGTGCCCGTCAGGGCGGGGTGTGTGGGAGCATCGCAATCAGGCAGCGGCCAGTGTCACTTGTTAATGTGTTTCTCGATAGGTGGACGGGCACGTCCCTGTGCCCGTTCTCTGACCTTCGTGTTGTCACTACAGTCATCGCCGGCAGAGAGACCTGCCGGCCCACCTGATTAATACCAACCATGCTAAGACTTAGCTGGTCTCATGTGGCTGAATCACAAATTTCCCGATAGACTGAATACTTAAAGGTGAACTGCATTGCAGTCGCGATTTTTCAGAAGCTGACCGTGGAGATTAATAAGTTATGTGCGATTCCGATTCTTTGAACGGCATGAATCCGAATCAAGAGGGGTGGCGCGCAGCGCCGGGGTGTGTCGGGCGTTTCCGCTCGCGAAGAGAATCCGCGCCTATCTACCGCCGCCACCACCGCTCCAAATTCCCCGACGCCACCGCCCGCTTCTGCGCCGCGGTCAACGTCGACGTGTCCAGCTTGGCCCGCGCCGCCGCCGTGATCAGAAGCGGCGTGTGCGAGGCAAAAGCCAGCTGCCGCACGGACACCTTCGCCGTCAGGTTTTCCATCGTGTCAAACCACTCGGCGAACGAAAGGTCACACAACAACCGGGAGTAACGCGGGGCCAGCTTCAGGATATCCGGACGCAGCATCCCGCTCGCGAGGACATCCAGCGCCGGATGCCGACGCAGGAGCATCGCGAGGGCCTCGGCCGGCACCGGCTTCAGGTTCATCGCGTGAAACTCGTGCCGCGCGTCGATCAGCTGCATCTGCACAATCAGGCGCCACCCGCGCACCGCCAGTTCCTCCACCAGCTCATCGACCGCCCGCAGGCTCAGCCGGTAGCCGTGGTAGTTCGGCAGGAGTCGGACGGCGCGCACGCGCTCATCGGCCCCGCAAACCGCGACTTCTTCCCACCAGTTCGCCAGCGTCGGATTGATCACGGGCACGGGTACCAGCCCGTTCAGTCCGCTGGTCTGACGCAGCAGGTCGCGGTTCGCCGGACCCGGCTCGGGCGCGAAGACCGCGTCCAGCGGGGAAACGAGTGCGACACCGATGCCGTGCTGACGCAAATGCGCCTGCAGCGACTTCGCCGTGTGGGCGTCACAGAAGGAGAAAGGCCACCGGCCGATCCAGGCACTGGCGTCAAAGGTGTTCATGGGAGTTGCAGCAGCGTCCGCGCGTTGTCGTGGAGGATCTTCCGCTTCGTCGCCGCGTCGAGTCGCGATCCGGTGATGCGGGCGATGGCCACACCGAAATCGCGGATCGGTGCATCGGATCCGTAGAGCACGCGCTCCGCGTTCAGCTGTTCCACCGCGTACTCCACGATGCCGGCCTCGGGGGCGGCGCCCGAGGTGTCGACCCACACGTTCGGACAATCCTTCACGGCCAACACACCGCGGGGCCCGCAACCGGTGAGATGCGCCATGATGATCCGCACCTCGGGAAATCGCCGCGCCAGGGTGCCGACATCCTCCGGGTCGGTATGAAAGCTTCGCTGCCGGATCTTCGTCATGCTCCAAGCGTGTTGCAGCACCACGAGTCCATGGGTCTGCGCCGCCTCCATCAGCGGCCGCATGCACGCGTCCCGGGCGTTGTTGGCGATCTCGAGCTTGAGCCCACGAAACCCGCGCGCGACGCAGCGTTCGATTTCCTGTCTCACCGCTTTCTCGCCGAGGGTCGGATTCAGGTGGCAGAAGCCGGTCACACCTTCCGGATACGCCTGCATCAATCGGAAGGTATCGTCGTTGATCTTGCGGAGCTGATCCGCCGTCGGCGAACGCCCATAGGCGAGCACATCACCCAGCACCACCAGGTGCACGATGCCGTGGGCCCGCGCCCGCGCGATCAGTTCCTGCGCGCCCAGCCAGCCGCGCCGGTCGTCGCGCAGAATCGGGTGGGTATGGACATCGATGATTCGCATGAAATTTCAGTGGGATTGCGCTGGCCTTGGCCACTGTGCTGGAGGGAAATAGCACTGACAAGTTTCCACTGCACGTTTTCTCCGTCTGAAATTTCATGAGCCCCCTGCCCACCACCGACCACGAGATCGAATGGCTGTTGTCCACACCGACAGCAGACGTCACCGCCGCCGTCGCGCAACTGCCCGGCGATTTCACCGTGCTTGGCGTGGGTGGCAAGATGGGCACGACCACCGCAGTCATGCTGCGTCGCGCCCTCGACGCCGCCGGCCGGCACGAAACGCCGGTGTTCGGCGTGTCGCGTTTCAGCCGTCCCGAAACTCGGCGCGAACTCGAGTCGCTCGGCGTGCGCACGATCCCTTGCGATCTCGCCGATGCGACCGCGCTCGCCGCCCTGCCGGCCTCATCCAACGTCCTTTATCTCGCCGGACAGAAATTCGGCACCGACAGCGCCCCCGGCCTGACCTGGATCCAGAACACCGTCGTGCCCGCCCTGGTGGCGCAACGATTTCGGGACTCACGGCTCGTGGTGTTCTCCACCGGCTGCGTCTATCCCTTCGTCCCGGTCACCGGTCCCGGAGCCAGCGAGCGCGAGCCGGTCGCCTTCCTCGGCGAATACGCCAGCACCTGCGTCGGCCGCGAGCGCGTCTTCACGCACTACTCCGGCGAATACGGCACGCCCGTGCTGCTCTACCGGCTCAATTACGCCGTCGAACTGCGCTACGGCGTCCTGGTCGACCTCGCGCTCAAGGTCGCCCGCGGCGAGCCGGTCGACCTCACCATGGGCTGGCTCAACTGCATCTGGCAGGGCGACGCCTGCGCCCGCGCCATCCAATGCCTCGCCCACACGGCCAGCCCGCCCCGGATCCTCAACATCACCGGTCCGGAAAAACTCAGCATCCGCCGCCTCGCGGAGGATTTCGGTCTGCGCCTCGACCGCGCCCCCGTTTTCACCGGTGCCGAGGCCCCGACTGCCTGGCTCGCCGACGCCAGCGAATCCACCCGGCTCTTCGGGCCGCCCACCACCTCGGTGGCCACCATGATGGACCTCATCACCGCCCACATCCAGGCCGGCGGCCGCCTGCTGGGCAAACCCACCCACTTCGAAGCCCGCGACGGGAAATTCTGAAATGAACCTCCGCGCTCACTTCCTCGCCGGCCACGTGATGCCGGCTCACCCGCTGGCCCTGGATCGCAACCGGAAATTTTCCGAGAAACACCAACGCGCCCTCACCCGCTACCAACTCGCCGCCGGTGCCGGTGGCCTCGCCGTCGGCGTACACTCCACCCAGTTCGAAATCCGCGACCCGCAACACGCGCTGCTTCGCCCCGTCCTGGAACTCGCGGCCGAGACCGCCCGGGCCGAACTCGCCAAGCGTCCGCGTCAGGTCGCCCTCATCGCGGGAGTCTGCGGCCTGACCCCGCAGGCCGTCGCCGAGGCGGAACTCGCGCGTTCGCTGGGTTATCACGCCGGCCTGTTGAGCATGGCCGCGTTCAAGACCGAACCGGAGGACGCGATCCTCGCCCACGTCGCGACGGTCGCGAAGGTCATCCCCATCGTCGGTTTCTACCTGCAACCGGCCGTCGGCGGACGCGTTTTCAGCCACGCCTTCTGGCGCCGCTTTGCCGAGATTCCTGAGATCATCGCCATCAAGATCGCGCCCTTCAACCGCTACCAGACCATCGACGTCATCCGGGCCGTGGCCGCGGCCGGCCGCGAGGACATCGCTCTCTACACGGGCAACGACGACACCATCGTCACCGACCTGCTCACGCCGTTCACCTTCGCCGTCAACGGCCGTCCCGTCACGCGCCGTATCGTCGGCGGTCTGCTCGGTCACTGGGGCGTGTGGACGCACGCCGCGGTCGAGCTGTTCCGCGACATCCAGGCCGCGGCGAAAGCCCCGCAGGTGGAGGTGGGCTGGCTGGCCCGCGCCAACGCGGTGACCGACATGAACGCCGCCCTCTTCGACGCCGCCAACCGGTTCCACGGCTGCATACCCGGCATCCTCGAGGTCCTCCGTCGCCAGGGTCTGGTCGAGACCAACTTCTGCCTTAACCCCAAGGAAGTGCTTTCCCCCGGCCAGGCCGAGGAACTGACCCGCGTCAGCGCCGCCTACTCCGACCTGATCGACGACGATTTCGTCGCGCAACACCGCGACGAGTGGCTCCGCTAAACTGGCCCTCCCGCCCCGGACCGACTGACCGACCGACGCCCCGTTTCATGCCTTCGCTCCCTCCGCTTGAAGCCTTCCGCAGCGCCCGCCAGGTCCTGCAAAAGGCGGAGTTCTTCAATCCGCCCGCTCTCACCAATTTCCTGGGTTGCGTCCAGGCCGCCGCCGATGTCCTCGCGGTGCAGCATCTCACCTTCGCCCCCTACTCGATGGGCGAGAGCCGGCTCGGCCCGCTCACGCTCAACGATTGCTGCCTGCTCACCGCGGGATTGCCCATCGCCTACGTCTGGCAACCCGACCGGATCGAGCGCTCGATGGAACACGACGGCTTCCACCTGTCCACCGTCACCGTCATGGGCGTGCGCGCCCAGACCGTCATCAGCTCGCTGAAGATCACAAACTCTGCTGGTCAACCCCGTCCGGCGCGGCTGCGCATCCAGACCGGCGACGGCGTGATCCACTCGACGACCGGTTGGAAAACGCCCTACTCGCCCCGCGAGTGCCCCGCCATCTCGACCACCCCGTGGGAGGGCACACCGCCCGAGTCGTCCCGCGTCCGCAATCGCGTCGTCCCCACGGCTCAGGCCGACGGCGTGCTGTGCACTTCGCGCACCAGTGCCGCCTGCGCGGTGCAGATCGCCCGCCCAAGCCCGGATCGCCTCGACGGCGCCTGGCTCGACTTCGACTGGCAGCTGGCCGCCGGCGAAACCCGCGAACTGTTTTTCTTCACGGCCATCGGCGGCACGACCGAAGAAGTCCTCCGCCTCGCCGATCAGTGGCGGTCCGCCCCTGCCGCGCCCTTCGCCGCCGCCGAGGCGGATTGGCGCGCCGAGATCGCCGCGGTGTTCACCCCGGGCAATGATCGCTACAGCGGCCATCTGCCGCTGCTCGAGACAACCAACCCAGACCTGCGCGCCCTCTATTTCACCGCGATCATCGGCGTCATCTATTTCAAACGCCAGCACCCGGCCTCCCCGCACGGCCGCAGCTATGTCACGCTCATGCCACGCTATTGGGCCACGAGCAGTTTCATCAATGACTGGTCCCTCACGGCGCTGCTGCTCATCTGGCTGGACCCGGCCTGCGTAAAGACAACGGTCGCCCGCTGGCTCGAACGCGATGTGCACCGCTGCTTCGGCACCGAATACGTCAGCGGCGACAGCACGGGAAACTGGTATTCCTGCAACGACTACGCGATGACCCGGCTCATCACGCTGTACGTCCGCGTCACGGGCGACCGCGCCTGGCTCGGCCAGATGGCCGGGCCGCATTCTGTCCTGGATCACCTGCGGATCTTCGCGGCGCATTACCGGAGCCTCGACCGGGGTTCGGGCCTCGCCGACTACGGTGACCGCAACAGCCTCCTCGAGGCCGTCGGCACTTACGAGCACGAGGTCGCCTCGCTCAACGCCGCCAACGTCTGGATTTTGCGCGAGCTGGCCGACCTGCTCGACGCGCTGGGCGAAACCACCGAGGCCACCGGTCTCCGCGCCGAAGCCAAGGCCCTCATCCCGCGCATCCAATCGCTCTATGTCCCGGGCGGCGGCTACTGGCAGTGCCGCCGGCCCGACGGTTCGCTCGTACCGGTCCGCCACACATGGGACTTCGTGCACGTGCTCAATTTCCTCGCAGCCGACCTGCCGCCCGCCCAGATCGCGGAGATGCTGCGGTTCTTCCAGCAGGAGTTGCAGAGTCCGACCTGGATGGCCGCGTTGTCTCCGCTCGACGCGGACATCGGCTTCTCGCTCCGGCCAGATCACCAGTGGAACGGCTCGTATCCCGGCTGGGTGTCGCTTGCCGCCAGCGCGCTCGTCAAGGTGGGCCGCCCCGATCTCCTGCAGGCGTGGCTCCCGGGCCTCGCCCGCTCCACCCGACAAGGTCCCTACGCCCAGGCCCACTTCGTTGAGCATTATTCCCCGACGATCGCGGACGGCGCCCGCAAGGCCCCGACCGAGTGGCCCTACATCAACGACTGGGCGATTTTGTGCGCCGGCAATTTCCTGGAAACCGTCGTGCTGGATATCTTTGGACTCGAGTGCGGACACGACGCGCTGCGCGTCCGTTCCCGCCTGGAAGCCTTCGATCCGGCCGCGACCCTCAGCAACGTCGCCTGGCACGGCACCCTGCACCGTATTTCGGCAGCGGGCGCGCAACCCCAATCCCAACCGTTATGATGAAAATGATTCTCTGCCTGCTTTCGCTGGCGCTCGCCACCGGCGCCCTCGCCAGCCCCGCCCTCCCCAGCCTCCCGCCGGCACTGGTCGAACGCGCCGTCCGCACCAAGGCCCCGCGGTGGAAATTCGTGGATCACCAGCGCATGCGCGAGATCCCCGAGACGTTCGCCCTGCAGGTCACGGCGGCCGCCGCCTACCAAAACCCCGAGGCCGTCGTCGACGGTCGCTCGCTCGCCACGCACCTGGCCGAGAAGCTCCGGTTTTTTCTCGTCACTCCCGAACCTTACCCCGACGGCAGCACGCGCGAACCGGAGTCCCAGGGCGGCATCGGCGGCTGGACCCATGACGTCGCGGCCAATGCCCTGCTCCTGGCGAAACGCACGCCGGCCGTCTGGAACCAGCTCAGCGCCGACGAACACGCCCGCGCCGACCTGCTCATGCAGGCCCTCGCCCTCGCGGGGCACTTCTGCCTCGATGATGACAACGACTACTACATCCTCGTCGACGGTTTCTCGCTCTTCCACAAGAGCTGGAATCCGAACCACGTCGAGGGTTACGTCGGCGTGATGATCGCGGCCTCGCTCTATTTCGGCGCGGACGAACTCAACGCCTTTTTCAAACAATTCGACTTCGACCGCTTCATCGCCCGCCTCGATGCGGCGAACTTCCTGAACATCCGGCGCTGCTGGACCTGGAACCCCGCCATCAAGGACCTGATGATTAAGGGCGGCTCGATCGCCGTTTCGGAAAAACAGATTCTCGCCCAAGGCGTCATCACCCGCGGCGCCGGCGTGCGCAACAGCTTCAGCTTCGGCGGCGACACCCTGCGCCAACCCTGGCTCCTTTACCGGGGTCAGGCCCTGCGGCTCTACTCAAAGGCCGTGCGCACCGTCGTCCAGGCCGGACCCGATTTCTCATCCAGTCTGATGAACCGCGTCTCCGCTGCCACGGTATCGCCGTGGGAGGGCCAGATGGGCATGCTGCAGGAGTTTGAAAGCACCGACTGGGACGGCATGCGCACGAGCCTCGCCTACGCCTTCGAGGGCGCGATGATCGACATCCCGATCGCAACCACCCTCAAACTCCTCGGCGAATGGCGTGCCAACGAGGGCGGTGACGTGATCGAAAAACGCATGGCCGTCGGCATGGCCGACATGCTGTTCAAGGCCCGCGAAGGCTACCGCAGTTACTCACAGGCCAAACCCCGTGAATACTGGTGGGAAAAGGACCTCGAACCCATGGGCGCCGATTACATCGTCGGCCTCTGGCAAACCTACTTCGCCCCACCGCCACCCCCATCACGCTGAATCCAAAACGATGCAGTAGAAAGCTCACTCCAAGCAGGTAAACCCACACACACCGTCGCTTTGCGCCACCCGCGCTCACACTCGCGCGAGTTGAAGTCAGAAGTTCAGGTTGAAGGGCTGCTCGTAGTTTGGAGTTAGTAATTAGTAATTGGTATTTTGTTTCCGCTCACCGCTAACCGCTCACTGCATAGTTTCCGCTCACTGCTCACCGCCTAGCCGCGCCGAAGCTCCAGCGCAGGCGGGTCATAGTTCTTCCGCTTCTGACCTACTTCAACTTAAACTTCAGACTTAAACTGGCGTCCTCGCCCTGCCCCCAGCTCCTAGCGTCCAATCCTCCCGAGAGAACGATTCGAGTCGCTTAGCACCTACCCCCTACCCGCCGCTCGCGCCCGTCCCCACTCATCAGCCCCCCAGACCCGAGACCCCAGATCCCAGACCCAATTTTCCTCCTCCCTGCCCCCTGCCTGCCCTGAGCAAGACGCAGTCGCGTCGAACGGGCCCCCTTCTCCCTGCTCCTTCCTCCCCTCTCCCCCTGTCCCCCATGCCCCGCCCTCCCCTCTCCTCCACGGTTGAAATGCGCGCCGGTCGTCCGACGCTGTTGCTCAATGGCGCTCCGCACACTCCTCTGATCTACGCGCTGAGCGACTGCCCCGGCGCCCGCTGGACCTGGGAGGAAGTACCGGCCCGCAACATCTTCCTGTTCGGCCAGCAGGGCGTCCGCCTCTTCCAGGTTGATATCTGGTTCGAGCAGATGCTGGGCGCGGACAACAACCTCGACCTCACTTTGGCCCGCAAGCAAATCGCCGGCATCGTGAGCCAGTGTCCCGAAGCCGCCGTGATGCTCCGGCTCCATGTCAACGCCCCCCGGGCCTGGTGCGAGGCGCACCGGGACGAGTGCTTCGGCTACGCCGACACCACCTTCGAGGATCCGCTGCCTTGGGGACTCGGCCGCCCCTTGGGCGAGGACGGACGCCGCCCGCTGCGCGCCAGTTTCGCTTCCCAACCTTGGCTGGACTGGGCCCAAGGCCACCTGACCGATTTTTGTGCCCGTCTCGGCGCCACGCCCGAGGGCGGAGCCGTGTTTTCGATCCAACTCGCCAACGGCCTGTACGGCGAGTGGCACCAGTTTGGTTTCCTGCATCACGATCCTGACACCGGCGGCGCGGCCACGCGCTCGTTTCGCCGGTGGTTGCGCGATCGCTACGGTTCCGATGCCAGCCTCGCCTCCGCCTGGCACCGGCCAGGCATCCGGATCGACGAAGTCGTGCCGCCCGACTCCGCGGCCCGCGAACGGGCCGATCTCGGTCCCTTGCGCGATCCGCGGAAGCAGCAGGACGTCATCGACTATTTCACCTGGCTGCACACCACGATGGCGGACACCCTGCTCGCGCTCGCTGCGAACGTGAAGCGGTCGTGGCCGCGCCCCGTGGTCACCGCGGCGTTCCAAGGCTATTTCTACGGACAATTCGGCCGTAACGCCGCCGGCAGTCATCTCGCGCACGACAAGATCCTCGCCTCACCGCACCTCGACTGTCTCTGCTCGCCCGCTTCCTATACCGACGGCGTGCGGGCCCTCGGCGGCTCCGGCCACGGTCGCGGGATCACCGGAGCGGTCCGTCGGGCCGGCAAGCTCTGGCTCGATGAGAACGACCACGGCACTTTCCTCGTGGGTTGCCCGTGGGACCGGCATTTCAAGACCACGCTGGAGGACGACATCGCCATGCTGCGCCGCAATGCCCTCATGCCCGTTCTGCGGGGCGGCGGCCAATGGTGGTACGACTTCGGCATGGTGGCCGGCACGCCCGACTTTGCCACGCACGGCAACGTCGGTTGGTGGGACCACCCGCGGCTCGCCGCGGAGATCCAGGCGATCCGCCGCGTCGCCCAGGCCCGGCACGACCAACCCTTCCTGCGTCAGCCGGACGTTCTCGTCATTCACGATCCCTGGTCGTTCTGCCACACCGTGGCCAAACGCTGGTCGCTCGAAGGCTTCAAATTCGGCGATCAACCGCCGGCCGGACCCAATCCGTTTACCGGACGCGGCATGGACGGTCTGTTGGAGGGGCTTTATCACTCCGGTCTGGTCTTCGATGAAGCGCTCATCGGCGAACTCGCCACCCTCGACCTCTCGCCGTTCAAGCTGATCCTCTTCGGCTCGACCGTGGTGCTCGACGAGACCCAGCGACAGCTCATCGCGTCGAAGGTCGCCGCGAGCGGACGCCATGTCGTGCTGACCGGCTACGTCGGCTGGAGCAACGGCCGCGAGATCGGCGGAAACCTGGCGGCGGCGCTTAGCGGCATCCCGACCAGCGGATCCGATACCGATGCGCCCGTGTCGACGCTCGCCCTCGACGGCGCTGTCGAGCAGCAAACCCTCGAGGCGCCGACGCACGTGCCGGTTTACACCGTGCCCGAGGCCCAGACGATCGGACGCTGGGCCGACGGCCAGACGAGCGCCGCCTGGCACCGCACGGACTCCGCCACCTGGTGGTCGTTCGCCCTCTCGCCGGTTGCCCCCGGCATTCTCCGCGCGCTCGGCCGCCGGGCGGGCTGTCACGTCATCAACGATCACGATGACGCCACCTCGCTGGGCGACGGCCTGCTGATGATCCACACGCTCTCGGGCGGGGACCGGCAACTGCATCTGCCCGGCGGCAAGACCCTGTCCGTCACCCTGCCCGCCCGCAGCACCACCGTCTACGACGCCCAGACTGGCGCGGTGCTGTTGGGCTGATCCGCACATGAATCCCTCCGCACCCATTCCCCCGACCGAACCACCCGTGCTCTCCGCCCCGGCGGGCATCGATCTGAGCAAGGTGATCGGCTTCGACATCGGCGGCACCAAGTGCGCGGTCAGCCGCGTGAAAAACGGCAGACTGGAGGAAATGCTCCGCATCCCGACGGGCGAATTCGCCCCGACCTTCGCCACCCTGTGCGAAGCGGTGGCCCGGATCGTGAAACCCGACACCCTCCTCGGCATTTCCTGCGGCGGTCCCCTAGATGCTCAGCGCGGGATTATTTTGTCACCGCCGAATCTGTCGCCCAGCTGGCACGGTGTGGCCATCTGCGAACGGCTGACCGAGCGCTTCGGGGCCCGCGCGCTGCTGATGAACGATGCCAACGCCTGCGCGCTGGCCGAATGGCGCTTCGGCGCTGGACGCGGCTGCCGGCACATGATCTTCCTCACCTCGGGCACCGGCATGGGCGCCGGCCTGATCCTGAACGGCCAGCTCTACGAAGGCGCGACCGGCGATGCCGGCGAAGTGGGCCATCTCCGCCTGGCCCCCGACGGTCCGGTGGGATTCGGCAAGGCCGGCTCCTTCGAAGGCTTTTGCAGCGGAGGCGGCATTGCCCGCCTGTCCGCCCGGATCGTGTCCGACCGGGGCGGTCCGCCGCCCGCCTGGATGGGCGACGACGGCCAGACTACCACCCGCCAGATCGCCGAAGCGGCACACCGGGGGGATGCCCTGGCGCTTGAGGTCATGCAGACGGCTGGCACCAAACTGGGTGAGGCGCTGGCCCTGCTCATCGACACCTACAATCCCGAGCGAATCGTGATCGGAGGCTTCTATCGGCATTGCGAAAGCCTTTTCGCCGCGCCGATGCGCGCCGCCCTCGCCCGCGAGGCCTTGCCCCACGCACTCGCCGCCTGCCAGATTGTGCCCGCCGAACTGGGCGCCACCATTGGCAGCCACGGCGCCCTCGCCGTCGCCATCCACGCTTCGCTCCCCGCTCGCATGAGTTGAAGTTCCAGGTTTAAGTTTAAGACTGCTAGTAGTTAGTAGTTAGTAATTGGTATTTAGTTTCCGCTCACCGCTCACCGCTCACCGCTCCCCGTTCCCCGTTCCCCGCTCCCGCGAGTTTAAGTTTCAAGTTTAAGTTTAAGTTTAAGTTCAAGGGCCCCGCTCACCGCTCACTGCTCACTGCTAACTGCTCACTCTCCAACTGCTCACTTTCCACTCCCTGCTCCCTTATCCCTCCCGCCTCCTTCTGCCCGCCGAATCACTTCAACTTAAACTTACGACTTCAACGAGGCCTCTGCCTGCCTGCCCCCTGCCTGCCCTGAGCAAGACACAGTCGCGTCGAACCGGCTCCCTTCTCCCTGCTCCCCGCTCCCTTCTCCCTTCTCCTCCCCTACCCATGCCCACCGATCATCTCGCGCAACTCATCCAACGCCTGCCCGAGCTCGCTGCTTGTCGTGACTCGATCGCCGAGGCTTTCACCACCTTGCAGCGTAGTTTTCGCACCGGACACAAGGTGCTGCTGTGTGGCAACGGCGGCAGCGCGGCGGACGCCGACCATTGGGCGGGCGAACTGCTGAAGGGTTTTTCCCACCCGCGTCCGCTGTCCGCGAGCGAGCGTCGCGGCCTGCCGCCGGCCGTGGCCCGTCGCCTGCAAGGTGCCTTGCCGGCGATTCCGCTCACCGGATTCCCGGCCGCGACCACCGCCTTCGGCAACGACGTCGATCCCGAGCTGGCTTTCGCACAGCTCACCTCCGCGCTCGGCCGCAAGGGCGATGTGCTGGTCGCCATCAGCACGTCCGGCAACGCCCGCAATGTCGGCCACGCGGTGAGCGTCGCCCGGGCCCGCGGCCTGCACACCATCGCCCTGACGGGCGCAAACGGCGGACGCCTCCACCGGCTCTGTGACACCAGCATCCGCGTCCCGGCCCGGGAAACTCCCCGGGTGCAGGAGTACCATCTGCCCGTCTACCACTGCCTCTCGCTGATGCTCGAGGACGCTTTCTTTGTCTAAACCCCTACCCCCATGAACCCCACCCACCAGCTCACCCGCTCCCAACAACGAGACTACCGCGAAAACGGCTACCTCCTCGGCCTGCCTCCGATCTACACCCCGGAGGAAATGGCCCGCATCAACGCCGAGTTGCCCAACCTGCTCGCCCTGCTCCGGCCGGGTGAAACGACCAAGGACATCCGCGAGTGGCACGAGACGAGCACCTACCTCTTCGAGATCGCAATGAACCCGAAGATCCTGGACCTCGTCGAGGGCGTGCTTGGACCGAATTTCTACTGCTGGGCGAGCAACTTCTTCATCAAGGAACCGCGCTCCCTGTCGACCGTCGGCTGGCACCAGGATTCCTATTACTGGCCGATGGCCCCGCACAATTCCGTCACCGTGTGGCTCGCCTTCGACGACGTCGACGAGGTCAACGGCGGCATGAAGCTCCTCCCCGGTTCGCACCTCGGCGGCGTCATCAAGCACCGCCGTTCCAAGGAAACCAGCTCCGTGCTGACCCTCGAGTTGGAAGACGGCAGCGACTTCCACGCCGACCAAGCCGTGCAGTTCCGTCTCAAGGCCGGCGAATGCTCCCTGCACGACGACCGCGCCATTCATGGTTCGCCCGCCAATCCGTCCGACCGCCGCCGCGCCGGCCTGACGATCCGCTACTCGGGCACCAACGTGAAGAACGACCTCTCGGTGAACCCGAATTTCAAGGCCTACCTCTGCCGCGGCGTCGACGAGTACCGGCACAACCCCGTCGGCACCCCGCCCACGCAGCGCTACGGCCGGCCCGACTTCAAACCCGTCAGCAACGAGGAGGCCGGCAAGGGCTGAGGCCCGGGCGATCCATGCGCGCGTGGGTAAACCCTCTATTCCCCCCCCTGGGGCCAATCCCCCCGGAGTCGGTCGTGGACCGTGCGCACGTCGAACGGCTCCGGCGTGGCTCGGTTGTGGGAGCGTCAGGCGAACGTTGGCGGGCTGGTCTCCTGACCAGCCGCGGTCGGTCAGGAGACCGACCCTCCAATATTAGCGGCTGGAGTGCGTGCAGCTCCTCTCCTTACCGGATCGATTCATTGCCCCGGTGCTTGCGCCTTGGAACCCTTCTCGCACTGCTGCTGGCCGCAGCCCTGCACGCCACGTCGCTTGGGGCGGAAACTACGCCCACCGCGCTGCCCGAAGCCGAAGCCGTGGTTTACGCCGAGCGAAACGGTGAGCCGCTGCGGCTATTCGTGGTGAAACCGACCGGTTGGCAGCCGACCGACCGGCGTCCGGCGCTGATATTTTTCTTTGGCGGCGGTTGGACCACCGGCACGCCGGCGAGTTCGGTCTTCTGGGCGCGCTTCGCCGCCGACCTCGGCATGGTGGGCCTGGCGCCGGACTACCGCACCAAGGGCCGTCACGACACGCCGCCGCAGGCCGCGGTGGCCGACAGTCGCGCAGCTCTGCACTGGGTTGAAGAGCACGCTGCGGCTCTGGGCATCGACCCGGCCCGCATTGCCGTCGGCGGCAATTCCGCTGGCGGGCATGTCGCGCTGTGGACGGCCATCACGGCGGCGCCGCCTGGTTCGAGTCCGAATGAGTCGCCCCGGCTCAAACCCGCGGCGCTGATTCTGTTCAGCAGCGTATCCGACACCTCACAGGAGACCGGTTACACGCCCCAGCGTTTCGGAGCGGACACCCTCGCGCTGTCCCCGGTGCACCAGCTCGACGCCCACATGCCCCCGATGCTGGTCTTTCACGGCGACGCCGACCAGACCGTGCCCCTCCGCCAGTCCGTGGCCTTGCGCGACCGCCTGATCGCCTCGGGCAACACCTGCGAACTGCATATCGTGCCCGGTGGCGGACACAACTTCGGCCAGGACGTGCCGGTCTGGCAGGAAAAATCGCGCGAACTCATGCGCGATTTCCTGGAGCGACTGGATCTGCTGCCCCGAAGTCGGTCGGTAGCCAAACCTGAGTAAAGACGGGCGTCGTCAAGCGACGCCCCTACGAGAGGATTCTGGTGTAGGGGCGCCGCTTGACGGCGCCCGGTCTTGGGCACTCGCACTCGCGCCCGTCCCCGCTCATCAGCCCCCCAGACCCGAGACCCCAGATCCCGGACCCAGGTTTCCTCCTCCCTTCTCCCTGCTCCCTGCTCCCTGCTCCCTTCTCCCCTATCACCACCACCCGCGTTGAGTCGCCGCGGTCAGGGCCTCCTCGAGGGGCGCCAGTTCAGGATGCCACAGCCGTTCCCATTCAAGACTCATGGGTCCGGTGTATTCGCTCCGGAGCACCTCGCGTAAAGACGTCATCGGAAACTCCCCCTCGCCGGGCAGACGGTAGGTGAAAGGATGTTTCTTCCCGGGTATGCTCACGCTGTCCTTGACGTGCAGGTGCACGACATGCGGCTTGATCGCCCGCCAGGTCACGAGCGGGTCCTCGCGTCCGGACTTCCAGGTGTGATGGGTGTCCCAGAGAATCCCCGTTCCCGGGGCCAGGCGCAGAAAGCCGAGGATGGATTCTGCCGTGAAGAGGGCATCGTGGGTCTCGATCATCAGGTCGGCCTGCCAGCCGTGCTCGGCCCGCAAGGCCCGCCACCAGGCGACCGTCTCAGCCATGGCCCGATGCGTGGCGGCATCCGCGCCATGACCGCCATCGAAGGCGCGAAGGCGCGGCACGCCAAGGGCCTCGGCCCATGGCAGGAATTGCAGAAAAGCCTCCCGGTCCTCCGACGTGTTGCCCGCCAGTTTGAGCGAGGTGTCGAGCGAGAGGATCTTGACCGGCTGCGCCGCCAGCCTGCTCGCCATGGCTGCCGGCGTGCCATAGGTGGCGGCGAACCAAGTCGGCAAATCAATCGTCCCGGCCAAGGCCCGCAATTCGACCCCGGGCAGACCATGCCGCGCCGCCAGCGCCAACGTTTGCTCCAGAGTCAGATCCGGACAGCCCAGCGACGAAAAGGTACGGGAGTAAGCCATTGCTGGAGGCTGACACCATAATCCCAGCGGAGACAATCCAAAGGCGAAGTTCCAAGGATCAAGAACCAGGAATCAAAGGCCAACTATCAAAACTCCAAAAGCCAAAGTGCCGGGAGAAGACCAAGAGTTCAGCGGCCGCACCCGGCAACGGATTCACTTTAAGGGGCATTGCATGTCATCCGAGGCGCGAGAAGCGCTCTGAGCCCGAACACGCGGCAAAGGGACTTGCCGCGCCACCTTCGCATTCGCGAGTTGAAGTTCCAAGTTTAGGCTTAAGGCCTGCTCGTCGTTTGGAGTTCGAAATTAGTAATTAGTAATTAGTAATTGGTATTTAGTATTTAGTTTCCGCTCACCGCCCACCGCCTCGCCGCGTCGTAGCTCCAGCGCAGGCGGGTCCCTGCTCCTTCCCAGCCGCTCCACTTCAACTTTTTGCCTACGTTTTGGGCAACGCCCAAGAACGTCGGGCAAACACCGGGTTTGCTGCAGCAAACAACGGTGCAACTTCAGACTTAAACGGGATGACCTCGTCATCCTCGCGGCAGAGGGACCTGCCGCGCCACCTCAGGCTCCTTGCTCCAACGATCCCCTCGCCGTCCCACCTTGGGTTCTCGGCATCACGCCAATCTTTACATGGGCTGGGAAACTGGCATAGGTTCCGACCGTATTCGCGTTCCACCTTTTCCCATCACCCATCTTCCCATGCCCACGCCTTGCTCCCTCTTCACCGCACGTGAAAACGTGAATACCAGGTTTGCCGCCATGGTCCGCTCGCTGGGTGCGGCCGTGTTTGGATTGGTGACGGTCTTCGCTTTGAGCGGCTGCGTCACCGACAATACGGCCAACACCCAGCCCACCACCCAGGTGGCCACCGGGGCCAGTCCGGAAATGCTCAACCTCAAGGAAGGGGATGTCATCAAAGTCACCTTCCCGGGCGTACCCGGCATGGATACCCAACAGACGGTGCGGCAGGACGGCCGCATCACTCTTCCGATCATCGGGGAGTACGTAGTGGTTGGAAAAACAACCGATGCCCTTTCCAAGGAACTGCGGGTCCAGTATGACTCCCAGCTCATTTCCAAGGAAGTGAACGTCACGCTGCTCTCATCTGCCTGCACTGTCTACGTGACCGGAGCCGTCCTGCGCCCCGGGAAAATTGTCTCCGACCGTAAGTTGTCCGCCTTCGAGGCCATCATGGAGGCGGGCGGCTATGATCCTGCCAAGGCCAACCTCAAGGAGGTGCTCGTGCTTCGCGAGGAAAACGGTCAGAACCGCTCCTACACCGTCAATCTTCAGGAGGCCATGAACGGCACCCCCAGCGCTCCGTTTTACCTGAAGCCCTTTGACAAGATTATCGTGCCCGTGAAGTTCAATTGGTTCTGAGTCGGCACTGCGCTACGCGAGACTTGGCCGCGCGTCTTTGATCGGACCCGGCATTGACGGCAAACGGACTTGCCGTCCCACCTGCGCTCACGCGAGTTGAAGTCAGAAGTTTAAGTTTAAGGGCTGCTCGTGGTTTGGAGTTAGTAATTAGTAATTGGTAGTTGGTGTTTAGTTTCCGCTCACCGCTCACTGCTCACCGCTCCCGCGAGTTTAAGTTTCAAGTTTAAGATTAAGCCTCCAGCATTCCGCCTTCCGGCTCCCCGAATCACTTCAACTTTTTGCCTACGTTTTGGGCAACGCCCAAGAACGTCGGGCAAACACCGGGTTTGCAGCAGCAAACAACGGTGCAACTTCAGACTTAAACTGGCGTCCTCACCCTGCTCCCTGCTCCCGGCTTAGCCTTTCGTCGCTCAGGCTGCGTGCACGGTCCGGCTGCTTACGTGGGAATCATCTGCCTTGAGTACCCGCGAGGTCTTCCGGAAGGCAGGCGGCACGGGATCAACCGCAGTCTGAAAGCCTAGTTCCGTCTGCTCTCCGTCAGGAGCGACTCGGATCGCATGGAACAGGGTGGCCAAGCTGACCCCCACGACAACCAATACGATGAGTATTACCAAGCCCATGTCCTCACATCGGCAAATCGAAGGAGGGGAATAGCGCCATCCTTTCGCCATAACCTCATTAGCAGGATTTTTATAAACAGCCTGCCGGCGCGCACCCCGCAAGAGAGCCCGCCTGAGCAAAGTCCAGGAATGCTCAATCGACCGTCAACTCCCTCGGTGAATGGCCCAGTAGGACCGCAGCTCCTTGCACGTTAATGCAAATAAGAAACTTTAATTAGATGATCTAGCCATCCTTTCCCAGGAGATGGCGAATCCTGTAAAAAGCGGGTAATCCTGAAATTTCATAAATTGCATAAGGTTTTCATTATCCAGTTGTTGAGGCCTTGGCTACGTATTTTCATGCCTTTCTACGTAAGCTTAAGATATTGCGACGGAAGAGTTACAAAAACCTTTTGTGAATTAAAAAACCTTGCGGTCGACTCCTGTCATCCCCCAATACAGGGCTGTGATGCAGCCAATCTACCACCTCGAGAGCCAACCCAGCGGAGCGCAAGCGGCGTTCGCCAGGGTTTCCAAGCATGAGTATGAATGCATCTATTCATTCCAAAATGGGGTAAATTCTGAACTCGAATTGGCGACTGCATTGTTCAACACTGGTTCCCTTTCGGCAGCACGCTCTGGCTCGTAACCTGCTCACCACATCGCTCATTCCTGCCTACCAGCGCACAGAGGATTTTAAATAAATCATAAAAACGCTCCGGCTTCCTCATGGCTTACTTTTGCACCAACAAGCTCAACCAGACCTCTCTCCAGCCGAGTGCCACTTCGCTCTGGAAACGTGGGTTTGATATCGTTTGCTGCCTGTTGGCCCTCCCATTGTTGGTGATCTGCGCGTTGGTCATGACTCTCATCACCAAGCTGACCTCGCCCGGACCCGTGATCTTCCGGCAAGAGCGGATCGGCTTCCAAGGCCGGCGGTTCAAGATCTACAAGTTCCGCAGCATGCACGTGAACGTGGACACCTCCCGTCACGAAAAGCATTTCAAAAACCTGGTGGGGACCAACGCGCCCATGGTCAAACTGGATTCCCACGGAGATGCCTGGCTGATTCCCGGCGGCAAGCTGCTGCGCGCCTCCGGCCTGGACGAGCTGCCCCAGCTCGTGAATGTCCTCCGCGGCGAGATGAGCCTCATCGGTCCCCGCCCCTGCCTCCCGGCTGAAGCCGACCTTTTCCAACCCTGGCAACGCGAACGGTTCAACGCCCTGCCCGGTCTCACCGGTCTCTGGCAGGTTTCGGGCAAGAACAAGACGACCTTCGAGGAAATGATCCGCCTCGATATCCGCTACGCCCAGACGCGTTCCTGGTGGCTCGACCTCAAGATTCTGCTGCTCACTCCGGCCACCCTGATCAGCCAGATGGTCGAGGCCAAGTTCAGCAAAAAAGTCACGGCGATCAGTGCGCATACCGCCGCGCCATTTGCGATGCGGCAGAATCAGATCCCGCTGAAAGCGCCCTGATCCCCTATCGGGAATCGGACCGGCGGTGCGGGCAAAGCCCCCGTGGATCGGCAGGCGGGCACGGTCCTTCGGACAGTTTTTCTGTGCTTGAATATCCTTAATTCCCTGTTGTCAGTATTTTAGACTTACATGAAATCCCCCCTGAACATTGGAGTCGTCGGCTGTGGATACTGGGGCCCCAATCTGGTGCGCAATTTCCGTATCTTGAGCGAATGCCGGGTGACCACCATCTGCGACGTGAACCAGGAGAGGCTCCGCCATCTCCAATCGTTGTATCCCGAGGTCGCGGCGGAAAGCCGGTATGAGAACCTCCTCAACGACACCACGCTGGACGCAATCGTGATTGCGACTTCGGTGAAGCATCATTTCCCGATGGCCAAGTCGAGCATTCTGGCCGGCAAGCACACCTTCATTGAGAAACCGCTCACCTCATCGGTGGCGCAGGCCGAGGAACTGGTCGACCTCGCCAAGCAAAAAGGAGTCGTCCTGATGGTGGGACACACCTTTCTGTATTCCCCCGCCATCCGGAAGATCAAACAGATCGTCGCCAACGGGGATATCGGCACCATCCGCTACATCTCGGCCCGGCGCCTGAATCTCGGTCTGTTCCAGAAGGACATCAACGTGGCGTGGGACCTGGCCCCGCATGACATCTCGATCATCCTGCACATCATGGATGAGACGCCGCTCAGCATCAACTGCCGGGGCGCCGCGCACATCACCCCGGGTATCGAGGATGTCACGTCAATGAGTTTGGAATTCTCGGAGCAAAAATCCGCCATCATCCACAGCAGCTGGCTCGACCCGAAAAAGGTGCGCGAGATGACCATCGTCGGCAGCGACCGCATGATCGTCTATGATGACGTCGCGCCGCAGGAGAAGATCAAGATCTTCGATGTGCGCGTGGAGCGCCCGCCGCATTACGACACCTTCGCCGAGTTTCACTACGCGTACCACTACGGCGACATGTACAGCCCCTACATCAAGCAGGACGAACCGTTGAAGACCGAGTGCCAGCATTTTCTCGACTGCATCCGGAAAGGCCTCACGCCCTTGACCGACGGACAGAACGGCCTGGATGTGGTCCGCATTCTGGAAGCCTCCACCGCCTCCCTCAAGGCCCAGGGCGCGCCGGTCCAGCTCCATGCCAGCGCGGCTCCAAAACGGAAAAGCGTGGCCCGCCCTCTCCACACCGACTCGCGGTCACCGCTTGCCACGTTCGAAAGCCGGCCCATCGGCAATCCCGAAACCCGGCCCGGCCTGTGAACGTCAGCGGAGACGCCTTGCGGATGCAAAACCCTGTCCCGGCCCACCAGCTGATCGCCCCGGATGTCATTCTCGGCCGTGACGTGAAGGTTTACGGATTCGTGAATCTGTACGGCTGCGAGATCGGGGATGAATCCAAAATCGGCACCTTCGTTGAGATCCAGAAAGGCGCGCGAATCGGCCGCCGCTGCAAGGTGTCGAGCCACACTTTCATCTGCGAAGGGGTCACGCTGGAAGACGAGGTCTTCATCGGCCACGGGGTGATGTTCACCAACGACAAGTTGCCCCGGGCCACCACCGCGACCGGGGCCCTGCAGACCGGCGCCGACTGGACCTGCCAGTCCACTTTGGTCAAGAAGCGCGCGTCCATCGGATCCGGTGCCACAATCCTGAGCGGCCTCACCATCGGCGAAGGCGCCATCGTCGGCGCCGGCGCCGTGGTCACCAAGGACGTCCCCGCCGGCATGATCGTCGCCGGCAACCCGGCGAAAGTCCTGCGCCCGGTGGACGCATGAAGTTTAGGTTTTGAGCCCTGACACCAGATCCCAAACCCCAGACCAGATACCTTTTTGACCACTGATTGCACAATTTAACACGGACGGAACATGTGTAGGGGCGTCGCTTGACGACGCCCATGATGCCCGAACCGGGTGCCGTCAAGCAGCACCCCTACATTCAGCCCAGCGCTCCTCCTTCCAAAATCGCCCTTGGTACTTGTTACTTCTCCTTTCTCCCGCCTCCCGCCCCCCCGATCCCAGACCCGAGACCCCAAATCCCAGACCCCAGCTCCAGTTCCTCGATCCCTGCGCTCCACGCTCCCTTCATGAAAGTCCCCTTCCTCGACCTCAAAGCCCATCACGATCCCATCCGGCAGGAAGTCATGGCGGCGATGAACGCCGTGATTGACGAAAACGCCTTCGCCGGCGGCAAGTTCGTCACCAAGTTCGAGGAGGAATACGCGAAGTTTTGTGACACCAAGTTCAGCGTGGGAGTCGGCAACGGCACCGATGCCCTCTGGTTTGCCCTGCTCGCCAAAGGGGTCGGCCCGGGTGACGAGGTCATCACGGTCCCCATGACGTTCATGGCCACGACCGAGGCGATCAGCTATGTCGGGGCCAGGCCCGTCTTCGTCGATATCGACGAGACCACCTACACGATGAATGTCTCCCAGATCGAGGCGGCCATCACCCCGCGCACCAAGGCCATCATTCCGGTCCATCTTTTCGGCCAGTGCGCTGACATGGACCCCATCCTTGCCATCGCGAAAAAACACCATCTCGCCGTGATCGAAGACGGCGCCCAATCGCAAGGCACGCTCTACAAGGGTCGGAAGTCCGGTTCCATGGGGGACGCCGGGGCCACGAGCTATTATCCCGGCAAGAACCTGGGGGCCTGGGGCGAGGCGGGCGGTATCACGACCAACGATCCCGCGCTACGCGAGCGCATGGTCATGTTCCGCGAACATGGCCAAAAGAAAAAATATTTCCACGACGTCATCGGATGGAATGGCCGCATGGACGGCCTGCAGGCGGCCGTGCTCTCCGTGAAGCTGAAGTACCTCGACAAGGCCAACGATGGACGCCGCCGCGCCGCCGCTCGCTACCACGAGATGCTGACCGGGACTCCGGGACTCATTCTGCCGATCGAGGCCGCTTACTCGCGGCACATTTATCACATTTACGCCGTGCGCGTCAGCCACCGCGACACGCTGATGAAGTTGCTGGGTGACCGAGGCATTGGCACGGGCATCCACTACCCGGTCTGTGTGCACCTGCAAAACGCCTACGCCAGCCTCGGCCACAAGCAGGGCGATTTCCCTGTCAGCGAAGCCTGCGCGGATTCCTTCCTGTCCCTGCCGATGTTCCCCGAGTTGACCGATGCCCAGATCGACGCCGTCGTCGCCGCCCTGAAGGAATGCCTGCCGCTGGCCGGCCGGACCTGACATTGCTGGAGAGGCGGCGCTTCCGTGTAGGGGTGCCGCTTGACGGGACCCGGCTTGGGCGTCGCGACGGTGAACGCGCGTGGCCGGCAAACCGGGCGTCGTCAAGCGACGCCCCTACATCATTTTGAAAATTCGTGATGATTTGTGTAATTCGAGTCTCTCTGATCCAAAGGATTTGGGGCAATTCAGTCCCAAGCCTATTTACTGATGTCACCCCCTGAATCGACGCCTCAACGGACATGACCCCTCCTGCTACCAAAATCCCGGACGTGCAGGTGCTCAATCCCCTGACACTGGCGGAGTGGGATGAACGGCTGCGGCGTCTGCCCGGGGCCGGATTCTTCCATTCGCAAGCCTGGGCCCGGGTCCTCCACGGCACTTATGGCTACGATCCTGTCTATCTGGTTCAGGCGGCCCCGGACGGGAGTTGGCTGGGCCTGCTGCCGCTGATGGGCATTCGGAGCTGGCTCACCGGGCGGCGCGGTATTTCCCTGCCCTTCACCGACGAGGTCGAGCCCCTGGTTCCGGATGCCGAGACCTTCGACGCCCTGTTTCGGGCGGGGCAAAGCCTCGCCGAGCGATCCCACTGGAAGTATCTGGAATGCCGCGGCGGTCGGTCCTGGCGCCCCGAGGCACCGGCCTCGACCTCCTTTCTGCACCATACGCTGAATCTGACGATCGGTGAACCGGCCCTGTTGGCAGGCTGCGATGACGCCGTCCGGCGGGCGATCCGCAAGGCGGAGAAAAGCCAGGTGGAAGTCACCTTTTCCCGGGACGCCGGGGCTGTGCACGATTTCTACCGCTTGTTGGAGCTGACGCGGCGGCGCCACGGCGTGCCCCCGCAGCCCTACGCCTTTTTTGAGCAGATCCACCGCCAAGTCATGGCCGGTGGACACGGCCAGGTCGTTCTCGCCCGGCACCAGGGCCGACCCGTGGCCGGCGCCGTGTACTTCCAGTTCCAAGGTCGGGTGATCTACAAATTCGGCGCCTCGGATGAAACCCAGCAGCAGCTCCGGGCCAACAATCTGGTCATGTGGCGGGCTATCCAGCACTTCACCCGGGAAGGCCAGGTGGAGCTCGATTTCGGTCGCACCTCCCTCGGCAATACCGGCCTGCGCCAGTTCAAACGCAGCTGGGGCACCCAAGAGGAGACCCTCAGCTACCTGCGGTACGATTGTCGCCAACGCACCTTCGTCACCGCCCCGGACGAAGCCGAGGGCTGGCACAACCGCATTTTTCGGGCGATGCCCCTGTCCTTGTCCCGCTTGGCCGGCCGTATGCTCTATCGGCACATTGCGTGAAGGAGGACAGCGGACAAGGAAGTAAGGAGCAGGGGGCAAGGGGCAGGGAGCAAGCAGGAGAACCCGCTCACTGCTCCGCTCACCGCTCACTGCTTACTGCTCACCGCTTACTGCTCACTCTCTACTCTCCGCGAACGCGAGTCTAAGTTGGCACTGTTCCGGCATGCTCGCCGGACATGTGTTTGTCCGACGTTCTTGGGCGTTGCCCAAAACGTAGGCAAAAAGTTTAGGTTTAAGGGCTGCCCGTAGTGAGTAATTAGTAGTTAGTAATTGGTAGTTAGTATTTTGTAATTAATATTTGAGACATGTTTTTTGGACTTTGGAGTTTTGGAGTCTGGAATTTTGTATTTGGCATTTGGTTTCCGCTCACCGCTCACCGCTCCCGCGAGTTTAAGTTTCAAGTTTAAGTTTAAGTTCAAGGGCCCCGCTCTCCGCTCACTGCTCACCGCTCACTGCTCACCGCTCACCGCTCACTCTCCACTCCCTGCTCCCTTCTCCCCCCCCCCTTTCTCCCTCCCTTCCCATCCATTCCGCCATCGACGAAAACTTGAGCAAAAAAACGTCTCTTTTCCGCGTTTTTCCGACTTGGCTGAACGAGTCCTAAATATGCCGAGAATTCACACGATTCCCATGGACGCCATCCCGGCAGCGCCCTAGCTTTTCGCACCGATTCGCCTCCCTTCCGACCACTCCTTTTTAGCATGGCAAACACCACCACGACTTCCACTTCGCCCGGCTTTGATCTGGGACTGATTTACTACCCTCTTTTCCGGCACAAATGGAAGATCATCATCTGCACCGTGCTCGGCCTGGCTGGCGGTGTCGCCTTTTACAAACTCAACCCGCCGCCTTTCCAGTCCGAGGCCAAACTCTTTATCCGGTTCGTCATCAGTGAGGGCCGCTCCGAAGAGCCCGGCGCGAAAGACTCGGTCACTATGTCGGCTGATGGGCGTGGATCCACCGTGATCAATTCCGAGCTGGAAATCCTCGGCAGCCGCGATCTCGCCCAGATCGTGGCCCGCAACATCGGTCCGGAAAAGATTCTGGAGGGCATCAGTGACAGCAAGTCCCTGGTCGAGGCCACCAACCAGGTGTACGCGGGGATGACGGTGGAAGCCCCTCGCGGCAGCAGCACAATCTCCGTCTCCTTTCAGCACAAAAACCAGGAGCTCGTCCAGCCGGTGCTGAGGGAAATCGTCAGCACCTACCTCAAGCGTCACGTCGAGATCCACCGCGCCGCCGGCATGGTGGGGGAGTTCCTGGCCCAGGAAACCGACCAATTGCGGGCCCGCCTGACCCAGACCGAGGAGGAACTGCGCAAGGTCAACGCCAAGGCCGGCGTTGTTTCCTTGGAAGCCTCCAAGCAGGCCTATTCCGAGCAAATGTCCAAGATCCGGGAGGCTATTTTCAACGCCCAGGTCGAGCTGGCCTCCCGCACCACGGTGTACGAAACGATGACCAGACAGGGTGGCGCCGAATCGCCCTCCGCCAAGGAACCGACGGCTCCCGTGGTGATTCCGCAGGAAAAAATCGACGAGTTCCAAAAGCTCAACTCGCAGCTCGCCCTCCTGCGCAAGAAGGAGCAGGAACTCCTCGTCTATTTCAAGGAAACCGCCACGCGCGTGATTGAGGTGCGCTCCCAGATCACCGAGACCGACAATCTTCGTCAGCAGCTGCTGACCGAATACCCCGGCCTGGCCCAGGTCGCCCCCGTCAGCACCACGTCCCCCAATGGTCAGCGCGACGCCTTTGACCCGCAGGCGGAAGCAGCCCAGATCAACGCGCTGCAGACCCGCATCAAAGTCCTGAACCAACAGCTGGAGCAGATCCGCACCGAGGCCACCAACCTCGACCAACTGGAGGTCTCCATCCTCGAGCTGCGCCGCCGGAAAAACCTCGAAGAAGCCAATTACCAGCGCTACGCCGCCGGTCTGGAGCAATCCCGCATTCGTGAGGCCATGGGTGACGGCAAGGTGTCCAACATCAGCGTGGTGCAGTCCCCGACCCCTGCTTTCCGCAACTGGACGAAGGTTGAGAAAGTTTCCGCCGGCATCGGCATCAGCGGACTCATTTTGGGACTCGGGTGGGTGGCCCTGATTGAGTTCCTGCTCGACCGCTCGGTCCGCCGCCCGGCCGAGGTCGAGAACCTGATGCACGCTCCGCTGTTCATCGCCATTCCCAAGCTGAAGGCCTTGGGTGGCGCCGACCGGAAGGCCACCGCCGCCCTGCCGGCACCGGGCTCAAGCCAGAAGTCGGCCCCCGGCTCACCCCAGGAGGCCTTGACCACCGGTCAAAGCCAGCTCGAGCCCTTTCATCAGACCCTGCGCGACCGCCTGATCAGCTATTTCGAGAGCATCAACCTCCGGCACAAACCGAAGCTCATCGCCGTCACGGGACTCGGCCGCGGCTCCGGCGTCACCACCACCGCGTCCGGCCTGGCCCGCTCCCTCTCCGAAACCGGCGAGGGCAACGTGCTGCTGGTGGACATGACACAAGGGCAGGGTTCGGCCCAGCATTTCCAGCGCGGCAATCAGGTCGGTCTCGACCAGTTGCTGGACACGCGCAACTCGGCGTTTGTCCGCGACAATCTCTACGTGGTCAGCGAACACTCCGGCGGCGAACGCCTCGCCAAGGGCCTGCCGCAGCGCTTCAACCAGCTCGTGCCCAAGCTCAAGGCCAGTGACTTCGACTACATCATCTTCGACATGCCGCCGGTGAACCAGATCAGCATCACCCCGCGCCTGGCCGGCTTCATGGACATGACCCTGCTTGTGGTCGAGTCGGAGAAGACCGACCGGCACGTGGCCGAGCGCGCCGCCGAGCTTCTCGCCCAGTCGAAGACCAATGTGGGCGTCGTGCTCAACAAGAACAAATCCTACATTCCCGCCAAGCTCCAGCAGGACCGGGAATTTCTCATGGGCATGTGAGCCTGACCGCACCAAGAAGCCACGGATTGCCCGGATGAGCACGGATGCCATTCAACCTTTGGTCCGCCGACAGAAAAACCGGCCGTTATCCTGCGTCCGACGGGTTCGCAGGGCTCCCCCCGTAGGGGCGTCGCGTGCCGACGCCCGTGCAATGTCCAAACCGGGTGCCGTC
>JAXMHM010000032.1:0-112059 GCA_046346755.1 Opitutaceae bacterium | reverse complement strand
CGCGAGGACTGACCTACGAGGGGGTCACCGGAGTCTGGGGACGGTTGCTCAACGACGGCAGTGGTCAGAACCTGCTGCTGGGCGCGAATGCCAATGCGGCGGGAAACATCCCGATCACCAACAAGCTTTACGGAAGCGAGCAGCTGCGGGTTGGTCCCAGTGCGGAGTACCGCCTCAATTCGGTGTCGAGCGTCAACGCCAGTCTCGAACGGGAGATCGTCTCGCGGGAAAATCGTCAGCGAGACCGCACATGGGAGGACAAGGCCAAGGTCGGCTATGTGAACCGCGGTCTTGGCGAAGCGAGTCTGAGGCTGTCCTACGAGGCGTCCCGCCGGCGCGGCAGCACCTATGTCTCCTCCACCTACGACGACGCCTTCAGTGCCGCCCTGATCCCGATTCCCACGACGGCCGGGGCCAACGTCACCAGCTGGGCGGTGCGTATGAACACGCAGATGCGGGCCCTCGACATTGCCGATCGAGACCAACAGGTGGCCAATGTGCGGCTTGACACCCTCCTGCGTCCCAACCTTGACGCCGGGATTTCCGGGCAATTCAGGGACGCCAAGTATCCAAATTCCATGTATGGACGCACCGCGCAGAAGCAGCGGTCCGCCAACGTGGACTTGAACTACCAGCCCTCGCCCCGGCAGACGATCTACGGTTTCTACTCCTACCAGATTGGCGAGAACAACCAGGCCACCATCGCCTCGGCCAACGCGACCCTGACCATTGGCCAAGTGACGGGTCTGGGTACGGTGACGCCCGCCAACGCCATCGAGATTGGCGCCGCGCCCGGCAGCCCGCTGTTCCCGCTCGTCAATGCCTGGACGGGTGACAGCACCGACCGGAATCATGTCTTTGGCGCGGGGCTGCGGCAGGACATCGGCAAGGGGGGGCTGAATCTAGACTACACGTACACGACCGGGCGCACCCGTATCGCCTATGCCTATACCGTGGGCGGCGCGGTCAACGCGGCCACCGCGCCCCTCGCGGGCGATCGCATGCCCGACCTCGCGACCGATGCTCGCTACCTCGACGCCAGCTTCCGCTATCCCCTCTCGGCGCGGATCACGGCCCGACTGGTCTACCGGTTCCAGACGGAATCTATCCGCGACTGGCACTATCAGAACCTCGACGCGCAACCCGTGGTGCCGGCGGCAAACGGCGCCGCGGGGCTTCCGACCCTCGTCGGTCTAGATGGAGGGCGCTACAACTACCGCGTCAACTGGTATGGCGTGATGCTGCAGTTAAAGCTGTAACGATCTCGTCCTTCTCCTCCCGGGCATTCTCACCCCTCCAGACCCTTTCCCATGAAATTCCACCTGCTTGCCGTGCTTGCGTTGTTCACCCTTGTTTCCTTTGGAGCCTCTCCGGCGGTCGCGGCGGATGCGTCGCCCCGCGTGATCAAGGTGCGGGCCGGGGTTGAAAACACCATGAAGTTTGACGTGGCGACGATCTCAGCCGCACCGGGTGAGACCGTGAAGGTGGTCCTGACCAACGCCTGCTCCTTTCCCAAGACGGTCATGGGTCACAACTGGGTGCTTTTGACCAAGGGCACTGACATCAATGCCTTCGCAATGGCGGGGGCTGCGGAGGCGGCAAATGGATACATTCCGGAAAAGCAGAAGAGCAAGGTGATTGCAATGGTGAGCCTGCTGGGGCCGAATGAGTCCGGCGAGGTGATCTTCCAAGTGCCGTCCGAGCCGGGCGAGTATCCGTTTCTTTGCACCTTTCCCGCCCATTGCAGCATCGGGATGAAGGGGATGTTCATTGTGAAGAAGTAGGGGGTGGGCGGCGGGCTGCTCGGTTCGCTTTGATCGTGGGGTGGGCGATGCGCAACCGTCGCCGACGGAGCGGCGCCCTCCAGGGGTGTGACCTGCGGTCGCCTCTTTGGGGATGGGTTGAACCGTGGAGGGCGTTGCTCCGTTGACGCCGCAGGAGACTGCGCCGCGGTACCCCCCGCCACCTCCGACTTTCGCGTCTTCGCGCTTAACTCAGGGTCTTGCCTTCACCCTTCGCACTTCACCGCTCCGCGGTGTGCGGCAGCAGGCCGACGACATCCAGGTCGTAGTCGGTGTAGCGGCGGTAGGTGCCGCGTAGCCAGAGGATGAGTGTTCGATCTCCGGCCTGGGGCCAGATGGGAACGATGGGACGCAGGTTGTCGGCGGTGGAGTCGCGGGTGACGGATGACCAGGTGAAGGTTGTTCCGTCGTCGCCACTGACTCCCCGGTAGATTTCCCAGTGACGGAGGCCGTCCGCGGCGCTGATGAGCGGGGTGCCGGTTTGGGGGTCGGCATTGGTGGAGAGATAGACCGTGGACGGATTCTGGGGATCGATGATGGCGAGTCCCGCATAGTCGTCCTCGCCTGCGTACAGGCGGCTGCCGGCAAAGGCGATTTCATAGACTTTCCAGCGGTCGCCGGTCCAGCGGGCGTAGTAGTAGCGCAAGTCGAGTCCGTCGTCGGCGATGCCCCGGACACCGCGTCCGCGCGCGCCATTTCGTTGCACTGAAAACGTGATGCGAGGATGTCCCTGTGGATCAATATGGAGGTCACACATCCACGGCACATGATCGACATCGCCGCGAAACACTGGAGTCAATTGCTGGGGGTTGATGCCGCGGTCTGCCGTGGTGCTGAGCCGGTCAATGACGCGTCCGTCGCTGTGGTGCACCCGGCCGCCCCGGATGAAGGCGTGGTACAGACTGTTGTCGTAGGAGACGGGGTGATCCTCGGTGGCGGTGAAGTGAACCGTGTCCGGGCCCGCCTGTGCGTACTTCACGTAGGGTCGTCCGCCACTGAGGCCCGTGCCGCGCGGATCGCCGGTGGGTGGAGCCCATTGCAGCAGACGGCCGCCGTACGTGAAGGTCGTGCCGTGATCGATGGATACAAGGTAGTTCGGGTTGAAGCCGACTCCGCGGTGGAAGTTGTAGATCCGGCCTGACTCCGCACCGAGGAGGAAGAGGTTGCTGTAGCTCACCGGCGCACCCACGGAGACCGTCTGTTCGGGCGTCCACTCGCTGATGTCACCGGGACGGACGGTGCGCCGCCAGCGCATGAGATCGAGCCCGGTCATCCCCTTGGGGTTGGCATGCGTCTGATAGGTGGCGAGGATCCGACCGTCGGGCAGCGCGAGGAGCGCGGGGACATCGTGGTCGTCGCTCTGAAAGGCCGGGTGGAGCGTGGTAGTCTTCGATGCACCCGTGACCAGGTTGACCGACGTGACATCCACATCTCCGGCGCGGTTGTTGCCGCGGGTCGATCCCGCAATGGAACCGAAGACGACCGTTTCACCCACCACGATGGCGCGTTCGTCCTGGAACCAGCACCATCCGCCGTTGGACTTCAGCACGACCGGCGTCGAGGCGGCACTGTAGGCCAAGTTGACACTGGCGATGATCAGATGCAGGGCGACTAGTGGTGGTAAGAGGGAGGACGGGAGAAACCTGGGATTGGACACGTTTTGATCCTTACGGGGTGGGTTCGGGGCGGCGAGGCGACAATCGGCGACGTTGGAGGCGGAGAGAGGACCTTTTTGTCGTGCAGAGAGGGAGGGTTGCTGCTCGGTTACGAATCTCATGACTCCGCGGATCCTTCTCCATGCCGAGGGTGCGGCCGTGTGTGCGGCAGCCTGTGTGCTCTACGGAAAACTCGAATTGAACTGGGTCTGGTTCGCGGCGGCGTTTCTCGCCCCCGATCTGTTTATGGTGGGCTATGCCCTGGGCCCGCGGTGGGGGGCCCATATCTACAACCTTGGGCACACCTACCTCGCGCCGCTGGTGCTGGCGGTGGGGTGTGTCGGGATCGACTCGCCCCTCCTGCGCGGAGCCGCCTTGGTGTGGGCGGCTCACATCGGGTTTGATCGGGCTCTGGGCTATGGCCTGAAATACGAAACCCACTTTAAGCACACCCATCTGCAGCGAAGCTGATCGCGCGGTCCCCGGGTGAACGGCGGACCGGCGGCTGGCGGGGGACAGCGAGGTGAGTCCGGCTGCTCAGGCTAGTGGGATGCCTCGGCTTCGCGCGCGGGGCGTTCGCCTTTGCGCGCGGTTCCCAGGGACGCCACGTATTCCACGAGGTCGCGCAACTCCGACCGTGACAGAATCAGGGCGTAGATCTCGGGCATGCTCGAGGGGGCGGACTCCCGTTTGACGATGGCGGAGCGCTGAATTTCAATCGGGATGTCGCCCGAGGCCGGACGGAGCAGCAGGGTGGTGTCATTCTCGGAGGCAATGCTGCCGACCTGGGACGAGCCATCCTTGAGCGTGAGGAAGACCGCATCAAAACCCTTCGCGATCGCGGCGTTGGGGGTGACGATCGATTCGAGGATGTACTCGCGTGGATTGGCCGCGCCGACGTGGTCGAGGGCCGGACCGGCTTCGCCCCCTTCGCCGTTCACCTTGTGGCAGCGGACGCAGGCCAGCACGGGGTGATCGTTGAAGAGTTTTCGACCGCGCTGACGGTTGCCTCCCTGCAGGGCGAACGAGAATTTCTCGGTGGCCTTGGCTGTAGCCAGCGCCGCGGTGCGAGACTCAAGGAGCGCCTTGATCTGCGGGGAGCTGCGTTTCTCGGCCCCGTCGAGGTACTCGACCTGGAGGGACGCCTTGGTGACATCGCCCTTCATTGCCTTCAGTCCCTCGAGGAAGATCGCATCGACCTCCGCGCCTGCAATGGTCGCGAGATTGCTGAGGGCGCTTTGCTGTTCGATCACCTTGCCGTGGGCGAGGGCGTGGACCAGCAAGGGCTGCGATTCCTTGGGGCCGAGGTGAGAGAAGTAATCCTGAGCGGCGGCGCGAAGCTCGGCGTCCTTGGAAAGTCCGGCCTGCCGCACCGCTTCGACGAGGCGGGGGTGTTTCCAGGCGGCCAGCGGCTTGAGTGCGGCCACGCGAACCGCGGAGGACGCAGATTCGTTTTGGACGAGGGCAAACACCGCATCGCCGGAGACCGTCAAGCCTAGGGCCGTCAGCGTCCGCAGCGTCGAGAGCACGACCGCCTCGGAGGGGTCGGCGAGCAGCGACTCATACGTGGCGGCGAGCGCCACGTGCGCGCCGGTGGATTCGCGCGCGGGGAGCGGGCGGTAGACCCCGACAACCCGGTCCCGGGCCGGCGGCGTGGGCCAGGATGCCAGTTGCGTCAGTGCCTCCACCCGGAGTGACTCGGTGGCGGCCCGATTTGCGGCGAAGGTCGCCAGTGCCCGGGCGTTGGCCGCTTCGCCAAGGCGGAAGTGGGCGTTGAGCACGCGCAGCACCAGGAGCGACTCGGCCGACGCTGACGCGGGGGTGAGCAGGGCGGCGAGGGCGGGTTGGGCGGCGACGATCGGGGCGTCGTTGATGGCGCGCGCGGCTTCGAGCACCAGGAGGGGATCGGCGTCCGTGAGGAACCGCGCGATGTCCGCGTTTCCAAGCCGGCGATAGGCCAGCAGCGCGCCGAGCCGCACCGAACGGGATGTATCTGCCGCGGCCGTACTCAGGACGGCGGAGTTGGCGCAGCCGACCAGACCCATGACCAGCGCGTGACGCAGGTAGAGGTCGCGATCCGCGTTGGCCCGCAGCGCATCGATCAAAGCCGGCGCGGCCTCGGGTGTAGCGAGTTTGCCCAGGCTTTGGGCGGCAAAGTAGGCGACCCGGGCTGAGGGGTCGCGCAGCATGGGAATCAGGCGGGCTGAGGCTGTGGCGATCCGGGCGTCGCCCAGCACCTTCGCCGCCTGGGCGCGCACTTCGGCTTCGCCATCGACGAGCAGCGCCGGAACCGCGGCCAAGGCGCCCGGATCCTTGCGACCCTGCTGGCCCAGTCCCCAGATGGCGTGGAGACGCGGGAGGAGCGGACCGGAACGCTGGGCGGCGGCCTCGAGCAAGGCGCGTCCCCGGGCGCCGCGGGCGGCGAGGGCGTACTGGGCTTCGCGTCGCACGCGCTGGTCGGCGTGGCTGAGGAGCGCAGCGGTATCGGCGTCGCTGCGCTCGGCCATGCCTTCGGCGATCAGCCGCTTGGTCTCCGCCACGAGAGTATTGCCGACCATGTCCTGGTGGGTGAGTGCGTAGAGCCGGCCGCGTTTGCTCTTGGCCCAACCCTGACCCCAGTCGGAAAAGTAAAGGCGTCCGTCGGTGCCGAACTCCACGTCGGTGGGCAGCGTACCTGAAACAAAGGACTCTTGACGGACCATCTTGAAGAAGGCCCCGTCCTGCGCGAGTTGGTAGAGGAAGATGCCGCTGTTGGTGAAGGACCCCTTGAAATGGCACATGAAAAAGGCGTCGCGGAACGAGTCCGGCAGTCCGGTGCCAGGATAGTGCGTCAGGCCGGACGGACCATCCGCGGTGTTGACGATGGGGGGGACGATGTAGGCGGCCTGACCTTCGAAGTAGGGGACCCAGAGTCGCTCCAGATTCCAGGGACCCGCCTTTCCGAGCGGGCTGTGCTGGTAGCCGACGCGCCATCCACTGTCGCCCCCTTCGACCACGTAGACAAACCGCTCCACATCGCCCTGGTCGCAGTCGTTGTCTCCCGTGAAGAGATTGCCGAAGTCGTCGAAGGCCAGTTCCTGCGGATTGCGCAGGCCGGTGTGCACCAATTCGAGTTCGGTGCCGTCCGGATTGCAGCGAAACACGGCGCCGCAATCGGCGGAGTCAATGATTGTGCCTTCCTTGGTGCGGACGCGGGCGCCGCGATCGCCGAACGAGAAGTAGAGCTTGCCGTCCGGTCCCATGATCAGGCCGTGGGAGTCGTGGCCGGTGAATCCAAAACGCACGCCGTAGCCGTAGCTGATCGAGGTGCGGCCCATCGATTTGCCGGCCGCATCGGGTCCTTTTAGTTTCCAGAGGTGGGGCATGTTGGTGAACCAGACTTCACCGTCCCGCGCCAGGACACCCGAAGCGATGCCGTCGAGGTGGTCATTAAAGCCGGAGGCGAAGACACTGGAGGTGTCCGCCACTCCATCGCCGTCGGTGTCGACCACCCGACGAAGGACCTCCGACTCACGGGACAACTCGGCTTTTCCGTCGGTCCCGAACTGATCCAGGATCAACTTCGTCCGGTCCTCGACCGACCGGGCCGCCAGATCCTGCTCCAACATTTTCATGTAGTCGCGGATATCGAGCACGCTCGACCGGTAGCGGTAGGTTTCGGCGATGTAGGCGACGTTCTTTTCGTCGAACCCAAAAGCCACCGGATTGGCGAGCAAGGGCTCCGCGGCGTAGAGCGACACCGAGAATTCGGCCGGGATCTTGAAGCGCTTAATGGCCAGGAGCGGCTCGTCGGACGCGGCGGCGACCACCGGGTTTGGATCGCGGTCCAAAGGAACCAAGCCGAGAAGTCCTTTATTTCCTGTAGGTTGTGCAACCAAAGCGGAGGTGCTCACCCAGAGGACGATTGAGGTCAAGCACGCGAAAACAGTGGGGGGGCGGCGCATAAAACGAACCACCGTAGGCGGCGGTGGTGTGGTGGCAAGGCGCGGATGGACGGTTCTTGAAAGAGGATAATGCCCTGTGCCCGCCTCGGCGCGTGGCCCCCTTTCGTCGAGGTTGGCGCGCCGTCAGTCTTGCGGGTCGGGACGACTCGATTCAACCTGTCCCTTCATGGTTTCCCGCCGCCGTTGGAACCGCCCGCAATGAGCACCTCTCTCCACGAATCCCTCCGCTGCATTGGTGCGGCGGCTTCCGAGGTGGTCGTTCTTTGCGACGCACTTGAGGATGTCCCCCTCTGGATCAAGGACGTGGACGGGCACTACCAGTGGGTGAACCGGTCGTTTCTGCTCAATTTTGGAGTGGAGAACCGGGACGAGGTTTTGGGGAAAACCGACTTCGACCTGTGTGCACCCCAGTTGGCGGAGTTGTACCGGGTGGATGATGAACGGGTGCTGGCCGGGGAACGCATTGTGGGCCGGGTCGAGTTGATCGGCCGCTACGACCATACTTCGCGGTGGTGTTCGACGACCAAGATTCCGCTGCATGACGCGAAAGGGCGGATTGTCGGCACGGCCGGAATCACGCGACCCCTGGCCGGAGGGGCGAAGGCGACGCGTGGGGAGCCGCTCAGCTTGGCGATCCGTCTCATCAGTGAGGAGGTCGGGCGATCCATCTCCAACCTGCAGCTGGCACAGGCCTGCGGGCTGTCGTTGCGGGCGTTCGAGCGGCAGTTCCGCGCCAGCTACCGGTGCACGCCGCAGCACTATGTGCGACAACTGCGGGTGCGGCTCTCCTGCCATGCGCTGGTTAACACCCGCAAAAGCCTGGCGGAAATTGCCACTGAGTTCGGATTTGCGGATCAGAGTCACTTCAACCGCGAGTTCCGTCGGCTGCTGAGTGAAACGCCTCGCAGCTACCGAGAGCGACATCAGGTCTGACGGCGATCGTCGGTTGAAAGGCAGGTCGGCGATGAGACAAAGGGCGCGGAGGGCGGGACCGTGGGTCCCGTCGCGGCTTCGGCGAGGCCACCTCCAACGGAGGTGAGAGACATTCCGTTGGAGGTGGAGTCGCCGACCCCGCGGGGATGGGCGTCGCGAAGACCCGATGGGGTGGACCCAGGGGGGCCATGCGTTTCCATGGGCCTGCCGCTATTCTACAAAAAAATGCCGTCGCCATCCTAGCCAACGGCCAGCCAGTCCGCTAGGGTGGAGGAATCCCCCTCGGGATTTCTTCGTCCCATGCCCCGCCTTGTCTGTCCCCGTAGCCCTTCGGAGGTGCCTCTGTGGCGCGTCTGCGTGCGCGGACACCTGAAGGCGGGACGGCATGTTGCCTTTCGCGGTGCGGGCGAGGCGAGCCCGGTCGCTTGATCTCACTTTTCTCATGAGTTCTGTCACGTCCCTCAAAACCGTTAAGTCCAACGTCCGTTCTCTCGTCGAGGCTGCCCTCGCCGACAGTGGCGGCCTTCTGCGTCTCGCACCCTGCTGGGTGCCGCGCTCCTTTCTGCAGCCGGGCAAACGCCTGAAGCTGCATCCGGACGATCTGTATGCGTTCGGGCTGAATCGCGGCGGCATCGACGAGCGCTGGTTCGCCTCGACCACCCCGGCGGCGAATGACAACCGCACGCCGGACGAGGGGCTCAGCTACGTGGTGGCGGGCGGCTCCCGGTTCACCCTGGCCGACGCGGTCGCGGAGTGCGGCGCCGGGCTGATCGGCGATTCCATCTGGAACAAGTACAAGAAATGGCCGGTGTATTCCAAGTTCTTCGACAACATGGGGCCGATTCCCCACCACATGCACCAGTCCGCCGCCCAGGCCGCGCTGGTCGGTCAGGAAGGCAAGCCGGAATCGTACTACTTTCCGCCTCAGCACAACAATGTCGGAAACAACTTCCCGTACACGTTCATGGGACTCGAGCCCGGCACAACGCGGGCCCAGGTCCGGCGCACGCTGGAGAACTGGAACAAGGGCGACAACGGCATCCTCGATCTCTCTCGTGCCTATCGCCTGAAGCCGGGCACGGGCTGGCTGATCCCGCCGTGCGTACTGCACGCCCCGGGCTCGCTCTGCACCTACGAGCCGCAGTGGGGCTCGGATGTATTTGGCATGTACCAGTCGCTCGTCGAAGGCCGCGAGGTGCCCTGGGCGCTGCTCGTCAAGGACATGCCCAAGGAGAAGCATCACGACCTCGACTTCATCGTCGATCAGCTCGATTGGGACGAAAACCTCGACCCGAATTTCAAGGACAACCACTACCTCGAGCCGGTGCCGGTGGCCGACACCCGCAGCGAGGGCTATGTCGACCGTTGGATTGTCTATGGTCGCATCAAGGGCGCGCAGCTCTTCACCGCCAAGGAATTGACGGTCGAACCGGGCGCCAAATGCACGATTCGCGACAACGGCGCCTACGGGCTGATCACCGTCCAGGGCAAGGGACGCATGAACAAGCTGGCCCTCGACTGCCCCAAGCTGATCCGTTTCCACGAGCAGACCGAGGACGAAGTGTTTTGCACCGAGACCGCGGCCAAGGCTGGTGTGACCTTTGAGAACACCAGCACGGTGGAACCGCTGGTTGTGCTCCGGTACTTCGGTCCCGAGGTCAACTCCGACGCTCCCGCGATGGGCGCGTATCGAAACAACAAATTCTGATGGTGGCTCACGCGAAATCGCGAAGGCGCGAATTCGGAACTCGTTTTCATATCATGATAGATCCCTCTCTGTTGCCGGATGCCGGTCGGGAAGGGGTCGTTTCGCCGAAGTGGCCGTTCCGCCGTGGGTGCCTCCACGGCGCCGGCTCCAGGTAACCTTTCACCCTCAACCCTCGTTCATCCTATGCCTCAAAATAACTTCCCCAAACTGCACAATGCGATGTGGCCCGGCCTGGTCGGCAAGGGCAGCCCGGGCGCGGAGCCCTTCATTGATCTCGATACCATGCTTGATCTCACGGCAAAGGCCGAGGTCGGCGGGGTGAAATTCGACGGCGTCGATCTGTTCCTCTACAATCCTCACACGGATATCGACATCAAGGACGACGGCATCAAGGCGTTGGCCGAGAAGATCAAGGGCAAGGGCTTTAGCGTCGGCTCAGTGGTGGCGCCGGTGTGGTTCGACGCCTCGGCGATGGGCGATGCGACCAAACGCGCCAATTGGCTGACGCATGTGCGCAAGGCGGTCGGCATCGCCGCCAAGCTGCGCGACCTTGGGGTGCGTCCCTATGGGGTGGTGCGCATCGACAGCGCCGCGTCCGTCAAGGACTGGGACAAGGATCCCAAGGGCAACACCAAGCTCATCGCCCAGACCTTCCGTGAGGCGGGCAAGATCGCCAAAGGCGAAGGTGAGCGCCTGGCTGCCGAGGGCGAAATTTGCTGGGGTGGCATGCACAGCTGGAAAAACATGGTTCAGCTCCTCGAAGCCGTCGACATGCCCAAGGTCGTGGGCTTCCAGGCCGACATGTCGCACACCCTTCTCTACACGCTGGGTGAAAACGCCGAGGCGCACCGCATCGTGCCCAAGCAGTACCACTGGGAGCCGGAGGCGTTTCACGCCGCGATGAAGAAACTGACCGCGGCGCTCCGGCCCTGGACGATCGACTTCCACGTCGCCCAGAACGACGGCACCGTGCATGGCTCCGGCGAACACGAGAAGACGGGTCGCCACTGCGTCGCCACCGATCCCCGCGGCAAACTCAACATTGCCCGCGACTCCGGCTACTGGCTGCGCGACGGCAAGGGCAAGGTGACCAAGAAGGTCAAACACATCTGCTGGGATGGGTGCATGTTCCCGAACGAGGTCATGATGAAGCAGCAGACCTGGAACGACATCCTCGCCGCCATGATCCAGGTGCGCGAGAACCACGGCTGGTATCAGAAAGACTGATTCGGATTGATTGGCTCACACGAAGTCGCAAACGCGCGAAGCGGTCGGAAAGGCCGGGTTGCGGGCGTTTTGGACTTCGGTCGCGGGCCGCGAACCCAAACTCCTCAAAACGTATGAAACCTCTCAATGTTGGCATGATCGGCTACGGCTTCATGGGCCGGGCCCATTCGAATGCGTTCCGCAAGGTGCGCAATTTTTTCCCCGGTGACTACCATCCGGTGCTGAAAGCGGCCTGCGGCCGCGATGGCGCCAAGGCCAAGGCCTTTGCGGATACGTGGGGCTACGAGTCGGTCGAGACCGACTGGAAGCAGCTCATCGCCCGCGACGACATCGACCTGATCGACATAGCCGCCCCGAACAATGTGCACGCGGAGATCGCCCTCGCCGCGGCCAAAGCGGGCAAGATGATCCTCTGCGAAAAGCCGCTGGCGATGAACCCGGCCGAGGCGCTGCGCATGGTCAAGGCCGTCGAAAAGGCCAAGGTGCCGAACATGGTGTGGTACAACTACCGCCGCATCCCGGCGGTCACCCTTGCCAAGGCGCTGATCGACGAGGGCAAGCTGGGGAAGATCTTCCACTACCGCGCCAAGTTCCTCCAGGACTGGACGATCTCGGCCGACGTGCCGCAGGGCGGTCCGGGCACCTGGCGGCTGGACGCCTCCATCGCGGGCAGCGGCGTGACCGGCGATCTGCTCGCCCACTGCATCGACACCGCGATGTGGCTGAACGGCGAGATCGCGACCGTCAGCGCCATGACCGAAACGTTTGTGAAGCAGCGCAAGCACGCGGCCACCGGCAAGGTAGCCAAGGTCGAGATCGACGATGCGAGCGCCTTCCTCGCCCGGTTCACCAACGGGTCTCTCGCCACGTTCGAGGCCACGCGTTACGCCCGCGGCCACAAGGCGCTCTACACGTTTGAAATCAACGGCGAGCATGGCTCGATCTTCTGGGATCTTCACGACCTTCACCGGCTGCAGTGGTTCGATCACCGCGACCCTGGGATTGTGCGCGGATGGCGTTCCATCCACGTCAGCGATGGCGACCAGCCGTACATGAAGAACTGGTGGGTCCCGGGTCTGCAGATTGGTTACGAGCATTCGTTCGTCCACCAGGTGGCGGACTTCCTGCAGGGACTGCAGGATGGCAAACCGGCGGCCCCCACGTTCCGCGACGGCCTCGGAACCGATCTGGTGACCGATGCGGTCCTGGCCTCCGCCCGCAGCGGCCGTTGGGTCAAGGTCAAGTCGTCCAAGGCCTGATCCCCGTCCACTCCCAAGCCGGCTGCATTCAGTTGAACCACGAATTGACACGAATTGACACGAACGAAAACAAGCACCGAGAGGTCCGAGGGTCGTTTCACTCTTGGGGTAGTAAACTTCGGTTCCCGACTCCTCTCGTTTCCCTCTGAATTCGTGTCCGTTCGTGTCAATTCGTGGTCCTTCCTCTGAGTGTATGGCTGGGGAACGTTTGTTTCCTTGTTTGCTCAGGACCACCACCACCGTCCGGTGCGCGGATGCCGCCAGCGTCCGTCGCCAGACCGGGTCCTGAATTTCCGGGTGGACCTTCTTCCTGAATCCGCCCGCAGCCTGACCCTCCGACCGACGGTGCCCACTCCCGGCACCTGTTCTGAGCCGCGCGCCGGCGCCGCCGGCCTTTCCTTCTGACCTCACCCCCTACGAACCTCGCAATGTTACGGATACTTTCTTTCTTGTTCCTCCTTGGCGCCACCTGGCCGCTCGCGGCTGCGCCCACTTCGCTGGTGCTTCTTCCCCCCGGTGGCGCCAAACCGACGGCGCATGTCGTGCTGCTTTCGGGCGATGAGGAATACCGCGGCGAAGAGTCGCTCCCCATGCTGGCGAAGATCCTCAGCCAGCGGCATGGATTCAAGTGCACGGTCTTGTTCGCTCTCGACGCCGATGGCACCATCAACCCCGACAACCAGAAGTCGCTTCCCGGGTCGGAGGCGCTCGACAGCGCGGATCTGATCATCATGGCGCTGCGCTTCCGCGCCTGGCCGGACGAGGCGATGACCCGCTTTACGCGGGCCTTCCAGCGCGGTGTGCCCCTGGTCGCGTTGCGCACCTCGACGCACGCCTTCAACTTTCCCGCGGGCAGTCCCTGGAGCGAGTATTCGTGGAATCGGAAGGACGGACGTTTTCCCGGTGGCTTCGGCAAGGCGGTGTTGGGCGAGACCTGGGTCAGCCACTGGGGTAAACACAAGTTTGAGGCCACCCGCGGCGTGAAGGAGAAGGCCGCGGGTGACCACCCGGTGCTGCGGGGTGTCGCGGACGTGTTTGGCGACAGCGACGTCTACGAGGCTTATCCTCCGGCGGATGCAACCATCCTGCTGCGCGGTCTGGTTTTGAAAGGAATGTCACCGCAGGACATGCCGGCCGACACCGTCAAGAAGCGGGCGACCGACAAGGTGGAGCAGCCGGTCAACTCTCCCGCGATGCCGGTGGCGTGGACCCGCCTCCATCGCCAGGAATCGGGGGTGGAGAACCGGGTCTTCTGCACCACCCTCGGTGCGGCGACGGACCTGCGCAACGAGGGCCTGCGCCGCCTGGTGGTCAATGCTGTATACTGGGGATTGGGGCGCGTACCGCCGGCCGAGGCCGACGTCAGGGTGGTGGACCCCTATGCGCCGTTGATGTATGGATTCAAGGCGTACCGCATCGGACTCACGCCCGCCGACTACGAACTCGGGAAAACCGTGCCCCCTGGCCTGCCGCGTCCCTCGCCGACCCCCACGCCTGCCCCGGTGGCGAAACCCCTGACCGCCACGCTGCCTGCGCCTGCGCAGACGCCGGCGTCCGCGGCAGCGCGGTCGGGTTTTCAATTCAGCCTGGGCGACCGCGTGGCCATCATCGGAAACGGGCTGGCCGATCGAATGCAGCACCATGGCTGGCTCGAAACCATGATCCACGTCCGGCATCCCTCGCACCAAATTGCGGTGCGGAATCTGGCCGTTGCGGGCGACGAGGTGGCCGAGCGGGCCCGTTCCAAGGATTTCGGCCTGCCCGACGAATGGCTGACGAAGGTGCAGGCAGACGTGGTGGTCGCGTTTTTCGGGTACAACGAGTCCTTTGCCGGTCCCGGCGGACTTCCTCAATTCAAGGAAAACCTGTCCCGATTCCTCCAGGAGACCCGGACCAAGACGTACAATGGACTGAAGGCGCCGCGGATCGTGCTGGTGTCGCCGATCGCGGTGGAGCGCCATCCGGATTCAAATTTCGACTACAAACCGGAAATCAATGCCAATCTGGAGGCCTACTCCAAGGCCATGGCCGAGGCCTGTCGCGATCTTGCGGGAGTCACCTTTGTCGATGCTTTCACGCCTTCCCAGGAACTCTATGCCGAGGCGGCCCGCGCGGGACAGCCCCCGCTGACGATCAACGGGGTCCACCTCAACGAGGCCGGCGAATCCAAGGTGGCCGCACGGATCTACGCGTCCCTGCTCGGTGAAGCGGCGCCCGACCTCTCGACACCGCAGGCAGGAGCCCTGCGGGCCGCGGTCAATGCCAAGAACGCCCTCTGGCACTCGCGCTACCGGACCGTCGACGGCTACAACATCTATGGCGACCGCTCCAAGATCGCATATGTGTCGCATCCCGACTCCCCGAAGATCACCAACACCCAGATCATGATGGAGGAGATGGCGCAGCGTGACGTCATGACGGCGAATCAAGAGCGTCGCGTCTGGGCCCTGGCCGCGGGCAAGACGGGACCCGTTGAGATGTTGCCGCTGCCCGTGGTGACGGCGTTTGGGACGAACAAGCCCGGTCCCAACATCGATGGCACCTACCCGTTTATCGATGGTGACGATGCGGTCGCCCTCATGACCCTTGCACCCGGCCTCAAGGCCAATCTGTTCGCAAGTGAGAAACAGTTTCCCGAGCTCGCCAAGGCGGTGCAGATGAACTTCGACACCCGCGGCCGCCTCTGGGTCGCGGTCTGGCCGAGCTATCCGGAGCGGACGCCCACCTCGAAGGTGGCGGACAAGATCATCATCCTGGAAGACACCAATCGCGATGGCCGGGCGGATACCTGCACCACCTACCTCGACGGCCTCAACTGCCCGACCGGGTTTCAATTTTTCAAAGACGGCATCCTGTTGGTGCAGGCGCCCGATCTTTGGTTCGTGCGTGACACCGACGGGGATGGCAAGGGCGACTGGAAAGAACGCGTCCTCATGGGTCTCGATTCGGCGGATTCCCATCACACCGCCAATTCCCTCATCTATGAACCGGGCGGCGCGATCCTCCTCAGCGACGGCGTCTTTCATCGGTCGCAGGTGGAAACGGTCGCCGGGGTCGTGCGCAATATCGATGGCGCCATCTATCGGTTCGAGCCCCTCACCGCCAAGTTTGAGACGTACGCTGCGTATGCCTTCGCCAATCCCCACGGACGTGCCTTCGACTATTGGGGCAATGACCTGATCACGGACGCGACCGGGAACAATACCTACTACGGTCCCGCGTTCAGTGGACGCATTGACTATCCGGCGAAGCACCCTCGATTGAAAACCGTGTGGGATCGCCCGTCGCGTCCCTCGGCCGGGAGCACGATTCTCACCAGCACCCACTTCCCCGACGAGTATTGGGGAAATTATCTTAATCCCAACGTCATTGGATTTCAGGGCATCTTTCGCGTGAAACTGGCGGACGATGGCTCCGGTCTGAAGGGGACCCGACTGCCGGACCTGGTCCAATCCAAGGACCCCAACTTCCGGCCGATTGACACGGCAACCGGGCCCGATGGTGCACTCTACATTGTAGACTGGCACAACCCGTTGATCGGACACCTTCAAAGTCACCTGCGCGACTCGAACCGCGACCACGTCCATGGACGCATCTATCGCATCACCCACGAAGGGCGTCCCCTCGCGTGGCAGCCCACGATTGACGGGGCTCCCATTCCTGCGCTTCTCGAGCTGCTCAAGCGCAAGGAGAACCAGATTCGCAACCTCGCCAAGATCGAGCTGGGCAAACGCGACCCCGCGCAGGTCATAGCAGCGGTCAAGGCGTGGGAAAAGGGACTGAGTCCCACGGATCCCGACCTGGCGCACCACCAGCTTGAAGCGCTCTGGGTCCACCAATGGCTCAATCAGGTGGATACGGCGCTGCTGGGCCGGGTGCTACGCTCCCCGAACGCGGAGGCTCGCGCGGCGGCGACGCGGGTCCTGGGCTACTGGCGCGATCGCGTTCCGGATGCGCTCGGTGAGCTGCGCCGGCTGGCGGATGACGCCCATCCGCGTGTGCGCCTGCAGGCGGTGCGCGCCGCAAGTTTCTTCCCGGTCGTGCAGGCGACCGAGGTGGCGTTGGCGGCGACACGCCACGAGATCGACTACTATCTCGACTACGTCATCGGCGAAACCCTGCGCCAATTGCGGCCGCTCTGGCGGCAAAGCCTGGCCGAGGGCAAGACGGTGGCCGGAGGTGATCCGGCCAGCATCCGGTACCTCCTCCGGACCCTCAGCACGGAGGAGATTGTGAAGATGCCGCGAACCGTGGCAGTGGCGGAGAACCTCCTCGGCCGCGCCGGCGTCACCGATGCCGTGCGGGCCGATGCCCTGGCCACGCTGGCGCGCTTGCAGAAGCGTGCGCCCGTGCAGATCCTGCTGGCGACCCTGGATACGCCGGCGGAGATCGACTCCGCGGCGGTGGGCCGCCTCCTGCTGGCGCAGTCTCCGGAGTCACTCCAGGCTGAGCGCGCGGCCCTGCTGAAGCTGGCCCGGACCGATGCGGCGGACAGCCGTTCCCACGCCTGGGCGGCTCTGGCTCTGGGCGACGGCACCCTGGACCGGGTGTGGGGAGAGGCGCAGGATTCGCCCCTGTCGCTGCAAAGCCTGTTTGGTTCCATCGCCCTCATTCCCAATGCCACGCTGCGGGCGACCGCGTACGAGCGCATCCTGCCGTACCTGACCCGGCCCGTGACTGAATTTCAGGGACCCGATGTGACGGTGGCCGCCACCCAGCGCGACGCGATTCGCGCGGTCGTCAGCACGCGGCGCGAGCCTGACGCGGTGTTTTCGGTCCTGGCGGGATCGATTGAGCGCGGAGTCCAGATTGCCACGGCGGCGCGGGGACTGCGGGCCCTTCCGCGGGCGTCCTGGAAACCCGAGCCGGCCGGCCGGGCGGCCCGGGCACTGGTGGCGTGGGCGGCGCGCGTTCCCACGGCCGAACGGACCCGGCGTGACTACGTCGACACCATCCAGGTGGCGGATGAACTGGTGGCGTTGCTCCCCCCAGCCGACGCGGATCCCTTGCGGAAGGTCATCGTCGGGCTGCGCGTGCCGGTGTTTGTGGTGCGCACGGTGGTGGAAGAGATGCGTTACGACACCCCGCGGATCGTGGCCCCGCCGGGGAAGCCGATCGAGATCATCTTCGAAAACCCGGATGTCATGCCGCACAACCTCGTGGTCGTTCAACCCGGCGCACGCGAGCGCGTGGCCACGGCCGCGCTGACCCTGCCGCCTGAACACCTGGACCGCAGCGGTCGCGCCTGGGTGCCGGAATCGCGCGAAATCGTCGCCGCCACCCGGTTGGTGGAGCCGGGGCAGAGTGAAACCCTGCGCCTGCCCGCGCTGAATGAGGAGGGAATCTACGAGTTCGTCTGCACCTTCCCCGGCCACTGGGTCATCATGTGGGGGCAGTTGATCATCACCTCCACTCCCGATGCCGTGCCCGCGGCGCCGGTATCCAAGCCAGCCACACCGGCGGCGGCCCACGCCGCGCACGGCCATTGACCCGAGACGCCCTTCTTCCGCTCTGTCGTTCCCGATCGTTTCCACCCTGATTCCCATGCGCATCCTGTTCTTCCTCTCCCTGCTCGCCGCGGTTGCCGCGCGCGCCTCCGAACCGGCTCCGGCCGGCTACGTTTCGCTCTTTGATGGCTCCACCCTTTCCGGGTGGGAGGGCAATCCCTCCCTGTGGTCGGTGGTCGACGGGTCCATCACCGGGCGCACCACGGCGGAGGCGCCCCTCAAATCGAATACGTTCCTCATCTGGAAGGGTGGGGAAGTCCGGAACTTTGAGCTCCGGGCCCAGTTCCGGTTTCTGAACAACAACGAGAAGAAAACCGCCAATTCCGGCATTCAGTACCGCAGCAAGGTGGTCGATCCGAAAGGCTGGGTGGTCGGAGGGTATCAGGGTGACATGGATGCCGCCGGGCGCTACGTCGGCATGCTCTACGAAGAAAAGGGACGTGGCATCCTGGCCAAACCCGGCGAGAAGGTCCGCCTGGTGGCACCGCCCGCAGGTGAGAAGACGAAACCGGAGGTCATCGGTGCCTCCGCTCCGGCCGCCGCGGTGGCGGCTTCGTTCAATCCCGAAGGATGGAATGAAATTGTGATCCGGGCCGAGGGTGGACACCTCCGGCACTACCTCAACGGCGTCGCCACGGCCGATGTCACCGACCTCGATGCATCCCAGGCGGCGACGTCCGGCGTCCTCGCCCTGCAGATCCACGCGGGTCCGCCCATGACCATCCAGTTCAAGTCCCTGTTCCTGAAAGTCCTACCCTGACGCGACTCCACCGCGTCGTTCATTCACGTCTCCGCCCACCCCCTGTTTCAAATCGAACCTGCATCATGCGTTTATTCCGTTTTCGCCGCCGAGTCCTGACCACCGGCCTGGCCTTCTGCAGCCTGGCCGTCTCACTTCCCCTCGGGGCGCAAACGAAGGCCAAGGCCACCCCCGGCGAGACCGCTCCCGCCACGCGGGTGGATGACCTGGTCGTTGCTCCCGGGTTCAAGGTGGAGCTCCTGTACACCGTCCCGCAGGCCGAGCAGGGCTCGTGGGTGGCGATGACTCTGGATACCAAGGGTCGCCTGATTGTCAGCGATCAGTACGGCAGCCTCTACCGCCTGACGCCTCCGGCGGTGGGGAAGACCGGAAACACGGCGGTGGAGCGACTCTCGATTGATCTGACCCGTCTGCCCTACAGTCGTGAGGTCCCGGCTCCCGGCACAAAAAAGAGTGAAATGTCGGAGACCGTGAAAGTGGGGGCGCACGGACTGCTGTACGCCTTCGACAGCCTGTACTTCATGGTCAACGAGAACCGGGGCCGGACCGGACTTTGGCGCGCCCGTGACACCAACGGCGACGACCAGTTCGACGAGATCAAACTCCTGCGCGACATGGTCGGCAGCGGCGAGCACGGGACGCATGCCGTGGTGCTGGGACCCGAGGGTCGCTCGCTCTACTTCGCCAATGGAAATCACACCGACCTGCCTGAGAAGATGGAGAAGTCCCGACCGGTGGCCTGGGGCGAGGATCACCTGCTTCCCCGCATGTGGGACGCGCGCGGGCACGCCAAGGACAAGTATGCCCCCGGTGGTTACGTCGGCCGGACCGATCCCGAGGGCAAGACCGTGGAGCTGTTTTCTCTCGGGTTCCGCAATCAGTATGACATCGCCTTCGACCAGAACGGCGAGCTGTTCACTTACGACTCCGACATGGAGTGGGACATCGGGACCCCCTGGTACATGCCGACGCGCATCAATCACCTCGTGGACGGAGGCGACTACGGATGGCGCAGCGGCGCCGGACGCTGGCCTTCCTACTATGCCGACAGCCTCCCCGCGGTCGTCGACATTGGACCCGGTTCGCCGACCGGTGTGATCTTTGGCACCGGGGCGAAGTTCCCGGCGCGTTACCAGCGTGCCCTGTTCGCGGCGGACTGGACCTACGGTACCCTCTATGCGATCCACCTCACTCCCGACGGCGCCAGCTTTCGCGGTGAGACCGAGGAATTCGTGGCCGGCAAACCCCTTCCTTTGACCGACATGGTGGTCAATCCCAAGGACGGCGCCTTCTATTTCACGACCGGTGGGCGACGGACGCAGTCGGCCCTTTATCGCGTCACCTACACCGGCGCCGATTCGACCGCGGCCGTATCCGCGCTCCCGCCGACCCAAGCCGCCCAGGATCGCCGCATGCTCGAGACCCTGCATGGGGACGAAGTCAATCCGGCGAACGCGACCAAGGCGTGGCCGTTCCTGTCCAGCCCCGACCGTTTCCTCCGTTTTGCGGCCCGGGTGGCGATTGAGAAGCAGCCGGTTGACTCATGGAAGGAGCGTGCTCTGACCGAGCAGCAGCCCACCGCCGCCATCGAGGCCCTCATCGCGCTGGCGCGACGCGGAAACGCCTCCCTCCTGCCCCGCGTCGTGACGGCGCTGGAGCGCCTCTCCCTCGACCGCGTACCGAAAGATCAGCGCCTGCCGCTCCTGCGTGCATGGCAGCTGGCGTTTACCCGCTTGGGACGTCCGGACGCGGCGACCCAGGCACGCCTGGCGGGCCGCTTTGAAGCCCTCTTTCCGACTTCGGATGCGTTTGAAAACCGCGAATTGGTTTCGCTGCTGGTGTACCTTCAGTCGACCCAGGTGGTGAGCCGGGTGGTGCCGCTGCTCAGCGTGTCGGAGCCGGTGGCCGTGGAGCCCGGCTCGAGCCGCGTGATCGCGCGCAACGACCACTACGCCAGCGCGGTCACCGCCGCCTCCGCGAGCCGGCCCGACCGCCAGCAGATCGCTTACGCGTACGCCCTGCGCCATGCCTCCGTGGGCTGGACCCCCGCGCTGCGTTCCGAGTACTTCGGCTGGTTCAGCCGCACCCGCAGCTGGCGCGGCGGAGCGAGCTTCAACGGGTTCATTCAGAACATTCGAACGGAGTCGCTCGAAAAGGTCCCTGCGGGAGTGGAGCGGGTGGCCCTCGATGCGTTGTCGAAGCCGCCGCCGCCGTCGTTTGCGACCGCGGCGGTGACCCCACAGGGTCCGGGCCGCGCTTACACGCTGACCGAGGCCGTGGCACTCATCCCGACGCCCCTGGCGGGTCGCGACTTTGCGCGGGGCAAATCCATGTTCACTGCGGCGGCCTGCATTCTCTGCCATCGATTTGGAGAGGACGGCGGTGGAATCGGACCGGACCTGACCGGTGCTGGCAGCCGGTACACGCTGCGTGACCTGCTTCAGGCGATCATTGAGCCGTCGCACGTCATCAGCGACCAATATGGCAGCGAACAGATCGACCTCGCCGATGGGTCAACCCTGGTCGGTCGCGTGGTGGGCGAAGCCGATGGCTCGCTGCAGGTCATGGCAAATCCCTTCGTTCCGGACGATAAGACCCTGGTGAAAGTCGCCGACGTCAAGTCGCGCAAAGTCTATCCCATCTCCATGATGCCACCGGGGCTGATCAACGGCCTCAATGAACAGGAGTTGCAGGACCTCGTGGCTTACCTCCTGTCGGGCGGCAACGCCAGCGCCGCGAGTTTTAAGCCGGCGTCAAAATGAAATTTCATACAACTTTCAGACCCGCGGTGTATTAGACTTTTCTTCACCACGCGATGTACCTATGAGAGGGGACGTGTCCGTTTTCCGTCGCCCTCTCACCCCGTTTTCGTGCGACGCGGAGACGACCGGGGATCCCATGACTCATGAAATTTCAGACATATCCGCGCCGCGCAAACAACCGAACGACGGCCTGAGTCCGGGTCCGTTTCGCCTCCGCGTGCGGGTGGCGACCGGAGTCGGAGTGGGCGCGCTCGTGTTCGGGTTGATGGCGGGGTGTGCGAAGAAGGCGGATACGGCGGCGGGGACCGGGAACAGCTCCGCGACCGCGGTCACGGCTCCCGTTGCCCCGGCACCGGTGGGCAAGGTGGCGTTCAACGAGCACATCCAGCCGATCCTGGCGGAGAACTGTTATCACTGCCACGGTCCCGACAGCGGCTCGCGCAAGGCGGAGTTGCGCCTGGACCGGGCCGAGTACGCCTTTGCCGCGCATCCGAAGCGGGGTCCCGCGATTGTGGCCGGCCAGCCGGACAAGAGTCCCCTGGTGACGCGGATCGAGTCGACCGATGCCAAGGAGCGCATGCCCCCGCCGGAGGCGCACAAGAGCCTGACCCGCGAGGAGCTGGCCCTGCTCCGGCGCTGGGTGAAGGAAGGGGCCGAGTACGAGGAGCATTGGTCGTTCATCGCCCCGCGCCGTCCGGCGACACCGGCGGGAGCGGCGGGTGATGCGACCCGGACTCCGATTGACGCCTTCATCCAGGCGCGCCTTCGGGGAACCGGCCTCGCGCCCGCGCCGGAAGCCGACCGGGCCAGCCTGATCCGCCGGGTGACGTTTGACTTGACCGGCCTGCCGCCCACGCCTGACGAAGTGAAGGCCTTTCTAGCTGATGGAGCCCCCGGCGCCTATGAACGCGTGGTCGACCGCCTGCTGGCGAGCCCCCGGTTTGGCGAGCACCGCGCCCGGTACTGGCTTGAGTATATCCGATACGCCGATACTCACGGCCTGCACTTTGACAATGTCCGGGCGATCTGGCCCTACCGCGACTACGTGATCGATGCGTTCAATCGCAACAAGCCGTTCGACCGCTTCATGCGCGAGCAGCTCGCGGGCGATCTCCTGCCGGCGCGTTCGGTCGACGAGGTGGTGGCCACCGGGATGCTCCGCTGCAACCTCACGACCAATGAGGGAGGTACCATCACGGAGGAAATCTACGTCAACCAGACCCGCGACCGCGTGGAGGCCTTTGGTGTGGCGTTTCTCGGACTGACCACCGGGTGCGCGGCCTGCCACGATCACAAGTTCGACCCGGTGACGCAGCGCGATTTCTACGGTCTCGCTGCCTATCTCGGCAACACGGTGGAGAAGCCCTGGGACCTCAATGCCCCGGACCCGGTGCCGGTCCTGCGGGTTCCGGCCGCGGCCCAGCGCGAGGCGCTGGACAAGGCCCTGGCGGCCCGGGCTCAGGTGCAGGAGCGAATTGACACCCGCCGGTCGGCGGCGCGTGAGCGCATGGCAGCGTGGCTGGCGGGCGGAGCGCGTCCCCGGCCGGTCTCCCCGGACGCGATGGAGCTTCGCCTGCGTCTCGACGAGAGCAAAGGTGACACCTTCCACAACAGCGCCCCGAACGCAGCCACGCCCACCTTCGCCGCAGAAACGAATCCCGTGGTCTGGGGAGAAAACACCTGGGCATGGCCGGCCATGCGCATGGACATTGCCAGTCGGATTCCGCTGGGAAAAGTCGGGGACATCGACACCTCGGATGCGTTTTCGGTCGGAGGCTGGATGATGCTGCGACAGAAGACCGGTGGCGGCGGCACCGGCAATGGTTCGCTGATTGCGCGTCGCGGCGACGACCAGCGCCTCGGGGGCCGTGGCTGGGACCTCTACCAGCGCGATCTCAAGTTGGAGCTGAACCTGGTGCACGAAACGGGAAAACACGCAATTCAGCTCGTGACCGTGGACAAGATTCAGCGCTACGAGTGGTTTCATCTCTTCTTCACCTACGACGGTTCGGGCACGGCCGCCGGCTTGCGCCTCTACGTGAACGGCCGTCTGGCGCCGGTTGAGGTGAAGCTCGACACCTTGCAGCCCGGACAGAGCGTGCGCACGGATGCGGTGACTCACCTCGGCCGACGCGATGATGCCGAGCCGCAGCGGGAAACCAGTTACCAGGACATTCGCGCCTATCGACGGGCACTGTCCGCAGACGAAGTGGCGCGTTTGCCCTACGAGGACCTCGCCGCGGAAATTGTGAGCCGGCAGCCCGATCCACGGCGCTGGAGCACCGACGAGGCGTTTATTGCCGCCGACCGGTTCTATCTGGGTCAGATCGATACCGAGGGGGCATCCTTGGAGAAAGAGCTGGCGGCCCAGGATTCGGCAATCGAGGCACTCACCCGCAAAGGCGATCCGACGCTGATCATCCGGGAAAAGCCCACGCCCGCCTACGCCGACATCCTGAAACGCGGCGACTACTATTCCCGGGTCGAGCGCGTCGAGCCCGGCACTCCCCACTTTCTCCCGCCACTCCCGGCCGGTGCGTCGCCGAACCGCAAGGGACTCGCCGACTGGCTTCTTTCGCCCGAGCAGCCACTCTTCGCCCGGGTGACCGTCAATCGCATGTGGCAGGAGCTGTTTGGCACGGGTTTGGTCGAGTCTTCCGGCGACTTTGGCGTGATGGGCGCCAAACCGTCGCACCCGGCGCTGCTGGACTGGCTGGCGGTGGAATTTCGCGAAAGCGGATGGGACACCAAACGGTTTTATCGCCTGCTCGTCACCTCGGCCACCTACCGCCAGAGCGCGCGGGTGACCCCTGAGCACCTGGCCAAGGATCCGGCCAACCGCCTGCTGGCACGCGGGCCGCGTTTCCGCATGGACGGAGAGACCCTGCGCGACGCCGCCCTCGCGGCGTCGGGTCTGCTGGTCGAGCGAATCGGCGGGGCGCCCGTCAAGCCCTACCAGCCGGCCGGCTTGTGGGAGGAAGTGGCGATGCCCGAGGCCAACACCAAGATCTATGAGCCGGGGCGCGGCGATGAGTTGTATCGACGAAGCCTTTACACGTTCTGGAAACGCGCCTCGCCCCCGCCGAGCATGGAGACGTTCGACAGCCCTTCCCGTGAACTCGTCTGCGTGAAGCGACCCCGCAGCAACACGCCTCTCCAGGCCTTTGTCACCCTCAACGACATCCAGTGGGTCGAGGCGGCACGCAAGCTGGCCGAGCGCGCGCTGGCGGCGGCGGCGGATGATCGGGCCCGGATTGGTTTCCTTGCCACCACCACGCTGGGACGCGACCTCTCGGATCGCGAACGCCGGGTGCTGGCCGACTCGCTGAAGAGCTTCTCCGCGCACTTCCGCAAAGATCGCAATGCTGCGATTCTCCTCCTCGGAGTCGGCGAGTCGCAGCCGTCGCCGCAGTTTGACGTCTCACTCCTCGCTTCCTGGACCATGGTCGCGAACCAGTTCTTCAACCTCGACGAATTCCTCACCAAGTAGCGGGAGCAGGCTTCGCCCATCGCAACCCGTCCCAACCGTCATCCCATCTTCTCCCCGAGGTCCCATGCACGATCCCTCCTGTCACGATCCCCATGCCCACCTCTGCTCGGATCACTCCGGCGAGGGGCCGACGGTGTGGGACCTGCCCATTCCGCAATCGCTCAAGGACGAGTGGTTGCGGCTGGAAACCCGGCGTCACTTCCTCGGCCGTTCCGGCAAGGCCCTTGCGTGGGCCGGTCTGGCCAGCATTCTCGGCCGCAGTCTGCCGACCGCCTTTGCGGGCATGACGTCCCCGGCCGCGCTGGTGCCGCATTTTGCACCGAAGGCCAAACGGGCGATCTACTTGTTCATGGCGGGCGCGCCGTCCCAACTCGACACTTGGGACTACAAACCGGCCCTGAAGGACCTCTACGACAAGGACCTCCCCGAGTCCGTGCGCGGTGGCCAGGTGCTCACCGGCATGACTTCCAGTCAGGCGCGCCTGCCGGTGGCACCCACGCCGTTTGCCTTCAAACAGGTTGGAAAATCGGGACACTGGGTGTCGGAGCTTTTCCCCTGGACGGCCAAGATCGCGGATGAATTGACGGTCATCAAATCGCTCTACACCGAGGCGATCAACCACGAGCCCGCCATCCTCCAGATCACGACGGGCAATATGTTCGCGGGCAAACCGTCCCTCGGTTCCTGGCTCTCGTATGGGTTGGGCGCGATCAACGATGAGCTGCCGTCGTTTGTCGTGCTGACGTCGAAGATGCCGGTGACCAAGAACGTGCAGGCGCTCTCGAACCGGCTCTGGTCGTCGGGGTTTCTCTCGCCCGAGCATGCCGCAGTGACCCTTCGTCCAGGCGGGGATCCGGTGCTTTATCTCAATAACCCCGAGGGAGTCACTTCGGACGTCCGCCGCACCATGATCGATGGCGTCAATGCGCTCAACCGCGACCTGTTCGAGCGGGTGGGGGACCCCGAGATCAATGCCCGTATTTCCCAGTATGAAATGGCGTTTCGGATGCAGACGTCGGTGCCGGAGCTGACGGATGTGTCCAAGGAACCGGCGTCGACTTGGGACCTCTACGGCGAAAAAGCCAAGGAACGGGGCACGTTCGCCTACAACTGCCTGATGGCGCGGCGCCTGGCGGAGCGCGGAGTGCGGTTCACCCAGATCTTTCTGCGAAGCTGGGACACCCATGGTGATCTGCCGGGACGCATTCGCCTGCTTTGCGAAGACTCGGATCGACCCACCTATGGGTTGATCACGGATCTGAAACAGCGCGGGTTGCTGGACGACACCCTCGTGCTCTGGGGCGGCGAGTTTGGCCGGACGGTGTACTCCCAGGGTGGTTTGAAGCCGGATAATTTTGGACGCGACCACCATCCCCGGTGTTTCAGCATGTGGATGACAGGAGCGGGCACCAAACGCGGAATCAGCTACGGCGAAACCGACGATTTCTCTTACAACATCACGAAGAACCCGGTGCACATCCGCGACTTCCATGCCACGCTGCTGCACCAGTTCGGTCTGGACCACAACCGTCTGTCCTTCAAGTTTCAGGGGCTGGACCAACGGCTGACCGGTGTGTTGCCTGCGCACGTGATTCACGACTTGCTGGCGTGACGCCTTTCGGAACGATGCCAGCGCGCCGTCCGCCGACGAGCTTTCCGTCCCGCGTCTATGCCTTCGCCTGAGATTCCTTCCCGTCCCTTGTCCGACGATCCCCCGCCGCAGAACTCCCGCCTCCTGGCGGTGGTGCTCTGGCTCCTGGTGGTAGGAGGGCTGGCTGCGTTGCCGATGGTCTGGCCCGCCGACGGTGTGGAGCGGTCGACGCTGGCGCTATTTTTCGGACGCTTCCATCCGCTGGTGCTCCACTTTCCCATCGCCCTCCTGGCGATCGTTCCCCTGATGGAACTGGCTGGTCTTTTTGAAGGTGGACGGTCGATCCGAAGTGCGGCCGGTTTTGTACTCACGCTCGGAGCGATCAGTGCCGTGGCGGCGAGTGTCCTCGGCTGGCTCCTGGCCTGGGCGGGAGGGTATGCGGGTGATCTGGTGAATCAGCACATGTGGGCCGGCTGCACCCTGTCACTGGTGAGTTTGCTGGCGGTCCTGCTGCGGCGAGTCTGGACGACCCGAGGCTGGTGGAGCGTGGGGATTTTTTACCTTCCGACTTTGCTGGCGGCGGTGGGACTGGTGACGTGGACCGCGCACCAGGGGGGGCAACTGACCCACGGAGAGAAGTTCTTGGAAGAGCATATGCCCGCTCCGGTGAGAGAGTGGCTCGGACTGCCGGCCCCCGTGCCCAAGAAAAAGCCGGTTGCAGCCGCTACGTCTCACTCGACCCCGAGCGCCGCGGGCACGGCGGTCGAATCAGGCGGGGCGACCCCGCCCGCCGCCGAGCTCTCGTTCTTCTACGATCGCATCATGCCGGCGTTGGATCGCACCTGCGTATCGTGTCACAACCCGAACAAGATCAAGGGCGGGCTTCGCATGGACACCTTTGCCGAGCTCATGAAGGGCGGCGAAAGTGGGGCGGCGGTCGTTCCGGAAAATCTGGAGGAGAGCGAGTTGTACCGTCGGATCACGCTGCCGCATGACGACGAGGAGTTCATGCCGAGCGGAGGGAAGAAGCCCCTGTCGGAGGAGGAGACCCGTTTGATTGAACAGTGGATCAAGGCCGGTGCATCGGAAACGGCCCCGCTCAGCGCCTTTGGCCTGAAGGCGACGCCGCCCGCACCGGTCGTCTTGGTTCAGCCGACGGCGCCGGATCACCGGAGCCACGCCGCTGCCATTCACGCCTGGGAAAAGGCCTGGGGACTCCGCCTGGTCCCGGTGTCGCAGGTGCCCACCGATGGTCTGATCCTGCGCACGGCGAGCGCGCCCTCCCGGTGCACCAACGAAGCGTTGGCGGGGTTGGCCGCGCTGGCCGATTTGGTGGTCGACGCGGAGCTGGCGCGCACCCGCGTCACCGATGCGGGTATGCCCGCCCTGGCGGCCTGCCACTCGCTCCGTCGCATCGACCTGACCCAGACGGCGGTCACCTCGAAGGGCGTGAAAGCCCTGGAGGGCCTGAAGTCGTTGGAACAACTCAACCTCACGGGGACCGGCGTCGACGAGGCGGGCCTTTCGGTGTTTCGTTCCCGGGCGGACCTGCGCATCTATGCGGCCCATACCGCCGCGTCCGCACCCTGATTCGACCCGGTCGGAGACCCTCTGCCATGTCGACCACGGTGCGTGTTCAGGACCTGCACAAACGCTATGGCGCGGTTGAAGCGGTGCGCGGGGTCAGTTTTTCCGTGGAGCAGGGAGAGGTCTTTGGTCTGCTCGGTCCGAATGGCGCCGGCAAGACATCGACCCTCGAGTGCTTGATCGGTCTGCGGACACCGGACGAAGGGCAGCTCGAGGTGTGCGGATTCGACCTCCGGCGGTCGCCGCGCGAGGTCAAGCAGCGCATCGGCGTGGCTCTGCAAAGCACCTCGCTTCAGGACAAGATCACTCCCCGCGAAGCCATCCGGTTGTTCGCCTCCTTCTATCGATCCTCCGTGGATCCGCTGGCCCTGATCGAACGATTTTCCCTCGGTGCCAAGGCTGATGCGAGTTTCGACTCGCTCTCCGGCGGTGAACGCCAGCGCCTGGCGCTGGCGCTCGCCTTCGTCAACCGGCCCGAGCTGGTGGTGCTCGACGAACCCACCACCGGACTCGATCCGGCGTCGCGGCGCGATCTGCACGAAGAGATCCGGCGGATGCGGGCGGAGGGATGCACGGTGCTGCTTTCCACCCACTACCTCGAGGAAGCGGAGGTCCTGTGCGACCGTATCGCGATCATCGACGGCGGCAAAGTCGTCGCCTCCGGCACACCCGCCCAGGTGATGGGGGGAGGCGAAAGCCGGCACGTTGTGCACCTCGTGACGCGTGAACCGGTCCCGGCGGATCTTCTTGCGGGGGTTTCCGGCGTGGAGGAACCGGTGCAGGAAGGCACCCGATTGCGATTCCAAACCCGGACGCCGGAGCGCACCCTGGCGCAGCTCTCGCGTCGGATCGACGAGCTGCAGGTTGGCCTGGTCGACCTCCGCCTCCAGCGGGCGTCGCTGGAGGCTGTTTTTCTGCGCCTGACCGAGTCAAATGACGGGCGGGAGGCAGGACGATGAGCGCCTGGCGCGAGCACCTCGTTACCTCGCTGCGGCTCCATTTTCGGAACCGCATGGCGTTGATCTATGGATACCTTTTCCCGCTCATCTTCCTGGTCGCGTTCTGGGTGCTCTATCGTCACGAGAACGTGCCCCTGCTGCGTCACATGGGTGAACTCCTGACGGTCAGTGTGCTGGGCGGAGCCTGTTTCGGGCTGCCGACCACCCTCGTCAGCGAGCGGGAACGCGGCGTCTGGCGCCGCTACCGGCTCACGCCGCTGCCGACCTGGGCGGTGGTGGCGAGCACCGCCGTCGCGCGGTACGTGCTCGTGCTGACGTCGGGGCTGCTCCAGCTCCTGCTGGCGTTTGCACTCGGGATGACGATGCCGGCGCATCCCCTTGATTTGTGGGTGGCGTTTACGGCGGTGTCCTTTGCCTTCATTGGACTCGGCCTCGTGCTGGCGACCCTGGCCGACACGGTGCCGGCGGTGCAGGCCCTCGGACAGTGCCTGTTTCTGCCCATGCTCATCATTGGCGGAGTGGCGGTGCAGCTGGCGAGCCTGCCGCCCTGGGCGCAGCACGTCTCAGCCTTCTTTCCCGGACGCTACGCCGTGGAGGTGATACAAACCTGTGTGACCGGGGAGGGTCTACTGGGAGCGGGATTCCCCCTCGTCGCCTTGCTGATCATCGGGCTGGCGGGATGCACCGCGGGAGGACGATTGTTCCGGTGGGATGCGGAGCAGCGCTTTTCCCTGCGACGCAGCCTGCCCTGGCTGGTTCCGGTGGTGGGCGCGTGGATGTTGGTCGGCGTCCTGGCCGAGGTGCGCGGGCGCGCCTTGGTGCCGCCGACCGGGGTGCTGGCGGCGTCGGACCTGCCCGGCGCCCGACCCACGGCTGCCCCGCTCCCGGGAACCGGCACCGCGTCAGCGAGTCCGCCCGTGCCGGCGGTGGTTCCCGTTCCGACCCCCACGCCGCGTCCGACCCCGACTCCCGTGCCGCCCGTCTGGGCGAGCATCACGCAAGCGGACATTGCCGGTTTGAACTACAACCTGCCGCCGGATCGCGGAGTGGTGGCTCCTTTTGCCGGTGATGACGAGGAGCCGGACGAGTACACGGCCAAGGAGGTCGAGACCGTGCGCAAAGGACTCGTGACGTGGAAGCCCGGTTTTGACCGGGACGACGTTCAGCGCGTCCGCAATCTCCTTTATGTCGCGGCCGTGCCGGACGCCGTGCAAATGCCGGTGGAGCGTTTCCTGCCGGCGGTGGTGTATGCGCATCTGACTGACCTCTATGCCAAGGAGAAGCTGATCAAGATTCTCACCTACATTGCAAAGAACCCGGAGGATGGGGGCGTGATCCTCAACTTGACGGACCTGGGGATTGAAGTGGTCGCGGGTGATCCGTGGGTCGTGAGAGAGCGGGCCTACCTGTACGCGATCAAGATGGTCGCCCGCCTTTCGGGGCGTCCGCAGGAACCGTGACAACCCCTTGGGACCACGAATGGACACGAATGGACACGAACCCAGAGGACAGCCGGACCTGTCGCGTGCCGGATTTTATCCTGCCCGAGAGTAAATTGGCCCCGCTTCGCTTCGTTGCTGTTTTCGTTTGTGACAATTCGTGGTTTTTCCTCCGTAGGGATCCGGGTGCGTGAAGAGCCTCGCGTTCGGCGAGGTCGGAATTGCGCTTTGCGCCATCCTCCCCACGGTGTGCCGACCCGAACCGCTGCCCATGTCCACCCCTGAGAATCAACGAATGATGCGCGTGGTCAGGATCACGCTCTTCCTGCTCTTTGTGTGCGCGCTGGTGTGCCTGCCCTTCATCATCTGGGGGGAGGAATTTGTGCTGCCCCTGCTCAAGGCACGCGAGCATCAGGCGGGCTGGCTCGTGGTGGTGTCCGTGGTCCTGCTGGCGGCGGACTCGGTGGCGCCGGTGCCGGCGACCCTGGTGATCATGTACTTGGCGGCCAAGGCGGGAGTCGTGGCCGGCATCCTCGGCGGTACCCTCGGCATGACCGCGGGGGTGGTGGCGGCGGCGTGGTTTGGGCGAGTGGCGGTGGGACGGCTGGCGCCCCGGTTCTTTCCTGATCAGGAGCTGGACCGACTTCGGGTCTCGCTGCAGCGTCAGCTGGCGCTGACCCTGGCCTGCCTGCGGAGCGTCCCGGTGCTGGCGGAGACGTCGGTCATCGTGGCGGCGGCCACCGGCATTCCCCTGCGGCGCATTGTCCTCGCCACCCTCCTGCCCAACCTCGCGGTCTGCACCATCTATTCCTTGGCGGCGGACGACTCGTTTCTGACCGCCAGCCTCGCCTTTCTTGGCACCCTCGCAGCTTCGTTTGTCCTCTGGCGGTGGTTGCGGGTGCGGTCAACCTCCGGGTCCTGAGGCAGCGGCCAGGAACCGGGTTCAGAGGCGACGCCCGGACCGGAAAAGGCGATCCCATCTATTTTGTTTGACGAAACGATCGTTCCATATGGTGAAATAGGGCCTGCGCCTTCCGGGCCTGAAACGGGCCCATGGTGAAGGAAAGCAGGATTTTCCATGCCCTATACATTCACCCGCTCCCAAGAGCTCTTTCAGCGTGCCCAGGGTTCGATCGCCGCTGGCGTCAACAGTGGCATTCGCAAGATGGAAGCACCCGTGCCGCTTTATTTTTCGCGAGGCAAGGGTCCGAACCTCTGGGATGTCGATGGCAACCATTACCTGGATTTCCAACTCGGTCAGGGAGCGTTGCTGTATGGACACGCTCCGGAGGGCATGGCGGACGCGCTGGCGGCGCAGGCGAGGCTGGGGACCCACTGGGCCGCCCAATGTGAACTGGAGATTGAGGTGGCCGAGCGCATCCAGCGCATGATCCCCTCGGCCGAGCTGGTGCGATTCAACAACTCGGCGACCGAAGTGGTGACGGCCGCGTTTCGTCTCGCCCGGGCGCACACCGGAAGGCCGCTCATCCTGCGTTTTGAAGGTCACTATCACGGCTGGGCCGACGAAGGTCTGGTGGGCTTTGCCAACCCCATGGACCGCTGGGGTGACGACGAGACCCCGGCCCAATTGCATCCGAGCAAAGGGGTCATTCCCGAGGTGCTCGAAAAGTTTGTCGTCGTCCAGTGGAATGACGTCGCCCACCTCCGCCGCCGTGTCGACCAATTCAAGGGCCAGATTGCCGCGATCGTGTTTGAACCGGCGCTCTGCAACACGTGCTGCATCGAGCCGGTGGAAGGCCTGATGGCAACCATCCGGGAGCTGTGCGACCGGGACGGCATGCTGATGATCTCGGATGAGACAATCACTGGTTTCCGCTTCGGGGCAAGTTGCGCGCAGGGCTACTACGGCTATCACCCCGACCTGACCATCCTCGGCAAGGCGGTCGGTGGCGGCACGCCGTTTGCGGCCCTCGCCGGCACCAAGGCGGCGATGGCGAAGATCCTTTCCGGGGAGGTCGTGCACGCAGGCACCCTCAACGGCAATCCGCTTTGCCTGGCCGGAAGCAAATGGTGCCTCGACCAGATTCTGGCCCTCGGCTCCGAACACCCGCGCGCCAGCCAGGCGCTCGGAAATCGCCTGATGGCAGCCTTGTCCGAACTCGGGGCAAAACACGGTATTCCGCTGCGTCCGCAGGGTCCGGGCCTGATTTTTCATACCGTTATGCTCAAGCCCGGGGCGGCCGAAGGTCCGGTCCGGAACTATCGCGACTATGTACGCCGGCACGACGCGCCCCGCTGGGCGCACCTGCGCCGCTGCCTCCTCGAGGAGGGCGTGCGGGCGATCGAACGCGGATTGTGGTCGATCAGCCTCGCGCACACCCGCGCGGACATCGACGAGGCGCTGGTGCGCTGCACCCGCGCGTTTGCCCGGCACGCGTCGACCTGGGTTCGACCGGCCTGAGTCGGAGGTCGCCCGTTCCCATCCCTCATGAAACCGCGCATTCTCTTCGGCGTCCTCTTCCACGAAACCCATACCTTTCTCCCGGACCCGACCCGCTGGGCCGATTTTGAGGTGGCGCGGGGTGACGAGATCCTCGCCAAGGAAGGCGACGAGTCTCCCACCGCGGGTTTCCTTGAGGAGGCGCGGCGGTATGGCTGGCAGGTCGTGCCTACGATTGATGCGCGCGCCGTGCCGAGCGGACCGGTCGAGGACGATGTGTTTGAGCGGTACTGGAGCGAGTTTTCGGAGCGCGCGAAACCGGCCCTGGCCGCGGGTGTGGACGCGATTTTTCTCGTTTTGCACGGGGCCATGGCCACCGCGTCGATCGATGACGTCGAGGGCGAGCTGCTGACGCGGCTCCGGGGCCTGCCCGGCGCGGCGGACCTTCCCCTGTTCGCGGTCCTCGATCTGCACGGCAACATCACCGCGCGGATGTGCCGCCACGCCAACGGCCTGGTCGCCTACCGCAAGAATCCTCACACCGATGCCAAGGAGACGGCGCTGCGGACGGCGGCCCTTCTGGAACGGTGCCTGCGCACGCGGGTGAAACCCGAGACCCTGTGGTGCCGGGTCCCCGTGATGTGGTCGCCCCCTGGGACGGGAACGCACGCGGATCCGATGAAGGGAATGACTGAATTTGCCGCTGCGAACGAGGGCGGAAGTTCCCCGATCTGGGCCTACAACATCGCGGCCGGCTTTTCCTTTGCCGACACCGCGGAAACCGGGGTGTCCCTGTTTGTTGTGGCGGATCCCGGCAGCGCCGCGGCGCGGAAGAGCCTGGAGGAAGGGGCGAAGAAGACCTGGGACCTGCGCGAGGCAGGCGCGGTGGTTTATCCTTCGGTCGACGACGTGCTCGCGAAGATTGGTCCCTCGCCGAAGGGGCCGGTGCTGCTGATCGAGCCGGCTGACAATATCGGAGGTGGTGCGCCCGGTGACTGCACCGGCATTCTGCGCGCATTGGTGCAGCGGGACGCGAAGAACGCATTGGTCGCCATCAACGACCCCGAGGCGGTGCAGCGACTTTCGAAGCTGGCGATCGGTTCCGTTGGCCGGCAATCCATCGGGGGCCGCCGCTGGCATGTCGATCCTGGTCCGGTTGAGCTGGAGGTTGAACTGGTTTCGTTGCGAAGCGGTGCCTTCCGCCTGGAAGACCTGCACAGCCACCTCGCGTCGATGAATGGCTCCAAGTTTGACATGGGTCCGTGCGCGGTGGTGCGACATCGCGGAATCACCCTGCTCCTGACGAGCAAGAAGACGCCGCCCTTTGACCTCGGCCAGTTCAGCAGTCAGGGGATCAATCCCCGGACGTTCACCTTCATTGCGATCAAGGCAGCCGTGGGACACAAACAGGCCTATGATCCGATCGCGGCGGCTTCCTACTACGTCGACACGCCCGGCCCCTGTTCCAGCAATCTCAGCACTTTTCCCTACCGTCGTCTGCGACGCCCCCTTTATCCGCTCGATCCCATCGACCAGCCCCGTTTCCTTTATTCATGAGCACCGGCATCCTCTATCCAAAAACCTCCGATACACCGACCTCGCACCTGCCATTCAGCCCGGCGGTCCGGGTCGGTGATCTCATTTTCGTTTCGGGCCAGGCCTCGGTGGACGCCAAGGGCACCATTATTCAGGACACCTTTGAAGGCGAGTTCCGCCGATCCCTCGAAAATCTTCGCAAGGTCCTCGAAGGCGCCGGCAGCGACCTCAAGCATGTCGTGCAGACGAGGAATTACATCCGTGATCCCGCCAATGGGGCCCGCTACAACGAGCTTTACCGCGAGTACTTTTCCGAGCCTTATCCTGCCCGAACGACCATCACGAACTGTCTCCCTCCCATCCTGCACTATGAGATTGAGTGCATTGCGGTGGTGAAGCGCAGCTAGACCCCGTTTTACTTCCTCCATGAAGATCATCCGCTACCGCGACCCCTCCGGCGCAAATCACTACGGTTCCGAACAGGCCGACGGGTCCGTCCTCCGCATCGATGGCGACATCTTTGGCGCCCACCGGGTCACCTCTGATCGGGCCACGGTGACCAAGCTGCTGGCGCCGGTGGTTCCCGTGCAGATTCTCGGTGTGGGACTGAACTACCGGCACCACGCCAAGGAATCCAACCTCAAGGTGCCCGAGCTGCCAGTGCTGTTCGTCAAGGGCGTCAACACCCTTCAGAACCCGGGCGATCCGATCTTGCTGCCCACGCACCTGCCAAGCTCCGAAGTGGACTATGAGTGCGAGCTCGCGGTGGTCATCGGTCGCGCCTGCAAGAATGTGTCCCGGGAACGCGCCCTGGACTACGTGCTCGGCTACACCTGCGCGAACGACGTTTCAGCGCGCGACTGGCAGATCCGCAAGGGCAGCGGCCAGTGGTGCCGTGGCAAGTTTTTCGATACGTTCTGTCCCCTCGGCCCCCGCCTCGTCACCGGCGATGAGCTGCCGGCCGGACCCAATGCGCTGAAGATCGCCACCCGGGTGAACGGGGAAACGCTTCAGGATTGGACGACGTCGGACATGATCTTCGACATTCCGACGCTGATCGAGTTTCTTAGTGGCAGCACCACACTGGTTCCGGGAACGGTGATCCTGACCGGAACCCCCCACGGGGTCGGCATGGCGCGCACGCCGCCGCGGTGGCTGGTGGCGGGTGACGAGGTCACCATCGAGATTGAGCGAATCGGGTCGTTGACCAATCCCGTGCGCCCCGAGTCGGCCTCGGGCAACTAGGCGGGAAGCGCCCGCCCCATGTCCCGATTCCCCGGAGTCGACGTCTTCCAGTCCATCCCCTGCGCTCTGGGCGAGGGGGTGTGCTGGCATCCCACCCGCAAGACGGTCTGGTGGATCGATATCCTCGGACCAAAGGCTTACGAGTCGGCTGTGGATGGCGGAGCCGTCCGGACCTGGTCCCTCCCGCAGATGGTGGGTGCGGTGGCGCCGGCGGGTTCCGGTGGGTTGGTGGCGGCGCTTCGGGATGGAGTTTACGGGCTGGACCCTGACACCGGCAAGACGTCGCCGTTTGCCGCGCCTCCGGAGCATGACGCCGGTGTGTTCCGATTCAATGATGCCAAAGTGGATCCGGCCGGACGCTTTTGGGCGGGTACGCTGGCGCTCGACGGGCGCAAGCACGAGTCCCGTTTGTATCGGATCGATGCCGACGGACGGACGACGGTGATGCGCACCGGCGTTTCCATTTCCAACGGCCTGGCCTGGTCGCTCGACGGCACGGAGATGTACTACATCGATTCCTGGGCTCGCTGCGTGCAGGCGTTTCCCTTTGACCTCGAAAAAGGTACGCTGGGCGAACCCCGCGTGGCCGTCTCCTTTGATCCCGCCGATGGCCTTCCCGATGGGTGCACGCGGGACGCGGAGGGTCACCTCTGGGTGGCCCATTGGGGAGGGGGACGCGTCAGCCGCTGGGAGGTGAGCACGGGGCGTCGCCTGCAGGAGATTCACCTGCCGGTGCGCAATGTGACGTCCTGTGCCTTTGTCGGAGAGCGGCTTGACACCCTCGCCATCACCACGGCGCGGGACGAACCCGGTACCGCGGCTGAAGCTGAAGCAGGATTTGTCTTTCTGGCCCATCCGGGCACGGTGGGGACCGTGCCCACCTGCTTTGCCGGGGCTTAGGTCCCGCGAAGCGATCCCGTCGGCTCCTGTCCGAGGAACGCCCCATGAATACCCGAACTGTCATTCTTTCCGCTGCGCGGACTCCGCTCGGCGCCTTTCAAGGTGCACTTTCAACCCTGCCGGCGGCGCACCTGGGTGCGGTGGCCATCCAGGCCGCGCTGGCTCGCGCGGGGCTGCCTCCCGAGGTTGTCACCGACCTGATTCTGGGCCAGGTGCTGCAGGCGGGACAGGGACAGGCCCCGGTCCGGCAGGCCGCCCTCAAGGCCGGGTTGCTGCCGTCGACGCGAACCGTCTCGTTGAACCATGTCTGTGGGTCCGGGCTGCATGCACTGCTGCATGCCTCGCTCCTGATTGACTCCGGACAGGCGGGCGTGTGCGTGGCCGGCGGCATGGAAAGCATGAGCCAGGTGCCTTACCTGCTCCCGAAGGCGAGGGATGGATACCGGCTTGGCCATCAGACGGTGGTCGATTCCCTGATTTCCGAGGGACTTTGGGATCCCTACTCCAACCAGCACATGGGCTCCTGTGCCGAGCAGTGTGCCACGCGCTATGAGCTGAGTCGCGAGGTGCAGGATGCCTACGCGGCGGAGAGTTTCCGCCGTGCGCAGCGCACTCAGGCGGAGGGGAAGTTTGCTGATGAAATCGGTCCGGTTGACGTGACGGATTTCAAGGGCCAGGTCACACGGGTGGAGCACGATGAAGGTCCGGGCCGCGTGAAATTCGACCGCATGGCTTCGCTCAAGCCTGCGTTTGGCAAGGATGGCACCATCACCGCCGCCAACGCTTCGAGCCTGAACGATGGCGCGGCGGCCCTGGTGCTGGCGGATGCGGCGTGGGCCCGTGAAAAAGGCCTGCATCCTCTGGCGAGGGTGGTGTCGTTCGGCCGGGCCGCGCTCGATCCCCTGTGGTTCACCACCGCTCCCGCGCCGGCGGCGCGCGAGGCGCTGGCTCGTGCCGGCTGGGGGCCGGAGCAGGTCGATTTGTGGGAGGTCAACGAGGCGTTTGCCGTGGTGCCGCTCGCTTTCGCGCGCGAACTGGGTGTGCCGCCCGAGCGCATGAATGTGCGAGGCGGTGCCATTGCTCTCGGTCACCCGCTCGGCTGTTCCGGGGCCCGGGTCGTGGTCACGTTGCTTTCAGCTCTCCGCGAACGGGGATTGAAGCGCGGTCTGGCCACGCTCTGCATTGGCGGTGGCGAAGGCATTGCCGCCTGCATTGAGTGCGACTGAGTCGCAACCCTTCAGCCGAGAACCACGAATTGACACGAATGGACACGAATCCGGAGGGGTACTGGAGAGGTTGAGCACCTGAATCTACTTCACCCAATAATGATCCAAGCCCCCGCAATTCTCGGTGTCTGTATTGGTTCGTGTCGATTCGTCCCGCGACTGCGGGATTCGTGGTTCAACTGAACGCTTCCGGCTGAGTTGATCGTTCTCCTCCTTCCCCTGTATTTGGAATTCCCGCTTTCTCCATCCGTGAACAAAGTTTATCCCCACGCCCGTGCCGCGCTTGAAGGGCTCCTTCGACCGGACATGACCATCGCCGCCGGCGGCTTCGGCCTCTGCGGCATTCCCGAGAACCTGATCGAGGCCCTGCGGGCGAGCGGGGTCGGCGGCCTGACTTTGGTCGGAAACAACGCCGGGGTGGATGGATTTGGCATGGGGCTGCTCCTGGCCAACCGGCAGGTTCGAAAGGTGCTCGCGTCCTATGTGGGTGAGAACCGCGAGTTCGAGCGCCAGGTGCTCGCGGGTGAACTCGATCTCGAACTGGTGCCCCAAGGCACCCTGGCCGAGCGACTCCGCGCCGGGGGGGCGGGCATTCCCGCCTTCTTCACCCGCACCGCGGCCGGCACCCTGCTCGCCGAGGGCAAGGAGACGCGGGTCATTGACGGCAGCGAGTATGTGATGGAGCGCGGCATCCGTGCCGATCTGTCGATCGTCAAGGCGTGGAAGGGCGACACCGCCGGCAATCTCGTTTACCGCAAGACGGCCCGGAATTTCAATCCGATGGTTGCGACCTGTGGTCGCGTGTGTGTGGCCGAAGTGGAGGAACTGGTGGCACCCGGAGTGCTCGACCCCGACGAGATCCACACCCCGGGCATCTACGTCGACCGGATTCTCCAGGGCGAGAAGTACGAAAAGCGCATCGAGTTCCGCACGGTGCGCGGGGGCGCGGCTTCGCGCAAGGAGTCCCCGGTGCGCGACTGGATGGCGAAGCGGGCCGCACAGGAGTTGAGGGACGGATACACCGTGAACCTGGGGATCGGCATTCCCACGCTGGTCGCGAATCACCTGCCGCCGGGCATGGATGTGACGCTGCAGTCGGAAAACGGACTGCTGGGCATTGGTCCGTTTCCCGAGGAGTCCGCCGTGGATCCGGACCTCATCAATGCGGGCAAACAGACCATTTCCACGCTGCCCGGCTCGGCGTTTTTCTCGAGTGCGGATTCGTTCGGCATGATCCGCGGGGGGCATGTGGACCTCTCGATTCTCGGTGCGCTGGAGGTGTCGGAGACCGGTGACATCGCCAATTGGATGGTCCCGGGAAAAATGGTCAAGGGGCCGGGCGGTGCCATGGATCTCGTGGCCGGGGTGAAACGCGTGGTGGCGGTGATGGAGCACTGCGCCAAGGATGGCTCCCCGAAAATTCTGCCGGCGTGCCGTCTGCCGCTGACCGGGCGGGGGGTGGTCAGTCTGATCATCACTGACCTTGGCGTGTTCTCGGTCAAGTCCGGCGGCGGACTGGTGCTGGAAGAAGTGCACCCCCAATCTAGCGTGGCCGAGATCCGGGCACGGACCGGGTGTGGATTTTCTCTGGGGGAGGGAGTCCGCGAATGAGCTCGTTGCACGGAAAGGTCGCTCTGGTGACGGGTTCGACCAGTGGTATCGGCCTGGGCATCGCCACCGTTCTGGCCCGGGCCGGAGCGAAAGTGATGCTGCATGGCCTGGGTTCGACGGAGGAAGTGCAGCGGCTGCGCTCGGAACTCGCCCGCGAGACCGGCGTTCAGGTGGAAGTGAATCAGGCGGATCTGCGAGATCCCTCTGCAGTTCAGGAGATGGTTCGGGCGACCGAGACGTTGCTCGGGGGCGTCGACGTGCTTGTCAACAATGCCGGCATTCAGTTCGTCTCTCCGGTGGAGGATTTTCCGGACGAGCGATGGGACGCGATCCAGGACATCGTCCTCAACGCCAGTTTTCGTGCCATCCGCGCGGTGGTGCCGGGCATGAAGGCGCGGGGTTGGGGGCGGATCCTCAACGTGGTCTCGGCGCACGGCCTGGTGGCGTCGCCCTTCAAGAGCGCGTATGTGTCGGCCAAACACGGCCAGGTCGGCCTGACCCGCTCGGTCGCGCTGGAACTCGCGGAAACAGCGATCACCTGCAACGCGATCTGCCCGGGATACGTGCGCACGCCACTGGTCGAGGGACAGATCGCCAGCCAGGCGGAGGTGCACAAGATGGGCCGTGAGCAGGTGATTCGGGACGTGATACTTGCGGTCCAGCCCACTCGGCGCTTCGTCGAAGTGGAGGAGGTGGCGGCCCTCGCCCTCTTCCTCTGCGGCGATCTGGCCCGCTCCATCACGGGCGCAGCCATCCCGATCGACGGCGGATGGACCGCCCGGTGAACGGACGGCCAGGAGTCGTCGCCTCCATCGTTGAGCTCACCCGGATTTTGCGGGGAGGCCCTGTTCCCTGAGCGCGGGGAGCGACGCGACGTCGATGGACTCCGGCGATTGCCCCGTGTCGTGGCGGTGGAGGATGTGGAGATAGGCCCGCTCAAGGAACTCAACGAAGCGGGCGGTGTTGCGAGCCGGGAGGGTGCGGGTGGTGGCCTGTAGGTGTCGACGGACCTGCGCGAGGCGAGGGCGGTCTTCCCAAAGTGCGGTCGCACGCGCCACATAGGCGTCGAGGTCCGGACAGATCAGTTCGGCAAGCCCGTGGGCTCGGAGGAGCGTTGCCGAAACGCGGGAAATGAAGGGGCGGCCGGGACAGGCCAGGACCGGGAGTCCGGCGAGGAGTGCGTCGTTGGCCGTGGTGTGTCCACAGACCACGTGGGTGTCGAGAAACAGGTCCGCCAGAGCATGCCGGGCCAGGTGACGTGACTTGGCCGCACGTCCGGAAAAGACCAGCCGGGCCGGATCGATGCCACGCTCAACTGCCGCGCGCCGGAGTGCACGGATGGCGGCTTCCTGGGTTGCGAGCAGCCAGAGGACACTCCCCGGGGTGCGCGCCAGGATCTGCATCCAGCAGGTAAAGATCCGGCGGTCGATCTTGTAGGTGGCATTGAAGGAACAAAACACAAACGCATCCTCCGGCAGTCCCTCATCAGCACGGGTGACCGGGTCGAGGGAAATGACCTGCCGATCGTCCGACACCTGATAGGTGTCGGGCATGTAGATGAGCTTTTCCGCGAAGTGAGCCTCGGAACCGGGCGGTGTCAGGTAGTGATCGGTGACAAAGTAGTCGATGAAGGGCGCTCCGAGGGTGCCGGGGTACCCCAGAAAGTGGAGTTGCACGGGAGCGGGACGGTGCGCGAGCAGATCGAGACGCGAGAGGGTCGTGTGACCGCTCATGTCAACCAGCAGGTCGACCTCCAGTGCCTGGATCTTTCGCAGTGCCTCGCCACTGGATACGCCGGCGAGGTCGACAAATGCGTCACAGGTACCGCGGATGGTGGTACGGTAGTCACTCCCATCGTCGGGACCCGTCGACAGACCGATGATCCGGAAGCGAGAGCGGTCGTGGTGCGCGAACAGGGTGCGCATGAGGTGGGCCACGGGATGATTGCGGAAGTCGCCTGACAGGTAGGCGATGGTTCGAGGGCCGGTCCGCGCGGCCGCCCGGGGGCGGGGTGGTGGTTGAGGAACGAGCGGAGCTTTGATCCGGACGAAGTGTTCGGTGATGCGACGCTGCTCTTCGGGAGCCAGGTCCATCGTCAGCGCGGTGAACGGCTGAAGGCAGAAGGTCCCTCCGGTGCGGATCGACTCGCGCGTCAGTTCGAGGGCGCGCTGCTGCAGCACCTCGTTGCGGTCCCAATCGCAAAGGTGGGCGACCGTAGTGGCGAGATGACCGATCAGGCCCGGATCCTCGGGTGCGAGTTCCAGGGCCTCGGTCAATCGCCGGACCGCCGGTTCGAAGCGCAACAGCCCGGCTTCGGCGACGCCTTCGTTGGCCAGCAGTTCCTTGGACCGAAGCCCGTGGGCCGCGGCTGTGCGGCAGAGCGCGAGGACCGCCTCGTAGGATCCGAGTTCGAGCAGGCAGAACGTGGCGCCGACGTAGGATCGAATCTGCTGGGGTGACAGCGAGATGGCTTGGCGAAACCACTCCACCGCCTCGACGTAGCGCCCCTGGGCAACGAGGGTGTGACCGACATTGTGGGCGGCGCCAGCGGTTGGCTGTAGGCCGTGACTGGTGACGAAGGCCGTGGCCGCATCCTGGAGTCGACCGAAGGCGAGCAGGAGTCTGCCGCGCTCCTGGTGCAGGGCCGCGTCCTGGGAATCGAGGGCCAGTCCATGGTCAACGGCGGCGAGCGAGCCCGGCAGGTCGCCGAGCTCGCGTCGCGCCAGTGCGAGGTTTCCCCAGTAGAGGCCGACCCGCGGCGCTGTCGCGGTAGCGGTGGAGAAATACATCGCGGCCTGGCCAAACTCCCTTGATCGCAGGGCGATGACGCCCCGCAGGTTGAGGGCAGAAGGCAGGTCGGGAGCCTGCTGGAGGGCCTGATCGCAGAGCCGCGCGGCCTCGGCTCGTTCTCCGCGTGTTAGCCGCGCCTCAGCCTGTCTCAAAATTTCAATGACGGCAGCAGACATGACGCGGGCGGCGGCCGGGATCAGGACGGAGCCGGGTGTCGCAGGGTGGCGTAGCAGCCCTGGATTGCCTCCTCCAGCGTACGTTGCGGCCGCCAGCCGGTGGCATTCATCAGGCGGTCCAGTTTCGGCCGGCGGTCCTGCACCGGGGCGAAGCCGGGCCCGAAGGCGGCTTCGTAAGGCTGGTAGCGAATCCGGCCGGCGCCGCAGAGGCTGATGACCAACTCCGCGAGTTCACGAATGGAGATGTTTTCGACTCCGCCAACATTGACCGCCTGGCCGCGCAGGGGGTCTGAAAGCGGGATGGCGAGAAGCGCACGCGCTGCATCCTCCACGTGCAGGAAAGTCCGCCGGTCCGATCCGTCCCCATGTACAATCAGGTCCTTGCCGGCGAGCGCCGCCTGGCAGAAGGCGGAGACAACGAGGCCACTCTCGGGGTTCTGGCGCGGCCCGACCACATTGAAAAAGCGGGCGATCCAGGTGGGTATGCTGTGCTCACGCCACAGTCCGGCGACCAGGTGTTCCACCGCCATTTTTGCCGCGCCATAACCCCAGCGCGGCTGGAGGCCAAAACCCGAGATTTCCTCTTCCCCGAGGGGGTGGGTTCCTCCGACGCCGTAAATTTCCGAACTCGACGTGTAAAGTAGTGGACGACGGTGACGCAGGCACGTGCCGACCATCTGCAAGCCTTCGCGCAGGATGCGTTCTGTCGTGTCGAAGCCGCGATGGTGGGCGCGGGCCACGCCAATCGGGCTGGCCAGGTGATAGACCAGATCGGCCCGAGCCACGGCACGGTCGAGCGGACTATCAGCGTCCGACAGCTGAGGTGCTCCCACTTCGAATTCTTGGAATCTCAGGCGGGAATGGGTGAGGTCGAGGTTGTCGCGCCGGCCGGAAGAGAGGTTGTCGATGACCGTCACCGTGGCACCGGCCTCGAGGAGAAGCTCAGTAAGATGGGAGCCGACCAATCCGGCGCCGCCCACAACGAGAATATCACGCGAGTCGGTACAGATGGGCGACGGAGGCATGACCGTGACGCGATGCTGCTACCAGGATCCGGGTTTAGCGTACCCAAGGTCAACCAAAAGATCTCCCATCACTGGGCGGATCGCATCCAGAACCGGGTCCGGGAGTTCGTTTCTCCAGCGTCCCACCGCCGTTTGAAAGAGCTCCCGGCTGACCTGGGCGGCGCTCGACTCGGGTCCGAGGATATGGGGAAGGCGGTGAAACTCCAGCACGCGCGCGTCCCAGGCTTCCCCGAGAAATTCGAAGAGGAGCCGCAGCACGGGCTCCGGGGAAGCGACGATGGTTTCGTAACGAATTTCGTGATACCGTGAAGCTCCCGTCGAGCCCGCGGCAAAGGACCGGCCGGCGGTGACCGCGCTGACCCAGTAGCGTGCGGCTTCGACCGGATCGCGGGTGTAAGGCACGGGTTTTCCATCCATGTCCCGCCAGTCCATTTGCAGCAGCGACGCCACGACGTCGCGTCCATCGCGGATGATGTGCACAAACGGGCTCTGCGGAAATATCCGGAAAAGATGCTGGAAGAAGAAGACGTTATTGGGCGATTTCTCTGCGACCCGCGGTTTTCCTCCGTGGGAACGAAACGGTTCGAGCAGCCCGGAAATGAAGACGCGGAACAGGTGGTCGATTTCCGCCGGCCCCACAAGGAACGGTTTCAGAAACGGCGCGTACTTCGTCTGGAAGTCGGCCCAGAGCTGGGCGATGACCGGGGTGATCTTGAGTTCAGGCCCGCACGAGATGCGGGGGTGGGAGTCGAGTATGACCCGCAGGAGCGTGGTGCCGGACCGGCCGGCCCCCCCAATGAAGATGGGCGTCAGTGAAGCATCGTGATTCGTGAGCGCCATGCGTTGCGTCGCTTCATGCCGCTATCTTGCGATCCATCAATCCTAAGTTTTCGCCAGGATCCCGGCCCGCCTGGCGTTTCTTGAAACTGGATTGCCGACGTACTTGACGTGCAACAAGTAGGGGTTTCCGTCGTTCCGACGCGAAAAACACCAACCGTTTCTAATAACTAAAAACGCCTACCCACCCACCCGGCCGCCCGGTCAGGAGGGCGGAGTTCGAAACTGAGCAAGGACCCAATCGGAAACCGCTTTTTCTGGATTGGCCACCACCTCGCGTGTGATCGTGAAGCGGCCTGGGGACCCGTCTCTCACCAGCAGTTTGAGGCCATGGTGGAAGGTGCGGAAGGCTTCCTCGCAGAGTGCACGGATGGTCTTGTCAGTCGCGAGGCTTTGATCGATCAGCGCGGAAACCGCGCCCTCATCGAAGACGAGCTCGAAGCCATGGGCCTCCTTGAAACGGGCGGCAAAGGCATCGACCTCCTGCTTGAGCACCGCGGTTTGCTGGGTGGCATTCTCCCGCAGGAGCAGGCGCAGGGTGTCATTGGGATGTGCGACCGTGGCTGCATCGATCCGGAAGGACTTGATGCCGGTGGAAGGCAGCTCGAATTTGAAGTCGCGGAACACCCGCTCGAGTACGGTCATCAGTCCGCGGGCGCCGGTGTTCTCTTTGTGGGCCAGTCGGGCGACTTCGCGAATGGCTTCGGGAAGAATCTCAAAGTCGATGCCATACCCCGAAAAGTCGGCCCGGTATTGGGCGAGGATGCTGCCTTCACTCGTGAGGAGGATGCGCTCCAGATCGTCGGCCGTCAGGGCCTGGCACGCGACCCGTACGGGCAGGCGGCCCACGAATTCGGGTTCCATCCCGTAGTCGATGATGTCCCGCGATTGCGCGACCTGCAGGTAGTCGCTTTCCAGCTCGAACGAAGCTGCGCCCGCTCCGGAGGAGCCCGCGGCAAAGCCGATTGAGCTGGCCTGCATCCGGCGCTTGATGGACGTGGCCAGCCGGTCAAAGGCCCCGCTGACAATAAAGAGGATGTGGCGAGTATTGAGGGTGCGTTTGCGGGGTTTGCCCGAACGCTGAAAATCCATCATCGCCTGCATCTGCGCGGCGAAGTCGGTCTGGCTGGCCAGATTCACATCCGTCTCCTCCATCAGCTTGAGGAGATTGATTTGCACTCCGCGCCCGCTGACATCCCGACCCGCCGTTCCACCGGAGGCGGAGGGGGCGGTGGCGATCTTGTCGATCTCGTCGATGTAGATGATACCGTATTGTGCGAGCTCCGTGTCGCCGTGCGCGGCCTTGACCAGATCGCGCACCAAGTCCTCGACATCCCCACCGACGTAACCTGTTTCAGAAAACTTCGTCGCATCCGCCTTAACAAAGGGCACCCCGATCAGCCGCGCGATGCAGCGCATGAGGTAGGTTTTGCCCACTCCCGTGGGTCCAAGCAGCAAAATATTCTGTTTGGCGTAGTCCGTCTCGCGAAGCTCCGGACGTTCGAGGCAGGCCCGCACATGATTGTAGTGGTCGCAAATCGCCACCGATAGCACCTTTTTTGCTTCAGTTTGTTGAATAACAAAGCGATCCAAATGATCCCGAATCTCACGAGGACGCAAATTGAAGGTGCGAATTCGGTCCAGAATGGCGGCATTTTCCGCATCTTGCGAGCCCCCTTCGGGTTTGGAATCAGGCGCTTGAGTACCCATGGAATTTGTAAAAACAGCACGAAATGGGGAACCTTTTAGAAGATCTTGTATCTGCTTAGGCAGTTGCTCCAGTGGACTTTGTGGTTCTCCCTGACTCATAAATTAATCGAAAAAACTGACCTTAGTGGTTGACGAATCGACGGAACGGTAAAACGCTTTGGGGACATCTCCCCTAACCTGTACAGAAACAAAAGGATAACTTCCATGACAACCAACCTGACCAACCTCACCAAACGTGAAATCGTACTGGAGATTTACGAGAAGACTGGCTTTCCGCAAAAGGAGATTGTGCACACTGTGCAGATGACCCTCGACATTGTGATGCGTGCCCTCGCTGAGGGTCGAAATGTTGAATTGCGTAATTTTGGCGTTCTCGAGGTCCAGCGTCGCAAGGCGCGGATCGGCCGCAATCCCAACAAACCGGAGACGGAAGTGGTCATTCCGGAACGCGCCGTGGTGAAGTTCAAATCGGGCAAGATCCTCAAGCAACTGCTCAAGAAGCTGGATATCCAGACGCTCTGAGCGCATTGCCCTCGGGTCTGCCGTCAGCACCTGTCTTCTGGCAGGTGCTTTTTTATTGCCCACCGCCAGAGGGCGCGGGCGGGGTATCCGGTTTTTTTGTCGCGCGCCCGCCCTCGGCTTGCCATTCCCTGCCCAGCCATGGCCTCGTTCCAAACCCTGCCCGGTTTTCGTGAGTTCTATCCGGATGCGCTGGCGCGCCGGAATCACCTCTTTCGATTGTGGAGGCAAACCGCACACACGTTTGGGTTTGCTGAATACGATGCTCCGGTATTGGAGCCGCTCGAACTCTACAAGACCAAGTCGGGCGACGAAATCGAGGCGCAGCTCTTCAGCTTTACCGACAAGGGGGGGCGGGAAGTGGCGTTGCGACCGGAGATGACGCCCACCGTTTGCCGGTTGGTCGGCGAGCGCGCCAATGCCCTCAAGCGGCCCATCAAGTGGTTTAGCATCGCTGAGTTCTACCGCTATGAACGTATGCAGAAGGGTCGGGGACGGTGTTTCTTCCAGTTTAACGCCGATATCTTCGGTGAACCTGGGATCGAGGCCGAGACTGAACTGATTGCCCTGCTCGCGCAGAACCTGTGCGCGTTTGGTCTGAATGAAAGCGATTTCTACATCCGTCTGAGCGACCGGAACCTCTGGTTCTATTTTCTTGAGGCGCTCGGTTTCGATGAAGCCCGCAGCCGGAGCCTCCTTTCGGCGGTGGACCGCTTTGAGAAGTTGGGCGACGAGGCATTCCGGCCGGATGCGGAGCAGTTTGGCCCGCTGGATGAGGCGAGGAAGACGCAAGTGTTGGCGTTTCTTCACATCAAGTCACTCGCGTCACTGGAAGCGCTCGTGTCCTCATTGGGTGGAGACAAACTGCGCTCCCGCCTCGATGACTGGAAGCGGCTCTTGCGCAACTTGGAGGCGATGGGGTTGTCCCGGTTCGTCGAGGTGGACCTTGGGGTGGTGCGGGGACTCGCTTACTACACGGGATTTGTATTTGAAGCGTTCGACCGCAAAGGCGAGCTCCGCGCCCTGGCGGGGGGAGGGCGTTACGACAACCTGGTGGGAAAACTGGGTTACGCCGATCTGCCGGCGGTTGGCTTTGCCATTGGCGACATGACCTTCGCCCTGCTTCTGGAACAACGGGGACTCATGCCCAACCTGATCCAGGCGCCTGATGTCTACGTGGTGATCGGAGGACCGGAGGAACGACTTGCTGCGTTTGCCGATATTCACGCGCTCCGCGCGGCCGGTTATCGCGTCGACTATCCCATGCGGGAACTGGCCTTTGGGAAGCAGTTCAAAGCGGCGGCCGAGTCGGGCGCGAAACTCGCTTTGATCTACGGAACCGACGAACGGGCAAAGGGAGTGGTGAAACTGCGCGATCTGACGGAACGCAGTGAACGTGAGGTTCCCACGACGCACTTGCTGGCCGAAGTGCGCGGCTTTTTCGACGGAAGCAGCTGACTCACGCTACTGCAGTTGTGCAGGTCCGAAGGCACCTGGCAGAAGCGCATCCAGCGTGGTCTCGATGCGGTCGGGGCCGTCACATAGGCATAACACCGTCGCCTCCGGGCCAAACTCATTGATGACCTGTCGGCAGGCGCCGCAGGGCGTCGTGGGTGTGGGGGTCGGCGTGTAGACGACGACTCTCGTGACGCTGGATTCTCCGGCGGCGATGGCACTGAAGATCGCCGTGCGCTCGGCGCAGTTGCAGAGCCCGTAGGAAGCATTTTCCACATTGCACCCGGCATACACTTTGCCGGAGCCGGCGACAACGGCGGCGCCCACGCGAAACCGCGAGTAGGGGGCGTAGGCGCGCCGGGAGGCTTGTTTGGCCGCGGCGGCGAGCTGGCGAGGGGAGACAGGGTTGGAAGCTTTGGCCATGGACCGAGGCTGCCTTGGAGTCCGTATCGCCGCGACCCAATTTCTGCAGGCCAGCAATCCCGGGCGGAAGAGGGGCTGCGGCCTGTGCAAAATATTATGAATCAAACGATAACACCGCTTGTTTTGTTTTTGGGATCGCAATGGCGGATTGGGTGTCGGTTTAACCTTACCCGCCGCCCCGAGGTCCGGGCATCCGGGCTGCGACCGCGGCAATGCGGCGTCCGAATTTCCTCCTTCGTGCAAACCACCTTTGTTTTCCGTGTCGCGTGTTGTGTAGGTTGGATGCTCGCCCTGCTGATCAGTGCGCGGGCCCAAACCCCGGGAACGTCCGGCGCCTTTTCCGACGCGGAGTTGAATCGCGGTTACCGGCAGGGAAGGGTTCTCGTGAAGGTCCGTGACACCTCCGTGGCCTCGGTCGCCGACCGTTCCGCGGCCTTCCAGCAGATCGAGGCGCGCGCCGGCGTGCGGCAGAAGCGCGAGTTCCGTCACTTGAAGGGTCAGCAGGTCCTCGAGATTGACCCGGGTGCCTCCGTCCCTGAAACGCTCGCGGTCCTGCGGGCCAGTGGGCTGTACGAATTTGTTGAACCTGACTACCTGCGTTTCGCCCAGGCCACACCGGCGGATCCGCGTTATGCCGAGCAATGGTCCCTGCACAACACCGGCCAGGCGGCGGGCACGCCGGATGCCGACATCGACGCCCCCGAGGCTTGGGATCGCACCTCCGATGCGTCGACGGTGATTGTCGCGGTGATCGACTCGGGACTGCGGCTGACGCACGAGGACATCGTCGACAACCTCTGGCGCAATCCGGGGGAGATCGCCGGCAATGGTCGCGACGATGATGGAAATGGATACATCGACGACGTCAATGGCATCAACTCGATCATCGCCCGCTCACAGGCGGCCGCGGGAAACCCGACCGACGACAACGGCCATGGCACCCACGTCGCCGGCATCATCGGTGCGGTCGGGAACAATGGTCGTGGCGTGACCGGGGTGGCCTGGAAGGTGAAGATCATGGCCCTGAAGTTTCTCTCCGCGGCCGGGCAGGGCTCGATCTCGGACGGTGCCGAGTGCATCGACTACGCGATCGCCCAGGGTGCGCAGGTGATCAATGCCAGCTACGGGGCGCTGAGCACGGGACAGAGTCCCTCGCAGACTGAAGTCGCTGCCATCCAGCGGGCGCGCAACGCCGGCATCATCTTCGTGGCGGCGTCGGGCAACGACGGGCTCAACCTCGACGTGGCCCGCACGTTCCCCGCCACGTATCCGGTGGACAACATCATTGCGGTGGGCAACACGACCCGGCTTGAGGATGTGGCGACCAGCTCCAACACCGGTTCGGGGGCGGTCGACCTGTTTGCTCCCGGGACCGAGATCCTTTCGCTCTCCTCCAGTTCGGACAGCTCCTACGTTGCATTGACCGGCACCTCGATGGCGGCGCCGCATGTTTCCGGCGCGGCTGCCCTGGCGAGATCGCGCTTTCCGGGAGAAACCTACCGGCAGACGATCAGCCGCATCCTCCGCAGTGTGGATCCCATCGCGAAGTACTCCGGCCGCGTGCAAACCGGGGGACGGCTCAACTTGGACCGTCTGCTCTCGGGCGGCGACACGCGCCCCTTCAATGACGACTTCTCCGCGCGGGCCCGGCTCTCGGGTGAACTCATCCAGGCGCGGGCCAGTTCCACCGATGCCACGCTTGAAGCGGGCGAACCCGCGGCGGGGTCCGGGGCTTCGTCCTCGGTCTGGTGGACGTGGACGGCGACGACCAACGGTATCGTCAACATTGACACACAAGGCAGCGCGTTTGACACGCTGCTCTCGGTCTACACGGGCTCTAGCCTAGGCTCGCTCGCACTGGTGGCCGCCAATGACGACGCGGGTGGCCTCGGAACCAGCAGCGTGACCTTTGTGGCTCAGGCAGGGACTGCCTATCAGATCGCGGTGGCGGGCAAGGGCGGCACGGGACTGGTCCTGCTGACGCTGGGTTCGGTGCCGGCGAATGACGACTTCGCCAATGCGGCGCTCCTGACCGATCGCAATCCGATTGTCACCGCCACCAACGCCAAGGCGTCCAGCCAGGCGGGCGAACCCGCCCATGCTTCCCGCACGCCCCGTCGCTCACTTTGGTACCGCTGGGTGGCGCCGACCACGGCCCGGTACCATGCGGCGGCGGCCAGCGCCCAGCTGAATCCGATCGTGGCCGTCTACACGGGCACGGCACTCGGTTCGCTCACCCCGATTGCTTCGGATGTGAGCACCGCCACGGATGCCGAGACGAAAAGCGCCATTGCCAGTTTCGACGCGGTCGCCGGTACCAGTTATGCGTTCGCTGTCGACTCCGCCGCGCTCGGCACGACGGAAATCAACGGCGAGTTCACCTTCACCGTGACAGATGCGGCGTGGATCGCCCGCACGGATGACAGCATCACCAGCTCCGCCGCGGTCGGGGCCGACGGCACCGTGTATGTGGGCTCAAACGACAGCGGATTCTACGCGTTTGATCCCGTGAGCGGCCAGGTGAAGTGGCGCTACGCGATCACACCGGTGACCATCATTGACACCGGAAGCGCCGCGGTGGCCGAGGATGGCACGATCTACTTTGGGGCGGCGAATGGGAGCCTCTATGCGCTCAAGGACGAGGGCACTCGCGCCACCGCCCGCTGGGTGACTCCGCTGGGAGGAGCGATCACGAATGCCCCGGCCGTGGCAGCGGATGGCACCGTCTACATTCGGCTCGAGCGGGGAACGACGGTAGCCAATGCGGAGGCGCAACTGGTCGCTTTGCGTCCGGCGGATGGTGCGGTGGCCTGGCGCTACAACCTGGGCACGGAGACTAGCTACGCCGCGCCGTCCATCGGCTCCGACGGGACCATCTATGTTGCGGGTGGGGATGGCGCGCTCCATGCGGTCAATCCTAATGGGAACCGCCGCTGGCGCTTCGTCGCGGACAACCAGATCTTCACCTCTCCCGCGATTGACGACGCGGGCAATCTCTACGTTGCATCGCTGAGCGGCACGGCCTATTCGCTTACTCCGACGGGAGTGCAGCGCTGGCGCTTCAGCGCGGGTGGTTTTGTGACCTCGTCGCTGGCGCTCGCGAACGACACCGCGTACTTCGCCAGTTACGACCGGCGTCTCTATGCGGTGGCAATGAGCACGGGCCTTCAGCGCTGGACCTACCAGCTGGGCGACGAGGTTCGGGCCTCGTCACCGGCCGTGGCGGAGGATGGTTCCATTTTTGTCGGTTGCTATGATCGGCGCGTGCATCAGGTGAACGGAGACGGCACCCTGCGCCGCACGTTTGCCGCGGCCAACTGGTTCCGCGCGTCGCCGTTGCTCGCCGGCGGCAAGCTCTACATCGGCAGCAACGACGGACGCCTGTACGCCCTGGATGTGGGTGTGCGGGCCGCGCCTTCCTCCTCGGCGCCCTGGCCCCAGCTGCGCCACAACGTTCGCCGGACCGGCCGGGCGGTGAATGGATTGGATGAAGGGCCCGTGCTGGGTGACGACCATGGGAGCGGGCGCCTGGCGAATCTTTCGGTGCGCACGGTGGCGAGTACGGGCGAGAACTCGCTCATCGTGGGTTTCGTCGCCACGGGAGGTACTTCGGGTGCCACCAAGACTCTGCTCGTGCGCGGCATCGGACCGGCGCTGGTCCCGTTTGGAGTCACCGGAGTCCTCGCCGATCCGATCCTTCGTCTCAACAACGGGGCCGGCAGTGCGGTGGCCACCAATGACAACTGGGGTGGAAATGCGGACGTGTCGCTTCTGGGACTGCAGGTGGGCGCGTTTGCGCTGGGGTCCAGTCAGAGTCTGGACGCCGCCCTGGTGGCGTCGGTGACCCAGGGAAGCTACACCGTGCAGGTCTCACCGGCGCAGGGGGCCGCGGGAGTGGCGCTGGCGGAGGTCTACGACGGCACATCTGCCTCCGCGTTCACCTCGGACAGCCTCCGATTGGTGAACCTCTCCGTGCGGGCGCGCGCGGGCACGGGGGACGGTGTGCTCATTGGTGGATTTGTTGTCGCGGACGGACCCCGTCGGGTGCTGATCCGGGGAGTGGGTCCCGGGTTGACGGCCTTTGGGGTTGCGGACGTTCTGGCGGATCCGACGATTGAGCTCTATCGCGACCAGGTCCGCCTGGAGGGTAATGACAACTGGGGTGGGAACGCGCTGATCTCCCAGGCGGCGACTCGGGTGGGAGCGTTTGCGCTCACCTCGTCTTCCAAGGATGCGGCCCTCGTGGTGCTCCTCCCGCCGGGCGCATATTCAGTGCAACTCCGCGGCGCGGGCGCGGCGACCGGGGTGGCACTGGTCGAGGTGTATGAGATTCGGTAGTACCCAATTCCCGATTCCCCCTGGCAGCACCGGTCAGGGGCCGCGCAGCACGACCGGTCCGGTGGGGCGGGTGGGTCGGTTCTGCCTGGGTTCGAGGGTGATCAAGACCTCGGAAGGCGTGGCGCTGCCGGCGGGCAGTTCGTAGGAGACGCTGCCGGACTTGCCGTAGTATTGGGGTGGAACCAGTCCGACCGGCTGGAACTCCAGGCTGCCGGCCGGCTTGACCCAGACCTGAAGCGTATCCGTCGCGGGCACCTGCGGAAGATTGTAGAGATTGAGATAGCCGCGGTTGTCCTTTTCGTCGAACACCGACCAGGCGTAGGGGGATTCAATCGCCGACGGTGACGCCGGCGAACTCGGGAGGAGCGAGGGCGTTTCCGCCGTGCCGAGACCAGGTTGCCCGTTCTTGCCGGGATCAACCGCAACAATGCCGGGTTCGGTGAGGAGGTCGCGCGCCAGATTCATCAGGCCCTTGCGGTCGCCGCGGGCGTAGCTGTTCGCGTCGACCAGCTCCATGGCGGCGAGGCGTCCGATGCCCTGTTCAGTGAGAGCGCGGCGGGCGAGTTGCTGCAAGGCGGCGTTGTACTGCTTGTCGAGGCCGTCGCGCGCCTGCTGGAGCGTGTCGTATTCGCGCCGGAGTTCCTCCAGACGGGCGAACTCGGCGGTCAGCCGGGCGGAAGAGGTCGGGCCGCTGTCGGTCGCGGCGAGGGGGGGATTCGACGTAGCCCCGGCGGCCGGAGCGGAGGCCCGGTCATGGGTTCCCGCGGACGTGGATCCGGGGGCGATCGGTGTGGTTTCGCCGGTTCCGGCCGAACTGGCAAAACGGAAGCCCTGGCCGCGACCTCCGAGGAATTGCAGCAAATTGAGGACGAGGAGGAATGCGGCCGCGACCGGCCAGGCCCAGTGCAACGGTGCCATCCGGCGTCGCGCAGGCGCGACGTTTTGCGGTTTGGCCCGGGCGAGCACGGCGGCGAGGTTGTTCTCGCGCTCAAATTCGGAAACCGCCTGGGGAGCGGCGGTGCTCACCGCAAAGTGGGTGAGGGAGTCAGCGCAGTCCTTGAAGGCCCGGGCTGCCACTGGATCTCGGGCGAGGCGGTCGGAGAAGGCCTGATGTTGGGCCGCATCCATCTCCCCGAGCAGGTAACGCAAGGCGTCGCTGGTGAAATCGTCAGTCATGGCGCGATGCGAGTTGCCTCAGTTTGAGCAGTCCCCGTCGAAGGTAGTTTTTCACGTTTCCAACCGGGGCGCTCATGGCGCGGGCGATTTCGTTTTGGGAGCAGCCTTTGAAAAAAGCGAGTTCGAGGGCGCGACGCTGTTCCGGGCTGAGTTCGTTCAGTGTCTGCTCGAGTAACTCCCGGCGCTCGGTTTCCTCGTGGGGCGCCGGACTGGTTTCGTCCAGGGACGGGTCCAGACTGGCGACAGCGGCCGAGCGCCGGGTCCGTTGGCGAAGGCGGTCGATGGCGGCATTGCGGGCCATGAAGGTGAGCCAGGCGGAGACTTCGCCGCGTTCTGGACGATAGTGTGCGGCCTGGTTCCAGGCCTTGACGAAGGTGTCCTGCACGACTTCGCGGACATCTTCCGGATCCACGAGTATCCGCCGGACGACTCCGAACAGGATGGAAACGTAGGCATGGTGAAGCTCGGTCAGGGCCTCTGCATTGCCGGAGGCCATGCGAGTGACCCATTCGCGGTGCTGGCGGAGAGCCTCGGCATCGAATGGAAGCACAAACGGAGGGCCTAGCGGACGGAGCGAAACAATTCAATCCTCTCTCTGCAGTTGTCCTGCGACAGGTACGGGTTGGAGCAGGAGGCCCGAGTGGAAGTCCGACGTTACGGGACCGCGGTGGAGGGGGACCGGGTGCTCGGTTGTCGCCCGTTTCGCCGGTCGTGGTTGAGCCGACCGGCGAGTCCAATCCCCACCGCGGCCCCACGTGGGGACCACGTCGTTTCTCCAGTTTATCCGAGAATAGGTGGGTAGGTGTCGAACTCGTAGATCTCCACGAGGGCTTCACCGCCTTGGTGAGCGTCATCGCTGACGAGGATGGTGTACGTGCCCGGCAGCAGATCGAGCGCGTCGTACGCCTCGTATACCCGCTCTCCACCGGTCAGCGGGAAGGCTCCGGCCTGCCGGAAGAGATCGTCCCAGTACCGTTGCGGCAGCACCACCGCGGCCCGCACCATCTGCAGCTCCTTGCCGTCCGCGGTGTAAATGCGGAAGCGAGGCTGTGAAGCAGGCTGGGTCACCCCGAAGGTGCGCAAGGTCGGGCCGACCGCGCGAATCAACAGGCGTTTGGATTCCTTGCCGCTGATCGAGTAACCGACGATCTGGGTGTCGTTGCCCGGCGCGAGTTTGATCCGCGCGGAGAAGTTACCGAACCGTCCGAGGATGCTGACGTCGAGCCGGACACTGGTGGGGATGTGTGGATACGGAGCGTTGGCCTGAATCGAGTACTGTCCGGTGTCGGCTAGGGTGACGGAAGGCAGAATCAACTGAGTGCCGGTTTCACCGGGAATGGCCTCTCCATTCTTGGTCCACTGGATGGGGGCCGGCCAGTCCGGCGGGGCAGTGAAATGCACCCTTTCCCGCACCAGAACGCCCACCCGGGCCGGCGCTTCGGGCGGGGCGAAGCCATTGACAATGTCGCGCACCAGTTGAAGGCGCGTGACGCCAGGCATCAACGCGGGGGCCGTATCCTTGGGATCGGTGAGGATGGGAGTGGGGCTCGGAACGTGGTCATTCGCAATGACGGTTTGAGCCTCGACCGGTTGCATCGAGCACGAGCCAACCAGGAGAAAAACGGAAACAAAGGATGGGAGTTTCATGGAGGTTCAGAACCAACCCGCTGATCGGGCTGGGTTCATGAAGTACTACGCTCCTCGGATCACGATTGAGTCACTGATGAAAGAAAAAGTGCAAGGATCGCGCGGCGATCCGTGACCAGCATGACGAATATCAACCACGGATGGACGCGGATAGACACGGATACGAACAACTTATGGAATTCGGACTCATCGCTCAAGCGGTGGAAGGCGTCTCGTGGCATGGAGTGGAGTTTGTCTGTGCCGCGGGATGCGCATTCGCGCCAACGAAAGAACCGAGCATGCGAAGCTCCAGAGTTCCGGTTGGAGGTGGCCTCGCCGAGGCCGCGACGGGACCGCCAGGTCTCGTCTCCGTTGTCCGATTTCTTCGTGCGACGCCAATCCCTGCGGCGTCGACGCCCCATCTGCGACAGGGGCCTAGAGTGGATCGTGCCAAGGTTGCCTCACCTGCACGGTTGCGGGATCTGCGGCCAATGAACGGTTTAGGTCCATTTTCCTTGTGCCGCCCAAGGGCCGTCCAGCTACGGCCGCCGGCCTTCGTCGACCTCGAAGTAGTCGAGCATGGTCTGGATGTCGTCGCGACCCTCGAGTCCGCTCTCCCGCTTTCTACGGGCCAAGGTCTCGGTCATGGGATCGTTCCAGCCCACTTTGCGCAGAAATCCGTTCCAAACGAAGATGTCGCCCTCGCTCGGCTCGCGTCCCTGCTGAAAACACCACCGGAGTATCTCCTCGTCCGTGCCGCCTTCCAGGGTCCGACGGACGAGATCGGGGTACGCGATGCGCAGGAAGTGGGTGCAGCGACCATCGAATCCCTTGCCCAGGTTGGCCTGAAAGTCCTCGCGCAGCTCCTGTTTCGCGTGAAGCCGGATCTTGTCGAGCATCCGGGCAAAGTAGATCAGGCCAAGGGTTTCCTGATAGGGACTGAGCGGTACGTGGGTCATGGTGCGAAGGAGTGGGACAAGCCCAAGTTGTCCCGGGAATGTCTGCGGGACAATCGCGTTTGCACGTCCTGCACCCTGCCCGCGAGCCCGGGCCCCAGGTCAATGAGTGCCGGATCGAATCACCTGGAGTGAACTGTCAAGCGCCACGGATTCGCCGGCCTTGGTTTCAAACCGAACTTCGCCTGAACGAGAACGCAGGACCACAGGTCGTCCTAAACGCGAGGTCAGGGTGACGCGGGCGAGTTTGCCCTCGCTCCACTCTTGATTGACAACAAAGCCGTCGCGGGCGCACAGGCCGGTGGCGTGTCCGGCTGGCCAGGCTTTGGGCAGCGCGGGAAGCAGGTCAATGACCACGGTGCGAGCCGGGTCCTGGGTCCGTTGATGGCTTTGCAGCAGCATTTCGGCGACACCGGCCGTGGCCCCGAAATTGCCGTCAATCTGGAACGGTCCGCACAAGTCGAACAGATTCGGCAGCGTGCGTTTGGTGAGAAGAAAGGACAGCTGACGCAGGGCGTAGTCGCCGTCGCCGACGCGCGCCCAGAGCGGAATACGCCATGCGTAGCTCCACCCGGTCGAACCATCGCCGCGCCACGTGAGCAGGCGTTGGGCCGCGTTGAAGACGACGGGATCGGTTGGTACGATGTCGGATCCTGGGAACAGAGCCCACAGGGGCGAGAGGTGACGATGCTGGTTGTTGGGTTTGTCCACATCCTCGAGCCATTCCTGGAGCTGACCGTGTTGCCCGACAAGCGGAGGTGGCAGCCGGGAGAGCCGTCCCGAGAGTTCCGTCACGAGGTCGGCGTCCCGTCCCAACTGGCGGGCGGCCTCGACGGTGGCTTGCCAGAGCCAGCGGATCAGCTGCGTGTCCATCGTGGGTCCGATGCAAAGCGTGCCTTGCTCGGGGGAGAAGGAGGGTGAGGTGACGAGCCAGCCGTGGGTCGGCTCCTGGATCAGGCTATCGACGAAAAAGAGCGACGCGTCACGCATGGCTGGATACGCCCGTTCCGCGAGGAAGGCGCGGTCGCCGGTGAACAGATAGTGCTCCCAGAGGTGGTGGCAAAGCCAGGCCCCGCCGGTCGGCCAGAGTCCGTCGATGTTGTTGATCGGGGCGGTGCCGCGCCAGAGGTCGGTGTTGTGGTGCAGGACCCAGCCCCGGCTCCGGTAGAGGGACCGGGCGGTCCTGGCCCCGCTGACCACAAGGTCGCTGATCAGATCAAAGAGGGGCGTGTGACACTCGGTGAGGTGGGTGACCTCCGCCGGCCAGTAATTCATCTCCGCGTTGATGTTGGTGGTCCACTTGCTTTCCCACGGTGGATCGAGCAGTTCGTTCCAGACGCCCTGAAGGTTGGCGGGTTGCGAGCCGGGGCGGCTGCTCGCAATCAGAAGATAGCGGCCGTAGGCGAAGTGAAGGCTGACAAGGGAGGGGTCGGATACGACCGTACCGGCGGCGCGGACCTCCTTCAGGCGGACGTCGGTGGGACGCGCATCCGCGGCCAGAGCCGCCTCCGGGGAAGCGAGGGCGAGCGAGACCCGGCGAAAGAGCTGCTGATGGTCAGCGGTGTGTTCCTCCTGGAGCGCGGTGTAGGTGCGACCGCTCAAGGGCCGCAGGGCCTCAAGGCAACGCTGCGCGGGATCCGCAGTGATATCCGTGTAGCTGCGAAAACTGGTCTCCGCCACGAGGAGAAGCAGGGCGGATCGGGCGCCTTCAATGATCCAGGTCTCGCCTTCCCGGCGCACGCTGCCTCCTTCGGGAATGATCTCGAGACGGGCCGCGAATTTCAACCCGTCTGGCTGCACGCTGCCGTCCAGGTGAAGGGTGACGTCGTCGCCAGCCGCGACGCGACTGTCGCGATGCGGGGAGCCAAGCCGGATCTTGGCCGTCAGGGCTCCGTCCTCGCTGGCGCTCAGCCTCACGATCAGGGCACGCGCGGGGTGACTGGCGAACACCTCACGCCGATAAGTGACGGTTCCGACCCGGTAGGACGTGACCGCGATGGCACGGTCAAGATCGAGTTCGCGGTGATAGTCCTGGACGGATTCGTGACCGGGGAAATCGAGCCAGAGGTCACCGAACGGTTGATACGCCTTTTGGCGGACCGGATCGCTGAGCAGCCGGCTTCGTCCGAGGGCCTCCGCTTCCTTGACCTTTCCCTCGGCCAGGAGCTTGCGCACTTCGGGCAAGGCATCGCCCGAGCCGGCGCGGACATAGTCGTGGGGTTTGCCGGTCCAAAGCGTGTCCTCGTTAAACTGGATGCGTTCCGCTGCGGTCCGGCCAAAGACCATGGCGCCCAGACGCCCGCTTCCGACCGGCAGGGCCTCCTCCCACTTGGCGGCGGGCTGCGCGTACCATAGTCGCGCCGTGCCGGCCGGGGCCACCGCCGCACCCACGGTGAACAGGAGCACGAGGCAGGCGGCCCGCCATCCGCGCGCCGGAGCTTGGGTGCGGGATGCGGAAAAAATGCGATTCACGGTGCTTCGGGTCAGACCGGGCCGTTGCGGGCGTCGACGTTGTTCTTGAGGTCCTTCCAGTCGATCTTGGGGCCGCGGGGATCCCGTCCATTGATGAAATCCTCAATATTCGTGTAGCCGTCGCCGTTCCGGTCTGCGCCGGCGTCGGCCGGATTCTGGGGGTCCAGCCCGTGAGTCTTTTCCCAGGCGTCGGGCAGGCCATCGCGGTCCGTGTCGACATAGGGGGTGCCGCGGTACTCGGGATAACCGCCGACCTGGGAGGGATGCGTGATGATTCCCTTTTCAATGCGGTCGGTGATGTCGGCCAGGGAGCGTTCATTGTAGCCGACGGCCCGGGACTCCTGAGTCACCCCCGAACCTGGTTTGACCGAAACCTGGCCGGTGCGGACACTCTCGATGACACGTTGGTCAACCGCATCGCGCACCGGCAGGGTCGCTCCAGCATTGGCCAGCACGTAGTCATACGCTTTTTTGGCGTCGAGCACGGTGAGCGGGGCGTGGGCGAAGGGACGGTCCACCTTGATTGAGGGGAGGACGGTGGATACGGGAGCCTTGGAATCAGGCTGAACGCCCCCGTCCCAGTTGTCCCGGGTGACACGCTCGTTCCCCTCCACCACGTTGCCCGCGACGTAGGCGCGGCCAAAGTGGTCCACCACCGTCTTGCTGCGTTCCGATTCCGGCTTCAACAGGCGCCATGCGATCGGCTCGTTCTTGGGTGTGGCGGGGCCGGGCTTCAGGTAGTTGTTGTAGATGTTGAACAAACTGCGGTGATCGCCGCCGTCGATGCTGCGGTGAACCCAGTTGAACAGGACATTGTTTACGAAGGTGAAGTCACCGTACATGCCCACGCTGGGATTGCGTCCCGAGTTGGAGGCCCAGAGGTTGCGGTGGAACGTGCTGTTCAAGCCGCCGATCGTGCTGCCGAAGGCGTGGTGGTAGGTGTTGAGGGCCTCGCTGAAGATGGAGTTTTGGATCGTGATATTGACCGTGGGCAACTTGAGCTCCGGCCCGCCTGTCGGAGGCTGGTACATGTGGCGGTACATCGACATGTTCTCATCGAGTCCCCAGGACGCCGATACGTGGTCGATCATGATGTTGCCGATCGGATTGCCGCCGATCGAGTCATTGCGATCTCCGACCCAGGTCGCACCCCGGCGGAAACGCAGGTGGCGGATGACGACATCGTGGGTTTCCAGTTCGACCGTGTTGCCGGCGATGCAAACGCCATCACCCGGTGCCGTGCTGCCGGCGAGCGTGACGTACGGCGCGCGAATGCGAATCCGGTCCTTCAGCGTGATGATGCCGGCGACGTTGAATATGACGATGCGAGGACCCCCTGCTTCGAGTGCTTCCCGGAGGGTGCCGGGGCCCGAGTCCTCCAGGCTGGTCACGACCCAGACTTTGCCGCCCCGGCCGCCGAAGCTGTACATGCCGCCACCTTCCGCTCCGGGAAAGGCGGGGATGGAGGCTTGGGGAAGGTCCTTGGGTTCCGCGGCTCCGGGCAAGTAGGGTTTCCCTTTGGCGGCCCAGGATTCGATGACCGGCAGCGCCCGGGCGAACGCTTCATCCGAGCGGGCATCAGCGGCGGCCTTGCGTGCGTCAGACTCCTTCTTGACCGCGCTGGAAATGGCCGGGTATTGGGCGTGGGCGATGCCGGCGAGGACGAGGAAGGTGACCAACCGCAAGGCGGGCGCGAAGCCCCGACGGAGGAGAGGAGAAGACATCGGATTCATGGGAGGTGCGGGTTTACTTGGATTCAGCGGCTTTGCGCCGGGCGGTCAGATCACGCTCGGCCTGTTTCATGTCGATGCCGGCGGCGGAGAGGTAATTATTGATGCGTCCCTTGTATTTGCCAAACCAACCGTGCTTTTCTTCGGAGGTGCTGGCATCCATGGCATGCTCCCTCGCCTCCACCAGCCAGGCGTGGATCTGGGCCTTTTGCTCGGCCGACAGATTCGGGAGCATGTCCTGATAGACGCGGAAGGTGAGTGGCAGCACGCCGTAGGTCATGCCGTCCTTGACCTGATCGATTTCAGCGGGGGAGAGCTCCGTGGCGAGGGCGGTCAGGTAGCTGGCGTGCAGCTGGTCCTGGGCGGCGGTGGCCTCGTTTCGGGCGGCGGTGATGGTTGCCTCGCTGGCGGTTTTGTCGCTTGGGGACGAGGCTTTGGCTGCTTTTACCTTTTCGTCACGCAGAGCATGGATCCTGGCAAGGGACTCATATTGATTGGCAATCAAGGTGGCGACCCGGGTGGTTTTGGCGGGGTCGGCGAGTTTCAGGCTGGTGGCGATCTTGGTGGCACGCTGTTCCAGCACGGCGCGCGGAGGCACGGATGATTCGGCGCGGAGCCCGGCTGAAAGGCCCAAGGCGAGGCAGATGATGAGGAGGCGGAGGACAAGCGACATGGGAGGCGGAGGAGGTCAGGTGACCCTTGCTTCAAGCAAGTGATCGGCTGAGTCGGAGCGATCGACTGAGGGCGGTTCGGTGCCCGGGAGACCCGACACCGGGAGACGGTGCGGGTTCATTTCACCAACAAAAAGGCCCGGTCGTTGCTGCGGCCGGGCCTGGACCGAAGACCCTCGGGGAGGAAGCTTAGAAGCTGCCCTTGATGCCGAAGGTGATTTGGACGCCGAATTCCTTGATGTCGTCCCACTGGGCATAGGCCGGGTAAATGCCACCCATGTCCATGCGTTCCTTGCGGCTGCCCTGATTGAGAATGTCGCGGCCGCTGACGAAAAACCCGTATTTCTTGGAGAACTGCCAATTGAAGTTGGCGTCGACCTTGGTCACTGAAGGGTCATAGGTGCCGAGCTGGTAGGTCACCCCGTTGTACACCACATTGCCGTTGGTCTGGAAGAGCGTCAGATCCCGCCAGGTGGCCTTGATGTTGAAACTGAGGCGGTTGGTGGAGACGTTGACGCCCGCTGTCGCCAGCGAGCTGGCCGCTGGACGGGCCGAGATGCGGGTGGTGTTGGTCTCGGAGCGCTTGGAATGGGAATAGGTGGCGAAGACATTGATGCGCTTGCCCCATTCACCCAATTGCCGGAGGAAGCGGAAATCCTGGAAAACTTCCAATTCGTAGCCATTGACCTTGCCGGTGCCGATGCCGTTGACGGCGGTGGTGACATTCCAGCCTTCGTACTCCACCGGATCGAGACCGAGCGAGTCGAGGACCAGAGCGAAGGTCGGATCGCTTGACGTCGTGGTGATCTGCTCCTCGAAGTTCTTCACGGCCTTGGTGTAGTAGGACACGCCCAGTTTGCCGCCACGCTCGGTGTAGTAGGTGAGGGCAAAGTCCCAATTGGTGGAGATATTGGGCAGGAGGTTGGGATTCGCGATGGAGATCGTCCCAGCCGGCGTGGAACCGGCGGTTTCAGCTTCGTTGATGGTAATGCCGCCACCACCACCGGTGAGCAGGCCGACCGTGCCCGACTCCAGCGGAATCCGGCCAAACGAGCGCGACCAAGCGACCTTGCCGACCAATTTCTTAGTGATGTCGTAGGCGGCGTTAATGCTGTAGGATGGGTCACCCTTCGATTCGCCGTACACAGGCTGAAGCGGCTTGAGATTGAGCATGCGGCCGGCAAGGGTGCTGGTGCTGATCGGCGTGTAGGTGGTGGGATAGGTAACACCGGCGGTGGTGAGGGCGCTGCGGAGCGCGGTCCCCGCGGCAGTGGTGGCGAAGAGCGGGCTGGTCGCCTGGTCGAAACGCACGCCATTCGGGTTGGAGGCGTCACGATAGAGGGTGCCATCCTTCAACTTGAGGAAGTTCCACTTGCTGTCCGTGGCGGGACCGAAGCCAGTGCGCTTGGCGTCCTCGCTGCGCAAACCGGCCACGAAGTTCAGGCGGTTGTTCAGCGCCGATCCGTCGATCATGGCGTACCAGGCGTTCTTCACCTCCTTGATGCGCTTGTTCTGGCCGACATAGCTGTTGTAGTTATTGACCTGATCGCTGTCGCTGTTGGCGTTGAAGTAGGATGGATTGGCAGCGTAGATGTCGTAGAGACGGTAAGTGCTGATCCACTGCTGGGGAGCGAAGCCGAAACCGGGATCGTAGCCGACGTAGGTGTTGTCGAGGTAGTCGGCAGTGCTCAGGGCCGGTCCCACGTACGTCTGGCGGTAGCCGGTGCCGAGGCCCCACTTCTTCTTGAGCGTTTCCTCGCGCAGGAAACCGGTTTTGAAGGCGAGGCGAACGGCGTTCCAGGGCAGAAAGTCCAGTTCGCGGCGCAGATCGAACTTGTAGTTGAAGACGTCATCGAGCGATTCCGCCTTGCCCGAGCGGGCCTGGATCGTCGGGGTGTTCCACTTGCTGAGGTCGGCGTAGTTGAAGGGAACTCCGAAGCGATCGTCGACCTTCACGCTGCCCGGGACACCGTCCTGGATGTTCTCGAACGCAATGCGCCCGACGCTGGAGCTGACATCCACGGTCGAGAAGTGACCGTTTTCCACGTCCTTGTAGGAGCCGCGGGAGGTGGAGGCGCTGGCGAGCGCGAAGACGTCCCACGGACCCTTCTTGTAGATGGCGCGGAAGAACCCAGTGTGGGTGATGCCTTCCTTGTCACGCGAGTCGATGTTCATGTCCAGTGTGCTGTTGGGCGTGAACTGCGCTCCATTGGCGGACTGGGCGGCCTGGACAAACGGGTAGGAGATGGAGGAGGTCGCATCCCAGGTCTGTGGCCGTTGGATACGAAACTGGAGGCGCCGGACTGCGTCGGCCGATTCGTAGGTCGAAATCTGGTAGCTGCCGGAGAGGGAAAGTCCGGGCAGGGGACGCCAGTCGACTTTGAGCGAACCCGAATTACTGGTTGAGAAACGGGGGTCGTCGCTGATCGAGATGCGCGTTAGGAACGGATTGGCCAGGCTGATCTGACCCAGGGCGTTGGTCGCGGTCACGCCGTTGGCCCCCCCGAGGGGGCGCAGGTCGAGATTGGTGGTCTGGTTGGTCACGTTGGCGAGTGTCCACTCCGGGCGGAAGCGCCGGTTCTCGCTGAACTGGCTGAAGCGGGACAGCGTCACGGAAATGCCGATGCGATCATTGATCGGGTGGGCGTAGGTGAGGTCGAAACCGGGACGGCTACCGTAGATCTTCTCGTCGGTGGGTCCGGCGATCTTCTTGAAGACATTGGGGTCTTCAGAATTGATCGTCATGTAGGCCTTCCAGTAGACGGTCGGTTTCGAATACTCGAATGCGGACTTGGAGATCAGGTTGATGGAACCGCCGATGGAGTTGTTCGGCATGTCAGGTGTCGCCACCTTCACGAGTTCGACGCGGGAGGCGTTATTGATCGACATCATGTCGAGACCGACCGCATTGCTCAAGCTGGCGGGCGAAGCGCTGGAGATGGGTACGCCGTCGATGTAGATGGCGGTGTCTTCGGGGCCGAAGCCGCGCACGGAAATGCCGGAAGCGTCGGTCTCGGAGGTATAGGTGCCACCATAGGAGATTTCGACGCCGGGGAGAAACTTGATGAACTCGCCCACATTGCCGCTCGGGATGTCGCCAAAGGCGTCGGCCGCGACGACGTTCTTGATGTTGACCGAGTAGCGCTCCTCGTTGATGGCGATGTCGGCGGCGCTTTTGAAGCGGCCGCTTTCAATCGTGAACGGGTCGAGCATGACGGTGCCGTCCTTGCCGACGGACCCGCCGGCGGCGAGGGTGATGTCCTGCAGCGTGGTCGTGCCCGCGCCGACGGTCACCTGCGTCACCGTCGGATCAATCCCGGTGTAGCTGACATTCAGGGAGGCCGCGCCGGCGGGAACATTACGCAGCGTGAATTCGCCAAAATCATTGGTCAGTGTGGTCAGCGTAGTTCCCTGCACCGATACAAGCGCCTTGCTCAAGGCCTTGCCATTGGATCCGTTGACCACGCGGCCGGAAATCGTTCCGGTGGCAGAATCCTGGGCGAGCACGGTTCCGGGGACTACGACAAGCGCCAGGACCACGGCAAACAGGATGCCGAAAGGCCGACGGGCGCGAAACAGAAGCGTCAGCAGTGACGCCCCGGTGGGGTGCAGGCAGTTCATACGAATCTGGGGTTAGGGGTTGGGTGACGCCAGCAAGCTAACGTCGGGAACTATGGGAGATGTTCCCGGTTTTATCACGTTAGAACACGCGATACTTCCGAGAATACGGCTGCTTCTATCGGGATCCTAAGGTCAAGCGGGGGTGGAAGGTCGCAGACCCGGATTCGATTTATACGCGACACGTGTCGTTAAATATGCTATATAATGTTAATAAGCTAGTTAGGTTATATTTGTTGCAGGTTTAGATCAGCGATCGCGACTGGGATCCCGATCGGAGGAGAATCGTATTCGGACAGTTTGAATGCGAGAGACGGTTGCGAACCCGGTTCCGATCGCTGCCGCGGTGCGAGGATAACGAACGTCGCATCCGCCTCTGCTGGGCTCGGCGGTGGGGCGGACTGTCAGGGTGCCTTGGGTTGAGTTGGGACCGGGGCGGGCGCGTCGTCCTTCACCTCGAGGTCACCGACCTTCACCGTGAAGTCGTAGAGGTAGGTATTGAAGAAGAGCTCGATGTCCCGATACACCGCCGCCCGGGCCTTGGGCAGGCCGCGGATGAACTCCTCGCTCAGATCGGATTGCTCCACCGGCACCTCCGGTCCGCGCAGGGCGGAAGCGAGCCGCTTGGACTCCAGATACGAGGTGCGTCTCCAATCGCCATCCTTTCCGGGATAAGCAAGGAAGTAGAAGGGAATGCGCATGGCGGCGTTGTCCTTGAGCAACGTCGAATTCTGGAGTTCTTCCGGAGTGCCATAGTAGCTGCGGACGAGCTGCGGGGCGACCGCGCGGGTCGTCCAGCGATCCTCGCTGAGCCAGCGTTCGAGATTGACCGGCGCGTCCAGGGCCACCGCACACCGGAACCGACCCGGGTGGCGTTGCACGGTGCGCAGCGCCACGTGGCCACCGTAGCCGGCGCCGATGATTCCCACCCGGCGCAGATCGAGCGTGAAGGCCTTTGCCAGTCCCTCGATGGCTTGAACGATGTCGTCCGCCTGGGCCGCGGCGTAACCCTCGTGAATGCGTTCGCGCCGGCGCACGCCGGAGCCCCACGCCCCGCGGCCGTCCAGCTGGAGCACGGCGAATCCCATGTCGGCGAGCGCCTGAACTTCGGGTTGGAACTCCGTGGGAATGCGTTCCCACGGGGCCGAAGGGCAGACGACAATCAACGGCATGGGTTTGACCTTCGCTTGGCGTGAGAGGGTGAGCTGGCAGACGAGCGCGGGGGACGTCTTGCCACCCAGGGTCACGGAGGCGGTCTGGTTCGAAACCCGGGTGTCGAGCCAGGGCGCTCGCCGGGCGAACTGCATCGCCTTCATGGTGGTGGTGTCGAAAACGACAAAGCCGCCGGCGTCACTTGGCCCACTCACCGCCGCGAGAAACCGCCGGCCCGAGGCATCCCATTCCAACACGTCGATGTTTCGTCCCGGGAGCGATTTTACGAGAGCATCCTGGATGGCCTGGAGCTGGGGAATGAGCCAGAGCCCCGTACGAAAGGTGTCCCGGACGCGAAGACCGACCAGTTTGCGGGTGTAGCGATCGTACACCAGCGTGCCCTGGGAGACAAATGCACCGTCGGGTTGCGGAATGAGGTCCAGGCGTGGGTGTTCCACGGCGATCTCTGTTGGTTTGCCCGTGGAAAGATCGAGGCTGTAGAGTCCGAAGGTATCGCGTCCGAGGTTCGAAGCGTAGTAGAGAATCTCTGGTCGCTCATCGAATCCGATGGGAACAGCCCGCTCGAGAAAGTGACGCTGCGGCGAGACCTGGAAAGCCGCCGCCTGAGGAAATCCTGGGATTTGGTCAAGACTGGGAAAAAGCTTCGCCCCCGGGCCGCGTTCGAGACGGTAGCGGTGCGGAAACGACTCCACGGTGGTGCTCGGCACGGAGATGCGCGGCACGCCCTGCCGGTCATAGAGCGGAATCTGCTCCGGATTGTAGGTGTAGTCGGACCGCAGCCGGACCTTGCCGGTGACGGTGTCGAGGGAGTAAACTAGGTAGCTCGCGGCGCCGATGGCGCGCACCAGGACCGCGCCCGGCGTGGCGGGGTCGAGGTCGAACACCGAGGGTACGAGTGGCCGCGAGATCACGGCAAAGCGTGTGTCCGCCGGGTCTGACTGGGCGCCGGCCTCCGCCGGAACGCCAATCGGGCTGAACAAGACGCCTGAAGGTTCCTCGAACCCAAGGCCCGGCAGTTGCTGCGGCGGGGCACCCGTGGTGTCGAGATTGCCCCCGGACGAGTCACGCCCGAAGTTGGGATCGTCCACCGTCGCTCCCAGCGGCTTGCGGTCGCGCGTGCCGCGATCGAGTACGGCCGCCGGCACATTCTCCTCCAGGGATCGGGCATTGAGAAGGAGCTTGGCGTTGCCGCCATCGGCGTCGAAGGCGAGCACCGTTCCAGGAAGGCTCCGAGTGGCGCTGACCGACGCCTGGGCGTTGGTTTCCACCACCAGACGGGTGTTGCTCACCCAACGCATCCAGCGGACGGATGCAGGGGTGCGCTCCACAACCGTGTCAAAGCGCGGAGTGGCCCGGGCATCGTCGACGACGAGCACGCGGGCCTTGACCTTGGCCGGGTGATCGACCTCCACAATCACCACCGCAATGATGTCCTGCTCCCGGCGCGTGTACGCGAGAAGGAGGCCGTCCGGAGACAGCGTGGCGAGGTCGGTCTGGGTGGGCTGAAAGAGCGTGAGAAAGCGGTCCGCGTCACCGGGGCGGGACGACGGAGTCGCGGTTTGCGCGGGCGCAAGTCCTCCCACGAACAGGAGCGCCGCAGCCGCGGCGCCGAGGTGCAACACCCTGCGGCGAAACCGTGTTTTCATGGAAGGTGAATAAGGGGGGTACGATCACGGCGTTGGGGAAGCAGGCGTGAGGCGATCACTCAGGTAGGCGTGAAGCCCCGCTAGGACCGAGGGACTGAGCGGCACCCGGTGACCTCGACCGTCGGATTCCGGTGCATAGACAAACGGGCTCTTTCGCGCGGCCAGCGTGTCCCGCAGCACCTGCATCTGGTGCAAAGCCTCCGGCGATTCGGCTTCGTTGATGCTGAGAAAGAGAGGAACGTCGAGCGCCGCTGCCGCATAGTCGAGGGCGCCGTGCCGGCGCCAAACGGTTTCCTGGGAGGCACGCGGTCCCCAGGCTTTTTCGTACCGCGGAATCATTGGGTCACTCGGCAGCAAATCGAGGTAGGTGAAACGCCCCGAGAGAATCACCGCACCCTGCACGTCGCTGGATACATCCGCGCTGGCTCCATACCCTTCAAATTCAGACTGGTTTCGGGTGGTGACGAGCAGGAGGGCAATGCCGCTGCCGCGGGAAAAACCGAAGGGCACGATCCTTCCGTTCAATCCACGAGCAAGCGAGGCCTGACGCACGGCGCGAACCGCTGCTTTGGCCCGCAGCGCGCAGGCCGGCATCGGGTCGATGCCCTTGTACGGAGCGGGAACGGGATGGTCGGCCATGGCGACGGCGTGTCCCTCGGTCGCCGCCGCATCGAGCACGGTGTCGGAGCAGAACTGAAGCGACGCGTTGCCCATGCGGTTGGCGTTGTCGCAGGAAAACTCCAGCACCACCCCGACAGTCCGGGCGGGACGTGACGGTGCGATGAGGTCAAAGCAAAGCGTCCGACCCGCTTCCTGGGCATAGGGCAGGTCGCGTTCCAGGCGGTGGCCGGACGGCACCAGATAAACCCGGGCGAGATCGACGGAATCTCCACCGAGGAGTCCCTGCTGAACCGCGGTGCGCAACTGATGCAGGTCCCGGTTGAGCTGGGGAACCCTGGCCCGCGGGTGAGAGCGGTAGTCCACCGTGACCACGCGAAGGCCCTGCGCCAGCAAATCTGCGATGAGGACGTCATCCGACTCGGTGCCGATTCTCGGAGCGGGGAGATTGAGCAGGTAGAACACCACGGGTGTGCGGGCGCCCGGAGCGCCGGCCTGTGCGGGCTGGTGACTGACCAGCGCCAACGTTTGTCCCGTCACCTCGCTGGCCCAGAACAAGGTCGCTCCGGCGGCAGCGGCAGAGTTCGAGAGGCCCCCACCTCCTGCGAAGGCTGCAACCAGAAGGTACAGCGTGAGGCTCGCAGCGCGGAGTGTTGCAGCCCAGCGCTGGCGGACCTGGTTCCTCCAGTCGATCGAGGGAATTGAGGTCAAGGGTAAGGGTCTAGCAGGAATGAGGGGGGCTGACAACCCGCACGGATGGAGGTGTTGTAACCGAGTCTTCCTTGGTTAGGATCAACCCCACGTCACGCCAAGCGGTCCCGGCGAGAGCGGTCGCGGGTGATTCAAAATAGGTGAATTCGCCGGTTGAGTCTGCCGCGAATTTGAGTCGAAGTTGCGGGATCATAAGCCGGCCCCCGGAGGAGACGTGTCAGGCGAGCCCCCTGCGCCTTTCGCATCCACGGGTGTCGGATGCATCCGACATGAGCAGGTATCGATGGGTGAGGGGAGTTCGCGTGTGGTTCCTCGTAGCGGCGTGCCTGCTGGGTGCGCCGCTTCAGGCTGCGGTGGAGCTGTGGGTCTCGACCGATGGCGACGATGCGTCGCGAGGATCAGAAAATTCGCCCCTGGCAACCCTCGGCGCGGCCGTGCGCCGCGCCCGGGAGTTGCGCCGCCTGAAGTCACCGGACCTCCTGGGCGGTGTTCGGATCACCTTGAAGTCGGGCACGTATCGACTGAGCGAGCCCGTGCGACTGCGTCCCGAGGACAGCGGTACGAGCGAGAGTCCACTGCTGATAGTCGGGGCCGGTTCGATACCCGTTTGTCTGACCGGTGGAGCGCGGGTGATGGGGTGGCGAAGGACCGACGACGGGATGCCGGGGCTGCCCTGGGCGGCGCGGGGACAGGTATGGGAGGCGGACGTACCTGAACATGCGGGGCGGGCAATCGAGTTTCGGCAGCTGTGGGTGAACGGCCGCAAAGCGGTCCGGGCGCGCACGCCCGACGGCGACCGCATGGAACGACTCGCAGGGTGGGATCGTGCCACCGGGGTGATGCACCTTCCTGCACGTGTCGCCCTGCCGAAGGACATCTCCGGCGTCGAACTCGTGGTGCTGCAGGCCTGGGAGATCGCCGTGCTTCGGATCCGCGAGGCGCGGCGGGAGGGGGCGGACGTTCAGGTCCGGTTCCATGAGCCTGAGAATCGGATACAAATCGAACACCCTTGGCCCCAGCCGGTGATGGACGGGAAGAATGGACCGGCTCCGTTTTTTCTCACCGGATCGATCGAATTTCTCGATACGCCAGGTGAGTGGCATCTCGACCGCAGTGCACGAAAGCTCTTCTACTGGCCGAGAGCCGGCGAGGTGCTGACCGAGGCCGAGGTGACGGTTCCAATCCTCGAGTCGCTGCTGGAAATCACCGGAACGATCGACCAGCCCGTGGAGCAGGTGACCTTTCGCAACCTCGAATTTGCGACGACCACCTGGCTCCGTCCCTCGCTCGCCGGACATGTACCCTTGCAGGCAGGATTTTTCCTGCTCGAGGCCTACGGACTCGCTCCCAAAGGAACAGCCGACTGGCATGGGCTGGACAATCAGGCGTGGACCGGCCGTCCGCCGGCGGCGGTCGAGGTGAACGGGGCGCGCCGGCTCCGTTTTGAGGCCTGTCATTTCGTCCACACCGCGGCCAATGCGCTGGACCTGCGGCAGGCCGTTCACGATTCGGAGGTTGAAGGCTGCTCGTTCACGGACATTGGCATCAATGCGGTCGTGCTGGGCGCCTTCGGTGACGCCGGACGGGAGAATCACTTTCCGTATGCACCGGGTGATGAGCGAGAAGCCTGCTCCCACTTGCGCGTGGCCAACTCGCTGTTCCATGACTGCGCCAATGAGGACTGGGGCGGCGTGCCGGTGCTGGCGGGATTTGTCCGGGACACCACGATCGAGCACAATGAGATTGGCAACTCGTCCTACACGGGCATCAGCCTCGGCTGGGGCTGGACGCGCACCGCGAATGTCATGCGTAGGAACCGTATCCATGCGAACCACATCCACCATGTGGCCTTGCGGACCGCCGACTGCGCAGGCATCTACACCCTCTCCGCCCAGCCTGACACCGTCGTGAGCGAGAATGCCGTGCACAGCCTCGTCATGAGCCCGTACGTGCACGACCCGGAGCACTGGTTTTATCTCTATGCGGACGAAGGCACCTCCTTTGTCACCTTCCGCGACAACTGGTGTCCCGAGCCCCGTTTCCTCCAGAATGCCAACGGCCCCGGCAACCGCTGGGACAACAACGGCCCGCAGGTGGACGCTGCCGTGCGGGCCCGGGCCGGCCTGGAGCCGGCCTATCGCCACCTGCTCCGACGGCTACCGCCGGGGACGGGCTACCCTGTGGAGACCCAGAGCGAGGCGGGACCGCGAAATTGAACGCGTTCCTGCCAGGCAAAGCCGCGGCCGGACAGTCGCAGGTTCGGGGCCCGTTCCATCAATCGTGCCAGTACCACCGCGGCTTCGGTTCGGGCCAGTCCGGCTCCGAGACAGAAGTGGATGCCGGCTCCGAGGCTCAGGTGATCCCTGACATTGCGCCGGTCGAGAATGAAGCGGTCCGGGTCGGGAAACACATCGGGGTCCCGGTTGGCGGATCCGATCAACTGGAAAATCATGCTGTCGGCCGACAAGGCGGCGCCGGCGAAGGTGTGGGCCTGTTTGATGCGGCGGAAATTCCGCTGCTTGGGTGCGTCGAGCCGGAGCGATTCCTCCACCGCCGCCGGGATGAGCCGGGGCGAGGCCACGACCGATTTCCAAAGATCCGGGTCGAGGAGCAGCGAACGGACCAGGTTGCCGATCAGGTTGGTGGTGGTTTCGTGACCCGCCGTCAGCAGGGTGTTGCAGGTCGCGAGCAACTCGTCGCGGCTGAGGGTGCGGCCCTCATCCTCGGCGGCGGCAAGCACGCTGATCAGATCGTCGCGCGGAGCACGGCGGCGGTCCTCGATCAGCGCCGTCATGTAGGTGAAGAGTTCGGTCAGGCTCTGTTGGGAAACAAGCGCGCTGGCGTAGGCGGTGCGACCCGAGCCTTGGAAGCCGAGGATATCAGCGGACCATCGTTTGAACAAAGGACGATCCTCGGGAGGGGCGCCGAGCAGTTCGGCAATCAGCACCACGGGCAGAGGATGGGCCACGTCGGCGACGAAGTCGAATTCCCCCTGGGCTGCCGCCGCGTCGATCAACTCGGCGGCCAGCGTCTCGATCCGTGGCTGCAGTGAGGCGATGGTGCGGGGGGTGAAGGCCTTTTGCACCAGGGCGCGCATCCGGGTGTGGTCGGGAGGGTCCGACCCAATCACGTCCTTCTGCGCAAAGTAGTGGCGGAGCCGGGACAGCGATTCCCGCTGTTCCGGGGGCAATCCCTCAAAAAGGAGGGCCTGGCGGTTCTCGTTCGACAGGTTGTCCTTGTCGCGCAGCGAGGCCTCTACGTCGGCGTGCCGCGAGACCACCCAGGCGTTCCATTGCTGACTCCAAGCGATCGGTGCTTCTCGGCGCAGCCGGTCGTAGACCGGAAAGGGGTCGCTGAGCATGCAAGGGGCGACCAGGAGGGCGTCGAGATCTGGGGAGAGGACAGGGTGGCTCAAGGGGAGGATGCGGATCGGCTTTGACGGGGAGGGCGAGGGAGGGGAAACGACGAACGCGGAATGGCAATTTGTGGTACCACAATGCGCCGTTGATTTTCCTTATCCTGCTCCTTGAGCATGGACTCGTCAAACTCGTATCGGAGCAACATACTGACCCAGAGCGGCTTGCCTTTGGCATCGAGCACCGGCGGAAACTGTAAGGCCAGAACCGAGAGGATGGAGGGCACTTCAAAGCTGGGATGGGTGGCGGAGATGATTTCGGGATTCACGACCTGCCCGTCGGGCGCGATCACGAACGCCAGAACGACTGCTCCCTTGGTCCGGGTACCCCGCAGTTCCTCCGGATAGCGAGGCCAGGCCCGGCGTTTGGGCTCGGGCATGCGGCCGAGAGACTCGGCGGGTACCGGTTTGGAGGTCGGCTCCACAAAAACGACCCGCGAGACCGCCTGTTCGAGTGGATGGTTCAAATTGGGTTGGAAGACAAACGGGATGCTGATGACCCGCGAGACCGGCTTCCCGTCGATCCGTGCCGGTTCAAATTTCCACAGGTAGGCGGCGGCCAGGGCTGATTCACCGAACTCGGGTCGACTGGCGCTCACCACCTTGGCGTCCACGATCGTCCCAAATTCATCGAGCGTGCAGCGAATCTCGGCCGAACCCGGGAAGGCGGTGCGTTCGACCTGTTCGGGAACGATCGGAGATTCCTGATGGATCGCCTTGGGCGGGGTGAAGGTGCCCTTCGACGGTTCTTCTGCGCTGGCCGCGGGGCCAGGTCCGGTTCCGACACCGAGTAGGAGTGCGAGTAGGATGGCCCGAAGAAGCGACCGGCCGGCCCTTTGCGAGGCAGGATGAGCTGGCGATGGGGTGCCAGACGGGCGCATGGACACGCTTTACTTCAACACGGTCGGGGCCGGCTTGAGCGCACTCTTCTGATACAGTTCGAGCGCCTTGGGCAGGGCGGCCTGGATCTCGGTGATCCGTTCGGACGTCGGCGGGTGGGTGGAGGCGAAGACGGGGGGCGATGGCGTGCCGGCGGTTTCTGCCTCCAGACGCTCCATGACGGTCAGTGCCGCTTCGGGATTATAACCGGCCCGGGCGGCGTACATGATACCGATGTAGTCGGCTTCCTTCTCCTTGGCGCGGTCGTAGGCCAGCATCTGCATGGACGCCGAACTGCCGTAGAGCCCCATGATCGTGGAGGTGGTCAGCGATCCCGCACCGACGCCCATCAGGCCGACAGCACCCACCACGTTGCCGGCTTCGGCCAGCATCTCCTGCGACAGACGCTCATGTACGTGACGCGCCGTTACATGCGCGATTTCGTGGGCGATCACGGCTGCGAGCTCGTCGTCGGTATTGGCGATTTTGAAGAGACCCGAGAAAACCCCTACCTTTCCCCCGGCCATCGCAAATGCATTGATCTGCTTGGGCTCGTCGAAAACGACGAACTCCCAATCGGCATTGGGCATATCCCAAAAAACCACCTTGGCGATCTTGCCACCGACCCGCTGCAGCTGATCGATCCGGGCTTGGTCTTTCGACCGGGGGTGTTTACTCTTCACCTCGTCGAAAGCAGCCGCGCTGACCTTGGCCAGCTCTGTATCCGAAGTCAGGTCGAGGGCTTTGCGACCGGTGACCGGAACCTGATAGCAGGAGGAAAGCAGCGCGCCCAAGGCGAGTAGCGACGGGAGGGCGGCGGGAGAGAAAGGCTTCAGCATGACCGGGAAAGGCTTTCGTGAATGGAACCCACTGACGTTGCCGATGATCTTATTCTGGAAGGTGACCTTGGCAAGTGACCTCTGCTTTCTTGCGAATTGCGCGAAGTTGGCTAGCCTCCTGCTCAGTGGTGAAAAGGGTAACAGACTCGTTACGATGAAGACTGAACATCGTGGCCATTATCTCGTCTAACAGCACCAGATCATTTTACCAGCAACCCTGGCCGGATACCCTAACTTATGGCTGAGGACCTCAACTCCAACGCAGGCAAGAAACATCGCGTCATTCATTGGAACCCCGAAGCGGGGAATGAACCGGCGAAACACCGCTGGTCCGTGTGGCGCATCCTCGGGTGGACCGTCGGTGGCTTCTTCGGTCTTTTGATCGCGGCAGGCATCGTCATTCGGGGCATCAAGCTCGTGTTTGGCCCGGATGTGTTTACCCCGCGCTCGGCCGTCGTGGCCGCGAATGCGCCGGGAGGGGCAAACAACCCCAACGCGGCGTTTGTCAGCCAATCGAAAGCGGAGCTGTCACGCGAGACAGCGACCAAGGCGCTGGCAGAATTGCGCAAACTGCCCCAAGACCATCCCCGACAGTTGGAAAAGTTGATTTTCCTCGAGAAGTCCTTCCTCACCGGCGAGGCCGCCCTGGCCTCTCGCGACTTTGCTGCGGCCTCGATGCATTTCGAGGCGCTCAATCGCGAGATCGATGAGTTTGTCCAGTCGGTCAAAGCCCGTGGCGAGGCGCAGCTGGCCTACGATACCATTCTCAGCCGCATCCAGGATTTGGAACGGGCGCGCAGCCTGGCTCCCGACGCGTTGGAAGCCGCCTTCACCGCCGCCGGAAGCGGTCGGCAGTTCTTGCAGGAAGGCAGCTTTCTTGCGGCCAAACGTACCTTTGACCGGGGCTTTGCCGAACTGAAAAAGGCAGAGCAGACGCTGGCGGCCTATGTGGAGGGCAATCTCGTCAAAGGGCAGCAGGCCCTGATCGCGGGTCAGCGCGAGGCGGCCGAAACCGCTTTCAATGCCGCGCTGCAAAAGTCCCCCGGCAATGAAATTGCGCTGCAGGGGCTGAAGCGGGCCGAACACGCCGACCGGGTGCATGGGCTGCTGGTTCAGGCGGCCGACTTGGAGTCGCAGCAAAAGTATGGCGAAGCCGCGGTGTCGTACGCGAAGGCGTTTGAGCTGGATAAGTTTTCCGCCAGCGCCCAGCAGGGCGCGGCGCGCTCCCTGCGGTTGGAGCAGGAGACCAAGTTCAGCACGGCGTTCACTGCGGCCAAGGCGGCTTATGATACGCGCAACTGGCCGGTGGCGATCGCTGAATTTGAAAAGGCCCTGAAAGTCACTCCCAAGAACACGGAAGTGCAGGGCCTCCTGACGTCCGCCCGCGAAAAGGCCCACAAGGATGCGGTGGAGAAGTCCATCGCCAAGGCATTCGCCTACGAGAACCAATACCAGTGGAAGGAGGCGCGCGGTGCTTACTATGAAACACTTCAGCTCAAGCCGGACCACGTCGAAGCCAAGGAAGGGTATGCACGCACCGGCAAGGTCATCCGCACGCTCCTCGAGTACCACAAGCTGATCGAGGTGGCGGAACAGAAGGCGGCCCGGGCCGAGTTTCAGGCGGCGATCCGGGACTTCAACCGGGCGATGTCACTCAAACCCGAATACCTGCCGGCCTCGGAACGCCTGACTCAGCTGCGCGATTTGCTGCAGGCCCAGAACCAGCCGGTGGAGGTGACGTTCAAGGGCGACGGCAAGACCTACATTTCCATCTCCAACTTCCGCCTGCTCGGACAGGCCGAGGAGACCAAGGTCAAGATTCTTCCCGGAGACTACGAGGTCATTGGCCGGCGCAAAGGCTATCAGGACGTGCTCCTGCTGCTGCAGGTTCGCAATGGCGCGCCGGCGCCGGTGGTGGCGGTCAGTTGCAGTCTTCGGTCCGAGAAGTGATTTTTTCCATACCCCATGCAAACTCCCTGTCTCCGTCTGATCATCGCCGGCCTGCTCTTGTCCGGTGCCCTGGCTCAGGCTCAGGAACGCGAGTCCACGCGCTCCGCACGCAGCTCCACCACCGCCAAGGGCCCGCTGCCTGATCCGCTTTTGTTGGATGGGAGCAAGGAAGCGGCGGAAAAGCGTCCCGAGCACGGCATGCTCGGCGAATTTGAGTTGCCGGGAAATGAAAACACCAAGAGCGACAAGGTGGGCGGTGCCCAACCCGAGGAGCAGTCTCAGGGTGGCGGTGGCTCCAAGTCTGAAAAGGGTGGCGGAGGCGCGGCTCCAGCCGCAGCAGCGGCCGCCGCTGCCCAGGGTGGGGGCGGTTCCGGAGGAGAACAGAAGGAGGGTTCCGGTCAGGGCGGACAGGCCGGGCAGAATGGACAATCCGGACAGGGCACCGAATCCACGGGCGCTCAAGGCGCCGCGGGCGCCAAGGCCGAGGGCATTCAGGCGTCCGGGCTGAGCGATCCCGCCAACGGCGAAGCGGCCTCGCAGAGTCAGGCCAGCAGCCCGCCGAGCAACATGAAGATTGGTGATGCCGCGCTTCAAATCAAGACCCTGCCACCGGGAGTCGCCTCGGCGGTGGTCGGAATGGAGCCGCAGCAGAAGGGGAAGGAGACCCCGCAGAGCTACGATGCGAAAACGCCGGGTGGCGGCAAACAATCCGGGGGCCGCGGCAACCAAGGGGTTGAGCGAGGCAAGATCATGCCCGCCGGACTTTAATCCCCCAAAAACCGGACTCCTTGTGAAAACCTTTCGCCCCCTCCTCGCCTCGGTTGCCTGCATCGCCTGTGCAGTCCAGGTCGACGCCAAGACGATCATCTATCCGGTTGAGGCCATCGCCGAGCTCTGGCTGCTCAACGCCACCGACTTCCAAACCAAGTACGGCGGCATTGATGTCAGCGGCCTGGGGGTAAGCGACGAAGGTTGGTATGTACGCTACCGGCACGAGAATCTGAATTTGTTTTTTGGTCCGTTGCCGGATCGCGAGACCGCGCAAAAGAAATCCTGGGAACTCGAGGCGGTGCGTGATGCGGCCATTCGAAATCGCCCGACGCTCAGCACAAGCAAGGTCGACTACGTGCGCTTCTCCCTGTCGGGAGTTTACGGGAAGCGCGGCAACACCCCGTTCACCGGCAAGAAAGGGGAGGGTGAAAATGGGAACGGAGGCAACGGCACCGGCGAAGGTGAAGGCGAAGGGAAGGATGGCAAGGGCCAGGGGGCCGATGGTCAGGGCGGCGGTGAGGGAGGGGACAAGGACGGATCTGGTTCGGGCGACGGCAGCAAGGATGGCTCCGGCGGCGACGTAAAGGGTGAGCAGATCGCGGGATTGGGCGGCAATGGCCAGTCTGGATCGAATGGGAAATCGGCCGGTCAATCCGGTAAATCCGGTTCCAAGGGTGGCCAGAGCGGCTCATCCGGGAGTCAGGGAAGTTCGATGGGAGAGGGAAATCAGGCCCTGCAGCAGATTGCCCAAATCGGCGGCGCGGCCGGCTCGCAGGGATCACAGCAAGGCAGCCAAAGTGGATCCCAAGGAAGTTCCAGCGGCCAGGGTGCGCAGAGTGGCCAGAGCGGCCAGTCTGCCGGTCAGCCCGGTGCACAAGGCGGTGGATCGGGCAGCGGGGGGCCTCCTGGAGCTCCCAGCACGCCGGCCAGCGGCCAGTCGGGCAGCAGTGGCGATCCCATCTCTGCCGTGATCGGCCTGCTGCGGAAGATTCTCGGTCTGTAGTTCCAAGCCGCGAGTCGTATCGGTTGTCCGGTTACGACCAGGCGGTGGAAACTTCCTCGGGCTCCGGGGGCGGGAGCAAACGGTCCACCACGGTGGCCTCCCCGGTCCCGGATCAGAGATCCTGCAGTGCGATGAACGCGCCACCGTGCTGGAAGCATAGTTCGCGCATGAGGTTCGCGACCTTCAGCCCGGTGTTGCCCATGGAGACGTCGAAGCGGATGGTGGTCGGAAAGGAGATGGCGTTGATCACCACCTTGCGTTTCCCGTTCTCGTCGGCGGGATTCAGGTCGTCGACCCGCTTCAGCACGGTGTCGGCGGTGCCGGTGAACTCGTCGCAGAAGATGTAGAGCCCCATCTTCATCTTCTCATTGGTTGGATCGTGAAGCAGGCGCAGGGCGCGGAAAATGCCCGGCACGGGATTGCTCTCGCTGAATACGTCGTAGCGACGGAGTGCGCGCTTGATTCCTTCGCGTGTCTCCGGTCCGTCCGGCAACCACTGGGCGCCCCCGCGCTCGCCCAGGACGAAGCGCCCGTCGGCGTCGAGAATCTGGATACCGTCGACCTGGGGATAGACGTCGAGCACCTCCTCGACCTTGCGGATGACGATCGGCCAGAGTTGTCCCGAGTTGAAGTCACGCATCGAGCCCGAGGTGTCGATGACGAAGGCGATGTAATTGCTTCCCACCGGCACCCCGACGGGGGCCGGTTCGACATTCGGCAGCACCATCTCCGGCTTGCTCTGCATGGCGGCGAGCTCCTTCTTGAGGGCGTCGACATCGACCAGCAGTGCCTCCTGACCCGATTTTTCGCGCTGCAGCTGTTGTTCGAGGTTGTCGAGCAGCGCCTGGATCTGGTCGTTCTTGAGTTTCGTTTCGTCGATCTGAGTCGTGGTGATCTTATACGTGCGCGCCAGGTCCTCCTTGGTCGTCGTCAGGTTGGCCAGCGATGCCATCTGGGCGCGGAGCAACTGCTGGAGGTCTTCGATGGCCTTGCGATTCTGGTTTCCCTGCGCCCCGATCGAGAGAACGAAGATAAGGATCATCGCCCCGAATCCGCAGCAGATGCAGTCCAGGAACGAGAGGCTGAAGACCTCGACTTTGCGGCGGCGGATCATGATTCGGGCCAGTACTTAGACGGACTGATGAGGGCGCCGCGGGTCCGGTTGGCCAGTTCCCAGAACAATGCGGGAGCGGCGGGATCACCGCTCATCGGCATGAGAATCGTGCTGACCGGAATGCGTTCCGGCAGCATGCGGGCGGCTTCACGGAAAAACCGGACGCGTTGTTCGTCGCTGGTCGGACCGTCGCTCAGGTACGAATCGCTCGCGGTCGGGAGTCCGTCCGTCAGGAGCACAATGGCGTCGGGCAGGCGGGAAAGAGTCCTGATCTTGGCGAACGCGCGTTCGAGGTTTGCCGATCCCGAGGGCACAATCTGATTCAATCGCTCCACGACCTCGGAAATCGCCTTGCGGTCGGTGATCGAGAACCACTCATCGCTGCGTTTGGGCAACAGCGGCAGGGCGTCGTCGTTGAAGAGCATGATCTGGAAACGGGTCTCCGGTGCCAGATTGGCCAGCATCCACTCGAGGGAACGCACGGTGCGCTGCCACTTGGGCGACTCCCGTTTTTTGTAGTCGGGTTCCTCCAGCCGATCGGTGGCCTCCTCGACGGTTTCACCGAGCATGCTGCCGGAGGACCTCACGATGAATAGCACGCATTCGCCTTCGAGCTTGAAGCCGGTCAGGTACTGGCGGCGGTCGATGTTGGGAATGGGGAGAGGTGCCTGATCGACCGTGGGCAGCGCTTTCTTCTTGTCCATCAGGCTGGCCAGCGCGTCCTTGAGCAAACCAGTCTGTTGCAGGAGGGCGAGGAGCTCGCGCTGGCGCTCGGTCAGCTTCAACTGGGTATCGGTGGTCTTCTGCTTGAGGCTGGGAATCTCGGATTGAGCGGCGACGAGCAGTTGGGTGATTCGCGCGACTTCTTCCTTGCTGATGGAAACCTGGGTCTCGATCCGGCGGACGCGCAGCTTCAGGTCATCCACATTGATCCGGTCGACGTTCTTTTTCTGCGCAACAGAAAGGATGAAGATGAGAATGATCGCTCCGAAACCGCAGCAAATGCAGTCGAGGAAACTGAGGCTGAACACCTCCGTCTCACGGCGTTTGCTGGCCATCGACATAGGATGTGGGCCCCGGGGGCGTCAGCTGACGGTGCCGCCGTTGATCGGTGCGCAGTGGGCGAAGAGCACCTCGACGGAAGAGTTGCCACAGCGGAAATTGAGCCGGTCGCCCGATTCAATTTCAATCCGCGGATGCTGTCCCGCTTCCGTGGGTGAAGGGTCGGTGAACCACCAGGACTGGCCTTCGTGTTGCAGCGAGACCGAGCAATCGGTGGCCTGGTTGAAATCGTCGGGGAGTGGCAGGTCTGCGGCAAGCCCTTGGGCGCCGATGGTGAAGCGCGCGAGCCCATGCAAGGGCCGGCCCAGGCCCTCGAGCAGCACATGGGTGGGTCGTGGCGCAGGAGTGGCACTGCGCCGCGATTTCTGAAGGTGCACCTCCCAGCGCTGGGTGATCCGGTTGCGCGCGAGATCGCTCGGCAACGTCTTGAGCACCGGTACGTCCGAAAGGTCCTTGGGAACAGTGAGGCGGCTTGCGATGCAGGCGGCGCCGGCGGCAGCGGCCCCGGGCGGCAGGCGAATGAAACGGACAAATCCTGCACTTCGCAGGCGGGTTTCGATTTGTCGCAGCCAAACGGTGCGTTCCGTGAGGGCCACGGCGCACAGTCCGGGGCTCAATCCGTGGCTATGGACAAACTTCATCAAAGTCTGGACCAGCGTCTCGGTGAACGCCTGCGAGTCCGAGACAAGCTGCTCCCGTTTCACCGGCATTTCGTAGCCCCGCTTGGACGTATTCAGGGTGTAGCGGAAATCCGATTCAGTCCCCATGAGGAACTGCTTGGTCTGATTGTAGAAGACCTGTTCGATCTTACCGTCCTCCATCACGTCGAACGAGGTGTGTCGGAGAAAGCGATTCGCCATCGTGGCGGTCAGGTGTTTGAGGAGCTCCAGCACCCCGGACTGCGGGATGTGAAGGAAAGCCCGTCGTTCCAGTTTGTCAGCGGATACCACCAGGGAGAGTTCGGCGGCATGCAGATGCAGGTCGAGCAGGAGAACGGGTCGGGCCGGATTGAAGCGGGGCGCCCGGGGGTCGCAGAGTGCGGCCGTGGCCATGTCGACCAATCCGGAAAGCGGAATCTTCAGATCGGCTGCCATGCCCAGCAGGAGCCCCACCTTTTCCTCTTCGGTGGTGATATCGCGCAGGTAGGCTCCGGGCACCGCCCAGACCACATTGGCGGCTGGCGAGGCTGACTGCGCCAACCGCGTCGAGAAGTCCTTGAGGAAGTAGTAGGCCACCTCGGAATAGGACGGAGGCCTGGGTGTGACCGCGAGCGTGGTGGCGTCGTGATTCAGCTTTGACCAAAAGGTGTGAATCACGCGTCGCGGATGCACGAACCAGTTGTTCTCCGCAGCCTGTCCGAAGATGTACTCGCCAGCCTCATAGAGCGCAAAGCCGGGGAAGGCAGGTGCGTCTCCGCTTCCGGCGATCCTTATGAGCTGGGGTTCATCACCCTCGAGTCGGACTGCTTGAACGTTGGCGTCACAGAGTTCGATTCCTTGTGTCATGGAAAAGGCGAGTGCGTGGACTAGGCGAGGACGTTCGAGGTTTCGTCCTTGGTCGGCACTTTCATGACATCAATGAGTCGATCCCGGCAGTACGTCTGAGTTTCAATGATGAACGCTTCCTGCCGCGACTGCATCATGTGCAGGATGTACATCAGGACCAAACTGAGCAGAAGGGCGACCAAGGTGGAATTGAACGCCAGGCCGAGCCAGCTGGTGACGGCGGAGATGTCGCCATTGATGGCCTCCTGGGCATACGCGAGCGCGCCGCCGATGCCGCGCACGGTGCCGATGAACCCGATCGCGGGAATGGCCCATGCGATGTAGCGCACCAGGGAGAGTGCGGAGTCGAGCTGGTCGGCGGCGAGATCCGTGCGTTCCTTAACGGCATTTGCCGAATCTTGGATCGAGTGGGAGGCATGGAATCGGTGCAGCGCCGCCAGCATGCATTCCGGAAGCAGGCACTCTCGCCATTTCGGATTCTTATCGATCGCCACCTTCAATTCCTTGTAGCGATCAAAGGCGTCCTCGGGAATGATCCGTTCCCCGGTTTGCAGACGAATGAGATCCTGTTTAAACAACCGTCGCTCGCGACCGATTTGCGAGAGTTTGTAGGTGAGAATGATCATCGCCCAGACGAAGAGCACGACCTCCCATTGCTGCTCCGGGTCCTTAATGATGATGTAGAAAGAGAGTTGATCGAGATCGGCTTTGGCGTTGGTTCCGGCCTGGGCGCGCAGGACCCGGCTCTTGAGCAACAACTCGTCGGCACGGGGTCGAACGACGGCGGAGTAGAACATCTCCGTGACGACAATTGCAAAGATCAGGCCGAGGTTCGGGATGAGGAATTCGAGCGAGAGAATTCCCTTGTTTCGCGAAATCATGAGGGCAGAATTCGTTAAGGACTTGAATGTGAATCAAGACGTCTACTCCAAAAGCCGACTCCCCGATGTGCTTGGTCCTGGGGTGAGGTATGCCGGCAGAATGACGTGCACGATTGAAAAAGCTACCAACACGGACTAAGATACTACAGAGTATCCGAAGCGCAATCTTCCTTTCGCTACAAATATGGTGCCCCTCCAAAATTCTGATCGGTTTAAACACTGTCGTCCCTTGGTTGCGGTCATCACCGCGATCGCCGTGCTGGGCTTCTCGGGCTGTTCGTCCGTGGCTCCCTCCAAGACCGCAACCGGTGCCGGCACCGGTGCCGCAGCGGGTGCGGTGGTGGGCGGTCTCGGCGCCGGCGCGACGGGCGGCAACAGCAGCACCGGCATTCTGGCCGGCGCGGCCGCGGGTGCGATCATTGGCGGCGTGGTGGGCATGGTGAAGGACGCGAAGGAACGCAAGGAACAGGACCGTCTTGCGCAGGAGCGTGCGTACCAGCAGGAACTCGCCCGCAAACGCGCCGAGGAGGCGAAGCGCAAGGCCGAGGTCGAGGAAGAACTCGCGGTGACGCAGGGTTTCCGGATTTCAGACATGGAACTCGCCGACGCGCAAAAGAAGGTCGAGTCAGCCACCGAACGGCTGCAGCGGCTCAAGGATGAACGCTCGGCGGCCTTCAACAAGAAGCGCGCGCTGGATGAGGCGAATGAACGACTGCTCGCCACCGAGGCTGAGATCGCCCGCATGGAGGAGGAACTGGCCCGGCTGAAGAGCGATGACGCCGCCGCCGGGGCCCAGCCGGCTCCGGCACCGGCGCCGGCGGCTCCCGCGCCCGCGCCTTAGGCGCCTTTTCCCCATGCCCTCCCCACGGCACCGCCTGCTCCTGTCCCTTTCCCTCACCGTCTTGCTTTCGTGCCTGGCGGGGTGCCGGTCCACCTACCAGGTCAAGGTCGACGCCATCAGCAAGCCCGGGGTGGTCGAGGCGCAGTCGTACCGGATCCGATACAAAAACGGGGCGATCCCGGGCGAGGAGTCGCTGCGGGACAAGGAGGCGGCGGATTTCGTCCGCACCGCGCTCTCCGGCAAGGGCTTTTACGAGGCTCCCAATGCGGAGGCGGCGGACCTGGTGGTGGAAATCGATTTCGGTATCGAGAAACCTCGTACCAAGATGGAGGACAATAGCGTGCCCATCTACGCCCAGGTGGGCGGCGGGATTCGTTATGAAACGGTGCCGGTGACCACGCCGGACGGGCGGACGTCGCTGCGCACGGTCGCGGTGCATCAGCCTCCGCGCACGGAGCTGGTGGGGTATCAGAACATGGCCGTGCCGGTCACGACCTACGAGAAATACCTCAATCTCCGCGCCCGCGAAAACAAGGTGCGCGCGGAGGGCGCACCCCCGACCGAGGTCTGGAATGTCCGCGTCAGCAGCGTCGATGAAAGCGACGATCTTCGCAAGTACCTGCCCATCCTCGCGTCCGCATCCATTGACTACATTGGTGTCGACTCGACCAGCCAGAAGACGGTCAAGGTCAAGGATGGGGATTCCGGGGTGTCCTTCGTGCGCAAGGGGCTTTGAGCCGGCCAGGTGGCCCGCGGATTGGGGCGATTCGGCCCATGCCTGGTGCCGCCTGCGACGCGGTCAGTTCGTTGGAGCCGAAACCAACGCCAGTCGGAACCCCAGCGCGTTGCCGCGATCATTGGGGGCGAGCCAGTGACGGAATGCGGACCGGCAGCTTCCCGACGGGCTGCGCCAGCTGCCGCCCCGGTTGACTCGATATGAGCCGCTGGGAGGACCCTCCGGGTCGATCAGCGCTTCGCCCGCGGCGGGCTGTCGGTAGGTTTCGCCGTACCAATCGCGACACCACTCCCAGACGTTTCCGTGCATGTCGAAGAGTCCCCAGGCATTGGCCGCCTTGCGGCCCACCGCTCGCGTCGACCCGGCGGCGCGGCCGGCGCCGAACCAGGCCATGGCCTCGAGGTCGCCGGCATAGGGCTGGCTCGAACCGGCCCGGCAGGCGTACTCCCACTGCGCCTCGGTCGGCAGCGTGTAGACGTGTCCCGGCGGCAGTCGGCCGGCGTTCTTCTCCCGTTCGGTGAGGCGGCGGCAGAATTCCATGGCATCCTTCCACGAAATGGTCTCGACCGGGGCATCGGGCCCCATGTCCTTGAAGGCGCTGGGATTGCGTCCCATCAGCGCGGTCCACTGACCCTGGGTCACCTCGTGTCGCCCAAGCCAGAAGCCGCGGGTAAACACCACCTTGGTTTGGGGTCCCTCGTCGGGGACGCGGCCGGACTCGGTCGGCGGACTCCCCAGCAGAAAGGAGCCGGGTTGTATCCATTGTATCACTAAACCGAGCTCCGGCACCTGGAAAGCCTGTCCCGGTTTGGGCACGGGAATCTGGGCGAGAGTGATCGTGACCGTCTGAACCTCCTCCAGCCCGACCTGGGCGGTGACGGTGCCCGGCAGGTGGCCGGGCAGGTCCGCGGTGAGCTTCACCGTGCCGCCCCGGACCAGGCTGAGCTCGAGTGGGGAGACGCCGAGTTCCTTCCCGGTTTCATCGCGCAACCGGGCTCCGGGCGGGTCGCTCTTGAACGTCACGCGTCCGAAAAAACGGGGTTGCCAGCGCTTGAAATCCGCATCGCTGGAGCCGGCGAGCCGGGCCAGCGGCTGCATGCGGCCTCGCCAGTCGCTTGGATTGGCCTTTCGTCCCGGCTCGTCGAGGTAGGCGAGGGAGGCGCGCAATTCCGCCACGTACTGGGCCACGGCGTCCGGCTCATCCTGGCGGACCTGGATGAGGGCGTCCTCAGGCCAGGTGCTGGCGGCGAGCGCGGCCTCGATCAGGGGCCGGCCGACCTTGCGGAACCGGCGTCCGCGCTGCTCCTCGGCCTGGGTGGTCCACAGATCGGCGGCGGCCTGGGCCTCGGTTGCGGCAGCCTCGGGATTTGCCGCCTGCAGCTGTTCGGCCGCGCTCTTCAGTTTCGCGCGGGCGGGGTGTGAATCCAGAAAGTCGTCCAACCAGCGACGGTGCTCGTCGAGCAGGGACCAGCGGAGGCGGACCCACTCGAGCCTCCAACCCCCGGTCGGAGCGAGGTCGCGCTCCTGCGCACTGAGCTCCGCCAGAGTGGTCTCGATCGCAGACTGGCGGCGCGCCGCGGATTCAAGGTGTGTCTCGGTTTCGGCGATACGGAGGCGTGCGAGGCGCTCGAATCCAACCCGGTTCTCCTCCTCGCGTTTGCGGGCGAGAAGGCGTTCTTCCTCGGCCAACCGTTCCATGTCGCGGCGGCGCAGTTCCAGCTCCGTCTGCAGTCGGAGCTGCTCCTGGGCCCGGGCGCGTTCCGCCGCCTCGCGTTCCCCGGTGAGGCGCAGGGTCTCCAGCCGGGCCAGCTCGGCCAGCCGCGCGGACTCGGCATGCTGCCCCATCCACCACCAGAGTCCGAGCGCCGCGAGGACGGCGATGAGTGCGAGCGGCACGATGATGACCAGCGGGCGGACCTTTGGACGGCCGGGCGCACCGGGGGAGGTGAGGCCGAAGGCGCTCGGGGTCAGGACGTGCCCGGCGACCACCGCCCTGGCGGTGGCGGGAACCTCGACTTCGGGGACCAGATGGTGCAGGTCCCGGTCCGTGGAGGCCACTTCGATCATTTCGTAGGCGCGGGTCAGGTCATCGAGCGAGCGACGGTAACGCGTCCTCAATCCTGGGGTCGCAGCCTCCCGGAGCCTTCGCTCGAGGAGCGTGTGCTTCTTTTCGAAGAGTCGCTGTCTCGCCTCCGTGGACGCCTCCGGTCCCAGACCCAGGAGGTCCACGGCGCGTTCGAGGCTGAGGGGAAGATCGTCCATTTCAGGCAAAACCCCCCTCAGCCAGAGGGAGAAGCGAAGCAGTGGCAAGCGACATGGTGGTGAAGACTGCAGCAGGCGGCGTGCTGGCAGCCTGCTCGCCGGGAGGTTTTCATCCCAAAGTCCGCCGGCCCGCCCGGGTTCAGCGAGCATCCCCCTTGACCTCCCTGTCGCCTCGGTTTGCCTCATTCCCTTCCTGCCATGTCCACCTTTCCCTTTGTCGATCCTGCCTTTGCTGTCCGTTGGTCCGAACATACCCCTGAGCACATTGTGCCGGACCTCGAAATCGCCCTCGGGCGCGCCCAGGCGGCGATAGATGCCATTGCATCCCGCGACCTGGCGAAGCTCGATTTCGCCTCGACCTACCTCGCCCTCGAACAGGCCACCGACGAACTGAACTTTGCCTGGGGCAAGGTGACGCATCTCCAATCGGTGGCGGATTCGCCCGCCCTGCGGGAGGCTCACAATGCGATGCTCCCCAAGGTCACGGCCCTCTTTTCCAAGATCCCGTTGAATCCCGAGCTTTGGAAGCGACTCAAGCAAGTGAGCGCAGAGCCGGCCACCCGTGCGCTCACGGGCATTCATGCCCGTCTGGTGGAGGAGACGAATGCGTCGTTTCGACAGGCCGGAGCGGACCTGCCGGTGGAGAAACGCGACCGTCTGGAAGCACTGCAAAGCGAACTGGCGCAGCTCACGCAGAAGTATGCGGAGAATGTTCTGGATTCCACCAATGCCTGGGAGCTGCTGATCGATGACCCGGCCCGGTTGGCAGGCCTGCCGGAACATGCGAAGGCGGCGGCGAAGGCGAGCGCGGAACGGAAGGGGCACGGGTCCGCGGAGAAGCCGGTCTGGAGATTCACGCTGCACGCTCCGTCCACCGAGCCGGTCATGACCTACGCCGAGGATGAGGACCTGCGCCGCCAGGTCTGGACGGCCATGGTGGCCATTGGAGCGGCCGCCCCCCACGACAACGATGCGCTGGCCCGCAAGATTCTCGCGCTCCGGGCAGAGAAGGCGGCGTTGCTGGGCAAGCCGCATTTTGCGGACCTGGTGTTGGAGCGCCGCATGGCGAAAACGGGCGAACGCGCGCTCGCCTTCATCGAGGATCTCAAGCGCCGTGCCGAAGGCGCCTTCGCGAAGGAGTGCCGGGAACTCGAAGCCTTCAAGGCGGCGCAAACGGGCGGCCCGGTTGAGACCCTCAAGGCGTGGGAGGTCAGCCTGTGGTCGGAGCGGCTGCGCAAGGCGCGCTATGATTTCAATGAGGAGGTGTTGCGTCCCTATTTCCCGATGAACCGGGTGATTGAGGGGCTCTTCGCCATCGCCGACCGCGTGCTCGGCTTGAAGGTGGTCGAGCGGCCGTTGGGTTCGGTCGAGGTCTGGCATCCAGAAGTCACCTACTACGACCTGTTCGATCGCAAGGGACGGCAGCTTGGCTCGTTTTACACCGACTGGTATCCGCGTGAGTCGAAGCGTGGAGGAGCCTGGATGGGGTACCTCCTGACCGGGAACCCGCTCCCCGGGGGAGGACGCGAGCCTCATCTGGGTTACCTTTGCGGCAACCTGACGCCGCCGGTGGGTGGCAAACCCGCCTTGCTGACTCATCGCGAAGTGGAGACGATTTTCCACGAATTCGGACACTTGCTTCACCACCTGCTCGGCGAGGTTTCCATCAAGTCGCTCAATGGCGTCAATGTCGCCTGGGATTTCGTCGAGCTGCCATCCCAGATCATGGAGAACTGGACGTGGGAGCGGGCGGGACTCGACCTCTTTGCCCGTCATTATGAGACAGGGGAGCCGATTCCGGACGCTCTCTTTGAGCGCATGGTGGCGGCGCGGCAGTTTCGCGCCGGCTGCGCGGTCATGCGGCAGGTCCAATTCGCCAAGATGGACCTTGCCCTGCACCTGCGCACCGCCGAGTTCATCGAGGGCGACCTCGAGACCAAGGCACGCGCCGAGGTGGCGGACTGCATTGTTCCCACCGTGCCGCCCGGCCGCACCATCGTGCGCCGCTTCAATCATTTGTTCAGCGATCCGGTGGGTTATGCCGCCGGCTACTACTCCTACAAGTGGGCCGAGGTGCTCGACGCCGATGCGTTTACGCGCTTCAAACGTGAGGGCGTTTTCAATCCCGATACCGGTGCGGCGTTCGTGGAACACATCCTGAGCAAGGGCAATTCTGCAGACCCGGGGGAACTGTACCGGGGGTTCATGGGTCGGGACCCGGATATCGGTGCGCTTCTGATTCGGAGTGGCTTGATCGCGGCCTAAGTCCGCGGATCTCCTCCGCCCTGAGGCGCATGCGGGTAAAGCAACCCATGCGCCGCACTTTCCGCATCCTCGGTCTCCTGCTCCTCGCGATCATCATCGCGGGTGCGCTGATGCCATGGTGGATGGGTGCGGTCCTGCACCGCTGGGGTCCGGACCGGGGACTGGAGTTCAAGGACTTGGAGCGGATTGGCTATCGCCGGTTTGCGCTGACCGATGTGGTGTACCGACGTCCCGGCGTGACCGTCCGGGCCGCCCGGATCGAAGGGGAGATACCCGTGGTCTGGCTGGGACACCGGTGGTGGGGCCGTGTGGGCCCGGTTCGCGTGGAGCGCTGGAGCGTCGAGCTTGCTTCCGCGGTGACTCCTGCACCCGCGACGGGTGCCTCAGGGTGGTTGCCCCTGCAGAAACGGTTGCGGGTGATCAAGGAGGGCCTGCAGCGCTGGCTGCCCGTTACCGAGACCAGCGAGGGCGAAATCAAGTGGGGCCAGCAGCGTGTCGCCCTGGCGGGAGCACGGTGGGAACCCTCCGGGCATCTCCAGGTGACGGACGCGACCTGGCGGGGTCGCACCGCGTCAGGGCAGCTCGACTGGACGACGGGCGATGTCCTCGACCTGACCCTACGGGAAAATGGGGCTGGAGCGCCGTCGATCACACTGTTGAGCCGGGGCGCGGTGCTCACGGGAACAGTAACGATCTGGAACAACACGGTGTCCCTCTCCTCCACGCACGCGGCGGAAGGCTGGCTGCCTCGCGAAGCTCGCATTGAAGCGCCACACGGGATCGTGCCGGCGGAACGGCTTCATCTCGCCCCGGCTTACTCCGCGGCGGAAGGTTCGTTTGCGCTGACCTGGCTCGAGGGCCGCCTCGCCCTCCGGGCCGAGGCGCGAGCGACCCCGACCACGGAGGGCGAGGGGGCGGCGCCACCCCTGAACCTGACCGTCCGTGCGCAAGGCGATCGTGAGTCGGTCCAGATTGAACAACTGGAGGTCGTGGCGCCCGGTGTGACCGCTCGATTGAGCCAGCCCTTCGTGATCGCACAAGGGGGCGCCTGGGTGTCCGGTGACTCTCGCTTCGTGCTGGCCGTTGATCTGGCCCGGCAGCCGTGGATCGACGCCCACGGCACCCTCGATGGTGAACTCACGGTCGAGCGCACGTTGGACGCGGCACCGCAGGCCTCATTGCGTCTCCAAGGACAGAAGCTGGCGGGCCTGGGTTGGGACATCACTTCGCTGGATGCCGAATCGAAATTCCGCTGGCCAGTCCTCACTGTAACTGAGTTTAAACTACAGCTGGCGGATGGAGCCCAGCTCGGCGCCGTGGGGGCAGTTGACCTGAAAAGCCGCACTCTCTCTGATATCAAGGTGTCGGGCCGACTTACCCGTCCGTCGCTGGCGCGCTGGTTGCCGGGAGCGCTCGCCTTCGAATCGGCTCAGGTGGACGCGCGGATGGACGGCCCCCTCCGGATGCCCCGCCACGAGGGCAAACTGACCGTCGAGCGATTGATCCTGCCCGCGTTGTCACCGCTGCAGGCGAGTCTGAGCTGGCAGGGAGTCGGAGTCGATCCGCCGACCCTTGATCTCGCCGTGACTGCCGGAGCCTCACGGATCAACCTGGCAGGCAGAGTGGGAAAGGGTTTGGGCGAAATCACCGGGTTGCGCTGGAATCGCGGAGAGGCGGAGCAACTTGCGCTGGCGAGTCCCGTCACTGTGCGCTGGGGGCCCGGCTTCCGGGTGACGCCGTTTGTAGTGCAGGGGGCAACGGGCAAGGTTGCCGGGGAGATTGCGTATGGAGCACTCGGTGACGTTAGCCTGGAGGCGAGTGGCTTCAACGCAGGCGATCTGGCCGATTTTTTACCCGGGATCGAGCAGCACGGCTGGTTCCTGGATCAAGCGCGCCTGAAGGCGACCTGGGATCAGGGGCCCCTGCGTCTGTCCGGCGCCCTCTCCGGACGGCTGAATCTGGGAATGGAGGAGGTGGCGGACGTGAGCGTTGCCTTCCACGGCGATGCGGAGGGCCTTTGGATTGACGAGAGCGCCCTGTTGGTTGCTGCCGACACGGCCTTTCGCGCCAAGGGCCGGTTGCCACTCACGATGCGGGCGTTTCCAACGTTTTCCTGGAAACTGGACGAGGAGGGCCCACTTGAACTGGAGGCACACTCCGGCGCCAGTGAAGCTCTCTGGCAGCGCCTGTCGCGATGGACGGGGATCGAGGTGCGTGCGCCGCAACTCGACCTCTCGATTGCGGGCAGTTGGCGTCGGCCAAAGGGTGAAATCACGGTCCAGGCGGCACACGTCTCCTCGCGCGCGTCCGCCGGTGGGTTTTCGGTTCCGACGATTGACGGACTGAAGGCACGCGCGATTGGCGACGGAGACCGCCTTACCCTGGAGTCGTTCACGGCCCGAATCGCGGGACAAGAGATCCAAGCCAGTCTCGGTGTGGAGCTACCCTCGTCCCGCGCAAGCTGGCGCTCGCCCGGAACCTGGCTGGCAAAGGCACTGCGCGGCAGTATCCGAATGAGTGATGCAGAGATTTCGGCGCTTTCCCCGTATCTTCCCGGGTGGTTTGGTCCCGGAGGGCAACTTTCTCTCGATCTCAACCTTGTCCCCGAACTTCAGCTCTCCGGAACACTTCAAGTCCGGGATGCGACCTCCGTGCCACTCGGTGCTCTGGGTGTCGTGCGGGGGATTGGCGGTGAGGTGCGTTTCTCCGGTCGACGATTGGAGGTGGTCCGACTTGAAGGAAAGAGCGGAGGACAACCGGTGGCGGTGACGGGCAAGGCGACGTGGGAGGAGAACGGACGGCTGAACCTCGACCTCTCCCTATTGGGCAACAACGTCCCGCTCGTCCGGGAGTCGGGTCTCCTGGTTCGCAGTGATCTCGCTTTGCGTCTGGCTGGCGATGGCAGGCACGAGACCGAGATCACCGGTACCGCGCGACTGCATGACAGCCTGATCTTGTCGGATGTTCGTTCGCTGATTCCTCGCTCCGGTCCGCGAGGAGTGGGGTCCCGTCGGGCGCCCTATTTCTCCGTCCAGAAGGACCCCCTGGCGGATTGGAAGCTCGGAGTGGAGATCACGGGCCCGCGATTCCTGCGCTTGCGGACGCCTTTGTTCTCAGGCGTCGCATCGACCCGTATCCGACTGGGCGGCACCCTGGGGGAGCCCCGCGCGGTCGGTGAGGTGAGTTTGGATGAAGGTTCGGTGACCTTGCCCTTTGCCACCTTTCGCGTGCAACAGGGAGGGGTGAGCTTGACGGAGGCGAATCCGTTCGACCCCCAGATTGCGGTCTCCGCCACGGGACGGCGACTGGGCTACGATCTGCGCATGGAGGTGGCGGGTTCGGTGGCCGCGCCCACCGTGAGCTTTTCTTCCAGCCCGCCGCTCGATTCCGAGCGGGTCCTGTTGCTGGTCATGGCAGGTGAGGCTCCGCTGGGGGAAATCAACTACTCCGGACAGCAGCGTTTCGTGCGTCTGGGGACCTACCTTGGTCAATCACTCTTCTCCCGCATCAGCTCAGACCCCGGCCGCGCGGAGCGATTTTCGCTCACCTCGGGAGAGCGTGTCTCCCGTCAGGGTAGGGAGACCTATTCATTTTCCTATCCTCTCGATGAACGCTGGTCGTTTGTGGGCGAGTACGATGAATTTGATGAGTACAACCTGGGCGTGAAATGGCGGATCATTCGAGAAGCGCCTCCCGTACATGAACCGGAGGTCAAAACCAAACCATGAGTGACTGCCGCTGCAGGCTGTGGAGGGTAACGACGATGATTGCCTGTTTGCTCGGGTGTGCGGCCGTGCCTGTGCGGGCCTGGGCTGACGCGGAGACGGAGCGCGTTCCCGCATCGAAGACCCCCGCCCGAGTGACGGTGGAGGGTCTTGGGTTCTGGGGAAACCGGGAAATGCGGGCAACCCTGGGGCGGCTCTTTGGAGAAGACTATGCCGGCGTCCTCGACCGCAACGCGATTGAAGACGCGGTGTTCCTCGTGATGTCCTCCCTCGAAGATGAGGGGTACCTTTCTCCCACGGTCCGTCTGGACCTCAAGGACGCGGCGAATCGTGTTACCGTGCTGCAGTTTGAGTCGGCACTCTCCGCGCCCCTGCCCGCTGAGCTGTCGGTGCAGGAGATCGCGTTTCGGATTGAGCGCGGCAAACGGGCGGTGGTTGACCAGGTGACGATTTCTCCTGCCCCTTCGACGAATGAACCGGGCGCAGTTTCCTCCTGGTCCGGCGAGTTATCGGAGGAAAAGATGACCGAGTACTTCATCAACCGATCCTTGGGATTTGGGGGAGAAGCGGGTCGAGCCTTCTCACCTTCCCGCCTGAGGCATTCGGCCGACTCCCTGGCCGACGTGTTACGAAACCGGGGATACGCCGACGCCGTGGTCGCCGCCACCGCGGACCCCGCTTCGATCGCCACGGGAAAGGTGGTCGTCTCGGTCGAAGTATCGGCGGGTCGGAAATCGGAGGTGGCTCGCGTCGAGATTGAAGGTTTGGGGACGACCGGTGTGGTGGTCGACACGGGCCCGTGGGTGGGCGTGCCGTGGACGCCTTTTTGGCAGCAGGACCTTACGCAGGAAATCCGCCGGGCTTTCTTTCTGGAGGGCTATCCCGATGTTGCGGTCCGGATGGAGCAAACGACTCGGGGAGATAGCGGGGGTGTACGAGCGTTGGAGGTGGTGGCACGGGTGACGCCGGGACCTCGCGTCTTCCTTGGCACCGTGGACTTTGCCGGGCAGGTCTTCACCAAGGAGAGCGTGCTGCGGAGACGGGCTCGGCTTCAAAGCGGAAGTCCATTCAATCCCCTGCGGGTCGAGCAGGCCCGGGCACGCCTCGCGCGTCTGGGGGTGTTTTCCTCGGTTTTGGTGAAGACGACCGAGTCGGATGTCGCCACGCGCGACGTGGATTTTGAGCTTCGAGAAACTCCCCGCAATGAAGCGAATTTACTGCTTGGCTATGGCAGCTACGAGCGCCTTCGTGGCGGAATCGAGTGGCGACGCTCGAATCTCTTTGGTGCTGCCCATCAGGGGCGACTGACCGTTGTGCAATCGATGAAGAGTTCGCACGGCGACTATCTCTATTCGGTCCCGGAGCTGTTTGGCGAGACCGTGGATGGCACGGCTCGACTCTATGGACTGCGCCGGGAGGAGCGCTCGTTTGTGCGTGAGGAATATGGCGGGACACTGGCGTTGCGACGCCGCTTTGGGCGTCGCGGGCTGGAGGGCAGTGTGGGATACGCCTATGAGGTGCTGAGCAATCGCGACAACGAGCTGACCACCCGCACCAGTGACGATGACCTAGTGAAGGTGGGAAGTGTCGAGGCCGGCCTGACCCTGGATCGACGGGACAATCCCCTTCGTCCCCGACACGGGTACCGCGGCTTTTTCCAGGTGGAGGCGGCCAGCCGCGAGCTGGGTGGTGAGGTGGACTACCAGGTGTGTGAATTCGGCGCATCCTATCACACGTCGATGGGTCAGGATCGATGGATCCACTTGGGCCTTACGCATGGCGTGATCACCACCTTCGGAGCGACCAACGATCGCGATCTTCCGGTCAACAAGCGCTTCTTTCCAGGTGGAGAGTCCAGCATTCGAGGCTACTCCAAGGGTGAAGCGGCGCCCCGGGGAGTCGATGGGCGTTTCGTTGGGGCAAAGAGCCAACTCACGGTCAATATCGAGGTGGAGCAGGCGTTGAGCGGAGCGTTTTCCGCAATTGCCTTTGTAGATGGACTGGGGACGGCGGTGTCCCTAAGGGACTATCCGTTCCGCGACCGCCTGATCTCGGCCGGATTGGGCCTGCGTTATCAGACCATTGTGGGGCCGGTGCGCGTGGAGTACGGACGGAACCTGAATCCCCGTGAGGGTGACCCTCGGGGAACCCTGCATGTAGCCGTGGGTTTTCCGTTCTGATCTCCACTCCGAGGAGCTTTTGGGCGAAGCTGTTCCGCTATGGTTTTGCCGCGGTGGCAGGTTCGGTGAGACGACGATTCTGCCAGAGGACATTGACGATCTGCCAGGTCCCATCGGAGGTCCGGGCGACTTGGAAATAGTCAACCCCCTCCGTTAGTTCCAGTCGCACCATGGCCATGTCCTGCCAGCGATCGAGAATTCGGATGTCCATGCGGCGCTCGCCTTCCGGCTTCTTTCCGATGCCGGCCCGCGTTCCCTGGATGAGACGGAGCGCTCCCATGGAGGATATAGCGGGGCCGTTGGGGCGTTGTGCGACTTCGCGTTTGGCCAGTTCAGGATGAAGCGCGCGCTCCATGCGAGTGGCATCGCCTTCGTACCAGCCCAGAGCGTAGTCGATCGCGGGCTGGCTGATGGCGGCAGCGTCGTCGCCTGCAGCCACGCGACCCGGATCGCGCAGGAGGGCGAGCGAATAGGCGCGTACCTCCATGGTCATGACGTGGGCGACCACGGCCGGATCCTCGCGCATGAACGTCTCGGCCGCGGATGCGTCTGGAGCCTTGAAAATGACGAGCCCCAGCGTGCGGTCACCCGCTTCCTCGGTGCGTCCAGCCAGGATGACGTTGCCCTGGGCGGTGGCGGCCTTCAGTCGGGCGAAATGCGCACCCACCGCCGACTTGTCGGCGTCAGTCCAGGCTGCGTCCTGATGCAGGCGAGGGACCAGCCGCAAGATGCCGAGCCAGATCGGACTGGGAGCGGGTGCTCCCACGGAGAGCGACGGGGACGCGAGCATGAGAATGGGGAGAAGAACGCTGAAGAGGGTGACGCGACGAGACATGGAGGTGGGAGGGTAATGCTCCGGGGGAAAGGACTAGAGTGCTTCCGGCGGGGGTGGAGGAGAGTTTGCCTGTTTTCAGTCTGATCGGAGGGCTTCAAGCGGGTCAATGCGTGAGGCACGCCAGGAGGGAAGGAGACAGGCGAGTACACCCACCACGGTGAATACACCCGCGACCCCGGCATACACGCCGATGTGGAATGGCTCGATGCCGAAAAGCAGGGAGGCGATCAGTCGGGAGAGCCCCGCGGCAAGCGCAACGCCGGCAACGAGCCCGACGGCCACGAGGCGGAGTCCCTGTCGGAGTACGAGTCTGACGACCTGAGTGGGCTGGGCTCCCAGCGCCATGCGAACCCCGATCTCGACGGTTCGTTGGGTCACGGTGAAGGCGAGCACACTGTAGAGCCCGACGGCCGCGAGGAGCAGTGCCAGCGTGGCAAAGGCTCCGGTAAGGTAGGCAGTGATACGTTGAAAACCGAGCGATTGCGTCAATGCGCCGTCGAGGGTGGTGAAGAAAGAAAGCGGCTGGCTGGGATCGACTGAAGCGACGGCCGACCGGAGCACGGCCTGCAAGGCCGTGGGATCTCCCTGCGTTCGTGCCACCAGGGCCATGGCGCCGCGTCCGAGCTGGGCCGAGGGCCAGTACACTTCGTCGGGCGGCGGTGCGGCGAGACCGACGGTCTTGACGTCGCCCACGACTCCGACGATCTCGCCGGGAATCTCGGCGTCGCGTCCCCGGAGGATGACCTGCCCGATGGCCGACTGCCCGGGAAACAACCGACGGGCGAGCGACTCATTGAGGATGCAGACACCCGGTGCGCCAGCACGGTCCTGGGCGCTGAAGGCCCTGCCTTCGCGGAGTGGAATGCCCATCGTCTTGAAATAGTCCTCCGTCACAATCCTGAGCCCGGCGAGCGGACGTTGCGGCAGAGGAAGGATGTCACGGCCGCGAATGCTGTAGGGTGACTGGGGTGCGAAACCCGAGAGGGGCAAGCCCACGGCGGCGGCCGCGGATGACACCTGCGGATGATCGCGCAGTCGCTCGATCACCTGGCGGAAAAAGTCGGCCTGCTGTTCCGGGGTGCGGTAACGTTCGGCGGGAATGCTCACCAGGGCCGAGGCGACGCCCTGGGGATTGAAACCCGGAGGAGTGGATTGAAGGCGGATAAAACTGAGGAGCAGCAGACCCGAGGCGACCAGCAGCACGACCGAGAGGGCGACCTCGACCACGACCAGTGCCGAGCGAAAGCGCCCGCCTCTGACTCCGCCCGACTGGCTGCGGGCGGCGGCGTCCTTGAGGACCTCGGCCAGGTCGGAGCGAGATGCCTGAAAGGCCGGGACGAGTCCAACCAGGGCGGCGCAGACCACTCCGACGAGGAGAGTGAACCCCAGGGCGGCGAGGTCGACTCGGAGTTCGGTGCCGGGGGCGAGCAAATTCGCGGATAGGCGCTGCACCGATTCCAGGCTGACAATGGCAACCACCACCGCCAGAAGCGCGGATGCGCCGGAAAAGAGCAGGCTCTCGAGCAGGAACTGCTGGACGAGCTGCCGACGCGTGGCGCCCAGTGACAACCGGATGCCGATTTCCCTTTGCCGGGCGGACAGACGTCCGAGGAAAAGGTTGGAGACGTTGGCGCAGGCAATAAGGAGTACGAGAGCGACGACCCCGATCAGAAGATTGAAGGTGGGACGAACGTTGCCGACCAGGGCCTCAACAAAAGGGACGACCAGGGTTTCGTTGCGGCCATCCAGTCGCTCGGCGAATGCGGTGGTGTAGTGGTGGGTCAGAGTGGCGATCTCCGCCTCCGCTTGCTCGATCGAAGCTCCCGGCTTCAGGCGTGCAATCGTCTGCAGGTAACCCGCGCCATTGGACACCTGCTGAGGGGTCAGTCCGGCAAATTCGTTTGGCCGCGTGGCGATCAGCTGGACATTGCCGTAGGGGTTGGAGAGCAGCGGAGGGAGTATTCCGACGACCGTGTAGGAGGTGCCGCTGAGCAGGACCGGTTGCCCCACCAGATTTTCGCGACCGCCGAAGCGGGTTTGCCAGAGCTCGTGGCTGAGGATGACCACTGGCGCCGAGCCGGAGAGATCTTCCTCTGCGCTGAAGGTGCGTCCCTGCGCCGGTGCCACTCCCAGCACATTTAGAAATCCCGACGTCGCGTAGAGACCGGTGAGCTGTTCCGGCTCGCCGTTGTGAACGAGGTTGAAGGTGCCGAAGGCACTGACAGCCACGTCGCTAAAGACCGTCTGCTGGCGGCGGATCTCCTCGAAACGCGGCCAGGACATCGAAGGGGCGTTGAAGTTGCGCTCCGGATTGCGCACCCAAAGCTGGACCAGCCTGGACGGATCGGTCAGCCGGGTGGGATTCAGCACCAGGACGCTGAACACACTGTAGAGGGTGGTGGTGGCCCCAATCCCGAGGGAGAGGGTGAGAATCGCGACGAGCGTGAATCCAGGGGACTTCAGCAGGGAGCGGAGCGCATGGCGAAGGAGGAGGGGCATGAAAGGTCAGTCCATCAGTGGGTGCGCAGGGCTTCGCAGGGGGTGACGCGACTCGCGCGCACGGCCGGAAGCCAGGCTGCTCCGCTGCAGGCCAGCGCCATGGTCGAGACGGCGGCGAAGTAGGCGACGGGATCAAGCCAGGCGGCTGAAAACAGGAATCCTCTCAAGGCAAGACTGCTGATCACGGCGACCGCCGTCCCCGAAAGGAGTCCCAGCAGGGTGAGCCGGAAGTTCTCGCGCAGCACCATGACTCCGACCGCGGCGGCGGTGGCCCCGAGGGCCAGACGCACGCCGAATTCAGGCACGCGCTGGGCGACACGGAATGAATTGACTGCGTAGATACCTCCCAAGGTGAGCGCGAGCGCGAGGAGAGCGAAGGTGCCAATCACCACCACCATGGCGTGAGTCTGCCAGGCGCTTTGCTCGTAGGTCTCAGCGACGGCCTGGTGACGGAAAAACTGCATATTGGGATCCACATTCCAAACCGCCTTCTGCAAGGTCTCCGACGGGAGAAACGGTCCCTTCATCCGCAGCAGCATGCCGATGCCGAGGCCGGGTACGGGATGCTGGGCCAGACTGAGGTAGAAGGAGTCGACGGGACGCGGCTGGCTTCCCAGTCCCTGCATATCCGAGACAATGCCCACGATTTGGTACCATCGCCCCTCCGCGGTATCGAATTGAACGCGTTTGCCCAAGGCATTGCCCTCCGGCCAGTGCTTGCGGGCCAGGGATGCGCTGACCACGGCGACCCCGGGGCATTCGGCTGTGTCGTTTTCGGAAAGCGGACGTCCGGAAAGCAGGGTGAGCCCGATCACCGAGAAGAGGTGGGGATCCATGCCGCGCACTGCGGCGCGTTTGGGTGTGTCGGTGAGCAGCAATCCGTCGCCGAACTCGGTGAACCCTTGGTACCCTGCGGGCGGCTCCACGGTCAGAAAGGTCATGGCGCCAACGTCAACAATGCCAGGAAGCTCGCGCAGGTTGTCGGACACTTGCCGATAGAAGGCGAGCCGTCGCTGAGGATCCCGAAACGTCTCACCCCGCAAACCGATGCGAAACTGGTCGAGTTCACTCACCGCATAGCCGAGGTCCACGTGTGCGAGCCGGTGTTGACTGCGCAGGAGAAGAAGAGCGGAGACCAGGAGTGCGAGCGAGACGGCAACCTGCGCGACGACCAACCAGCGCGTGGCCTTGCTTCCCGCCGAGGAGCCAGGAAGCCGGCCTCCGTCGCGCAGGGTGGATTCGAGCGGCAGGCGGCGACTCTGCAGCAGCGGGACCGCGCTAAAGACCAGCGCGATGACCACGGCCGCGGCGATCACTGCGGCGATGACGTTGACATCGATTGTGGGTGTGCCGACGGCCTGCAGCGCTGTGATGGCGGGTACAAGGCGGAGCAGGGCGGGAAGCGATCCCGCGACCAGCACGAGTGCCAGCCCGGCGGCAGGCAGGGTGAGTCCCAGGGCTTCCATGAACAGCTGGGTAAACAGGTGGCGCTGGCTGGCGCCAAGCGCGAGTCGCACCGCCACCTCCCGCCGACGCTGAAGGCTGCGAGCGATGAGCAGGCAAAGGCTGTTCAGGCAGGCGGCAGCGAGGACGAGGAGAACCGCAGCCTGGAGAAGCAGGAGCAGCTGGCCGAAGATACCGACGAGGTCGTCTCTCAGGCTGGTGACAAGAAAGGCGCGGTCGCCATTCGTGGCAGGAAAAGAACGACGCAGGTCCGAGGCGATGGCGTCTACTTCGGATTGGAAGGACGACACCGTGTGGCCAGGCGTCAGCTCGACCAGGACGTGGTGCCGCCGCTCGATACGATCATTGCGCCGATATTCCGAAGGCGGCAGCGCGATCCAGGCCTGTGGATTGTCGTCGAACGTGGGGATGCGAAATGTAGCCGGCAGGACGCCGGTGACGACGTAGTCGCGTCGGTCAAAACGAACTCGTTTGCCCACAATGGCAGGGTCCGCCCCGAATCTGCGGCGCCACAGGGAGTCCGAGAGCACGACGGCCGGCTCGGCATTCGCCGCGGCGTCGGTCTCATTGAGCGTGCGGCCGAGCGCGGCTCGCGTTCCGATCATGGGGAACAGGACGGGTGAAACACGCTGGACAAAGGCCACCTCAGTGCCATCGCGGCCCTGCACCGTCACGGACTCGTTGCGAAGAATCGCGGCGCGGCGGAGCGACCGGGACTGTTCGATGACGTCAACGGCGTTGCCGAAAGGCACGCGTGAGAAATTTTCGCGCCCGGTCTTGATCGAATACTCGTAAACCACCGCCAGGCGCTCGGAGTCACCGTAGGGCAGGGGCCGGAGCAGGTAGTTGTTGGTGAGGGTAAAGACAAAAACCGTCACCGCGAGCGCGATGCCCAGCGTGAGGACAACGCCGAGCACGAACGAAGGCGAGCGACGGAGGGTTCGAACGGCGAGAACGAGGGAAGTCATGGGATGACGGGTCGCAACCGGATGGCTTCCGTGACGGCGGCTAGTTGACCAGCATGCCGTCCGCGAGTCGCAGGGTCCGGGTGCCGTACTGGGCGTTTTCCTGGGAATGCGTCACCTGAATGATCGTGGTGCCCTCTTGGTTGAGCTTCTTGAAAAGGCGCATGATCTCGCGACCCTGGTCGGAGTGGAGGTTGCCGGTCGGCTCGTCGGCGAGGAGCAGCGAAGGCTTGGCGATGAGGGCGCGCGCGACGCCGACCAACTGTTGCTGACCACCTGATAGCTGACTCGGATACAGATCCCGCTTCGCGACCATGGCAAAGGAATCGAGCATGTCACAGACGATGCTTTCCCGCTCGCGCTTGGTGACGTTTCGGTACGAGAGCGGGATCTCGAGATTCTCGTAGACGGTGAGGTCGTCGAGGAGGTGGTAACTCTGAAAGACGAAACCAATGTGCTTCTTTTGCAGCTCGAACCGCTTCTTCTTGTCCAAGGTGTGAACCTTCTCTCCGAGCAGATGGTACGCGCCCGACCACGAGGCGTCGTGCAGCCCGAGAATGTGCAAGAGCGACGATTTTCCCGATCCGGACGGCCCCATGATCGAGACAAAGTCGCCGGACTGGATCTCGAGGTTGATGTTGCGCAGCGCATAGAAGGGACCGCCTTTGAGCGGATAAACTTTTTCAACCTGCGAGAGCGAGATCAGGGGTGACGAAGGCATGGAGCGAAAGAGGTCCGGGTGATTCAGGACGAGCGAGCCGAGGAGGGGGCCGCGCGAGTATCCGAAGGCGCCGGGGTGACAGTCGCCTGCTCCGCTTCGTCGTCCAGGAGCACCAGCTCTTCCGCTTCGACGGAAGGTGCGGGCCGATCCTTGAGCACGACGCTCAAGCCGATGCAGAAAAGTTTGATTTGTTCGGAGGTGGTCATGGCAGCAGAAAGATGCGAATCCAGTGAGGGCTAGTCGGCGTGCAACGCGACCATGGGATCCACCTGGGTGGCGCGGAGGGCGGGCACCAGACTGGCGAGTGTTGCGACGAACCCGAGAAGCAGGGCCACTGACACGTACGTGAGCGGATCGCTGGGGCGAATTTCGAAGAGAAAGTTCTGAATGCCCTGCTCGGCGAGGAGTGCAAACAGCAGGGAGATGCCGAGACCGACGAAGAGCCCCAAGGTCAGTTGCCAGGTGCCTTGCTTCATCACCATGGTCAGGATCGAGCGCGTATCGGCGCCGAGCGCCATGCGGATGCCGAATTCCTGGGTGCGCTGGTTGACCGAAAAGCTCATGACACCGTAGAGTCCGGTGGCGGCGAGCACGATGGCCACTCCGCCGAAGACAGCGAACATGGTCGCGATGATGCGATTCTGGGCGATGAAGCGATCGAGACTGATCTTGGGTGTCTCGACGAAATAGGCCGGCAGGTTAGGATCCACCTTGCGAATGACCGCCCGCACCGCCTGGGCAGCCGCCTCCCCTCGGGTGGCACCCTTGGCGCGGGCGAGGATGGTGGCGAACTGAGGCGCGAGCGCCGCCTCGGCGGCCGGACCAGCGGCGGCCGCGAAGAACGGGACATAGTAGCCCGCGTTGTCCGACTGGTTGTTGAAGGGGCCGATCATCCGCACATCGCTCACCACCCCGACGATCTGTCGCCAGGGGCCCGGGGCGGTGCCATTCTGCTGCGTGGAACGGAATCGCCGTCCGATCGGGCTTTCGGTCCCAAAATGTTTGCGGGCGAAGGTGGTGTTGACAATTGCGACCGGCAATTTCTGGTCCGAATCGGACTCGGTGAAATCGCGTCCATCGAGCAGCCGCTGGCGGAGCACCTCACTGTAACCCGGTGAGATGTTTTCCATCTGCGCCACGGTGCGGTCACTGTCCTGGGCATACACCTTGCCTTCGATTTCCACCGGAGACTGACCGGAGAACACCATGCGAAAGCGATTGGTGAGGGCGACCGCTTCCAACTCGGGCGAGGCCTGGAGTTCACGCAGCAGTTTCTCGTAAAACAGACGTCGCGATTCCGAGTTCGGATAATCTCCCTCCATCAGGCCGACCCGGGCACCTGTCATGGCGGTGGTGTCGTAGCCGTAGTCGATTTTCTGTTGGTTCAGGATCGACTGGGTCTGCAGGAGCGCGCCGATCAGGAGGATGGAGGTGACGACGATCTGAAAGATGACCAATCCCCGGGTGATGATCCCCATGGACCGTCCCGTGTTGCCGCGGCCGGATTCCTTCAGGACTTCCACGGCACTGGTGCGGGAAGCGAGCCAGGCGGGCACAAATCCCGAGATGACGGCGGAAAGCCCGGTGGCGACGGCGACGAGGGCGAGGACACCTGCATCCACCTTGAACCGCATCCAGGAGGGAATCGGATTGGCGAGATTGGTCGTGGCTTGTTGCAGCAGGTCGGTGGACCAGAGGGCGAGTGCGACTCCGATGACGGCGCCAAGAAACGCGAGCAGCAGACTCTCCGTCAGCATCTGGCGCACCAGCCGCAGGCGACTCGCGCCCAGCGACGAGCGAATGGCGAGCTCCTTGGTGCGCAGCGTGGCCCGGCCGAACTGCATGTTCATCACATTGACACAGGCGATGAGCAGCACGCCGAGGCAGAACGCCAGCATGGTGTAGAGCAACTGGGAGAGCTGGCCGCCGGTGAACACCTGGATGAGTGGCCGCACCCAACCCTGGGTGAACTGCTGGTTGGTTTCGGGAAAAGCCGCCGCAAACTGCCGGGCGTAGGTGGAGACCTCGGCGGAGGCCGTTTCGTGCGACACTCCCGGCTTCAGCCGTGCGATCACCGAAATGAAGTTGATGCCCCGGTCGGTGCGCGGGCGCGGCGGAAACTCCGTGTTGACCGGCACCCAGAGCTCCTCGTTGCCGGGAAAGCTGAACTTGGGGGGCATGACGCCGATGATCGAAGCCGAGCGACCATTGATGCGGATCTGGCGGTTCAGCACGCCGGGGTCGGCGCCAAACTCGCGGCGCCAGAGCGCGTCGGTCAGGAGAACCGCCTTGTTGACACCGGGCTTGTCCTCCTCCGGCAAGAAGTCGCGACCCAGGACCGGCTTTACACCCAGGGTCCGGAAAAAGTCATGGGTCACATAGCCACCGGTGAGACGCTGCGCGACCCCGTTGTGGGTCATGTTGATCGTCGATCCATTGAGATAACCGGCGAAGGCGGCGAAGGAGGTCACCTGGGCCTTGAGCTCGGCAAAATCCGCCGTCGTCATGCGGGAGTTGAAATTGGTCGGCGAAAAATTGGCCGGGTCGACCATCTGCACATCCACCAACTCCTCAGCCTGGGGAAAATTGAAACCCCGGAGCAGGACGCCGTTCACCACCGCAAACATCGTCGTGACTCCGCAGATACCCAGTGCAAGGACGAAAATCGCCAGCGCACAAAAGCCTTTTTCCTTGGCCAGGACTCGGAGGCCAATGCGGATATCCTGGACCAGCGTTTCGAAAAACATGGAGGGCGACGAGGGCGATCAGTGACGGTGGGTGACGACGAACGGGAGGCGTGGTGCGACCAAGCGCTCCGGGCCGCGGCAAGGTGGCTGATCATTGCACAGCCTGTGCCAATCCCGGGTTATGGGTTCATCGTTCTATCAGGCAGTAGGTTATGTTATTCAGCCATCACGCGCCACAGACGTGGCGCGCTGAAAACGAGATTTCGCTGTCCCAAGAATGGGACGTTTGCCCCGCGCCGATCTTGCGGGAAGCGTATCAACTGCTGCGCAGCGCCGCCATGGGCGCGATCCGGGTCGCGCGCCGCGCGGGCAGCCAGCTGGCGAGCAGGCCGATGGCGGCGAGAATGAAGGAGAGCAAAAAGAACGTGGGCGGATCGGTGGGGCTGACGCCGTAGAGGAAACTGGCCATCAGTCGGGTGGCCGCCAGTGCGCCGGCCAGTCCCAGGACGAGTCCAGTGCCGACGAGCCAGAGACCCTGGCGTCCCACCAGCCGCAGAACATCCTCCGGTTGCGCGCCCAGGGCCATGCGCACGCCGATTTCCTGGGTGCGCTGACTGACTGAATACGTCATGACCCCGTAAATGCCGAGGGAGGCGAGAAAAAGGGCGACGAGGCCGTAGCTGGCGAAGACGCGACTGAAGAACTTCCGGTGCCAGTACGAAATGAGCAGGTTCTTTTCCATGGTCTGCACCGTGTAGATCGGAATTCCCGGCATCACCGAGGTGACCGCGCGCTGGGCCGCAGCGGCGTAGGCGAGGGGATCACCCCGGACCCGGATGGCGCAGGTCAGGAAGTAGTTCGATTGCTGGTCCACCGCGCTGTAGACGTTGAAACCGGGAACGTCGTTGTCCAGGCGCTGGGGCACGGTACCGACGATGCCGACAATCGTCGCCCAGTCGGCGGGCTTGTCGTGGTCGCCGAAATTGAGCCGGCGTCCAAGGACATCTTCGCCGGGAAACCAACGGTCGACAAAAGCCTGGTCGACAAGCAGCACCAGGGGCTTGTCACTGGTATCCGTCTCCAGGATGTCGCGGCCGCGGAGCAGCGGGATGCGCAGGGTCTTGAGATAGCCGGGGGTGATTTCACGGGCCACGGCAAAAGGATGTTCGCTCAAGGTGTCCGGCCTGGGCCGGCCCTCGATGGAGAAGGCGTTGATGTTGAGCCCCTGGGAGGGAAGCATGCTGGCCGCGCCTGCCGACTCCACCCCCGGAAGCTCGGACAGGGCTCGCGTCAGTTGGGCAAAAAACCGGCGCGCGATGGTCTTGTCGGTGTATTGGGTGGGGGGCAGCCCCACGCGGAATGTCAGGAGTCCCTTGGGATCAAAACCAGGGTCCGTATGCTGGATTTTCAGGAAACTGCGCACCATGAGCCCTGCACCGATCAGCAGCACGGTCGCCAGCGCCACCTGGGCGATGACCAGCAGCTGCCGCAGCCGTTGCGCCCGGGGGGAACCGACGCCGCCCCGGCCCCCTTCCTTGAGTTCCAAGGCGATGTTGCGCGTGATCTGCAGGGCCGGGGCCAAACCGAAAATCAACGAGGAAACGACCGCGGCGATCGTGGTGAAGGCGAAAACCCGCCAGTCGAAGTCAAAGTTCATCCAATACGGAAGGTCGACCGGGATGGTGCCGATGATGAGCGCGTTGTCCCACACCGCCAGGACCAGGCCCAGCACTCCGCCCAACAGGCCGAGCACCAGGCTCTCCGTCAGCAACTGGCGGATGATGCGTCCCCGCGATGCGCCCAAGGCAATCCGGATCGCCACCTCGTGGTGTCGGCCGACGGCCTTGGCCAGAAGCAGGTTCGCGACATTGGCGCAGGCGATCAGGAGGACGCAGAGCACCGCCCCCAGCGTCAGGTGCATCAGCACCTCGAGGTCGGAGGTGGACGCTTCGCGAAGACGGCGCACCGAGAGGGCGACGCCGGCATTCGTTTCCTTGTACTGCTGGGCAAGTTGGCCGGACAGGACCTGTAATTCCGCCTGCACCTCATCCAGCGTGGCGCCCGCCTTCAGCCGGGCGTACACCGGAAACGAGTGGTTGCCCCGGGGGTAGTCCTTTTCGTTGTAGAGGAACGGCATCCAGGCGTCGGTGTTTTCCGGGAAACCAAATCCGGGCGGCATCACCCCGACCACCGTCACCTCGGCTCCATTGATGGTGGTCGTCTTTCCGACAACATCCTCGCGCCCCCCGTAGTGCTTTTGCCAGGTCTTGTAACTCAGGATGGCCACCGGAGCGGCGCCGTGGGCGTCTTCGTCGGGCCGGAAGAGTCGGCCCCGATACGGTGTGACCCCGAGCATGGCGAACCCCTCGGCGGAGATCGACGTACCGAAGAGGCGGATCGGGCGGTCGGCGTTGCCGATGATCAGGGTCCGACTCATCAGGATGGTCGGACGCTCCAGCGTCTTGCTCGATTTCCGGACATCGAGGTAGTCTGGCAACGAGAGGTTCAGCCGGTTCTCGGGTGACTTGACCTGGACCTGCTCCACATAGAGCACGTTGTCCTCATCCTGCAGGTAGGGCAGGGGACGGAGCAGGATGGCGCTGAAGGAATTGAAGGTGGTGGTGGCCTGGCCGATGCCGATCCCGAGCGCCAGGATGGCGATGCAGGCGAATCCAGGTTGGTTGATGAGAAGCCGAAAGGCGAAGCGCAGATCCTGCCACATGGGGAGCGAGGCGTTGTCTCAGTCCGCGCGCAGCGCGTCAACGGCCTGGAGTCCCAGGATGCGTCGTGCCGGCAGGTAGCAGGCCACCAGTGAAACCGCACCCAGCAGCGCGGCAACGCCGACAAACACCAGCGGATCTCGGGAGGGCACGTCGTAAATCATCTCCTCCATCAGGCCCGCCCCCCACCAGGCGACCAACAATCCCAGTCCCACCCCGACGAACGCCAGGCGTCCCCCTTCGCCGAGCACGAGCGCAAGCAATTCGCGTCGGGTGGCGCCCAGAGCGGTGCGAATCCCGAACTCCCGGGTGCGTTGCAGAATTCCGTAGGCGATGAGACCATACAAACCGATCGCCGCCAGTGTCACGGCCAGCCCGGCGAACAGCGTGAACAGCAGGAGGTAAAGGCGCGGCTGCAGGACGGTGTTGGCGAGCAGGCGGTCGACCGAGGTGACGCGGGATATGGGCTGGTCGGGGTCGAGACTCCAAATCGCCTTCTGCACCGCCTGGGCGAGGGGTTCGGGGCCGATGCGACTTTGGATCATGAGGGTGGCGAAGGCGGTGGGTCGCTGGGTCAGGGAACGGTACATCTGCAGGGGGAGCTCCTTCGAAGCAAGTCCCGTGCGCCGCACGTCGGCGACCACACCAATCACCTCGACGCGTAACTTGGAGGCTGGATCGGCGGGTCGCAGGATGCGCCCGATGGGATCGTCGGTTCCAAACAGACGGCGCGCCGTGGCCTCGCTCAGCACGGCCACCGGCGGTGCGCCCGCGTGATCGCTGGCGGCAAAGAGCCGTCCTTTGAGCAGGGGTATTCCGAGGGTGGAAAAGTAACTGAGGCTGACCGAATCGTAGAAAACGGAGGGAGCCGAGCGTTCGTCGATCGCCGAGGGTCCAATCGGAATGAAGGTGGCGGGAATACCCCAGGTGAACGGCACGGTTTGGGTAAACCCCACCGATGCCACGCCCGGCAGGGCCCGGACCGTTTCTTCGATCCGTTCGTAGTAGGCCCGCGACTTTTCGTTCGTGTCGTATCGCTTGGCGGAAAGCGCCAGTCCGACGGATAGAACCGACTCGGTGCGCACACCTGGATCCCTTCGCATGAGTCCGACAAAACTGCGGGCCAGGAGTCCGGTCCCCACCAGAAGCACAACCGCGAGCGCAATTTCGGCCACGACCAGGGCCGAGCGGATCCGGCGCGCGCCGGGGCCGGCCGAACCTCGACCGGAATGGTCCTTGAGCACGTCATTGGGTTGAGTGCGGCTGGCGGCGAGGGCGGGGGCGAGGCCGAAGGCGAAGCCGGTTGCCAGCGTCAGCAGCAATGAAGCGACGAGGACGGGTGCATGGATGGCAATTTCACTGGAGCGCGGCAGCCACCCGCTGCCCACGGCGGTGATGATCGCGCTGATTCCCCAATGGGCGCAAAGGAGTCCCAACAATCCGCCCGCGACGGCCAGCAGCAGACTCTCCGCCAGCAACAACCGGAGCAATTGTCCCGCTGAGGCTCCGACGGCGGCCCGCACCGCCAGTTCCTTTTGACGGGCGAGGGCCCGCACCACCGAGAGGCCAGCCACGTTGGCACAGGTGATGAGAAGCAGGCAGCCCACCGCACCGAGCAGGACCCAAAGCCCCTGGCGATAGTTTCCGACCAGGATCGCACGAAGATCCAGCGCTTCCAGGGTCCATCCGCGATGGTCCTGATCATGGGCCAGCTCCATCCGCCGGGCGAGCAGCCCGAGTTCCGTGTTACCCTGTTCCAGGCTTGCTCCCGCGGCTAGCCGGCCAAACGCCCCCCAGAAACGGGAATTTCGGACGGTCGCCTCCGAGCCATCCATGGGAATCGGCCGCCACAGCTGCCCAGACCCCCAAGGGTCGCCGAAGGAGGCTGGCATAATGCCGATGACCGTGTGCGCCGTGTCATCGAGCACGATGGTCTCGCCGACCAGCGTGTCGCGCCCGCCGAACTGCGCCCGCCACAGTCCCTCCCCCAGCACCACGACCGGCGGTCCGCCGGACCGGGTTTCGTCAGGATTCCACGTGCGCCCCAGCAGCGGGGCGACACCGAAAAGCCGAAAGTAGGCGTCCGTGGCCTGGACTCCGGTCAGCACCGTGGGTGAGGCGGTCTTGGTCAGGTTGACGTAGTCGTAGCGCTGCGCGGCGAGCACGGAAAAGGCGCGAGCATCCCGGGCCAGGTCGACGAAGGCCGCCGGAGCGAGCACCGAGACTCCCTGTTCCGCATGGCGGGATTGGATCTGCACGAGCCGGTCGCCGTCGTGGTAGGCGAGCGGCGCGAGGAGAACGGTGTGCACCACCGAGAAGATGGCCGTCGTGGCTCCAATCCCGAGGGCCAGGACCAGCAGGGTGACGAGACTGAAACTGGGTGCCCGGGCCACCGAACGGAACGCGGAGCGCAGCAGGACAATCATGGTCGCGGGGTGGAGGGGCTATTCGGTGCGCAATGCCAGGACAGGATCGACCCGGACCACCCGGCGTGCTGGAATCCAGCACGCCAGCAAGGCGGCCAGCGCCAATCCCGCGGCGGCCAGTAGAAATGAAAGAGGATCAAAGGCCTGCACCTCGGAAAAAAGCCCGGAGAACAGGCGGCCAATCGCCGCCCCCATCACTCCACCGCAGGCCAGGCCGAGCGCGGTCATCGCCATGCCTTCGCGTAGAATCATCCGCTGCACCTGCCCCGGTTCCGCACCCAGTGCCATGCGCACACCGATCTCGCGGGTGCGGCGAGAGACCGCGTACGACTTAATCCCATACACGCCGACCACGGCGACAAGGAGCGCCGAGGCTCCGAAGAGCGTGAAGAGGGCGGCGCCCACCCGCACGATCCAGAATTCCACCGAGGCATCGAGGTGGTGGCGAAAAGTACGGAGGCCCAGCAGCGGAACGCCCGGCGCTGCGGTGCGCACGGTCGAGCGGATGGATTCGATCAGGGCGGGAGAGCGGGTGCCTTCGGGGCCCTTCACACGAATATGGAAGTGACTGTTGCTGAGGAAGCCGTGCGCATAGGGGACGTAAATCGCTCCGGAAGGCTCCTTTTGGAAAAAGCTGGCCCGGGTGGCGGGAACGATGCCGATGATTTCAAACACCTTGACCTGCCCCTGCTGTCCCGAGAGATCGCGCGAGGCGCCGATCGAGGAGCTCTCATCCGAGGCTGCCACCATCGCGTCCCGCTCGCCCCACTCCACGCGCTGGCCGAGCGCATCGCCGTCCGGCCAGAGTTTTCGGGCCAGGACCTCGTCCACAATCACACCGGGGTTGGCGGTGCGCGTCGTCGTCTCTCCTCGCTGGAAGGCCCGTCCTCGCAGAAGAGGCAGGCCCATGGTCTTGAAATAGTCGGCGCCCACGCTGTTCCAGGAGGCGGAGTAGGCAAGGCCCTCGGCGGCGGTGGCCGGACGACTTCCGGGTCCGGGGTTGATCCCGGCCCGTTTGACGGGACGGCTGATCTTGAGAAAGCCATAGGGCGCGACCGAGGCGAGGCTGACCGTTTCCACACCCGGCAGGGCCGCCAGCTTGGACTCGAGCTCCAGGTAAAGCGGCAAACTCCGTCCCTCGTCGAGTCCGCCCAGGCTGGCATCGACCTCCACCAGCAGGGTCTGGTCCGCCTGGTATCCGGTCGGGTGTCGCGTGACGCGATAGGCCATGCGGACAAAGAGCCCGGCGCTGATGAGCAGGGCGAGCGAGAGGGCGATTTGGGCAACCACCAGCGGATGCCGCGGCATCCATCGCGAGCGGGACGTGCGCGCGTCTTCGCCGGCCTGATGCTTGAGGTCGGAAAGCACCTCGCTGCGGGAGAGTTTCAAGGCGGGCCCCAGCGCAAAGAAGACGGTTGCGAGGAGACAAAAACCGGCGGTTGCGCCCAGCACCGCCGAGGAGGAGGCGCCTGGAAAGTAGAAGCGGATGGGCAGAAGCGACTCAAGCGACCGGATCAGGAAATCGGCGGACCCGTTGGCGAGCACGAGCCCACCGAGGCTGCCAAGGATCGCGAGGACGAGCCCTTCGGTCAGCAGCTGCCGGACGATGCGAAATCGTCCGCCGCCAAGAGCGAGGCGGATGGCAATCTCCTTGCGGCGCGCGTGTCCGCGGGCGAGCAGGAGCCCGGCGAGATTGAGACAAACCACCAGCAGCACAATCGCCGTCATGCCCAGAAGCAAGGCACCCAGAACCGAGAGCGACTCGTCGCTGCTGGGTTCGGTGCTGGTGCTGAGCCGGGGCAGGGTTCCGAGGATGAGAGTCTGGTCCTTGTGTTCGACCGGATAACGTTCCTCCAACTGCCGGGCAATGACCTCGAGCGAGGCGCTCGCGTTCTCGGCGGTGACGCCGTCCTTCAGGCGCGCCACCAGGTAGAGATTGTATCCATTGGGACGATCGAGTGCATGCCGCTGTTCGGGTTGGGTGTCGTTGTTCAGCACATCGAACACGCCAAACGGGAAATAGAGTTCCGGATCGATCATCATCATGGTTCCGGTAAAGCCCTCCGGAGCGATGCCGATGATCGTGTACGGGCGTTCGTTGACCGTGACCACGGAGCCGACAAAGTCCGCCCGCGCCCCGGATTTTTTCCAAAACTGGTGACTGGCGATGGCGACTGGAATCGCCGCGTTTGGTGCGCCCTCCTCGGCGCTGAAGGTGCGTCCCCGGGCCAGTCTCACCCCAAGCACCTCAAAGTAGTTTGCGCTCACGATCGCGCTGAAAGAACGGCGGGAGTCCCGTCCGGCGCCGACCCCGACCATGGTCAGGTTGTGGGCCAGCACGCCCTGAAACACCTCCGTACGGTCGCGGATGTACGTGTAGGCTGGGTAGGAAAAGGGGCGGTATTGCTTCTTGTCCTTGGTTTCGCGGCTGAACAGCTGCAGCACCCGATCCGGTTCGGCGAAGGTCCGTCCGCTGAACGCGAGCGCGTGGATGAGACTGAACATCGCTGTGTTCAGTCCTATGCCCAAGGCCAGCACGATCACGGCGGTGATCGTGAAGCCGGGCGCCTTGACGAGCAGCCGAAGGGCGTGCCGCAGGTCGTTGAGCATGCGGGAGCGGTTCGGCGGGAGCGGGCCGTCGCCGGATCAGGACTTGGTTTCGACCCGTTCCTCCACCACGCGTCCGTCGAAGATGTGGATCGTGCGATCCGCGTGACGAGCGAAGCGGGCGTCGTGCGTGACCATGACGAGGGTGGCCCCGCCCTTGTGCAGTTCGGAGAGCAGTTGCATGACGGCGTCTCCGTTCTTGGAATCGAGATTTCCGGTCGGTTCGTCGGCGAGCAGGACGGCGGGTTTGCCGGCGAGCGCGCGCGCGACGGCGACGCGCTGCTGTTGACCGCCCGAGAGCTGCGAGGGCAGGTGTTTGGAGCGGTGGCCCATGCCGACCTTCTCCAGAGCCTCGGTGACCGCCGCCTTGCGTTCCGCGGCGGGCATGCCCCGGTAGGTCAGGGGAAGTTCGACGTTCTCGTAAACGGTGAGGTCGCCGATCAGATTAAAAGACTGGAAGATGAACCCGATCTCGCGATTGCGGATACGGGCGCG
>JAXMHM010000031.1:0-112703 GCA_046346755.1 Opitutaceae bacterium | reverse complement strand
AAGATGAACCCGATCTCGCGATTGCGGATACGGGCGCGCTCCGGCAGCGAAAGGTCCTGCACCGGGCGGCCGTTGAGCATGTAGGTGCCGTCGGTCGGCGAATCGAGCAGTCCGAGGATGGAAAGCAGCGTGGACTTTCCGCAGCCTGACGGACCGGCGATGGCCACGTACTCGCCCTTGCGAATGTCGATGTGGATGCCGGACAGCGCGTGGGTTTCAACTTCGTCCGTGAGGAAGACCTTGGTGACGCTATCAAGTTTGATCAGGGAGGACATGGGAGGTGAGGGCGGATGGGTGTTCGGGGAAGAGCGAGGAAAGGATTCGCGGTTACGAGCTGGAGTCGAAGGCGACGAGCGTCGCCAGGGCGGCGATGATGAAAAGGGTCGTGATCATGGGGACGGGAGCAGCTGGGTTCAGTTGAGTTTGATGCGATCGGAGCTGTCCCACTGGGACATGTCGGAGAGGATCACCTGGTCGCCAATCTGGAGTCCGCCGAGAATTTCAACGGTATTCACCGAGCTGCGACCCAAACGCACCTGGGTGCGGGCCGCGTAGGCGCCGGCCGCGTCGAGCCGGAAGATGCCGACCGTGCTGCCCTCCTGGCCGAAGGCGGGGCGGCCGACGAAGAGCACGTCGTTGAGCCGCTCCAGTTCGATTGTGCCATCGATCGACAGATCAGGCCGGGAGCCCTTGGGCAGACCGCCCTCCAGACTGACGTCGACCAGCACCGTGCCGTTCTGCACGGCGGGGTCGATCCGGATGACACGGCCGGGAACGATCCCGTTTCGGGTATCGATCGAGGCCACCTGGCCCACCTGAATGTCCTTGGCCTGGGTTTCCGCGATGCGAACCTCCGCCTTCAGGCGGGTCGGATCGGCGACGCGGGCGAGGTTGGCGCCGGGCTGGACTTGGGCACCGACTTCAACCGGCAATTGTTGCAGCACGCCACTCATGCCGGAGCGCACCTGGAGGGCATCGAGCTCGGCCTTGCGCAGGCGGACTTGGGCGCGCAACCGGTTTTGTTCGGCCTGCTTGACGGCAAGTTGCGGAGCGATGGAGTCCTTGGAAAAGGCGAAACGCTTTTGCTCGATCGCATTCTGCGTGGAGGACTCTTCGGCGGTCACCCGCGAGAGCCGCATTTCCAGCGGCGAGATCAGTCCATCCTTGAACAACTCCTCGTTCACCTCGGCGCGCAACTTGGCCTGTTCGTAGTCGCTTTTGGCGCGGGCCGCGGCGGCTTCCGCCTCGAGGAGATTGCGTTCCAACTGCACCTTGAGGTTCACGAGCTCCGCCTCGACCGCGTCCAGCTGAGACTGGGCGTTGTCGGCGGCTTGTTCCACGTCGGGATTGGTGAGGACGAGGATCACGCTCTCCGGCTCCACCGGGGCGCCAGGACGAAGCACAATGCGCTCTACCCGGCCCTGCGTGCGGGCTGCCACCCAGCGAATCTCCTCGGGGACCAGCGTCCCCAGACCGCGAACCTGACGGATCATCGGGCCGCGTTTGACCGTATCCACCCAGACCAGATTTCGTTCCACCGTCGGCGCCGCGGGCTTTAGCCGGGAGAGCAAAACCGTCAACCCGACCGTCACGGCGACGGCCACCGCTCCGATGAGAATGCGACGGTTGCGGCGGGCTTTGGCTTGGGAAGGGCGAGGGATATCCATGCTGGCGGTGCGTTACCCTCCGGTTGCAGCCCTTGTGCCAAGCGCCCGTTTTTAAGTTAAGTGCCTGACTGTTAATTCTATAAACTACCGGAAGGGTCGCCCGAAATGTCGGTTTCCGGGCGTTCGTGGGATTAGGTTGTCCCGATAATGGGACGAATTAAGCGCTCGGTGGAACCGCTTCGACGTACAAATACTTCCGTTTGGCGAGGCGCCAGGCGGTGACGAAAAAGGCGGTGAGGGGAATGGCGAGCACCATGCCGAGGAGTCCGTCGAGCGCGGTTCCCCAGAAGAAGATGGCCACGATGACGACCACCGGGTGGAGCCCGGTCCGATCCGACATGATCTTCGGAGTAAGGATCCATCCTTCGATGTTCTGCACGACCAGTTGGACGCCGAGCATGAAGGCGACGAGCTTCCATCCCCCGTCGGGCTGGAAGAGGGCGATGGGGATTGTCACCACCAGACCGAGGATGGAACCCAGGTAGGGAATGACGTTGAGGAAACCGAGCAGCATGCCGATGACGGCGCCGAATTTCAGTCCCACCAACGAAAAGCCCACGGCGTAGAGCAGGCCCATGATCATTCCGATCAGCAGCTGGCCGCGGAAAAACGAGACCACGATGGCAATGAATTCGCTGACGAGGAAAACGACGTCATTTCTCACTCCGGTGGACAGAAAGGGCAGTTGTTCCGGCAGTCGGGACGACGGATTCCCCCGAGACATCAGGAAGAAGATCACGTAGATCGGAACCACCGCGAGGTGCGTGGCGAATCCGAATACGCCGGCGATGCCGCTCCCGGCGGCCTTGAGGGAGGGGACTGCCAGTTTGAAGAGTCCCTGAATCTCCTGGGTGGCCTGGTCCACCAGACTCTTGATTGTCGGGTTTTGCAGTTGGCGCTCAGCCATCCGGGCCCATTCCGGATAGTTCTTCTGGAGGTAGTTCGACCCGTCCTGCCAGACCTGAGGTAGGAAAGCGATGAGGTCGATGATTTGGTCCACCGCAGGAGGGACCACGATCAGCAGGATCCCGGCGAACAGCATCAACATGCCCCCTGCGACGACAATCACGGCCGCGAGCCGGCGGCCCTTGAAGCGAGCCTCCAGGAATTCGACCACCGGTCGCAGCATGAGTGCGAGGATGCCGGCCATGGCGAGCGGCCAGAGCACGCCTGAGAACTGCGAAACCACGATTCCCAGCACGTAGAATGCGCCCACCAGCAATCCTGCCAGTACGGCGAAGGAGGTGCAGGCCAGGGCGGCGGCAACGACTTTGCGCTGACCTCCGGTGAAAAACGGCTCGCCATGGGGACGGGAGTCGGATGCGGGCATGGGATCACCTCAACTGGATCTCGGGGCAACGGCCAGCCCGGTTTTTGCAAAAAGGAGGTCGCGGGAAAACGGGTGGAATTTTCCATGGGCCCCGGGATGCCCCACCGTGACCTTGCCACGTCCCGGCAACGTGTCACGGTCGCTGTCATGTGCGGCCGTTACCGTTTCAAGGATCCCAAGCTGATTGCCGAGGCGGTTAAAGCGGTGTTGGGGGGCGATCTCACCATGGCCGAGTTTCTGCAGCGTTGGAACGTGGCGCCGTCCCAGTTCCTCCCGGTCGCCCATGCGCACGACGGCGTGCCTCGCGTTGAGGCGATGCGTTGGGGTTTGGTGCCGTTCTGGGAGAAATCCGAGAAACCCAAACTGGCGCCGATCAATGCGCGCAGTGAAGAGGCGTATGCGAAACCCATGTTCCGGCAATCGATCCAGCGCCGGCGATGCCTGGTGCCGGCCGACGCGTTTTACGAATGGAAGCGGGTGGACGAAAAGACCAAGATTCCCTTCTGCATCGCGCGCCGCGAAGAGCGGCCGTTCTTTTTCGCCGGCCTGTTCGAGTCGGCGGTGGAGGGCCTTCGCCCCGCGACTTATACGTTGCTGACAACCGCTCCTAATGCGCTGGTGGCGTCGATCCATGACCGGATGCCCGTGCTCCTCGACGGCGAACGGGCGCGTGCGTGGGTGCGCCCCGGGGCCCTGACCGAGCCGGAGTTCCGCGCCTTCTGCACCGCGTATCCGGCGGAGGACATGGTGGCGTGGCGCATCTCCTCGTTGGTCAACAATCCGCGCAATGAGGCACCCGAAGTCGCGCTTCGGGTGGAGTAGGGGGCAGACCTTTCGCCCGACACGCGCACCGCACCCATGATTGACACGGATCGACTCGTTGCCGACGTGCGCCGTCGTTTTCCTGCCTACTATGCGCAGGCTTCGGTTTGGGAGATGGCCTGGCTGGATGCGCTGGTCATGGCCCGGGCCGCCTACCTGCTGGGCATCGGTACTCCGCGTGAAGGCGTGGAACCCAAGGCGCGCGTCGAGTTGGAGCGGGCGACGGACTTGATTGAAAAGCGGTTCGTCGAGCTCCGGGATCGCGTTCGCACCTCGATTGCCTTTCAGCACCTTTCCGCGCGCGAGCAGCAGCGGGCCGAGGAGGAGTTGTTTGCCGTCGAAGTGGCTTAACGGCGTCCTGCGAGTGCAGGGGGTCGGATCGGGACGGGGTGAGGTGCCGGAGTTGGCCGGGAGAAGAGGGAGGTGACGACCGGCGATTTCCGGATAATGTCCACTATCAGGTGCGCTATTAGGCGGAGGTGGGCACCACTTCGTCCTGAAGGAGTTGGGAAGGGTGGCCGAGACTACGAAGAGTCCGACTAAGGATTCTTCTTAGCCGGGTCCATGCATCTAAAATTCACGATCACGAGCCACCCCGTCAACCTTCACCCTGAAACGACCTCGGTCCCGAATCCGTCGGACAGGGGCGTTTTATCGAAAGTTTGCGATTGGGCGGCACACGCGGTCACGACGTTCGCACTACCATGACCCAAATCGCCACCCAAGTCTCCGGAGATCGAGCCCTGAGCCTCTCTCTGCGCGCAAAACTGATCATTGCGCTGGTCGTGCCCATCTCGGCCATCGTGATCACCGCGGTAGCGCAGGTGATTTTCACGTCAAGAATTCAGGAAAAGGCACGACGCACCAAGGAGGAGAGCGTGGTCTTTGCCGAGGTGGCACAGAACCTGAAGGTCAACGTACTGCAAATCCAAGAATTTCTTTCGGATGTTGCCGCCACTCGCGGGCAGGATGGTTTGGACAGTGGATTTGCGGAGGCCGAAAAGGCGGCGGGAGAGTTTCGGAAGGGCATTTCGCGCTTTGAAGCCATGTACCAGAGCGAAGGTGATAGTGCTGGCCTGCAGGCGGTCTCCAAGCTCCGTGCTGACTTTGAAAGTTACTACGCGGCGGGTGTCTCCACTGCGCAAACCTACGTGAAGGGCGGACCAGCCAGCGGAAATCCCCTGATGCCGGCCTTCGACGAGGCGAGTCTCCGCTTGCGGCAACCGCTGGATTCCTTTGTTCGAAGCCAGGTGGATGAACTCGACCAAGCGATGGTGAGTATTGAAGAAAGTACGACGCGACTGCGCAACCTCAGTCTCATCGCCGCCGTGGTGGTCACCCTGGTCAGCGTGTTGGTTGTCGCCGCCATCCTCCGGTCCCTGATCGAGCCGATGCGTCAGGTGACCGATCGGCTCACCGCGGGAGCCGGACAGACGGCGAGCATTTCAACGCAGGTCTCCGCCTCGAGCCAGTCGCTTGCCGAGGGTGCGACCCGACAGGCGGCCTCCCTTGAGGAGACGAGTGCGTCGTTGGAAGAGATTTCCTCCATGACCCAGCGCAATGCCGATCATGCCGGCCAGGCCAAGGGCATCTCCGCCAAAGCCTGCGAGGCGGCCAACGCCGGGGTCGCCGACATGGCCGAAATGCGGAAGGCCATGCAGGCAATCAAGGACTCGGGTGGAGAAATCTCCAAGATCATCCAGACCATCGATGAAGTCGCCTTTCAGACCAACATCCTCGCGATCAACGCCGCCGTGGAAGCGGCCCGCGCCGGAGGAGCCGGTGCGGGATTTGCCGTGGTTGCCGACGAGGTGCGGGGTTTGGCGCAGCGCTCAGCCGAGTGTGCCCGGGCCACGGCGGAGCGAATTGCGGACTCGGTGAAGAAGAGCGACCACGGGGTTCGAGTGGTCGAGCGCGTCGGGGCCTCCCTGACCGACCTTGTGACCAAGTCTCGTCAGGTCGACGCCTTGGTCGCGGAGATAGCGACCGCCTCCCACGAACAGACCCAGGGTATTTCCCAGCTTAACCGGGCCGTTTCCGAAATGGATAAGGTCACGCAGCGCAACGCCGCCAGCGCGGAGGAAACAGCGGCGGCGGCGGAAGAACTCAGTGCGCAGGCCGTCGTCACCCAGCAGGCCGTGGACGATCTGTCGCGGCTGATGCATGGACGGCGGTCACATGATTCTCACCCGGGCCAACCCCGAGCCCGTCGGGCCGGTGCTGTTTCGGACGGTGCGCCTCCCCCCAGTGCTTCGCGGCGAGGCCCGGCCAAAGTCGAGCCAAGGACCCTGACATTCGCGGAAACACGTTGAGTTGGGGCCGCTTTGTCGGGAAGCTGTCGGATGGATTCTCCGCTTCCCGACTGGCGAAAAGACTTCGGACTGACTGTTTGCGAGGCCGAAAGCCTGGAAAAGGCAATCCCGCCCCAAGCCTTGGGCGTGGCGGTGATCACGGGCGCGACGAAAACCGGTGAAACCGTCTACCTTGTGATAGAGTCACGCTCCAGCAGCTTGCTGTCCGTTTGCCAGAAGCGGTTGCAGTCGGGGAAACTCCCGCCCGCCTCCGCCTTGTCCGTGGCGTATTCCTGCGAGGTGCCCACCGACGCTACGCCCGACGCACTCAAGCTCATCTGTCGGCAGCAGGTTATCCTGGCGGCCGAGTTGCGCCGTCGCCTGCGTCCATCGATGCGCTGATCCAACCGAGGGCCTGGTGGCACAGGGCGGTTCCGCGGTCGAACTCACGGCAGGTGAGCGGCCGCTGATCGTAGAGGGTGCAAAGGCGTGTCACCGGATCCAGGGCGACACACGCTCCGTCGGCGCGCTGGTCCATGCACCGCTCGCCGTTCCGATCCACCACGTAGGATTCTGGGACCGAGTCTCCTGGTCGGAGTGTGACGACCCAGTGGCAGCAACGACCACAGCCGGCGCAGGGTGGGGGTTCTGGAAACGGATTGATCGCAGGAGTCTCAGGTCTGACTCGGGCAAAAGCGACGTTTCCTTGTCCCTGGGGCCGACTTCGCCGGAAGCGCGTGCTTTGGAGTCCGGGGAAAGAGGTTGAACTCGCGCGGAAGCGGCCAACGATCCGGAGCGGTGAAGAAAACGTTCCCCCTACAGTCTCCCGGTCGTGATGATGCCCGCGTGCGCGACAAGATCCGCCACGAAATCAACCGCGACGTGCGGCGCCAGCGCCGGCGGCCGCTGCCGGAAGGGTACAATGCCTGGGAGTTTGATTGCCGCATGGGACAGAGTCAGGACAGCGCCGAGCCTCGCGCGCTCAAGGACTTGGCGCACGCGATCGATCTCGTTGCTCAGGAAGGGGCCGTCCAAGTCTACCTCGAGATCGTGGGCCGTCCGGCTCAACGGACCGGGGTCGTCCGCTAGCCGGGATTTCACGGAACCGGTCCAAGGAGCTCCCGGCCCAGGTCTCGTCCGTTGACGGACAGCAGCCCTGGCGGTTCGCCGCCGGTCACTTCCAATCGGACTTGTTTGACCGGGTCGGCCTTGATTCGCAGAGGACCGCGGAGTCCTGCCGCCTCCGCCACCAGCCTACCGTCCACGAGCCTGGCCTCGGCCTTGATGGAGGTGAAGGCGGCCCGCCAGGTGGCAAAAGCAGCAGCATCGAGACCCTCGCTGGCCTGGAAATAGACTGCAAGGTGGGCCCGACCTGTCGGCTCGCTGGACGCATGCTGCACGGTGAAACGACGCGCCTCGGTGACCCCGTCGTCTCGCACCCAGTGCACCGGGGCAAACTCACCCGTGGTGGTGGTGGCGAGCAGTATCCGGACACCGATCACGGCCTCGCCGCAACGCACAAAGAGTGGAACGCCCGCTGCCACTGGGATGGAACGCTCGGGTGGAGTGTCCGGGATCTGCCGCTCGCCGATCCAAACCTCAGCGGTTGCCGGGAACGTGAGGTGCGACACGAAGGAGGAGAGTTCGCCCGGCCGATTGCGAGTGCCGGGGCCGAGGGGCTCATCTGACAGGATCTGCAGGACCTCGGGGCCCCGTTGCACCGAGGCGATAAAGGGAGTGAAATGGAGGGCCTTGCCACCCACGAGCTTCTTCAGTCCGTAAGGGTCACCACGCCCTTCCATGAAAAGCGTCAGCTGAGGGATCGCCGGCGAATCGCCGAGATTGGCAACCAGGGTCCGCTCATCCCGGCTGCGCGAGGCTCCCGACGAAGCAAGACTCACGTGGTGACCAATCCAATGCACCGCCCGCTCCTCCGGTCGCATTCCCCATTGCTGGACCACGGTGCGGGGCACCTCGGCGCGCACCGCCTCAGTCCAGGCGGTGGGTGGACGCCAGGTGACCGCCTCACGGAACGTCACCAGGTTTTCACGTGCGGAGCCGAGCCAGCCCGCACCCTCCAACTCCGGTCGCTCGCGCAGCCAGCCCGCCGTCCAGGTGTGCGCTTCCGTGTAACCGCGCCCGTAGAGGTAGTCGTAGGTACGGGCGTTGGTGCCACCCATGCGGTCACCGGGCTTCCACCAGTTGGCAGCCAGGTCGGTCCACAGGTAGCGGATGGCTTGCTCCGCCTTTGCCCGCGCCTCGGCCCGCCCGGCGAACCGGGCCAACAGGGCAAGCGAGTCGAGGTCGATGCCATAGTAGACCACGGCTCCGTATTCCCCGATTCCGTACCGTGCCGTGTGCTCAAACCAGGCGTCAAATCGGCGATAGCCATCCTCGGCCACGTCCGCCCGCCCGAGCGTTTCGCCCAGCGCAATCAGGCTCCAGGCCTTCATCAGAAAAATGTTGGTGTAGTCGATCTTAACTACGTGGCTCCGCAGGCCGGGGATCGCGTCGGCCATCATGGCATCGAGCTGACTCCGGGCGGTTTCCGACAGCCGCTCGGACTGGTGCCGTCGCATAAACCCCATCAGCTGGCTGGCGAACTCCACGGCATTCAGGTCCACCACGCCGGTCTGACTGCTGTTCCATCTGAAGTTGCCGAAGGTTGGACTCCCTGGAGCCAGATCCTGCATCGTGCGAGCCCGTTTCAGAGCGTGTTCGACCCGCTCCGGGTGCCAGTTCAATCCGGTCGCCTCGAGTGCAAAGCGAAATAGACCCCGGATGCCGACCGCCCGGCTCGGATCGTTCACCCACGCCCACTGTGTTTCCAGGTCCTTTGCGCCCAGGACCGGATCTGCGGTCCAGGATGGAGACGCGACGAGCACGGTCGCGCCCGAGAACCAAAGACCGAGCAGGAGCAACCGGAGCGATTGTTTCATCGGTGGCGGGTCTAGGCGAGTGGGGAGGGCGAGACAAGGGCGGTGAGTTTCGGACCTGAAAACTCGACACCTGCCGGGAGCGTTTCTGGGAAACCCGGACGGAGCGTTTTTCGCTGTGCGTGGCTCCCGACTTTCGACGCGGAGCGACGTGCCCGGATCCGCGGCTTCGCTCGCATTGGGAAATGGACTGGGCTCCCCTTCGATCTTTGCGCTACGGTGCTCGCATGCTTCACGCCCGTCCAGGCCCTTTCCAGCGCTACGTTGCGATTGGCGACAGTTCGACGGAAGGCATCGACGATCCGGATGGAAAGGGTGGATATCTCGGATGGTCGCAGCGGCTCGCGGAACGAATCAGCCAGGCGCAGGGGGGGCTGGACTACGCCAACCTCGCCGTTCGCGGCCTGACCACCGCGGAGGTGCGGTTGCGCCAGCTCGATGCGGCTCTCGCGTTGCGGCCCGACTTGGCCTCCCTTTTCTGTGGCACCAATGATGTGACCGGTATGCGCTTTGACGCGATGCGCGTGGCGAACGACATCGAAGACATGCAGCGCGCCCTCGTGGCGGCGGGGGCGACGGTGATCGGCTTTACGCTGCCCGATCTGACACCGCTCATGCCGCTGGCGCGCCTCATTGCCCCGCGGATTGCCGCCCTCAACCGTGCACTCCACGCCGCGTCGCAACGCACGGGATCGATCCTGGTCGATTTTGCTGCCTACCCCGTAGCGACGGATCCGCGACTCTGGAGCGAGGACCGGATCCATGCCAATGCCGCGGGTCATAGGCGGATCGCCGAGGCGCTTGCCCAGGCTCTGAGATTGCCGGGGAGCAACGAGGCCTGGCGCCAGCCTTTTGCCGCACCGGTTCAGTTGTCGCGCCGTCAGCGATGGTCCGCCGAAGCGCGCTGGATCAGGTTTCACCTCTTGCCGTGGTTGGGGCGAGGGATGCTTGGGCGCTCGACCGCTCACGGCCGGCAGCCGAAACGTCCCGGTCTCACCTCGATTTGACGGGCCGGCCGCCGGCTTGGACGAAGGGGGAGAGGAACACAGCTCCCAACGATCCTTTATTGTATCCAAGTGTATCCGGCATCGGTAAGACCCGGGACTGCGCTGGATCCTGCGACTGAAAACAAGTGGTTCAAAAACTCGGTTCAAGTTGGAACGCGAGGTGCTTTAGGGGCGACGTGAGCGTGCCCCTTCCTCCGTCGCGATGGCTGACCCTTGTCGGGGTGGTGGGTGCGCTTTGTCTGCTGCCGGCGGTGAGTACGGGGACGGATCAGTCCCGAACGTTGGACGGTGGTGTGCGGGTTGCGGCGGCGTCGCTCGCACGCGCCGACGTCGTTGCGATCCAGATGAGTGAGTGCGCCAAGCCGGACCGAGGTGCACTGGGTTCGGCCCCGCCGTTTGTCCAGGCGGGCATGGCGGTGGACCAGCTCGTGGTGGCAGTGGGGGACTCTACGCGGCTCAACCTCAGCTCGAGGTGCGGGCAACTCAAGGACCTGTCGGTTCACGGAAACCGCGATCCCCCGCATTAGCCAGTCCGCGCCTATATCCTCCTTGAACCTCACCTTTTCAACATGACCTTTCTCAATCGAATTCTCCTCTTTCTCTCTCTCTTCACTGCGACGATCGTTGCAGTCCACGCGCAGGCTCCGGCCGCTGCTGCTCCCAAGGATCCCACGCTTGAACAACGGATCGCCGACCTCGAAGCCTATGTGAATAACACGGCCCGTACTCCGGACGTGGCTTCGAAGATTCCGGGCCCGGGACCTGGCCACAATGCCTGGCAAATGGTCTCCACGGCGCTGGTCATCTTTATGACCCTTCCGGGTCTCGCACTCTTCTACGGCGGCCTGGTCCGCAAGAAGAACGTTCTTTCCGTCCTGGCCCAGTGCATGGGTATTGCCGGACTTGTCACGATCCTCTGGTGGGCGGTGGGCTACAGCCTGGCCTTCGGGTCGGGTGGCAATGCCTTCATCGGCGGACTGGGGAATGCGATGCTCAAGGGTGTCGAAGCCGGCGCGACTGGTGCCGGTTACTACTGGATCAGCGACGTCATGTGGTCGATGTTCCAGCTCTCGTTTGCGATCATCACCCCGGCCCTGATTGTCGGCGCGATTGCTGAACGCATGAAATTCTCCGCGGTCCTCGTGTTCGTGGCGGTGTGGATGTTCGTCGTGTATTTCCCGTTCGCGCACATGGTCTGGGCGACGGATGGATTCATGTGCGGTCCGCTCAATCCCAAAGCGACGATCAAGGCGATTGATTTTGCCGGTGGCACCGTGGTGCACATGACGTCGGGCTGGTCGGCCCTCGTGCTCTGCCTCATCCTCGGGCCCCGTCTCGGCTTCGGTAAGGAGAAAATGGCTCCGCACTCGATGGTGCTGTGTACGGTCGGTACCGGCATGCTCTGGGTGGGTTGGTATGGCTTCAATGCCGGCTCGGCGCTCGGCGCCGATGCGATCGCCTCCAATGCCTTTGCCACCACAACGCTGGCGGCTGCCACCGCGGGTTTTGTCTGGGCGCTCGCAGAATGGGTCCTGAAGAAGCATCCCTCGGTGCTCGGCTTTTGCTCGGGCATTGTGGCCGGTCTGGTGGTTATCACTCCCGGCGCGGGCTTCGTGTCACCCTCCTCTGCGGTGCTGATCGGCGTGCTCGCCGGCCTGGTTCCGTTCCTTTTCATCTCTTACCTGAAGTCCAAGTTCGGCCTCGATGACGCCCTCGACACCTTCGGAGTGCACGGCGTGGGCGGCACCCTGGGTGCAATCCTCACCGGCGTCTTTGCCGACGAGAAGGTCAACTCGGTGGTCGGCGGCTTGAAGGCAGGCCTGGTCATGGAGCAGCTGAAGGCCGTTGCGATTACGATCGTTTGGAGCGTGGTCGCCACCGCGATCATTGCGTTCCTCATCAAGGCGGTCATGGGTCTCCGTCCGGCCGCCGAGGTCGAACGCCAGGGCCTCGACATCAACGAACACGGCGAAGAAGGCTACGTCGACTAGTTCGCCTCAACCCCGTATCATCAATTGTTAAAGCGAATAGCCTATGAAATTCATCATCGCCATCATCAAGCCTTTCAAACTCGAAGACGTAAAGGCGGGACTGGCCGCCATCGGAGTCGAGGGCATGACGGTCACCGAAGTCAAGGGCTTCGGGAGACAGAAAGGTCACACCGAGATTTATCGTGGAAGTGAATACACCGTCGATTTTCTCCCCAAGGTAAAAGTCGAGATTGCGGTCGGCGACGACCTGGTGGGCAAGGCCGTCGACGCCATCGTCAGTGCGGCGAAGACCGGCAAGATCGGAGACGGAAAGGTCTTTGTGATCGACCTCGAGGCTGCGGTCCGGATCCGCACCGACGAGCGTGACAACGCGGCGCTCTGAGCGCCGCCTGCGGGCGTCGTCCCTGCGTTGACGCAGGGACGACGCGGCCCGGGTGACGGGGCGATGGCACGCGCCCAAGACGGCGCCTTGATCCTGCGGTGCGCTGCGTCCATGATCGGGGCATGCGCCTTTCCGCCCTCCGTGAGTTCGCACTCGCGCTTCCGCAGACGACCTGGGTCAAACAATGGGGGGAGTGCCTGGTCTACAAGGTGGCCGGGAAGATGTACCTCATCGTTGCACTCGACGCCGAAATCATCGATGGGGTCGTCTTCAAATGCACTCCCGAGGAATTCGACGAGTTGACGGAGATTGAGGGAATCACCCAAGCCCCCTACTGTGCCAAGCGCCACTGGGTGCGCGTCGGCGACCTCGGCGCCCTCCCGGCCGCGGAGTTAAAGCGTCGTATCCAGCGCAGCTACGACCTCGTCGTGGCCAAGTTGCCCAAAAAAGTCCAGGCGAGCCTGACGGGATCCGGCCCGCTGACGAACGAGAAGGAGCTCAGTGCGGCGAAGGACCGTCGGGCGGGGTCGGGGCCAGCACGAGGGTCTGCTGATGGGGGCCGACGCGAACCAAGGTCGGGCTGAACGGGGCGGCGAGCGCAAGCAGTTCACTGTCCGACAGCAGGTGGTAAACGGGAAGACGCGGGATCGTGGCGATGACCGGAACCGGTGGAAAGGCGGAGGTGTGCACGATGGGGACGAGCGGTTGCGTCCGCACGGTGGGCACGGGGGAACTGTCCCGGGTTGCCACGACCTGGTGCGTGGCGGCAAGCGGATGCCACGCGGGGGCGTGGGCGCGTTTCCAGAACGATCCTGCCGCGGTGCCGATGAGGAGGATGACGAGGGCGGCCAGACCGCGCATGCCATGCCGGAGGCGCCGCCGCCGCCGGACCTGCCGGAGTGTGCCGGCGAGCAGGCGGGCCTGAAGGTCCGGCGGCAGACCCTCGGTGACGAGGGCATCGATCAGGCGTTGGTGGTTATCGGGGTTCATGGCGGAGTGCGGCAGCCAGGGTTTCTTTTAACTTCCTTCGCACGCGCCCGAGGCGTGATTCGATGGCACTTTCGGATCCATAACCGCCGTTCGCGAGGTCCCGAACCGTGCAGCCGTCGAAGTACTTCGCTTCAATGAGACGGCGGTCATCGTCGTCCAGCGCCGCCAGCGCTTCCTCGAGAATGCGACCCAGGGAGGGCGCCGCGTCCGGATCGAGAAACGTGACGGTCTCGCTGTGACTATGACGAGCGAACCGGTCGAGGAACGACCGGTAGCGCATCCGCTTGCGCATCTCATCCACGTGAGCGGTCCGCGCGAGCACCGTGAGCCAGCTCCAGAACACCCCCTCGTCTGTGAAAGGGCGGATGTGGCGCACCACCCTCCGAAACGTCTCCTGCAGCACATCCGGCAGTGCATCGGTGTTCCCGCCGGTGACGACAAACAGGTACCTCGCGAGCCGGGGACAGTACCGGTCATGAAACTCCCGATACGCGAGCTCATCGTGACGGACCATGCGACGGGTGAGGGAGGCCACCTCGATGGGCGGGGGCGAGTCCGACATGGACCGGAGGGCGCGCGTCGAAACGGCGGGCGGGACCGAGGAAGGAGCGTGGAGTGACGCAGGCACGCCTGTCAGGGGGACTTCCTGGGTTCAGGGGCGGTACCGGCGGCCGGCGGAGCGGTGCGCGTGGGCGGCAGCAGGGCGCGAAGGGCAAGGTCGACGGTTTCGAGCCCCACCGGGTACCCCACGGCGATGAGGAGCTTGGTCTCCTGGTGGAAACTGAGCGAGGTGCGTTCGGTGCCACCCCGCATTTTCCAGGCGGTTTGGATGGCGGTGGTGATATCGTCGACGGATAGCCCGCTCTGGAGGTAAGGAGTCAGCAGCCAAAATCGCGTCATACTGGTTTGTCCCGGGAAGCCGAGAGTGCCATCGACAAAGAAGAACCAGATAGAGGTGTCGTCCGCAGGGCGGTTTTCGACTGTACGAAATCCAAAACGCACTTGAGTCAGCACCCCGCCGCGATCCTGAAGGGTGGGAGACGCTTCCAGTAACGCTCGGAATAGCTGCGCCGCGTCGACGTTCTTCATTTTCAGCGGCGGCAGTTTCCAGTCCGCGTACTCGACGGGGATGATGGCATTGAGCGGACGCCGGGACGATTTTTCGATGGCGGCGACCAGGGCGGCAGGTGTGCCGCCGCCGAACTCAAGGTCGAACCGGGTGAGGTTGGCGACGGGGGCCGTCGGCGCCGGAGCCACGGGTGCCGGTGACTGCGCAGGCAGCACGGAGGCCGTCAAGACGAGCAAACCAAGCGGGACGAGAGCGGTGATTTTCATGGAAAACGGAGGTGATTCACTAGGAGACACGCCTGAGTGGGGCAAATCCTGCGCCTTGGGTTAAACTATCGAGCGTTGCCGGATGAAGCGAGGTAAGGGGCTTGAGCCCAAGGACGTGTTCAAATGAACACGTATTTGGCTCGCCGGGATCAATTGCGATGGCGTAAACCGAGTCATGGGCCGTTTGGTCGACTCTTACCGCTTGAATCGGCACCCCCCTCGCGAGGTGCTCGTGGGCGGGGTGCGCTACTCCTTCGAAGTCGTGTATGAGCGTCCGTGGTGGACCTTTCAGGTCACGAAGCACGGCAATCCAGCCGAGACCGTCAAGCTATGCTCCAACCCGCGCGGAAGGTCCGATCTCGATGCGGATCTGTTCGAGCGCGGGTTCAGTCCCGACAGCGATGCGAAGGCGCGCCGCGTGGCGGGCTGGCTGGTGCGCCAGGGCTATGCCGTCACAGCGAAGGTCAAGGTCTGATCCGCGGTGGTGCGACTCACCACTGGCGTTTGCTCCGTTGTCTGCAGGGCCGAAGCTGGGGATGCTGGAGGCGCGAGGTGCCGGTTGGGGTGTACTTGAGCCCCCAATGCAAAAGGCGCGATCCCGCTTTACTCGTTCATTCACCGACGGGCTGAGTGAGCCCTCGCATCGGTGCGGGCGTCGCCGCTTTCCCTGGCTCACCCCTCGGCTGGCTAACGCGGGTCGCGAAAGCGGAGTGCGGCCAGTCCTCCCAGCGCCAGCGCGAGCAGGAGCGTGGTGGATCCGGCATCCGACACGGGCACGATCGAGGTGCTCTCCTGAATCATGAACGTTTGGACCGGAATGCCGAGAGCGGTGAAACTCGAATTCTGCATGTACAGGCCATAGAGGTGCGGCCCGGTGGGGGTGGCGTTGACTTCCCACGTCGCAAGGGTGTCCTCAAAGCCCGTCATGCGAGCCACTCCGCTGCCGTAGGCACGGAAGAAACCGTCGCCGGTCTCGATCGTGATCGAGGTGAGGTCGAAAGCCATTTGGATCACGTCGTTCCCCTGGTAAAGCGTTCCGCCCCAATAGTCCTGAATCTCGGTATCGCCGAGGTGCAGGTTGAGGAGTGGGCCTCCGCCGAAGATGGACCATTGGGCGAAATCGTCGGTCCGCGTGCTCCACTGCGACTCGATGGACCCAAAGGCGGTGGCGTTCGACCAGTCGTGACCACTTGGGCCTGCCGTAATGTTGGCCCCAATGAGCCCGTTGTAGCTGATCAGCCCGGTGATTGGGATCGCATGCGCGCAAAGCGAAGCGAAAAAAAGGACGGCGAACCAAAGCACTTTCATGCTAGTTAATTCGGCCGCAGGGAGCGTCTCTCAATCGCAATCCACCGACGAAGTTTCAATGGGCAGATGCTGAAAAGGCCAATCACTAGCTATGATTTGCAGATTGTTTTTATAGAGTGGTTTATGAATGGAGTTTCTGCCGACAGTCAGAACGAGTGAACCGCGATTCCGGCACTTTTTCGTCCGTCACTGCCCGTGCTGGCGCGCAAGTCCGTACTTTTGCCGCAGCGGAGATCGTGAGGAGACGTTGGCTGCCTGAGTTCCTCGGCCCATTTGTCGTGTCATCCTGCAAGATAATTGGATTTAGGAGTGGCGATCCGAGTGCGGGCCGCCGATCTGACTGTTCGCGACTCGGTTCCCGTTTTCGATGGCCGCAGGAAGGTACAGCGGTTTCGCTCCTCCTTGCTCGACTCCCACCCGATGAAGTTCCTGCTTCCTGCGTCCGCCCTTGTTGCGATGATCTGCACGGTCCTGGTCACCCTGACGGCGGTCGTTTTCTGCATGGGCATGGGTGCGAACGCCTCGCCCTCGGAGATCCGTGCGCTCAAGCTCTGGATGGCCGGCCTCTCCCTCCTGGGCGCCATGGGCATCGCAATGGGAATTTTCCTGATGCGAGCCGGCCACCACGGTTGGGCCGCAGGTGCGTCTTTCCTTCCGACGGTGATCGTCGGGGTCATCTTCATCGTGGCGATGGCGATCAAATGACTGCGGTTGCGTCGGCTTTGCCCTTGCCCCCCCGAACCCTTGTGGAAACGCCGCGCAGGGACGGTCTTTTGCCACGATGCGGGTTCTCCTCAACCCGCTGGCGCTGCTCGGGGGACGCGGTGCCACCTGATCCCGCGGGTGACGTGCCTTCCGCCTACCCGGTGGCTTCTGTAGGCGGTTTTCCCTTCTCTCTATGATCTCCTCTCCACGCGGTGCCCATCCCGACTTGCGCGCCCGGCTGTCCGGCCCGATGCCGTCCCTCAAGACTCCCTTCAACCGGGATGGGACCATTGATTTCGACGGTTTGCGCAACCTGATTGACTGCAACCTGGCGGCCGGGGCCAAGGCCCTGATGCTGACCGCCGGTGACAGCCATTATGTGGCGCTCTCCGAGCAAGAGATCGCCGACGTGACGCTCGCGACGATCCAGCACACGGCCGGACGGGCCCTCGTGATCGCCGCCGACCGCTACTATCACACCACGCAGGCGATTCGATTTGCCGAATTCGCCCGCAGTGCGGGCGCCCACCTCCTCATGGTCATGCCACCTGACTGGGCCGGCTCCTGCACCCCCGCCACGCTGGCAGAGCACTACCGTGCGGTGGCAGCGGTGATGCCCGTGATGCTGGTGTCCAACGTCTTCATCTCTCGCGGACCGAAGTTCGGCCTCGACACCCTCCGGCTCGTGCTGGATGCCACCGACCAGGTGGTGGCGATCAAGGATGACATGTGCGGCGAGTTTGCCCGCAAGATGTCGCTGCTGGTCCAGGACCGCTGGGCGGTGGTATCGGGCGGGCAGAAACAGAATCACCTCAACAACCATCCCTACGGCTGCGATGGCTACCTCTCCACGCTGATCACCTTCAAGCCCGAGATCGCGCACGCCTACTGGCAGGCGATCACTGCCAACCAACTCCTGGAAGCCCGGCGAATTATCCGCGATTTCGACATTCCCTTTTTCGACCTGCTGATGGGCCTGCCGGGTGGGTTCAACGCCGGCATACATGCCATGCTCGAACTCAAAGGCATCGCCCGGCGCTGGCGACGCAAACCCTACCACAGCCTGAGTGACCAGGAACTCGAGACCTTCGCCCACGGCCTGCGCAAAATCGGCCTGCTCACCTGATCGCGTCCGCTCCGCACGCGGTTGGACTCTGGCCCGGCGCAGAGATATTTGAGTTGATCTCAAAAACCCGGACCAGCAAAACCCGGGCGTCGGAATCGCCCGACTGGCCTCGTCCCTGCCGTCATTCATCCTCCTCCGGTGACAACCCCCGTCCCCACCACCGCGTCCCCTCCGGGGTCCGCCGTCGTGACTCCCTCCCGCATCCGGGTGGTCGACGCCGATGTGCACCACAACGTCCGGGCCAAGGAGGACCTCTTTCCCTACCTCTCCCGCCTCGAGCGCGATCGGCTGCTTGAATACGGCCTGCCGCGAAACACGGGGCTCCACCAGGCCAACGGCGGCTGGCGTGGTGCCCGGGCCGATACTTTCGACGCCGGCGAGGACGTCGATCCACGGTCAAATTTCCCCATGTTCCAGCGGAAGCTGCTCGATGGCTGCGGCATCGACCTCGCGATCCTGCAGGTGGAATTGACGCCGTCGCTCGTGGCGCTGGCCGACGTGGACTACAGCGCCGCCCTCATCCGTGCGATCAACGACTGGTCGCTCGAGCACTGGGTTGCGAAGGACCCGCGCTACCGACTGTCGCTGACCGTACCCATGCACGACCCGGTGCTCGCAGTGAAGGAGATCGAGCGCCTGGGGGACCATCCGTCCGTGGTCGCGGTGTACGTCGTCTGCGGCTCCACCCGCCTCTACGGAAAACGCGAGTTTGATCCGGTTTATGCGGCGTGCGTGGACCACGGATTGTCGCTCGCGATCCACTTCAGCAACGAAGGCTTCGGCATGAATCCGCCACCTACCGCCGCCGGCTTTCCGTCGTACTACGCCGAGACCTACCTGATCCGACCCCAGTTTTATCAGGCGCACCTCTCAAGTTTTCTGTTTGAGGGCACGTTTGAGAAATTCCCCACCCTCAAAGTGATCTTCTGCGAATCGGGCTTCGGGTGGGTGCCGGCGTTTCGCTGGCGGGCGGACGCGGCGTGGAAGGAACTCCGGTTGCAGACACCCTGGGTGAAGCGGTTGCCCAGCGAGTACATCGAGGAGCATCTTCGCTTCACGACCCAGCCCTTTGAGGAAAGCGAGCCGCCCGGGGCCGTCGATCAGGTCATCGCCTGGATGAACGGAGCCCGGACCCTGTTGTACTCCAGCGATTTTCCGCATTGGGACTTTGACCCGCCGGAGGCCGTGCCGGTGCGCCTCGGACCCCAGGTGCGACGCCAGATCCTGGCGGAAAACGCGCTGCTCAGCTATCCCAAGCTCGTGCCCCTGGCGGGAACCTGAACGGTATGAGTGAACCCCGCCGCGAAGCCCACGTCGTCTGCCGGGTGGGGGAGCTGCCCCCCGGGGCGCGCAAGCTGGTCGAGATCAACGGTCGCAGCATCGGCGTATTCCGCCTCGAGGACGGACGCTACCTCGCGCTCCGCAACCGCTGCCCCCACCGCGGCGCCCCCCTTTGCGAAGGACGCCGCACCGGCCTCATCACCGCCGAGGAGCCCTACCGCCCCGTGTTCCAGCGCGACGGAGAAATCCTCCGCTGCCCCTGGCACGGCTGGGAATTCGACCTCACCACCGGCCGCTCCGTCTTCATGCCCGAAGCGATCCGCGTAAAAAGCTATCCGGTTGGCGTGGAACCCGAGACCTCCGTCGAGAAATTCGACGTATCCGCGACCGAAGGCAACGTCGTCCTCTGGACCGCCGACCCTCCCCGAAGCGAGCCCGCTTCGGGCTCTGTTTCCGAAACCTAGCTGGAATCTCGGGCCGACGGGCACAACGAGAGGCCCCTCGTGCCTTGATGCTGACTCTGCGGAGCACGACCGCAGATCGAAACACGTCAGGTCGCGACCTTGGAATGGGCTGGTTGGGCCTGGAGGCGGTCCAGCCTTGTTTTCACTGCCTGCAGGTAGTTGGGATTCCAGAGCTCGTGCTCCGCGTCGGGTACGTCGGTGTAGGTGTGCTGGCGGTAAAAGTCACGGATGGCGGTGGCTCGGCGGTGCATTTGTTCGTCCTCCAGGGCCCCGACCAGGATGTCGGCGGGGATGGCGGAGTTGCCTGCGCGGTAAGAGATCATCCAACGCTCGGGCTCGTCGTCGTCTTCGAGAAAGAAAGGTGAGATCGAGCCCAGGATCAGGTGCCGGGCACGCAGGGCGCCGAGGTGGGCGTAAAGCGCGCCGAGGGAGTATCCCAGCACGACCTTGTCCACCGTCTGGGCGTCGATCTGGGGAAAGATCTCCGTCGAGCCGAAGGGCGGACGACGACTGGGCCAATCGAGCCGGACAAATTCTGTCTGCCAGCCGCAGGTGTGCACGAACTTTACAAAGGGCTGGAAGCGACGCTCGGCACCGGGCATCGGCGGAACGATGGTCAGCAATGGCATGCGCGCAGGTATGCCCAGGCGCCAGAAAACGTCAACCGGACGGCGAGCGAAAGCCAAACCGATTCAACAACGTGGACGCAGCTGTCGCGGCCAGGATTTGGACGTGATCGGTCCCACCTAGACGACGCGGTCGCTCAGGTCATGCCCCCTTCGCATGGGAGAACTAAATCCATGTCCGCACGGCAATCGCGCCCCAATAGGCGAGGTATGCACTTACGATCGAAAGTGAGAGGGCCGTGGTGAAGCTGTGCCACCACACGACGCGTGACATGGACGCACGGCGCGTCCGCCAGGCGACAATCAGACTCCATGCGCTGAGCACGGGAAACGCAATGGACAGAATGTAGATCGAAACGGACCACGCCGAAAAACGGCAGATGCGGTCAAGCGGTTCGTTGAGCGACTGGACCGCAATCGCCGACAGTGCGAAGGCTGCCAACGTGGCCAGGAGAGGAAGCACGCGCACACGTAGATTGGGCGCACCGCGCAGGCCGCCCCAGAGTCTTCGCGGTATCCAAACAAGGGCGAAAAGGAACGAGGTAATTCCAAGAGCAATCGGTGACACGCAGAGCGCCCACTGAAGCTGAGCCACGCCACCTGGCAGCCGCCGGAAGGTGTCGCCGCCGACCTGGATGAGCGTGCCGACAGATCGGTCGGCAATGAATACGGCGGTGGCGACAGGTTCGGGCTTGGACCGGAACAGGCGTTGACCGGTCGCGACAAAGGAACGTTTTTCGCCCAAGCCGCCGAGCGTGAACCCCGTGTCGCCGACCTCCAGCTTGACCATCTCAAACATGCGCGAAAGGAAGCGGTATGCTTCGTTCCTTGGGTTGATGGGTTCGTACCAGCCGTTGTACTCGTGAGCGAGTGAGGGCGGCAGGGTCACGGCAGGGGGAAGTTGAGGAGCGGATCCGTTCCGCGTGAGGTACGCGCGGATTGCCCGCCCGATTGCCCAGACCGTACCGCCGTCGTTGGAATTGGTCATGATGCAATAGCCCACGCCGAGCTCCGGCAGGTAGGCGAAGTCCGTGATCGCTCCGGGCAGTTCGCCGTTGTGCCCAAACCATACCCATCCTTCCCTGATTCGTGTCTGAAGATGCAATCCGTATCCCGTGGTGAGACCTTCGCGAGCACCCAAGGTGGTCTCCGGGCGTTCCATGCGATCGATGGCGCTGGGCGGGAGGAGTTGCAGGCCGTTGAACGTGCCGCGATTCAGATAGAATTGTAGGTAGTTCGCCATGTCGTTGGCGGAGGCGTTGATCGCCCCGGAGGCTCGATCGGTCATCTTCCAATACGGGTAAATCGCATGACCATCGCGCCGGTAAAGCTGCGTCAACTGCCGTAGAACCTCCGGCGTGCCAAAGTAGCTGGCGCTTTTCATCCCGAGGGGCCGAAACCACGTCTCCGCAACATAATCCTCGAAGCGCTGGCCGGTGATCTTTTCAACGACATAAGCGGAGCCCGAGGGCCCCATGTTCGTATACGCAAAACGAGTCCCCGGTTTCCAGCGCGAGGTGCGGGTCGACGGGCGCCTGGCCAGGCTTTCGCGAAGAGAGACCTCCACGGCCGGATCAAAGGCGAGATCGGCCCAAGGCAGATTGTCCCATCCCGACGTGTGTTCCAGGAGATGCACGAGCCGGACGGGATCGGTTGACTCCCAAGGATTGGCGAATTCCAGATCGGGCGCATGGTTTCGGAGCGGATCGTCGAGGCGGAGCTTCCCTTCCTCTTGGAGTTTGAGCAGCGAAAGTGCGACGAACGCTTTCGAGACCGAGCCGATGCGAAACAACGTTTCCGGCGTGACCGGCCGCTGAGTTGAAACGTCCGCGAGGCCAAATCCTGCAATCCACTCCGGCCCCTCCCGATGGACGACGGCCACGGCGGCACCCGGGGTACGCCCTGCCTTTTGCGACAGAATCGATTCAATTTCCCTCTGCAGTGCCGGAATCGAATCGGGTTTTGGAACGGTATTTCCGGCGCGGGTCGACGTCAGCAGCACTGACATCGCCATTGCGAGGAACACGGTTGAGAGAGTCGGGCTCGGGGCACTCAAGGGGATCAAACCTGAATGGCGCTAAGTAAACGCGCAAACTAACTGGAACAGGAGTTTCCGCTTTCATTGCCTCCGGGGTACGGAGCCGCGCCATAGGGAAGGAAAGCGCTCCTTCCAGAGGTTACGTCGACAATCCTCTGTGTGCAGGACATGCTCCCTCGTGGCTGAACTTAGCGCCATTCAGGTATGACCCCATGGATCGACTCGTGGCGCTGACTATTCGAATGTGGACTCGGCGTAAGGACTGACCCTTTTGTCCGAGCCCTCCGCTGCAACGCAACCGGTAGCTCTGCGGATGGAGCAACGTCGCAGAATGACAGCGCCCAATTTTGACACGCTTAACCCAATTTCCTCTCCTCTGTACAAGGTAAAGGTGGCGCCCCCACGGGGAATCGAACCCCGCTTTGAAGAATGAGAATCTCCTGTCCTAACCGATAGACGATGGGGGCTTCCCCTGAAGGGGGAGGAGTACGGCGGGTTGGGTGGGGTGTTTCAAGTCAAAAGGGTGGACGGCGGAACGCGGGGCGGGGAACCGGCTTTCGGACGGGTTGCTTGGCGGAATGCGCTTTGATTCAGCCATTTAGCCACAGAGAAGACCAAGGGCCCAGAGTGGACCATAGGGGCGAACCATTGGCCACGATCCCATTCACGACGCAACGGTGGTGGCGGGCCGATCAGAACGCGGGTCGTCGTGGGCGGGTTGGCGTTCGCCGCGATTGGTGCTCCCGAGTGCGAGTCAGGCGAGCTGGCGCTGGGCTTGGGCGGCGATGTCGACTCCGACGCGGGCGCTCCAGGCTGCGAGGAGGCGTTGGGTAACGGGACCGACCTGGCCTTCGCCTATGGTCAGGCCGTTGAACCGGGTCGCGGGCATGATGCAATAGGGGGTGCTGGTGAAGAAGGCTTCGTCCGCGGTGATGAGGTCGTAGGGCAGGAGTCGCGTTTCGGATACACTGAGGCCCAGCTCCCGGGCCAGCTCGATCACGGTGGCGCGGCTGATCCCGGCGAGGCAGTTGTCGACGCTCGGGGTGCGGAGGTGTCCCTTGGTCACGACGAAGAGGTTGCCGCCTTTGTTTTCGGACACGTATCCATCGACGTCGAGGATCACGACCTGGGCGTCCGGGTCGACGAGCCGCGCCTCCTGGTCGGCGAGGGTGTAGGAGAGGCGGCTGCGGTTCTTCACGCGGGCGTCGAGGGACTGGGCGGGCACGGCGCGGCTGAAGGCGGTGACGGCGTGACACCCCTGCGTGTAGTACCGCGCCCACCCGCGGAGGTCCATCGGGCTGTTGAAAATCATAACTGTCGCCGGATTGCGCTGGGCCGGATTCGGTCCCGGCTTGGTCAGGCCGCGGGAGATATTGTGCACAATCCAGAAATCGTCCTCCGGTCCAAGCAGGTGGCGGTTTGCCTCGAGGAGGGCGAGGGTGACGGTCTTGAGCTCCGCTCGCGTCATGCCGAGCTGAATACGGCAGACCTTGAGCGAGAAGAAGAGGCGCTCCAGGTGGTCGTCGAGACGGAACGGCTGGTGGCGAAAGGTGCGGGTCGATTCGGTGACGCAGTCACCGAGCAGGACCGCGCTGTCAAAAATGGAGATCCGGGCGGTGGATTCGGGGACCCACTCGCCCGAGAGGTAAACGACACGTTCAGAGCTGGGAGGCATGGTCGGAGAAAAAGGGACGGCGGCCAACGGGGCGTGGGCCAAGTCAATCCGTCCCTGCGGCCGACGGGAGGCAATTCCGGTTGGAAACTATTCTCGCAAGTTGCGTCCGGGGTGAACGCTTAGCCGGAGCAGTTTTTTGGAACCACGAATGGACACGAATGGACACGAATAAAGCCAAGGACGACGATTGAGCCACGGAACCCGCGGCCGCGGGCTCCGTGGTCTTGAACGGATCGATTTGCAGTGGCCGGCGCAGTTCAAGTGTCTTACTTTGTGCGCCTTACTTTCTCGGCGGTTCATTCGGGGGCGGAACGCTCGATGAATCTCGCCTTGCCGCGCGGCGCCGGGCGTTCGTAAATCCAACTGCTCGCGGACCGTCAGGCGAGTGACGATTTGGTAGGTCAGGGACGGCGGGCTGGCACAAAACCGTGAAAGCGGCCGTGACAGCAAAGCCGGAACTGATTCTCAAGTCGTTGAAAGACAAGGGTTGCGCCCGTAGCTCAGCTGGATAGAGCACCTGCCTTCTAAGCTGGTGGTCGTGGGTTCGAATCCCGCCGGGCGCACCACTTGCACAGGTCGCGCCCCGACAAGTGCCCTGAGCCCGTCGAACGGGTCCCCAAATATCGATCCCGGACCATCTTCGGAAACCCGCCTTTCCATCCACAAACCCGAGTCCGCGTTACCCCGCCGTCGGAAACCGATACGTCGTGTTGAAGATCAACTCGAGCTTCTCGGTGACAAACACCCGGACCTTGATCTTGCCTTCGGTGGGCGACGACGGCACGGCGCGTCCCTCGATGCGGCGGGGTTTGCCTTCGGTGGTTTCGGCCCGACCCTTGAACGTGATGGTTTCGCCGGCAGCCAGTCGGGCGAGTTCACCGTCCGGGACTTCGATCGCGAGGGTGCCCTTTTCGTTGTAGAAGAAGTAGGGGAATACTTTGCACACGTACGTGGATTGGTACATCGCACCGTCCCGTTGGAAGGTCGGCATGGTCAGGGATACGGTTCCAATGTAAATCGAGGTGCGGGTGGGCGCCACGCTGACCTCGGTGGTGACCGGCTGGGCCGGCGCGGCGGGGCCGGTTCCGGGGCCGGGGGAGGCGATTCCGGAGGCGAGGATGAGACTGCAAACAAGGAAGGTCGACCAGACGTGGCGCACGGCCGCGCACCGTGGCCCGGCGGGTGTTCCGGTGCAAACGCGAACTGCCTGCCCGGTCCATCCGTTCTTTCGCGTTGCGCCGATGCGGGGGGCGTCGTCTCCTGCCTCGATTCCCATATGGCCAAGCCTTCACAAGTCACCTGGGGTGGACGGTTCTCCGCCGGTCCCGCCGAGCTCATGTTGCGCTTCAGTGAGAGCGTGTCGTTCGACGCCCGTCTGGCGCGTTTTGACATCGCCGGGAGCAAGGCGCATTCCGCCATGCTGGCCCAGGTGGGACTGATCACAAAAGCCGAACGCGACGCGATCCACAAAGGACTGGACGTGATTCTGGCCGAAATCGAGGCGGGCACCTTTGTTTGGAGCACCCAGCTGGAAGACGTGCACATGAACATTGAGCACGCGCTGACGCAGCGGGTGCCGGCGGCGGCGCGCTTGCACACGGCGCGCAGCCGCAACGACCAGGTGGCGACGGACATGCGCCTGTGGTTCAAAGAGGCGGCCGCCGACCTCGCGGGCCGAGTGCGCACCGCCCAGCGGGCGTTGCTCGATCTGGCGGTTCGGGAAGGCGAAGTGCTCATTCCCGGCTACACCCACCTGCAGCGGGCCCAACCCGTGTACCTCGCGCATCACCTGCTGGCCTGGATGGAGATGCTCGATCGCGATGCCGGCCGGTTTGAGGACGTGATCGCCCAGGCCAACTGGTGTCCGCTCGGTTCCGGAGCGATTGCGGGGACGACCCTGCCGATCGATCGCGAATTCACGGCCAAGGCGCTGGGGTTTGTCGACGCACGGGGGCGTCCCCAGGTGACCCAGAACTCGATGGACACCGTGGCGGACCGCGACGTGTTTATTTCGTTTGCCGCGGCCTGTGCCACCACCGGCGTCCATTTCTCCCGCATGGCCGAGGACCTCATCCTCTGGTCGAGCGTGGAATTCAAGTACGCCGACCTGCCGGATGCCTTTTGCACCGGCTCGTCGCTCATGCCGCAGAAGAAGAACCCCGACTCCTGCGAACTCCTTCGCGGCAAGTCGGCCCGGCTCCAGGGCAATCTGCACACCCTGCTCACCCTGACCAAAGGGCTTCCGCTCACCTACAATCGCGATTTGCAGGAGGACAAGCCCCCGGTGTTTGACAGCTATGACCAGACGGCGATCTGCCTCGACGTCCTGGCGGGCACACTCGCCGGCATGAAGGTCAATCGGACTCGGTGCGCCGAGGCGGTGTCGGACCCGGCGCTCCTGGCGACGGATCTGGCTGACTACCTGGTGATGCGGGGCGTGCCATTCCGCGAAGCCCACCATGCGGTGGGAGCCGTGGTGAAGCTGGCGGAAGGCGAAGCCGTCAAACTCGATCAGTTGAGCACCGAGGACGTGCAAACGATCCATCCGAAGTTTGGTCCCGACTGGGTTGAGGTCTTTGACCTCAAGCGTGCCATGGCCATGCGACGTGGCACCGGCATGCCGGGTCCGAAGCAGGTGAAGCGCCAGCTGGCGCGCTGGCGGAAGAAGCTGAACCCCTAGCGGGCGAAATGCCTGCGCTCTTTCCCACGCCGCAGAGTGACCGGGAGCTGTATCCCTTTCGATACGGCCTCATTTTCGGATTCTTCAATGCGCTGACCTGGCAGATCGGCATTGGCACGCCTATGGTGCTGTTTGCTGAGCAACTCGGGGCCACGCCGGCGCAGGTTGGACTGGCCTACGCGTTCGTCTTTCTCCTCACGCCGATCCAGATTGTCTCCACCGCGCTGTTACCCCGCTTTGGATTCAAGCAGGTGATGCTGGGAGGGTGGGGCATGCGCAGCCTTTTTCTGGCCGTGCCGCTCGTGCTGTCGATCCTGGCGCCCTGGTGGGGAGTCAAAGGGTGGATGGTGCACGCGCTGGTCTGGAGCGTGTTTTTCTTTTGTTTCTTCCGGTCGATTGGCGCCGCGGCCATCATTCCCTGGCTGTACTCGATCCTCCCGTCCGGGGTGCGAGGCCGCTACTTTGGCAGCGACCAGTTTCTCTCTGGTATCGCCGGTGTGCTGACGCTGTTCTGCTGCGCGGCGCTGTTTGCCACGCTGCCGGTGTACACTGCCTTGCTGATCCAGTATGGAATCGCGCTCCTGGGCTCAACCCTCAGCTACCATGCGCTGAAGAAACTGCCTGATGCGCCGAAGCCCACGGCGATCAGCCTGCGCACCGTGGCGAGCGACACCCCTCGGCACATGTTCAGTCGGTCGCCGTTTCGAACCTACCTGTGGCTGGCGGTCTGGTTTGCCATCCTGTCGACGCCGATTCCTCCGTTCGTCGCGTACTACCTGAAGGTGGGCCCGCAGCTTTCGCTCGGGAACATCATGCTCTTTGAGGTCGCGCGGTACCTGGGGGTGATTGCGGCGGCGTGGGCGCTGCGACGTCGCATCGACACCACCGGGGCCAAGCCGTTCCTGCTCCTGGGGCTTGCCCTGTACGCGGTGGTGGCGGCCTTTTGGTGGTTCTACCTGAAAATCCACTCGGACGCCATTGTCGGGGTGTTTGCCGTCTACTTTCTGCTGGGACTTGGCACAGCGTGTTGGACCATCGCGAATCTCAATTACCTGCCGAAGGTAACGGCAGAGGGCGAGCGCACCCTTATGGTTTCGGTCCACGGTGCCGTCACCGCGTGCACGGGTGGCCTGGCTCCCATCGTCTGGGGCTTGTTTTTGAAAGGAACCCCGGGAGCCGGCCCGGCGATCAACGAGGGGGTTTTCCAGTGGTTCTTCATGTCGGTCCTGGTCAGCGTGGTCCTCCTGTCCTGGCTGGTGGCCCGCCTGCCCGAAGACAAATCCCTCGCGGTCGAGCCGCTGGTGATTGGAAATGCCGTGCTGCGACCCTTTCGGGCAGCCACTTACCTGATCAATCTGATCGACTTAAAGAGCCTGCAGGCGCCGCCTTCCCCGCCAGAGAAGCCGGCGCCACCACCCGCCGGGGGCTGAAAAAGGGCTTTGCGCCGGAAGCGGACTTCGCAGAGTCTGCGCCCACTGCATGGCCCATGTCCGCATCCTCTCCGACCGCGTTGCCAATCAAATCGCCGCCGGCGAAGTGATCGAGCGTCCCGCCGCGGTGATCAAGGAGCTGGTGGAAAACGCCCTCGATGCCGGTGCGACGAAGGTGGAGGTGGAGTTTCGAGTCGGAGGTCGCGCCTTGATGCGGGTGGAGGACAATGGCCATGGCATGGGGAGGGACGACGCACTGCTGGCCCTGGAGCGACATGCGACCAGCAAGATTGTGGAAGCCGACGATTTGAATCGCCTGGCCAGCTATGGATTCCGGGGCGAGGCGTTGCCTTCGATCGCGAGCGTCTCCCGATTCACCTTGCAGACGCGGCAGGCGTCTGAGGAGTCCGGGACGGAGATATTGGTCAATGGCGGACAATTTGTGCACGTGCGTGACTGCGGCCGCCCGGTGGGCACCCGCATTGAGGTGGCGCAGCTCTTCAACTCGGTGCCGGCCCGCCGCAAGTTCCTCAAGAGCGACCAGACCGAGGCGGCGCACATTGTGCAGTGTGTCCGGCTCTATGCGTTGGCGCGTCCGGGGGTTGCGTTTACCCTGATCGAGGATGGCCGGACCATCTTTCGTTCCCCCGAATGCACTCACCTCGGCGAACGCGTGGAGGAGATCTTTGGCCGCCAGATTGCGGAGGGGCTGCTTCCGATCGAGGCGGAGGAATCCGGCGCACGGCTGCGAGGCTTGATTGGACGTCCCGGCGTGGGTCGGGCAACGCGCCACGAGATGATCACCTTCGTCAACCAGCGCCCGGTCGACAGCCGCACGCTCAACTACGCGCTGATTGAAAGCTATCAGGATTCACTGCCGAAAGGGCGTTATCCCCTCGCGTTCGTGTTTTTCGACATCGATCCCGCCGCGGTGGACGTGAACGTGCATCCGGCCAAACGCGAGGTGAGATTTCGGAGCGAGCCTGGAGTTCGCAGCTTTGTCATTCGCAGTGTCCTGCAACGGCTGCGCGACCTCAACCCGGCCACGGCGACGCCGCCTCCCGCTGGGCAGACCCTTGCGCCTTCGCCCTTGTCGGTGCCGGGAGGGGGCGTGCAGTCCACGCTTCCGGCGGCGAAATCCGCACCCGCACCCACTCCCGGTGCAGCGCCCGCACCGGCGTCCGGAGTGCGACCGACCCAACCGGGGGTACCGCTTTCTCCCGTGCCGCCGCTGCCGCCGCGGCCACCGCTCCCGACTCCGCCACGGACCCTCGGGCCGGCGCCGGCGTCACTTCCACCCGTTGCGCAGCGCTACACCGCGCCGAACTGGCGCTTCGTCGGTCTGGCCCATGGATCGTATGTGTTGTTTGAGACATCCGCCGGGCTGGTCTTGCTCGATCGCCGGGCGGCGCACGAGCGGATTTGGTTCGAGCGACTGCAGGCGCAATTTCGGGCGGGTGACGTACCGAGCCAGCGCCTGCTCCTGGCTGTACCGATGGAGCTTGATCCGATTGCCACGGCCCTGTTGCTCGACCGCCTGGCGTTTCTCAATTCCCACGGATTCGAGCTGGTGGAGTTCGGCCGGAATTTTTTCCGGATCGAGGCCGTGCCCACCTGGATGGAGCCGGGCGACGCCGAGGCCTTTGTGCGTGACCTGCTCGGCGCGCTGCGGGACGGACGGTTTCAGGAGAAGGATATTCAGCTGGCGCGGGAAGAACTGGCCCGGATCGCCTCGGCGAAGGCCATCCGGCTGCCTGCGCACCCTGGGGAAGCCGAGGTGCTCGGATTGGTCAGCCAGCTGTTTGCGACCCGGGCTCCGCTTACCAGTCCCTCCGGCAAACCGACGTACATTGAGCTGAACCACGGCGAGTTGTCGCGCCGATTCCAGAAGTAAGACGCTCCATGGCAACCGACTGGACCTTATTTCATGTCGCGTCGACCCGAACCTGCCTCAAGCCTGCGATCGGCTCGGCCGATGGCATGGTTTCTGGTCTGAGCCTTCATCCTTTGTATGTGCGCCGCTATTAAACCAAAAAAAACCGCCTCCGCAGCTGACAAGCCCGTCGCTCACCCGACGGATGCCGCCACCGTCGAGAGCGTCAACGTCAAGTTCAAGCAGTCGATCCTGCGTCACCTGACCTACACGCTGGCCCGGGATATGGGCACGGCCGGTCCCCGCGACTGGTGGATCGCCACCGCGATGGCGGTGCGTGAGACCATCCTGGCGCGGTTGATTGTGACCCAGGGGGTGCACAACGACCAGAACGTCCGCCGGCTCTATTACCTCTCCCTAGAGTACCTGATGGGACGGCTGCTGGAAAACAACCTTTACAACACCGGCCTGATCGAGGCCGCGCGGACGGCGTTGGGCGAGCTCGGAGTCGACTACGACACCATCCGCGAGCAGGAAGTCGACATGGGCCTTGGAAACGGCGGTTTGGGCCGGCTGGCTGCGTGTTTTCTGGACTCGCTCGCGACCCTCGACCTGCCGGCGATTGGGTACGGCATCCATTACGAGTTCGGGCTGTTCAAGCAGGAATTTATCAACGGCCACCAGGTGGAGCATCCGGATGCGTGGATGATCTTCGGCACGCCGTGGGAGGTCATCCGCCCCGAGTACACCACGGAGGTTCAGATCTACGGCGAGGTGGAAAATGTCTTCAATGACCGGGGCGACTATCGTCCGCGGTGGGTGAAGACCAAGACCATCCTAGGCGTTCCCTACGATATTCCGATTGTCGGATACGGTACGAAGACGGTCAACCTGCTCCGGCTCTGGGCCTCGAAGTCCACCGAGGAGTTCGACCTCGCCGCCTTCAATTCCGGCGGTTACGTCGAGGCCGTGCGCGAAAAGGCGGTCGGCGAGACCGTGTCAAAAGTGTTGTATCCAAATGACAAGACGGAAAACGGCAAGGAGCTCCGGCTGGTCCAGCAGTACTTTTTTGTCGCCTGTTCGCTGCGCGACATCATCCGGCGGCATGTGCGGTTCCCGGGCAATTCCTGGGAGAACTTCCCGGCGAAAGTCGCGGTGCAGCTCAATGACACCCACCCGGCGGTGGCGGTCCCGGAACTGATGCGCATCCTGCTCGACGAGTACGATGTCGAGTGGGACGAAGCGTGGAAGATCACGATTGCCACCTTTGGCTATACGAATCACACCCTGCTGCCCGAGGCCCTCGAGAAATGGGGCGTGCCGCTCTTTGCGCGCGTCCTTCCGCGCCACCTGCAGATCATCTTTGAGATCAACCGTCGCTTGATGACCGAGATCGAGCAACGCTGGCCCGGTGACAACGACAAGAAACGGGTGTGTTCGCTGATCGAGGAGGGCGGGGCCAAGGCGATTCGCATGGCCAATCTCGCAGTGGTGGGGGCGCATGCGGTGAACGGAGTGGCTGCCCTGCACACCGACCTGCTCAAGCGCGATCTCTTCCCCGAGTTCGATGCGCTCTATCCGGGCAAATTCCAAAACAAGACCAACGGAATCACGCCGCGGCGCTGGCTGCTCGACTGCAATCCCCGCCTGGCCAAACTCATCACCGAGCGCCTGGGATCGACCGACTGGGTGCGCGACCTCGACAAGCTGCGCGGCTTGGAGGCCTTTATCGACGATCCGGCGTTTTGCGCCGAGTTTATGGCGATCAAGCGGGCCAACAAGGTCGACCTCGCGGCGGTGATCAAAGCGGAGTGCGGAGTTGAAGTTTCGCCCGACGCGCTCTTTGACGTGCAGATCAAGCGTCTGCACGAGTACAAGCGGCAGCATCTCAATTTGCTCCACATCCTCGCGCTCTATCGTCGCCTGCTCAAGAACCCGCACCTGGAGGTGGCGCCTCGCGTCTTTGTTTTTGCCGCCAAGGCTGCCCCGGGTTACGATCTCGCGAAGAACATCATCCGGGCCATCAATGTCATCGGGGCCCGGATCAATGCCGACACCCGCATTGCCGGCAAACTCAAGGTGGTGTTTCTGCCGAATTACCGTGTGTCCCTGGCCGAGAAGATCATCCCGGCCGCGGACCTGTCGGAGCAGATTTCCACAGCGGGCAAGGAGGCTTCGGGCACGGGTAACATGAAGCTGGCGCTCAATGGCGCGCTGACCATCGGCACGCTCGATGGTGCCAATGTTGAAATCAAGGAAGAGGTCGGGGACGACAACATCTTCATCTTCGGACTCACCGTGGAGGAGGTCGTCGCGCTCAAGCAGCGGGGGTACAATCCGTGGCGCTATTACGAGAACGACGAGGAGCTCCGGGCCGTGCTCGACTGGCTGGGGTCGAATTACTTCACCCCGGAGGAGCACAACGCCTTCTCCCTGGTTCACGACAGTCTCCTGAACGGAGGCGATCCGTTCCTGGTCCTCGCCGATTTCCGGTCCTACAGCGATGCCCATGTGCGCGCGGACCGGGCTTACCGCAATTCGAACGCATGGGCCCGCCAGGCCATCCTTAACACCGCCCGGGTGGGCAAGTTCTCGAGTGATCGCACGATTCGCGAGTACGCCCGCGATATCTGGAGCCTTCCCTCGGTGGCGGTGCACTGACCCACCGCGCGCAACCGGAAGCGTTTTCGGTTGCGCGCCGACGTCGGCTGTTTGGAGTGGAGCCTGTGTCTTCCGCTTACCAAGTGATTGCGCGCAAGTGGCGCCCCCAGACGTTTGACGACGTCGTGGGGCAAGATCATGTCGTGCGCACGCTGAAGAACGCGATTGCGCGCGGCCGCATTGCGCACGCGTACCTTTTTGTTGGTCCGCGCGGGACGGGAAAGACGTCGACCGCCCGTATTTTTGCCAAAGCGCTGAACTGCACCGGGGGCCCGAATGCGGACTTCGATCCGCAGGATCCGGTGGTGAAGTCCATCGCGGACGGAACCTCGATGGATGTGATCGAGATCGACGGTGCCTCGAACAACTCCGTCGACCAGGTCCGTGATCTGCGCGACGACGTGCGTTACGCGCCGTCCCAGGGCAAGTACAAGATCTACATCATCGACGAGGTGCACATGCTCTCGAACCAGGCATTCAACGCCCTGCTGAAGACCCTGGAAGAGCCTCCACCGCACGTGAAGTTTGTCTTCGCCACGACCGATGTGCAGAAGGTGCTGCCGACCATCCTGTCGCGGTGTCAGCGCTTCGACCTGAAGCCCATTCCGTCGCCCCTGATTGTGCAGCGGCTGAAGAAGATCGCCGACGACGAAAAGGTCAGTATCTCGGAGGGCGCGCTGGCCTGCATCGCCCGGATGGCGGATGGAGGGATGCGCGATGCGCAGTCGATCTTTGACCAGATGATCTCCTTCTGCGGTCTGCAGATTGCCGAGCCGGATGTGCTGGACGTCTACGGCCTCGTCTCGGCAGAGAAGATCGCCGAACTCGCTGGTACGCTGGCCAGCGGTGATCACGCCAAGCTGGTTGAGATCGTCGATGCGTGCGACGCCAGCGGACGCGACCTGGTCCGGCTACTTTCTGACCTGCAGGCCTTGGTGCGCGAGGCGTTGCTCGACGCCATCGCCCAGGGGGGGAAGAGCTCCCGTCTCGGTGGGGTGCCCATGACGACCGAGCAGATCACCCGCCTGCTCGACGGATTGCGGGAAGGCGAAGGCAGCGTGAAACTGGGTCTCGCGGAACGAATCAACTTTGAAGTCACCTTGCTCAAGGCGATAGAAGCCAGCCGCGCTCGAGCGATCGACAGCCTGATCCGCGAGCTGACCGCCATGGCCGAGGAACGGACGGCGGCGGCTCAACCTGACGACGGCTCAAAAAAAAAAGCCTGACGTCCCTCTTCGAGCTCAATGAGCGCGTGGCGCGCTGGTTCGAGCGAGAGCCGAGCGTAAGCCTCGGTATGCCCCAGGGAACGGTGTCTCCTTCGCTCGCGGGCGGACGGGCTCCCGGCCCGAGGACCGAGGCTGGGGGCCACGAGGAAGGCACGGCGGTGGTTACACGGCTGGCCTCGGGGGGACCCGAAACGGCGCACACGACCGGGTCGGGAGGTTCCGCATTCGATGAGGATGGTCCGCCCCTGGACGTGATCGTGGCCGACGAGGCGGGCATTGACCTGCTCTCCGGTGCGGCTCCCAAAGCCGCGCCTCCCATTGCACGCCTCAGTGATCCGGATCCGGATTCCGAGAAGCTCCCCACGCCACCCTTGGATACGCTGATCGAGCGTATTCCGGGAGCCGTTCGCGAACTGATGGACGAGTTGTTTCGCGCGCGATTTGTCAAAGTGACCCGGGTGCCGCCATCGGTATTGAAAGCCCGCTGATCACCTGGAGAGCCGGCGGCGCACCCCGTCCGGTTGTCCGTGCGGACTCAATGGGTGTCGACCCAGGAGGGACCGATCTCAGGCCGTCCCGTCACACCCCTCGCGTACACATACGCGAAAGCCTCCCCGAAACCGGGCGGAGTGAAGAGGGCGACGAGCTCCCGCCGGTAAAGTCCCTCGGCCAGCCCTTCGAATGCGTCCAACTCCGCCAGACCGGCGTCATCCACCTCCCAAAGTTCGCCGGTGATACCTTGGGTCGCTGTCGCGTCTTTGACCAGACCTGGGTACCCATCGAGACGATAGAGCCGGAAGCCCGGCCCGGTGACCGCTTCGGCGACAAAGCGATGCCGGGCGAGGTGGTGGTGAGAACGGCAACCGCGCTTGAGCGTGCCGTAGACAAAAAGTCGGTTCATGAGACAGGCAGCCGCAGACTGCGCGGCATCAAACTACACCGGGAAGCAATTCGAAGACCAAGGCCGTGGCATTGTCGCGTCCCGATTGCTCCACCGCTTCCTTGACGATGCGTTGGGCGATGGAAAGTCCATTGCCGGGAGCGACGGGATCGCGGACGAGTTCATTGAGGTGCCGGTCCCACAGTCCGTCGGTGACCCCGTCCGAGCAGATGAGGAAGCGATCGCCTGCACCGCACGCACAACGACCGATGTGCGGGTCGATCGTTTTCAATCCGGCTCCGATCGCCTGGTGCAGCGAATGTCGCAGCGGATGGTTGCGCGCTTCGCGTTCGGTGATTTGCCCGCGGCGACGGAGCCAGCCCACGTGGTTGTGATCGTCGGTGAGCTGGGAAATGCCACCGGCGGCCGGCAGTGAGTAAATCCTGGAGTCGCCCACATGCCCGAAATGCAAGCCGCTGCTGGAGAGCCAACACAGACTGAGGGTCGCTCCCATTCCGGCGCACTCCTCGTAGCTCGCGCCGAGCACCAGCAGGTCGTGGTGAATGGAGGAGAAGACCTTGGCGAGCACCTCGGGGCGGCCGGTTTCGCCGGCGGTTGCCGCCGTGGCAAAACGCTGAGGCAGAAGCTGGGCGATCCGATCGACCGCCAGCCGGCTGGCGATCTCGCCGGACTTGGCACCTCCCATGCCGTCGCTGACGGCAAAGAGAAACTCCGCGCCCGCGAGGCTCGCTTCGCCGGTTTTTCCCAGGTAGCGCACCTCCTGGCCATCGAAGGCCAGGGCAAGGAAGGCATCCTCGTTGTTGGTGCGAACGCGACCCCGGTCGGTGATTCCGGACCACCGGACGCTGACCGCAGGGGAAAGGGAGGGCGTGGAAACAGGGGAGTCCATCAAAGGGAAACAGGCAGACGGCGGGCTAGGGTACCACGGGGCGGGTGGGAGAAACGGATATCGCCTCCCCGTTCTCGTCCAGCAACGTGGCGAACTCGAAGTCGATCAGGCAGAATCGTCCGTCGGAAGTCCGGTAGGTCACGTTGCGCAAGTAGGGGTCCTCATGCCGCACCCCGAACGGAAGCAACTCGGCGTAGAGCGCAACCATGCGGGCGGGGTCGAGGTGCTCGACAATGCGCCCGCAGTTGGTGGTGACGATCTTGAGGAGCTCCGGGTCACTTTCGAGCAGCTTGGGAACGAAGTCGCACCCCCTTTCCTCGAGGTGGCGCAGCACCCGCACTTCGTTTTCAAAGCGTTCCTTTGCGAGTGGCCCTCGAAAGGTCTTATGCACCCGCCCGTCGTATCCGATGCGGACCAGGGCGCGCTGCGTATCTTTGACCTGTTGCATGACCTAACTGTGGACAATTTCGAGCGTTGGGTGCGGTGGCAAGGGTGACTTCTGGTCCAATTTGAACACAAGGGCGCAAAGCAGGCAAAATGTCACATGAACGAAACTTCTAGCTCGCTCTGGCATATAAGGTGCTTGGAATAGGTGCTGGTGCTGGCGGTACCCGGGCTCATTTCAACGAGCGGGTCCGTTGCGCCCCACTCCTGAAATCCCTCCCAATTATGGCCAAAATCAAACTGGAATACATCTGGCTCGACGGTTACACCCCGATGGCTGGAATGCGTAGCAAGACCAAGATCGTCGATGGCGAACTCGCCTCGCTGAAATTGGAGGATCTCCCGGTCTGGGGCTTCGATGGAAGCTCCACCCAGCAAGCCGAGGGCAAAAGCTCGGACTGTTTGCTGAAGCCGGTTGCGCTTTATCCGGATGCCACCCGCAAGAATGCCGTTTTGGTGATGTGCGAAGTGTTGCTGCCCAATGGCACCCCGCACCCGACGAATTCCCGGGCGACGATTCCGGATGATCCGGGCACGTGGTTTGGTTTCGAACAGGAATATTTCTTCTACCAGAACGGTCGTCCGCTCGGTTTCCCCGCCGACAGTGGTTATCCGGCGCCGCAAGGACCGTACTACACGGGCGTGGGCTACAAGTACGTGGGCGATGTCGCCCGCGAGATCGTCGAGCAGCACATCGACCTTTGCATTGCAGCCGGGATCAACATTGAAGGTATCAACGCCGAAGTGGCGAAGGGCCAGTGGGAGTTCCAGGTGTTCGGCAAGGGATCGAAGAATGCCGCTGACCAGCTTTGGGTTGCGCGCTACCTGATGGCGCGTCTGTGCGAGAGCTACGGCATCGACATTGAATGGCACTGCAAGCCGATCCGCGGCGAGTGGGGTCGCTCGGTCGACTGGAACGGTTCTGGCATGCACTCGAATTTCTCAACCACCTTCATGCGCGAAGTCGGCGGCAAGCCCTACTTCGAAAAGCTCATGGCCGCCTTCGACAAGTACCGCGATGAGCACATTGCGGTGTATGGTCCGGACAACCACCTCCGTCTCACCGGCCTGCACGAGACGCAGTCGATCGACAAGTTCTCCTATGGTCTGGCCGATCGCGGAGCGTCCGTGCGCATTCCGCACAGCTTCGTCAACAGCGGCTACAAGGGCTACCTCGAAGATCGCCGTCCGAATTCCGCGGCGGATCCGTACCTGGTGGCGGGTCGCATCCTCAAGACCATTCAAACGGTCCCGACGACCTAAGGTCCTTTCGAGACGAGTCTCTCACCAAACGCCGCCCGTCCGGGCGGCGTTTTTTTTTCCATCGCGGACGTTGTTATGGAGCGATCCCTGGCGACGGATGCCTTCAGCGTGCTTCGGTGGAGCTCGGTGGCAGAAATGAAAAAGCCCGGCTGGAAACCCGGGCTCGTTGGAACGACGGAAGCGTGACTTACTTGAGGATCATCTCCTTGACGGTCTTGCCGGCCGGGATCATCGGCAGCACGTGTTCCGTGTAAGGCACGATGATGTCGAGCAGGTAGGGGCCGTCGTAGTCCAGCATTTCCTGGATGGCCTCGCGCAGTTCACTCTTCTTGATCACCCGGCGACCCTTGACGCCAAACCCCTCTGCGATCTTGACGAAATCGGGATAGAGCCCGGCGGGATTGTCGGGACTGCCCACGTTCTTCTCGTCACCCAGAATGGTATTGCCCCGCACACTACCGTAGAAACGGTCTTCCCATTGCACGACCATGCCGAGGTGCTGGTTGTTCAGGATCATCGCCTTGGCCGCAATCTTCTCGATGTGGGCGGTGGCGAGTTCCTGGATGTTCATCATGAATGAACCGTCCCCGTCGATGTCGATCACCTGCTTGTCGGGGCAGGCGACCTTGGCTCCGAGCGCGGCGGGATATCCGAAGCCCATCGCCCCAAGGCCGAGGGAGCTGATGTAGCGGCGCGGTTCATCGAACCGGTAGAATTGGGCCGCCCACATCTGATGCTGGCCTACGCCGGTCGTGATGACGGCATCGCCCTTGGTCAATTCGTAGAGCACCGCCACGGCCTCTTGAGGCAGGATGTGCGGGCTCTTGCCGAAGCCGGCGGAGCTGTCAAAGGGATGGTCCCGTTTCCACGTGCTGATCTGATCCTGCCAGGCCTTGGTGTCGGGAGCGGTGAATTTGTCGATCGTGGCGAGTTCAACCATGCGCCCCAGGGCATACTTGACATCGCTCAAAATCGGAAGGTGAACGCGCTTGTTCTTGTTGTGCTCCGCGGCGTCGATGTCGAGGTGGACGATCTTCGCACCGCTGGCGAATTTGCTGACATCACCGGTGATGCGGTCATCGAAGCGGGCGCCAAAGCACAGCAGCAGGTCGGACTGATCCACCGCCCAGTTTCCATAGGCCGCACCGTGCATGCCGAACCACTGCATCGAGAGCGGATGGGTTTCCGGGAAGGAGCCCACGCCCATCAGGGTCGTGGCGACCGGGACGTTCACGCGTTCGGCAAAGGCGCGGAGTTCCTTGTGCGCTTCGGCGGTGACAATGCCACCACCGGTGTAGAGCACCGGGCGTTTGGCCTGGGCGATGAGGGCGAGAACCTGACGCAGGGATTCGTCGGAGGCGTGGTGGACCTCGTTGACGTACGGATTCTTGAATTCGACGGTGGCGGGGAAAACCGGGCGGAAACGGGCTTGCTGAACGTCCTTGGGAATATCAATCACCACGGGACCCGGTCGGCCCGAACGGGCGAGGTGGAAGGCCTCTTTGAAGACGCGTGGCAGATCGTGCACATTGAGCACCAGGTACGAGTGCTTCACGATCGGCAGGGTCATGCCGAAAAAGTCCGTTTCCTGAAACGCGCTCTTGCCAATGTATTTGGAAAACACCTGCCCGGTGATGGCCACCATGGGGGTCGAGTCCATGAAGGCGTCGGCAATCGCCGAAACCAGATTGGTTGCACCCGGGCCGCTGGTGGCCATGCACACTCCGACCTTGCCGCTCGCGCGGGCAAATCCTTCGGCGGCAAACGATCCGCCTTGTTCATGGCGGGGCAGGATGACGCGGACTTTGCCCGAACGTGCAAATGCCTGGTGGAGTTCCTGGGAAGCGCCACCTGGATAGGCGAAAATGGAATCGACCCCTTCGCGGAGCAGGCACTCGACGACAGAGTCGGCACCATTCATTTCACGACCAAGTTCAGGTTGCGGAAACGCGGAGGGCGAGGTGTTGGTTTTCATCGAAGCAGCAGAGGAGACAGAGAGAGAAAATACAAAACCAAGGGCTGGTCAGGCTGGCAAGAGCGGAAAAGCGGACGGCTCCAGAGGGTGGAAACCCTTCGTGAGGAATGATCTGGTCACTCCTCGGCGCATCGCCCTGACTCGGGAAACGTGATGAGAATCCTCTTTATCGGTGATATTGTCGGTCGTCCCGGACGTGACCTCGTCCTGGCACGGATACCGGCGTTTCGGGTGGAGCAGGCGATCGATTTTGTCATTGCCAATGCCGAAAACGCGGCGGCCGGTTCGGGCCTGACTGCGAGTATTGCGCGCTCACTCCTGTCCGGGGGAGTCGATGCGATCACGCTCGGCGATCACGTCTGGGACCAGAAGGGATTTGAGCACGACATTGTGGACCTGGAGCGAGTCTGCCGGCCGGCCAATCTGCCCGCCGCTTGTCCCGGACGTGACCACCTGGTGTTGGAGAAGGCCGGGTTTCGCCTCGTGGTTGCGACCGTGCTGGGTCGCCAGTTCATGGGGCCCAAGGTGGACTGCCCCTTTCTTACCAGTGATGCGCTCCTTGCCAGGACGGTCGCGGCGGGACGCGCAGATGCCGCGTTGATCGAAATCCACGCCGAGGCGACCAGCGAGAAACAGGCGCTGGGCTGGTACCTGGACGGGCGCGCGGTCGCGGTGCTGGGTACCCATACCCACGTGCCCACGGCGGATACAACGGTGCTGCGCCAAGGGACTGCCTTTTGTTGCGACGTGGGAATGACGGGACCTTACCTCGGTGTGTTGGGCCGGGATCTCCAGGCCGTGATTGGCCGATTCCTGGATGGCATGCCGCGGCGGTTCGAAGTGGCGGAGGACGATGTGCGCATTTCCGGCGCGCTCGTCGACTATGACCCCGAGACCCGACGAGCCACCCGGTGCGAACTGACAACGATTCGCTAGCGATGGAGGGAGCGGGACAAAAAAAAGCCGCACCCAAGGTGCGGCTTGCGCAATTCATCGGCTAGCGCCTCAAAGTGCAGCGAGGTAATTGGCCTCGGCGGCATCCCAATTGACGACATTCCAGAAGGCGGCGATGTAGTCGGGACGACGATTCTGGTAGTTCAGGTAGTAGGCGTGTTCCCAGACATCGAGCCCGATGACGGGTTTGCCTTCGATGCCAGCGACTGCCTTGCCCATGAGCGGGCTGTCCTGATTGGCCGTGGAGCCAATGGCCAGCTTCTTGTCCGCGCCGACCACCAACCAGGCCCAGCCGGAGCCGAAACGGGTGGTGGCAGCCTTGGCGAACTCGGTCTTGAAGGCATCGAAGCTGCCAAACGTGGCCGTGATGGCATCGGCCAGCTTGCCTTTGGGGGCGCCTCCCTTGCCGGCGCCGAGGATGGTCCAGAAGAACGCGTGATTGCTGTGGCCACCCGCGTTGTTGCGCAGGGCACCACGAATGGCTTCCGGAACCTTGGAAAGATCGGCAATCAGCTCGTTCACCGGCAATGCGGCCAGCGCGGCGTGGTCCTTCAACGCATTGTTGGCGTTGGTGACATAGGCTTGGTGATGCTTGCCATGATGGATCTCCATCGTCTTCGCATCAATGTGCGGAACGAGGGCATCGTAGGCGTAAGGCAGCTTCGGGAGTTCGTAGGCCATGTGTATTGTGGGATTGTGGTTGGAACGAAAAAGGAAAAAGGAAGATGGGCCCGGGAGGCACCAGCGTCAACCCATGACACCCAATTCAGGGGAAGTTCGGTGAAGTGCCCAACATGAGCGCCGGTCAGTCGGCGAGGCGTTTGAGTTTGAAGAACGCCTGGATAAGTTCGCGGCACTCCGTTTCGAGCACACCTCCAGCGGTCAGTTCCACGTGATGATTGATGCGAGGCAGGTCGTTGAGATTGGTGGCGCCGCCCAGACAACCCATCTTGGGATCGGGCACGGCGTAGCAGACCCGCTTGACCCGCGACATGAGCAAGGCTCCGGAGCACATGGGGCAGGGCTCTTTGGTGACGTAGACCGTTGCGCCTTCCAGACGCCAGTCTCCGTAGGCCGTCGCCGCCTGGGTCAGGGCGAGCATCTCGGCATGGGCGGTGGGATCCCGCGCCACTTCGACCGTATTGTGGGCCGATGCGACCACCTCACCCTCCCGTTCGATCACGCAACCGATCGGCACTTCGTCATCCCTCCATGCATCGATCGCCTGATTGTAGGCCAATGACATGTAGAATACGTCATCGCGTACCAACTGGGAAGGGAACCGCTTCTCAAAGGGGCAGGGAGGGGGAGTGGAATCGAGGGACGACATGGTGCGTGCCGGACGGCCAAGATGTCCGACTTCAGAGGAAAACCTTGACTAAAGGGCGTAGGATCAGCGATTCAAGGGTCCCTTTTGGGTCTCCACCACTCACACTGCATGATATTGTTCTCACTGTCTGGCGTAAGCGCCCGTTGATATGGCCGACGATAAATCAATTGAAGTCGAAGGTAAGATCATCGCGGTGCTGCCCGGCACGATGTTCAAGGTCCAGCTTGCCAACGGGCACGTGGTCCTTGCCCACATCTCGGGCAAGCTGAGAAAAAATTTCATCAAGATCGCAGCGGGCGACAATGTGAAGATGGAGATGAGCCCCTACGACTTGGATAAGGCTCGGATCACGTATCGCATGAAGGACGCCAATCCGGCACCCCGGATGGCACCGCGTCGGCGGTACTAGCGGCCCCGGCGGGGGAAGGGACGAACGACTGTCATGCGCGACGAAACCAGTCGGGCACCGGATCGGTTTTCCTCGGAGATCAACGGCTTCATCGCCTACCTGCAGCTCGAGCGTGGACTGGCAACGAACACCTGGCAGGCCTACCAGCGCGATTTGGACCAGTGTGCCCAGTTCCTCGCCGCCAAGACGTCGGCGCCGGATTGGTCCGCGGTCACCGCGACGGAGCTCACCGCTTGGTTGAAATCACTCTCCGCCTCCGACCTGAAAGCGAGCAGTCTTGCCCGCAAATTGACCGCGTTGCGGGTGTTTTTTCGACACCAGGTGCAGGAGCAGCGACGCGACGGCGATCCGACGGCCCTTCTCCTGGGAGCCAAACGGGTCCGCAAACTCCCCGGGACCCTTTCGGAGGTGGAGGTCGAGCGATTGCTCGCCGCTCCCACGGGCGGGGATGCGTTTGCCCTGCGTGATCGAGCCATCCTCGAAGTATTTTATTCGAGTGGATTGCGGGTTTCCGAGCTGGCGCGGCTTTCGTTGATGCAAGTTGATTTGGAGCAGGGCTTTCTGCGCGTGTTCGGCAAAGGTTCGAAGGAGCGGATCGTCCCGTTGGGCCGCCGGGCAGCGGAGGCGATCGCCCGCTACCTGGAGGCGGGTCGCTCCCACTTTGTTCGCACCAAGAAGACCGGCGGACATCTGTTTTTGAGTGAACGCGGAGGGCCTTTGTCGCGAGTCACCCTCTGGTTGCTGGTCAAGCGTTACGCGAAAGAAGCAGGAATCCGCCAGGCGGTGAAACCGCACCTGCTGCGCCATAGCTTTGCCACCCACCTGCTCGGAGGCGGCGCCGATCTACGGGCCATCCAGGAAATGTTGGGACACGCTAATATCTCAACGACAGAAATTTATACTGCAGTTTCACCGGTGCGGTTGTTGGACCACCACACTCGTTTTCATCCCCGCAACCGTGCAAAAACCTGAGCGCCGCGACCTGCGTGGTAGAAACCCCTTGACCGTATTGCGGTTCACAGCGTCATCGTCTGATTTTAACGGCCTGTGAAAACCTTTCCTTTCGGCCTGACCGGCACGACTTCCCGTGAGCGAACACTCTTGGGGCTCGGCCTGTCCCACCGGAAACGTGAGGCGGTCACTGACTTGTCGCGGGAGGTTCCCTAGACCGCCATGCTGGATCGCTCTTCTCGCCTCCCCGCATGATGGTATCGGATTCGGTCCCTCAGTCCCCTGAATCCCGGCAACCCGCGACGCCGGACTCGGACGCACGCGGTACCGCGGAGGACACGTGGGTTGAATCCTTGCGGGTGGCGCTCCGCCGTGAGCCTACGTCACAGGAGCTCGCGGCGTGGCGCGAGCGCTGGCATCCCACCGGCCTTGCACGATGGGAAATCGCGATGCTGGGCGGATCCGCGGGCGCTGTGGAAAAGGAAAAGTCGTTGGCGCTCGGAGAACTCGAGAACGGAGGGGCGCTGTACGTCGTTTCCGGCGAAACTCCATCCTTCCGCCCCACGGCGCCTTGGGTTCGTCTCTTTGCCTGGAGCACGTCCAGTCTGGCCTCGGTGGTTGCTCGTCTGGCATGGGCATGTCCCCATGGGTTCGAACTCAATGCAGACGCGCTGGGAGAAGTGAACGACTCCACCGGCTGCGCCCTGCTGGCGGGTCCGGGTGAACTTTGGTGTGGGCGCGAACAGGACACCGAGCGCCTTTTTCCAAATCTGGTTGCCGTGCGGATAGGCAGCCTGCAACGCACCGGTCAGTCGCGGGTGCGTCGACAGACGGAGTTTTGGGTCGACGTTCCTGGTGCGAGGTGGATTGGACCTGACCCGGTCGGCTCCCAGCCCTCATCTGTGCCTCGGTACTTGGATGCTACCAGCAGTTGGTCGCCGGAACGGAGCAAATGGGTGGATCCTGCGGCCCGCGATCTCCAGGTTACTTTGGTCAAACTGACCGCACTTCTGGCGGCGCGAGGCATCAACAGGCCCGCACGATCCGCCGTGTCGGCCGAGATGGCTCGTCGGTGGGCTTTTCTGCATCCCCATCGAGGCGCCAGTCGAGCGATGGCGATGGCGTGGTTGTCGGGTCTGGCCGACGGCAGGACGCTGGACGGTGTGGAGGTGCACCTTCAGGCGCCGTCACCGGCGCAGCCCGAAGCGAGATTCCTCGTGGACGAGTGGGTCTCTGGGTTGCGCGAAGCGGCCCTGGCCCTGTCCGTTCGTGTGACCGAGGCCCGTGTCCGGTGGAGTGTGGAGGAAGGTCTGGCGACAGCGTCCCTCCGGCCCGTTTTCCTGCGATCCGAAGTATCCGGTGACGCCTTCGGCACCCCTGGCCACGCAACCGCATCCCCGGGTGATCGCATCGTGGTGGTGGGGGGGGTGGAGGGAGAGCTTCCGGGCAGCCTTTACCAGGAAACGGCATTGGGATCACTTGCCGGGGTACCGCTTGCTCCCGACTATCCGGCTCTCCTGCGGCTCCGAGCCTTCTGTGAACGCATTCGGGGAGAGGGCCTCGTCACACGGCTGCGGGCGGTAGGCGAGGCCGGGCTCCTGGTGGCGGTGTTCACGTTGCTCACCGCGACGGAGGCTCAACGCGGTGCGCTGCTGGCGATTCATCCCCGCGAGGCCCGCCGGCGCGACAGTCTCCTCCTCGGTGAAGATGGCCGGCGTCTCGTGGCGATCGTGCCGGCGGAGCGCGAAGCCGCGCTGCTCGCGGCGGCGGTTGAGATGGGGGTGCCGGCGCTCGCCGTCGGTGAAGTGACGGACGGAATCGCCCTCGCGCTCCAACTGGGTGGACTCGTCATGGCCTGGCGTGTCGAATCGCTGCGGCCGCTCCTCCAACCCGGAGAGTCCCTGGGCGCACCGCCCGCCAGCAAAGGAAATTTCCAACATGAGTGACTCGATCCGTCATGAGTGCGGCATCGCCTTGGTGCGACTGCTCAAACCCCTTTCCTATTACCAGGAAAAGTACGGAACGCCCCTCTGGGGCTTCTCAAAGCTCTTCCTGCTGATGGAAAAGCAGCACAACCGCGGCCAGGATGGCGCCGGGGTCGCCTGCGTGAAACTCGACATGCCGGCGGGTGAGCCCTTCATGTTCCGCGAGAGGCACGTCAAGGCCAACCCCCTCGACAAGATCTTCAAGCTGCTGCTCAACCAGTATCAGGAAAAGCAGGCCAGCGGCGTCGTGCATCCGGAATTTCCCGACACGGTCAAGAAGCACTTTGACTTCGGCGGCGAACTCCTGATGGGGCATCTGCGCTATGGCACGAGCGGGGGCTACAACCTCTCCTCCTGCCATCCCTATTTCCGGCGTTCTCCGTGGCCGACGCGCAACCTGGCGCTGGCGGGGAATTTCAACATGACCAACACGGCGGAGCTGAACGACTCGCTCATTGCGATGGGACAGCATCCGATTTTCGCCACCGACACCCAGGCCCTTCTGGAAAAGATCGGATTCTTCCTCGATGAGGAACACGAGGACCTCTACCGTTACCTGCGCACGCGCAGCCTCGAGGGAGCGGAGATTTCCCGACGGATCAGCGAGGACCTCGACATTGCCCGGGTCATTACCCGCGCGTCCAAGAAGTGGGATGGCGGGTATGCGCTGGCGGGGATGGTGGGGAATGGCGATGCCTTTGTCGCCCGGGATCCGGCGGGCATCCGGCCGTGCCATTATTTCCAGAATGACGAGGTGGTGGCCTTTGCTTCGGAGCGGGCACCGCTGATGACGTCCTTCGACCTCACCGCGGATCAGGTGCATGAGGTGGAGCCCGGTCATGTGGTCACGATCAAGAAACGCGGCGAGCTGAAGTCGTCGCGGTTTGTCGATCCCCTGCCGCGGGCGTCCTGCTCATTCGAGCGGATCTATTTCTCACGCGGCAACGATCTGGACATCTACTCCGAACGGAAGGCGCTGGGGGCCCGGCTGGCCGGGCAGGTGCTGCGCGCGGTGGACAACGATTGGGCCAACACCGTCTTCAGTTTCATCCCCAACACGGCCGAGGTGGCCTACTACGGCCTTATGTCCGCGCTTCGGGAGCGGCGGCGCGACGAGGTCAAGGCTGCCATCCTCAAGGCCAGCCGCGAGGGCGAACTGAGCGAGGCGCTCCTCGACGACCTGATTCTCCGCAACTGGCCCCGGGGTGAAAAGGTCGTGAGCAAGGACGTAAAGATCCGCACCTTCATTGGGCAGGAGAGCTTCCGCAACCAGCTCGCGAGTCACGTCTACGACATCACCTATGGTTCGGTCAAACCGGGTGATCATCTCGTCTGTGTCGACGACTCGATCGTGCGCGGCACGACGCTCCGGCGCTCGATCCTGCGCATCCTCACCCGCCTCGCGCCGCGGAAGATCGTGATTGTGTCGACGGCGCCGCAGATTCGGTATCCGGATTGTTATGGCATCGACATGTCCGAACTGGGCAAGTTCATCGCCTTTGAGGCCGCCGTCTCGCTGCTCAAGGAGCGGGGCCAGACCGAGGTGCTGGAGGAGACCTACCGGGCCTGCCAGGCCGAGGTGGCCAAGCCGGCCGGGGCCGAACTGGAGAACCAGGTCCGACGCATCTACGAGTCGTTCAAACCGGAGGAGATCTCGGCGCGAATCACAGACCTCGTCCGCCCGAAGGGCATCGAATGGATCGGTGAAATCGAGATCATTTTCCAGACCATTGAAAATCTCCACGCCGCGGTGCCGAATCATCGGGGCGACTGGTATTTTACCGGCAAGTACCCGACGGCGGGAGGCTACCGCGTGGTGAATCAGGCCTACATCAACTACTACGACCGCAACGAAGGTCGCTCCTACTGATGAGTCTCAGCTACGAATCCTCCGGCGTTCGCTACGACCAGCTCGACGCCTTCAAGCGCGCCTGCCAGCAGGCGGCCCGGACGACGGCGCCGTTGTTGCACGACCATGGCTACAGCGAGCCGGCGTCGGTGCGCGGCGAAAGCGCGTACCTCATCGAAGCGGCCGATCACTACCTGGCCCACGTCGAGGAGGGCCTAGGGACCAAAAACCTGGTGGCGGACGCGGTGTACGCGGACGGGGGCGGATGTTTCTATCGCGAGATTTCCATCGATACGGTCGCGACGATCGTGAACGACCTGGTCACCTGCGGAGCCCTGCCGATCTCCATCGCCATGCACGCGGCGGTCGGTGACTCCGGCTGGTTTGCCGATGCGGTGCGCATGAAGGCCCTCGTCGATGGCTTCGCCGAAGGCTGCCGGCAGGCCGGAGCGGTGTGGGGCGGGGGTGAAACGCCGACATTGAAGGGCATTGTGCAGCCGGAATCGATTGTGCTCGCCGGCTCCGCGCTCGGACGCATTGCGCCGAAGTCGCGTCGCATCACTGGCGAAGTTCGCGCGGGTGACGCCATCGTTTTTCTCGCCTCCTCGGGCGTGCAGACCAACGGCCTGTCACTCTGCCGGCTGATCGCCGCATCGTTGCCGCAGGGTTACCGGACACCCATCGGGCAGGGTGACGCGCGCACTTACGGCGAGGCCTTGCTGGCGCCTTCGGTGATCTACGTACGCTTTGTGCGGGACTGCCTGGAGCGCGGGCTGCCGTTGCACTACCTCGCTCATGTGACCGGACATGGCTGGCGCAAACTGATGCGCCTCGAGGAGCCGTTTGTGTACGAAATCACCGAGCCGGGTCCGATACCGGCTTTGTTCCGGTTCCTGATGGAGGCCGGGCCGATTTCACTGCGCGAGGCCTATGCCACGTTCAATATGGGGGTGGGTTTCGCTGCCTACGTGCCGGCGTCCCAGGCGGACGCCGTGGCTGGTCTCGCCCGACAAGCCGGGTATCAGGCCTGGGTGGCGGGCAGCGTGAAAAAGGAGGGCAACCGCAAGGCGGTCACTGTTCCTTCGCTGGGACTTGCCTTCGAGGGCGACACCCTGCAAGTCCGTTGAAAGACGGGCAGGGTCGCGGCGATTGAATTACCGCCCGTCGCGTCGGCGCCAGTGCTGGCCCGGTTTGCCGCTCGGGTGGTGGGAGGGGTTGCCGCCGCCGTGCGGCCGGCCACCCGGCTCGCGGCTCTGGTTGCGACCCGGAGAACCCGGCCCTCGCCCGGCCCGGGGGCCGCCCTTGGGGCGGCTGGGGCCCGGCCGGTTGGTGTCGATGACCGGTGCACGTCCGCCGGCATACGGAAACGCGTCGAGTGAAAGCTGGGGAATCTTGCTGCCGATGAAGCGCTCGATGTCGCGGACGTCACTGGCGTTTTCAGGGATGGCGAGCGTGAACGCGTCACCCACCGCCATGGCGCGGCCGGTGCGGCCGATCCGGTGGACGTAGTCCTCGGGATTCTCGGGCACGTCGTAGTTGATGACGTGTGACACGCCGGCGACGTCAATGCCGCGGGCGGCGATGTCAGTCGCCACCATGATCTCGTAGCGCCCGGCCTTGAAGCCCTCGAGGGCCTCGACCCGCTGGTTTTGGGAGCGATTGGCGTGCAGGACGGCGACGGAGTGATTGGCGCTCTTCAGCCGGCGGGCGATGCGGTCCGCACCGTGCTTGGTGCGGGAGAAGATGATCACACTGTGAAAATCCGTCTTCTCCAACAGACCGAGCAGCAGGTCGAACTTCTGGTCGTTGACCACCGGAAAGAGGGCGTGTTTGACCGACTCATTGACCGAGCGGGCCACGCCAATCTCGATCCGGGCCGGATCCTTGAGGGCGAAGCGGGCGACGGCTTCGATTTCGGGTGGCACCGTGGCGGAGAAAAAGAGTGTCTGCCGCTGCTTCGGGCACAGCTCAACGATGCGTTTGACGTCGTTGATGAAACCCATGTCGAGCATGCGATCGACTTCGTCCAGAATCAGAACTTCGACGGAATCGAGACGCAGGGTCTTTTCCTGCAGGAAGTCGAGCAGCCGGCCCACCGTGGCGATGACGATGTCTGACCCGGCGCGCAACTCGCCCCGTTGACGCCCATAACCGACGCCGCCGTGTACCACCGTGGCCCGCACATCGGTGAAGCGTCCGAAGTCCCGGAACGCAGTCTCGACCTGGGCCGCCAGCTCGCGGGTGGGCTCGAGCACCAAGACGCGCGGTTGTCCCGGACGGTGCGGGCCGAGCCGGTTGAGGACCGGCAAGGCAAACGCGGCCGTCTTGCCGGTTCCCGTTTGGGCAGACGCAATCAAGTCGCGGCCGGAAAGCACCACGGGAATGGCCCGCAGTTGAATGGGCGTGGGATCGGTGTATCCCATCGCTTGGACCCCGCGGAGGAGACTGGTATGTAGACCTAACTTCGAGAACGGCATGGAGGGAGTGCGGCCGAAACGGGCCGAAAGGCGAGCCAAACGATTGGCAGCCCGGGGGACGACCGGGAAGATTACGCTCGTGCGTGCCTGCCGGCCGGGCAGTATGGGTCCATGGAAAAACGCCCATTTGCCGAGCTGGGACTCGCGCCAGAACTACTCAAAGCCGTGGACAAGATGGGCTTCGAAGAGGCTTCACCGATCCAGACCGCTGTGATTCCGGTGGCCCTGACCGGACGCGATGTGGTGGGTCAGTCAGCGACCGGCTCCGGCAAGACAGCGGCGTTTGCCGTTCCGGCGATCACCCGGGTCGACTCCCATTTGAAGGCCGTGCAGGTCCTAGTGCTCTGCCCGACGCGTGAGCTCGCCGTGCAGGTGGCGGAGGAAGTGGGCAAGCTGTCGCTGTTCAAGCGAGGCGTGCACGCGGTACCAATCTACGGCGGACAATCCTATGAACGGCAGTTCCGGGCCCTGGCTGCGGGGGTGCAGATTGTGATCGGGACCCCCGGCCGCGTGATGGACCACATGGAGCGCGGCACCCTCAAGCTCGACGCCCTGAAGCTGGTCATCCTTGACGAGGCGGATCGCATGTTGGACATGGGCTTCCGCGACGACATCGAACACATCCTCTCCCGATCACCCGCCACCCGGCAGTCGCTCTTTTTCTCGGCAACGATGCCGCGCGCCATCCAGGACCTGATCGGTCGCTACTCCAAGGACCCGGCGTGGATCAAGATCGAGGCCCATGCGAAGAACGCGCCGCAGGTCGACCAGGTGTACTTCGAAGTCGATCGCCGGACGAAGATCGACGTCCTCACGCGCCTGATCGATCTCTACGACTTCCGCTACGGCATCATTTTCTGCAGCACAAAGATCATGGTCGACGAGCTGGACGAGCACCTGCATGCGCGCGGCTATGCGACGGACCGGTTGCACGGCGACATCAGCCAGGCGCAGCGCGACCGAGTGATGGACAAGTTCCGTCGCCGCGGATTCGAGTTCCTTGTCGCCACCGACGTGGCGGCCCGCGGTCTCGATCTCGACGACCTGGAAGTGGTGTTCAACTTTGACCTGCCCAACGACGCAGAAGACTACACCCATCGCATTGGTCGCACCGGCCGTGCAGGCAAGACGGGCAAGGCCTTCACCTTCGTTTCGGGCCGCGATCTCTGGAAGCTCCAGAGCATGGTCCGGTTTGCGAAACTCAAGATCCGGCGCGAGAATGTTCCCTCTCTGGATCAGGTGGAGGAGGCGCGGGCGAACCTCTTTTTCGAGAAACTACGAACCACCCTGGATCAGGCCGCCTATCGAAAACAGGACCGTCTGATCGATCGCCTCCTCGAACAGGGCTACGCCAGCACCGACATTTGTTCTGCCTTGATTCATCTGCTCCAGGGAGGAGAGGCGGCGCCGGAACCGGTAGCGCCCGCCAAACCCGAGCGGAAGGGGAGCACCGCTACGCCGGAGACTGCGCCCGCCTCGCTGCCCGCGACGGCGGCGGCACCCAGCGCGCGTGCCCGGGCGGAGATGGAGGAGCCGAAAGCGACGCGTGCGAGCGAGTCCAGCTTTGCCCGTCCGTCGGCACGAGAGTCTGCTCCGCCACCAGCGCCACCCGTCCGCACGGGTCGCGAACCGGGGTTCAAGACGATCTTCTTCAACGTCGGCCGCAAGAACCTGATTACGCCGGCGGATGTGGTGGGAAAGATCGCGGGTGTCACCCGCCTTCCCGCCCAAATCGTGGGTGCGATCGATATCCGTCAGCGCCACACGTTGGTGGACATTGTTGAAGAACATGCGGCCTTCGTGCTCGAAAAGCTCCGCGGCATCCGGGTCAAGGGGCAGGCCCTCACTCCGGCGCTGGCGACCGAACGCGATTCGGAAACCGAATAAGCCCCGGGCGATTCGGCACCGCCTTCCCGGCAAGCCTGGAGATCACTCCAGACCTGCTCGCAACGCGGCGCGCGATTGGTTCAACCGCCACGCTCCACCCGGTAGGTGGCGAGCAGCGTGTTGCTGTTTTCAATACGCTCGCACCCGAGCAGCGTCAGGGATACGTCAAGCGCTCCGCCCAGGAGCGGAACCCCGGCGCCGAAGAGCCGCGGCTCAAGGCTGAGCTCGATCCGGTCCACGCAACCGGCGGCGAGAAAAAGGCGGTGCATCTGGGCGCCCCCGAGGAGGGCGCAATGCCGGTGTCCCCGCCGGGCCAAGTCGTCCACGATCTCCCGGGCGGAGGCCTGGGTGAACTCCAGCTGACCAGGGACGGCGTCCTCGGAAAAAGCCGCCGGCGTCCGGGTGACCACGATGCGGCGTCGCGCCGCGGTCAGGCGGGAACGCAGGAACGACCGCGCCACCCGGTAGGTTTCTCCGCCCATGACGCTCGCGTCGAACCGGGCAAGGGTCGCGGCAAAGTGCTTCTTGTCGGCTGCTGAGGTGAAGGAGGTCCCGGGGACATCGTGTTTCGTGATGAACCCGTCGAGTGATTGTGCCGCGATCAGCGTGACCTCCATTGGGGCGACCGTACGGCGCGGGCCGGCTGACTCAATGCTCATTTCAGATACCGACGGCGTCCAACCTTCCCTTGGCGGCGACGGCAGGATCGCGGTCCCCTTGCGCCTGCGAGTCGAGGAGGGGAGTGCTGGAGGCTTGCGGCACGGCGTGGGGTGAGCAGGCTGCGGGTACACGGCACATGAAGAAAGCGCTCATTACGGGAATCACCGGTCAGGATGGATCGTATCTGGCGGAGTTGCTGCTGGAAAAGGGTTATGAAGTCCACGGCGTGATCCGGCGGGCCTCGACCTTCAACACCAGCCGCATCGATCACCTTTACCGGGATCCCCACGTCAATGGCGTGCGCCTCTTTCTGCACTATGGCGACCTCGCGGATTCGGTGCAGATGGTGAAACTGCTCTATTCGCTGCAGCCGGATGAGGTCTACAATCTCGGGGCGCAGTCGCATGTGCGGGTGTCCTTTGACATCCCGGAGTACACCGGGGACGTCGATGGATTGGGAGCCCAGCGAATCCTGGAGGCGATTCGCGAAGCGGGCCTGGTGAAGAAAGTGCGGTTTTATCAGGCGTCGTCGTCCGAGATGTTCGGCAAAGTGCAGGAGGTTCCGCAGACCGAGCGCACTCCCTTCTGGCCTCGCTCGCCCTACGGATGTGCCAAGGTGTACGCCTACTGGCTGACCGTGAACTACCGCGAGAGTTATGGGCTGCACGCCAGCAACGGCATCCTCTTCAATCATGAGAGCCCGCGGCGCGGGGAAACGTTTGTCACGCGCAAGATCACCCGGGCCGCCACCCGCATCAAGGTCGGCCTGCAGTCATCGCTTTACCTCGGCAATCTCGATGCCCAGCGTGATTGGGGCTACGCCAAGGAGTACGTCGAGATGATGTGGCTCATGCTGCAGCAGGATAAACCGGACGACTACGTGGTGGCGACCAACGAAACTCATAGTGTGCGCGAGTTTTGCGCCGAGGCGTTCGGGCTTCTCGGTCTCGACTGGCAGAAGTACGTGCAGCACGACACGCGCTACGAACGGCCGGCCGAGGTCGAGTTGCTCATTGGCGATCCGGCGAAGGCACAGCGCCAGCTGGGTTGGAGCCCGCACGTCAAATTCAAGGAACTGGTGCGTCTGATGGTCGAAGCCGATCTCGAGCTCGCCAAACGCGAGGCGCAGATCGCCACGCTTCCGCGACCCTGAAACGGGCTCCCTAGCTCGCCGCCGCGGTCTCAGCCGTCTTCTTCGCCGGAGGACTTGGCCGGGTGGTTCCTCACGCGTGCGGGCCGAGCCTCATTGAGCCCGCTCTGACGATGACGAATGGGAGCGGGAGAGTCGGTAGCAGGGTGAGCCTAGACCCCAAATCAGGGGTGGTTCAGGCTTCTGATTGGCATAATATACTTTTAATCAACGAATTGCGTCGCAGACGAAAGCCGGGGATCCGGAGAAGATGAGGTCTGGCTTTACGCCGTGACCGATTGGCATCCTCTTGATGGCTATGAGTATTGTCCTCTTGGCGGTGTTCATCCTCATGCTGATCCGACTCGGTGGCGAGTGGTGGCTTGAGCTGCTCAATCGGCGCGAAGTGCTGCGTCACGCCGAGCACCCTCCGGAGGCGGTGGCGGCGATCATGGACGCGGCGACCTTCAAGAAGGCCCGGGAGTACACCCTCGCACACCAGCGCTTTGACATGGCCGAGACCCTGTTCGACACGGCGGTGCTTGCCCTCGTACTCTTTGGAGGAATTTTGCCCACCCTGTTCGCCGAGGTGGCGGCATGGGCTCCGGGCTCGGCGAAATGGGATGACGCCCTGTTCATTCTCTTCGCCAGCGTGCTGCTGAGTTTGCCCGGTCTGCCCTTTGAGTGGTGGTCCCAGTTCCGCCTGGAAGAGCGATTTGGGTTCAACAAGAGCACCCCCCAGTTGTGGATCATGGACAAGATCAAGGGGCTCGCCCTGACATTTGCGATCGGCGTCCCGCTCCTGTGGCTGTTGCTTTCGCTCGTGGGTTGGGTGGGTCAAAGCTGGTGGCTGTGGGGCTTCGGTGTGCTGTTTGGGTTTCAGCTCCTGATGCTCGTGCTCTATCCCAAGCTGATCCTGCCGATCTTCAACAAACTCACGCCCCTGCCCGAGGGTGAACTCCGGAACCGCCTGATGGCGCTGGCCGACCGGACCGGGTTCAAGGCTCGCACGATCGAGGTGATGGATGGCTCGAAGCGGTCCGGACACTCGAACGCCTTCTTTACCGGATTTGGGCGGTTCCGTCGCATCGTTTTGTTTGATACACTCATTGCCCAGCTGACTCCCGAGGAGCTGGAGGCGGTCCTGGCTCACGAGGTGGGGCACTACCGTCGCGGGCACATCCCCAAGATGCTCGCGCTTTCCGCGGTGATGCAGTTTGCCGCCTTTGCGGTGATTGCGTGGCTGGCGGCATCGGACTGGTTCAATCCCGCGTTTGGTTTTCCGGCGGGTGAACTGGCCCCGGCGTTTCTGCTCTTTGGACTGCTCAGCGGCCTGGTGACATTCTGGTTCTCCCCGATTGGAAACTTCTTCTCGCGCAAGCACGAGTATGAGGCGGATGGATTTGCCCGCGACGCGATGGGCGGTCCGGCGGCCATGGTGGGGGCGTTGCGAAAACTCGCGCAGAAGAACCTGACCAACCTGACGCCCCATCCCTGGTACAGCGGGTTTCACTACTCCCACCCGACGCTGGTCGAGCGGGAGCGTTCGCTGCTTCGGCCCGCGGTTTGAACGGCGTAGGCATCACCGTCAGCGTCACGTGGGATCCCGGGCGAACTGGACCAGGCGGTTCCTGAGGCGGGGGCGCCACCCAAGTCGATGCGACTTCAGAGCCTGAGCATGATGGGCTGGGTGCTGATGGGATGGGTCACCGCGGCGACGGCCTTCGGCGCGGCGGGGTGGAGTGTGGCGACCTACAATGTCGAAAACTACACGCTGGCCGACCGGCTCGTCGATGGCGTGTACCGCAAGTCCTATCCCAAACCCGAACGGGCGAAGGCCGCACTTCGACGAACCCTGCGCGAACTCGGAGCGCAGGTGGTCGTGCTGCAGGAAGTGGGTGGGAATGCGTTCCTGGAGGAACTCCAGCGCGACCTGCATTTGGAAGGGGCGAACTATCCCCATGCCGCCCTCGTCGAGGCGGCCGACCCCGACCGGCGTCTGGCCCTGCTATCCCAGGAGCGTCCGCTGGAGATTCGAACCCACACCGACCTGTCGGTGATGTACTTTGGTGCCCGCGAGCCGGTGAAACGCGGGTTGCTGGAGGTGACTTTCATGCGCCCGTGGGGACCGGTGACGCTCTTTGCCGTGCACCTGAAAAGCCGCTATACGGATCGCCCCGATGACCCCCAGTCGGCCGTTCGCCGAGCCGCGGAGGCGACGGTGCTGCGCGACCGGATTCTTGAGCGCTGTCCCAATCCGTCCCTGCGGCCATTTGTGGTGCTCGGTGACTTCAACGACTCGCGGGTGGCCCGACCGATTCGGGCCTTTTTGCAACGGGGCGCGCTGTCGATCACGATCCTGCTGCCGGCCTCCGATTCGCGCGGAGAAGTCTGGACCCACCGCTATGCCAAGGAAGACAGCTATAGCCGGGTCGACCACATTCTGGTTTCTCCCGCGCTGTATCCTTGGATCGAATTCGGACGGGCGACGATTGCCGATGGTGCCGACGTGGCGGAGGCCAGTGACCACCGGCCGGTGGTGGTCCGGATCCTGGACCACTGATGCGACGGGATGGAGGGAAGGAGAGCCGGGCGGCTCACCATGGATGGCGCTGCGGAGGCGCGAGTGGAGCCGACAAAAAAAGCCGCCTTGCGGCGGCTCTTTCGAGAATGAGGGCGAGGACTGGACTATTTGACCGTGACGGGAATGGTCACTTCGCCGCCGCCGTAGCCCTTGAGGAAGAGACTTCCCGTGCCTGGGCGACCGCCGGTGACCTCAACGGAAACCGAGGTTTGTCCGGCGGGCACCATGACTTCGGCCATAATGACGCTTTCCGGAACATCGGTGGTCAGATCGAGGAGCAGACCGCCTGCCGGTGCGACATTGGGAACCGTGAAGGTGAGCGATTGCCGGGCGCCGGGTCGCAGGGTGAGCGAGCTTGGGACCACAGAAACGGTGCCGGCGTCGACCCGGAACGTCCCCACCGGGGATTTTTCGGAATCTCCACCGAGCGAGACCCGATAGTTGCGGTTGGGTTCGACCGCCGGGACGAAGAAACCGATGGCGTTGGTGGATTCGTAAACCGTGCGTGCAGGCGTGCTATCGAGGTAGACCACGTCCTGGGCGGTAAAGCCGCGGCCAAGGATGCTGACCTTGGCACCGATCGGGCCGCGATTGACATCGAGGGAAAGCACATAGCGCCCCACCACGCCCAGCGTGCGAACGCCGGTGTAGGCTTCGCGCGAGGAAATGACGCCATTGTTTTCAACCTGATACTGGACCAGGAAATAGTACGCCAATTGATTGCGCCCCGCCGGCAGGGAGTAGTCGAACTCGTAGACGTCCTGACCCAGTGGGCTGGGCTTCATGGTGTAGTTTTTGCCGTCAATGACCAGGCGCGGGACCAAGCTGCCCGCGACCATGGCCGTGGTCTTGGGTGTGGCCCGCATCGAGATCGTATAGATCTGCGATGGATTTTCGGCGAACGAAGACGGCGTCAAGTCGTTGATCTTAACCTCTTCGCAGCCTGAAAGCAGGACGAGGCCAAGCGCAGCGCAGAGGCAGAGGAAGAATCGTCTCGCGTGAAGGATACGGCTGTTATGCATTGGTCGTTTAGGAGAAAAACCGGATGGGAACGCAACAGAAAGACCCGGCATTGGCAATGAATGAGTTGACCGCCAGACCGACGGAAAGTGCCAGCCCGGCGAATGAACCGCTGGGACTCTACATTCATGTCCCTTTCTGTGCGAGCACCTGTGACTTTTGCGCCTTTTATCAGGTCAAGCCGGATGCTCGGAAACTCGCGCTCTACTTCGACGGCCTGGAGGATGAGGTGGCCTTGGTTTCCTGGGACCGCCCTTTGTCCACGGTGTTTTGGGGGGGAGGAACCCCGGGATTGCTTTCGCCGGATCAGATTCGACGCCTCGGAGGGCTGGTGAATCGCCTGAAGAAAGCGACGCCTCAACCGGAGTGGTCGGTCGAGATGGCGCCGGCGTCGGTGACGGATGCGCGTCTGGCCGCCCTTCAGGAGGTGGGTGTCACCCGCATATCGCTCGGGGTGCAGAGCCTCCGGCCGGATCTGCTGGAAGGCCTTGGCCGGCAGCACACCCGCGAGCAGGCGCTTCGGGCCTATGATCGGGTCCGCGCCCGCGGTTTTCAGAGTGTGAACATCGACCTTATGTTCGCCCTCCCGGGGCAGGAGGAGCAGGAATGGCTGGCCGACCTCCACGAAACCCTCGCGCTGCGACCCGATCACCTGTCGACCTACTGCTTGACCTTCGAGGAAGACACCGCCCTTTGGGTCAAACTTTCCCAGGGTAAGGTGAAGTTGGACCCGCAACGTGAGGCGCGCCTGTACGAGCAGACTTGGGCAACGCTCGCGGACGCGGGGTTTCAGCAGTACGAAATCTCCAATTTTGCCCGCCCGGGCCATGCCTGTCAGCACAACCTCAACACCTGGGCCATGCATGAGTGGGTGGGACTGGGACCCTCCGCCGCGTCGCAGTACGGAGGCCATCGGGGCAGCAATCCCGCCGACCTTGCCCTATGGCGAACCCAAGTTGCAGCGGGAACGCGGGCGAATGACGATGCCACGGTCCTGACTCCGGCCCTGCTGTGGGAGGACGCCTTGATCTTCGGGCTAAGGATGAACCGCGGGGTGGATCTGGTTGCCTTGCGCTCGCGATTTGACCGGTCCGCTGGTGACGACGCTCGCGCCTGGACGGAAATCAACTCGCGCGTCGATCTCCTGGTGGCCGATGGCCTCGTCGAGCGCCAGGGGCCACGGATTTTGCTCACGCCGCGGGGACGTTTGCTTGCCGACGCCGTCGGAGGCGAAATCATGGGCGCACTGCAAGCTCTGCCCACATGAACGCTTTTGTTGGTTTCGCTCTCTTCTTCCTCCTGGCGCCGTTCGCCGCCGTGGCCAAAACGGCCTTGGTGCTGCAAACTGACTTTGGACAACGCGATGGGGCGGTGGCAGCCATGAAGGGCGTGGCGTTTGGGGTGGATTCCGGGCTGCCGATCTTTGATCTCAGCCACGACAACCGTCCCTTCGACATTTGGGAAGGGGCCTATCGCCTCAAGCAGACGGCCGCCTATTGGCCGGCCGGCACGGTGTTCGTTTCGGTGATCGACCCCGGAGTGGGAACTGATCGGAAGTCCGTCGTACTCAAGACAAAGAGCGGGCACTACTTTGTTGGACCCGACAACGGTACCTGGACGTTGGTGGCTGAGGACCTTGGCGTCTCCGAGGTGCGTCGGATCGATGAGGCCCGCAATCGACTGAAGGGTTCGGACAAAAGCTACACGTTCCACGGGCGTGACGTTTATGCGTACACGGGCGCGCGACTCGCGGCGGGAGCGATTACATTTGAGGACGTCGGGCCTCTGCTTCCAGCGCAGGTAGTTCAACTCGCCTACACGAAAGCCCAACGCAACGGCGAGGCGTTGGAGGGTGGAGTCCCTCAACTCGACATCCAGTATGGCAATGTCTGGACCAATATTCCGGATTCGCTGGTGGCGCCCTGGGCACCGCGTCGCGGTGATCGTTTCCGTGTCAGATTCCTCCGGGCGGGAAAGGTCGTCTTTGACGGCGTGATGCCCTTTGCAAACACCTTCGGGGAAGTGCCGACGGGAAGTCCGCTCCTTTACCTGAACAGCCTGCTCAACCTCTCGGTCGCGCTCAACCAGGGCAGTTTTGCGGAAAAACATGGCATCGCGGCCGGATCGGAGTGGTCGGTTCAGGTGGAAAAGGCGAAACCATGAGTGCGACTGTTCGCCTGGGCCGCGTGTTGGCGGGACTGGTCCTGCTTGGCGTTCTCGCTGGGTCAGGGGTAGGATGCCGTTCCTCCACGTCTCCCGCCACCCCTCCGGTCATCGCACGCGTTTACCTCGAGGCCGACGCTCGCGAAACGGGAAGGGCGGTGGTGCTGCCCCAAAGTGGCGTCACCCTCCAGATTGCCCCGAAACCGGTCCTGATGGAGTTCGATTTCATCGATGTCCAGGAAATGCAGGTTCCGCTTGGACGGTGTCTGGCCTTTCGACTGACGATTGCCGCGGGCCGAGATCTCTTTCGACTTACCGGTCGCCAGCAGGGCCGGAGGCTCGTTCTGACCCTGAATGACGAGGTGCTTGGCGCGCGACGGATTGATCAGGCGATCGACGACGGACTCTTGCTGATTTTCCTCGAAGTTCCGGACGAACGCCTTCCGGCGCTCGCCCAGTCGTTGCGGTCCACCTCCACTGAAATCCAGCATCGGCTGGCGCGTAAACAATGATGCGGAGGCTCGGGTGGTTCGGCGCCTGGACCGTGCTCGGGGTGGTTGGTGCGGTGGGTGCGGAGCGTATGGACCTGACGTGGCCCACGCCCAATCCCGCCTGGCGCGAAGGTCGCGCGCTCGAGTCCTTCGTCCAGCCCACGGCTTCGGGCGAACCCACGTCGGGTACGTTTGGCAGCGTGCGAAGCGGAGGGACGCAGTTTCATGAGGGGCTGGATCTAAAGCCGGTGACGCTCAGCCGGCAGGGGGAACCGACGGACTCCGTCTTTGCCGCTTTGCCCGGGATCGTGCGCCACATTGCCTCGCGGGCCGGGGACAGCGGGTACGGCCGGTACGTGGTGCTTGAGCATCCCGAGGCCATCCCCGCGGTGTATTCCCTTTATGCCCACCTGGCTGCGATAGCTCCGGGGCTTCAACCCGGGGTCCGTGTGAATGCGGGTCAGACGCTTGGGACCATGGGTCGGAGCGCGGGTGGATACACGATCCCCAAGGAACGGGCTCACCTGCATTTTGAGCTGGGCCTGATGATCACGGAGGAGTTCCAGTCGTGGTACGCAGCGCGCAAGTTTGGCAGCCGGAATGAACATGGACTCTGGAACGGCATGAATCTCATGGGGATCGATCCCCTCGACTTCTTCACCGCATTTCGCGCCCGGAAGGTCGACAGCTTTGCCGACTATTTCAGCCATCAGGTTCCCGCGGTCCGGGTCCGCATCGCCACGCGCCGAATCCCTGACTTCACTCGACGGTACCCGGCGCTGGTTACGCAGGGAACGGAGGAGTTGCTGGCGGGATGGGAGGTGTGCTTCACCGCGACCGGCCTTCCCTTTCGCTGGACACCACTTGGCATCGCCGGGGTGATGGGATTTCGACCCAACGAAGTGAGAATCCTCGAGGTGGACGACGTGGCGCTCAGGGGCATGCGCGGAAAATCGCTCGTAACTCGGCGCCAGGGCAGGCCAGAGCCGGGCAAGGATCTGCAGACGGTCCTGCAGCAGTTGTTTGGATTGCCATGAACCCACGCGCAGGGCGCGAGCAAACGGTTTGAGGTTTGCTTCGGCCTCCGCCTCTCGTCATCACCTGACACCTTCGCCGTGTCCCACGCTCCCTCCACCTCTGCGGCCTCCGTTCGGATGGTGCTGCTGTTCGCCTGGCTGACGATTTTCGGAGGCAAATTAACCACCATCGGATCGTTCGGCACTGACCTGCCCTATTGGGACCAATGGGCCAAGGAAGGGGAGCACATCCTGATTCCCTGGTTCAAGGATCAGCCGTTCCTGAAGGCGCTTTTCTCGCCTCACAACGAACATCGCATTGTACCGACGCTCTTGCTCAACCTCGGCTTGGTCGTTGGCGGCGGACAATGGGACGCCCGGGTGCAGTGCCTGGCCAGCGCTGCCGTTCACGCCACCTTGCTGGTCGGGGTTGCGGCGTGGCTCTGGCGGCGGACACAGCTTCCCTGGCGCCTGGGCGGGGTGTTGATCGCAGTCACGATTGGGGCGCTGCCGCTGGCGTGGGACAACGTACTCGGCGGATTTCAGTCACAGTACTATTTTCTCGCAGGTGCGTCCTTATTAGCCGTGGAACGCCTGCTTTCGGCGCGACCGTTCGGTGCAGGCTGGTGGCTGGGCGTAGGCGCGGCGTTCCTCGCGCTGGTCTGCATGGGTTCCGGTCTACTGGTTTCGATGCCCGTCCTCCTGCTGCTTGCCGTCCGCTGGCTGCGCGGTGAGGGACGTCGACGTGATCACCTCTCCACGGCTGGTGCGGCGCTTGCGGTGCTGGCCCTGGGACTCTGGCTCCACACCGCGGCGCCCTGGCATGAGACGCTCCACGCCAAGAGCCTGATGGAGCTGACGTCGTACCTTCTGCGGAGCATGGCCTGGCCGCTGCCTGAGCACCCGGGATTCGGACTCCTGGTTTGGGTTCCCTGGGCGGCGGTGGCGGTGAGGCGGATGATGGGAATCCGGGTGGCGGGTGATGACGTGCTCGTGGCGGGTGGGCTCTGGATCCTTTCGCAGGCAGCGGCGGTGGCCTATTCGCGGGCCGGCGCCTCCGCGATGCCCGCCTCGCGTTATGGCGACATTTCGTCGCTTGGACTGCTGGTGTGCTACTGTTCCCTGGCGCAACTCACCGGTGCGTGGTCCGTCCGCCTGCGATTCGGAGCGGCCGTCGTGGCGGCCTTGGGTGCGGTCGCGGCGATGGTGGTGGCGGTGGGTCCCGTCTGGAGCACGGATCTGCCGATCCGGAAGGGACAGTATTGGACCTTTGAGGACTCCGTGCGACGGTTCATCGCCGACGATAATTTTGCGGTGTTCGAGAAAAGCCCCCTGCCGTTTCCGCTGGCCGATTGGCTTGCCCGCATCCTGCGCGATCCCGGTATCCGGGCCGCGATGCCCGCGAGCGCGGGCACCTCCCTGTCTCAAGTCGACCAGATTGCCCTCGGCAGAACTTCCGGCATCCCCGTGTCGAACGGCGACTGGACCAGCGACCGTCTTCTGCCGGTTGCGCCCTACTGGCGGTTTGAAGTGGCGGGACGATTCAGCCCGGCTTCCACCTCCATGAGACTGTTGTCCGAGGACGGTCGGGTGCTTCGGGAGGTTCCGCTGCCTGCGAAGGTCGATCAGCGGCGTGCTGAGATCGTGCTTGCAGCGCCTGATGAACCCAGCCGCATTCAGATGCACCTGGGGACGGACGACGAGGTCGTCCTGGTGTTGCCCCGCGCGATGAGCCGGTTGTCATGGTGGGCCTGGCGACTGGCATCCGTGGGTCGCCCGTGGTTCTGCGTCGCGACTATAGCGCTGATCCTCGGAGGCGTTTGGTGCGCCTTCCGTCAGGAGAGTTCGGATACAGTGACCGCGTCCACTCCCTCGTAGTTCGAGGCGGTCCCTTCGTTATCGCAACAACTGACGAAGGTCGGCCAAGGAGAGCTTGGCCGCGGCTGCGTCGCTGGCCTCAAATACGTCGGCAAGCAGCGCGCGCTTCTCCTCCTGAAGCGACAGCACCTTTTCCTCGACCGTTCCCGTGCAGATCAATTTGTAGCTGGTAACGACCTTCTGTTGCCCGATGCGGTGGGCGCGATCAGTGGCCTGGGCCTCGGCGGCGGGATTCCACCACGGATCGAAATGGACCACCGTGTCGGCTGCCGTCAGGTTCAATCCCGTGCCGCCCGCCTTGAGTGAAAGCAGGAAGACGGGCAGGTCGCGCTCGGACTGAAAACGGTCCACCTCGCTTTGTCGCTGACGGGTGTTCATGGTGCCATCGAGATAGGCGTAAGGAACACCCTGTGCATCAAGCTCCTCCTTGAGCAGGGCGAGCAAGGAGGTGAACTGGGAAAAGACCAGCAGGCGATGACCGTCGTCAAGAGCTTCCGAAAGCAGTTCTCGGAATGCCTCCAGTTTGGCGGAGTCGGCCGCGGGGGCGGCGGCAGATGCCTCTTCGGAGGAGGCTGACGGGGAGGAAAGCAGGCGCGGATCGCAGCAGACCTGGCGCAGCCGGAGGAGCTGGGTCAGTGTGGCCAGCCGGATTGACTGTTCGCTCGCTCCCCCTGCTTCGAGCTCGAGCAGCGCGCGCTCCGTTTGCTCCTGAACCGCGCGGTAAAGCGCGGACTGGGAGGGGGAGAGTTCGCACCACAGGACTTGTTCGATCTTGGAAGGCAGCTCCGGGGCGACCGCCTGTTTGGTGCGTCGCAGAATGTAGGGAGCGGTCTGGGCACGAAGCCGTTCATCGTACCAGCTGCGTTCGTCCCCGCGGGTGCCGGCCGGCACGGCCGGCAGGAAGCCGGGCAGAAGAAAGGCGAAGAGGGATCGCAGATCGTCGAGCGAGTTCTCCAGCGGTGTTCCGGTGAGAAGGCAGCGTCCCCGGCTGCGCAGCGAACGCAGGGCCTGGGCATTCTGGGATCGGCGGTTTTTTGCGTGCTGGGCCTCGTCGCCCACAATGCAGGAGAATTCGATTCCACCCAGCCAGTCGTGGTCGCGCACCAGCGTGCCGTAGGAGGTGATGACCAGGTCGTATCCGAGCAGGGATGACGTGGATTGTCCCCGTTGCTGACCATGGTGCACGCAGACGCGCAGGTGGGGGGTGAAGCGGGCCGCCTCTCGGCGCCAGTTCTCGAGGAGCGACGCCGGGCAGACGACCAGCGCCGTGCCGCCTCCGTCCGCCTGGGTGGCACTGAGCAGTCCGAGGGCCTGCAGCGTCTTGCCCAGACCCATCTCGTCGGCGAGGATGCCGGCCAACTGGTGACGGTGAAGGTGTCGCAGCCAGGCCACACCCAGGCGCTGGTAGGGGCGCAGGGCGCTGGCCAGGGGTTCGGCGAGCGACACGGGTTGCAGTGCCGTGAGGGTCCGGAGGGCTTCGCTGCGGGCTTTCCAGGTTGCGGGCAGCTGAAAGTGAGGCGCGACTTCGGCGAGGATGTCCTGCGCCTCGACCAGACGCGCCGCGGACAGTCGGTGGACGCGTCGCGACGAGAGGCCCTGGCTGGCGGCGTCGCCCGCGAGTGCTCGTTGGGCATCGGTCAGTCGCTGGAGCTGCCGTGGGTCGATGAGATAGATTTTCCCCTGGTCTTCGATGTAGCCGCGATTGGAGGCAACGGCGGCGCTCACCGCCGCATCGTCGGCCTTGCCTGCCCGCAGCCCAAGCGACAAAGTGAATCCATCGCGGGCTTCGACGGCATCGGCCGAAACCTCGACGGCACGAAGGTGGGCGGTGTTCTTTTCGAAGTTCGAGGAGAACTCGGCCCGGAAGTCGGAGCGCAACAGCGTACCGTGGGTGGCCAGAAAGTTGAGCACGCGATGCCGGTCGCGCAGCCACCAGCGTCGGTTGGATGGTTCCAGGACGAACCCGCTGGTCTTGAGAAGATCGTGCGCTGCAGCGTACGAGGCATGTTCCCGCGACGGCAGCAAGATCGACAGGAAATGCTCCGACCCGTCGATTTGCATCGGGGTCGCGAGAGGAGCGCCGACTCTGGGGGCAGGCCGTGGCGAGACGGTGCCGCGAGGCAGGCTTCGATCGATGGAATGGGGCGTCGCGGGAAGCGAACCGGCCACGGGTTCGTTGGTTTCAAGCAACTCGCTGACGCCTCGAAGGAGATGACCCACCCATAGGAGCGGTCGACGCGGTTCGTTCACCCAATGAAAGGCGGGAAGGCCTTTCAGGTGGACCACCAATTCCCGCAGTTGCACCCGGGTGAGCTGCAAAAAGACGACGGGAGCCGGCTGCGCTCCAAAGCGCTGCAGGGCGGCCAGGGCGGGCAGCCAGGCGGATTCGGGAGGCCGGGTCAGGTCGAGCTCCACCTTGACGGCAATGGCATCCCGAAGTGCCGCGGCCGCGAGATTGGGAGGAAGAAGAATTCGGAGCATGACGGGGAAACGTCCATCGCCCTACCCGCATGCGATCGTGATCGCGGTGCAGGGTATTCGAGGGAGTAGGACGTTAGGCGAAATCGTTCCCGTCGGGCTGCGTGACGAAAGGTGCGGCGGCCAGCAGCAGTCCGGCACTGATCCAGCCGAGAAGTTTTGCCTGCGAGGCGAGGCGCCAGGACCAGTAGGAGCCGGTTGCCATGCCAACGGGAGCCGAGAATGCCATCCAGCCGTCGGAGTCGGAGTCACGCGCCACCACGCGAAAGTTCTCCTGCGGAGCACGCACATAAGCCGCCCGCCACTGGTCGGGCACCGACTTGGTGGGACGAACGGTTTCGAGACGCCGGGTCATGTCGGCGGACCAGAGCTCAAGCGCAACTTTGCCCTGACTGAGGTTTCCAACCGTCTCAAACACGAGATAACCGAACTCGGGCGGCGGCATCACCGCGCTGCGCCACTCGCCCGTGGAGCGAACGCCGTCACTGCTCGAATAGGAGCCCCACGTCGGAGCATAGATGAGGTCGGCCGTGGCTGGAGAGCCGCCGCCGCGCTGAAAGCCGGTGTTATGGTCCGCGATCAGAGGCAGGGAGGCGCGCACGGTGGCGGGCAGGAGTCGCCGGAGTTCGGGGTAAGCGGCCCGCTCGATGAACAGCTCGACACTCGGGTAGGGGATTTCGCCTTCTTTCAGCCAGACCGGATCGTCCGTGCCGAAATAGAGACGCGCGTGGGTTGTGCTGCGCTTGTACCACTTGCCCATTTCCACGAGATCGAACGTGAACAGTCCGTAGGCGTGTTTGTAGAGTCCGTGTCCCACGGCCAGCGTCCAGGCGGCAAAGACCAGGGTGGCGCCGGCTCGCACGGGGGGAGTCGCCTTCAGGCGGTTGAGAAGGACGACGAGTGCGCCGAGATTGACGAGGAGTCCGGCGGTATTCGTGTCAAAGTACCGCGATGCGGGCCAGAGCCCACCGGCGCCGCGGGCATAGGCCGCGGCGAGAAATTGGAGAATCACCCAGCCCCCGATGGCGACAATGACGCGCTCCTTGGGATCGAAATCGGGCCGCGATTGGATGATGAGTACCCGAAAAGACAACACGATCCAGGGGAGGTAGGTTAGGGCGCCAAAGGGGGTGAACGAAGTCACCGGCCACTGCAGCGATCGCCACAAGGTCCAGCCGAATTCGGCCAGGGTGTGCGCCTTGAGCGGTTCGTGGCCGCTGAACTCGACATGGAGGGAAATTCCCACGGCCATGATCACGGCGCAGGCGGCCAAGGTGATGACGTGCTGCCGGGCCGAGCGCCACGGTGCACCAAACAGGACGAGCAGGGAGGCAAAGACCATGCCCGCCGCCGCGGGACCCGATGCCATGCTGAAGAGCACGAGCGCCAGGCAGACCACGCCCAGCCACCAGCCACCGGAAAGGGGTCGGCAACGAAGACAGCGATCGATGCCGATGAAGGAGAATCCGAGAAGAAAATACTGTTGGGAATGAAAACCTCCCAACGTATTCTGCCAGGCATGCGGTGGAGCGAACGTCGCCAAAAGGGCCACCAGCCACAGAATCCGCTGCCAGCGTTTCACCAGCAGGGGCAGGAACCAAAACCACAGGGTCACCGCCAGGGCACTGTGCAGAGCTGAATTAAAGAAGATCTGGATGCGGGCGTCCCACTGGCCATCCGCGAGCACGATCGCGAGCGCGACCAGTTTGGTCAGCACGACCCGGTGTTCGTTGTGGGGTTTGAACAGGTCGGCGAAGTGCAACGTTCCCTGATACCAAGGGACCAGAAGATTGACCCCTTCCGCATCCCACTGATCCCAATTGGGTACGTCGCTCCCATACTTCTCCACCACCCACAACTTGGCGAAGAACAGGGTGAAAAACAGAGCGAGCGCGAAAACGACGCGAGGTGAGGATCGAGCGACGGATTTGAGCACAGTTTGCGGGAGTCTGAAAAGGAACCAGCAAAGCAACACCGAACCCAGCCTTGCGAACTGAAAACGAAGAAACGATCGAAGGTGGGGCTGGACTTGCAGGCAAAATGCAAGACCCGGTGGGACGATTGCAAGCGCGCACGCGCCCGGCTCGCAAAACCGTCACCACCCGGCGGTAGGAGGGTACTCTATGCAAGATCTCACGCCCATGCGTGTGCGAAGAGGTTGTAGTGCAGCGGTGTGCCTTCGGGGGTCTTGAGAGGGTGCTCCGTGTGGAGTCCGACCTCAACGTTTGGATAGAGGTCCCGGAGCGCTGCCGTCAGACTCCAGCGCGTGAAGAAATTCTTGTGGTCGGCCTCGAGCATGTGCCAAGGCACCGCCAGGTAGCGCCGGAGGTAGGGCAGGAGCTCGGCATTCGGAACTGAAATGAAGAGGCGCTGGGGAGCGACCCGGTGCAGTTCGCTCAGGAAAGCGGGCACCTCGGCGATGTGTTCCAGCACTTCGATGGCCATGGCGGCTTGGAAAGATCCGTCGGGGAAGGGAAGCGGACCCCCATCAACCCGGGTGTGCGGCAGCCCCTCGGCAGCCAGTGCCGCGCAGTCTTCTGCTTTCATTTCCGCACCATGCCAGCGGTGTCCGCGCTGCCGGAGCATGGTTCCGTACCAGCCAAGTCCACATCCGACATCGAGGATGGCGACCGGTTCGGGTCCAAGGCTCCGTGCGATCAGCTCGAGCACTTCTCCGCTGCCCGTTCGCTGCGAAGGGCCTGAGGTGTAGATGTTTTCGCGGTGATGCAGGGGAGGGAAATCCTGACGCAGAAGGATGCCGTAGTCGGTGGTGCGATGATCGAAGCCACACCACGCCACCCGACGCTCCACCGATGCGAGCACCTCAGAGCCCGAACGGACCAGAAGACGCAACTCGCCGCTCGTACCAAAAGCCACCTCCGGCGCATGACAGACCATCGAGAATCCGGTGCGACAGCTGGCGCTCCAACCGTGCAGCGCATTGACGTCGGCGCGAACGAAGCGGTGGGCGGTGAACCCCACGCGAGACGCACCGCACCACACCTCCACGACCGGATCGTGAGTAAGGCCAGGGTCCACCCGCAGCCAGCCCTCGACCCGAAAGCAGAGGGGATCGCAGGGTTGATCCGGTGCGGGAGTATCGAGACAAAACAGCATGAGACGATGGTGGGAGCAAACGGGAGGCGTCGCCGAGGCGAAAGTGGACGAATTCGTCGCGGCAGTGTCCCGCTTGCCGTTGTAATGGGCATCGCTTGCGACGAGGAGTCGACCGCCTGCGATGAATCGCGGATTGGGTGCGCGTGCCTCCGTTTTCTGTGTTCAAGCAGTCCTTACCGTGAATTTCGTGCTAAAGTGATGCCCATGCTTTGGGGTCGTCGCGGGGGTGGGTTTTCCGGGCTGTCCTAAGGTCATGGTGCGTGGTTACCTCGGAGAACGCGCATTTTCCACGGGTTGTGCCCTTGGGCGGGAGCTGTCCCGACTTGCGTCAGCGCAGGGTTTCCCGTCCGAGCGAATGCTTGCAAAGTAAGGGCGGCGCGGTTCGGTCATCGCTGTGAAAACCCGTGTATCCCGGGCCTCTTTCGGCCTGGCTGCTGTCCTCATCGTCGGTTTGCTTTGGATCTCCGTCCGTTCACGCCCCCTCGGGCAGGGCACGGCAGGGACTCCGACGGGGTCAGCGCAGGCGGCGGTGCCGGCTGTATCCGCGGAGGTCGCAATCCCAGCCGCGCCGACGGCAATGCCTTCCTCGGCGAAGGTGGCGGCTGCACCGGGACTGGCAGCGGGGGCTTCCGAGGTGCTCAGTCGCCGTTTTCCCAACGGACGCGTCCGGGAGGAGCGGCTGGAGTCGCTTCCGGATGGCAAGGAACGGTGGATACAATGGATCGAGGTGACCGGCGCCTACCCGCAGGTGCGTGCCGAACTGACTTTCGCTCCGGGTGGATCCCGCCTGCTGGACGAACTGTATTACCTCGCCGACAGCGTGCTGGTGGAACGTCCGGCTGACTTGTCGCCGGACCAGTTTGCCGCCCGGCTGCGTCGCATCGGACTGCGGGCCGGGCCGCAATATACGTTTTCGCCGGCTGTGCGTGTTTACGTGCCCGAGCCGCTGAAACTCGACTCGGTACCGGAGGCGCTGTCCCGAATCGGTGCCGAAGAGCCGCGCTGGCAGGTTCGTCCCGACCATCTCGCCTTTTCCCAGGCCGTGCCCAATGACTTTGATCCCCGAGAACTGTGGGCGCTCAACCGGGTGAACGCTGCTTCGGCCTGGGAGGTCAGCACCGGAGCGAACACCGTGGTGGTGGCGATCATCGACTCAGGGATTTCGCGTCAGCACGCGGACCTCTCCTCCAACATCTGGCAGAATCCTGCGGAAATCGCGAATGGGCTCGATGATGACTCCAACGGACTGGCCGACGACCTTTACGGCTGGGATTTTGCTGGGAGCGACAACGATTCCGCCGACCAGGAAGGTCACGGAACGCACGTCGCCGGGATCATTGGAGCGACGGGTAACAACGGCGTGGGGGTGACGGGCGTCAACTGGCGGGTCAAGATCATGGGATTGCGCACCGGTGACGCGTCGTTGTCGACGTCTGCGGTCATTCAGGCGACGGACTACGCCATCGGACAGAAGCTGAAGGGCGTCCCCGTGGTCGTGATCAACAATTCCTATACGTCGACGGCCTTCAACAGCCTGCAGCGCGACTCGATCCAGCGTGCCCGCGATGCCGACATCCTGTTCGTTGCCGCAGCGGGCAACGACTCTCGCAACATCGACCAGAGCGGATTGCTGTACCCCATTGGCTATAGCTTGAACAACATCGTGGGTGTCGCCTCCACGGATCTGGGAGACACCCTTTCCGATTTCTCGAATTTCGGAGCGAGCACCGTGCACGTGGCCGCGCCGGGATCGGCCATCCTTTCAACCCTGCCGCAGAATGGATACGGCGTGAAAGACGGCACCTCCATGGCGGCTCCCTTGGTGACGGGTGCGCTTGCGCTCCTCCGGGCGGCCGAGCCCACTTTGGGCGCCTTGCAGCTCAAGAACCGTCTGCTCACGACCGCGGCTCCCCTTGACTCATTGAATGGCCGCGTCTCCTCCGGCGGTCGACTTGACCTGCAGCGGATGATCAATCCAACCGGCAGCCTGCCCCGGGTGACGGCCCTGGCTCCCTCTGCTGATGTCTACGGTGTGGAGAGCGCAGCGCAGTCGGTCAGCCTTTCTGTCCGCGGCTCCCGTGTGAGCAACGGTATCGAGCAGACAGAGATACCCGTGAGCTGGAGCAAGGTGTCGGGACCGGGATCCGTGACCTTTACCGATGCCGGTCCGAATCGTGTATCGGCTTCGTTTTCGGCCGTCGGATTGTATCGGCTGCGAGCGTCCGCTACAGCCGGCGGTCAGACCGCAACGCTGGACCGCAGCGTGGCGGTGGGCGCGGTGGCGGTTCCCTCGACCAATCTGCTCGCGCAGTGGAAATTTGGCGAGCCATCGGGTCCACCGCTAGACAGCTCGGGGCAGGGGCGAAATGGCGTCCTGATCGACGGGCCCGTCCGCGATGCCGGTCCGTTCGGCACGCCGGGACTGCGTTTCAACGGCACTTTGTCGGCAATGCAATTCTCGGCTCCGGCACCCACTCAGGTCACGCTGGTGGGCTGGGTGTACATGGACTCGCAGGGGAACAGCATCTTTCCGCGCGTCATCAATACGCCTGCCTACTACTTGTTTGTGGGCCGGGACGGTGCCACAGGCCTGGATGGCAATTCCGGCACGGTGAAGTTTCTGTCCAATTGGACGACGACGGACGGCGTCTGGCATTCTCCCCCCGGCCTGTTGAGCAATGGCGTGTGGTACCATGTGGCCGCCACCTACGATAGCACGAAAGGATTGCGGGAGTTGCCGCACCTTTTTCTCAACGGATTGGAAACCGAGGTGGGTGCGCAAACACCCGCCGCCGGCACGGTGGACCTCGCTCCAGGAACCGGTTACCTTGGAAACAATGAGGAACGCACCCGGGCCCTCGCCGGTCGCCTGGCGGACGTTCGCATCTATGGCCGCACGCTGCCGCCCGAAGAGATTGCCTACCTCGCCCGCGAGTCGGTGATGAACGACCTGAAGAACTGGGAGGTCGCCGTGCAGAGTGCCACCGCCTCGACGGTTGTGGTTGGATTGCGACGTCCCGACGGACGGATTCCGGGTTCCACCTTGACGACCGTTTGGCAGCAAATCACCGGACCGGGTGCGCCGTCCCTTGGCGCGACCAATGGCAGCGTGGTCACGCTGAATTTTAGTCAGGCCGGAACCCACACGCTTACCTTCGATTTGTTTGAAGGGGGAGTCATGCAGCGCCGCCAGGTGGACCTCGTCCTGCCGGGCGTCGTCGCTCCGCCGATTGCGCCGGGGTTTGTCCGTGCACCCGCCAGCCGCACCGTGGCATCGGGATCCAACGTGATTCTTGATGTTGAGGCTTCGGGAACTCCACCCTTGACCTACCAGTGGCTGTTCAACGGCGTTCCGATCACGGGACAGACCTTGTCGCAGCTCCTCATCACCGCGGTCCGGAGCGGCGACTCCGGTAACTATGCTGTGCGCGTGAGCAACCTGGCTGGAACCGCCACCAGTGCGGAAGCGACGCTCACGGTGCTCGATCCACCCTCGATTGTCACCCAGCCGCAGGGGCAGCTGGTGGCGGCAGGCTCGAGAGTTGAGTTGAAAGTCGTCGCGGCCGGGAGCCCGACCCTGACCTATCAATGGCAGCGGGCGGGTGTCCCCATTCAAGGTGCGACCTCGCCGACCTATGTCATAGATGCGATCGTTTCCACCCAGACAGGGAGCTATTCGGTGGTGGTGAGCAATTCCGTGGGAACGGTGACGAGCAACGGGGCATTTATCGAGGTGCTCGAACCGCCGGCCATTGTCTTCCAACCTTCCTCGCAAACGGTAGTGGCGGGACGGACCTTGGTGCTGGATGTCAGCGTTTCGGGAACGGTTCCCTACACCTTTGCGTGGTTCAAGAACGGGGTCCAGATCCCGAATGAGGTGCAACCTTCTCTCCGTTTCACCACGGTTCGTTTGGAGGATGCGGGCACCTACACCTTCCGCGTAACGAATGCGGTCGGCTCGGCGACCACCGTGCCCATCGTGCTGACGGTGGTTTCACCTCCCATGATTGTGAAACAACCCGTGACCGTGGCGGTGGCCCTGGGCAAACCCGCGACCTTCACGGTGGAAGTGACCGGGACTGCTCCAATTACCTACCAGTGGCAGAGAAATTCGGCTCCGCTCGCAGGGGAGACCGGGCCCCAATTGGCCATTCCCAAGGTGGGACCCGAGCATGTCGGAAGCTACACCGTGGTGGTATCCAATTCCATCGACTCTGTCCGTAGCTCTCCCGCCTACCTGGACATTGTGCCGTTGCCTTCCATCAACCAACATCCCGGCAGCGCCACCGTGGCTTTGGGTGGTGAGGTCACCCTTGAGGTGACCACCAGTGATCCTCCCGGAAGCATTTTCTATCGGTGGTGGCACAATGGAACGCCTCTTGCGAACTCCAACAGCTCCCGATTGACCCTGCCGTCCGTGGGAGTGGCGCAGGCCGGTCTCTATCTGGCCGAACTGACGAATAGCGGCGGAACAATTCTGAGCAAACCCGCCGTGGTGGGCGTCACGCTGGCAACCAAGACTGCGGGAAGCGTGGGCACGCGCCCGGAATGGCAGAACATCGTCCATCCGAATGGCAATGCCTACGACCAGTTTCTTCTCGAGGGAACATCGGGTGCTTTGACCGCGGATACCGGCCAGATCTCGCGCATGTCGTTCGTTGATCCACAGGGAGACATCGTCCAGGTGGAATTGGCCGGCAAGGGCACCCTTACGGTGCTGCTGGAGAGCGCGACGGGACCTGCGGTGGCGTCCCTCTACAATCAACCGGGAGTCCTCTACATGCAGGGCCAGGCTACTCTGGTGCTGGCCGGGAGTGATGAGTCGACGCACATGTCCGTCTACTCCGTGGGTCCGGCCAACAATCCGGGGGCGGTGCGTCCGGATGTCACCTATGAAGGCTGGGCTTCGGTGCGCGCCCTCGGTGTTCACTCCAGCTCGCTGCGGGTGAGTGGATTGCGGATGGGAAATGCCCGGTTTGAGGCGACCACGGGTGCGACCGGGCTATGGGCTCAAGGCGTGCGAGCGGATACGGTGTTTCTCAGCGACATTGCGGCTTTTGCGGCGGCCCAGCCCGTGCTGGCGGTGTCGCTGGAGACCGAAGTCGGTATCACCGGAGGCAGCCTCCTCCAACCCAATGGACGCCCCATTGTGGTGGACGGCGTGAAGGGGATTCGACTGAGGGAAGGCGCATCGTCCACCGGCCAGCGTGTGGGCCCCCTGACTCTGCAGGGCCGCTTGGAGCGGAACGGCGTGGATGTATCCAACACGATTGTCCTGCCGTCGTCGTGAGGTAACGTTTGGAGGCGAGCACGAATCGCGCGCTGGTCGCGTTCGTGCTTCACCCGTCCGGATGGCTCAGACTTCGGTACTGGCCGAAAGCGGCAGGGTGATTCGCGCCACGCAGCCGCGTGGATTGCCGCGATCGACCAACACCAGGGTGCCGCCGTGGTTCTCCACAATCTGCCGGCAGAGGACCAGGCCAATGCCGGAGCCTTCGGGCTTGGTCGTGAAGAACGGAACGAAGAGGTTGGAGGTCTCGGAAATGCCCGGGCCGTCATCCTCCACGGCGATCTCGAGCGTCTGGGCGACCTTCCGCCACCCGATGCGTACGCCGAGCGGGGACGTCGGAGCCTCCGCACCCGAGCGCTCCACCACGGCCTCCACCGCATTCTTGGTCAAGTTGATCAGCACCTGTTCGATTTGAGCCCCATCGCAATCGAGGGTGAGATTGGGTCCGCCCGTCACGACCACGGGGAGCCGCTGCTCCAGGGCAACCACGCGGTGGACCAGGGCGGGGATTGCGCTGGGTGAACGAATCGGTTGCGGCAAGCGGGCGAGGCGTGCGTAGGCTTGCATGAACCGGGCCAGCCCGTCGGCCCGGGATTCGATGATTTCAAGTCCTCCCCGCAGATCGTCCTCCCAATCCGGTGCGCGCTTTTCGCGGCGGAGCAGGGTGCCGAGACTCCCGGCGATCGATTTGATCGGGGCGAGCGAGTTGTTGAGTTCGTGTCCGAGCACGCGCACCAACCGCTGCCAGGCCTTGAGTTCCTCATCCCGCAGCGGCTGGCTCAGGTCGGCAACAACGATCAGCTGGTGCGGCAGGCCCCCCTCGCGGAAGAGGGTCCTGCGCATGCCCCAGCGTCCGCTCCCTCCGGGAAAGGTCACATTCGAGAGCACCCGGGTCGGGTCACCGATCAGGCAGTCCGCCAGACCGATTTCCCCCGCCTGGCGGCCGAGGATGCGTTCGGCCGGCTGCGCGAGGAGCTCCTGTCCCGCACGATTGACGAGGCGGAGCGTCGAAGTGCCGTCAACGGCGAAGATAGCGACGTCGATCTCCTCCATCACCGTGCGCAGAAGCGCGGTCGCTTCGAGTGCCCCGAGGCGCTGTTCCTGGAGCACGCCGCCCAGGGTATTGATCTCGGCCAGAACATCACCGAGCGGCTCATCGCGACGGGCTCCGCGGGCGCGGATGGAGAAGTCGCCTTCACGCAGCGCTGACAGCAGGTTGGCCATGGTCTGGAGTGGGCGCACCACCTTGGCCCGGACGCTGGCGGCGAATCCAAACCAGAAGCTGAGGATGAGGAGCGACAGGGTCCATTGCTCCTTCGCGGTCTGGTCGCCGCCCCAGAGGTAGGCCATCGAGACGATCACCCCCGGCAAACCGGCGAGCAGCGCGTGAAGGAACACGGTCTGATCGTGCGTGAGGCGGCGGGTGGACTTGGGCATGGACCGAGCCCGGGCGGATTAGCGCAGTACGGGGACCACGGGAAGGGGCGGGGTGGGCGGCGCAGGCCGCGTGTGACTAGAGGCCGAATTTTTCGAGACGGCGGTAGAATGCGCTCCGGCTCAGGCCGAGCTCCTCGGCGGCCCGACGGGCATTGCCATCGCAGCGGGCCAGGGTCTTGCGGATCAGAAAGCTCTCCACTTCCTCGAGACTCATGTCTTCGAGTCGCGGAGCGGCTTGTCCGGCGTTGAGTCCAAGATCGGCCCCTCGAACCACCTTGCCGGATGCCATCAGCACGCCGCGCTCGACGGAGTGATCGAGCTCCCGGACATTGCCGGGCCAGTTGTAGTTGCGCATCGCCTCCGTGGCCGTCTCATCAAAGCCGGTGATGGTCTTGCGGTAGCGTCCGACATGCTGCTTGAGAAAGTGCTGGGCCAGCAACTCGATGTCTTCGCGCCGTTCCCGCAGCGGGGGAAGGTGAATGTGAATGGTATTGAGGCGAAAGAGCAGATCCTGACGGAATCGTCCACCCGCCACCTCGGCCTGGAGGTCGGCGTTCGTGGCTGAGATCAAGCGGACGTTGGCGCGATAGGTCTTCGACGAGCCCACCCGCTCAAAATCCCCGGTTTCAAGGGTGCGCAGGATCTTGGCCTGCTGACTCATGGGAATGTTGCCGATTTCATCCATGAAGAGCGTGCCGCTGTCCGCCAGTTCAAAACGTCCGGCGCGATCACTCTTCGCATCGGTGAACGCTCCCCGCACGTGACCGAACAATTCGCTCTCAAAAATGCCCTCCGGCAGTCCGCCCATGTTGACCGAGATGAACGGCTTCCCCGCCCGCACCGAAACGGCGTGTAGTGCCTGGGCAATGACGCCTTTGCCGGTGCCGTTTTCTCCCGTGATGAGCACGTTGGCGTCGGAGGGTCCGACCCGTGACACCACCTCCAGCACCGGGCGCATGGCCGCGGATTGCGCGATCAAATTGGGGCCTCCCTTGCCACGGAGGATCTGATTCTCCTGTTCAAGGCGTTTGTAGGCGCGGACCGCACCGCCGAGTTCGATCTGATTGCGCACGATCGCGAGCAGCCGCGGATTCTCCCACGGTTTGGCGACGAAGTCCTTGGCGCCCCGGCGCATGGCCTCGACCGCGACGTCGACACTGGCCCAGGCCGTCATCACCACGACTGGCAGGGCGGCGTCCAGAGTTTGCAGCCGGTTCAGCAGATCCAGCCCCTCGCGTCCACTCGTGGTGTCGCGTGCGTAGTTCAGATCGATCAGGGCCAGATCAAAATCCTTGGATTCAATGGCCTTGAGGGCACTGGCGGGCGACTTCACCGTCTCAATCTGGTATCCCTCGCTTTTCAAAAGCAGACGAAGGGCTTCCAAAATATCAGGTTGATCGTCAGCGATGAGGATGCGGGGAGCGTCGGCGGGCATGGGTAAGAGTGACGGAGCAGGAGCGGCACGGTGTCAAGTTGCCGAAAGGCGCAGCTGTCACCCGGTTGGGAGCAGCCAGTCCGATCGGATCAAGCTCCGCGGCCCACCGTGCTGCGCCGCAGGGAGGAAGCAAGCGGCTCGGAGAACGCGCCTGGTGCGGGCAGCAGCACGGGCGGGCTGACCCGAGAGCCCACGTGCAGTCCCAGCGTCCGGGAGCGACGGGTGTAGTCGCTGACCATGAGGGCCAGGAGCACCAGCGTCATGTAGCCACCTACCAGTGGTGAGGCGGAGACTGCCTCGGCCAAGGTTGCATCGGATGCGGCGGCCATTCCCAAGGCGGGAAACAGGGTCACGGAGACGAGAAGTGCGGAAGAGAGGTTGAATTTCATAGATGACACTCCTCTTTGCACGCGCCGTGCCAGCTGGTTCATGTTTAGTTAAACAGTTGCAGCATAGATATTTAAATGAATATCAGGGTTCGCGACCGGGATGGCGACTGCAAAAACAAGCCGGCGCTGGGAACGGCTGGTCCCAAAAATGGGACGCTGGGGCGGACTCCGACGTGGCGCTTACTCAAATCGCAATGCGTCAATGGGATCGAGCTGCGAAGCCTTGTGGGCGGGATAGAAGCCGAAGACCACGCCGATGAAGGCAGAGACGCTGACCGCCATGACGACTGAGAGGGTGGAAACCAGCACGGGCCAGCCGAGTTGCGCGGAGACCAGTTCGGACGCGCCGACTCCGAGCAGCACGCCGAGGATGCCGCCGAGCAGACTCAAAATCATCGCCTCAATCAGGAATTGCAGTCGAACATCGCGGTCGTGGGCGCCGATCGCGAGGCGGATGCCGATTTCCCGGGTGCGTTCGGTGACGGAGACCAGCATGATGTTCATGATCCCGATTCCTCCGACGATCAGGGAAATGCCGGCGATGGCGCCGAGCAGGGCGGTCATGGTCTTGGAGGTGGCGGTGGCGGCCTCGGCCAGTTCCATTTGGTTGCGCACATTGAAGTCGGGCTCGCGTCCGCCGCGTCGCTGCTGAAGCAGGTCGGTGATATCCTGCTGGATACGAGGCATCGATTCCGGCGTCTGGGCCTGAATCAGGATGCTGCTCAGGTTGGTTCTCCGGGCCACCCGCCGCATGGCGCTGGTGGTGGGCACGATGACCACATCATCCTGGTCCGAACCGAAAAAATTGTACCCCTTGGGCTTGAGGACACCGAGGATCTTGAAGGGCAGATTGCGAATGCGGATGGTCTGTCCGATGGGGTCACCATCCGTGTAAAGGTTGTTGGCCACGGTTTGTCCGATGATGGCGACCTTGGCCGTGCTGCGTTCGTCCGCCTCGGTGAACATGGCACCCGACGCGAGTTCCCAGGCGCGGATGCTCAGGTACCCCGGGGACTCTCCCATCACCTGCGTATTCCAGTTCAGTCCATTGGCCAGCACCTGCTGACGGTCGCGCACCTCGCCACTGACCGCGACCACCCCCGGGACTTCGCGTTCGATCGCCTGGGCATCTTCGATGGTCAACGAACTTTGGGTTCCCCATCCTCCGCGCATGCCACCCATGTTCGAACTGCCGGGGAATACCGTGATGACATTCTGACCGAGACTGGCGATCTGAGACTCCACCGAGCTCTTGGCGCCGTTGCCGATGCTGACCATGGCAATGACGGCGGCAACGCCGATGATGATGCCCAAGGCGGTTAGAATGGAGCGCAGCTTGTTGCGTCGCAGGGCGCGCAAGGCGATGATGGACGTGGCGGTGATGCGCATGGGGAGGACGTCAGGCGGAGTGGATCAGTTTGGCGGCGGCTTCGGCGTTGCGCAATTTCTCCATTTCGACGGCGGAGATCAGTCGGTCGGCCACCGCTTCATCGCGGACCACCTTGCCGTCGCGCACGATCAGGTTGCGTTTGCAGTAGTGGGCGATGTCGAGCTCGTGGGTCACCATCACGATGGTGATGCCCTGGTCGTTGAGTCGCTGGAACACCCCCATGACCTCCACCGAGGTCCGGCTGTCGAGATTTCCCGTGGGTTCGTCGGCCAGCAGGATCTGCGGGTTGTTGACCAAGGCGCGGGCAATCGCCACGCGCTGCTGCTGTCCTCCGGAAAGCTGGTTCGGCAGATGATCCGCGCGGTCCGCGAGACCGACAATGTCCAGTGCCTTCATCGCACGCGTCCGCATTTCGGACGGAGGAACCCGGATCGGACTGTAGAGCATGGGCAGTTCGACATTCTCGACCGCGGTGGTGCGTGCCAGCAGGTTGAATCCCTGGAACACAAAGCCGAGTTTCTGGTTCCTCAAGTCGGCGCGTTCATTGCGTTCCAGGTCGGAGGTGTCGACACTGTCGAGCAGGTAACGCCCTTTGGTGGGGCGGTCGAGACAGCCGAGAATGTTCATCAGCGTCGACTTGCCCGAACCGGACGAGCCCATGATGGCGACAAACTCACCCGCGTGGATCTGCAAGGTCACGCCCCGCACGGCGTGCACCTGGACTTCGCCGTTGGTGTAGGTCTTGTAAATGTCCTCGAGTTGGACGACGGGTTTCATGCGTGGGCAGTCTGGGATTTGCGTCAGCGGCGACCGCCACCACCGCCAGGACCCATGCTGGGGCTGAATGGATTGCGCGCCGGCTGGCTGCTGCCCGTGGTACTCCCCGGAATGATAAAGCTCGTCACCAATACATCCCCTTCCGCCAGTCCTTCAATCACCTCGGTGGAGGTGCCGTCCGTGATGCCCAGCTTCACGGTCACAGCCTGGGCCCGGGGTTTTGCTGCGTCGCCGGCCAGCTTGTAAACGGTCCGGGTGGTGACCGCCCCGGGAGCACTGGAGCTGCGTCCGCCCATCATGCGTTCGGGGAGTTCAATACCCCGTTCCTTGGCGAGCGCCTGGAGTTTGGCCAGTGCTTCGGGAGACGGAGGACCGCTGCGAAAATCGACGCCGGCATCGGCCATGAGTTGACGCATGCCTTCCCGGCCGGCGCCACCTTTGTTTCCGCCGGAGGCTGGACGGGAGGGAGTCGCAGTCGAGGCCGGGGCCTTGGCGGCGTCGCTCGCGGCGGGAGCAGGCGCGGCGGCGGCCGGCTGGCCGATCAGGTAACCCTCGGGGATGCGGGCTCGAAGCGCAGAGTTCGGGACCTTGATGACCCCTTCTCGTTTGGCGACAATGATGGACACATTGGCCGTCATGCCTGGCTTGAGTTTCAGATCATCGTTGCGGACGCCAATGATGGTCGCGTACGTCACGACGTTCTGCGCCGTCGTGGGTAAGTTGCGCAACTGCTCGACCCGTCCCCGGAACTGGCGGTTAGGAAAGGCATCCACAGTGAAGGTCACATCCTGGCCGACCTCGACGTTGCCAATGTCGGCCTCGGCGACTGCCGCCTTGATTTGCATTTTGGTCAGGTCGTTGACGATCGTGAAGAGGGTGGGGGCATTCAAGCTGGCCGCCACGGTCCGGCCGACCTCGGCGATGCGGTCGATGACAATGCCATCGATCGGAGCGTAAATGGTGCACCGGGAGAGGTCGGTCTTGGCATTTTCCACCGCCGCGGTCTGAATCAGCAGCTGCGCATTGGCCTGCTGATATTGGGCTTCCATCTGATCCAACTCCTGCTGCGACACCAGATTTCGCTCAAACAGGGCTTTGGAGCGATCCAGGTTGAGTTTGACCAGCGTGTGGTTCGCGCGAGTGTTGGCGAGTTGGGCCTCCGCCTGACGCAGACGGGAGTCATAGGTGGCCGTATCGAGCCGGGCCAGGATATCGCCCTGCTTCACCCGGGAATTGTAGTCGACTTTGACATCGATGATTTGCCCGGAAATTTGCGAGCTGACATCCGTGGTCACCACCGGTTGGAGGTCGCCCGTCGAAGTGACCACTTGGGTCACATCACCCTTGGCGATGGTCGCGGTAGAAATTTCCGGCGCCTTGTCAGCGCCCTTCTGCCAGTACCAGTAGCCGCCGCCGGCAACGCCCAAAATGATGATTACGACCAGGATGAGGCCGCCGAAGCTTCGTGATTTCGCCATGGAGTGTGGAAAGGAGGATCGAGGGTCGGGAGGATGGTGGGAACGGGGCGAAGGTGGCCAATGTGCAAACGGAGTGCTCCGGATCCAGTTCTCCGGGTGGAAAGACGGTGGGTGCTGCCCCAAGGTTACCAAGGTTTTTTTCGTGGCAATTCAAGTTGCTCCCACAAAACCGGGCTTCTTGCCTCGGTGCTTACGTTTTCCATGCGCTTTTTCCTGTTTGCCCCGGTTCTTTTTTCGGCGGTTTGCCTGCTCACTGACGCCACGGCCCAAACCCGGATCACTCCCCGGCCCGCCGAACCGCGGGAATTCGATTTCTACAGCCGCGGCCCATGGCGGGCGTCGATCCCGCGTCCCTCCGCCCTTCTGGGTTATGAACCCGGCAGCTTTCACACCTCCTACGGCGGTTACGAAAAAGTCCTGCGCGCCTGGATGGGGGCGTCGGACCGCTTCAAAACGTTCGAGTTGGGAAAGACGCCCGAGTTTCGTTCGCTTTACCTGCACGCCATCAGTTCTCCCGCGAACCTGGCCCGGCTTGACGAGATCAAAACCAACGTTCGGCGTCTCGCCGATCCACGGGCGCGGCTGACTGACGCCGAGCGCGATGCCCTGATCGCCCGCACGCCCTTGATCGTCTGGTTCAGCTACTCGATCCATGGCGACGAAACCGCGGGATTTGAAGCCGGCATGCATGTGCTCTACACCCTCTTGGCGAGCGAGGACAAACGCATCGCGGCCGCCTTGGACAACGTCGTGCTGCTCATGAATCCGTGCCAGAATCCCGACGGACACGAGCGGTTTGTCGCCTGGTACAACACCCACGGACTGGGACGTCCCGAACCGTTTGCCTGGGAGAAGGAGAATCCGTGGAACGTATCCGGACGCCTCAACCACTTCTACTTCGACATGAATCGCGACATGCTGGCTCTGTCCCAGATCGAATCGAGGACCGCGGCGGCGGCGTTCCGGGACTGGCGGCCACAAGTGGTTGCGGATCATCATGGCGAGACACCGTCCTATTTTTTCCCTCCTGCGGCCCAGCCGATCAACCGCAACCTTCCCCAGGCCGACTACGAGCGCTGGCTCGACACGTTTGGTCGCGGCAACGCCGAGGCCTTTGATCGCCAGGGTTGGATGTACTTTGTCCGGGATACCTTCGACGTGTTTTATCCCGGTTATTGGGACTCCTGGCCGTCCCTGCATGGCGCCACGGGAATGACGTATGAGACCGAAGGTGGCGGCAAACGCGGCTTTCGTGAGCGGCGCGACGACGAAACAGAGATCACTCTTCGCGAGTCCATCGCGATGCATGTCACGGCCAGCCTGGCAACCTTGGAAACCGCGGCTCAGAATCGGGTGCGTCGCCTTCAGGACTATCGGCAGTTTTTCGTCGATGCGCTGGCGGAGGGATCGAACGGGCCGATCCGCCGTTTCATTTTTCCCCCGGCGCTGGACGGCGGCCGTCTCGCTCGACTGATGGACGTGCTGGAGCGCAATGGCGTCGAAGTCGAGCGCATCACTTCGCCAGTCACCCTTCACCTGACGTTTGACTACTTTGGCAATCCGCCCGCTCGGCGCGACCTTCCGACCGGAACACTCGTGGTTGATCTCGCCCAGCCCCAGGGTCGCGTGGCCAAGGCCCTCCTGGAATTGGAAACCCCGCAGGATCAGGCGTTCCTCGACCGCCAGGAGCAGAAGCGGCAACGGAACGAAAAGCGCGGTGACAAGGCCGCCAAGGAAGACTACGAGTTTTATGACTTCACCGCGTGGTCACTGCCGCTCGCCTTCGGGGTTGAGGCCTATTGGACAGGCGAAGGCACACCTTTGCCGACCCAGCGCGTCACCGGAGGATGGAAACCGGAGCCCAAGCCCGCGCCGGCACGGGCGACCACAGCCTACCTGTTCACACCGGAAACGGAGGCCGGGTATCGCCTGGCGCTGAGCTTGCTCAGCGACGGGTATCGCGTTTCGGCGGCCACCCGGCCGATTCGGGGCGCCAAACGCTCCTTCCCCCGCGGAACCTTTGTGGTGCGGGTGGAGCGCAACGCCCGTTCCCTGCACGAAAAGGTGGCGGAGCTGGCGCAAGGGTTGGGCGTGGAAGTGACGGCACTCGATACGGCGTACACGGACGAGGGGATCACGGGAGTGGGTTCGGGTGCGGTGGTCTCCCTTCAGCGACCCCAGATCGCACTGGTGGTGGGTGAACCGACCCGGCCGACCAGTTATGGCACGTTGCGCGCGGTGCTGGAGCGCGTCTACGGGATCGACTTTGTTCCTCTTTCCGTTTCAGCGCTGCGGTCCACGCGGTTGAGCGAATTCAATGTGGTGATCCTGCCGGATGGCTCACCCGGTGGGTATGAGGAGACTCTGGGCGAAGGGGGAGTGGCCAAATTGAAGTCCTGGGTGGAGCAAGGCGGTACCTTGATCGCCGTCGCGGGAGCTGCGGAATTCGCCGCGATGAAGGGGGTCAAGTTGACGAGTGCCAGCCTGATTGGTCGGGACGAAGCGTCAGACGAGGAGGCTGACGATCCAGCTCCGGTTGTTTCCGAGGATCATCCTGCTCCTGCGTCGGAGTCGACCCACCCCGCTCCTTCTGCCGTGGCAGCGGCCGAACCTGCCGCGACTGCGACGCCGGCGAAAGAAAAGCCGGCGGAAAAGGCCAAACCGAAGAAGCCGCTGCCCGTTCCCGGCGCCATTCTCAGGGTCAAGGTGGACCGGTTTCACTTTCTGTCCTTTGGCTTTGAACAGGACAACGTGCCTTTGCTGGTCGAGGGTGACACCTTCTTCAAGACGAGCAAGACCGGCACGAATGTGCTCACATTCGAAACGGCTGAAGCAACGCAGACCCTACGCCTGGCCGGATTTGTCTGGAAGGACAACACGGAGCCGCTTTTGCGCGGCACGGCCGCCCTGATTGAAGAGCCGCTGGGTGACGGCCACGTCATACTTTTTTCGAACGAGCCCGGGCAGCGCATGATCTGGCACGCCACCACCCGCCTGCTCATGAACGGGGTGCTCTACGGACCTTCCATCAATCACATCTCGACCGGGTATTGACGGGGTCCGGAGTACACCAGGTTGGGCGGTCTTGCCGGCCCGTTTCGGTCGGCGAGACGCGCAGCGGTCGACGGGACACCGCGGACACCGCGGACGCGGCGGCGCGAGTCGGGCGTTCCTTACCCTGGACCCTTGGCAAACGCCACCTTGAGGGCCGCCGCCACATTGGGTGGAACAAAGTGATTTACGTCTCCCCCAAAGCGGGCCACCTGCTTGACCAAGGTTGAGCTGCAGTAGCTGAACTGCTCGTTGGGCATGACGAACAGCGTTTCAATCTCCGGCTGCAGATGGCGGTTCATCAGTGCCATATTGAACTCAAATTCAAAATCCGACAGCGCCCGGAGGCCGCGGATGATCGCATCGGCCTTCTGGGCCATCGCGAATTCCATGAGCAGGCCGCCGAAGGAGGTCACGGCGACGTTGGGATAGGACGCAATGTTCGCGGAGAGCATCTCCAGTCGCTGCTCAATCGGAAAGAGGGGACCCTTTCCCGGGTTGTGCGCGACCGCGACCGTGACGCGGTCGAAGATCTTCGCAGCGCGCGACAGCACATCGAGATGGCCGTAGGTGATGGGATCGAAGGTGCCGGGGTAGATGCAGTGACGCATGGAAAGGGTGGCCGACGCCGTCGAGATGGACCCAACGCGGGCGCCAAAGCAAGGGTAACCGGACCCGGATGCGACGGCGGGCGCAACCCTGTCCCAAGCGTGGGCGTGGGTCCGGGCGCGAGTGCGTGACCAGTTGCTTTCATTGGAAAACGTGCTACCTCCCACGGTGGCGCCGGAGGCTGGTTCCGGCTCGTCCCCCTGTCACCCATGCCTGTGCCCCGCCCGTCCCTGCGCGACATTGCGCGCAAACTGAACGTGTCCCACGTCACAGTTTCCATGGCCCTGCGCAACCATCCGCGCATTTCTGCGGCGCGGTGTGAGGAGGTCCAGCGCGTCTCGCGGGAGATGGGCTACCGTCCTGACCCGATGCTTTCGTCGCTCATCGCCTACCGGCAGAGCAAGCAGGTCAAACCGATAGCGGCGACGCTCGCCTGGATCAATCGCTGGCCCGATCCCAAAGCCTTGCGGCGGCAAGGGGAGTTCAATGCCTACTGGGAGGGTGCGACGGAAGCAGCGGATCGGCTGGGTTACCGCGTCGAGGAGTTTGTGGTCACGCCCGACCTGACCGCTGCCCGCCTGAACAAGATCCTGCAGGCCCGATCCGTCTTTGGCCTGTTGATTCCGCCGCATCCGGCGCCGATACAATGGGGGTCCTTTGCGATCGACTGGCCGAAGTTTGCCATCGTCCGTTTTGGGTTCTCGGCGCTGGACCTGAAGGCCCACATGATCGGAAACGACCAGATGCGGAGCGGGGAGCTCGCCGTGCGTCGGGCCCACGATCTGGGGTATCGCAGGATGGGATACCTTTCATGCTCGGGTTTTGACTCCACGACCGACGGCAATTTTCGCGTGGGATTTCAACGGGGACTCGAGACCGTGGCCGTGCGGTGCCGTCCCAAACCGCTCGTGCTCGAGGGCCGGCTCGATCAGCGGCTCCCGAAGGACCTGGCGGCGATGCGCGCGTGGCTGCATCGCTGGAAACCCGACGCCATCCTGACCTCCGAACCCGCCCTTCCGGAAGTTCTGCGACAGTTCGGCCTTCGGGTTCCCGACTCCCTTGGCCTCTTTGCCACAACCGTGCGTGATTGCGGGACGATTGATGCCGGACTTGACCAGAATCCGGTGGAGATCGGCCGAGTCGCGGCCAAGACCCTGATCGAGCTGGTGAATCAGCAGGAGCTCGGCAACCCCGTGCTCTGCCGGCGTGTCCTCGTCGAAGGCAGCTGGGTCAACGGCAAATCGCTGCCTCCCCGTGTGATCTGATACTGAGGGCGCGGGCCGCAGAACTCAGGGCAGATCGTAGTGACAGGACACGGTGTGTCCCTCCGCGCCGGGGGCCGGGCGAAGCGCGGGCACTTCGGTGCGGCAGCGATCCGTTGCGTGCGGGCAGCGCGGGTGAAAAGGACAGCCGCTGGGCGGATTGATGGGAGAAGGGACGTCGCCCGTCAGCACAATGCGTTTTTGCCGGTGGCGGGGATTGGGTTGAGGGATGGCAGAGATGAGGGCGCGGGTGTAAGGATGGCGCGCGTTCTTGTAGATGTCGTCAGCGTCGGCCAATTCGACGATCCGGCCGAGGTACATGATGGCCACCTGATCGGAAACGTGTTTCACCACCGCCAGGTTGTGCGCGATGAACAGGTAGCTCAGCCCCATCTCCCGTTGCAGGTCGAGCATCAGGTTGAGGACCTGGCTTTGGATGGAGACGTCGAGTGCCGAGACCGGTTCGTCGCAGACGATGAGCTTGGGCTCAAGCGCGATGGCTCGGGCGATGCCAATCCGCTGCCGCTGGCCGCCCGAGAACTCGAAGGGGTAACGCTCCGCTGCATTCGCCGGTAGGCCCACCTTGTCGAGCAACTCAAGCACTTTGCGCCGCCGCCACGGAGCATCGCCCATCCCATGGATGAGGAACGGTTCGGCGAGGATCTCACCCACCATGTGTCGCGCGTTGAGCGACTCCACCGGATCCTGGAAGATCATCTGCAGATTGCGCCGGTGAGGCTTGAGTCTGCCGGGTGAAAGCGAAGCGAGTTCGGTATCGAGAAACCGGATGGTGCCGGAGGTGGGCTGGTGAAGCCGGACAATGCATTTGCCCAGGGTGGATTTTCCACAGCCCGACTCGCCGACCAGTCCGATGGTCCGTCCGGCGGGCAGGGAGAGGCTCACGCCATCGACCGCGCGGCACACTTTGCGGGCCCGCTGGAACACTCCCTCCTTGACGGGGAAATGCATGCGCAGGTCCTGGACTTGAAGCAGCGGAGCGGTCATGGCGAGACGGGAAGTCCGGGAAGTTCGCGCCAACGGTGGCAGGCGGACTGGTGTTCCGGAGAGACAGATTCGAGCGCCGGTTGGGTGACGCAGGCGTCGATGCGATAGGGGCATCGATTCTGAAAGCGGCAGCCGGCCGGCAAGTCCGCGAGACTCGGAACCATGCCTTCTATGATGTTCAGGCGAGTCTTGCGCGGTGTCGTCAGTCGCGGGATGGAGTTGAGCAGGCCCCGGGTGTAGGGGTGCGAGGGATTCGAGAACAACGCATCGACCGGACCCGATTCGGCGATGCGACCGGCGTACATCACGACAACGTCGTCGCACATGTCCGCGATCACTCCCAGATCGTGGGTGATGAGGATGATCCCCATGCCCATTTCATCCTGCAGTGACTGCATCAATTCGAGGATCTGCGCCTGGATGGTGACGTCGAGGGCGGTGGTCGGCTCATCAGCGATGACAACATCCGGTTTGCAGGCCAGAGCCATGGCGATGACGACCCGCTGGCGCATCCCACCCGACAGCTGGTGTGGATATTCTCCCACGCGCACTTCAGGCGAGGGGATGCCGACCTTGCGCAGCATGTCGATGGAGAGCTGCAGCGCCTCGCGTTTGTCGTGGGTGCGATGCAGCAGGAACACCTCGCTCAATTGCCGTCCAATGCTGTGCACCGGATTCAGCGCCGTCATGGGTTCCTGGAAGATCATCCCGATCCGCCCACCCCGGATGCGGCGCATCTCCTCGGTGGGGAGCGTGGCCAGGTCCATTCCGTCGAACAGGATCTTGCCGCTGCGAATCCGCCCCATCGGTTGCGGCAGCAAGCGCATGATCGAGAGGGCGGTGACACTCTTGCCGCAACCCGATTCACCGACGATGCCGAGGGTGCGGCCGCGGTGCACCGGGAAACTGACTCCATCGACCGCGGTCAAGGTGCCGGCGTCGGTGTCGAAGGTCGTGACGAGGTCACGGACTTCGAGCACCACGCTGCCAGGCGGGCGGGGAGGCGGAGGAGGCGGGGCGACGGATTGCGGGTCAGGCACGGGGGTAGGTCGGTCGGCACTTACTGCTTGTACTGATCGAAGATCTGAACCTTCGCCGGGAAGGATTTCCCGCTGCGACGGGCCTCCTCGACCGCCTTCTTTTCATCCTGATCGATCCAATGGACAAAGAACTCCTCGGCCGTCCGACTTCCTGCGACATTGAAGCCCTCCGGCCACTTCACATAGCGGGCGTAGCCGGTGCGGTAGAATGGCAGCGCCCAGCCGTTCACCCAGGAGGCTTCGTCGTAGATGATCTGCTCGATCTTCGCGCCCGTCTCGCGAATCTGCTCAAACGTCGCCGACCGGTCGTAAAGCTCGATCAGGCGGTCGAGTTCGGGAATGAAGGTCATCGTCATGTTGTTGGTCTGCACCCGGACCTTCTGGGGATTGGGATTGGCCTTGCCGTCGGCGAAGGTTTCGACCGGTTTTCCGGCCGCGTCCAGGTAGGCGTCCTCAAACGCGTTGGAGCCGTGGTACATTTCCCAATACCGGGGATAAAGTTCGACCGAACGCGAAAGGGCGATCAACGCAATCTCATGGTTCTTTTCCTGAACCTTCTTCCATCCCGTCGTCTGGTCGAGGATCTCGAGTTTGAATTCCAGGCCGGCCTTGAGCGCCTCCTGGGCGAGAATGGGCAGAAGGTCGCGCAGGTCGGGTCGGAAGGTGGTGATGGTGAAGGAGAGGCGCTTCCCTTCCGCATTGAGAAGCACGCCGTCGGGGCCTTGGGAGGTGAAACCGGCCTTGGCGAAGTGCTCTCGCGCCAGCACGGGATTGAAATCCCGGGCCTTGATCGTCGGATGGGCGCGGAATGGGTAACCGTCGGACCGCGTCTGCAGACGCACGGCGTCGCCGCGGAAAAACTGGGCGCAAACCAGGTCGAAGTTGGTGGCGTGGTGGATGCCAATCCGGACCTCAAGGTTGTCCAGCCCCGGTTTCCGACTGTTGATCCACAGGCCCCAATCGGGTCGCGGGATGCGATTGAAGAACTTCGTCTTGATCAGGTAGCCGGCCTTCACCCCGGGATGATCATCCGAGATTGTCTCATACCAGTACTTGGGAAGACTGAGCCCGAACATGTCGATGTCACCGCGGGCGAAGGCTTCCGCCGCCTTGTCGAAGTCGCGGATCACCTCGAACCGGTAGCGATCGGGATTATAGCGGCCGCGAAAAAAGCGCTTGTCGCGGGCCCACCAGGTGTCCTGGCGCGTCAGCGTGACAGCCCGGCCTTTCTCAATGTCCTTTTCGCGCAGCACGTAGGCGCCGTTGGTGGGTGGGGTGCGCCACTGGAACTTCTCCAGCCAGCCCGGCCCGAACTCCCCATAGGCATGTCGCGGATACGGAGAGAACGTGCTGGCGCGACTGGCCAGGTCGGGTTTGTTCTCCGGCATGGTGAGAGCGAAGGTCTGCTTGTCGTAGACCGTCAGTGCGGTGAATTTTGTCGAATAGTAGTTGTTATACCACGGCTCGTTCAGGTGCGGGCTGCGCATGAAATAGAACGTGAAGACAAAGTCATCGGTGGTGATGGGGCGTCCGTCGGACCATCGGGCATCCGGATCGAGGCGATAGTAGATGGTCTTGTTCGCCCCGTCCACGGCCCACTGCTTGGCCAGCCCGGGGAAGACCTTGCCCGCCTCATTGGGGTGGTCGTGGAGTAGGTAGACTGCGGTGTAGTCGAGGAGGTATTGCCGGATGCCGCCAGTCGCGTCCGGCCCAAGGGTGCGCAGGGTGCGGGGAAAGTCCTGGATGTAGTAATTGAAGGTGCCGCCCTTCTTGGCATTGATGTCGGCAAACTCCGGCAGATCCGAACCATCCTGCCAGGGCAGATTGGCCGGCAGATCAGCGAGGGTCTTGAAGTGGTAGAACGAGGATTGCTCCTTCACCGTGCGGGCCAGATCCACTTCCATGACCGAATCGGCGGGGTTGGACGGGGCGGCGGCCGTGGTGGCGTCGGCGGATTTCTTGCCGCAGCCACTGAGCAGTGAAAGCCCGGCCACGAGGGCGACGAAGCCGGAGAGCCGGCCAAGGGAGTGAGAGATGAGCATGGTCTTATTGATACGTGGTGAATTTCTTGGGATCAAACGCCTCCCGCACAGCCTCTCCGATGAAGGTGACCAGGATCAGCACCACCACAATGGCGGAAAAGGCGGAGGCGACGATCCACGGTGAATTGAGATTGGAAGTCCCCTGACGCAGGAGCTCGCCCCAGCTTGGGGTCGGCGGGGGAAGGCCAAAGCCGAGAAAGTCGAGCGCTGTCAGCGAGTTGATCGCCCCGGCGACCGTGAACGGAATGAAGGTGACGATGGTGGACAGCGTGTTCGGCAGGATGTGGCTGAAGATGATCCGTGGAGTGGAGGCGCCCAGCACCTCCGCGGCATGCACGTAGTCGCGCGCTTTCTCGCGATAGGTGGCGGAGCGCATGTAGTAGGTCATGCCGGTCCACGAGAAGGCCACGACGATGGCGAGCAGGATCCAGAGGCTCATGCCGATGCTTTGAGGCACGACCGAGGCGACGATGATCACGACAAAGAGGAAAGGGATGTTCGACCAGATCTCGATCAGGCGCTGCACGAGGAGGTCGAACCACCCGCCAAAATAGCCCATGAGGCAGCCGATCGTGATGCCAATCAGATAGGTGAGGGCGATGAAACACGCGGAGAAAATCAGAGCATTGCGGAAGCCGTACAGGAGCCGGGCAAGGATGTCCCGGTTGATCTGATCGGTCCCGAGAACATGCCGTGTGCTCAGGTCCGGGGGCCGCGGCCGGAACGTCTCTCCCGGGTAACAGTTCTCCAATGGACTGTAGGGAATGAGTGGCAGCAGCACCCAATTGGTGCTCCCAACCCATGCCTTCTGAAGGTCGCGATAGTTCACCTCGTAGTCGTAAGGCAGTCCGAAATCCTTACCGGTGTGAATGGCTCCGTAGGTGGGAAAGTACCAAGCGCCCTGGTAGCGCACGACGAGGGCGCGGTTGTTCACCAGCAGCTCGGCGACGATCGAAAGCACGATCAGACCCGCAAGGATCAGGAACGAAACATACCCGCGCTGGATCTGCCGGAAGCGCCGGAGTTTCTTCCGGGTGATGGGATTGAACTTAAATGGAAAAAGCCGTGATGCCATGGTGCAACGGGCGGACTACTTGAAGCGGACCCGCGGATCGACCATCGCCACGAGGGCATCCGACACGATGTTCCCGATGAGCAGGAGGAGAGAGGTGATCAGGAATACACCCATGACCGTGGGGTAGTCACGGTCCACCACCGAGGTGTATCCAAGAAGTCCCATGCCATCGATATCGAAGATGAACTCGATCAGGAACGATCCGGTGACCAGGATGGTGAAGTGCTGGCCAAAATGCGTCGCAATGGGAATGAGCGAGTTGCGGAGCGCGTGTTTCACCACCGCACTGCGAAATGACACGCCCTTGGCCACGGCGGTGCGGATGAAATCCGCTGCGAGGTTGTCCATCAGGTGGTTTTTCATGAGCAGCGTCACCAAGGCAAAACTCCCGACCGAATAACACAGCAGCGGCAGCGCGGCATGGTGGGCGAAGTCGCCGAGTTTTCCGAGGAGACTCAGTTCGCTGAAGTCCCGGCCCACGAATCCTCCCATCGGAAACCAGCCCCGGCGCGCGGCCAGATAGACGACCAGGACCGCCCCAAGCGCGTATCCAGGAATGGCGTAACCGGTGAAAATCAGGGCCGACGTGGCATTGTCCAGCACGGTCCGGTGCTTGATCGCCTTCAGGATCCCGAGGGGGATGCAGATCGTGTAGACAAGGCACAGCGTGATCAGACCGTAGGTCAGGGAGATTGGGATGCGCTGAAGAATGATCCCGATGACCGGCTCGTTGAATCGGTACGAGCTTCCGAGGTCGCCCCGCACCACGCGGCCGAGCCAGACGACATAGGCTTCCAGTGGCGGGCGATCGAAGCCGTAGTAGGCCTTCAGCTGGTTCATCTGTTCTTCCGACAGCGCACCCCGTCCGGCATCGGCCCGGGAGGCTCCGCCCGAACCGGCCGCATCGGCCATTTTCGATTCCATGATTGCCCGCTCGATCGGCCCGCCCGGCACGATGCGCGTGATCAAAAACACGATCAACGTGATCCCGAGCAGGGTGGGTGGTATGAGAAGGAGACGGCGGGCGAAATAATCACGCATGCGCGGGCAAACTTGGGAAGAACCGTGCTAACCCGCACCAAGATCGCGCAGTCCGCAAGGCTTGAGGTGCAAAATTCGGGGATTCTTCGGAATTCGGAGCCGTTCGCCTTGGTAAACCCGCTGGAGTGTGCTTGGATCTCTCATTCGAAACGCGCGATGCTCCCCTCCCGCCTGATCCAGCTGTTTTTCGTTTGCATGCTTCCTCTCGTTTCATCGAACAGCCCTGCGGCTGGCTCTGAAGCGGTTCTCCTCTGGCCGGAAGGTGCGCCCGGAGCCTTGGGAAATCGCGAGCAAGACCAACCGTCATTGACGCCTTTTTTGCCGGCCCCGGAAAAGCGAAAGGGAGCGACCATGCTCATCCTTCCGGGCGGGGGCTACAACATGCTTGCCGCCCATGAAGGTGAGGGCTTTGCGCATTGGTTCGTGAGCCAAGGCATCACCTGCTACGTCCTCAAGTACCGCTTGGGCTCCCAGGGATATCGCCATCCTGTCATGCTCAATGATGCCGCGCGCGCTCTGCGCATGGTGCGTGCCTGGGCTCGTCGAGATGGATTGGACCCGGCGCGGATCGGCATCATCGGATCATCCGCGGGGGGACACCTGGCGGCCACCTTAGCCACCCATTTCGATCGCGGCCAGGTGGGTGCGGCGGACCTCTACGACCGGGAGAGCTGTCGACCCGACCTCGCCATCCTCTGTTACCCGGTGATCACGTTTGGAGAGTTTGCCCACACGGGCTCCCGCGACGCTTTGTTGGGCAAGACCCCATCACCGGCCCTGGTTTCCTCCCTGTCCAACGAACTTCAGGTCACCTCGGACACCCCGCCCTGCTTTATCTGGCACACGGTGGCCGACCAAACCGTGCCGGTGGAAAACAGCCTCCTGTTCGCGACGGCCTTGCGGCGCGCGGGCGTGCCGTTCAGTTTGCATATCTATGAAACTGGCCGGCACGGGCTGGGTTTGGGTGGACCCGATCATTCGGCGCCGCCCTGGACCGAACAGTGCCTCTATTGGTTTCGCGAAAGGAAGTTCTTACCCTGAGGTGACCTCCATCGAACGACACCCGGGGAACTTTCCGACCCCTGGTTTGACTATCCCAAGGTCCCGAGTGATGGTTGCAATCTGTGCGCGACAAGATGGCACGGACTACGCTATCTTCCTTTATCGTTTACTTTCAAAATCGGGATAACTTACAAGAATCCAACCATGCCAGACGTAGTCCCGAGCAGCGGTGCTCCGCACAACCGTGCGGAAACCGCTCCCAAGCCGTTTACACCCGAAGATGAAGCCGCAGTCCGCGATTCGCTGAAACGGTGCTCGCCCGCTACGATCGAAGCCGCCCTGTTGTTCCGTCGCACCCAGGATGCGGCTCACCTTCCGGTCATTGTACTTGGTGTGATTGAACGCTTTGTGGAATCAGAGCTTCGGCCCAAACTGAAAGAGGGCGATGATGATCTGCGTCTGGTGGAGGACTTGGGGGTGGATTCACTGACCATGATGGAGATCGTCATGCTGGTGGAGGAAGTCCTTCAAATGCAGACAAATAACGACGAGTTGCGCAATTTGCGGACCGTTGGGGACGTCAAGACGTTCATTGACTGCAAAATACGTGGGCTTCCTTTGCCCAAACCGACGAAATTTATTCCCGTGGAACAGATTGTGGCGGTGATGCCCGTGCAGCCCCCGTTCCTTTTCATCAATGAGGCGCAGGTCGGATCCGCGGGTGCGCAGGGGAAATACAAGATCACCGGGCAGGAATTTTTTCTTCAGGGACATTTTAAGAATAACCCGGTGCTGCCCGCCTCGATCATGTTAGAAGCGTTGGGACAGCTCGCGGTTTTGTATCTACTGGAAGGTTCGATCGCCGAACCGGGCCGCACGGTGGATTCCACCAAGATCTTTTTCACCAGCTGCGAAGGGGTGCGGTGCCATCGTGTGTGTCGACCGGGTGATGTCCTAACCCTGTCGGTCCGTCCCAAGCGTGCAAAGATGCCGCTGGCCATCTTTGAAGGTTCGATTCGTGTCGGCCAGGAAAAGGCGGCGGTGGCCGAAGAGATCACGCTGACGTTTGCTTATGCGGAAGAAATTCCCGCGCCGGTGCCGGCGCCGGAAGCTACTCCGGTCGTTGAAGTGGTCCGGACGCCCGTGGCTGCCGCACCCAATTTGGCTGCAGCGGTCAGCGCCTGATTCGCAGGGATCGCGCCACCCGCCGTGGGGATTACGGCAGGAGCAGGTGGCGTTCGGCCGCCCGTGTGGCGTTGGCGATTTTAGCTCGTGTCCGGCGCTGCGTTCCCGCGTTGACCCGTTCATTCTTGCCCGGCAGGATGTGACTTTCGTCGCTGCCGAAACCGATCCGAAATCCGCCACGGAGTTCGGAGGGCGCAGCGGTTACCGAACTAATTCATGCCCAAAGTCTTTGTCACCGGACTCGGATTTATCACCAGCATCGGCAATGATCGAGCCGGCGTCACGCAGAGCCTGCGGGAACTGCGGCATGGCATGGAGCTTTACGCTCCCTTTCAAAAGCCGGACGTACCCATCAAGGTGGCCGCGCCCGTACGCGGTTTCAATGTGGAGTCGCCGGACCCAGAGGATTGGACGTATCCGTCGGCCTATCGGATCCGGCGTGATGTGCTGCGCAGCCTTTCTCCCAATGCACTGTTTGCCTACTGCGCCATGCAGCAGGCGATCAAGGACGCAGCATTGACCGAGGCGGATATCTCCAATGAGGAAACCGGCCTCTATGCTGCGTCCGGAGGTTCACCGAGCCTGCTCGCGCGCCTCGTGAATCAGATGCACACGCAAGGGGTGATGCGTTGTCCGCCCCTGGGGATCGTTGCCTCCATTTCCGGCACGGTGCAGTTCAACCTGGTTGCCCACTTCAAGATTCGCGGAGCGTCCACCGGGTTTTCGTCGGCCTGCGCTTCATCCTCGCACGCCATGGGCTTTGCCTATGACGAGATTGTGCTCGGGCGACAGTCGCGCATGTTTGTCATCGGGGCCGAGGATGGCAACGTGGAGACCATTCTGCCGTTCGCCGGCATGCGGGCGCTGTCGGCGAATGTTGATCCGGCGAGCGCTTCGCGTCCCTTTGACGTCGCTCGCGATGGATTTGTCGGGACCGGCGGCGCGACCGTGCTGGTTTTGGAGAGTGAGTCGGAAGTGAATCGGAGGGGAGTGACGCCTTATTGTGAAGTCGCCGGGTGGGGGCAGGCGTCGGATGGCCACAACGTGGCGATTTCCCATCCGGAAGGCACCGGCTTGCGCGTTGCGATGGAGCGTGCGTTGCGCGCCTGTGGCTTGACCGCCAAGGACGTCGACTACGTCAATGCGCATGCGACCTCTACGCCGATCGGTGACGTGTCCGAGGTCAAAGCCCTTCGGGCCGTGCTGGGCGCGGAGGCCTCGCGGGTGGCGGTGAGTTCGACCAAGGCGCTGACCGGACATGGTCTTTCGCTCGCTGGAGCGATGGAGAGCGGGTTTTGCGCGATCGCGCTGCGCGATGGATTTACCCCGGGCTCGGCGCATATCACGCAGCTGGATCCGGCCTGTGCCGGGCTGAACATTGTCCGCACGACGGAGCCGGTCGGTCCGCGGGTGGTGCTCAACAACAGCAGCGGGTTTGGTGGGGCCAACGTCTGTGTCGTGCTGCGCCGGGCCTGACCATGTCGCACACCCGCGCCGAGTTGGGGTCGCGATTTTCCACCGCGTTTGTGACTGGCGCCAGTGGCGGACTGGGTCGTGCTTTCTGTGAATGCCTGTTGTCCGAGGGCGTCCATGTCTGGGGAACTTCGCGTGTCCCGGAAAGGCTGGGAACTTGGCCGGGCCCGGGTCGCTTCACCGCAGTGAAACTTGACTTGAACGATCGACGCGGCAGCGAAGCGGCGTTTGCCGCGGCGTCCGTGGCTGCCGGCGGCGCATTTGACCTGGTCATTCACAATGCCGGGTATGGCCTGTTTGGCGCATTTGAGCAGGTGGAGGCCGACCCATGGGAGGCGCAGCTTCAAGCGATGGTCGTGACCACGATGCGATTGAACCACGCTGCACTCAACCAGTTCCGCGCGCGCACTCCGGCCCGCGGCACCTTGGTCAATGTGTCCTCCCTCGCGGTTGAGTTTCCGTTGCCCTACATGAGCGGGTACAATGTCGCCAAGGCGGCCCTGTCGGCGCTGAGCGAGAGTTTGATCTTTGAAACGCGCGGCTCGGGTGTCACGGTCATCGATTTTCGACCCGGCGACTACCGTACCTCGTTCAACCAAGCCATGTCCTCCCTTGCCGCTCCTCCCGACCCGCTGCTCCAGCCCTACTGGCGGGCGTTGGAGGCAAATCTGGACGCAGCACCAGCGCCGGCGCGCGCCGCGCGCGACCTGCGCCGAGCCCTCCTCCGCGGACGCAGCGGCACGGTGAGAAGCGGGAGTTTCTTCCAGGCCTCCCTTGCGCCCGTGCTGGCGTCACTGGCACCGGCCTCCTGGCGCCGGAGGGTGCAGCGCTGGTATTTTGGAGGCCGTTGAACCGTGGACCAGGTTCGCATTCTAGTTCTGACCTCCAGCACCGGGGGTGGTCACGACGCCCGTGCCGAGGCCTTCGCCGATTGGTGCTTCACCCTCTACCGGCATGGGGTGGACGTGCGGATCGAGCAGATGCTGGAGAAGTCATCGGTGGTGAATCGGGGGGGAGTCAACCTCTACAACTGGATCCAGAAGCGCATTCCGTTTCTGCACAGCATGTATTACGCGGTGGTGGAATTGCTGTCCGTGCTCAACCGCCGGACGGTCACGCTTGGGCGTCGGTACTACCTGCGTGTACTCGAGGAGTACAAACCCCATCTCATCTTCAGTGTGCATGACTGTCTGAACCGCGGCTATTTTCAGCTGGCCCGGACCACGCTGGGGGCGGACCGGGTGCGCTGCGTGACCTACTGCGGCGAGTTTTCCGGTGGCTGGGGCTATTCGATCAATTGGATTGAGCCCTCCGTCGATCTCTACTTTTCGCGTACCCCGACGGCCCGTGACTTTGCGGTGCGCAAGGGGATACCGGCCGATCGCTGCCGTGTTCGCGGGCACCTCATGCTTCCGCGTTCGCATACGGAAGTCCTCGATCAGAGGGAGCGTCTCGATTTCAAGGTGCGCCGGCTTGGCCTCCGGCCCGAGTTGTTCACGGTGTTTCTCGCCACCGGAGGAAACGGCGCGAACAACCACTTTGCGTTGCTGCCGGCGCTGCTGCGTCACGCGGACCGGGTTCAGGTCATTGCCATTTGCGGCAAGGACAAGGAAACCTACCACGAACTCATGCACTGGCGTGCCCAGCATCCCGAGCTCGCCTTCTACATCGAGGGTTATTCCGAGCAGGTCCATCTCCTGATGCAGGTGAGCGATGTGATTGTGACCCGGGGTGGCACCACCACCTGCGCGAAGGCGCTTCACTTCCGCTGTCCGATCCTCTTCAACGCGTTTGGAGGGATCATGCCGCAGGAAAGCCTGACCTGGAAATTCTTCCGCAACGGGGCGGCCTCGCAGAAAATCGAGTCGGCGACGGAGTTTGAGCGCATCCTCGCCCGTTGGCTGGCCGAGTCGTCGTTGTTCGCTGACTACCGGCGACAGTTCCTCGGACTTCGCTACGAGGAGGACCCCACCTTGATCATCGACGAAATTGTGGACCTGGCCAGCCAGTCGGCGGGCGTGCGGATCGAGCGCAGGCCCTTCGCGGTCCGCCCGTTGGATGACGATGCGACCTCCGGGTCGTGACCCCTTCCGCGCCGTGACTCCTCGGGCCCCGATCGCCTACTTGTTCACGACCTTTCCGAAGGCGACCGAGACCTTCCTGCAGCGGGAAGTGAGTGCGATGCAGCGGAGCGGTATTCACCTCCGGCTTCACTCCCTTTGGGGCGGGGGTGGCACGTTCGCCGGGATTCCGGTGGAGCCCTTCCCAAAGCGCCGACTCCTGGAGCTGCTTTGGATCATCCCTTGGGCCTCCATTCGATATCCCCGAGTCTTCTGGCCCCTCGTCCGGGGCTTGTGCACGCGCCGGGCGCCGTCCTGGCTGAATTTCTGGGAGAACATGCTCGGGGCGGGATTTGCCGGCGTATACTACCGTGCCTTTCGGCGATCCCCTCCGGGTTGGACGCACGCGGCATGGGGTGGGGCGCCGGCGACGGCGGCCTGGATCCTGAACCGGCTCAATGGTGATCCTTACAGCGTCGGTGCCCATGCCTACGACCTCTATGAGCACGGGGGAGACTGGTGGCTGCGTGAAAAACTCGCGGATGCCGCCTTCGTCCACACCTCGACGGAGATGGCCGCCCGCACCCTGCGGGAGCGGGGCGTGGCTCCGGATCGCATTCACGTGATTCGGCGCGGGCTGGACCGGTTTCCCCCCTTCAAGGAGCTCCGGCCGGACCGGCGCAACCTGCGGCTCGTGTGCATTGCCCGGCTGGTGGAGAAGAAGGGACTGGATCAGCAGCTCGACTTGTATTCGAAAGCTCATGACTCTGGCCTCTCCATCGAAGTCCGTATTCTGGGCGACGGACCGCTTCGCGCCGAACTCGAGCGCCAATGCGTCCGGCTTGGACTCGCCGCACGGGTCCGGTTTCTGGGACACTGCTCGCAGGAGACCGTGTGGGAATCCCTCGCCTGGGCCGATGCGCTGGTCCACACGGGAGTGGTGGCGGCCAGCGGGGACCGCGACGGACTGCCCAATGTGATTCCGGAGGCGATGAGTGCAGGCACCCTGGTGGTGACCTCTCCCGCGGCCGCCACCACCGAGGCGGTGGTGAACGAAGTCACGGGACTGGTGGCCCATCTCGAACGGCCCGAGGAATGGCTGGAGGCATTCCGTCGCATCGCGCTCGGCGCAGACGACCCGCTGAACACCCTGCGCGCTGCGGCGCGCCGATGGGTGGAAACCGAGTTCGACGCCCATCGCAATGCGGCCCGCCTGCGCGCTTTGTTTGCCGCCGGCATGGAGGCAGGCCGTGCGGTATCTTCGCCGGTGGCTTCAGTGACATCTGGGTGACGATGATCTACTTTGACACCACGCAGGCGGGATCGGCCCGGCACGCCTCGGGACTCAACCGCGTGAGCACCCGGCTGCGAGCCGAGGGAGGGACGGCCTTCACGCCGATCTCGTGGCCCAAGTGGTCGCGGACGGTGGAGCCGAGAGACTGGTTCCTGACCACCGAGCTGTTTTCGGAGGCCGAGCGACCGGGTTTGAGCGTGTGGATGCGGCAAAGGCCGTGCCGATTTGCGGCGGTATTTCACGATGCCATACCCCTACGGTATCCGGACATCACCTGGCCCCGCAGTGTGGCGAGGCATCCCGGCTACATGAGTTTGCTGGCGGAATTTGACCGGGTGCTGGCCGTTTCGGAGGCCAGTCGCCGCGACCTTCTTGGTTTCTGGCGCTGGCAGGGACTGCGGCCGCGCGCCGAAGTCACCGTCATTGCCTTGGGGGCGGATGGCGTGGCGGGCGTACGCGTCGCCCCCCCGGACTCTGCCCCAGGACCCCGGTTTTTGTCCGTCGGCATTCTAGAGCCGCGCAAGAATCAGGCGTTTCTCCTCGAAGTCGCGGAACGACTCTGGCGGGAGCGCGTGGTGTTTGCGCTGCATCTGGTGGGACGGGTCAATCCAGCGTTTGGGCGACCGGTGCTCAGCCGCATTCGTGACCTTCAGGCGCGGTTTCCCGGCTTGCTGGAGTATCACGGCGCAGCGAATGACGCGACGCTCACCGCGCTGCATCGTCGGGCCAGGGCCACCCTGTTCGCGACCCGCGCGGAGGGGTGTGGCCTGCCGGTGCTCGAGTCACTCTGGCAGGGAGTCCCCTGCCTGTGCAGCGACCTTCCCGTGCTCCGCGAAAATGCCGAGGGTGGCGGCTGTCGCACGTTGCCGCTGGACCAACCCGAAGCCTGGGCGGCGGCGATTCGGGAGCTGGCCGGTTCCGAGTCCGCCTGGCGCGAACTGGCCGGACAGATACCAGGCCGCCGATTGCCGCGCTGGGCGGAAACGGCCGCGACGCTGGTGGCTGCGTGTGACGAACGCCGCGGCTGAAGGGTCGCGACTTGACCGGGAGCGGGATCGGAGGAGACTCCGCAGTCCCATGAGTTACCAAGGCCTCGGTACCAAAGCTCTGCATGCCGGCCAGGTGCCGGACCCCACGACCGGCTCCCGCGCCGTTCCGATCTATCAGACCACCAGCTACGTGTTCCGTGACACCGAGCACGCCGCGAACCTCTTTGCGCTAAAGGAACTGGGGAACATCTACACCCGGATCATGAACCCGACGACGGACGTGCTGGAGCAGCGCCTCGCCGCACTCGAAGGCGGGAGCGGAGCCCTCGCCCATGCCTCCGGGCAGGCCGCGATCACCGACGCGATTCTCAACATTGCCGGCGCCGGCGACCACCTCGTATCCGTCGCCCAGCTTTACGGAGGTACGTATAATCTGTTTCACTACACGCTCCCGCGTCTGGGCATCGAGGTTTCGTTTGTCGACGCCCAGGACCCTGATGCCTTCCGGCGGGCGCTGCGGCCGAACACCAAGGCGTTCTATGGCGAGGGGCTCGGCAATCCGGCGTTGAACATCTTCCCGTTTGAAGAGGTGGCGAAGATCGCCCGCGAGGCTGGGGTGCCGCTCATCATCGACAACACCTGCCTTACGCCCATGTTGAACCGTCCCATTGAATGGGGCGCGAATGTAGTGGTGCACTCCACCACCAAGTATGTGGGCGGGCATGGCACCTCAATCGGCGGCATCGTCGTCGACGGAGGTAATTTTGACTGGGGCCAGGGGCGGTTCCCGGGTTTCACCCAGCCGGATCCCAGCTACCATGGGCTGGTGCACTGGGATGCTTTTCGCAGTTTTCCCCCGGCGGGCGGGGCCAATGTGGCGTACATCCTCAAGATGCGACTCCAGCTCCTGCGTGACGTGGGGGCGTGTCTTTCTCCCTTCAATGCCTTCCTCATGCTTCAGGGGCTGGAAACGCTTCACCTGCGCATGGCCCGGCTGTGCGAGAACGCGCAGCAGGTGGCAGAGTGGCTTTCGAACGAACCCAAGGTGGAGTGGGTCAACTACCCGGGTCTGCGCAGCAGTCCGAATCACGAGGCGGGGCGCAAGTACCTGACCGGTGGGTTCGGGGGATTGGTGGGCTTTGGGGTGAAGGGTGGCTTTGCCGCCGGCCGCACCCTGATCGAAAGTCTGAAGCTGTTTTCGCACCTGGCCAATATCGGTGACTCCAAGAGCCTCGCCATCCATCCGGCGAGCACGACCCACAGCCAGCTCAGTGCGGACGAGCAGCGCAGTTCGGGGGTTTCCCCGGATTACGTGCGCCTATCACTGGGGACCGAAGACTTTTCCGACCTGCAGCGGGATCTCGAGCAGGCGTTCGCGAAACTTTGATTCTGGTTGAGCGACGGTCCGGCGGTTAGAACCGCGCTCCAGGAGGCTCTACATGCGCTTGACCGCGTAGGCCATGGCCTCGCCGATGCGGTCGAGTTCCTCCGCGCTGTGCATGGCGGAGACCGCAGTCCGGATCAGGTCCTTGCCCGGAGGGACCGCTGGGGCGATCGACATGACGGTGAACACGCCCTTTTCGAGCAAGGCGCTCCAGAACCGATAGGCCATTTCACGGGAGCCGAGCACAATGGGCACGGCAGGCGTGGCGGTGTCCCACGTATCCAGACCGAGCGACTTCAGCATCGCGATGTAGCGTCGCGTGTTCACCCAGAGTTTTTCCAGGTGCTGCGGTTCGGTCTGCATCAGTTCGAGCGCCGCACGCGCGGCGGCAGCCTGGCTGGGGGCCAGCGCGGCGGAGAAAATGGTCTGCTTGGAATGGGTACGCAGGTACTCGATGGTATCCTTTGTCCCGGCCACAAATCCCCCGGTGCTGGCGAGTGACTTGGACAGGCTGCCGCACACAAGGTCGACTTTGTCGTTCAGATTGAAGTGATCGACCGTGCCGCGTCCCTGCCGGCCAAGCACGCCGAAGCCGTGGGCATCGTCCAGGACGGTGAAGCAGTCGTACTGATGGCCCAGTTCAACCAGTTCCGGAAGACGGGCCACATGGCCCTCCATCGAGTAAACTCCTTCGACCACCAACATTTTGGCCACCTGGGGATCCGCGGTTTCCAAAACCTGCCTTAGGTCATCCGGATTGTTGTGGGAGAATCGCTCCACGGTGGCGTGGGAAAGCCGGATTCCATCCCAGAGACAGGAGTGGAGATTCTTGTCGGCCAGGATCAGGTCGCCCTTTTGGGCAAAGCCCGCCACGCTCGACATAACGGAAAGGTAGCCGGCGGAATGAACGTGACAGGCTTCGCGACCGAGGAAGGCTGCCAGGGCCTCTTCGAGTTCCAGGTGAAAAGTCCGGGACCCATTGGACGGACGGGCGCCAGTGGTGCTGGTACCCCAAACCGTCACCGCGGCCCGGGCAGCCTCGATCACCTTGGGATGGAAGGAGAAGCCAAGGTAGTCGTTGCTCGACAGCATGATCATGTCGCGCCCGTTCAGTCGCACGGTGGTGCCGGACTGAGCCTCCATGGCGTGGTAGTAGGGCGCATACTTCAACCGCATCTTGGTCGCGTAGTCGTCGCGACAGCGTTCGAGCAACGCTTTCTTGTTCTTGTTGAAGAGAGAGAAAGCCATGAAGGGAAGAGCCTGCCGGGAGTCGGTCAGGCTGGCAAATCGTTTCCGGTCACCGATTCGATCGCCCTGGCAGCCCCTGCATCCACGCGAGGAGGTCGGTCGCATGGTCCACCCAGGTTCGCAGTCGACGACCCCGGGCTTGGGTTGCCAGGGCCTCGCGGTGGGCAGGCCGCTGCAGGAGCGACTCCAGCCCACGGGCAAGCGATGCAGAATCGACCGACTCCAAGGTCAGGCATCCCCCGGCGCCCGCCGATTCTCCCAACGCCCCTCGCGCGGAACAAACGCAGGGTTTTCCGTAGCTCAGGCTTTCGAGCACGGGAAGCCCAAAGCCCTCCATCAGCGAGGGATAGACCGTGAAGCTGCACTCGTGATACGCGGCGCTGAGCGCGGCATCGTCGACGGGGCCGTCGTAGCGCAGCCGCCGGCCCGTGGTTTGAAGGTGGCGGACGCGGGCGAGTACGGGGTTCTGTCCGGGGGAAGGCGCCATTCCGATCAGGCGCAGTTCAAAGTCGAGTCCGCGGCTCCAGAGTGATTCACACGCCTCCAGAAGAGCGGCGTGATTTTTCCGCCCCTCGAAGGTGCCCACGCAGAGCACGACCGGGAGGGCGGTTGCCCGCGCGAGCGATGGGTCTTTGCGCGGTGCATCAATGCCCAATGGGATGCACACCAGGGGCGGCGTGGGTTTCACCTCGAGCCACCGCCACCACTCTTGCAGCGCCACCCGCGAGTCCTCCGAGACGGCGGCCACCCCGTCGAAAGCCAGCAGCTCCCGCAGGTAGCCGGGGAATCGCGCCACGGTTTTGGTCGGTGTCAGTTCCGGCAGTTTGAGAGCGATGGCATCGTGAAACAGCGCGACCCGGGGTCCCCGGACTGCCGGCGTGAGGAAAGGAATGGCAGCCGCCACCTGCGTCGAAAAGATCTCCGGCACAATCAAGCCGGAGGCGGAGGGCATTTCGGTGACGACGCGGGCGCCGCCGCGGCGGAGCCAGCCCCGCACGCGTTGTCGCCAGGTCCACGATGCACGGCGACGGCGTCCGGGCTCCTCCTGGTCGAGCCGCTTGCGTTCGTCCACGGCCAGGGGGCGCCACGACTGTTCAAAGGGATCCCAGGTGATGGGCAATCCGCCCGGTTCGGCGGGCAGCGACTGCAGGAGCCGGCGGCATACGCGCTGCACGCCGGTGCGGGCTTGCGTGTGACTCGTGTGAGAGGTGTCGACGAGAATCACGAGGAGGAGCGCGGACAAGGTGGAAGGCTCGCGGCGGAGTCCATCGCAGCGGCTCGCGCGGCGGACATCATTCCCGGTGAAACGGCAGAGCATTCGCAGTGAAAACAGCCGGGAAAGAGGCGTGCTTCAGTCACTAGAAAATACATATCCAGGCTCATTCCATCATTGCATGGCCACGGCTTCCAAACGGCGGCGGTAACGTGCTCCGATCACCGACGGCGACAGGCGCTCTTCCACCCGCAGGTGGGCGGCAGTGCCGATCTTCCGGCAGAGAGCCCGGTCCTGCGCGACCCGGAGCATGAGTTCGGCGGCGAAGGATACATCCGGATCCGCCCACTGCTGGCCGCGTGCGTAGGGACCGTGGGAGCGCTCCAGCGTCACCCGCTTCGCCGGCACGGGCAGGGCACACTCTGCGTCGGCAAATTCGCGCGTCGCTGACCAGTCCGTGGTGATCACCGGCTTTCCAAGGTGCATGCACTCGGCGACGGCGAGCCCGAAGCCTTCCGCCCGGTGCAGGCTGACAAAGCAATCGCACGCCGCCTGCAGGCAGGTGAGATCGGCACGGCTCATGGTCTCGGTGATCAGCACGGTTCCGGGCAAGTCTGACAGCCGGGCGCGCAGCGCGGCCAGATCGGCTTCGTTGCCTGCGATCGAATGTACCTTGATCACCAGCCGCGCGCCCGTCCGGTGCAGTCCGCCGTTCCGGAACGCGTCAATGGCAGCCTGAGGGTTCTTCCGCTCCGAGTAGCTGTTCAGGTCGTAGAGCACCAGGAACAGGAATGCGTCCTGTGGCAGACCGAGCCGGGCACGGTGCTCTGCGACGGTTCCAGCCGGACGTGGGACAGACACGGCGTGCGGCATGGAGAGAACGGGCACGGGCGCCTTGAAACCAATGGCGTCCCGGGTGAACTCGCTCGGGCACCAGATTTCGTCAAAATAGTCAAAGTAGGGGAGCCATGCGTCCGGAAATTCCGGCAACTCCCAGGCCCAGTAGCCGATGTTGTACCGACCCTGTCGCAGTTCTCGACCGTGGTGATGATCAATGTCCCGCGCAGCCGGTGGATCGAGGTGGAAGAGGGTGATGCCGTGAGGTGCGGACGTCCCAAGTCGGTCGGCAAAGGTGAGGTCGCCGCGACGATTCTTGCAGGGAAGGCGCAGGTCGATCAGGGCGGCCGGCAGGCCCACAGCGTCGGCGGCGCGCACCATGCAGCGGGCGCTTTCCCCCACACCGAGGTCTGCCGTGAGAAACCCTGCAATATTGATCGCCAACTTCAGGTGCGCACGCGCGAACCCGGTCGCGAAGGGAGCGTGACGGTTGGTGAAGTCGTAGACGATTTCACCGTCGCCCGTGAGGAGTCGAAGCAGCCGGAGACGGCGGTTCCTGGCCTGTGCGCGAAACCGTTGAAGGAACCCGAGTCCAGTCACTCGCCCGAGCCAGGCCAGTGTATTGGTCAATTGAACACCCTCGAGCCTGAGTTCGATGGTGGTGCCCATCGTTTCCACGGATTCGGAAAGCGGAATCTCGATCGACCAGGGGCCCAAGGCTGGGGTGACGCGACCCACCCACCGGCCGTCCACCTTCACCCTCAAGCCGGGCTGTGCTGACGCGGGATGGGTGGCTGTATCCGCAAGGAGCAGGCCCTCCAGGCGCAGTCGCGTCACCTTCTCAAGGCGTGGCAGGTGAATCAGCCCGCGCTCTCGAATCCAGGCCGACTCCACGGCGCAGTCGTCAAAATAAATCCCACCGTAACGCGTCCAGCGGCGGGTGTAGTGCCCGCCGCTGGGAGGTTTCTGCGAAGATTTTGAAAAAGCACCCACGGAGTCTCGGTTGATAGAGGCTGCAGGCCCGGTGGCAAAAACTTTCCCCGCGTCCACGCTTGCTTGCTCATTCGGGCGCGCCTTATTCCAAGGCGTTCCCAGCGTCGTCCAGCTTCACGATGCCGATCAGTTCACCTTCAGCCAGAGCCGCGTTCCCACTTCCCATGGAAACGGCGGGTCCTCCGCGATCCCGCTGGGGGACTATTGCGTCCCTGTGGCGAGTAGGCGCTCTGGTGACCTTGGTGGCGTTGATTTGGATTGGGCACTACGGTTTGTGGACCCCGGCCGACTGGGCGGTACCTCTGGACTATTCGGGCGACACCCACGAGATGCTGACCCGGATCAAGGCCGCGTCCGAAGGCGACACCTGGCCACTTGCGCCGCAGGTCCTGAAGCGCCTGGGTGCGCCCTGGGGGGCGCATTGGAACGGTTATCCGACCCCCGACAAACTTCTCGTGCTGGCGATGGGAGGGCTGGCCCGCTGGGTTGGGGTGGGAGCGGCTGCGAATGTCGCCGTCCTGTTGGCTGCGATGAGCGCGGCGGCTGCGTTCTACTGGGTCGCGCGCCGGCTTCGGGCGGCGTGGGAATGGGCGTTTGCCGGTGCTTTGTTGTTTGCCTTCACCTACTCGGTGTTCCACCGCGGGCTTGCCCACCTGCTGTTGCTCTATACCTGGACCATTCCAGTCGGACTGTTGTGTTGTTGGCTGGTGGCGAGGCGACGACCGTTCGATTGGACCAGCCCTGAGTCCATGCTCTGTCTCTGTTCCGCGCTCGCCCTCGGACTGAGCAATCCGTACCATCTCTTTTTTTGGATTCAGCTGCTGATCTGGGCGATTGTGTTTCAGGCGGTCCGCCACCGTCGCATCAGCAATCTCAAGGTTGGGATCGCCTGTCTGGCGGTCGCAGGACTTGCCTTCCTGGCCATGCATGCGGAGTTCTGGCTCTATACCCAGACCGGTGCGCTGCCTCTGCTGGTGCGCAACTATGGAGGCACCGAAATGTACGCGCTGAAGGCGGTGGAGATGTTCATCCCGCCCCCGGTGCACCGCTGGGAAACCCTGGCATTTTTTGGGCAGCGCTACGGTCGCTGGTCGGAGTGGCGCGGCGAGTCCTTTTTGCCCTACCTGGGTGTGGTCGGAATTGTGGCTCTGGTCTGGTTGCTGGCAGACTCCGTGTTGCGCATGTTGCGCGGTCGCGCACCGAGCGGCTTTGCCCTGCAAACGGGCTGGATCCTATCCTATTCCTCGCTCGGTGGCATCACCAATCTGCTCGCGCTCTTTTTTGGGTTTCAGATCTTTCGGGCGACGAACCGCATTGCCATTTTCATTTCCTGTCTGGCGCTGCTCTTTCTCGCGCTGCGCATGTCGCGTCACCTGCGACGATTCCCGCGGGGAGTCAGCCTGGGAGCGGCGGCACTGGTGTCCCTGCTCGGCGTGCTCGATCAGATTCCGCGCCGGTCCGAACCGGAACGACGGGCGCTTCTCGTTGCGCGGGTGGAGGCCGATGCGCGTTTCGGACGCACCTTGGAGTCGGCGCTCCCCCGTGGTGCCATGGTGTTTCAACTGCCGGTCCTCGGTTTTCCAGAGGTGAAGCCCCCGCATCGGCTGGCCGACTACGAGCTGTTCCGTCCCTACCTGCACACGACGTCCCTGCGTTTCAGTTACGGCGGCGCCAAGTTCCGGTCCCGGGGTCGCTGGCAGCGCGATCTCGAGGCACTTCCGCCGGAGGAACTGGTGCGATCGCTCGAACGGTATGGATTCTCAGCCCTCTACCTGAACCGCAAGGGCTTCACGGACGGCGGCGAGGCGCTGCTTTCCTCCCTGGAGAAACTGGGATACCATCGGAGGCTGGAAAGTCCGCGGAAGGAGCAGGTCGTCGTCCTGCTCAATCCCGTAACCGAGGCGGAATTGCCGCTCGGCCGGACTCTGACCTTTGGCGAGGGCTGGTACTCCCAGGCGGTCGACCAGGGAGGCGAGAGTATCCGCTGGGCCCACGGGCCGGCGGTGCTGACGTATTTTAATCCTCATGACACCGCGCGGGAGGTGACGCTGCATTTCCGCCTCTGCGCCGGCTCCCCGCGCGCCGTGCGTCTGCAGCATCGGGGTCGCACGGTGACCAGTATGGCGTTGGATGGAGAGCCGAGGGATCTTCAGCCTCTGCCGGTGTTGCTCCATCCCGGCGTGAACCGCTTCGATCTCATCAGCGATGAGCCACCAGCATCGGGTGAAGGTACGGCCGCGCGTCTCCGCGCCGTCGGCCTGATTGCCGTCACTGTTGAGGCGCCGGCACCGAAGCCGGGCGCCAAGCCAGCAGAACCAGGCCTCCGACCAGGCTCCAGATCATCGTGACGGCCCAGACCAGCAGCGCCAGCAGGAGCGCGGCATCCCGATCCGGACCCTCTGCGGAAATCAGGCCGAAGACTCCCAGGGTGAAGAGCAGCGCACCTTCCCGGACCCCGTGCCCCCCGACGCTGACCGGCAAAGCGGTGGCCGCATAGGCGACCGAAACGGCGATGCACGTTTCCAGGAAAGGGAGGCGCAGCCCGAGCCCGCTGGCCAGCAGCCACACGGAGTAGAAGTCGAGCAGCCAGATGATCAGGCAGACCGCCAGGGCGGTCACGTGTGCACGCGGGCTGGATCGGGTGCGTTCGCGCAGGTCCTCCAGCAGGACGATCCGCGGTTCACCCAGACGCGAACGCAGCCAGCGGGGCCAGCGCGCGACCGGGAGGTACAGGACCAGAGACCCGGCGCCGGCCCCTGCCAACAAGACGCCGAGGGAAATCAGGGCGAAAACCTGGAGCTCGGGCTCATGAACCACCGCGCCGAGTTTGCCGATCAGCGCTGCCAGTGAGATGGCGAGGAGGACGGCGAGGCCGATCAGCCGGTCCAAACCGATGCTTGCGACCCCGGCCGCTCGCTGCTGAGGAGCGTCACGGCAGACGTAGTAGACCCGTGCGGCATCGCCTCCCAGTCCCCCCAACAGGACCGAGTTGTAAAACGTGCCGATCCACGTCACCGCGTGGGCCCAAGGGAAGGGAAGCGTGATGCCTTGGGCGACAAGAAGCAGGCGCCAGCGAATGGCGTGAAGGGGGGTGGTCAGACCGGCGATGGCGGTTGCCCAGAGGACCGGCCCCCAGGCGAATCGGCCCTCCAGGCGAGTCAGTTCCCGCCAATCCACCAGGAGGATAAATGCCACCACGATTGCAGTCGAAAGGGTATACCGGAGGATGCGGCCGAGTTTGGTTTCGAAGAACTGCAGCAGGGATCCCATGACGCATTGCAAGTCGCAAGGGAGAGGATGCGAGTGCGGTCGCCGGTGCGGCAATGGTTATTCTTGCGGTCGGTCGTTGCCGCTGGCCATCGTGCGGTGGTTATGCAACGGGACGAGTACCTTAAATTGGCCGAAGTCGAGGACGACATGTGGTATTTTCGTTCTCTCCATGGTCATGCGCGGAGGGAACTCGAATTGCGCCACGCGACGTCCAAGCCGTTGTCCCTGCTCGATGCCGGTTGCGGGACCGGCGGGCTCCTGGTCCGAATGAGGAAAGCGAATCCAAATTGGATTTGGACGGGCATCGATTTCATGCCGTTGGCGTGCGATCTCGCCCGCGAGCGTTGTCCCGGTTGCGAAATCGTCCAGGCCTCGGTCACCGCCTTGCCGTTCGCGGACGCCCGATTTGACGCTGTGGCTTCGGTCGACGTGCTGAGCCAGGTGCCGTATCCGGATGAGGCCAACGCCGGCGTGCGTGAACTGGCGCGCGTCCTGAAACCCGGCGGAACGCTGGTGATCAATGTTCCCGCGTACCAGTGGATGTGGTCCTACCACGATGAATCCTGCCAAACGCGCCATCGATTTGCCGCTGACGAGGTGCGGCGGTTGTTCGAATCAGCGGGCCTGCGGGTTTCGCGCCTGACGCGATGGAATGCGCTTACGTTTCCCATGATCGTGGCCAAGCGAAAAATCTTTGTCCGTCGCGGGGAAACCAGTGATGTGAAGCCCCAGGCGCCTTGGGTGGAGGCATGCATGCGTGGCTTGATGGGGATTGAACACGCGTGGCTTCGTCTGGGAGCGGGATGGGGTTGGGGAACGTCGATCCTGGCGGTGGCCGTCAAATCCTGAGTGAATCCTGAGCAGATTCGGCTTTCATCGCTCTGGAGCGTGCGGCACGATTGAACCAGCGTATTACCCTATGGTCTTCTTTGCGGCCGCCGTTGGCCTTTTGCTAAACATCCTCTTTTGGGGCCTGGGACTCTCGTGGCTCTTCACCCCGCGGCGCTGGAGGATGGCGTGGCCACTCTTTACCGGCCTGGCGGGAGTGGGACTACAGTCGGCGGTGGTCTGGCTGGGAGTGCACCTCGATCTTGCGGGCACCACGACCTACGGTCGCTGGTCGGTGCTGATTCCCGTGGTGCTGCTGGCAGTGGCGTGGCGTCGTCGCCGGTCTGCGGAATGGCGGGCCTGGGCTCGGTTGAGCGGCGTGGCGGTGGTCATGCTGGTCGTCCTGAACTGCCTCATCATTCCTTTTGCCTCCGCCTCCAAGTCGCTCACCAGTTCCTCCCTGGGCAGCTGCGACGCGGCGGACTATGCGGCGGGGGCGCGGGTGTTGCAGGACTTTGCCCACTCGGATCGCAGTGGCTTCATCGGCCTGACCGAGGTGGTGCGCGTGCTGTCGGTCGACAACTTCTTCGACTACTGGCTCTACCTGAATCATTTCACACCCTCGGCGTTGATCGCCTTGAACGGTGCGATCGCAGGGCTTCAACCCTATCAATTGGTTTCGCTGACCGGTGTCGTGCTGCTGGTTCTTGGCATTCCGCTCGCGTTCTGGCTGGCCCGATCGGGATTTCGTCTCAGTCCGGCCGGAGCTTTGATTGTGTCGCTGGTCTACGGGCTGAGCCCGCTGCTCTGGTATGCGGTCGCCCACACCTCGCTCAGCCAGCTGATCGCGGCACCCGCGATCGCGGCACTCACCTGGTGCGGGCTGGCGCTGTGGCGCAGCGGCGCGAGGGCGCGGCATGCCTTCTCAGTATCGGGTGTTCTGTTACTCGCCTACTGGTCCATCCTCGGTGGCTACAACTTCATCGTGCTGGTCTGTCTTGCCCCGGTCGGAGCGTTCGTCCTCGGCCAGGCGGTCTGGTCCGGTCGCTATGGCCGGCTGCTCCGGTGGGGCGTCGGCATGATCGTTCCGCTCGGTGTCGTGGCGCTTGCGGCCCCGGCGCGGGTCGTGGGTCTGGTGGACCGGTTCCGGCTCTTTCAGCAGTTTGATTTCGGCTGGAAGATCCCTGCGTTGTCACCGGAAGGGTGGTACGGCCTGGTGGGCTCGGTCACGCTATCCGGCTACGCGGATTCAATTCGCTGGACGCTCAGCGTGCTGCTCCTGGCCGGCCTGCTGGCCTCGCTCGTGTGGGCGGCGAAACGGAAACAGTCGGCGGTCTACCTCGCCGCCTGCCTCACCGTGCCGATCCTGATCGGTTATGTTTTCCTGCTGCTAAAGGGTCGGGCGCACGGCACCAATGCCAGCTACGATGCCTATAAGTTGTTCGCCGTCTTCTATCCCGGCCTGCTCGCCGCCTTCAGTTATGGATTGATTCATCTGCGCAGCCGTCGGCCATTCCTCCGGGGTGCGGTCGCGCTCCTGGCGGCGCTGGTGGTGGGCGGCAACGCTTACGCGGCCTACCGCTTTGCCCAGCGCCTGGAGAATCCCCCGCTGCTGGTCGACCGGAGTCTGGTCAAGGTGCAATCGATCGAGGACATGCCGGAGGTAAAGTCCGTCAATCTCCTGGTGGCGGACTTCTGGTCGCGGCTCTGGGCGAACAGTTTCCTGCTGCGCAAGCCGCACTATTTTCCGTCCCACACCTACGAGGGCAGGCTCAACACGGAATTGAAAGGTGAGTGGGACCTCCTCGGCGGACTGATTGCCGTCAATTTGCCCGATCGGGCGAACTATGTGCCGATCGAGAAGCACTACACGCTGGTCAATACACGCAGCCCGTACTTCGTCCGTGCCCGGATTGGGGAGGGCTGGTACGATGGCGAGCGGTTGCCCCGCGCCAATCTGCGCTGGCGGTGGACCAAGGGCAATGCGGAGCTGGTGATCGAGAACCCGCACGAACGCAATCTCGACATCGGTTTCCGTTTCCAGGCCCGCAGCATGGAGCCTCGTATTCTCGAAATCTGGATACATGGGAAACGGCGCCGCACGGTCCAGCTGGGGACCGAACTGAACTGGGTGCGAGTGCCGAGTGTGGTTCTCCCTCCCGGAGCGACCACGGTTGAGATCCGCTCTCCGACGCCGCCGCTGCCGGCGGGTCCGAATGACCGGCGCCTGCTCGGTTTCGCCGCCTTTGGCATCGAGGTGAACGTGCGTGCGGATCCGGACCCATCCGACGACTGATCCCGATTCCTCCGTGCCCGGCTCCATTCCCACTCCCTCGCTGCGCAACGCCTATGCGGGCCGGCGCGTCCTCATCACCGGAGGCCTCGGCTTCATTGGCTCAAACCTCGCCCGACGGCTGGTGCGCTGGGGCGCGCAGGTGACGTTGGTGGATTCCCTCATTCCGGAGTACGGCGGCAACCTGCGAAACCTGGCCGGGTTGCAGGGGAGGGTGCACCTGAATCTTTCGGACGTGCGGGACCGCCATTCGCTTCCCGTGTTTGTCCGGGATCAGCATTTCCTGTTCAATCTGGCAGGACAGACGAGCCACATGGACTCGATGAACGATCCCGAGACGGACCTCGAGATCAACGCGCGGGCGCAGCTGTCCATTCTTGAGGCCTGCCGGCGACACAACCCCGCGATTCGTGTGGTGTTCGCCAGCACCCGTCAGCTTTACGGACGTCCCGACGCCCTGCCGGTGAACGAGGACCATCCCCTCCGGCCGGTGGACGTGAACGGCATCAACAAGCTGGCCGGCGAACACTACCACCTGCTTTACCACCGGGTGCACGGCGTGCGCAGCACGGTGCTTCGTTTGACCAATACGATCGGGCCTCGCATGCGCATCAAGGATGCCCGTCAGACCTTTGTCGGCGTCTGGATCCGGGCGTTGCTCGAGGGCGCGCCCTTCGAGGTCTGGGGCGGCGAACAGCTCCGTGACTTCACCTATGTGGAGGACTGTGTGGACGGGCTTCTGCTTGCCGCCGCGAGCGATGCCGCCGCCGGCGAGGTGTTCAATCTTGGAGGCCCTCCGCCCGTGTCGCTCCTGCGTCTGGCCGAACTCCTGGTCGCGGTGAACGGGGGCGGGGAGTTTCGGGTCCGGGCCTTCCCGGCGGACCGCAAGAAGATCGACATCGGCGATTTCTATTCCGACTGGAGTCGTATTCACCAACGGCTGGGCTGGAAGCCCCGCACCACCTTGCGAGCGGCCCTCGCCAAGACGCTGGCCTATTATCGGAAGGAGCTGGCGCACTACCTGTGAACTCGAACCCATCTCCCGCCGCCGACGCCCCGGCGCTGTCCTTTGTCATCCCGCTCTACAACAGCGCCGACACGATCGGTTCCCTGGTGGAAGTCATTTCGTCCCTGTCGGTGCCGGGTGGACACGAAATCGTCCTGGTCAACGACGGCAGCCGCGACGCCACCCGTGAGGTGTGCCGCCGTCTGGTCGCCGGAGCGCGCGTGCCGATCGTCGTGGTTGAGCACGCCCGCAATTTCGGCGAGCACAACGCGGTGCTCACGGGGTGGAGGCATGCGCGCGGGGCACACATCGTCAATCTCGACGATGATGGGCAGAACCCTCCCGAGGAAGCGGTGCGGCTGTGGCGCCATGCTGTCGAGCAGGGACTCGATGTCGTCTTCGGCCACTACGAGGTCAAGCAGCACGCGGCGTGGCGAAACTGGGGAAGTCGACTGACAACCTGGATGACGGACTGGGCTTTGGACAAGCCCCGGGGCTTCTACTTGTCGAGCTTTCGCTGTGTCTCCGCTTTTGTGGCCCGGGAAGTGGGGCTGAACACAGGGCCCTTTCCGTACCTCGACGGCTTGATCCTGCAGGTCACCCAGCGCATCGG
>JAXMHM010000030.1:0-114248 GCA_046346755.1 Opitutaceae bacterium | reverse complement strand
GCGGAAACGTGGGTTTCCGGTGACAGCGGTTGCACGAAGCAAGGGGCTTATACGAAAAAAGCGCTGGAGGGGGAATTACAAACGAACGCCGTCAGACCAGTCCAGTTACGGTTCCCCTGCACCCGATTTGGGTGTCTGCTTCGGCTGACGCCGTCTGTCCCCAGTCTGCGGTGGCCCGGGTCGGGGAGGGACACCGCTGGCCGCTGGCGTACCGCTAATTGCCGGCCGGTCGGTTCGCGGCGAGGTTGTCCGCCACGCGCGCCTGGTGGCTGAAATAATGGTCACTCAGCAGCGGGTACAGGCCGTAGAGGCGCTGCAGCAGGTTGGCGAGCAGGTCACCCAGCCGCGTTGGCTTGACCGGTTCCGTGCCGGGGGCGCGGGCGGGGAGTCCAAATCGATCTTCCACGGGCAACGCGGCGAGGAAGCGCAGGATCTCGGCCACCGCTTCGACCGCTGCCTCGTCGTGGTCGCCCGGCGTATCGGTCGCGACCGCCCGCAGGCTGGTTTTGATGCGGTGGAGATTGTAGAAGAGGCTGCGGGGCGCGTCGGGCTGCTGAAGGAAGAGTCCGGCGACGAGACGCGGTTCGCTGCGGGTTTGGTAAAGGCGCCGGTAGGCGTCCTGGGACCCGAGCATGCGAAGCAGGGCGGACAGTTCGGGGGTATCGCCGGTGCGATTGCGCGAGGTGGCGCTGGCGGCGCTGTGGGCCTCGTCGAGTTTGCCCAGCACATGACGCAAGGCACTGCACGTCATGATGGCGCGCTCGAGGTGGAGGCCCATGCGCAGGAACTCCCAACCGGCGTCCATCAACATGGTCCGTTCGGCCGTGGCGAGAAAGGCGTTCACATCGGTCAGCACCAATTGCACCGCCAGTGCCGCGTTCTTCTTGCGGTGCCCGCTCGACTTGCGGCCATGGCGCAGGGATTCGAGTTTGGTGGCGAGGCGACTGAGCAGCACCCAGGCTTCCGGACTGACATTGTCGCGCAACTGGCGGGCATTCTCGGTCGCGATCGCCACCGACGAGGCGATCGAACTGGGATGGTCGACCGAGAGAGTCATCCGCCAGTTCAGATCGCCGGTGAGGGTGGCATGGGGATTCGCGCGCGCGGTGATCTTCTCGGAGGAATGTCCCGTGGCTTCCAGCAACCCGCGCCAGATGGGTACCCAGTGACGCCGGTCGCGGGCGGGAATTTCCTCGAGGGCGACATCGTCGAAAATGGCCAGCATCCGTGCCGTCGCTTCGGACCGTTCCAAGTAGCGACCGAGCCAGAACAGGGTCTCGGCGGACCGTGAGCCCAACGCGTGTTGACGGTGAGTCCCCGTGCTGCGCTCAATGTCCGGACCCTCGGACACGCTGACGGTATCCCCCTGCAGGACGATCGTATCGGCGCACACGCCAATCCGGTCGATCGGCACCGGATCTGAACCGAGGCTGACCAGACCGCCGGGTAAAACCGAATAGCTGCCCTGCTCGGCGAGCACAAAGGCGCTGAAGTGGAAGGGCGGTGATTTCTTCGATCCTGGAGTTAAGGAACGAAGCTCCAGACGTTTACGCGCCACGAAGGCATAAGGATTCTCGCGGACGGACTGATCCAGGCCCTGGTCGGTCAGCAGGGTGGGCCGGGGTTGGTGGAGACGGGGGTCGCCGATGCGAGGATCCTGCACCGGCATGACCACCATTTCGTCCCGGGACTCGAGGATGTAATCGAGTTGGTCGGTGTCGCCGCAGGTGAAGGTGGGGGCGGCGGGCAGCAGCGGTTTTTCGCCGAGGTAGAACCGCATCAGCTTGGGCAGATAGGCATCAAGCCCACGGCTGTCGGCGACGCCACAGCCGATGGAGTTTGCCAGGGCGACATTGCCGGCGCGGATGCACTGGAGGAGTCCGGGAACGCCAGCGGTCTCGCGATCGGTGGAGAATACGACCGGATCGATGTGAGCGTCGTTCAGGCGGCGGTAGATCACATCGACGCGTTCGAGGCCCGCGATGGTCTTGAAGTACAGGCAGTTGTCGAGGACGAGGAGGTCATCGCCCCGGGCCAGTGGCAGGCCCATCTTGCGTGCGAGAAAGCTGTGTTCGGCGTAGAACGGATCGGTCGGCCCGGCCGTCAAGACGACGATGCTCGGTGAACGGGTCGACTGCGGAGCCAGCGAACGCAGCCCATCGAGCAGCCGCAGGGGGAAGTTGATGATGGAGTGGTAGTCGGCCATCGCTCCGTAGAGCGTGCCCGCCTCCTGGGAAAGGAAACGGCGGTTTTGCACCGCAAAGCCCAAGCCTACCGGCGTATTGGCCCGCGTTTCGGAGATATGCCAGCTCCCGGTGGCCGTTTGCACCAGATCGAAGCGCAGCAACATCGCGGGGGTGGTGCGGTGCGGTTCGAGGTGCAGGCATGGGCGACGGTAGTACGGATCCGAGAGGACCAGCTCCGGAGGCAGCAGTCGCTGGTTCAGCACCTCCTGGCGGTCGTAGATGTCGGTGAGAAAGGCGTTGGTCAGCCGGGCGCGCTGAACCAGAGCGGCCTCCAGACGCGCCCATTCTGACGCATCAATAACCAGGGGAGTGGGTTCTAATTCCCAGAATGGACCGTGCGCGTGCGCGGGATGAGGATCCGTCGAGAGCTCGGTCAGGCCTGACTCCCGAATCGTTCCCCGCAGGCGGCTGCGCAGCCGCTGAAGCTGCCGCGGGTGCAGGCGCGGAAAGTGCGTGGGACGGGCAGCGGCGGACATTCCAGAGGAAAAGGGAAGCGGGACGAAGGCAGGAGAAGCCAGACAACGAAGGCTGGGGAGGGAAGAGTCCGTAACGGGCTGGAGCAAGCCTGCGATCACACTCTCGTATCGTCACCCGGCAGAGGAGAAGGAATGGCAAATTCCCCTAGGTGAACGGCTGGTGCGTGGTTTCGCTTTGCCGCAGGCGACTTGGCTGTTGCGGCATCGGCGGGCGCCAAAGTGGCCCTCGCCACCACCGAGAGTTTGCCAAAACCCAGGGGCTGCGATAGGCCGAAGCGGTGCACTGGTTTATCGGCATTGATGGCGGCGGAACCCATACTCGGGCATTGATTGTCAATGGCGAGGGTCAGGTCCTGGGATTGGGGAAGGCCGGAAGTTCGAATTATCACACAGTCGGCATCACGCGCGCCACGCAGGCCCTGGCCGAGGCGGTGGCGGCGGCGCGGTCGGCGGGACATGTCCACGGTCTGGCCAGCGGTGCCTTTCTTGGGCTTGCCGGCGTGCGGACCGCTGCGGACCACCTGGCGTTTCGCGAGCCTCTGGCGGATCTGGGGCTGGTCAAGTCACCCGAGCGCGTCGGACTCGACCACGACCTGCGCATTGCGTTGGCCGGGGGATGTGGCGATCAACCTGGCATTGTCGTGATCGCGGGCACCGGGTCCGCGGCGTACGGCCGGGATCGTCAGGCGGTGACAGCCCAGGCGGGTGGTTGGGGTTGGCTGATTGACGACCAGGGCGGCGGGACTTGGTTTGCCCTGCAAGGGCTGAAGGCGGTGATGGAGGCAACCGACGGACGTGGGCCGCGGACCAAGCTTGAACCAGCGATTTTTGCCGAACTCGGTGTGACCTCGGCGCGGGATGCGATGCTGTGGACCATGCGGCCCGACACCGCACGGTCGCAACTCGCCGCGCTCGCCCCGGTGATTTTGGCGGCGGCGGAGGATGGCGACAAGGTTGCGGTGGCGCTGATGCGGGAGGGCGCCCACCAATTGGCGCGCATGGCGGCGGCGCTCGACGAGCCGCTCGACTTTGGGGGAGGCAGCATTCCGGTGGTGCCGGCCGGCGGACTGCTGTCGAATCCCTCGTACCTGGAGGCATTTCGCGCTGCCCTAAATCAAACGGGGCACCCGTTTCAATTGGTTAAGAACCCGGCGCCGCCCATCGCCGGGGCCGCGTTCCTCGCCGCCGACCTGGGCGGCATGCCACTGTCTCCTGAGGCCCGCCGCAAGCTCGGCGAAGCCGCGCGCACACTCGGTTGATACGCCGTCCGTTGGAGGTGGGGTCGCCGACCCCGCGGGGATGGGCGTCGCGTGAAGAAACCGGACCACCGAGGCCACTTCCATCGGAACCGGCTTCGCTAAACCACCCGCTCGGCGCCGGCGCGAAAGCGGGCCGGGGTGGTGCCGGTCTTGAGCTGGAAGGCGCGGTGGAAGGCGACCGGGTCGCTGTAGCCGAGGCGGGCGCTGATGTCCTTGATCGGCAACCGCGTTTCCTGCAACAGCCGGGCGGCTTCTCCGAGCCGCAGATCACGGAGAAACTTGCCGGCCGTGGTTCCGGCGATCTGGCGGAACAGCGTGCGAAACTGGCTGGGAGAGAGGTCCGCCTTCGCAGCCAAGGCCTCGACGTCGATATCCGCGGTCGCGCTGGCGCGGCTCCGGGCCCAGGCGATGGCCCGCTGTACGCGGGTGGCGGCGGGAGAGGTCCAGGTGGAGGCCTGATCGGCCGATTGACGAAGGGACTCCACCAGCAGCGCGAGCAGGTGGGCCAGTTCTGGCGGATCGGACGGGCGGGACTCTTCAAATCGCGCCACCTGAAGTGCTCGCAGGCGCTGCATCAGCGAGCGGGACCACTCGTTGTCACCCGCTCCCCGCCACACCCACGGCCCCGGTTTTGACCCTTCGTGTGGCGGTCGTACACCCGGTGGGTAGACAAAGTGTTGCACCCAGATGCCGCAGCCGTCCGCTCCGGCGCGACCGACAAAGGCATGGTTCGGGGGCAGCAGCAGCGCATCCCCCGATTGCGCGGTCAGGGTGGTGCCACGCACCTCGAAGGTGGCGCTCCCGCGGGTCAGCACGATGAGGTCGTGGTGCGGCCACTCGGCCGGACCAATCACCGCGCCAGCCGTGTAGCTGCCAACTCCGTGACGCACCCGGGCCGGAAGCGGCAGCGCGGCCGGCGACGCCGTCGGAAGACGTTCAGGCAGTTCATTCACCCGGAGTTATCGCTATTTATTTGCCGCATTGCGCTCCGTCGGAATCATCAAGAAACCGACATTTCTGTCAATGGCGCCGCCCGAGGCCGTGTCCTAGGATAGCGGCGATGGAACCCACTGAACTTCCCACTGAATCCCACCGCAGCCGCGGAGAACTCTCGCCGAAAAACCGCGGAGCCTTTCTCAAGGCGGTATCCGATTTTCAAACTGAATTGTTCCGCCTCTGCGCGGGCTTTCTTCCGGCGGTTCCCCGCTGGGAACTGCGCCGCGAGGGCTCGGCCCTGGTCTTCCGCGATGCGCGTCGCGTGCAGGACCTCCGGGTGCGTTACCGCGAACTGGGCGGCGGGGCAGCCGCCAAGCACCTCAGTCGCGGCGTGGCCGGGGTGGAGCTGATCGAGGCGCTGTGCCAGGCCCCGAGCGCAGATGCCGCATTTCGCGCGGTGTTCGGGCTGGTGAAGCCGGCCTTGCGCGGCGTGCTGGAGAGCTACCTGCGCGACGACCTGCGAGTCTTTGACGCGCCGAGCATTCCGGTGGTGGAGGCCAATCTGGCCGAACTCGACCGCCAGATCGCCTGGGCAAAGGACCAGCCCGAGCTCCAGACAGCCGTTCCGGAGACGTGGTGGAAACAGATTGAGACCCTGACCGCGCGTCTGGGCGCGGCCATGCAGACCGGGTCCGTATCGGCCACGCCGGTGCGCAAGGGCCGGAAAATCGGGACCCTCCCGATTCTCCGCTCGGTCATCCCGACCGGCTTCACCGAGGGCCGGGCCCTGCGTCCGGAGGGCTACGACACCGACTACCGCAAGCGCGAGCTCTTCATGGGCCACAATTTCTTCATGGAGATCCAGGCGGCGGACTCCTGCGCCAGCCTGCTCTTCGAGGCGCCGGACATGCCCTGGGATTTCTATTTCGACACCGCGCGGCACATGTGGGACGAGACGCGACACTGCGAGTTCGGCGAACTCAAGCTCAAGTCCCTCGGCGTGGACATCCGCGACATCGGCGTGGCCAACACCGCCTATGTCCTGCGCCAGACGATCGACCCCATTGACCGCTACGCGGCACTCACCACCCAGGAGGCCGACGCGTTTCCCGGCAAACACGCCGGGCTGAAGGATGCCATCGACAACCGGGACGAACTCGCGGCCCGGGCCTGGAGTTATGACATTGCCGACGAGACGCAGCATGTCCGGTATGGCCACAAGTGGATACCCGTGATGATCGAGGAGACGGGCGAACCGCGCAGCTACGACGAGATCAAGCGCGATGCCGAGAACTGGCGGCGCGATGTGCTGGCCGCCGCGTACTCCACCGCGGCGCAAGCCTACGAACGGGGGGCGGCCGCCCGACCCTGAAGCCGGGGCTCCCGGCGCGCCCGGATGTAGGTCGGACGTTCGGCACATCCCAGAATTCCTTATGAGCGATCCGACCCGACCCAGCCGCATGACCCCCCGTGAACGCCTTCAGGCCGTGTACTACGGCCGAAGGCCGGACTGCGTCGCCTCCCTGGCCGATCTCTCCTACTGGCGGGCCGGCAACGGGGGAGGGAAGTTCATCCCCGGGAAAACCAACGGAGCGAACTTTGGCAGTGTCGGGCAACTCCTCGATCTGCACCGCGCGACCGGTGCCGCCATTCACCTCAATGTCGGGAGCTTCTACAACGCGCACTACGATGGCGGCGTGGTGTCCGAGTCGGGCATCCGGGGCGAATCCTACCACCACCGGTTCGAAACCCCGCTGGGAGCACTGGAGGAAATCCGTGAATGGTCCGACACCACCTTCAGCTGGCCGATCACCCATCATATGGTGCAGACGGTGGAGGACCTGAAGATCATCCGGTACATTGCGGAGCACACCCAGTATTCGGCGGACTGGGACCTCTACGCCCAGGCGGACCGTCTGGTGGGAGACCTGGGCCTGCCGGTCGTGGGCACACCTTACACCGGCATGGGGTTCCTCATGAGCCGGTACGCCGGCGTGGAGAACACGGTGCTGTTCGCGATGGATGAGCCGGAGGAGGTTGTGGCGACCGTCGAGGCCATCAATGCCTCGCACCGCCGCGTCTTCCGGCTGATGGCCGAGGGCCCGTCCGAGGTGCTCATCGTCTCAGACAACCTCTCGTCCGACGTGCAGAGCCCGCCGTGGTTCCGGAAGTACAGCGCCGCCCATTATCGCTGGATGGCGGAGACGGCCCATGCGTACGGGAAGCCGCTGGCCACGCACATCGACGGACGCCTGCGCGGCCTGCTCCACGCGGTGGATGAACTGGGTATTGATGCGGCGGATGCAGTCACGCCCGCGCCCTGGGGCGACCTCACGCCGGACGAGTGCCGCACGGAGGCGGGAGACAAGCTGGTGTTGTCGGGCGGCATACCTCCCGGGGACTTTCACCCCCGCGTTTCGCTGGAACATTTCGACCGCAGCGTCGAGGCGTGGCTCGCCCTGGCCGACCGGAGCACGGCCCTGATTGTCGCTCCGGGCGACCAGCTTCCCCCAGATGGCGAGCTGTCCCGGGTCACCCGCATGGTGCAGATGGCCGAGTCGCGCCGCCTGTGAACGGCGGCGCCTCGGGCGCCTACACCGCGTTGGCGGCGGGAACCTCGAAACCGGCGGAGTGCGGGTCCTGCAACAGCGCGTTGGCCTCGTCGCGCCGGGCTCCGGTGTGGCGCTCGGTGGCCGGGTCGAAGGTCAGCCACGGTCCCACCGTGTAGCTGGCCCCGTCTTCCGGCACCCCGGCGCCGTCGCGCATGATCGCGTGCAGTTTCATGAAGTGCTCGTAGGCCTCGGTGTGGTCGCCGAAGCGACCCGCCTTGGCGTTGAACGGCACGGTTTCGCCGAGGCGGTAGGAGTTGTTCATCAGGTGACCCAGCACGCTGCCGTGGTGCGCCTGGAGCGCGTTGCCATTCGCCAGGTCGGGCCGGCCGGCCCGGCAGGCGGCGATGAACGAGCCCCAGTTGCCACCCGGGGTGACGCGGCCCGGGGGCACGCCGACCTTCTCTCCGGCGGTGGCGCCCTTGGCGAAGTAGAGCCCCTTGGAAATTCTCCCGCCGTCCTCGAAGTAGTACTCGTTCTCGACCTGGGTGACGTAGCCCGGGTGGTTCACATTGCGCACATTGAAGTAGACATATTGGCCATTCGGATACTCGGCGACGGCGAACATCGTGTTGGGCGTTTCCCCCTGGTCCTTCCACTGGAAGCGTCCCCCTAGGGCCATGACCCGCACCGGGTGGGTGACCTGCGGGTCGAGCGCCCAGCGGGCGACGTCGAGCTGGTGGGTGCCCTGGTTGTTCATGTCGCCATTGCCGGTCGGCCAGAACCAGTGCCAGTTGTAGTGCACGAGGTTCTCATGGTACTGGGCGATCCGGGCTGGTCCCCGCCACAGGTTCCAGTCCAGGTGGGCCGGCGGGGTGGAGACGGCCTTGGTGCCAATGGAGGCGCGGGGTTTGCAGCAATAGCCGTAGGAGAGTTTGAGCCGCCCGAAACGGCCGGACTGGATGGCCTCGTGCAGGCCGGCGAGTTCGGCGTCGCTGCGGCGCTGCGTGCCATGCTGGATGACCACGCCGTACTTCCGCTGGGCTTCGACGACGACCCGGCCCTCGACCACGTCGTGGCTGATCGGCTTTTCGACGTACACATGTTTGCCCGCCTGCGCGGCCCAGATCGTCATGAGCGAGTGCCAATGGTTGGGCGTGGCGATGGACAGGGCATCGAGCGTCGGATCCTCCAACGCCTTCCGCACGTCGGTGACCCCCTGGCAGGTGAACGGTCCTTTTGATTTCGACGCCAGATCCTTCAACGTGCGTTCGAGCACCTGGCGATCCGGGTCGATCAGGTAGGCGATCTCGACGTTCGGCTGCTGGAGCCAGCCGGCGATGTGGGCCTTGCCCCGGCCGTGGAGGCCGGCGACGGCGATGCGGAGCCGGTCATTGGCGCCCAGCACCCGGGCGGAGGCGCCCGTGCCGCTGATCAGGGCGAACGAGCCGGCGGCGAGCGCGGAGTGTTTCAGGAATGTGCGTCGAGTCAGGGAGGACATGGGCCAGGGAAGGTGGAGGACGGCGGGGCGACGAGGCAGGGCGGGGAGGAGCCGAGAAAGCGCCCGCAAGAGGTGGTGCAACCCAAGGACAGCGATCGAAGGAAGGCAAGTGCGCCGGCGGTTCCGCCGCTACTCGGGCTCGAGCAACACCCGCAGCATGCGTTCCGGATTCGCCAGAAAATCGCGGGTGATCCGGAAGTGATCCGTTTCCTCGTAGGCCACCGGTGTGAGGCCGTCCGGGCCGCAGGCGTAGATGGTGGCGTCCGGATACGCCATGAGGATGGGGGAATGGGTCGCGATGATGAACTGGGAGTCTGCGTTGACGAGGTCGTGGATACGCGTGAGCACGGCCAGTTGTCGTTTGGGTGACAGGGCTGCCTCCGGCTCATCGAGAAGGTACACCCCCTGTCCGCCGAAACGCTCGACCATGAGCGCGAGGAACGACTCGCCGTGCGACTGCTCGTGCAGCGAGCGTCCCCCGTAGGAGTCGATGATGCGCGGCCCGGCGTGTGGTTGGGCGTCGAGTTCCTCGATCTCCGTCGCCACGTTGAAGAAGCTCTCGGCGCGCAGAAAGTACCCGTCCCGGGGACGCTTCAGTCCTTTGGTGATGCGAAGGTACTGGTGAAGCTCGGAATGCGACTCGCGTGTCCCGAAACGGAAGTTCCTGCTGCCCCCCTCGGCATTAAATCCCAGACGGACGGCTATCGCTTCGAGCAGCGTCGACTTGCCGGACCCGTTTTCGCCGATGAGGAAAGTGACCTTTGGATGCAGATCGAGGTGGTCGAGCGTGCGAATTGCGGGAAGGCCGAACGGAAACCGATCGAACGAGTCGATCCGGTCCCGCAGTAAGGTGACCCGTCGGAGGTACGGCGAAGCATGCATGACGCTCGCGGCCGACGGTCGGCCTTCGCGGCCCAAGGTGCAAGCCGTATGAAGGTTCAAATGCGAAGCCCACCTTTCCGAGGTCGGTTGCGAGTAGCGAGGCGCGTGGCGACGTTGGGCGGCGGCGGCCTCGCCCGGACCCCGACGACCCCACGCGAACGATGCGCGGTGTCACGCGCCGGCCTGCGGATGGACTGCACGCCCACAGGGCGGGATTCCCGGCGGACCCTGCGGTTTTGCGACTTCCCGCTTGCCGCTGGTCGGGCGGGGGCCAAACCTCCGGGGAATCCACGTCCATGCCCAAGCGTACCGATCTCAAGTCCATCCTCATCATTGGTGCCGGTCCGATCGTGATCGGCCAGGCTTGCGAGTTTGATTACTCCGGCACGCAGGCGTGCAAAGCGTTGAAGGAAGAGGGTTACCGCGTTATTCTGGTCAACTCCAACCCGGCCACGATCATGACGGACCCGGAGTTTGCGGACGTCACCTACATCGAACCGCTGACCTTGGAATTTCTCGAGAAGATCATCGCGACCGAGCGCCCCTCGGCTCTCCTGCCCACCCTTGGCGGGCAGACGGCGCTGAACCTGTCGATGGAGCTGCACAAAAAGGGAATCCTGGAGAAGTACGGGGTGGAAATGATCGGCGCCAAGCCGGACGCGATTTCCAAGGGAGAGGACCGCGAGTTGTTCAAGCAGGCGATGATCAAGATCGGCCTGGACGTGGCGCGGTCGCGCACGGTCAAGACCATGGACGAGGCGCGGGCGGCGGCGGACATGCTTGGCAATTTCCCGCTCATCATCCGGCCGTCCTTCACGCTCGGCGGTTCGGGTGGCGGCATCGCCTACAATCGCGAGGAATTCGAACGCATCTGTGCCAACGGCCTCGATCTTTCCCCGGTCCACGAGGTGCTGGTCGAGGAGTGCCTGCTGGGTTGGAAGGAGTTCGAGATGGAGGTGATGCGCGACCACAAGGATCAGTGCGTCGTCATTTGTTCGATCGAGAACTTCGACCCGATGGGTGTGCACACGGGCGACTCCATCACGGTGGCGCCGTCGATGACCCTGACGGACAAGGAATTTCAGGTCATGCGGGACGCCTCGTTTGCGGTCATTCGCGAAATTGGCGTCGAGACCGGCGGGTCCAACATTCAGTTTTCCGTCGATCCGCAAACGGGTCGCATGGTGGTGATCGAGATGAACCCCCGGGTGTCGCGCTCCTCGGCGCTGGCCTCCAAGGCGACCGGTTTTCCCATCGCCAAGATCGCGGCCAAGCTGGCCGTGGGATATTCTCTCGATGAGCTGCGCAACGACATCACCCGCCTGACGCCGGCTTCGTTTGAGCCGACGATCGACTACGTGGTGACCAAGATCCCGCGCTTCACCTTCGAAAAGTTCCCCGACGCCGATGCCACGCTGACCTCCGCGATGAAGTCGGTCGGTGAGGCCATGGCCATCGGCCGCACCTTCAAGGAGTCGATGCAGAAGGCGCTTCGGTCCCTCGAGGTGGGCGCCCGCGGTTTTGGCGGCGGAGGCAAGTGGGGCGGCGACGAGGTGCCCGATCGCAAGACGATCGTGGCCAAGCTGGCGACCCCGAACGCCGAGCGCATTTTCTTCCTTCGGTTTGCCTTCCTCGCCGGGTTCTCGGTCGACGAGATCTTCGAGCTGACCAAGATCGACCCCTGGTTCCTCCACCAGCTGCGCGAAATCTACGAGATGGAGCGCGAGCTGGCGGTGCACGCCCTTCCGTCCGCCGCCGCGGCCGGTGATCCCCGCCCGGCGCTGCCGGTGCCGCTGCTCCGCCGCGCGAAGCAGTTTGGATTTTCCGACGCGCAGCTCGCCCATATCCTCAAGGCGGACTTTTCCACCGTGCGCGCCGAGCGCAAGCGCCTCGGGGTGCAGACCACCTACCGTCTGGTCGACACCTGCGCGGCCGAGTTCGAGGCGTTCACGCCGTATTACTATTCCAGTTACGGTGACGAGAACGAGATCCTCCCGCCCAAGGGCAAGAAGAAGATCATGATCCTCGGCGGCGGTCCCAACCGCATCGGCCAGGGCATCGAGTTCGACTACTGCTGCGTGCACGCCAGCTTTGCGCTGCGCGAAATCGGGTTTGAGACCGTGATGGTGAACTCCAACCCGGAGACGGTCTCGACGGACTACGACACCTCGGACCGCCTCTATTTCGAGCCCCTGACGCTCGAGGATGTGCTCGAGATCTACCAGCAGGAGGGCTGCGAAGGGGCGATCGTACAGTTCGGCGGCCAGACCCCGCTCAACCTCGCCACCGCGCTCAAGGCCAATGGGGTGAACATCATCGGCACGTCGCCGGAGAGCATCGAGACCGCCGAGGACCGCAAGCTCTTCGCCAAGGTCCTCGACAAGGTCGGCCTGCGCCAGCCGGCCAACCGCACCGCCATGACCGAGGCCGAGGCGCTCACGTTTGCCCGCGAGATCGGCTTCCCCGTGCTGCTCCGTCCCTCGTTCGTGCTGGGCGGCCGCGGCATGTTCATCGTCTACAGCGAGGAGGAGTTCAAGGGCGTGGTGCGCCAGGCGTTCGAGGTCATGCCCGACAAGCCGGTGCTGATCGACGACTTCCTCGAGGACGCGATCGAGCTCGATGTCGACTGCATTGCGGACGGCGAGACCAGCGTGATCGGCGGCATGCTTGAGCACATTGAGTTCGCCGGCGTGCATTCGGGCGACGCCGCCATGGTCATGCCTCCGCACACGCTGCCGAAGGCCATGCTCGACACCGTGCGCGCGGCCACCCACGCCCTGGCCCGCGAGCTCAACGTCATCGGCCTGATGAACGTGCAGTTCGCGATCAAGGACAACCAGCTCTACGTCCTGGAGGTCAACCCGCGCGCCTCGCGGACGGTTCCCTTTGTAGCCAAGGCGATCGGCGTGCCGCTGGCCAAACTCGCGGCCAAGGTCATGACCGGCTTGAAGCTGAAGGACCTCGGTTTCACCCGCGAGCAGACCCCCAAGCACTGGTGTGTGAAGGAGGCGGTCTTCCCCTTTGTTCGTTTCCCCGGGGCGACGATCATGCTCGGACCCGAAATGCGTTCCACCGGCGAGGTCATGGGCCTCGACGAGGACCTGGGCGTCGCCTTCGCCAAGGCCCAGGCCGCCGCCAAGCCCGGACTTCCGACCGGCGGCAACGTCTTCCTGTCGGTCAAGGACGTGGACAAGCCCCGCGTGGTCGACATTGCCCGCCAGCTCGAGGCGCTCGGCTTTTCCATCTACTCCACCGGCGGCACTGCGAAGGTGCTGGCGGAAAACGGTGTGAAGGTGTCGAAGCTCGCCAAGATCGAGGAAGGCCGCCCGACCGCCGTCGATCTGATCAAGAACGGCCAGATCCAGCTCGTGATCAACACGCCCGCCGGCATGATTCCGCGCAAGGACGAGAACAAGATCCGCTCCGCCGCCTACGCGCACAACGTCTGTATCATGACCACCCTTACCGGCGCGCGTGCGGCGCTCGAGGGCATCAAGGCGCTGAAGAGCAAGCGCATCGGCGTAAAGCCGATCCAGCACTACCGCGGCAACGTCAATGTGATCTGAGGCGGACGCGCGACCATGCCGCCCGAATCCTCACTTCAGGCTCCCGGAGCCGCCACCGCCGCCTCAGCCCCTGGGGCGCAGCCGGCGGCGCTCTCGACGCTGGTCGCCCTGCTGCACGGGCCCGACCAGCCCGGGCTGGTGGCGCGCGTGGCCGGATGGATCTTCGAGCGCGGGGGCAACATCCTGCACGCCGACCAGCATCGCGACACCGAGGCGGGGATCTTCTTCCAGCGCATCGAGTGGGAGCCGGCCAATGGTGATGCCTCGGCGGATACGAAGGCGTTTCACGCTTTCGCCGCCGGTCTCGGCATGCAGGCGCGCGTGGCTTCGTCGACCCACCGGACCCGCGTCGCCGTCTTCGTCTCCAAGGCCGATCACTGCTTTCACGACCTCGTCCTGCGCTGGCGCGCGGGCGACTACACGGCCCAGTTCGCCTTGGTGGTGTCAAACCACCCCGACCTCGGGCCGATGGCGGCCGGTTACGGGCTGCCTTTTGTGCACATTCCGGTCACCGCCGCCACCAAGGCCGAGGCCGAGGCACGTCAACTCGCCGTGCTGCGCGAGCAGGGAATCGAACTGGTGGTGCTGGCCCGGTACATGCAGGTCCTTTCCAATGAGTTCCTCGGCGCCTACGGCCGCCCGGTGATCAATATCCACCATTCGTTCCTGCCCGCCTTTGCCGGTGGAAAGCCCTACCACCAAGCGCACTCCCGCGGGGTCAAGCTGATCGGAGCGACGGCTCACTACGCCACAAAGGACTTGGACGAAGGTCCTATCATTCAACAGGATGTGACGCGCGTGACGCACCGGCATGCAGTGGATGACCTCGTCCGCAAGGGGCGTGACCTGGAGAAGACCGTTCTGGCCCAGGCGGTGCGGTGGCATTTGGAAAACCGCGTCCTGGTCTACGGCAACAAGACAGTGGTCTTCGACTGACGAGACGGATCGCAGGGCCCTGCCGCCCACTTCCGGAACTGGGTCATTGGGAAACTCCCGCCTTTACGCCTCCGCGGACGTCTGTTTTGCTTGTCGTTTTACCACGTTGATCATGTCCACTCCCACCACGCCTCCGAGTCCCACGCCTGCGGGCAATGATCGCACGGCCACCCCGGTTGATGCAGCGCCGGCCGTTCCGAGCTTTGAGGACAAACTGAGGGAGTTCTGGAACGACAACCGCGTCGCGATCTTTGGTTTCTGCGTGCTCGTGCTGGTGGTGATCACCGGCAAAGGGCTTTGGGAATTTTATCAGGTTCAGCGAGATAACTCCGTTGCCGCCGATTATGCCAAGGCGTCGACCAACGACCAGCTGAAGGCGTTTGCCTCCTCGCATTCGGGTCACGTGCTGGCGGGTGTGGCCACGCTTCGGCTGGCGGACGACGCTTATACGGCTGGCAAGTTCGCCGACGCGGCGACCCTGTATGGTCAGGCGGTTCCCGTGGTAAAGACGGGCCCCTTGGTCGCCCGTGCCAAGATTGGGGCGGCGGTCTCGAAGTTGCAGGCTGGGGATCGGACCGGGGGCGAAGCGGCCCTGAAAACGCTGGCTTCCGACCTTTCGCTGCCAGCGGGCGCGCGAGCCGAGGCCACCTACCACCTCGCCTCGATCGCGGTGGAAAAGGGCGACACGGCGGGTTTGCAGACCTTGATCGAGCAACTCAACTCCATTGCTCCCCAAAGCCTCTGGTCGCAACGAGCGCTGCTCCTCCGGGCCGAGGCCACCAAGGGTGCGCCTGCTGCCGTTGCTCCGGAAGCCCCGGCGGCGGCTCCGGCGGCCGGTGCTCCGACCGTCACGTTTCCCAAAGGCAAGTGAGACTGACTCTTAGGGAAATGGTCGGGGCGACAGGATTCGAACCTGCGACCTCCTGGTCCCAAACCAGGCGCTCTACCAGGCTAAGCTACACCCCGATGTGATCCGCGCACGTCACCCGCTGCCAGCCCCACTGTCAATGCATTCCCTTCCTTTCTCCCGCTCTCTGTGAATAACGGGTGAAAATATCGTCCTACTCTTCGCTTGCGTAGGCTGAGGGTGCTCCGTAAATCACACCGACCTCTCCTTTCTCTCTCATGGATACCATTTCTCGGGAAAACACCAGCTACCTTCCGGTGGCCGGAGTCATTGTCGGCGTACTCGCTCTCGTCCTTGCCGCCATTGCGCTGGCCAAGGTTTCTTCCACCTCCAAGACGGTCACCGCTCATGGCGAGCAGTTGGCCCGGTTGGATACACTGGAGAACGAGGTACGCACGGCAACGTCTGCTTCCGAGAAGGCCTCCACCGCGGTCAATGCCCTGCAGCGTTCCACCCAGGACGCCTTCAATGCCGTCAGCCTCGAGCTCGGCAATGTGAAGGGCGAGATCACCAAGCTTCAGGAAGCCGCCAAGGCTCCGGTCCGCGCCGTCGCCGCCCCCGGGGGTGCCAAGGCTGCGGGTCCGGTGGTGGCCGGTCCCAATGAGTACGTGGTCAAGAGCGGCGACAGCGGCGCCAAGATCGCCCGCAACAACAATGTCGCTCTGAAGGACCTCCAGGCCGTTAATCCGGGCGTGAATTGGAACAAGCTCAAGGTGGGCGACAAAGTGAAGCTGCCGAAGCACTGATCGCGGATCGGCTTCCAAACCCTTTTGCCTCTTCGGCCTCGCGTCGAAGAGGCTTTTTTGCGCCCTTGGGGAGGTGAGCTCTCCGGTTCCTTCTTCTCTCCCGCGCTGGCGCAAGGGCCAAGTTCGGGTTCTGGCCACCACCCGCGTGCTCGAACTGCACGGCGTTCAATTCGTCCACCCCGTCCGCAAGACCGAGCGTGAGTTCTCCGTCATCCACGCCCACGACTGGGTCAATGTCATCGCGGTGACCCCCGATCGTGAACTGGTGCTCGTCAAACAGTTCCGTTACGGCATCGATGGGTTCTCGCTCGAGGTGCCGGGTGGAGTGATTGAGCCGGGCGAGGACCCGGTGCAGGCGGGCGTGCGCGAACTGGAGGAGGAAACGGGGTACGTCGGCACCGGCGCCCGGCTTCTTGGACAGGTGCACCCAAACCCGGCCATCCAGGACAATCGGTGTCACCTGGTGCTGGTGGAGCAGGTCACCCGGAAATCCGCTCAGGCGTGGGATCCGGACGAGGAGATCGAGGTTCTGACGCTTCCGGTGGACGAAGCCTACGCGCTCGCCCACGCCGGCGAAATTACCCACGCCCTGGCCCTTAATGCCCTCTTCCTGTTTTCCCCGCATTGGGCGGGCATGAAGGCGCGGAGCTGAAGGTCGGAGGGTTTCCGTGGATTGAAGCAGGACAACGCCGTCAGGTTTCTAGCGTTGCACGACTCGCTCGTCTGAACGACCGAGAATCGCTGGGATTTCCACGATGGGGCGGAGGGAGGGGTCGATTGTGCGGCGATTGAGGCGTCGCTCCCTAGCTTGCTCGGCGAAGGGGCCCGCGTCGTGGCGTTCCGCTGGCGCTTGATGGCAGCGGCGCCAGGGGTAAATTTGCCTTACTCAAGCCTTTGGGACGCTAGCGCCCGGATGATCCGCCGGTTTGCCGAGGTCGGGTATCCCTTCTCTTGCGGGTAAGGGGACCTAATATGGTGACGGTGTCGCACCCGCCCGGCGCCGGAACCTTTACATTTTTCGGGGTGAGTTTGTAAAGTTCTGTACGGGTCGCTTTTCCGCTGGCACCCTGCCGCGGATAGGCTGTGTCACCCCCTGAACCTCCCTCACGATGAGCCTTATCGGCAATCTCTTCCGTTCCTCCGTCGGCCGCAAGTTTCTCATGGCCGTGACGGGTATCGTCCTCGTCGGCTTTGTGACCGGGCACTTGGTGGGGAATCTCCAGGTCTTCTCCCACCCGGACAAGATCAACGGCTACGCCCATTTCCTGCAGTCGCTCGGGCCTGCCCTCTGGGCGGTGCGTCTGGCGCTGCTGGCTGCGGTGGGTATTCACATTTGGGCCGCGGTCACGCTGACCCTGGAAAGCAAACAGGCGCGCGGGCCGGAGCCGTATGGGGTCAAGAAGTGGATCCGGGCTTCGGTGGCGTCACGCTACATGCGTCTCACCGGGTTCGTGGTCCTGGCCTTCATTGCCTATCACCTCGCGCATTTCACGGTGGGTGTGGCTGGAGCGGAGACCTTCAAAACCCAGCTTTCCGAGTATCAGATGAAGGATGATTTTCACCTGCTCGGGTTCCCGATCGTGGCCAAGGGCCAGGCGGTGCATGATGTTTACAGCATGGTGTTTCTTGGCTTTGCGAACCCGATCGTCTCGGGCTTTTACATGCTCGCCGTGGCGCTGCTCACGGTCCACTTGCTGCACGGTTTTGACTCGCTCTTCCAGACGTTGGGCTGGCGCAGTGCAAAGTGGTCCTCGGCCCTGCGGACCGTGACCGTCGTGTACTGCCTGGCCTACCTCGCCGGCAATCTGGCGATACCGGGTGCCATTTTGACGGGACTGGTGAAACCGGCTGGCGGTACCACCGCAGCGCAGCGCCTGGCGGCGGTTGCGCCCGCCTCACTTGCCCAGCGCTGATTCCCCGCATCCTTTCCCTTTCCACCATCAACCCGCGCGCTGCGCGTACTCCATGGCCAAACTCGATTCCAAGATTCCCTCCGGCCCGCTTGCCGACAAGTGGCGCAAGCACAAGACGGAGATCAAACTCGTCAACCCGGCCAACAAGCGCAAATACGAGATCATCGTGGTGGGCGCCGGACTGGCGGGGGCTTCGGCGGCGGCCACCCTGGCCGAGCTCGGGTACAAGGTGAAGTCGTTCGTCTTTCACGACAGCCCGCGCCGGGCGCACTCGATCGCGGCGCAGGGCGGCATCAACGCGGCGAAGAATTACCAGAACGACGGCGACAGCGTCTACCGGCTGTTCTACGACACGATCAAGGGCGGCGACTACCGGGCGCGCGAGGCCAACGTGCATCGTCTCGCCGAGGTCTCGGTCAATATCATCGACCAGTGCGTGGCCCAGGGCGTGCCCTTTGCGCGTGAATACGGCGGCCTGCTCGCCAACCGTTCCTTCGGCGGTGCCCAAGTCTCCCGCACCTTCTACGCCCGCGGCCAGACTGGCCAGCAACTGCTGCTGGGCGCGTATTCGGCTTTGTCCCGCATGGTCGGACAGGGTGCGGTCGAGCTGTTCACCAACGAGGAGATGACCGACCTGGTCGTCGTCAACGGCCAGGCCAAGGGCATCATCACCCGCAACCTCGTCACCGGCGAACTCCGCCGCTGGGCGGCCGACGCCGTCATCCTCGCCACCGGCGGCTACGGCAACGTCTTCAATCTCTCCACCTACGCGCGCGGCTCAAACGTCACCGCCATCTGGCGCGCCTACAAGCGGGGCGCCTGCTTCGGCAATCCCTGCTACACGCAGATCCATCCGACCTGCATCCCGGTCACGGGCGACTACCAGTCGAAGCTGACCCTGATGTCGGAGTCCCTGCGCAACGACGGCCGCATCTGGGTGCCGAAGCGCAAGGAGGACTGCCGCAAGGATCCCGCCTCGATCGCCGAGGAGGATCGCGACTACTACCTCGAGCGCATGTACCCGAGCTTCGGCAACCTCGCTCCCCGCGACATCGCTTCGCGCGCCGCCAAACGCGTGTGCGACGAGGGACGCGGCATCGGCGAGACGGGCCTCGGCGTGTATCTCGACTTCTCCGACGCCATCAACCGTCTCGGAGAGCCGGCGGTCCGCGAGCGCTACGGCAACCTCTTCGACATCTACCACGAGATCACGAACGAGAACGCCTACAAGACGCCGATGCGGATTTATCCGGCGGTCCACTACACGATGGGCGGGCTCTGGGTCGACTACAACCTGATGTCCAACGTGCCCGGGCTCTTCGTGCTCGGCGAGGCGAACTTCTCCGACCACGGCGCCAACCGCCTCGGCGCCTCCGCGCTCATGCAGGGCCTGGCCGACGGCTACTTTGTCGTTCCATACACCATCGGCGACTACCTCGCCGGCCAGAAGCCCGGCTCGCGGCCGTCCCCCGACGCCCCCGAGTTCAAGGAGGCCGAGGCCAATGTGCGGGCCATGACCCAGCGGCTGCTCTCCGCCAAGGGCACGCAGCCGGTCAGCCACTTCCACAAGCGCCTCGGGCAGATCATGTGGAACTACTGCGGCATGGCGCGCACCAAGGAGGGCCTGCAGAAGGCCCTGCAGGAGCTGCCCAAGCTGCGCGAGGAGTTCTGGGCCTCGGTCAAGGTGCCCGGCTCGGCCGACACCCTCAACCAGGCCCTCGAGAACGCCGGCCGCGTGGCCGACTTCATCGAGCTGGGCGAGCTGATGTGCCTCGACGCCCTCACCCGCGAGGAGAGCTGCGGCGGCCACTTCCGCGAGGAGTACCAGTATCCGGATGGCGAATGCAAACGTGACGACGAGAAGTTCGGCCATGTCGCCGCCTGGGAGTTCCAGGGCGTCGGCCAGCCGCCGCTGCGCAATGTCGAACCGTTGAATTACGAGTTCGTGAAGATGAGCGTCCGCAATTACAAATAGTCCCTTTCCCGCCCATGGTCGCCGAAGCCTCCAACAAAACCATCTCCGTCACCCTGCGTGTCTGGCGCCAGGCCGGTCCGAACCAGCCCGGCCGCTTCGTCGACTACACGGCGAAGGACCTGAACACGAACATGTCCTTCCTCGAGCTGCTGGACGTGATCAACGACGACATCACGCGCGGGGGAGGCGAGCCGATCGCGTTCGCCCACGACTGCCGCGAGGGCATCTGCGGCACGTGCTCGCTGGTCATCGATGGCAAGCCCCACGGTCCGCACCGGGGCGTCGCCAGCTGCCAGACCTATGTGCGCAGTTTCGAGGACGGCGCCGTCATCACGGTCGAGCCCTTCCGCGCCCGTCCGTTTCCGGTGGTGAAGGATCTGGTGACGGACCGCGCCGCGTTCGACAAGATCCAGCAGTCCGGCGGCTACATCAGTGTGCGCACGGGCGCCGCGCCGGACGCCAATGCGATCGCGGTGCCGAAGGAGGACGCGGAGCTGGCCATGGATGCCGCCGCGTGCATCGGCTGCGGCGCCTGCGTCGCCGCCTGCAAGAACGCTTCGGCCATGCTGTTTGTCGCCGCCAAGGTGTCACACCTCGGTCTTGTGCCCCAGGGTCAGCCGGAGCGGGACAAACGGGTGCTCGCCATGGTCAACACTGCGGACGCGCTGGGTTTCGGCAGCTGCACCAACCAGTACGAGTGCAGTGCGGCGTGTCCGAAGCTCATCAGCCACGATTTCATCGCCCGCCTGAACCGCGACTACATCGGCGCGACCTTCCGCACCGCGTTCACCCCGGCCTCGGCCAACACGGGCGGCGGCGCGTAAGGTGAGCCGGTGAGTGAGGCGTGGGCGGGGTAGCTGGCGACGGGCAAGTCTCCGTCCGTCGCTGGAGCTGGCCTCGGCGAGGCCGGGCCGCACGGGGGCAGGCACCGGTTCGACCGCTGTAGGGCCGAGCTTTCAATCCCGCGGTCCTCTCCGTTGGAGGTGGCCTCGGCGGCCGCGACGGGACCGATCGGTCCCGCCCCCGTCGAGCTTTGTGTTCTTGCGAAGCCAATCTCGCGGGGTCGGCGACCCCACCTCCAAGAAACCGGTGGGCTTTCAGTGGACGGCGGCCTCGTTCCGCGCCTGCGCGACGGCAGGCCCTCTTCCGCCCGCCTACGGTGCAGCGGTCGCCAAGCCGCTCAGATCGACGACGCCCTGTCCGGTCGTCTTGATGTCGATCTTCTCTTCACCGGCCACGACGAACAGCACGCTCTCCAAGCGATAGCTCGCCTGCGGCTGTTTGGCCAGGCCGCGGAGCGTGCTGATGACCGTGGGATTGCTGAAGGTCAGGGTCACATCCTGCGTCCCGGCGGCGAGTTGGGGCAGTCCGAGCGCCTGATTGTGCACCGACTGACCTGCGAGGGTGCCGTTGATGAAAAGCTTGTGGCGCGAGTTGGCGATGCCGATCGGCACGACGTTTTCGTTGAGGTAACGCAGCGTGACCACGGCTTGGTTGTCCTGCTGTGACGAGCGGATCGAAACCACGCTGATCGACACGCCGCCCAGCTTCCCTCCAGAAGCACACCCGGCGAAAAAGGCCGCCGCTACAATCAGAGCCAAGGCGGAGAAAAAGGACGCGCGCGTCATGGTAGGGTCTGCATGGCCGCCCTTTGCCCAGATCGCAAGACTGCGCGTGGGCATCGTCAGGGGGTTCACTTAACATGCTGCTGATCAGCACCTAAGGCGACATGCTGTCCGGCCCGTGGGCCTCTGGCCCCTTACCTAGAACATGGAAAGCGCCCGGGCGCTCTCGAGTCCGACCCAGGCAACTGCACCGATGACGCCACAGGTGACGGCCACCCGCATGTACTTTTGCCGGCGGAGCCGTGCGTCATGACTATCGGAGTAGCGCGTCCGCCCCAGCCCCTGTTGAGACATGAAGCTGACAAACTGAGCGTTACGCAACCGGGTGCGATGGATGCGGGCATTATCGACCTTGCCGAAACGGTAAGTCGGTCGATGGAAGATCGCTTGGATCAGGGCGCGCAGCACGTCTGAGGAGATGTTAAATTTTGGTTGGTTTTTTCAAGGTGAAACGAGCACCGTGTTCACCTTTCACGCCGTTTTTAAGCCGGTCCCCCCTTACCATGCATCATTTCCGTTATGTCGGTCAGCACCTGCACTGCGAGTCGGTCGATCTTGCCGAAGTCGCCCGCCTCTACGGCACGCCCACCTATGTCTATAGTGCCGCGACCATTGCGGACAATTACACGAGGCTGGCGAAGAGCCTGCAGGGCGTCGACGTGCAGATTTGTTATGCGATGAAGGCGAATTCGACCCTGGCGATCCTGCGCCACTTCGCCAACCTCGGCGCGGCGTTCGATTTGGTCAGTGGCGGGGAGTTGCGTCGCGTCCTTTCCTCCGGCGCGGATGTCAAGCGCAGCGTGTTCGCCGGCGTCGGCAAGACCGAGGAGGAAATCGCGCTCGCCCTGCAACAGGGCATTTTCTCCTTCCATGTCGAGAGCGAGCCGGAGATGGCCCGCATCAACCACGTGGCCGGGAAGTTGGGAGTGAAGGCTCCCATCGCGATCCGCATCAATCCGGATGTGGATGCCCATACCCACGCCAAGATCACCACGGGCAAGTCGGACAACAAGTTCGGCATTCCGCTCAAGGTCGCGGGTGCCGCGTACGAAGCGGCGTCCAAGTATCCGAACCTGCGGATCAAGGGCGTGCAGATGCACATCGGTTCGCAGCTGACGGACGTGGGTCCCTTTGTCGAGGCAGTGAAGAAGGTGTCGCCCTTCGTGGCTGAGTTGAAGGCCAAGCACGGCATCGACTACTTCTCCGTCGGCGGTGGCATCGGCATCGTCTATCGCGACGCCCTGGCCAGCGGCAGCCAAGAGTGGTGGGACGCCCAGCCGGCCGGACAGCGACCGATCACCCCGGAAGCCTACGGAGCCGCACTCGTACCGTTGCTCAAGCCGCTCGGACTCAAGATTCTCCTCGAGCCCGGTCGTTTCCTCGTCGGCAATTCCGGCGTGCTGCTTTCGCGGGTTGAGTACCTCAAGCGCGGTCAGTCGAAGAATTTCCTCATTGTCGACGCGGCGATGAATGACCTGGTTCGTCCCGCCATGTATGATGCGTTCCACGAGGTGGTTCCGCTCCATCGTGACACCTCGCGCCCAGCCTTGGTAGCCGATATCGTCGGTCCCATCTGCGAAAGCGGAGACTGTTTCGCCAAGGATCGGTCTCTGCAGCAGGTCGGGGAAGGGGAGTATGTGGCCTTCATGAGCGCCGGCGCCTACGGCTACACCATGGCCAGCCGCTACAACACGCGATCAATGGCGGCGGAAGTGCTCATCAAGGGCAGCGCCTTCGAGTTGATCAATGCGCGCGAAACCTACGACGCCCTGATCGCCGGCGAGCGGGTGCCTGCCTTCCTGAAGTAAGGACGGGTTGATCCGGGCGCAGCCAGGGGCGTCGCAATCACTCAACGCACGCCGGAGGCGGGACCGGTCGATCCCGCCTCCGTTGACCGATTTCTTCACGCGAGGCCCATCCCCGCGGGGTCGGCCCTCACCTCCACCAGACACCATCCTTGGATCGCGGCTAGGTGTACCCGCATGCGCGGCCGCAGGATCCGTGGTTCAAGCGCGGTTCTGAGGTTTATTCGTGTAGATTCGTGTCCATTCGTGGTTCAAGCAGCTGGTTCCGCCTTGGACTGGCATTTTATCTCAGGTCGAACACCGTGAGGTGTTGAAAACAACGACCCGCACGCTTCGTAAACTCAAGGGCGTCCGTCCGATCGTGGCCGTCACCGCCTACGATACGCCGACCGCACGTTTTGCCGATGCCGCCGGAGTCGACCTCCTGCTGGTCGGCGATTCGGTTGGCAATGTCATGCTGGGGTTCGACTCCACTGTGCCGGTGACCCTCGACATGATGGTGCACCACACTGGCGCCGTCGCGCGGGCGAACACCCAGGCCCTCGTCGCGGCCGATGTGCCGTTTGCCGAGGCGCATTTTGACTTTGAACGGGTGCTTGCGAGCTGCCAGCGCCTGATGCAGGTCGGGGGAGCCGCCGCGGTGAAGGTGGAGGCCACCTCGGCTCAGGCGTCCCTGATCGCCCGTCTGGTGGAGGCGGGTGTCCCTGTCTGGGGGCATGTGGGCTTGAAGCCGCAGCAAATCCACACGCTGGGCAAGTATCGGAAATTCGGAAGCACCCCGGAGGAAGCGGAAGGCTTGCTGGCCGACGCCCGTGCGCTCGAGGCGGCGGGTTGTTTTGCGCTCCTGTTGGAGATGACCGATGCGGCGGTGGCCGCGCGTGTCACCGCGGCGGTGTCGATACCGACCATCGGAATTGGCTCGGGACCGGAGGTGGATGGCCAGATCCTGGTCAGCGCCGACCTGCTGGGCATGACCACGGGGTACGTGCCTGGATTTGTCCGGACCTTCGCCGATGTCGGTGCCAGCATGACCCGCGGGTTCACCGCCTATGCCGAGGCCGTGAGGCAACGGACGTTTCCCGAGCCACCCGGTGCCGACGCGTCGGAGTCAATCCGGTAACGGTCCCCGATGAGGGGTGACGCCGACCCCTGTCCGGGGGTGGTGCGTACTCCGGAACCAGTGGCTCCGTGCGCCCCCGTTTTCGGGCTTTTGCGGGATGGAGTGGAGGTCTGCGCGGGGCAGGGTGGGGTCCATGTCCGCTGCACCCCTCGACCCGACCCCGGAACCGGCCTTTCGCTGGACTTCCGTATCCAACGTTCGCGATACCGTGGCGGCGCTGGAGTCGGAACTGGGCCCGGACCGGATCTGGGTGGGGCGAGTCGTCCTTGCGCTGGTCGGACTCGGTCTGGCCGCCGTCGCCTGGCTGGAGATTGACGTCACGGCGCGAGCCTCCGGCTGGGTGCGGGCTCGGACGGAAACCAGCGAATTGCGCAGTCCCGCGACCGGTGTGGTCGAGGCCGTCTGGGTGCGTCCGGGCCAACATGTCGCCGCCGGACAAGCCCTGCTCCAGGTCTCCGATCCGACCTGGGCTTCGCGTCGGGACCAGCTGAGTCAGCGGTGTGCGGAGTTGGCGCTGACCGGCGGGGAGTGGGACCGCCTCACGCGGGCGGCGCAGGACGAAGCGGGGACAGGAGACAACGACCTGCCTTCGTTTCGCACTGCCTGGGCGGCCCGTCTCTGCGCCGAATTCCTCGCCGAGGATGCGGATCACCAACTCGCCGAGGCCAAGGCCCGTCGCGAATCCGACCGGCTGGAGCGCCTGGGGGTGTTGGGACTGGTGAGCGAACGCGAATTGGACGACGCGCGGCATGAAGCGGAGGCGCGCGCCGCCGCGCGACGTTCGGCGCGCCAACGACATCTGGCGGTCTGGCAGGAGCGACGTCGTGATACGGAGAGCCAGCGCGTCCAGGCGGGGATGGAGGCGGATGGCCTCGACCGTCAGCGGGAAGCCTTGGTGCTGCGCGCCCCTCTGGAGGGTGAGTTGCTGGAATGGGTGTCTCTGGAGAAGGGCAGTGTGGTCATGGCCGGGCAGGCCCTGGGGCGACTCACTCCCGACGAGCCCCTGCTGATCGAGGCCTTTGTGCCGGCGCGTACGGCCGCGCTGTTGCATCCCCGGCAGGACGCGCGGGCGAGTTTCCCCGCACTTCCTGCGGCCGAGTGGGGTACGCTTGCTCTGCAGGTGGAGGCGATTGCGTCGGATGCACGCTGGGAGCACGGCGAACCGCTCTTCCGCGTGGTGGCCCGACCCGCACTTTCCCAGTTGACGACGCGTGATGGACGTTCCCAGCCCTTGCGCAAGGGCTTTGTCGCGGAGGTTCGCTTCCATCTCGGTCGTACCACCCTGTTCCAGTTTTTGCGGACAAAAACCACAGATTGGATACAACGGGTCCCAGTGGCTCGCGTGCCGGCAGGCACGGTCCGCGCCACCCTTTCCCTCGCCCCCCGGCGGCTCCATTCCGGACGTCCCGGGTGATCCGGGTGAGGAAAAACATAACCACCATGAAAACGATACAACCGGCCTCGTCCGACCTGCTCGTCGCAACCGTCGGCGGCTTTGCCCCGCTCAACGTCTCCGCTCCGCCCTGGCAGCCCCCGAGTCTCCTGGCGCCCTGGCCCGCGCCCACGCCTCTGGAGCTTGGCCAGGCGCTGGACCAGGTGGACCTGGTGATGGATCTCTGATCTGGGCGCGGACTCCTCCACGTCCGCGCTCCCTACCGCCGCTCCATGCGTCAGCGCGATCAGTCCGACTGCGGTCCCACCTGCCTGGCCTACCTCTGCCGTCGCCTCGGACGGCCCCGCTCGATCGCCCTGTTGCGGCAATGGGCGGGGACCGACCGCGGTGGCACCACCGCCCTGGGATTGGTCCAGGCGGCGGAGCGGGCCGGGCTTGTGCTGCAGGGCGTGCGGGGACAGCCCGCCGACTTTGCCACCCTGCCGCTTCCGCTCATCGCCCATGTCGTGCTTCCGTCACGACTCCATCACTACGTTGTGATCGAGCGGATCGGTCGCAGGCGTGTCTGCGTTATGGACCCGGCGGTGGGCCGCCGCTCCGGATGGGAACGGGAGCGCGTCGCCGGTCTCTGCAGCGGCGTGTTCCTCATCGCCGCCGCGGGGTTCGCCGACGGTCAGGCTTCGCGGTCCGACGCGGATCGGACGGTCACGGCCTCGGGGCGATTGTGGAACTTGCTCCGGCCTCACCGGCCTTTGGTGATCCAGGCGGTGGTGGGCGCGGGCTTGGCCACGGTGCTCGGGCTGAGCATGTCCCTCTATGTCGAGCGTCTCATCGACACCGTCCTGCCTGATCAGGATCTGCGTCTGCTGCTCCTCCTCGGAGTTGCCATGGTGGGTATCCTGGCCGCGAGACTGGCCTTGACCTGGATTCAGGGCCGGCTGGCCCTGCGACTCTCCCAGCGGCTCGACGTGACCCTCATGCAAGGCTACCACCGTCACTTGCTGGGGTTGCCACGAACGTTTCACGATGGCATGCGGGTGGGTGAGCTGCTGGCCCGGCTGGGCGACGGGGTGAAAGTGCGGACGTTCCTCTCCACCACCCTCGTCAATCTCGTCCTCTATCCCATGGTCGTGGTGGCCTCCCTGGTCGGGCTCTTCCTGTACCACCCGCGCATTGGACTGGTGGCTGCGCTCCTGGTCCTGTTTCAAATGCTGCTTCATCCCGTGGTGGCCAGGGTCAATCGAGCGCGTCACCGTGAGGTCATGGTCTGCGGGGCGGAGTGGCAGGGCCAGTTGACCGAGTCCCTGGGAATTCATGCGACCGTGCGGGCTCTCGGGTTGGAGCTGCGTGCCGACCAGGCAGCGGAGAACCACCTCGTGCGACTGCTGAGGGCCAGCCGACGCTCCGGTGAGGCTGGGCTCTGGTTTGGCACGCTCTCCCAGGGCGCGACCCAGGCCTTCACCCTGGCCACCCTGTGGGTGGGGGCCTGGCTGGTCCTCCACCAGCAGCTCAGCCTGGGCCAGCTCATCAGTGCCTACACGCTGGCCTCCTACCTTGCCACCCCGTGCGCGGCGCTGGCGGGATTGACCGCATCGGTGCAGGAAGCACTGGTGGCGACGGAGCGGCTGCACGAGATCCTCGATCTGGAGCGCGAAGCGGGTAGCGGTACGGCGGTGCTGGGTCCGGGGACCATGGGAGACGTGTGCTTCGATGCGGTCACCTATCGGCCCGCGGGAAAGCTCCCCGTACTCCACGCGGTCAGTCTGGTCTGTCGCCGGGGCGAGCTGACCCTCCTGGCGGGGCCTTCAGGCTGTGGCAAGAGCACCTTGCTCGCCCTTCTCCAGGCCCAGTTTCGACCTGAATCCGGGCACATCCGTCTCGGTGAGGTTGATTTGAAGTTATTCGATCTGGGCGGTCTGCGCCGAGGGCTGGCCGTGCTGCCGCAGCAGGTGGAACTCTTTTCGGGAACGGTGCTCGAGAATGTGGCGCCGGACCCGACCGCTCCGGACCTGCCACGCTTGCTCGCCGCCTGCCGCGAAGCCGGGGTGCTGCCCTGGATCGAGTCGCAGCCGGCGGGGTTTGGCACCTGGCTGCACGAGGCTGGAGTCAACCTGTCCGGGGGCCAGCGGCAGCGTCTAGCCCTGGCCAGGGCGCTCTATCGTGCCGCGCCACTCCTCCTGCTTGACGAGCCGACCTCGGCCCTGGATCCGGCATCGGAGTCCGAAATTGTATCTAAAATTCGAGCACGCGTGGAGGCCGGAGTCACCGTCATCGTCGTCGCGCACGGCGAGGCCTGGCGACGGGCGGCGGATGCTGTCGTGTGGATGGAGCAGGGCCGGGTGCGCGAGCAGGAGCGGCTCCGGCCGGTTCGGGGTGCGTGAGAAATGATTGCATCCAGCGGGGGGCCTGAACCGTAGAACCTCATGACGGGCGCACTACGCCCCTGACTCCAACCCTATGACAATTATGAAATCCACACTTGGACTTGGCCTGCTGGTTTGTATCGGACTTATCACTCAAGCCCGGGCTCAGCAGGGCGTTGTGCTCATCGGCGGAACTTCGCTGGCGACTTTTTCGGTCGGAACCACGTCCGCGGGGACTCCGGTGGCGGTGACGGGTTTGAACGCGGGTGAGTCGTTGGTTGGCATCGACTTCCGGCCGGTCAATCGAACCCTGGTGGGCGTGACCACTCAGAGCCGGCTGGTCGCTTTGAATTCGGCGACAGGCGCGGCGACGTTGCTCTCCACCCTCAGTTCCCCGCTTTCGGGCACGGCATTCGGGGTCGATTTCAATCCCGTACCCGACCGATTGCGTGTCATCTCGAACACAGGCCAAAATTTCCGGATCAACGTGGATACCGGGGCGGTGACAACGGATGGAGCCCTGGCCTACGCTTCGGACGACAGCGGTGCGGGACGGCCGACGTCGGTCGCGGGAGCCGGCTACACCAATAGTGTGGCCGGACGCCTGGCGACGACGACCACGCTCTATGACATTGACTACGATCGTGACGTGCTCGTGGTGCAGAATCCTCCGAATGACGGCGTGTTGCGCACCGTGGGGCCGTTGGGTGTAGATACGTCCGCGGTGGTGGGCTTTGATGTGTTCTCCCCGGGTGTTGCGTATGCGTCGCTGGTGGTGGGGGGGTCGCCCGGACTTTACCGGATCAACCTGTCAACCGGTGCCGCCACCCTGGTGACCGCGCTTCCGGCGGGTGCAAGTGATCTGGCGCTGACTCCGAAGGAACCGGCCCTGGCAATCGTGAACACCTCCGCGCGGGGTCTGGTGACGCCCGGCGATGGGGCGCTGATCAGTGGCTTCGTGATTCAAGGCAGTCAACCGGTCACGGTGCTGGTGAACGTGCGCGGTCCGTCACTGACCGCGTTTGGATTGACGAATGTACTCACCGACACCCGCCTTCAGGTGTATCGTGGGGCGACGCTGGTGGAGCAGAACGACGACTGGACGGCGAGCCCGAGGGCATCCGAGATCACCGCGAGCGGATTTGCCCCCGGATCGACCAAGGAGTCCTCCGTATTGATCACGCTTGATCCCGGCGCCTACACGGCGGTGGTCAATGGCATTGGCACCGCCACGGGCGGCGTGGCGATTGTTGAAGTCTACGAATTGCCCTGACCCGGAACCGTTGCCGGGGGCCGGATCCGAACCGACCTCCGGGACTCAGTCCAGCGGCTGCACGCCGAGGGTTCCCGTAAGGGATGCAAGGTAGCTGGCGGAGGACACTTTCGCCAGTTCTGACCTGGCATGAGTAAGGCGATCGAGGATACCGAGGCGGGCCGCCACGTCTGCGTAATGGAGCTGGTCGAGGAAGAGCTCGAGTGACTGAACGTGCTGCTCCCACAGACGCTTGTCGGAGGACTGCTTGGCCTTCAGACGCTCGGCGTACCAGTCGCTGCCGACCAGGTGTTCCCGGGTGAACAGCTGGCGGACCGAAGCCGATTGTAGTCCCTGTCCATCCGAGGTCCTCCCGTGCGCCATGATCTCCAGGAGGGCCCGCAAGGGCGGGCAGGCGAGGCCGGCGCTGCCGTCATTGAAATAACTTTCGGCCACGCGCCGATGGGTGGCGAGGATGTTGTCCATGCCGTCGGCGAAGACCGCCATGTCCTGCAGTTCGGGGCGGAGCATCTCCTCGGTGAACACCACGTGCGGGTGGGCGAAGACGCGGGCGAAGTAGATGCGGATGAACGCGGTGGTGATGCGGTAGCCCAGGCGGCTCGCCTCCACGGTCTTGCCGCCATACTCGAAGTCGGTGCAGCGCTCAAGGCAACCGTCGGCGATGAGGGAACGCGCGCTGCGTTCGCCGGGTGACATTCGGGCGAACACCTCCGGAACAAGAAGACTGATGTCGTGGTCGACCCGCACCTTGGGGCCGACGTAGCCGGCGGCGGAAATGAAGACATCGTGGCCCGTGAGGATCAGCGACACCAGCGTCGCATTGAGGTCGATGATCGGAGGGAGTGCATTGAACGGGCTCTTCGTCAAGGCGCCCTCCGATCCGGCTCCGGTGGTGGAGGGCGATTTCCCCGTCATGGAGCTGATGAACTCCATGAAGAGTTCGGGCAGCTCCATGTGATGGATGGGATTGAAGACACAGAGCGGACGGATTCCCGGTTCAGGCGGATTGTTGCGTCGACCCGGCACGACGAGGTGCACCGGCGTGAGCGGCACCTGGCCGACGGGCGAAAGCTTGCGATGCAGGCTCTGGCCGAGGTGGGCGAGGGCGGTCTGGTGCGGACGCGCCAGGTCGGGGCGCAGCTGCAGGTAGCGCGGGTTCTTTGACGGCTTGCCGTCGACCATGCGCGGGTGCGCCGAACAGACAAAATAGGTGGGTCCTTCGCCCGCGGCTGCCTTGCGGATCAGGTTCTGGATCGGGGCGGTGAAGGCGGTGAAGCCGATCGCATCCTCGATCATCGCACGGGCGTCACTTTGAGTCAGCGGCGCGTAGTTGGAGAGAAAGTTGCCTGGGAGTGAGATATCGAGCTCGGCCTGGACGTCGTAGCCGCGGTGGATGGCCTCGTCGGGACGCTGGAACAGGCGCTTTTCGCAGTTCTGGACGAACTTAAGGGACGGTGCGGCGTCCGGGACCTTTGCGGGGGACGCGGACATCGGCTGGCTGACCTGGCCCGCGGGCACGACGACCGAGGCAGTGATGTCGTCCTCCAGCTGAACCTTGGCGGCGGGGTGAAAATCGTGACGCAGTCCGAACACCCGCCACGATCCGTCGGTGGCGAAGCCGACCCGTAGCGTATTCACCACAATACGACGCCCGTCGTGACGCAGCTCGTTCGCGGGGCGGCCGTTGATCTGGTCGACGGAGAACCGGCTGCGCCAGGCGGGACCCCAGTCGGGCTGGTAGAACCGTTTCACCACGAACACCAGCTCCTTGATATGGGGAGGAATCGAGCGCAGCCAGGCGTTGTAGGCGTCGGTGTAGTCGAACGGCGAGGGCGTCAGCAGCTTGATCACGCTGCCGAAGGAACGTTCCTGACTGAGGATGGGACGTCGGTCCGGCGAGCCGCGTTGGGTGCGGAACCGGTCGGAATAGTCACGGACGAGGATTTCGGACACCTGGTCCATGTCGCGCTCGAAGTCGGCGACAAAGACATTGCCGGAGATGATGGCGTCGGAGATCGCCTTGGAGATTTCCGACTTCCCGCCGCCCGAGACCGTGCAGGGTTTGTGGCAGACCGAGCCTTCGGCGACGGTACCGATGAGCCGCCAGAGGGCGCTGTCACCCTGGCCGCGCTCCAGGTGGACGCGATAGCCACCGGGCCGCATGTACGTCTTTCCGGCGAGCAGTTTGATCTGACGGCGGGTGCCGTCCGGGCTGGTCCAGGTCACGGTTTGGTCGCGCAGGCTGAAATGCGCCTGTTCGGGCACCAGGACGACATCGGCCAAGACCGTGTCGATGGCGTAGCCCTCCGGCTGCATGACAAAGCGGGCTGGATCGCGGGCGACCACGTCGGCCACGCTGTAGTGATCGGGTTCGCCGAACGCTTCGAACTCGATGCCCAGGTCGTAACTCGGAAACACGAGGGCGCCACCGGCGTGTTCCTCCTCGGCGGAGCCGTAGAGGTTGGCGGCGTAGCTGATCTGGGTCTTCACCTCCTTCTTGCAGTAGCCGTAGTAGTTGTCGGCGATGAGAGTGACCATGACGCCGCGGGCGTCGCGGGCGCAGACCTTGAAGGCCGAGCCATTGTTGTAGAGCTCCTCCTCGGTCTTCCAGCACATGCCATCGCGCCGCTGACGGGGCGTGGCGAGGTTCCAGTGCGGGAGTCCGAGCACGTGTTTGGGCACGCGGGTCAGGTGCGGGGCCAGGATGACGCAGCCGGTGTGTCCCGACCAGCCGTCGACATCGAGTGCGGCGTCGTTTTCCGGCAGGTGCGGGTCGCCGGCGTTGCCGAAGATGGACTCGACGAAGTCGAGATTCGAGACGAGCGAGCCCGGTGCGAAGAAGCGGATTTCCATGCGCTTTTCCGGAGTGAAGCCCGGGACGGCCGGTACGACCAGCGGGCGGAGCAGCAGGGAGACGAAACACTCGGCTGCGTTGGCGCATCCCGCTGTGAACGGCAGTCGGGCCAGCTCCGGGGGTGGATTGAGGGCGATGGCCAGCAGCTTGGAAAACGCCAGCCGCGGAACCGCAAATTTATCGTCCGGAACGGGCAGCCCTCCGTCGGCGACATGGAACACTCCCTGGGTGGTGCGCCGGTCGTTGACCGGGTTGTGCAGGACGCCGTTGTGCAGCCGGTAGCTCTTGAGCAGCGGTGATTCGTAGGTGTCGCCCCCCGGGGGCAGCGACAATTCGCGGGCCATGCCGGGCTCATCGAGCACAAAGGTGCGGCCGGGAAGCCGCGGGGCTGGACCCAGGTCCGACAGATAGAGGTGAAGAAAATGCTGGATGCGCGCGTCGGCCGGACAGAGCCGGTCGGCCAGTTGACGCGTGATCTCCCGGTGCCGGGCGAAGATGGGGGAGGTCAGTTTGGTCCAGGCGGCACTTTGGGCGTCCTCCACCGTCGGGCAGCCGAGCAATGCGAGCCGGAGATTGATGGCGTGCAGGAGCGTGGTGCGATCCGTGGGGACCTGGAGGTGCGTCATACGTAGAAGAGGGGTCAGCCTAGCGACACAGGGGAGAGGTTACGGGTCAAGGGGTGAGGCGGACAATGCGGCGTTTGTGAAAGGCTGTGCATTCTACGCCGAAGGCGCACGCAGGCGGCGCACCCAGAACCAGAGCACTGCCACGCGGGCCGTCCAGGCCAGGGTGCGGACCCAATTGGTCGCCGTCAGGCGTGCCAGACGTTCGCCGTCGTACCCAACGGTCGCGAGTTCTTGGTGCAGGGGAACTTGCAGAAAGGCAGTGGAGGCCCAAACCACGCCCAAGAATCCCGCCGCGATCCAGGAAACCGCCTCCCGCGGGGCCCATGCCACGGCCACGAGCGTCAGAATGAGCTCGAGGGACATGAGGGGTCCGACAATCCAGCTGATCCGGTTCATTTCGGCGGCATGAAAGACGGCAAACTCGGCGGGACCCACGAGGGAGAACAACGGGTAGACCACCCCTTGCACGACCCAAATGAGTCCACAGAGAAAGGAGGAAAGCACGAGCTGCGCCAGAACGACGGTGGGCAGAGCGGGACGCATGCGACCGCCAGCAAGAGGATCGCACTGCGGATTCGCAACCGTGTCTTCGCCGGGATAGCACTGACCTGCCGGGTGCACCCCACCCCCGGCACACGAGCCTAAGTCCGTGCTTCCGTTGGAGGTGGGGTCGTCGACCCCGCGGAGATTGGCGTCGCGTGAAAAAATCGGCCAACGGAGGCGGGCCCGATCGGTCCCGTCGCGGCTCACCGAGGCCACCTCCAACGGAACCGCTTCGAATTCCCACGCCCAGACCCAAAGTTGACGACTCTACGCGGGCTGCTGGATCCGCCGTTTGTTTTCTTCGGCCTCGGTCGCGTCGCGGCCACCGCTTGCTTGTCTCGGGGAACTGGGTTCGATGGCATGTTTGGGCCTCAGGCCCTTACCCTTTGGATCCAACTCCCGACACCTCATTTCCCGCTGGATCAGGACCTCGGCTGACGCTGGGGCAAGAGCTGCGTTCCCTGGCTCACCATTTGCCCGAGCAGGCGATGACCTTGGGCGATTTGATGCAGGTGCTGGGGGCACGGGTATCGGCGCTTCTGATTCTCGTTTGTGCCCTGCCGTTTTGCTCTCCGATCACCATCCCGGGGCTCTCGACCCCGTTTGGCCTGGTCATTGCCTTCCTTGCCGCCCGCTATGCCGCCGGACTGCCTCCCTGGCTGCCGCGGCGCTTGAAACAGGTGGTTCTGCCGCAGAAGGTGCTCGCGCGAATTCTCGAAGTCGGAGGAAAGGTCATCTCCTGGTTTGAGGCCCGGATGAAGCCCCGGTGGGCGGTGGTTGTGGATGCGCGCTGGAAGCTCCGCGTCCATGCCGTGGTCATCGTCCTGGCGGCGCTGGTGCTCATGCTGCCCCTGCCGCCGTTCCCCCCCTTTTCCAATACCCTGCCCGCCTTGGTGGTCGTGATTCTCACGCTCAGCACGCTTGAGAAGGATGGGGCAGGCGTGGTGGCGGGACACACCCTGTTTCTAGGGACCCTGATCTACTTTGCCTTTTGGGCGGCGGTGATCTGGGAAGCCATCCTCCACTTTGCGGACAAATTTGGCTTCTGAGTCGGCTATCCGGTTGCACCCATCCACCCGAAGCAACGGCTACCGGTGGAGGTAGGGTCGGCGACCCTGCGGGGATGGAGAAGTACGGCCCGACGCATGCCGTCGGGTGTCCCTGAAGCGACCTCGTGGATTGCGCTCTCTCCGGGGGCGGATACAGGGTGGGGGCATGAATCGTTCTCCCATATGTACCAGCCCGATTGATGTCGTACGCTGGGATCGCGAGGAGGCGAATGCCGTCGCTGACGTTCTGGCCGTGGAGGAACCGCTGGAACTGCAGGTGGGGGGGCGCAGCCTGGCGGTGGTGATGCGCACTCCGGGACACGACCGCGAGCTGGCGGCGGGCTTCCTGCTGACCGAGGGTATCCTCGCGAGTGGGCGAGACCTCCTGGACCTTGTGCCCTGCCGCGACGGCGCCGATCCTTCGGAAAACCGACTCGACGCGATCCTGGCTCCCGGGGTCGCGGTCGACTGGGAGCGGCTCCAGCGTCACACGTTCGCTTCCTCCAGCTGCGGTCTTTGTGGCAAAGCCAGCATTGAGGCGGTCCGGATCCGGTGCGCGCCGTTGTCGCGAACGGTGACTCCCAGCGCCGGGGTCATTGCCGCTCTGCCCGAACGCCTGCGCGCCGCTCAGGCGGGTTTTGACGTCACCGGGGGATTGCATGCCAGCGGTCTGTTCAACCGGCAGGGCGAGCTGCAGGTGGTTCGCGAAGACGTGGGACGGCACAATGCCTTGGACAAGGTCATCGGCTGGGCTTTGCTGCGCGACGCACTTCCTCTGGACGACCGCATCCTGCTGGTCAGCGGCCGTGTGTCCTTTGAGCTCATGCAAAAGGCCCTCATGGCCGGAATTGGCTGTGTGGCAGCCGTTTCCGCCCCGACCAGCCTGGCGGTGGCGTTTGCGCGAGAGTCGGGCCAGACCTTGGTCGGGTTCGTCCGGGGACATCGGATGAATGTTTACGCGGGCACTTTGTTCGCCTGACTGGGTCCGACTACGTTCCTTGGTACCATGGTTGTGACCCTCTTCCGTTCCCGACAGATCGACCCGAATGTCTTGCTCCAAGCGGCTCGCCGGCGCGGACGCGCCGCGGGTTGGGCGACGCTCCTGGCGCTGGGGCTGTTTACCGTCTCGCTTTTTTTGGGGGTGTCACAGGCCGCGGCGGCCACTCCGGCGGAGACGTTGCTGGACATGGTGTCACGCCAGAAAACGCTCCTCGCCGCCGCGGAAAAAAAGCCGTCGCAACATGAACTCGAAGACCTGCGTCAACCCTTGCAGGAACTCTGCTACGAGTATGAGGACTTTCTGCGCAAGAATCCGAAACTGGCCGAGGCTTACGTGAGTTACGCGGCGCTGCTGGACCATCCGATCATCGATGAGCGTCGCCGCTCGACGGCCCTGCTGCTCAAGGCCAATCAACTCAATCCCGAGCTGGCCCGGGTCAAGAATCAGCTGGGCAATCACGTGGCGGAGGACGGTCGCCCGCTCGAGGCGCTCAACTACTTCCTCGCGGCCATCCGCCTCGAGCCCAAGGAGCCCCTTTATCACTACCAACTGGGGACGCTGCTCGTCGAAGCACGCGATGATTTTCTCAAGAGTGGCGAATGGACAGCCGACAAGATCGACTCGTCGCTCCTGCACGCGTTTCACGAAGCCGCGCGGCTCGAGCCGGACAACTGGCGCTATTCGTACCGGTATGGACTCGCCTTTTACGATGTGGCCAAGCCCGACTGGGCGGCCGCCCTCGTCTTCTGGCAGGAGTTCGAAACCCGGCTGAAACCGGGGGTGGAGCAGCAAACCAGCCGCCTCCATCAGGCGCGCGCCCTGGCGGGCCTGGGCGCCCGGGCCAAGGCCGACGAGATGCTCGCGACCGTGACCGAGCCGGCCCTGGCCAAGCAGAAGGAGAAGCTTGCCGCCGAGTGGGCTGCGCTCGCCGCTCCTGCCGCGTCCGCCTCAGCTCCGGCCAAGCCCGAGGCGACCGAACCCCCGCCGGGCAAGTAGCCGGCTGCGCGGGCTCAATAGCTGTCCTTCGTCACTTTCACCTTGCCGCGGAAGATGTAGTAGACGCTCGCGGTGTAGGCGAGGACGATGGGCACGCCGATGGCGGCGATGATCGTCATCGTATGAAGCGTTTTCCGGGTCGAGGAGGCGTTGTAAGCTGTCAGTGAATACTGCGGATTGGGCAGCGAGTAAACCATGTGGGGGAACATGCCGAGGCCAAAGAGGGCCATGAGCAGCAGCATGGTGGCGCAGGAACTGAGGAAGGCGCGCCCGTCGCGACCGTGATGAACCTCCCGGGGAATGTTGGCGATGGCGAGGACGAGGAGGATGGCGAAGACGAAGAGCACCGGCTGGGCGCGCAGCACGTCGGTGATGTGCGGGATGTAGAGCAGGGTGGCGAGGGTCACCACCGCGTAACAGACGATGAAGGCGATGATGAGCGGGTTGATCCACCGCCGGATGCGGGCCTGAAGCGCCCCCTCGGTTTTCATGTGGAGGTAGATGGCGCCATGCATCATGAAGAGCGACACGGTCGTCACGCCCATGAGCAGCGCATAGGGCTGGAGCAGTCCGAGAAATGTGCCCGCGAACTCCCCGCTCTCGTCAATCGGTATGCCCCAGGCGATGTTGCCCATGGCCACGCCGATGAGGAACGACGCGGTGGTGCTGCCCGCGAAAAAACCGCGGTCCCACCAGCGACGCCACCACGGCCAGGGCTCCTTGCTGCGGAACTCGATCGCGACCGCGCGGAAGATGAGCGCGAACAGCAGCAGCATGAACGCGAGGTAGAAGCCGGAGAACACCGTGGCATAGACCGGCGGGAAGGCGGCGAAGAGCGCGCCGCCACCGGTGACGAGCCAGACTTCGTTGCCGTCCCACACCGGGCCGATGGCATTGTAGAGCACCCGGCGCTCATCGTCGTCCTTGATCCACGGCAGCAGCGCCCCGACTCCCAGATCGAATCCATCGAGCACGGCGTAGCCGGCGAAGAGCACTCCCACGATGACAAACCAAAGCAGGGCGTAGTCCATGGCGGGAAGGGTGGGTCAGGCGCGCTGCTGTTTCATCCACGCCTTGGGCAGCGTGTGGCTTTCTTCGACCGGCTCCGGGCCGTGCTGGATCTTGCGCGTCAACAGGTAGAGGAAGAGCAGGAAGAGCAGAAGGTAGATCAGGCCGAAGCCGATGAGGGAGGCCACCACCTGGTTCGCCTTGACGACCTTGGACAGTCCCTCGCTGGTGCGCAGGAATCCCCAGACGATCCAGGGCTGGCGCCCGATTTCCGCCGTGAACCATCCGGCCTGGTTGGCAATCTGCGGGAGCAGCACCGATGGCACCGCGAGCAGCAGGAACACCCGGGTCGGCGGCCGCGTCGGATCGTGCAGCGCGTTGCGCCACCAGAGGAGGCAACCCCAGATCGAAAGTCCGATGAGCGAAAACCCGATGGCCACCATGAGGTGAAAGAGCTGGAACGTGGGCTGGATGGGCGGTCGCAGGTCGGGAGGAATGTCCTTCAGGCCGGTGACCACGTGGTTGCGGTCGCCGGCGATGAGCAGGCTGAGCCCGCCCGGAAAGGCCGGACCGTGGGTGCGCTCCGCTTTTGTATCCACCCAGCCAAACAGGTGGAGCGGCGCATCCGGTCCGGTTTCCCACTTTCCCTCCATGGCCGCGAGTTTGGACGGCTGGTTCCGGGCCACGCCGATCGCGGAGCTGTGTCCGGTGACCAGGGACAACAGCGACGCGCAGAGTCCCAGGGCGAGTCCGAATTTCAGCGACGAGCGGGCGAACTCGAGATGCCGTCCGCGCAGCAGGTAATAGGCGCCGACGCTGACCACAAAGAACGCACCGGCCGACCAGCAGCCGACCAGCGTGTGACCCAGCCGGTCCATCGACGACGGGTTGAACACCACCTCCCAGAAATCGTCGATCACCATGCGGGCGTGTCCCAGATCCTCGGGCTGGAGCCGGTAGCCCGCGGGCGCGGGCATGCCGTGGAGTTCGAGGTGCGAACCGGCCGGAGTCTGCTGCCAGGAATTGGCCACGATGATCCAGACGGCGCTGAAATGCGCTCCCAACGCAACCATGCAGGTGGCGAAGAAGTGGAGACCCGGCCCCACCTTGTCCCAGCCGAAGAGCAGGATGGCGAGAAATCCGGACTCCAGGAAAAAGGCGAAAATACCCTCAGCCGCGAGGGCGCTGCCGAAGATGTCTCCCACAAACCGCGAGTAAGTCGCCCAGTTGGTTCCGAACTCAAACTCCAGCACAATGCCCGTCGCCACCCCAAGCCCGAAGATCAATCCAAAGACCTTCGTCCAGAACCGCGCCATGTTGTGGTAGAGCGGGTCCCGCGTGCGCAACCACCGCGCCTCCATCATGACCAGCACCAGTCCCAACCCAATGCTCAGGGGTGGATACAAGTAGTGGAAAGCGACTGTGAAGGCGAACTGGATGCGGGACAGGATCTCGACGTTCATGGTGGGAGCAGGACGGGTTCACTCGATCTGCGACCAAATCACCAACCAACCGACGCCCGCACCGTACGGTGCGCGGCGCGAAAGGCGAGCCGGCGGCGCGCCGGCCCAGCCGGCAGTAGCCCTCGCACTGTGCGCAGCCAGCCGTGCTGCTGGCTGGGGGGAATCGAACATTCGGACGGATCCGTCGGATCTGACCGTTCCGACCGACGCCCGCCAGACCAGAGAAAAGCGGGCTTTACTATATGCGTTCACGCGCATATACTTGTTTTTATGCCGGACCTCTGTTCACTGAGCTCCATGGGAAAACCTCGCTCGCCGCGTCTGCTCACCGACGAGGCGTTGGGCATGATTGCCCGGCGCTTCTCCTTGCTCGCGGAACCGATGCGCCTGCGGCTGCTGCACGCGCTGTTCGATGGAGAGAAGTCCGTCAATGTGCTGGTGGGACTCAGCGGCGGGACGCAGGCCAATGTCTCGCGGCACCTGCAATCCCTTGCGGAGGCCGGCATGCTCGGACGGCGGAAAGAGGGCCTGCAGGTGTTCTATTCGATTGCCGACCCTTCGATTTTCCAGCTTTGCGACCTGGTGTGTGGCAGCCTCGAACAGAAGCTGGTGCGCGACGCGGAGGCGTTTGGACGTCGCAAGGCTGAGGGCGACGCCAAGGGTTCCGCGGGTGGCTAGGACGATCGGGACGATGTGGCCGGTTCCGATGCGACCCCTTGCGGCGCGTTCCGGGTGCGAGTGATGGCCGAGAGCGTGGCGGACAGTTCCGCCTGGCGGGCCGGTTTGCCAAGCGAGGCATTGGCTCCGCAGGACAGCCAGCGAAGGTGGGTGGCGGGCGCGGCATCCGCCGAGAATCCCAGGACGGGTACGTCGCGATCCAACACCCCGTGACGTCCGGCGCGAATGGCCTCCACCGTCTGCCAGCCGTCGAGGTCGGGCATCATGCCATCGAGCACGACATAGTCGAAGTGACTTTGGGCCAGGCGCGCGAGCGCGGTGCGGCCGGAGTCGACCGCCTCGACCCGGTAGCCGCACCGTTGGAGCAGGGCGACGGTGACCCGCCGGGCCACGGCGTTGTCGTCGGCCAGCAGCACGCTGCTTCCCGAGTCGGGCTCGGGCAGGAGCGGAACCACGGGGATCGCGGGGGCCGGCAGTTCGGGCGCGAGCAAGTGTTGGGCAAGCGCGCGCCGGTGGAGCGCTCCCACCGGGATTTCATCGACGCCACCCTCCCAGCACAGGGTCGACACCCGCATTGGCAGGTCCGGGTCAACGGACGTGGGGATGTAGGGTGTGGAAACAACAGATACGCCGAGCGAACGGAGCGAAGCCGTGACCGCCCGGGTCATGAAGGCGTCCGCGCTTCGCAGCCGCGCGGAGCGTCCGCGCAGGCGCTGGATCAGTCCGGGGATTTCTCCGTCGCCCTCCGCGTCGGCGAGCGGAAGCTCGACCCGGAAGGTGGTGCCGACCCCGCGCTCGCTCGAAACCGCAATGCGCCCGCCCATCGCCTGAACGAGGCGTTCGGTGATGGCCAGGCCGAGACCGGTGCCCTCCACTCCGGCAACGGCCGAGCCACGCTGGAACGGCTTGAAGAGCTGGACCTGTTCCTCCGCGCCCATGCCGGGCCCGGTGTCCTCGATCGAGAGAATGATGTCGCTGGGATTCGTGCCCGCGCTGACCCGAACCAGCACGTGGCCCGTCTCCGTGAATTTGACCGCGTTGCCGGCCAGGTTGAAGACGATCTGGCGCAGCCGGTCGGAGTCGCCCCTCAATCCGCCCGTGAACCCGGGCTCGATCCAGGCCGCAAGGCGAAGACCCTTCTTGGCCGCGGTGACACTCAGGAGGTCGACAGCGGGATCGAGCACGTCGTCGATCAGAAACGGAGTGCGGGCCAGCTCGACCTTTCCGGATTCAATGCGCGTCAGGTCCAGCAGGTCATTGATCAGTCGGAGCAGGGCTTCGCCGGCCTCACGAATCACCTGGGTTTCAGCGCGCTGGCTGGAGTCGAGTTTGCTGGCGAGCAGCACCTCTGTCATGCCGATGATGGCGTGGAGGGGGGTGCGCAGATCGTGGCTGACCTGGGCGAGAAACACGGACTTGGCAGAACTGGCCGCGCGCGCTTCCGCCACCGCTGCGTTGGCCTGATGCAGGGCCTGTTCCACCGCCCGTTTGGCGGTGAGCAGGGCCTCGGCGTTCTGTCGGTGGGAGGTGACGTCCCGCAGGACGAACATTCGTCCAAAGTGAATGTCCCGTTCACCCTTCAACAAGCTGGTCTGCACCGCCCAGCTGGTGCCCTTGAACCACAGGTCCCGGAGGCCTTCGGGCGCATCCGGCGTGAAAAGAGCCTCATCCTGTGAAGTCAGTCCCTTCAGGAGCTCGGACACGGGCTTGCCCGAATCGTCCGCGGTAAACCCAAACCGGTAGGCGGCGGCCGGATTGTAACGCACCAACCGGCCACTCGCATCAATCGCCAGCACGGGGTCCGGCATGCGGTCAAACAGGGTTTCCGCCGCCATCGGCTGCAGGTCGAAGAGGCGGAGTCGAATGACCGCCCACGACATGGCCAGCCCGGAGACGGCGAACCCCACCGGGGTATGGTCAACTTCACCGAAGGGTCCAATCCTCAACAGGTAGGCCGCACTTGTCAGCCACGGGGCGAACACCGCCGCCAGTGCCATCCAGTTCTGCTGGCGAAACACGCCGTCCAGCCGCAGCTCGTACCGCATCATCGCCACCGTGCTCGCCGTCATCAGGCCATAGCAGTAGGCAATGTTCACCCAAAACAGGGGTCCGCGTTCGTACCGGGCGAACTGGAAACCGTATAATTCGATGGGCACGACGTCGACCCAGACCAGACGGTGTAAGCCGTTGGTGCTCACCGCGAGAAAGAGCCCGAAGGCGGCGAACAGGAGTCCCCGCGACACGGCCTTGGGTGGATCGCGGCCTTCGTGGGTGTAGGCGTAAGTGAACGAATAGAGCGTGAATGGAACCAGGACCACACCCAGGTAGGAAAGTTGTGACAGACAAGTCTTTGCGTGGAGCGAGACCACCGAGAACTCCAGCGCCCCGAGCAAGGCCCAGAAAGCGGCGGCGGCGAGGACGCGCCAGAGCCAGACCGCGCCTTTGGCGGCGCGACGATACCGCCACGCGAGGGAGGCGCCCAGCATCGAGAGGCCGCAGGCGATCGCTTGCGGTAATGCCAATGGCGTGAATTGCCAGGTGAGCCACGGCTCCATCCCCTCATTATCGACTCCTCCCGCAAGTCCCTGAAGGCGGCGGAACGAGGCGGCGGGGCGCGCCGTGGAAGCGCGGGGCTTGTCAGGACGCGGTTTATCGGTGTCGATGGAAGGGACGGCGCATCGCCGCCGCGTCACTTTCCATGCAAAAGAACGCCATCAAGCGCACGGTCGACATGCAGATCATGGCCGACTGGGTTGAAACCGGATCCCGGGTCCTCGACCTCGGCTGCGGGCGCGGCGTGCTGATGGAATTCCTGGCGCAGTCCAAGGGCGCCGAGGTGGTGGGGGTGGACCTCGATGTCGACAAGATCAGCAACTGCATCAAACGCGGGGTCACCGCCTACCAGGGTGACATGATGGACTTCATGCGGGCGTTTCCCGACGACCACTTTGATCGGGTGATTTGTTCGCGGACGGTGGAGGAGCTGGGAGCACCCAACCAGGTGATCGCGGAAGCGCTCCGGGTGGGGCGGGCGCTGACCGTGGGTTTTGTCAACCACGGCTACTGGAAGAACCGCCTCGATGTGGTCTGGAGCGGCCGCAAACCCCGCAACGCGGTCTACACCACGGACTGGCACGAGAGTCGTCCCGCCAATCCCGCCACGATCGCCGACTTCGAGTCGTTTTGCGCCGCCAAACACATTCGCATCGCCCGCCGCGTCCACCTGCGGGGCGACTGGCAGACCCCCTGCACAGCCCTGCCCAACCTCCTGGCCGGATACGCGCTCTACGATCTGGCCCGGGGTGACACGATCCCGGCGAAGTCAAGCTGACCTCGTTTGCGCGGAGCCGGCAGCCGTTCCGTGCGCAGGGCGGTCAGGACGCGCTTGCGCGAGGCTCGTCTTCCACCCCGGCCATCAGCCGCATGAGCGTGGCCTCGCTGGCCTCAGTGTGGGCAACTTCCCCGACCAGGCGCCCGCCGCGCATGACGAGGATGCGGCGACAGAGTCCGATCAACTCGGGTAGTTCCGATGACACGACCAGGATGGCCTTGCCCTGGCAGGCGAGTTCGTCGAGCAACGGGTAGATTTCTGCCTTGGCACCGACGTCGACACCGCGGGTCGGCTCGTCGACCAGGAGCACGTCGCAGTCACGCGCGAGCCACTTCGCCAGCGCGACCTTCTGCTGGTTGCCGCCGCTCAGTCCGCCGATGAGGGTCTCGATGGTGGGCGCTTTGACACGCAGCTGGGTGGCGTACTTCTGAGCGAGCGTGCGTTCCCGCCGGCGCTGCACCCAGCCAAATCGGGTCAGGCCGGGCAGGGCGGCGAGTGACGTGTTTTCCCGGCAGCTCAGGCCAAGCACGAGTCCCTGTCGCTTGCGGTCCTCGGGGACGAGGCCCATGCGGGCGTTGAGGGCGGCGTTGACGGAACCGACCGGCAGGAGGTGTCCCTTCACCCGGACTTCGCCGGTGGCCTCGGGATCGAGCCCGAAGATGGCCTGCAGCGTTTCGCTGCGGCCGGCGCCGACAAGGCCGGCCAGGCCGACGATCTCACCCGCGCGCAGGTCGAGATCGATGCCGGAAAAAATTCCAGGAGAGCTCAGTCCGCGCACGCGCAACTGCTCCTCCCCGGGTTCGCGGGCGAGGTGGGCTGGCGTCTGCAGGCGCAGCTCGCGTCCGATCATCTGGGTTACGACCCGCTGGGGACGCGTCTCGGCGATCCGCCCGGTGCTGACGTGATGGCCGTCGCGCAGGACGGTGATGGAGTCGCAGAGCGCGAACAACTCCTCCATCCGATGGGAAACGTAGACCAGGGTGATGCCTCGGCCACGCAGTTCGCGGACCAGACGGAACAGTTCCCGGGTTTCGCCGGCCGAAAGCGAGCTCGAGGGCTCGTCCATGACGATGATGCGCGCCCCGGTGCCGACTGCGGCGGCGATTTGCACCAGCTGCTCGAGTCCGGTGGAGAGACTCCCGATGAGCCGGTCGGGATCGATGTCCGCCCCGACCGCCGCGAGCATCGTGCGGGCCCGCGCGCGCAGGACGGCGCGGTCCACCCAGCCGGCCCGGTTGCGCGGCAGGTCGCCGAGACAGAGGTTCTCGGCCACGCTCAGGTTGGGGCAGAACGCCAGCTCCTGGTGCACCATGGCGATGCCGAGCTGGCGCGCCTCAAGCGGCGAGGCCGGGGCGATGACGCGGCCCTCCAGACGGATTTCACCCGCATCCGAACGGTAGATACCAGCGAGGATCTTCCCCAGCGTGCTCTTGCCCGCCCCGTTTTCTCCGATCAGGGCGTGGCAGGCGCCGCGCTCGATCGAGAAGCTGACGTCATCGAGGGCCTGCACGCCCGGAAACCGTTTTCCGATGTGGTGAAATTCCAGGTACGCGGACATCAATCCGGTCTCGGGCGGGAGGGTCGCGGTGTCACGCCGGCAGGCGCAGGCGCGGAGGCGGAAGGGTGCGGGCGCGTGGCGGGTTACTTCGGCAGCCAGGTGTCCCAGTTCTTCGCGAAGGCGTCGACATTGTCCTTGGTCACGGGGATCAAGGCGCTGATCTCCTTCTGCGAGGGCGGATCCTTCTTGAGGAGGATCTTGTCGACGAGCAGTTCGACCGAGCGTTTGCCCCACTCGAAACACTGCTGGGCGAGCAGGACCGGCACGTGGCCGCTGCGGATGTAGGCGAGCTGGGGAGGCAGGGCGTCGACCGAGACGCACTTCACGGTGCCGGGCTGCCACTTCAGGGCGTTGTCGGTGAAAAGAGGCCAGCCTCCGATCAGGGCCCAGCCGGTGATTTCCGGATTGGCCTGCATGACCTGCTCGATCTTGGCGGCGGCGTCCTGGGGCGTTTCCTTGTGGTAGTAGACGCCCTTGATGGTGATGCCCGGGAATTTTTCGGCGATCGCTTTGACCCCCTGCACGCGTTTCTGCAGGTTCGGCGCGTTCTGATTGCCGGCGAGGATGGCGATCGTGCCCTTGCCATTCATGATCTTGGCCAGCTCCTGCATGACCTGTTTGCCGCACTCAATATCGTCGATCCCATAGGTCACGAAGCGTTTGCTGTTGGGTGCGTCGGAATCGAACGTGGCCACCGGCACCCCGTTCGAGACCGCGGAGTTGATGGCGTCGGTCAGCTTGTTCGCGTCCGAGCAGCTCACCGCGATGCCTTCGGCGCCGGCGAGCACCAGCTGCTCAATGGCCTCGGCCTGGCGCTGCGAGTCTTCCTCGTTGGGTGTACGCCAGTCGATCTTGATGGTGACGCCGTGTTTGGCGCTGAGCGCCTTGGCGGCGCTTTCCGCGCCGACGCGCGCGGCTTGAAAGACCGGGTTGCCTTGGGATTTGGCAACCAGGCCGATGGTGATCGTCCGCGGAGCGGCGACCAGGGTGCTGGCAGCGGCCAGCAGGAGGAGGAGGAGACGCATGGGAGGGGAGGGAGAGAGGAAGAGTGAAGGGCGAGGAGTGAAGCGTGAAAATGGAATGCGGAACGCTCAACGCTGAACGCTGAACTTTGAAGTACGGAATGGTGCTACCACTACAAACGATCTGGTCCTATGTCTTGGTAGCACCTCTTTGTCTGGGTCATTCCACACTTCAGCGTTCAAAGTTAAACGTTCAGCGTTCATCTCACTCTTTCTTCATCCTCCGCTTGCTGAGCCAGGTGTTGAAGTTGTCGAGCACGACGGCGGCGATGACCACGACGCCGATGATGATCTGGCTGTAGTTTTGATCGATGCCGAGGATGACGATGCCGCTGTTGATCATTTGGATGATCAAAGCTCCGAGCACGACCCCGAGCGCGGAACCGCGTCCCCCGGAAAGGCTGGCACCGCCGACGACCGCGGCGGCGATGACATTGAGCTCGTAGCCCTGTCCGTCACCCGAGGTGGCGGCGCCATAGTAGCCGAGGGAGAGCAGCGCAGCGATCCCGGCGCCCAGTCCGGAGAACAGGTAAACGCCGAGTTTGACGCGCTGGACTCGAATGCCGCTGAAGCGCGAGGCCAGTTCGTTGCCACCGACCGCGTACACCCGGCGTCCGGCCGCGAGACGGGCCAGGAAAATCCACCCGACCACCGTGACCAGAATCATCACCAGCAACGGGACGAGACTCAGCCCTTGGCCGACCTCCAGCCGAACCAAATCGCGAAACCCCTGCGGAAACCCCCCGACCGACTGACCCTTGGTGGCGACAAAGGCGATGCCGCGAAGGATGGCCATGCTGCCCAGGGTGATGATGAACGGGTGCACCCCCAAGGTGACGATCAACCCGCCATTTGCCAACCCGCAGAGTGCGGCGGTGCCCACGCAGACACCGGCGCCGATCAGGATGCCCATTGTCCCGGTCGTGGCGCCCGGCCCCTCCGGCCCAAAGTGGTGCAGCGCCAAAGCGCCCAGAACCGAGGCCAGCGCATAGATGGAGCCCACCGACAGGTCGATCCCGCCGGAGATGATGACAAAGGCCATGCCGACGGCCATGATGGCGATGAAGCTCGTGTCCTTCGCCAACTGCGCGAGGTTTTGCGGGTTGAGGAACTTGTTCTTCTCCACGAAGGCGGGAGTCCGCTCGCCGCTGGCGTCCGTGATGAACACGCGCTGACGGGTTCCGTCCGGCCCCACCTCAAAGACGGGTGCCCGCACCGAGCCGCTGAAGCCGTACAGCAGCGCTCCCAAAGCAAGAATGACCAGGATGAGGCCGCTTTCCTGAAAGCGGAGCACCGAGCGGAGGGGTGAGGGCATGCCGGTCCGCCATACAACAGCCTGCCAGGAGGGCGACAAGAGCAGAGTCCGGCCGCTGTCGTTTCACGACGGCGGCCGGACGAATGACGAATGACGAATGACGAATGACGAATGACCGGGGCCCAGAAATCTAACGGTGGGACCGGAATTCTGGTGGAGGTGGCGGCGCCGACCCCGCGGGATTGGCCTCGCGCTGCGTTACTTCAGAAAACCGCGGACCAGATCGTACAATTGAGGGGATTCGAGCAGGAAGGAGTCGTGTCCCAAATCCGTGTTGAGCTCGGCGTAGCTTGCCCGCTTTCCTGCCCGTAGCAGGGCCAGGGCGATTTCACGGTTTTGCTCCGGGGGAAAGAGCCAGTCGCTCGTGAACCCCATGATCAGCGACTCCGCCTCGACTGCCGCGAACGCCTGCTCGAGCGTGCCTTCTGCCGCCAGGTCGAACTGATCGATGGCTCGCGTGATGTAGAGGTACGAATTGGCGTCGAACCGGTTGATGAAACTCTGCCCCTGATGTCGCAGGTAGCTTTCAATCTCGAACTCAAAGCCCGCCGGTGCCGGGGAGGCCGCTTCCGAAGTCGCGTTCGCCAACGCCTTGATCGAGCGACGGCGGCGGCCGAACTTCCGATCGAGGCCGGCATCACTTAAGTAAGTGATATGTGCCATCATGCGCGCGATGGCGAGGCCGACCCGGGGGCCGCCGGTTTTTGGGTAGTCCCCCTTTTTCCAATCCGGATCCTGCATGATCGCCTGGCGTCCCACCTCGTTGAAGGCGATGCCCTGCGCGCTCTCGCGCGCCGTGGTCGCCATGGCCAGAACTTTGCGCACCTTGGAGGGAAACTCGACGGCCCATTGCAGGGCCTGCATGCCACCCATCGAACCCCCGATGACCGCGTGCAGGGACGGTACTCCGATGCCTTCCAGCCAACGCTGCTGCGCACGGACCATGTCCCGGATGCTCACCGCTGGAAACGCAGTACCGTAGGGCCGCCCGGTGGCGAGGTTGGTCGAGGAGGGGCCGCTCGAACCCTGGCAGCCCCCGAGAACGTTGGAGCAAAGTACGAGAAACTTGTTGGTATCAACCGGTTTACCCGGACCGATGAGGTTGTTCCACCATCCCTGCTTGCGATCCGTGAGGGCGTGGATGCCAGCGCAGTGGTGGTCGCCGCTCAAGGCGTGGCAGATGAGGATGGCGTTGTCCCGGGCCGCATTCGGCCGGCCATAGGTTTCGTAACGCAGGGTGAACCCCGGCAGGGTTTGCCCTGAATCGAAGACAAAGGGCTCCGTCGTGATAAAATCGCGTGGCTCCACCAGACCCACATCGCCCGGTTCGGACCGGGTGTCGTCGGAGAGGGAATCGGCATCATTCATAGGAGCGACGTTTCTAAGCCGCAAACTACGGCACAAACGCAAAGGAAAACAACCTCGGTGAGAACGCCGAAGCCTCGCGAACCGTTGGAAACGGGGAGGTTCGAACAAGATAGACCGCTATCCGCGGAGCCCGTTGATGCTGGGGTCGTGGGAGCGCCCACCTCCGGGATTGAGAAATCGTCGGGGCTGGGTTCAGGTCAGGGACGCCGTCGCCTTTCGGACGCGTATTTTCCCCATGAAGCGTCGCACCTTTCTCCGCTCCGGCCTTGCCGGCATATTCGGCACCGCACTGGCCCCCCAGATCGTCAGTTCCCGGTTGCTTGGACAGACGGCTCCGTCACGGAAAGTCACCTTGGGCTTTATCGGCGTGGGCACCCACGGCCTTGGGGTCAATCTGCGCTCCTTCCTGCAGCAGGACGACTGCGAGGTGCTGGCGGTGTGTGATGTATTTCGGTCGCGACGCGAGCAGGTGCGGGATGAGGTACGCCGGCACACGGGTACGTCGACCTGTGTGGCGGTGGCGGATTTCCGGGATGTGCTCGGCCGGGCGGATATCGATGCGGTGGTGATTTCGACACCGGACCACTGGCACGTCACGATGGCGCTCATGGCCCTCGAGGCGGGCAAGAAGGTGTTCTGCGAGAAACCAACCCTGACCATCGCCGAGGGCCGGCAGCTCGCCGACGCCGTGGCGCGCCGGCAGGCGCTGTTTGCGGTCGGCCTGGAGGATCGCGCGGTGATCCACTACCATCGCCTCGCCGAGGCCGTGCGCAATGGCGCGATTGGGCAACTGCAGCGCATCCAGGTGGGATTGCCGGAGAAGCCTGCCTTTCCACAGGAGGCGCCGGCCGCGGTTCCCGGCGATCTCGATTTCGAATTGTGGCTCGGTCCGGCCCCGCGACGGGAGTACACCCCGTCGCTGACCGACGCCCAGGTCTGGCGGCAGGTCCGCGACTTTTCCGGGGGATCCCTGACCGACTGGGGTGCCCACCTGGTGGATACGGCCCAGGTGGCGAACTTTTCCGAGACTTCCGGCCCGGTCGCCGTCGAAGGCGCGGGTGTCGTCCCCCCCGGGTCGATCAACACCGTGCCGCAGCGCTACCACCTGACCTACACCTACGCGAACGGAGTGACCCTCGAAGTGACCTCGGGCCGGACCTTCATTCGATTCGAGGGAACCCAGGGCTGGGTGGGCAACACGGGCTGGTCCGGCCCCTTCGAGGCCAGTGACCTCGAACTTCTCCGCCGCAAGTACGACCCCGCCACCAACAAGCTCTGGCCCCTGCGTCCCCGGGAGCAGCGCGATTTCCTCGACTGCATCAAAAACGGCCAGCCGCCCCTCTACACCGCCGAGGCCCTGCAGCGCCTCAGCACCACGCTGCATGTGGGCGCCATCGCGATGGAACTCGGGCGGCCGCTGAAGTGGGACCCGGTGAAGGAGGAGTTTCCCGGTGACCCCGCGGCCAACGCGCTGCGCTCGCGTCCCACGCGCGACGACTGGAAGCGAGCCTGAGCCGCATCTCCGTCCCTTGCGTAGGGACTCCTATCAGGCGAAAACCGTTCCGGCCAGGTGAAGCCAGCGTGCCACGGTGGGGGTGGGAGACTTGCCGCGCCACAACGCATGGACGGCCAGCCGGGGCGGTGCGGGCCGGAGTGGGCGGACGACGAGCGTGGCTGGAAGGGAGTCACCCAGAAGGAGACTGCACGGCGCCACGCCGAGTCCGGCCTGAACCATCCAGAGCAATCCCGAGAAATCGTCCGCGGCCTCGGAGGGCTGCAGGGTCACCCCATGCAGGGCGGCGAGCCGCATGAGCAACTGCCCGAAGTGGGGATTGCCTGTGATCAGGAGCAGCCTCGATCCGGCGAGAGCGGCGAGCGGGACCGTCGCTGCCGCAGCGCGCGGGTCGTCGCGACGCAGCGCAATGCCTTGCTGCTCTTCAAACAGGCGGCGCGAGTGCACGCCGGAACGCGCAGGAGGCGGCACCGGGCGTCCCACCACCAGATCGAGGTCACCTTCACCCAGCGCCGTCACCAGGTCGGCCTGACTGGCCTGCCGAAGCGACACCTCCACGGCGGGAAGGGCGGCGGAGAAGCGCCGAAACACCTCCGCCACGGGCGCGGTCGCGGCGGGAGGGATGATCCCCGCCCGGAGCCGGCCGGTCTCGCCGCGGTGAGCGCGTGCCACCAGGGGGGCGAGCCCTTCGGCACTGGAGACGAGGCGTCGGGCCTCGGGCAGCAGCGCGGCACCGGCGGCGGTCAGGCCGTGGACCTTGTTCGTGCGTTCCAGCAGGCGGGCGCCGATGGCCTCCTCCAGTTGCTGCAACTGGGCCGTCAGAGCGGGCTGGGCGAGCTTCAGTCGCTGCGCCGCCCGCGACAGGTGCAGTTCGTCCGCCACGGCCACAAACGAACGGAGCCAGCGCAATTCGAGGTTCATGGAAAGGTCCATCATCGCGCTTTACGATCATGGCAATCAATTCATTCGATTTCTCCTATGACCAGGACTGTGGCAGACTGGGGCATGCCCACCCGCCATCTTCTCGTCGTTGTCGCCAACCCGGCCGTGTCCACCACCCTCGGCTGGCCGGTCGGTTTCTGGGCGTCGGAACTGATCCACCCCTATCATGCCTTTGTGAACGCCGGCCACCGGGTGACCATCGCCAGTCCCGCCGGCGGCCGCGTCGAACTCGATGCCTACAGCGACCCGCGCGATCCATCCGGGTACTCGCGGGACGATGGACTGTCGCTCGACTACCTCGGTCGGAGCAGTTTCACCACGCTGCTGACGGCGACGCCTTCGCTTGCTTCGTTGTCGCTCGTACCTTTTGACGCGATCCTCGTCGCCGGTGGACAATCGCCCATGTTCACCTTCCGCGGCCACGCCACGCTGCTCGCGGCGTTCCGGTCGTTTCTCGACGCGGGTAAACCGGCCGCGGCGTTGTGCCACGGCACCTGCCTGCTGCTCGACCTGAAAAATGCCGACGGCACCCCGTTCATCCGCGGCCGCCGCCTGACGGGGTTTGCCAACAGCGAGGAGGATTTTGCCGACCGCGCCGTCGGGCGGAAGGTGATGCCGTTTCGGATTGAGGATGAAGCGCGCGCCCTCGGCGCGAACTTCGTCGCCGGCCCCGCGTTCGCTCCCCATGCCCTTCGCGACGGCAACCTCATCACCGGACAGCAGCAACACAGCGGCGAAGTGACCGCCCGGCTGGTACTGGAAGCGCTGGGCTGAGCCGGATCCAGACAGTTGGAAAACCACGAATGGACACGAATGAACACGAATTCAGGGGTAAAGTGGAGCAGTCGAACACCCGGTAGACTTCAACTAAGGGTGAACCCATCCCACGCATCGGTCGGTACCTGCTTCCATTCGTGTAGATTCGTGTCAATTCGTGGTTCACTGAATGGCTCCGGCTAAGGGGACTTGCCAGGCTATCGTACGGGTCATCCGCTCCTCACTCACCTATACTCATGCATCTTACCTTTGTCGGCAGTGGTCAGGTCGGCGGCGCGCTCGCCGCCCGATTTTCGGCCTTTGGCCATGAGGTCACGCTCGCCGCGCGCGACCTCCGGTCCGAATCCGTCCTTGCGGCCCAGCGCCGCGAACCGCGGCTGCGCGCCCTCGATCCACACGCCGCCGTGGCTGCGGCCGAGGTGGTCTTTCTTGCCACGCCCTACGCCGCGGCGGAAGCCGCGGTGCGCGGGCTGGCCGCCGCCTTGAGTGGCAAGGTTCTGGTCGACTGCACCAATCCGGTCGGGCCGGGGCTGACCCACGGCCTGGCCAGTGCTCGTAGCGGCTCCGAGGTGCTGCAGGGCGCGGCTCCGTCCGCGCGGGTGGTGAAGGCCTTTACGATCTACGGATTCGAGAACTTCGAGGATAGCTTGTATCCGGGCTATGGTGAACTGAAGCCGGCCATGCTGATGGCCGGCGACGATCCGGCGGCGAAACGCACGGTGGCAACGTTGTGCTCAGACCTCGGTTGGGAGCCGGTCGACGCCGGCCCGCTGACGTCGAGCCTGCACCTCGAGCACCTTACTCTCCTCTGGATCAAGATGGCCCGGCTCCAGGGCCAGGGCTCCGGTTTTGTGTGGGCGCGCCTGAAGCGTGCCGCGCGGAACAGTGAAGCGTGAGGATGGAAGGGCGAAAGGGGACGAACGACGGAGTTAAACGCGGAGGGGCGGAGACGCGAGGGACGGGAGCGCTGGAGGTGGTCCCGCGGTCGCGGAGGTGCGTCACGTTGAGGATCGAGCGTGGGGAATCGCCGCGTTCTCGTTGGAGGTGGCCTCGGTGAGGCCGCGACGGGACCGATCGGTCCCGCCTCGGATGGCCAGTTTCTTCACGCGACGCCCATCCCCGCGGGGTCGCCGACCCCACCTCCAACAGACGCCCACTTGGATCGCGCTTGCGTTGACGCGCACGCGGAGGCGCGGCTGCGTGAAACCTCCGCTCAGCCTTTCTGGAGTTGGCGGTAGGCGCGGGGGGAACAGCCCATCACTCGGCGAAAGCAGCGCGTGAAGTAGTAGGAGTCCGAATACCCCACCCGCTCCGCCACCTCGCGGACGGGCAGGGTGGTGGTGTCGAGCAGGCGGCAGGCGTGCAGCACGCGGAGCCGGATGAGGAAGTCGATCGGCGCGAATCCGGTATGGTGACGGAACAGGCTGCAGTAGTGGGTCACTGAGACGCCTGACGCGGTGGCGAGCTCGACCAGGCGCCGTGGCCGCTGCCAGTCCTGGCGCAGCGTCTCAACCGAGGCGAGCACCCGGTCCCGGGCGGAGCGCGATTCCGTCGGCGCGATGGCGAGTTGCGCCGCCTCAGATAGTGATCGTCGCAGCGCCGTGGCGGCGGCCAGCTGCTGGCGAAGCGAGAACCCGCGCTCGATCGCGGCGTAGACCCGGTCGAGCGCGATTTCGTCCAGGCGGTCGACCGGCAGACGGACCTTCGCTTCGCTCGCGGTTGCCCCCAGGTCGAGAAGGCGGGCCCATGCCGGCACTTCGTCCCCCGTGAAGTGCGCCCAGGCGATGGTCCAGGGATCCTCCCCCGCACCGTAGGCATGGGCGCGGCCGGCCGGAAGCCAGACGAGATCGCCGGGCTCAACCGCACCGGTCTCGTCGCCGAGGCGGAACCAGCCGGAGCCGCGCAGGCAGAGAATTACGAGCGTGGTGGGGGCGCCGTTCGGGCGTTCGATCCGGTGTGCACGCGCGACGGGGAAGTAGCCGGCATCCGTCACATGCAGGCCCTTCAGGAGGACCTGGCTGCGCGCGGCAGCGCGCAGGGGTTCGGGCACCACCACCATGTGTTGACCGGCGAATCCGTGGCGGACGGGGTCTCGTGCCATGGAGTGTAAGATCGTGCAGGTTTTTCACCTGTCCATCCATTTGTTTCTGACACCTGCCGCTGTAAGATCGTCGCACCGCGCCTCCTCCATGCCCTCATCCCCCGCCGTCACGGTGCGTCGCGAATCCGTGATCCTGCCGACGTACGTCCCGGAGGCGCCGGATCGTTATCCGATGTTCCTTGAGCGCCGGGTGTATCAGGGGTCGAGCGGGCGGGTCTATCCGCTCCCCTGCACGGTGCGCGTGGCCGATCATCCGGTGTCCCGGGCGTGGAAGGCGGTTTTCCTCGAGAATGAGTACCTCCAGGTCATGCTGTTGCCGGAGCTGGGCGGACGCGTCCACCGCATCCTCGACAAGACGAATGGCTATGACGCGATCTACCATCAGCCGGTGATCAAACCTGCCCTGGTCGGTCTGGCCGGTCCGTGGTGCAGCGGCGGGATCGAGTTCAACTGGCCGCAACACCACCGTCCGTCGACCACCTGGCCGACCACGGTTTCAGTCGAACGCGAAGCCGGGGGGGCCGCCACGCTTTGGATGAGCGGGCACGATCCTCTGTCACGGATGAAGGGCATGCACGGGATCCGCCTGCATCCGGGACGCTCGATCGTGGAGTTGCGGGTGCGCGCCTACAACCGGACGGCCGACGTGCAGACCTTCCTTTGGTGGGCCAACGTCGCCACCCGCGCGCACGAGGGATACCAGGCGTTCTTTCCACCCGACACCACGGTCGTTGCCGACCATGCGAGGCGGGCCATGAGCCGGTTTCCGTGCTCGCAAGGCCACTACTATGGGGTCGACTATGCCAGCCGGGGACGCCTCGGTGTGCCGGCCGGGGAGCGACCGCGCTTGTTCCCGCCCGTCCACGTTCGGCCGGGCCGGTCGACCGGCGCTGGACGGGGGAGCATTCCGGCCTACCGCCCCGACGACCTGTCGTGGTACGCGAACATCCCCGTGCCTACGTCCTACATGGCGGTGGGTTCTTCGGGTGATTTCGCGGGCGGCTACGACCACCGGGCCGGCGCCGGGCTGGTGCATGTCGCCAACCACCACATTGCACCCGGCAAGAAGGTCTGGACCTGGGGCAACCATGAGTTTGGCTACGCCTGGGATCGCAACCTGACGGACCCGGATGCCGCCGGCGTGTGCCCGCCCTACCTGGAGCTCATGGCCGGGGTCTACACCGACAATCAACCGGACTTTTCCTTTCTGCAGCCCGGGGAAACCAAAACATGGACGCAGGTCTGGTATCCGATCCGCGCCCTGGGTCCCGCCCACGCCGCGACGGCCGAGGCTGCCCTGAATGTGCGGCGGGAAGGGCGCAGCTTGCAGGTCCGCGTGGCCGTCACCGCCCGACACCGGGCGGCAGTGGTGCGGGTGGATACGCCCCGGGGACGGCTGGCATCGTGGACGCGCACCCTGGCACCCGACCGTCCGGGGAAATTCGAGCTGCGGACGAGGAATGCTGTGCGGCCGGGTGACGTCACCGTGGAGGTGCTGGACGCCGAGGGTCGCACCTTGGTCCGTTCAATGTCGGCTCCGCCGGCCGGCGGGTCGGTGCCTCCCGCGGCGGTCGCGCCGCCCTGGCCGCGGGAGGTCCCCAGCTCCGACGAGCTCTTTCTCATTGGTCTGCACCTGGAACAGTACCGCCATGCCACCCGCCAGCCGGAAACCTACTGGCGGGAGGGACTGCGTCGCGATCCAGGCGACAGTCGGTGTCACCTTGCCCTTGGTCGCTGGCACCTGCGGCGTGGCGAGTGGGTGGAGGCCGAGACCCACCTGCGTGCGAGTTTGGCGCGACAGCTGTCGCGCAACGCGAATCCCTACGACGGTGAAGCCTTTTACCAGCTGGGTTGCTGCCTGCGGCAACAGGACTGGGCGCGCGCGTCTGCAGCCGCGGTCGGGGAGCGGGAGGCGACTGCTCCGGGCCGACCGGAGTCGCTGGCCGAGGCCTATGCTGCCTTTTACAAGGCGACGTGGAATGAAGCCTGGCAGTCGGCTGGATTCCACGCCCTGGCCGAGATTGACTGCCAGCGCGGCGACTGGGAGGTGGCGCTGGAGCACCTGGACCGTGCGCTTGGCCGCAATGCCGATCACCTGAAGGCGCGCAACCTCAAGGTCGTCGTGCTGCGCCGGCTCGGACGTGTCGGAGAATCGAATACGCTTCTTCGTTCCACCCGCGCCCTCGATCCGCTCGATGCCTGGGCGCGGTTCCTCGCCGGGCGGCGGCTCGTCGACGACAGCCAGGTCCGTCTCGACGTGGCTCACGATTGCCTGCGCTCCGGTCTGTTTGGCGACGCGCTGGCGGTGCTGGCGGATGCTCCGGCGGGAGACCCTGCGCGTCCGGATGGCTCGCTCGGTGCGGAGGCGATGCTGCATCGCACGCGGGCCTGGATCGTGCACCTGCGTGGTCGCACGGCGTTGCCTGTGGCGAAGCCGGCGACCACAATCGCCACGGTGCGGCGGCATCTCGCGGCGGGAGCTCGGGCGCCGGCCGACTATGGGTTTCCCAGCCGGCTGGAGGAAGTGGCGGTGCTGCAATTCGCATTGCAGATCAGGCCCGATGACGCGGGTGCTGCCTGCGCGCTGGGAAATTGGTTCTACGATCGGCGCCGGTCCGCCGAGGCGATCGCGCTTTGGGAGCGCGCCGTGGCCCGGGATCCCGCCCAGGCCGTGGCGTGGCGCAACCTCGGCATGGCCTACCACAATGTCACCGGGCAGCCGGACCGGGCGAGGCGCGCATATGAGTCCGCCCGACGGGCTGATCCGACGAGTTCGCGGTTGGTCCATGAACGCGACCAGCTGGGCAAGCGTGTGGGCGAATCGCCGGCCAAGCGGCTGCGTGCGCTCAACCGGGTGAAGGCCCTGGTCGAGGAGCGCGACGACCTCTCCCTGGAGTACGGGGCGCTTTGTGTGCAGACGGGACGGCTGGAAGACGCCCGCGCGTTGCTCTCACGTCGGCGGTTTCAACCTTGGGAGGGAGGAGAGGGACAGGCCCTGGCCCTGCATGTGCGCCTTCATCTGGCTCTGGGGCGACGGGCATTGGCGGCCGGTGACGCCCGCACAGCGGTCGCGGCCTGCGAGCAGGCGCTGGCGGTGCCGGAAAACCTCGGGGAAGCGCGTCACCTGTTGTCTCATCCGTGCGAAGTCCGCCTCTGGCTCGGCCGCGCCCTCGCGGCTGCCGGGGAGATCGCCGCGGCGCGACGCCACTGGTCCGCGGCGGTGGAAGTGCCCGGTGGCCCCCGTTCGCTGCTGGCTGGCGCCGAGCCGGAGCAGGTTTATCCGGCGGCCCTTGCGCTGCGTCACCTCGGTCGCGGTGCCGCGGCTGATCGCCTTCTGCGCGCCCTGCGTGAGCACGCGCGCGCGCTGGCTGCCGCCCCTGCGACCCTCGACTACTTTGCCACCTCGCTCCCGACGCTGTTGCTTTTCAATGACGACCTCACGGCGCGGCAGCGCCAGCGCGCCCGCGTGCTTGAGTCTCAGGCCTTGCTCGGTCTCGGCCGGATCGCCGCGGGGCGCGCCTGCCTGCGCGCGGTGCTGCGGCGCGACCCGGGCCATGGCCTGGCGGCCGACTTGCTCGCCGAAACCCTCCCCACGCCATGAAAGCCCACGATGATGATGCTCCTCCGCCCCCTGGCCTGGCTGGCCTGGCTTCTCCCGCTCACCATGGCCGCCGCTGAGCGCCTGTCCTTGTCCGGGACCTGGCAGGTCGCCCTCGATCCCCAAGGCGTGGGCCGCGCCGAATTGTGGCACACCCGCGCGCTGGCCCAGCCGATCGAGCTGCCTGGATCTCTGCCCGACGCGCGCCTCGGCAATCCGGTGACGGTGGACACTCCCTGGATCGGCGGCATTTTCGATCGGTCGTATTTCACCGCACCGGAGTACGCTGCCTACCGCCAGCCGGGCGCGGTCAAGGTGCCCTTCTGGCTGCAACCGGAAACCCACTACGTCGGCCAGGCCTGGTACCAGCGATCGATCACGGTGCCGGAGGCCTGGAGCGGACGGCGCGTCACCCTGGAGCTGGAGCGGCCCCACTGGCGAACGACGGTATGGCTGGACGGGCGCGAAGTCGGTTCGTGCGACGCCAACGGGGTGTCGCATTCCTACGACCTCGGTCCGGAGGCGACACCCGGGCGCCACAGGCTCACGGTCTGCGTCGACAACCGGAACCTCCCCGACCTCGGCGAGAATTCCCATAGCATTTCCGACCACACCCAGGGAACCTGGAATGGCATCGTCGGCCGGATCGAGCTTGTCGCGACGGCCCCGGTCTGGATCGACGACCTGGTGGTCCGGACGGATTTCGCCACCCGCACCGCGACGGTGCGCGGCCGTCTTGGACGCACCTCCGGCCAGCCCTGGCCCGCGAAGGTGGATCTTTCCAGTCCGACCGCCCTGCGTTCCTCGATCCTGGCCACAGTTGACGCCGATGGCGGTTTCCATGCGGCGTATCCGTTCGCCACCAACGCGGCGGCCTGGGACGAATTCACCCCGGCATTGCACTGCCTCACGGTGACCCTCGACCCAGGCGAGAGCCGGGTCGAGACCTTCGGATTCCGCGAGATCGGGGCGAACGGCCGGCAGCTCCGGATCAACGGGCGTCCGCTGTTCCTGCGGGGGGCGCTCGATTGCGCCATTTTCCCGCGAACCGGGCACCCCCCCACCGACCGGGAAAGCTGGCGTCGGGTGCTGGCGGTGGTGAAGGCGCACGGTCTGAACCACGTCCGCTTTCACTCCTGGTGTCCCCCCGAGGCGGCGTTTGTGGCGGCGGACGAACTCGGCGTCTACCTGCAGGTCGAGGCCTCGGCCTGGCCTAACCACTCCACCAGCCTCGGCGACGGCCATCCGGTCGACACCTGGGTGGAGGCCGAGTCGGAACGCATCCTTCGGGCCTACGGCAACCATCCCTCCTTCGTCATTCTCTGTGCCGGCAACGAGCCGGGCGGTCCGCGGCATCCCTCCTGGCTTTCCGCCTGGGTCGCCCGACGGAAGCAGCGCGACCCGGGCCGGCTCTACACCGCCGGAGCCGGCTGGCCTGAGGTACCGGAGAGTGACTTTCACAGCCGTTCGGAGCCTCGCATCCAGAGTTGGGGCGAGGGACTTGCCTCCCGGATCAATGCACTCGCGCCGGAAACGCGCACCGATTACACGGACTTCGTGCGCCTGCGTTCTGCGCCGGTGGTCTCGCACGAGATTGGCCAGTGGTGTGCGTATCCCAACTACGCCGAGATCCCGAAGTACACCGGCTACCTCAAGCCGCGCAACCTTGAGATTTTTCGCGACGCGCTGATCGCGAGTGGCATGGGTGACCAGGCGCGGGCCTTCCTTCTCGCCTCGGGCCGGCTCCAGCTCCTGTGCTACAAGGAGGACATCGAGTCGGCCCTGCGAACGCCCGAGATGGGGGGATTCCAGCTGCTCGGATTGCAGGACTTCAGCGGTCAGGGCACGGCGTTGGTCGGGGTGCTCGATGCCTTCTGGGAGAGCAAGGGCTATGTCACCCCGGAGGAATTCCGGCGCTTCTGCGCCAGCACCGTGCCGCTGGCCCGGCTCGACAAACGCGTTTTCACCACGGAGGAGCGGCTGGTGGCCGACGTGGAGGCGGCGCACTTCGGTCCCGCGCCGCTCGTCGGGGTGACGGCGTCGTGGCGGTGCGTCGCGGACGATGGCCGGGTGGTGGCGCGCGGTACCTTTGCGCCCGGAACGCTCGCGATCGGGTCAGCCCAACGCCTCGGACGGATCGATTTCGGGCTCGGGGAGATCCCGGCTCCGGCGCGATACAAGCTGGTGGTGACTCTGGACGGCACCCCGTTCGAAAACGATTGGGACGTATGGATTTATCCCCCGGCCGCACGGCTGGTGTCGCCCCTGCCGACGGGGGTCAGTCTGTCGACCCGGCTCGATGCTGCGACGGAGGCCCGGTTGGCAGCAGGTGAAGCGGTCTGGCTCATGGTGCCCCCGGCCAAGGTGCGACCGGATCCGAAACGGGGAAAGATCGCGCTCGGGTTCTCCAGCATCTTCTGGAACACCGCTTGGACGAACGGTCAGGCGCCGCACACCCTTGGGCTGCTTTGCGACCCGCAGGCGCCCGCGCTCGCGGCGTTTCCCACTGATTTCCACAGCAACTGGCAGTGGTGGTATGTGATCCGCGAGGCGGCTCCCATGATCCTGAGCGCCTTGCCTGGCGGGGTGCAGCCGATGATCGTGCAGGTCGTCGATGACTGGTTCACGCACCGGAAACTCGCTCTCGCCTTTGAGGTGCGGGTGGGGCCGGGACGACTGCTCGTCACCAGCATCGATTTCCGTGACGCCGTGCTTGATCCAGTGCGACGTCAGCTGCGGGCCAGCCTGTTGGCCTATGTTGCGAGCCCCGCCTTTCAGCCGACCACTCAGGCCACCTTGGAGCAGGTGCGCTCGGTCCTCGAGCCGTGACGACCGGCTGCTGCGGCCGTGCCCCCTTCCTCCCTTCCTCCCCTGAACCCGCCACCGAGAACCAAGGTGTGTGGAGAAAGGCATTTGATCTATGCAAAGGACTGACGGGCCAATGGTGGTTCGTCCTCGTTCCCGGTCAGCTGAGGCCCCGTCCCGCGCTGCCCCGGTGCGCCGGGTCCACCCGGACACGGAGGCGGTGAACGGTAAGAAAGTGTGAAGGTTTGGAGTGGAGGAGGATACAACTTGCTTGCGGCGGCTGATTGCCGTCCTAGGAGAGCAACGATTCGATTCGTGGCTGTTGGCGGCCGCGTCGGCTCTCTTTTCTCTGTTCTCCATGCTCTCCCTCTTTTCGGTTGTCTCACCGAGTTTCTGGCGGACCGCTCCCGGAGCGTCGTCCTGCGTCACCGGCCGGGGTTTCCCTGCCGCCACCCGTGCCCAATCGAGAGGGACTCTGGGGAACGCGCTCAGCCTCCTTTTGATTTTTCTAAGTCTTGCAACCCACTCACTGCAGGCACTTTCAGTCATTCCGCCGTCGTTTTCAGATTTGGTGGCCAACGCTGAACAGGTGGTGCGGATCAAGGTGACGAAGGTGTCTAGCCGCTGGGACTCCACGCCTCAGGGGCCGGTGATCCGCACCTATGTGGACTGCGAGCCCTTGCGCATCATGAAAGGTTCGGTCTCCAAGACGCTGACCCTGCGTTTCCTGGGCGGTCAGGTGGGCGAGGAGGCTATGACGGTGGCCGATATGCCGAAACTCGCCGAGGGTCAGACCTACATCGTCTTTCTCGCGCAAAACGGTCAGGCGATGTGTCCCCTGGTGGCGGCCGGTCATGGGAGCTACCCGATTGTCAAGGATGAGACCACCCAGCTGGAGCATGTCTCGCGCAGCAATTTTCAGCGGCTGCGGGCCGTGGATGACGTGGAGGTGCCGATCATCACCCAGGCGGCCCATCCCGCCCTGAAGGCGTATTCCGGTCCGGGGATGACCCGCGATGAGTTTGAGGCTGCCATCATCACGGAAGTCTCGCGGGAGGGGAAGTAGACCATGCGCCTTTTCGTTTTCCTCTTCAGGGTCTGGGTCGGGTTGCTGGCGGTTTCCAGTCCGTGGGTCCGGGCTTACGTGCTCGATGACAAACTTTGGACCAATGCGACGGTGACTATGCAGCTGCAACTCGATCCTACTCCACTGGGGCGGACGTTGATCGATGGGTCCACGTCCTGGAACCAGGTCGCAGAAGTTGCTTTTAGTGAATGGAATGCGAGCATGCAGCGCATGCAGTTCGCAGTGGTTCCCAACTCCAGCGCGGCGATTGGGCGACCCAACAACCTGAACAACGTGTTTTTCAGCAATACGGTGTACGGCGACTCCTGGGGCAGTGGGGTCATCGCAGTCGCGATCACCTACACCACGTCGACACGCCGGACCGAGAGCGACGTGCTCTTCAATTCCAATCGCTCCTGGGACTCCTACCGGGGCAACCTTCGCTCCGCCCTCGATCTCAAGCGGGTGGCCCTGCATGAGTTTGGCCACGTCGTCGGCCTCGATCACCCCGACCAGTTTGGGCAAAGTGTCGTGGCGGTGATGAACAGCATCATCAGCAACCAGGACTCCCTGTCGGCCGACGATCGCGCCGGCGCGGCAGCCGGTTACGGCGCGCCATCCGGCGGCGGCGGAACCGCCCCTACGATTGTCGCGGTCAATTTCAGCCCGACGGCGACCGTGGGGGCCACGGTGCAATTCACGGTCAGTGTCACCGGCACATCGCCGTTCACCTACCAGTGGTTCAAGAACACCGTCGCGATCCCGGGGGCAACCGGGGTCACCCTGACCTTGCTGAACGTGCAGACGAGCGACTCCGGCAACTACACCGTGACGGTGACCAACAGTTTGAGCAGCGCGACGAGCACGCCCGCCACCCTGACGGTCACATCGACCACTCCGGTCGTGCTCACGCAGCCGGCCAATCAGACGGTCACGGTTGGAGGCTCGGCCTCATTCTCGGTCACCGCGAGCGGAAACGGCACGCTGACCTACCAGTGGTACCGTAATTTGGTTCTCATCCCCGGCGCCACGGCCTCCACCCTCAGTCTGACCAACATTCAGCTCAGCCAGGCCGGCAGCTACACGGTGGTCGTGAGCAATGGCGGGGGCAGCACCACCAGCAATGCCGCCACGCTGACCGTCAACAATCCTCCCACTGCCCCGGTCATCGTGACTCATCCAAGCAACCAGAGCGCGAGTGTGGGGGGCTCCGTGTCCCTGTCCGTCGTCGCCACGGGCTCCGCTCCGCTCTCGTATCAGTGGTACCGTGACGGCGTCGTCATCCCGGGTGCGACCTCGTCCACCCTGCTGCTCACCAACCTCACCCCCTCCGATGCCGGCGGGTACACGGTGCTGGTGACCAACCCGGTCAACAGCGTCAGTAGCAACACGGCCACGCTCACGGTCTTGGCCGTCCCAGTCGCTCCCTCGATCAGCAGCGCCCCGGTCAGCCGGACCGTCCTGGCCGGCACCGCGGTGACGTTCTCTGTGATCGCCAGCGGCTCTCCTCCGCTCACCTTTGTCTGGCGCCGGAACGACGTGGTCATTCCCGGAGCCAACTCCGCCACGTTGAACCTGCCTTCCGTGCAGGTAGGCGATGCCGGCAGTTACACGGTGACAGTCAGCAATGCAGTGGGATCGGTCACCAGCCCTCCCGCGGTGCTGACCGTGACGGTTCCTGCCACCGCTCCCTCGATCACGGTGCCACCCGCCAGCCAGACCGTGCTGTCTGGAACCGGCGTCACCTTTACAGTCACCGCGACGGGGACCACGCCGCTTTCCTACCAGTGGCTCAAGAATGGGCAGCCCCTCGCGGGCGCCACCAATCCGAGCCTGGTGATCAGTGCCGTCCAGCCGTCGGATGCTGGCAACTACAGCGTGACGGTCAGCAACGCGGGCGGTTCGGTCACGAGCGGGGCGGCGGTGCTGACGGTGACCCTGCCGCCGACGGTTCCGGTCATTGTCACGCCTCCCTCAAGCCAGTCCGTGACCGTGGGTTCGTCCGCGACGTTCAGCGTCACGGCGAACGGCACCGCACCGCTGTCCTACCAGTGGCGGCAGGGCGGGGCCAACATCACCAACGCCACCCAGTCCACGTTTGTCATCGGCAGCGTGCAGCTGACGGACGGTGGCAACTACTCCGTGGTCGTTTCGAACAGCCTGGGTTCGGTGACCTCCACCCCGGCGACGTTGACCGTGCTGATCCCGGCCTCCGCTCCCGTGATCCTGACCCAGCCGTCAAGCCAGGCGGTCACGGTCGGCGGTTCGGTGACGCTCACCGTGCTGGCCAGCGGCACCCAGCCGCTCTCGTACCAGTGGCGCAAGGCGGGGGTGGCGATCCCCGGTGCCACGGGTTCGTCGCTCGTCCTCCATCCGGTTCTGGCCACCGATGCGGCTGTCTATTCCGTGGTGGTGAGCAACAGTGTGGGAAGCGTGACCAGCGCCGGCGCCACGTTGACGGTAAATCCAGCGCCGGTGGCGCCGACCCTCGTGACGCCGCCGGTCGGAAGTGTGGCGACGGCGGGTTCGCCGGTGAGCTTCTCGGTGGTTGCGGGCGGCACCGCGCCCTTGTCCTACCAGTGGTTCCGCGGCGGCGTGGCGGTAGCGGGGGCAACGCAGGCTACCCTGCTGATTCCGTCGGTCCAGGACATCCATGCCGGACCGTACACGGTGACCGTGACCAATGTCGCCGGCAGTGTGAGCAGCTTACCGGTGACGCTGGTGGTGCTGCCTCCCGTGCTGCCTCCGGCCATTGCCGCGTCCCCGCTTCCCCAGTCCGTTGCCGTGGGCGGCACGGCCACGTTCACGGTCACCGTGACCGGTTCCGCGCCTTTCACCTACCAGTGGCTGCGCAATGGTTCAGCGGTGACGGCCGACGACGGGGTCCGGGTTTCGCACCTGACCCTCGGAGCGACGACCGAAACGCTGACTTTGTCCCAAGTGCAGCCGGGCGACGCCGGTGATTACGCGGTGGTCGTCTCCAATGCGGCCGGCAGTGTGACCAGTGCGGCGGCGACGCTCACGGTCACGCCGGCGCTCGGCAGCCGGATCAGCAATGTATCCATTCGAACCACCCTCGCCGCCAGCCAGCCCCTGATCGTGGGCTTGAGCATGGCGGGCGGATCGAAACCAGTCCTCGTCCGGGCCGTTGGTCCGGGACTCGCGGCGTTTGGCGTGACCAATGCCATGCCCGATCCGGAGCTCGCGCTCTTTGGGTCGTCCTCGCTTCTCGCGGCGAATGACGACTGGGGTGGCGCGCCCGACCTGACGGCGGCGTTTGCCGCGGTGGGGGCCTTCAGCCTTGCCCCGGGCAGCCTCGATGCCGCCCTGTTGGGACCGGTCGATGGCGGACGCACCGCGCAGGTCTCCGGTCCGTCCGGTGGCAATGTGCTGGTTGAAGCCTATGACGCGGGTACGGGTAACTCGCCGCGCCTCGTCAATGTCTCCGCCCGCAATCGGGTGGGCACCGCGGGCGAGGTGCTGATCGCCGGCTTCACTCTGACGGGCAATACTTCCAAGACGGTGCTCATTCGCGCCGTGGGTCCGACCCTCGGTTCGTTTGGCGTGCCCGGTGTGTTGTCGGACCCGAAGGTGGAGGTGTTTTCCGGCCAGACCAAGGTCGATGAGAACGACAACTGGCCGTCGGCGCTCGCCTCGACCTTTACGTCGGTCGGAGCGTTTGGTCTGACGGCAGGCAGCAAGGACGCCGCCCTGCTGCTCACCCTGCCGCCCGGTGGTTACACCGTACAGGTCAGCGGAGTGGGCAGCGCGTCCGGCGAAGCCTTGATCGAATTGTACGAAGTGCCGTCGCCTTGACCGACCCTTCGGACGAGAGACAGCCAAACCCGCAGTCGCGGTCCGAAGTTTTCACGCAAAGCCAACCCGCACGGGGTCGCTGGCCCATGGGCGCTCGCTTCGGAAGCAGGTGGAGCGCTCAGTCCGACCGAGGATACGCAGGATTGGTTCGGGCGGAGGGCGCTGCTCCGACGACGCCTAGGGACGAACCCTGCAACCTTGCGTCCGTATGCGCCGGGCGAACGCAACACGCAACCGGCGCCTCCGGAGCGGCGCCCTCCAGCGATGTGGCCTGCGGCCAGCCTGGGGAGCTGGCGGATCACCGCCGGGTGTATCCAATCCCAACAAGACCCCAGGCTCGCTTCCTTGTCCCCACCCGCCGCGGGTACACTCCTGGAGGGCGCTGCTCCGGAGGCTGTCTCGCAACCTCAGCCCTAACCTCGTATAGCTCATTATACCAAGCCGAGTCGTCGCAAGAATTCATATACGCGTCTCGAGAGGGCCTTCTTTTTACAATTCAGCAAGGGGCGGGAGGTTGTGAGACAGCCTCTCCGTCAGCGCCGCGGGGACGTGCGCCGCGAAACAACGCCGGGGCGTGGTTCGCCCGCGACACGCTATCACACCTTGGGGTCCATCAGGTTCGCCACGCGCAACCGGTGTCGTCGGAGCGATGCCCTCCATCAGTCCAACGTTCGCCCTGTTCGCCTCCACGACGTCATTTTCTCAAAGTTAACGCCCATGGTCGGCGACCCCGCCTACAACGGGAATCGCCTCCTTGGCGAGGGTCAGCCTTCGCTTGCGTCCCAGCGCAGACGCCTCCGCTCGGCTGCGGGTTGCGTGGCTCGACGGCCTGATCCCGCGGGGTGCGACGCGTGCGACCAAGCGGGGCGATCGGCCTACTTGACGACGATGTTGTTCTTCACCTCGGTCACGCCATTGATGGTCGCGGCGACTTTTCCGGCCTGTTCCTTTTCAGCGGCGGTGTTGACGAAGCCGCTCAGCTGAACCACGCCCTTGAAGGTTTCGACGCTGACGTCGAACGCCTTGATCAGCGGATCCTTCACGAAGGCAGCCTTCACCTTGACGGTGATGGAGCTGTCATCGATGTACTGGCCGGTGCTCGGCTGGGTGGACGTGGCGGCGCATCCGCCGGAGAACAGTGCGCTGCCGAGAGAGGCGGCGAGAAGGAAGGCAACGAGGACAGGTTTGGATTTTGTATTCATGAGGAAAAGTTTCAGGCGAGGGAGACGGAAGGTGATATAACGGTTGATGGACAGGTTCTTTTGGAAGAACGGGATCGCAAGCGGCAATTGAAGGATGGGGGATTGAGTGGGTGATACGAACTTTGCAGACCGGTGTTCATGGAAGATCGTAGACCTCGACCAGCGCGACTCCGGTCGCGCCCCCTGCGCCGCGCACCTGCACCGTGTAGGCGCCGGGGGTGAGGGTGGCGAGCAGGGCGCTATCGGCGCCGCCCTCCGCGAGGGCGAACGCGCCGACTTGAACGGCGGCGCTGCGAAGGGCCGCGGCGTTCGTCGCGGTGTGCCAGCGCGTGTTGGCGGCGATGCGTTCCGTGCCCCGGTACAGCTCGAGGGCCGGGTCGGGCAGCACGCCGGTGACGCCAAATGCGGCCAAGCCGGGGCCCACCGCGCGCACGAGCACGGTCCGGGTGGTGCCGGCACCGACGACGAGGCCGGGGATGAGCAGGTTTTCACCGGCACCGACGACGGCGCGGACGGACAGGTTGGTCAGCCGGGGACCGGGAATCGCTGCGTCGCGGTCCGGATCGAGGTCGTAGACCTCCACCAGGCCGACGCCGGTGGAGGCGTCGAGTCCCCGCAGATGCGCCGTGTAGCTGCCGGGCGTCACGCTCGCGAGTAGGGCGCTGTCGGAACTGCCTTCGGCGAGGGCAAACGCTCCGACCTGCAGCGCCGCCGAACGCAGGGCGGCGGCGTCCGGGGCGGTGTTCCATCGGGTATTTTGCTGGAGGATACGTCCATCCTGCAGCAGGCTGAGGGTGGGACGGGCGAGCGGGCCGGCCACGGAGAAAGCGGCCAGTCCGGGGCCGACGGCTCGGAGCAGGAGGGACTTGCTGCCCGTGCCGCTGACGACGAAACCTGTGATCAGCAGGTCGCCGCCCGTGCCGACCGACGCGCGGGCGGAGAGGTTGAGCAGGCGGGCCGGCGCGGCGGGCGCCGCGAGGGACAGGATCCAGTCAGTCAGCAGGGTTTCCCCGGCGAGGTCGCGTTCGCGGGTGGCGACGGGCGGCATGCGCTCCGCTCCGGCCGCGGCCAGGCGCTGGAGGAGGCGGGAGTGTCCGGGGTCGCCCGGCACGATCACGCGGGTGGCGGGGTCGGCGGTCCCCACCAAGGCACCGTTAATCAGACCGGCCTGGGCAAGGGGCGTTGCCGCGCGAGCGTCCCAGAAGCCAAGGGCGGGTCCGGCCGGCTGGTGACACGAAGAACAATTGGCGTCGAGGTACGAGCGCGCCCGGAGCTCAAGGGAGGCGGTGGTGTCGGTGGTGGCGGTCAGCCGCGGCAGGGTCGCGAGGTCCGGCAGGGACGTGACGTCGAGGTAGCCGGCCTGCGCCAGGGCGGTCAGCAGGGGCGTCGCCCCGCCCGGAGCCGCCGGACCCCGGTTGAGCTGGCGCGTGGAGAAGCCCAGCGCGTGGCCGGCCGCCGGTGTATGGCAAACCTGGCATTCGCCCCGGGACGGGAAGTGCCACGTCTGGGTGCGCGCCACGCCGTTTTCCTGCACGGTGAAGGCCTGGTCGGCGCCTTCCTCGCCCACGAGGTTCGCCTCCGTCTGGGCGTCGTTCCAGCGGTACGACAGGCCGTACGTGCCGGTGGCTGTCTTAACGAGGAAGCGCGTCTCGACGCGCCGTGCCGTGGCCGGGTTTCCCCGGGTCATCTCGAGATCGAAGTGTTTCACCCAGACCGCGCCGGTCGGCAGGGACCAGTTTCCCGCGGCGGAGAAACCGTAACGGCTGGTGGTGTCGGTCAGCGCGAACCAGCGGCGTTTGCGGGCGTGATCCGACCAGAACGACACCACCGGTTCGTAGGCCACCAGACCGGGCGCCGGAGTGAGCTCAGTGACCGAACTGAAGGCGCCCGTGGCGGTGAGGGTGGCCGGAAACGGGGTTCCGCCCGTGGTGGCGGCGGGGACCAGACGCCGGATGGAGCCGTCGTTCAGATTGACCAGCAGCACATCGCCATTCGACGGATCGACACCGAAGGAGCTGACCCCGGCCAGGGTGGCCACCTGCTGCACCCGGTCGGCGGTCACCGGCTGCGTGCCGTCGGGTCGCAGGGCCCAGACGCGACCGCTGCCGAAGTCCGCAAACAGGTAGTGGCCGTACAGTGACGCCAGCCGGCTGCCGCGGGACACCACGCCGCCGGTGATGGACTGACCGAGCGAGCGTGAGTAATTCCAGATGGGACCGAGGAAGGACGCGGCCGCCGGGGGATTCGAACGCGGGCCGGCGCTGGTGCCTTCGCGGTAATTCCAGCCGTAGTTGCCGCCGCGCACGATCACATTGACTTCCTCCAGCGCGCCCTGGCCCACGTCGCCGCACCAAAGCTGTCCGGTCGCGGGATCGAACGCCATGCGCCAGGGATTGCGCAGGCCGACCGCCCAGAATTCCGTGCGTACGGCGGCCGGGGTGACCGTGATTCCGTTGAACTGGGTCGCGCCGACGAAGGGATTGTCGGGAGGAATTCGATACGTGCCGGCGTGCACGGACGGATGCGGCTGGGGGGCGAGCGAGCCCGCGCGCTGGTCGACGTCCAGGCGGAGGATGCCCGAGAAGAAATCGCGGTCGATCCGCTGACTGTTCTGGTAGGCATCGTCGGACGCACCTTCATCGCCGAGGGACAGGTACAGGTAGCCGTCAGGGCCGAAGAGGATCTGGCCGCCATTGTGGTTGCTGGCTTCGTCGCGCTGGCTGATCAGCGGCACCTCGGAGGCGAGGTCGCCGGTGTTGGGATTTCCGGACGTCACGCGAAAACGCGCCAGGCGGTCGTGCAGACCTCCCCCCGCGGTCGTGGTGGTGGTAGTCGTGTACCACACAAAGAAGGTGCCGTTGTTCGCAAAGTCCGGATGGAACGCGAGCGCCAGCAGGCCGCGTTCATCGGACAGGCTCGTGGAAACGGTGACGCGGGACGTGAGGTCGAGGAAAAGCGACTGGGTGGGGGTCGCCGCGGTGACGTCCGGGATCAGCCAGATGCGACCGGGTTTCTCGACCACAAAGAGCCGGCGGGTGTCGCCGGGAGGACTCACCGCCGCAACGGGTTGAGTAAAAGTGAGCCCGGGAAAGGCGTTGACCACGGAGTAGGCGGTCGCGGGAGGAGTGGCCGACAGCGTCAGGGAGGTGGCCGCAACCCGGGTCAGGGGAGCCTGGGCGACGAGCGGGATTGTCGCAACCAGAGGCAGAGACAACCCGCAGATCAGGGCGAAGGGCGCACGCATGGCGATGAGAGAGAGTGCTGGAAGCGCGCGAAGTTCCTGTTTCGAGGTGATTTCTTGGAGGGGGAGGCGTGCCGGCGGGAACGAGGACCCTTGACCCTAACCCAAACGGTACCAGCCAATCCCGCAAAAATGGTAAGGGACGGGCTTGGGCAAGGAGTTCGTCGCAAAACCGTTTACCCGACGTTCGCCCGCCGTCTTGCTCGAGGGCGGAAACAAGCATCCAACCTCAACTCCCTGTCCCATGGAAATGGTCAAGAATGCGGTGAACTGGTTCGAGATTCCCGTCGCCGACTTCGAGCGTGCGAAGGCGTTTTACAGCAAGATCTTCGACTTTGAGATGCCCGAGTGGCCGATGGGGCCGGTGCGCATGGGAATCTTCCTGAGCGCCCAGGATCAGGATGCGGTGGGCGGCGCCATTTGTCATGGCCCGGGCTTCGTGCCTTCCCACCAGGGATGCACGGTGTACCTCAACGGCGGCGCCGACCTCGCGGTGGTTCTCGGTCGGGTGGAGGCCGCGGGTGGCAAGGTGCTCGTGCCGAAATTTCTGATCACCCCCGAGATCGGCTACTGCGCGTTCTTCCAGGACAGCGAGGGCAACCGGGTCGGCCTGCACTCGCGCGGGTGAGGACGAGCGTGCGGGCGAATAGGGCGCGACCGTTCAGGGCTGCGGTTCGCAGGTCACCGTGGTGAGGACGGAGTTGGCGATGAAGCACGACGCGTGCGCCTGGTGGTGCAGGTCGGCCAACGCGGCCGCGCTGGGGGCTCCGGCGCTGGAAAAGGTCACTCGGGGTCGCAAGGTGACGGCGGTCATGGCCAGCTTGCCGGCCGCGTTGCGGTCCATCACGCCCACCGGCGCGTCCTCATAACGATCCACCACATATCCGGCTTTGGCTGCGATCGACAGGAACCAGAGCAGGTGGCAGCTCGACAGGCTGGCGACGAAGGCCTCCTCGGGATCGATCGCGTCGGCTGCAGACATCGGAAGGGGCACAACGTGGGGTGACGAGGATCCATCGACTTCGATCCCGCCGTCGAAGTGCCAGCGGTGCCGCCGGCTGTAGCGCTGATCGAGGAACGGCTGGGAGCCCCGCTCCCAGGAAAGGGTTGCGGTGTAGGTGGCCATGGCGGCAACAACGACCGCAGGCCGGTCCTCAGGTCAAACCCTAACCCATCCGCTTTTCGGTCCGGGTCTGGTTGGGCTGGCCACACCGGCAATCCAGGCCGGCCGGAAAGCCTGCCCCGTTGAGGCGAGACCTGGAAAAACGGATTGCCCCCGAACGGCTCGGCCGACCTTGTCTGCCAGCGTGGCCACCTCCAAGTCCGTTTCCACATCCCCCAAGCTCCGTGCCCGGCGCGCTGCGGTTTCTCCCTGGGTCGTCACGGCGGATTCTGCCATCCATGGTCAGGGGATGTATGCGCGCACCCTCATCCCCGCCGGCACGCGGATCATTGAGTACACGGGCGAGCGCATCACCAAGGCCGAGTCCGCCCGCCGCGAGATCCTGCGTGCCCGACGTCAGCAACGCGGGGGGGATGGCTGTGTCACCATCTTCGAACTCAACCGGCGCTTTGACCTGGATGGACGCAATCGCGGCAATCCGGCCCGTCTCATCAACCACTCCTGCGAACCCAACTGTCGCTCCGATATCATCCGTGGTCGCATTTGGATTCTGGCCATCGATGACATCCCGCCCGGGACCGAGTTGACCTTCGACTATGGTTACACCTACGCGGAGAGCCTGAATCACCCGTGCCGCTGTGGCGCGCCCTCGTGTGCCGGGTTCATTGTCGACGCCAATCACCGTTGGCGGGTCCGCCGGCGCCTGGCGTTGGGTGACGCCCGGCGTGCCGCCGCCGGTTCAGCCACCGCATGACCTCCGTTCCCTCTTTTCCGTTGGAGGTGGCCTCGCTGAGGCCGCGACGCGACCCTGTCGCGCCCCAAGCCCCGCCGTCGGAGCCATGACCTGGATCCTGGCCAGCCTGATAGCCGCCTTCTTCCTGGGGCTCTATGAGCTGTGCAACAAGCATGCGGTCGGGGGTAACGCCGTCTTCCCGGTCATTTTTCTCGGCACGGTCTGCTCCGCGGCGGTCTGGGCCGGACTGATTGGGGTGGATCGCCTCAGCCCCGGCACCCTGGCGGCCGCGTTTACGGTGGATCCGCTCAGCTGGAAGCAACACGGTCAGATTTTGGTCAAGTCGGTCATCGTGGCGGTTTCGTGGGTGTTCACCTACTTTGCGGTGAAACACCTTCCGGTCTCAATCGCGGGCCCGGTGCGGTCGACCGGTCCGCTCTGGACGTTCACCGGGGCGCTGGTGCTGTTTGGCGAGCGTCCGCACTTTTGGCAGACCGTCGGAGTGGTGGTGATTCTGCTGGCGTTCTGGGCGTTGTCACTGGCGGGGCGCGCGGAGGGGATCGCGTTCCACCGGGACAAGTGGATTGGCTTCCTCGCGCTGGGCACCCTGCTCGGTTCGGTCAGTGGCCTCTACGACAAGCACCTCATGGGCACGCTGCAGTTTCGTGCCTCGACCGTGCAGGCGTGGTTCCAGTTCTACCTCGTGCTCCTATTTCTGCCGATCGTGATTGGCTGGAAGCGACGGTGGTGGGTGCGCGGTGAGTTTCACTGGCGATGGAGCATTCCCTTCATTGGACTGACCCTGCTGGTGTCGGACTACCTGTATTTCTGGGCGCTGCGAAATCCCGAGGCCCTGGTTTCCGTCGTCACTGCCATTCGCCGCACCAGCGTGCTGGTGGGTTTTGTCGGCGGTCTGTTCTGGCTCGGTGAACGCAACGGCTGGAAGAAACTCCCGGCCGTGCTCGGCCTGCTGGCCGGCGTGGCGATGATCGTGATGGGATAGGCCCGAGCGACCGCCCGCTTGGGGGCGGTCGGGAATGACGAATGACGAATGACGAATGACGAATGACGAATGACGAATGACGAATGACGAATGACGAATGACGAATGACGGGCCGGGGCGTTTGCACACATTCTTGGAAATGACAATTGCGCCCGGAAGGCGCGCCCGCCGCCGCGCAGGGGCGTCAACTTAGGCGCGATCTCCGGCAGGCGTCCGTTGGAGGTGGGGTCGCCGACCCCGCGGGGATGGGCGTCGCGTGGTTCTGGGTTTTTCCCGGAAGACCGGTGCGCGGGGTTGCGCGGGCGCGGCGCGGTTGTTCAGTGTCGCGGTTTTGCTGTGAGCGCACGTGTCCCCTTCTTTCTTTTCGCGGTGCTGGCGTGGTTCGCAGGCCTGGGCTGCGGGCGTCGCCCGGCTTCGGATGCCACGACGGAGACGCCGGCAATCGTGCCGGCGGCCACGCTTCCGCATGAACCGCCGGTGCGCGTGGATGTGACGTTTCCGGTCATGCTGGGTATCGACACCCTGGAGGCCAGCGGGTTTGCAGAGGTGCACGGCAAACGCATCGGTCTGCTCACGCATCCGGCGGGGGTGAACCGGCGCGGTGAGAGCACGGTGGCGGTGTTGCAGCGGGCGCCGGACACCCGGCTGGTCTGTCTGTTTGCACCGGAACACGGACTGTACGGCCTTGAGAAGGCGAGTGCTCAGGTCGAGGACTCGACGGATCCGCGAACGGGTTTGCCGGTGTACTCGTTGCACGGGCGCAACCGCAAGCCGACCCCGGCGCAGCTCAAGGGCCTCGACGCGCTGGTGATCGACCTGCAAGACATCGGAGTCCGCAGCTACACCTACAACGTGGTCATGCGTTACGCGATGGACGTTTGCTTCCGCGAGGGCGTGGAGGTTATCCTCCTTGACCGGCCCAATCCGCTCGGTGGGGAAAAAGTGGATGGACCGTTGCTGGACCGCGCGAACTTCAGCGGGGTGGGGGCCTTTCCCATGCCTTACGTGCATGGACTCACTCTCGGAGAACTGGCGCGCTGGGCGGCGGCGACGCCCGGGATTCTGGACGTGCCGGAAGAGAAGCGCGTCGCCGGGCGCTTGACCGTCGTGCCGATGCGCGGGTGGAAGCGGTCCATGCGCTGGCCGGACACCGGCCTGACTTTTGTGCCGACGTCGCAGAACGTACCGGATTTTCGCGCCGTGGTCGGCTATGCGGCGATTGGTCTCGGCTGCGAGTCGAGCGGCTTCACCCATGGACTGGGCACGCCGCATCCCTTCCGCAGCCTGGCCTTCAAGGGCAAAACCTCGACGCGCCTGGAGAAGGACCTTGTCGCCCTTAAGCTACCCGGAGTGAAATACCGAACCATCGCCGGCTCCGATGTGGGTGAAAAACCGGGCACGCGCGTGTGGGTTGAAGTCTCGGATTGGGAGTCCTGGCGTCCCACCGAGCTGAGTTTCCATTTACACCGGCTGGCCTGCCGTTACCAGTCCCCCAATCCGTTCGCCTCCCTCTCGGGCTTCGCGGCCCGTTCCTTTGCCATTCACGTGGGTTCCACCGCCTGGTGGCAGGCCCTCCTCCGCGACGGCGCCAAGGTGGACGTCGAGACGTTCCTGAAGGGCTGGCGGATCGAGGCGGACGCCTTCCGCGAAACCACCCGGCCGTACCGGCTCTATCCCTGACCCAACGGCGTTCGGATCCGTCTCCGATGCCAGCATCTGCTCCCCCCAACGCGCCGGGGCGTCCAAGGAAGCCCAATCCAAGAGCTCCGTCCGTTGGAGGTGGGGTCGCCGACCCCGCGGGAATGGGCGTCGCGTGAAGAAACCGGACCACGGAGGCGGGACGACCCCACGGGCGCGCGCCGGGGTTGCATCAGTCCGGGAAACGCTTCAACGTTGAAGCGTGGCTGTGCCTCACATTCCCACCGCAACCCGTCTGACTTACGCGCGGGGTTATCTTGGGCTGGGTTTGGTCAAGGAGGCGTTTCGCGAACTGAATGCCATTGTTCGCGAAGACCGGCGCAGCCTGGAGGTGCGGAAAGTGCGGGTGGAGTGGGGCATGGCGGCCCGGGCTTGGAATCAGGTCATCACCTGGGCCCGCCCCGTGACCGAGGATGATCCCGGGTATGAGCCGGGATGGATCGCCCTGGCCTATGCCCTGCGCGAGCTGAACCACGTGGAGGATGCCAAGACCGTGCTGCTGGCCGCGCTCCCGCACCATCAAGGCACGTCGGGTGTGCTCCACTACAACCTCGCCTGCTACGAGTGCCTGCTCGGCAACCACCTCGAAGCCCGCAAACGCCTGGCCCGCGCCTGCAAGATGGATCCGTCGTGGAAGGACGCAGCCAAGGACGACCCGGACCTGAAAGACCTGTTTGCCAGCGTCAGCTCCGAATAGATGCCGCTCTTTTTTCCCGTTCGTCCGGCGACCGCGCCTGCGTGGCCACTTGGCCAAGAGCATTCAATTGAACCGCGAATTGACACGAACGAACACGAATTCAGAGGGGACGTCGGAGGAGTCGGGAGCTGCTATTGAATTCACCTCATGGTGCTTCGATCCCTCCCAACCCCCGGTGCCTGGTCGCATTCGTGTCGATTCGTGTCAATTCGTGGTTCAAAGGGGTCGTCACCGTTTGGGTGGATGTTAACTTCTTTTATGCAGTGAGTTAGGACAACCGTGAGGTGGGTTGTTTCCTCGGGAAACGGAGCTGGCGCCGGCCTTTACACGGGCTTAACAATTTTCCTGCATCCTCGGGCTTTGAATTCGGTCGGATGTCCCCATGGGCCTCGGTCGGCCCGCTCACCACGCTCTTGCCATGCTCAGCACCTGTTCCTCCTTCCTCTCGCGTCGATCTGCCGCCGGGTTTGCCGTCTTGTCGACGGCCCTGTGGGTGACGCTTTCCAGTGTCGCCGCGCCCGTGATCAACGAGATCAATTATCGACCCGGAACGGGGTATCCGGAAAACACCAAGCTCGAATTCATCGAGTTGCACAATCCCGACGCCACCGCGGTGGACCTGTCGGGCTGGGCGATCACGACGGGTGCAGATTTCACATTTCCCGCCGGGACCACGCTTCCCGCGGGTGGATACCTGGTCGTGGCGAGCGATCCAGCCACGCTCAAGACCGCGACAGGACTGGCCACGGTCTACGGGCCGTGGAAATCGGGTTCGAATCTCTCCAACCGCGGGGAGGACCTGACTCTCTCGAAACCGGGTTCGACCGCCGGGACCTGGGAGACGGTCGACGTGGTCAACTACGCGGATGAAGGCGATTGGGCGGTCCGTACCCGCGACTCCCTCGGCGGGTGGAGCTGGGTGACCGGCGCCAATGGCAGCGGCCGCACCCTGGAGCGCCGCAATCCGCTCGTCGCCAAGGACAGCGGGCAGGGGTGGGCCGCGTCGACCGCCGCCGGCGGCACCCCCGGGGCGGCCAACTCAACGGCCACGACCAACCTCGCCCCGATCATCACGGGCGTGCGCCATGCGCCGGCGGTGCCTCGGAGCACCGATCCGGTGACCATCTCCTGCGACCTCACGGACGAGTCGGGGGCCCCTTCGCTCTCCGCCACGCTTTACTGGCGTAATGCCACCTCCACGACGCCGGGTGCGTTCCAGACCGTGGCCATGACCGGTAACGGCACTGGTCGGTTCACCGCCACCCTCGGCGCGATGGCCGACAAGACGATCGTGGAGTTCTATGTCTCCGCCAGCGACGGCACGCTGACCCGCACCTGGCCCGCGCCGACGAGCGAGGGACAGAACGCCAACTGCACCTACCAGGTCGACAACGAGGTCGTGGCCGGCAATGCGCCGGTCTACCGTCTGGTCCTCACGGCAACGGAAAACGCCCAATTCAACTCCCTTGCCCAGGTCGATCCGCGGAGCGACCGGTACTTCGCCTTCACGCTCGTGGTCACCAATGGCGCCGAGACCACCATCCGCTACCGCGCCAGCATGCGCATCCGCGGCAACAGCAGCCGTATGTACACGATCAAGCCGCTGCGAATCTCGCTGCCGACGGACGACCGCTGGGATGACATCAGCGATTTCACGATCGGGCCGCGCTCCGCACCGTGGCAATACCTCGCCCACAAGATCCAGCGCGCGGCCGGCCTCGTCGCCGCCGATGTTTCCCCGGTGGAGCTGCGACGCCAGGGCGTGGAGCAGGCGGTGCTGACCGGCTCGACTGCGGACTTTGGCCGACTGGTGCGCGTCGAGGAAATTGATGGCGACTACGTCGACAATCACTGGCCGGACGCCGTGTCCGGACAGATCTATCGCAAGACGGCGGTGACCTCCTGGAACAGCAACGGAGCGGCGCCGACCAACCCCGACGCAATCTGGAGCGGCTGGTCGAAGCAGAACAACAGCGGAGCCAACGACTGGAGCGACGTGATGAACTTCAGCCAGGTCTGGCAAACCACCGCCGTCGCCCACTTCACCGGCGCCACGGCCGGCAATGTCGCCTCCGGCACCTGGCGCGGCACGGGCTTCACCGACGCGGAAATCCAGACCCTTTCGACTGTGGCCGACCTCGACTACATGGCGCGGTGGCTGGCCCTCATGACCATTCTTCCGAACAACGAGCCGAATTTGTCGACGGGCGAGGACGACGACTACGCCGCCGCCTTCATCAACAACGGCTCGGGCCCGCGGATGATCCTCGTGCCCCACGATATGGATACCACCTTTGGCACGGGCGAGCAGACGTTCAGCGCCACCTCGGTCGGCCTTTACGACGCGACCGAACGCGACACCATCCAGCGCGCCGGCGTCGGCCAGGTCACCCTGATGGCACCCCTGCTTCCGCTGCTGGGCAACTCGACCACGCCGGGCAACGCCGCCTTCCGGACCAAGTACCTGAACGCCATCCGCGAACTGTTCGGCTCGGTCTTCGATGCGGACACCACCGGCAACGCCAATCCGCCGTTTTACCAGTACGTCGACAACCACCTGGCCGACTGGGTGCCGGCCGCGAACCGTACGACCATCAAGTCTTTCATGACTGCCCGGCAGAATTACCTGCTCGGCCTGATCGGTGCGGGCAAGATCGTGCCCACCTCGCCGACCGCCACGGGAGTCAAGGCGGCCGCCTCCACCCCGACCGTGCGGATCAACGAGGTGCTTGCCAGCAACACCAAGAGCCACCTCAACGGGTCGACCTATCCGGACGTGATCGAGCTCTACAATTCCGGCACGGTCGCCGTCGACCTCGCAGGCAAGAGCCTGAGCGACGATCCGGCCACTCCGACCAAGTACGTCTTTCCCGCCGGCACCAGTATTGCCGCTGGCGGATACCTGGTGGTCTACTCGGACAGTGTCACCTCCGCCCCGGGACTGCACTCCGGCTTCGGCCTCGATGCCGAGGGCGATGGCGTCTATTTCTATGACACCGCCGCCAACGGCCGGGCCCTCCTCGACAGCGTTGCGTTTGGGCTGCAGGTCGCGGACTTCTCCCTCGCCCGCACCGCCTCGACGCCCGGCAGCTGGACGCTGTGCGCTCCGACGGTGGGGACGGCGAATGGTGAGGCGACGACCCTCGGAGCGTTGTCGTCCGTACGCATCAACGAATGGGCGGGCAGCATCGAGTTGCGCACCGAGGAGGATTTCATCGAGCTCTACAATGCGTCGACCAGTCCGGTGGCCATCGGCGGCGTGCGCGTGACCGACAATCTCCCGGCGCGACCCGAGCGCTATGTCTTCCCCGAACTCAGTTTCCTCGCCCCGGCCGGCTTCAAGGTGATCGATTCGGACTTTTTCGACATTGGTTTCAACGGCACCTTCGACACGTTGTTCCTCGTCGGACAGAACGGGTCGATCATCGACGCAGTCGACTTCGGTGGCCAGCCCGAGGATGTATCCACCGGGCGTACCACCGACGGCGGCAACACCTGGGCCGATTTCGCCATGCCGACCCCGGGGCTGCCCAACGGCACGACCTTGCCCGCCACCTACGCGGCGCTGCTCTCAAGCCTGAGGATCACCGAGGTGATGTACCGGCCGGTGGCGACCTCGAGTGCCGGCGACTACGAGTATGTCGAGCTGCTCAACACCGGCACCGCCACGCTCGACCTCGGCGGCGTGCGCTTCACCAACGGCATCGACTACACCTTCGCGGCGGGCACGACGCTCGCACCCGGCGCCTACCTCGTGGTCGCCAAGAGCCGCTCCGCTTTCCTCTCCCGCTACCCGGGCGCCGCCTCGGCGCTGGCCTCGGGGGCCTTCTCCGGGTCGCTCGACAACTCAGGGGAGACAATTTCGCTGGCGCTGCCTGCGCCATGGGACGTGAACATCCTGCGCTTCAAGTATGAGGCCACCTGGTCGACCCTCGCCAACACCAGCGGGTATTCGCTGGTCATGTCCGTGCCCACGACCACAGCGGCGCGCGGCTGGAGCGACGGCGCCAACTGGACGGGCTCGGCCGGCGTGAACGGTTCTCCTGGTTCGTCCGGTCTCATCGCCGTGACCGGCGGCGCCTCGGCTGGCGGTATCGCCGGAGGCACCACGACACTCATGGCGTCATCGGTCGCGGGGGCGACCGCCTTCCAGTGGCAGTTTCTGTCGGGAGGCACCTGGGTCGATCTGGCCGGTGCCACGGCCTCCACCTTCACTCTTCCGAGCACCCAGCTGGTGCACAATGGTTCGTACCGCGTGGTCGTCACCCTCAATGGCGTGGCGACGGCCAGCGACACCGTCACGGTCACCGTCGCCTCACCGACCACCACCTCGGCCGCGCGGGTGCTCAACCTCTCGACCCGCGGACAGACGCTGACGGGGGCGAATGTGCTGATCCCCGGATTTGTCCTCGAGGGCACCGGCACCAAGAAGATGCTCCTGCGCGTGGTCGGACCGACCCTGGCCGGCTTCAATGTCGCCGGCACCCTGGCTGACCCGCTGCTGCAGTTGAAGCGATTCAACTCGACAACCGGCGCGTATGTGGACGTGGCCTCGAACGACACCTGGAGCACCTCTGCCAACGTCACCGCGCTGACTGCCGCCACCACGGCCGTGGGGGCATTCCCGCTCACCGCGCAGAGTGCGGATGCGGCACTTCTGGTCGACCTGGCGCCCGGTTCGTACACCGCCATCGGTTCTGGCGTCAATGATGGCACCGGCGTGGCCCTGGTCGAGCTGTACGACGCCGACAGCAGCCAGCCGACGACGCGTTTGGTCAACCTCGCCAGCCGCGGTTATGTCGGCACGGGGGCGAACATCCTCATCGCCGGATTTGTCATTTCCTCGGAAGGTCCGCGGACCCTCCTCCTGCGGGCGGTCGGACCCACCCTGCAGACCTTCGGAGTCACCGGCACGCTGGCCGATCCGCAGCTGCAGGTCTTCGGGCGACCCGCGGGGGCAACCTCGGACCAGCTCCTCGTGTCGAGCGACAACTGGAGTGCCGAAGCCGGCGCGGCGACGACGACCGCGGCGGCGGTGCAGGTGGGTGCCTTTGCGCTGCCCTCCGGCAGCAAGGACGCCGCCTTGGTGGTGACCCTCGCGCCTGGCGCGTACACCGTCCACGGCAGCGGCGTCGCGGCCGGCGTCGGCGTGGCGTTGCTGGAGGTCTACGTCCTGCCCTGATGACTGAACCACATCCCCCGCGGTTGCGCCGCCGCCAACCCGCGGAGCGGGTGCGAGAAAGGTGGCGATTCCGTTGGAGGTGGTCTCGCTGAGACCGCGACGGGACCGACCGGTCCCGCCTCCGTCGTCCGGTGTCTTCACGCAGCGCCAATCCCTGCGGGGTCGCCGCCCCCACCTCCAACGGACGCCGCCCTCGGATCGGCCCTTTCGTAAACGCGCAAGCTCGCCTGCGGAATCCAGGTTCATCCGTGGTGGAATTAGTTTTAGGCCGCCGCGTCCCTGTGCCGTCCGAAGCGGACTTGGCAAGCTGCGCCGGTTGGTATGTCGTCGGGCGACATGGCGTTGGGACACCTGAACTCCCTGAGGATTCTCACCGGACTGGGCCGATGGGCGCGGATCGGTGGGTTCGGTGTGCTCGCCCTCGTGGCGCAGGGCGCCCCACCGGCACCCCCCACGGTCGACTTCAAGCCGCCGCCCTGGCCGGATCCGCCGGTGCCGGCGACGGCGTCCGGTGCAGCGGCGACGGAAGGCGAGACGGCCTCCGAGACCGCGCCTGCTGCCTTGCCGGCGGCCAACTGGCTGGAGGCTCAAGTGGAGCTGGCGCGCCGCGGTTTCTCGAGTGGATCGATTGACGGCGTTCTCGGACCGCAGACCCGGGCGGCACTGGTGGCGTACCAGGGCAGCGTCGGACTCGAGCCCACCGGCGCCCTCGACGAGCCCACCCGGGCGCAACTCGCGCTGACCCGCGCCGCGTGGGAGGAGGTCGAGCTGACGGAGGACGACTTTGCCGGTCTTCTGCCGGTGAGCACGACCTGGCTGGGCAAGTCGCAGCAGGAGGCAATGGCGCATGAGACCGTCCTCGAACGGATCGCGGAGCGCGCCCATGCCCATCCCGGGCTGGTGAAGAAACTCAACCCCGGCTTTGACTGGACCCAGGCGGCCCCGGGCGCCCGGGTGCGACTGCCGGCGGTGGCGCCCGTGCAGGTGTCGAGTCCGCTCGCCCACCTCCACATCCGCCTCGCGGACCGCGTGCTGCAAGGCCGCGATGCCGACGGGCGCCTCGTGGTGCATTTTCCCGTCAGCATCGCCCGGGACGTCGCCAAGCGCCCGGTCGGCGAACTCCGCATCACCGTCGTGGTTCCCAATCCCGACTATACCTTTAACCCCGACGTGTTCCCCGAGTCGGAGGAGGCGCGACAGCTCGGCCGCAAGCTGATGATCCCGCCCGGCCCCAACAACCCCGTGGGACTCGCCTGGATCGGACTCGATCGTCCCGGCTACGGTATCCACGGAACCCCGCTTCCCGAGCAGGTCGGCCGCACCGAATCGCACGGTTGCTTCCGCCTCGCCAACTGGGATGCCACCACCCTGCTCCCCCTCGTCCGCGTCGGCCTGCCCGTCCTGATCGAGCCCTGACTCCGAGCCGAAGGTGGAAGCGCAAAGACGCGACGGCGCGAGGGTTGTAAGATAAAGTTTACCCCTCTCACGCCAGAGTCGTGCCCGTTGGAAGTGGGGTCGACCCCCCCGCGAGGATGGGCGTCGCAGAGCCCAAATGCGCCTAGCCTCGGATCTTCCGGGTAGAGGTCCGAAGGGTCTCGCCCTCGTTCCACCGGCCGTTGACCAGGGTGGTGATGGCCTCGGGGAGCACGCCTGTGCGGTGAAGTTGCAGCGCCCCGGCCAGCAGGTCGGTTGCGCGAGACCCGATCAGGGCGGCGTTCTGTTCGATTCCGGTCACTCGATCACCCAGCGCAGGCACCGACAGGCTCACTAGCCCGAGATCTTGCGGCGCGCTGAAACCCCATTCGCGTAACTGCGTCTCGAGCATGTGATGCAGGTTGGTCACGACCACATCCGGCTTTTCGCGCATCATCCAAGCGCGCAGGCTGGACGGATCGGGCCGTACTTCGGACATCAAATACACAGAGTGACGCGGGAAGCCGCATTCCTCGACGCCCATCGTGAAGCCGGCGCGCCAGACGTGTTGGAGCCGATCGTCATGGGCTTGATCGATGACGAGGCCGGGACCGCGGTAGCCTCGCGCAGCGCACTGTCGGACCGCGTCCAGCGCGCCCTGGTAGTGGTTGTGGACGACTCGGGGCAATTCCAGGCCGGAGGGACCGGTTCCGATCTGCACGGCGGAAAACTCGTCCCAAGGAATCTCGTAACGGATCGTCTTGGCCGCCACCGGCGCGAAGATCAGTCCGCTCACTGCGCGGGCGCGAAGGATTTCCAGCAGCCTTCGAGGCCGGGCGACCTTCAGCCACAATTCTTCGACGCTGTAGCCGTGGACGCGGATCTGTTCAATGACGCCCCGGTGCATTTCCCGCACACTGGACGAGCCGTGTTTGCGCCAACCCTCGGCCGTGTCGTAGTGATGGAGGAGGGCAATGGACGGGTGGCGTAGCCCGCCGCGTTTGCGTCGCCAACTCATATAGGCGGACACGTAGGGATGCGCCCGGTACTCCAGCGTCCGGGCCAGGGCGACGACCCGCGCGCGCGTCGCGGCCGAAATCAGCGTGCTGTCGCGCAGGGCAAGCGAAACCGTGGCGACGCTGACTTTGGCCTGAGTGGCGATGTCCTTCAGTCTGACCGGGGGAGGCATAGCCAAGACCCGTCCCGTCGGAGCCAAATTTCAACAATTTAAACGACGACGTACTTTTGTTCCTGCCGAGCGCCTCCACGATCATCGGCGTGGGTCGTTTTACCCCCGAAACCGCCACCCTGGGCGCGACCCCGCGCTTTGCCCCGTCTTTCCCATGAATCTCATCACCCTGTTCCGCCTTCCGAATCTGCTTTGCGCCGCACTCGTGGCATTCCCTGTCGCTCTGGTGGCGCAGACTCCGTCCATCGAAGCCAAGGAAGAAACCCTCGTGCTCTCGACCTTCACCGTTTCGACCACGCAGGACCAGGGCTACCGCGCCGGCAATTCCGTGTCGGCCACGCGCATCGATACGCCAATCAAGAATCTGCCTTTTTCCATCAACGCCTTTACCCAGCAGTTCATCGAGGACACTGGAGCACGCGACCTGCAGGACATCGTCAAATATGCGCCGGGCGTCACCGGTGCCGGCCGTGAATTTGTCTCGGGGAACACTCGCTACAACATTCGCGGTTTCGACACGAGTGCGCCGCAGCGTAACGGCTTCGTGGGCGCGCGCTACGTCGATCCCGTCAACATCCAGCGGGTCGAGGTGGTGAAAGGGCCAGCCTCTCTCCTCTACGGCGCGATTGAGCCCGGCGGCACGGTGAACTACATCACCAAGAAGCCGCTGGAACGCCGCTCGGTGCGGCTGACCCAGGAAGCGGGCACCTACGAATCTCTTCGCACTCAGATCGACGTGAATCAGCCGTTGGTCGCCGGAAAGCTGCTGGCGCGCGTCAACGCGATGGCCGAGAACGGTCCCAACCCGGGCGGCCCGACCGGCGACAGCCGCTGGGTCGTGGCAGGGGCGGTGACGTGGCTTATCGCCCGCGACCACGCGCTGACGGTGGATTATGAAACCTACCGCCGAGTCGAGCACACGCCGTTCAACACCCTTCCGAACATCGTTGTTGTCTCGCACAATATCGCATCGGCGGCGAACGCCGCCAATCCCACTGCCGTCGTGCGGCTGAGCGATCCGGTTGCCACGACCTTCGACTACGGGCTGCTCGCGCCGTTTCCCCTACCGAAGAACTTCAATTGGACGGGTGATGAGGACTGGCGCACCTCTGACAACTCGGGCATCAACGCCGAATACACCGGCAAGCTCTCCGATCACTGGACGCTTCGCGCCAACGCCTCCCACCAGCGCAACGAGATCCGCAACAAGGCCACCGGCATTGGCGACATCAACGCCTATGCGCCCGGCACCGCCAACACGGCCGGAATCATCGACCCCGCCACCGTCGCCGGCGCCACCACCGCGGAAAAGAACGCCACCCTGCGCGCGCTCGCCCAACAGTTCGCGGCCAAAGTGCTCGCCGATCCCTCGGCTGTCTTCCAATCACCCTACATTTTCCAGGCCCGCCGCAAGCGCCTCACCACCAGCGAAGACGAGGCGCGCAGCTACCAGGTGGAGTTTGCGGGCAACTACGCGTTCCCCTTCGGCCAATTCAAACCGCTTGCCGGTGCATTCCTCCAGAAGAACGAGGGTGAGTCGCTCAACCGCCAGTCCACCGCCAATCCCGCGGCCGGGGTCGCCAACGAGGCCACAACCCCGACGCAGAATTTCCAAACGTGGAACTACCTCAATCTCGCGAGTCGCTCGCGCAACGAAGCCTACGACGAGAACGGGTTGCCGCTACAGGCCAGCGCCACCTCCTCGAGCCGCAACGAAGCCTACTACGCCGTGCTGAACGGTTCATTCTTCGATGAGCGTCTCTTCGCCGTCGCGGGGGTCCGGCGCACCAAAATTGAAGCCTCGTCGTTCAACCGCGTGACGAATCAGCCTGGCACCGATTTCGAGGTATCCAACACGTCAAAGCAACTGGGTCTCGGCTTCAAGGTGTTGCCCGCCTTGCTCGCCTTCGGTTCCTACAGTGAATCCTTCACGCCGGCCAACACCTTGCTCTCGTTCAACGGTGTGCCCTCTGGTCCTGGCAAACCCATCACTTCGGACGGCATGGAGTTCGGCTTCAAAACCGATCTGCTCGACGGCCGCGTCTCCTCGACGGTTTCCTATTTCGAAATCAACCAGCTCGATCGCATTTCGCGCTTTTCCATCCCCGATCCTGTCACCGGCACCACGCTCTCCAGCGTGATCCAGGGCACGAAGGACAAGAGTTCCGGGTTTGAGATCGATCTCACGCTTTCGCCGACTGACCCGTGGCAGGTCTACCTCTCCTTCAGCCAGATCGACGCACGCACGGTCGGCGTGCCGCCCGCGCTCGCCCAGGCGCTCAACAAGAAGATCGAGAACTCCGCCGAGCACCTGTTCAATGTCTGGACGCGCTACAGTTTCACAAACGGTGCATGGAAGGGTCTGTGGGTGGGCGGGGGCGCGAACTACACCGGCCACAAGAAACTGAGCATCGCCAATCCGGATCTCTTTTTTCCCGCCGTGACGCTGTGGGATGCCACGCTCGGCTACGATTGGAAGCGCGACAAAGCCGCCTGGTCGGCCACACTCACGTGGAAGAACATCACCGACGAAACCCACCTCACCGGCCTGATCGGTCGCGGTCTGCCGGAGCGCGCGTGGATCTCGATCTCGGTGAAACTCTGAGGGTGGCCCATCGACTCCCTTGCCTTGCCCTCACTGCTCGGCGTGCGTGCGTTGACGCCTGGCTCGCCGAACTCGGACCTCCTCGGTACCGCCATGCCGAAACCGCCCGTTGGGACCGATCCATCGCTCGTGCCGGTTGAAGACGTCGCGGGTTTGCCGCGCGTCCTGTTGATAGGCGACTCCATCGCGATGGGCTATACCTTACCCGTGCGCGCGAACCTCCATGGGCGGGCCAACGTTCACCGGCCGCCCGAGAATTGCGGCGATACCGGGCGTGGGCTGCAGCGGCTCGAGGCATGGCTGGGGACGGACCGGTGGGACGTGATCCACTTCAACTTCGGGCTGCACGACCTGAAGTACCTCGACGCGCAGGGCAACTACGTCGCGCCCGCGCAAGGCAAAGTCGTCTCGGACCTGCAGCACTATGAAACCAATCTCCGTGAACTCGTCGAGCGGCTGAAACGTACCGGAGCGATGCTCATCTTTGCGACGACCACGCCTGTGCCAGGCGGCACGCTGGCGCGTATCGAGCACGCCGAGATTGCCTACAACGCAGTGGCGCGACGCGTGATGGAGGAAAGCGGTGTGGCGATCAACGATCTGCACGCGCTCGCCCGCGCAGGACAGGGTGAGATCCAGCGACCGAAGGATGTCCACTTCACCGAAGCTGGCTACGGCCGACTCGGCGAGGGCGTGACGGTGAGCGTGGCGGCCACCTTGCCGCCGGTCCAACGCTGAAGTGTGGTCCAACAGGGGCCAGGACCGGGAAAGCGCAACGACGCGACGGCGCGACGATCGATCCGGAAGACCGCCTCCCCCGGCTGCGCAGATCCGGGCTTCGCTTGTTTCCCCCTGCCTGTAGTGGAACGGGGAACCCGTTTCGTGCCGTGACCGTGGTTCGAATCTCCTTTGGAAGGCGGCGCTCCGTCGACGCTGGGGCTCGAACTCCGAGCCCCCACGCCGCAACGGTTGCGACAGGGCTCTACGTCGCTACAGACCACCCCTACGTCCTCAGCCTACAGAGCACGGCCCGTTTGCTGCCAGCGACCCCGGCGAGTGCTGCTCTCGGGTGGCAGTGCCTGCGCTCCAACCACCCAGACAAAACGTCTTCCCCACCGCTGCAATGCGGGGGCCGCACTTCACAAACCGCTGGTTGGTAGGAATAAACTCCCGCCAGTCATTTACGAAGTGACGCATGTCGCTCCTGCTTTCACGGTGTACGAGTGTCGCTCCCGCCGACCCGGTCACTTAATGCCCAATTTTCCCTGTGGCGGCACGACACCCAACGGTGAAATAGAACTCCGACGATCGAGAAACCACGATTTTGAATACAGTCCACCCCTGCGGATCTCTCAGCTCTTCGTCCAACACCCCAACTCGGCAGAAATGCGACGCCGAGAGTCGGCCAAGAGCACGTTTCGATCCACTTTATGCGCCATCCTTACTCAACGGTCGGGCTCATTGTTGGATTCGTAGCGGTCTGCTTGGCTGCATTCGAAAGTGTCACCTTTTCTAGATTACATGCGAAGGATGAACGAACAGGATGGCAGATCAGTTGGAGCAGGCAGAGTTTCTCGCTCAAGCCGAAGAAAGACGAATCCACCGGCGGGACAGCGTCTGCAGTGAGCATCGTTTATACTGCTCTCGGCCTGCTGGCGATCGGCTTGGGAGTGTTCGCTTGGACCCGAAAGGAGAACGGTAGGATTGCGGGCGGCGCGGCGGTGCTTGGCTTGATGGCGGTGGCGTGGCAGTGGGTGCTGCTCGGCGTCGGAATTGCCGTATTGATCCTGATCCTCATGGGACTCTCAATATGAAGGCCGAGGGGTCGCGGGCAATTCCGCAATGAAGTCATGGATGATCTGATACGTTGAGCCACGACCGAAACGTGGAACATGCCGTCTATATATGTGCCTGGAAGCGTGGTGCGGACGGCTTCGTTTTGTGGTTCAAGTCGCGTCCGAAAATATCGGGGAGCGGTCGTACCTATGCGGAAGGGACTCTTTCCTGGCCCCCCCCAAAGCTATAGTACTGCAATGCCGTATTGGTCTGAGAGTTTGTCGAAATGAGCCTTCGAGATCTCACCCCCTACGTCGCAACGTTCGGTCTTGTCGCAGGGTTGATCATTGCGTGGCACTTCTTCGGCTCCAGGCGGAAAGAACCACATTCCCGGTCTGACACGCTCGATTATAGCAAGATAGTCTTCCTCGATGCCGAGGATCTTGCGGAAACGGGTATTCGTAAGGCCTATGAGTCCTTGTGGCCCGAGCTTCAAAAGCATGTGCCTCAGCCCGCGCCGATTGAGGAGGTGATCGATGACAAGGCTGCGAGGTATGCGGTCAAGTACGGAACGAGGGACTTTGTCATCTACTCACCCGACCTTGATGACAATGAAGCTGAGGGTTGGGCCCGGGCCACCGTGGCCTTCTTTACAATCGTCAACGACCAGTTGGCCCATTCACCGTATCGCTTCTACGCGATCAACGGCGGCAATGATCTGGGAGGCATGTTCCTCACGCCCGTGCAGGCCGTGGCCGTACGGAAGACACTCCCCAACCGAACCGATTGGCCCTACCTGCCTAAAGATGAGCCGGACTGGTATGGTCAATACCACTGATCCTTTGGACGCGTCCCGCCTCGCCTAGAGGTTGTGTCTCTCCAGCCGAGCTCTGACCTGAGTGACATACAAGCCTGGGAATGACGTTCGGGTGGGCGAGGGGGGACCAGTTCTGAAGCAACGGAAGTGCAGATGCCGAGCATTGCCGCCCGTGTGCGTCGAAGCGTCGGACGAACACTATGGGTAGGCTGAATGAGACCGCGTCCAACTCCGCCACCTGGCTACCGCTGCTCCGGTTTTGGGCAGTTACCGGCTAAGTCCCTGGCTTGGAAATCACAAACTCTCGCCATTCATTTGTGAAGTGACGCGGATCGCTCCTGCTGGCAATGTGCCGAAGCGTAACTCGCACCCCCATTGTCGCAAGATCAGCGACACCGGGTAGCCGGTAGCTGGACCTACCGCGGCTCGTAAACTGCGGGATTCTATATGAGAAACCTCTACTTCCTTCTAGCGACATTCGTCTCACTCAACGCACAAGGACCCAAATCGAACACCGATTGGGGGATTGCTTTGGCAGGCCCTATGAAAATCGCCGTCCCAAACGGATGGCGAACCTTCGATGGCATTCAGCCCACAATGCCGATTTATCGTCAGGGTGACGGCATGGGTGTGTCAGACGTGGATGAGACCGGTGCGCCTGTACAGATCGGCCTAACGGTGGAAAAGTTTCCTTCCGCCAAAGAGAGTGTGGAAGAGTTAGCAGAAGAGATCGCCATGGGCGCATCACAGAATCCGGATCTACAGCCGGTCGGCGGAAAGAAGTTCGAGTCGATCGAACGCTCGGGTCGTTCCAAAGCGACCCTTGTCACCAGTGAGTTCATCAAGGCAACCAGCCGGAGGAGTTTCTACATGAAGTTTGTTACTAAAAGCGACAACGGCGAAGTCTGGGTTGCCACCGGTTACATCGTTGCGGGAAAGGATAGCTCGTGGCCCACCGCCAAAAGCTCACTCGCTTACTGGCTGCGCGCCCACGTCGTTTCGCTTACCTTTGCTGACCAAGAAGTCGATCGCGAGGCCCTCGAGAGTGCATACGTCGCACGCGATAAGAACCGCGATCTCCTTCCAAACGATTTGGACGCGCCGAGTTTCGACCTCACGGGCCAGTGGAGTGGGGAATGGCAAGACGGCGGCTCCACTGAGGCATTCACTATGGAGTTACGACAAACCGGCGCGACCGTGAATGGTACCGCCATATTCATGGATACAGCCAGGACAAGAGCTGCGATTTCTGGTGAAGTGACTGCGGCGAAGATTCGTCTTGTCATGACCCCTCAACAGCCTTCGATCCCAAAGACCACATGGATTGGCACTTTCAAAAATAGGGTCATCTCCGGCAGTTGGTATCTCAATCTTCGGGGCTCCACCGCCACCGGCGCATGGTCCGCTAAAGCTGAAACGAATGCTGCGAGTGTTTCGCCAAAGGAGGTACTCTAGCGAATACTCTTTGAGCACGGCCAGCAGGTGCTCACCGAGTTGCGCCAAATTGCTCCGGTCCAGAAATAAATCATGCGCTTCCTGCTCATCCTCTTTTTGATCGAATCACTTGGTGCAGCTGTCGACACCGGCTATCTGGCGAGGATGATTGCTTGCGACGAGAAGGAAGAGGTCCTCGTTTCAGATACCTATAGCGCCTTCTTAACGCTCATCGGAAAGCGAGAACTTCCGAGAGGAGGTTTGCGATTCCCGGTTCGTCTGGCGGCACGGCGCGATGGTGGATTCATTATTTCCCGTGGATACTATGTCACGTTGAACGAACTTCGCGGCTTTGAGATCTTCGTTCCGAAAGACTGTGTTCTTGAGAAGGACGGAATTCTGATTTCCTCGGTCTCGCTGAGTGTTGACAGCGAAAATTCGAAGCAAGGTTTTACCCTGTTGGTGTTAAGACGAATTGAGCCCAGCCAACACGGTCCTCAAACGGCCCCCAACGACTGTGGCCGACCGTAAGCAAACGATGAGATGAAAAGAACACAACGAACCTTTCGTGCTGTAAATGCTGGGTGGGGCGCGCTGGTAGGGATCTTCGCTGGGTTGGTTTTGTTCCTGGTCGGTTATGGCCATTCTGATGATCGCGCCCCGATCGCTTTTGATAGAGCGACTGTGGTTGGGCTGGCGGAGTTCATATCGTGGCCGTGGTTCGTCGGCATCGTGTTGTTGTGTTCGCTCTGGGGATTCCTATTTAATAATTGGATAGGTGACTTTCTTTCCGATATTTACGATGTATTCCGTTAGTAGAAGAGAAGAGCGGCCAAGCAAGATGATGCAGGCAGCGCCGGCTGCGTGGTTGCCACTGATCTGATTCAATTGGCGGGAGACATGTCCACTCAGCCGAAGGTCATCGCGAGTATCGTCTCGATCTACCTGTTTTTGTGGCTCTTGACCTGGTTGGCTGCTCCGGGGTCGTTGACGAGGCAAGTCCGAGGAAGCATCGCAGGCGGATGGAAGTTCGACGTGAAGGAAGTGATGTGTCCAGCTCCACTCCTTTTCAGGGCCAGGTCTGACTACGTGCTGACCTCGCATGAGGGTAGTGGAGAGGAAGGCTGGTATATTTGGACCCCATGGAAGGTTTATACGCTCACATCGCATTACACTTGGATTTCCTAAAGTGGCCAATTCTGCGTTTTTCCTCGCACCGATACAGCCAGCCGACCGTCCTACCTTCAGCCGGCGCAGGGGCTGCGCCGGCTGAGCGAGTGAATCATATTCAACCTTAGTGCAATCATAAGAAAATGAAGTACAAACTATGGATTCTCTTGGCGTTGACGTTGGTCGGCTGCTCGCGAAACGGGGATAGAATTATTAAAGTCTCGAAGAACGACGCTGAAATGAATGCGGCGATCGCCGAGGCGCAGCGCACGTTGCCCGAGTTCTGGCAGCGGCGAGAGAGGGAAGGGGAGGTCTTTACCGGTTTGCTGAAGGTCTTTTTCACTGATCCGGGAAGCACCGACGAAGGGGAGCATATGTGGGTACGGGTGACGGATCGAACTGCGAAGGAGGTGGCAGGTGTTTTGCTAGGGGAGCCCGCCTGGTTGAAGTCCGTAAAGGGGGGCGGACGGGTCCGGTTTCCCACCGACCGGATCACCGACTGGCTCTTCATTGAAAACGGCGTAGCCAGGGGGGCATTTACGGTTCGATTGCTGCGCGATCGGATGAGTCCCGGAGACCGGAAGAAACATGATGACGGCTATCCATTCCGATTCGAAGAGTGACAACCCACCCGGCAGCGGCGGACGCCGTTATGGTCTGGAAAACACCGAACTCAGGGACTTCCCGGAAGGATCGGAGGTTCGAGCACCGTCTTGGGTGTCTTGGGTCGTGCACTGCCGCGAGACCCCGGTTGGTGAACCGCTGGTGTGTCGTGCCGCGGCCGGCCTCGACGGTCCCTCATTGCCCGCGGGTGCATCCCATGCTGCCGCATGCGAAGCAGGGTTGGAGTTTTTGGCAGTGAATCGAGTAACAAATCAGTCGCCGGATCGAAGACCGCCAGGCGGCGTCGATCAGCCCTGAACTTCGGACAAAGCGAAAACAGAATGGCTGTCCTCCATCTTGAAACCGTCATTTCGGCTCCACGAGAACGGGTCTTCGATCTGGCGCGGAGTGTGGATGCGCACCAGGACACGGCGGCGCACACCGGTGAGCGGGCGGTATCCGGTGTGACGTCCGGGCTGCTTGGCGCCGACGAAGAAGTGACCTGGGAGGCGCGCCATTTCGGCCTGAAGCAGCGGCTTCGCGTGAAGATGACCCAATTTGAGCGCCCGAATCACTTCCAGGATAGCATGCTCGAAGGAGCGTTTCAGCGGATGACGCATGATCACCGCTTCGAGGAGCGAGATGGAAAGACGGTGATGATGGACCGCTTCGAGTTTCATTCGCCGCTCGGTGTTCTCGGTCGACTGGTCGATTTCCTCTTTCTCGAACGGTATATGCGCTGTTTCATCGAGAACCGGAACGCCCTCCTCAAGCGCACTGCCGAATCCGACGCGTGGAGGAAGTACCTCCCAGCGCCCGGTCAATCCGGCGAGCGGTCGGCCGGGCCGTCGCCGCCCACGTGAGGTGCTCCGCGTAAAACCATGGGACACCACATCCAAGCAATCGTCGGCTCGAAGCATGGCCTGGAGATTCTTCAGCAGCGCTTTGGGGCGTCGCGGGTAATAGCACTGGGCCAGGGCCTGTTTCTGCTTCCGATGCTGGAAGATATCTACGATGCCCGACAAAGCGTTCCGGACACCCACGCGCGGACTGGCAGTTTTCATTTCCGCTTCTTGGATTCGAAGATCATCGCACTGCTCATCGGACCCAGTACGCGCGCGTGAACCGGTTCCAAACGTTGATCCTGGGCTTCCTGCCGTGGTCGCCTCGATTTGAAATCAGGCGGGCGCGACCACTGGTGCTTCGTGAGGCAACACCGGAGGATTTCCAGACGCGCGAGAGGGCTCATGTCGAAAACAAGAATTTCGGCGTACCTTCAGGGTGCCGAACACCACTGCGATAGGGAACAATATGCGCGACAATGGTTTCGTATTTGCGTCGAACAAAACGATGCGTACCCCAAGAGACTGCGACCGGTTATGATCGAGAACGACCCCGCATCGGATCCCAATGACGTGCGTGAGATCCTTCGGCGCAACGCGGAACGGCAGAGGCAATGCGAGACGATGACGCCGGTCGATCCGAGGTACAAGAGTCCTCGGTATCGTCGAACGCGGGATGCTGTTCTCGCGATCCTAATCGTTGATACTCCCTTGCTGTTCGTCGCCTGGCGTGTCGGCCCGGGCGATCCGTATGTTTTCGTGGGTACGCTGGCTGCCGTGGGTCTCTTTACGGCTTGGGTTTCGTGGAAAGCGTGGTTTCTGAACACACGCTGAGGTGGTCCGCGCCTCGACCAATGCGGTGCCGCTGAAACCTACCATTTCACCCCTCAGCCGAGGGACCCGAATCCTGCGTTGGCCGCTCCTCTGAGCCCTGGATTCGTGTCCATTCGTGTCAATTCGTGGTTCAAGGGATTGCTTCCGGTTGCGTGGTGACTCTTGCGGCATGCGAATCCCTTGCACGCGCTAACCGGGCCTGGGGCATGTCTGAACCCCCGTGCAACTCGAATTCTGGTTTCCCTTTTTTCTGCAGTTGGGCAAGGTGCTGTCACCCCATGAATTCCATACCCCGTCCCCAAGCCCCGTCCGTTGATTTCGCGCCGCCCCCCTTTGCTCCCTGCGACCGGCGGGGCTTTCTGGGCCGCGCGGCGGCCGTGACCGCCGGCGCTGTCTTGCCGGGCTGGGCGCGCGGGGCCGAACGCGATTGGTCGGGTCAGGTGCCGACGCGGTATCCAGACCCCGACATCGTCGCTCTCGATCCGCGCTTCACCGCCAAGCTCGGCAACACGCCGATCCAGCGCCTCTACCATCACCCCGACATGCTCTGGGCGGAGGGTCCGGCTTGGAATGGCGTGGGACGCTACCTGGTCTGGAGCGACATTCCCACGAACCGTCAATTGCGGTGGCTGGAGGAGGACGGTCACGTGAGCACGCTCCGCCAGCCATCCCAGAACTCCAACGGCAACACTTTTGATTTCCAAGGTCGTCAAATCTCGTGCGAGCACCTCACGCGGCGCGTCACACGCTACGAACCCAACGGCACCGTGACGGTGCTGGCGGAGGCGGTGGATGGCAAGGGACTCAATGGGCCGAACGATGCCGTGGTCCACCCAAATGGTGACATCTGGTTCACCGACCCCGGCTACGGCTCGCTGATGAACTATGAAGGCGCCCGGGCGGTGGCGGGCTCGGTTCAGCCCTACCAGAAGGAGGCGGTGTATGTCATCGACGGACAAACCGGGCGCATCGAGCGCGTCACCGACGAGATCTACAAACCGAACGGGCTGTGCTTTTCGCCTGACTACAAGAAACTCTACGTGGCCGACACGGGTGGCAGTCACTATCCGGACGCCCCGAAGGTCATCAAGGTCTGGGACGTCGACGGTCGCAAGCTGAAGCGCGGGCGTGAGTTTGCCTCGATGAAGCTGAAGATGCCCGACGGCACGGTGAAGGCCGGTTTCGCCGACGGCATCCGGAGCGACACCGAGGGCAACATCTGGGCCGGGATGGGCTGGGTGGGGGCCGGCTACGACGGCGTGCATGTCTTCGCCGGTGAGGATGGTCAGCGCATCGGCCAGATTCTGCTGCCGGAGATCTGCTCCAATGTCTGCTTTGGCGGCACCAAGCGTAACCGGCTTTTCATGACGGCCAGCACGAGCCTGTACGCCGTCTACGTCGAGACGCAGGGCGCCCACCTGACCTGATTCTGTCTCCGTCCGCGACGACGGCCCGGGGACGCTTCACCGCGGTGTGGGCCCCCCACTCCTGCAAGGGTGATGCACCCGAGCGATGAAGTTGCATCGTGCTGATCTGCACCGTTTTCGCTTTTGTCCGGGCGCCTGGATGGCTAGGCTCGGGTGATTCGCTGCCTCCCTTGAGCTCGCCTACCCAACCTGGTCCAGATGCTCCGCCGCCGTCCGTAGAGGACTCGTTTACCATCGGGATTGACCCCGGCCGGACCGAGGCGGAGTGGTTTGAGAAGGTCTATCAGGGCGATCGCATGCCGCAGCTGACGATTCGTGCTCTGGTCATGGGTGGAATCATCGGCATGTTCATGAGCGCGGCGAATCTCTACACGACGCTCAAGATCGGTTGGTCGTTTGGCGTGGCGATCACGGCGGTGGTGATTTCCTTCGTGACTTGGAATTTGCTGCGTACGCTGACGGGTGGCCGGCTTTCGCAGATGTCGATTCTCGAGAACACCTGTATGGCGTCGACCGCCTCCGCCGCGGGGTATTCGACCGGCTCGACCATCGCGACGGGTTTTGGCGCGCTCATGCTGATCGAGGGACATCATCAGCCCTGGCTGGTCGTTGCGATCTTCACCCTGTGCACCGCGGCGTTGGGTGTGTTCATCGCGGTTCCGATGAAGCGGCAGATGATCAATCGGGAAAAGCTTCCATTTCCCACGGGTATCGCCGCGGCCACGACACTGAGGAGCCTCTACAGCCGCGGACGCGACGCCTTGCTCCAGGCCTATGTGCTGATCTCGGGGTTGATCGCCGGCATGGTGGTCGCCTTGTTGAAGGCTCCGGAAGGAGCGGTCAAAGCGCTCGATACGTTCCTCGAGCGCACCCACCTGCGCCTGCCCGACTTGATCCCGGCCGCGGGGTACTGGCAGGTGAATGGGCGGCAGCTGCTCGGCTTCGGATTTGATCCCAGCCTCCTGCTGATCGGCGCCGGCATGATTGTCGGGGTGCGCGTGGCGCTTTCGATGCTCGCGGGTGGCATCCTGCTCTACTTTGTCGTGGGGCCCCAGCTGATCGCCCTCGATGCGGCGCATGCAGCCGACCCGTCCTACCTGGTGTCCATCCCGATGATCGGTGGCGGCACGCTCTATCACCTGCCTCGTTGGGCGCTCTGGGGCGGCACGGCGCTGATGGTGTTTGCGAGCCTGACGGCGTTTGCGCTGCAGTGGTCGACCATCGCCCGGGCGTTTTCCTTTCGAAAAAAGGGAGGCGTGACCGCGCCGGCCGAGATCGATGCGCGCATGAAGGCGGTGGAGGTGCCGGTGTCGTGGATGATCGCTGGTCTCGTCCCGATCACGATTGCGATGCTCCTGGTGCAGTACGTGGCGTTTCACATCAACCTCTGGCTTGGGCTGGTGGCAGTGGCCTTGTCCTTTGGGCTCTCAATGGTGGCGTCGCGGGCGACGGGAGAGACGGACACCACGCCGATCGGGGCGATGGGCAAGGTCATGCAGCTGACGTTCGCGCTGCTCTCGCCGGGCAATGTCCAGCACAACCTGATCTCCGCCTCGACGGCAGCCAACGCGGCCTCCGCGAGCGCGGACCTGCTGACCGATCTGAAGAGCGGCTACCTCCTCGGTGCGAATCCTCGCCGCCAGTTTCAGGCGCAGTTCCTCGGGATCTTCTTTGGCACGCTCGCGGTGGTTCCGGCGTGGTTTCTGATGGTGCCGGACAAGGCGGCACTCGAACGATTCAATCCGCCCGCGACCAATATGTGGAAGGCCGTGGCGGACGTGCTGACGGGCGGCGGCAATGCCCTGGAGAAACTGCCCCACAGCGCCCAGGTGGCGATCCTCCTCGGGGCGCTCCTGGGTGTGCTACTCCCGCTGATTGAGAAGCTCGCCCCGCGGTTTCGTCCCTACCTGCCGTCGACCATGGGCCTCGGTCTGTCCTGGGTGCTCCAATTCAAGGACTGCCAGGCGTTCGCCATTGGTGCCGTGATTGTCTGGATCTGGACGCGTATCCACAAGAAGTCATCTGACAGTTACTCCATTCCCCTCGCCTCCGGCTTCATTGCCGGCGAGTCGCTCCTGGCCGCCGGAATTGCCATCCTGGGCACGCTCATCGCGCTGACGTCGTAGCCACGGGCGATTCGGACGTGAGACCACGAATTGACACGAATGAACCTATCTTCCGCAGTTGAAACGAACCGATCCGTTCATAAACCACGGATCCCGCGGCCGCGGGACAGATGAACGCGGATTCGGAGCAGGTGTTGTCCTTCACCCGCTAGGTGACTGCCAAATTTCGCGCCGCCTGCGGACGGTCGTCCGTTACGGAACCAGCCGCGCGCGCCGTTTTGGCATGCGCAGGGCCCAGGCGGGAACGGTCAGCCAATCGTCTTTCTTGCCGCTGAAGGGCGGGTAGTTGAGACGCATCAGGGTGATCTGGCACACCGCGTCGAACACGGGCGGTTTCAAGGCGGCGAGTACCGGGTGATCGCGCAGGGCCTGACTGATGTGGATCGGAAAGTACTTGGGCGCCAATTCAGACTTCTGGAGTTCGGTGACGATCTCCTGGATGGTCTCAAGGCACTCGTGCGGGACCGGGCAGAAGGTCTCGATCAGCTGTTCCGTGTCGTGGAAATGCCAGCCATTCGTGATCAGGTACCCACAGGCGAAAGCAAAGGGAATCCAGGGCGAGCCCAGCAATTCAGCGCAGGTTTGCGCATCCTTCTGCGAAGTGAAGAGATTCAGCGCGGGATGGTAGGGCGACGCAGGCAGCGAGACGGACGGACACCGGGGCAGACCCAGGTTGCGCGGGCGGGGAGGCGTGTCGGGGCTGTCCGGCGCTTTGCGGCGGAGAGTCAGAGGAACGGGCTGGTTGGGTTTGCTCACGAGCGACGCGGGTTGGGAGCCGAGGTGCGAGACGGGTTCACGGCCGGCACGACACCGGCAGATCCGGAGCGAGGGAAGCGGTGAAAGTTCAGGTGCATCGGTTGGTACAGGAGGGCCGCGCGGGTGGTCTTTTGAACAGGCGAGGTCTCGGGCTATAACGGATCACGGACGCCAACAGACGAGTGAAATTCCATGACTGAAGGTTCATGGTCGCGGCTTTGGGGGGTGGCCCCTAGCCCAGGGGTTGGGTATTGCAGGAGTTTGAATGTAAATCCCCTGGTTCGAGAGGAGTTGTACGTCATTTTCTTAGGGTTGGGCATCCGTCGCTTTCGGTGTGAGGGCGCGCGGCGGATCTCCTAGCTCGGGATAGGGGAATTCACCCTGCCGCAGGCAGAACGTCCGGAGTCGTTGGGTCCGAAGTAGCCGGGCCGGCGCCCTGTGGCGAAGCTTCCAGCACTTGGCATTTGCCTGGCTGGACGACATCTGTTGTACTGGATCGACCGGTTGGACTGCGAACGGCGCCGTATCCAGGTTCCCTCCTATGAAGACCTTCCTCTTTTCCGTGGTGCTGGGAAACGTGTTTGCAGCCGCGGCGTTCGGGTCGGGCAAGGAGCCTTTGCCGGCATTCAGCGACACCGAATTGTCCGTGCCCGGGTTGACCAGTCCCAACCTGCATGGTCCGGAGTCCTGGGTTCTCCCGCCTGCGCCGTTCTCATCGCCGCTGGCCCGTCACCGTGCCATCCGTGGAATGCGGACTGCCACGCCGGCTCGGGTCGTTTCAGCCATGCCGGTGGTCGAGCCGCGCCAAGCAGTGGATGCCCGCATGCCGGTGCTCGCGCCGTCACCAGAGATTGATTACAAACTGGTGGTGAAGACGCCGGAGGTCGCTTCCTCCCGGTAGGTGCGCTGAAGTCCCGGGGAATCCCTCCCCACCGTGCCTGGGCCGCCTTTGACTCCATTTGTTATGAAGTACCTGATATCGGTGGTGTGTGCACTGTCATTTGGCGCGGCTGCGTTCGCAGCGGCGCCCAGCCAGGCATCGATTGAGCGCCTGCTATCGGTCACGGAGGTGGAGAAGCTCCTGGGAACCATGTACCAGCAGATGGACGGCATGATGAAGGCCGGCATGGACCAAGCGCTCCGCGGCAAGACCCTGCCCCCGGAAGCCCAGAAGCTGGCTGAGACGCTGCGCGCAAAACTGATGGCGAACATGAAGCAGGAACTGGGCTGGGATGCCATGAAGGACCTCTACATCCAGGTCTATGCGGAGAGTTTCACCCAGGAGGAAATCGACGGTCTGATCGCCTTCTACGAGAGCCCGGCCGGTCGCGCGTTCGTGGCCAAGATGCCGATCGTGATGCAGAAATCGATGACGATGATGCAGTCACGCATGGGGCCGATCATGCAGAACATGCAGCGCTCCCTGCAGGAGGCGATTCAGGAAGTGCAGGCGGTGAAAGCGGCACCGGAACAGGCGGACGCGCCCAAGCCCAAGGCTTAGCGGGAAAGTTCCAGGCGATAGACCACGAATTGACACGAATGGACACGAACGAAGCCAAAAACCGCGATTGAACCACGAATCCCGCAGTCGCGCCTGGGTTTCAACTTAAGCACCGGACGCGGGAAATGCCTGCGTTCCGGTGGCGCCACCGCCTTCTTCCCGCTTGAGTTGCCGGTGAAGGCCGTCGGGCTGCCCGGTGTTTGTACGTGAGGTTCCATCGGGGATGGTTCCGGAGACATCGTGCGAAATGCGCGACCGGGGTGGTGGTGAACCCTGCACTTTGCCAGACGGGAGGAAGCCAGGGCTCACCACGGTTGCTGTGAAGCCGCTGGCATCCAGCAACTAGGGCGATCGACGCCGGGTTGGCACTTCGTCTGCAAGGGGGCGGGGCATGAACCGCCTCTCCCTGCTTCCAGCCCTGGCCTGCGCGTTTTGTCTCTCCGAAGCCAAGCTCCCCCTCGCCGCTGCGCCCCTCCCGGAGTCGCGGGTGGAAAAGGTGGAGCCTGCGCGTTCCATGCCCGAACCGGTGACAAATGGCCGGGCGCGCCGGGCCGGGTTGTTCACCCTGTATTTCGAGAATGACTACTTCGGCGGCACGGATGAGCACTACACGAATGGCGCCAAACTTTCCTGGATGACCCCGGATCTGACCGACTGGGGCCAGCGGGGCTGGCGCCGCGGATTTCTCGACGCTCTCCCGTTTGTCAACCGGCCGGAAACGGAGAAGAACTTCGGCTTCTCGTTCGGACAGGTGATCTACACGCCGCACAACACGGACGTGACGGTGCCGGATCCCACGGACCGTCCCTATGCCGGCTGGAGCTACCTGGAGCTCTCCTTCATCTCCAAGGACACGAGGCGTGCCGACATCGTGTCGATTCAGGCCGGCGTGGTGGGGTCCAACAGCCGCGCCGAGCAGACTCAGAAGACCGTCCATCGCATCCTGGGCAACGACATCCCCCAGGGGTGGGACCACCAGTTACGCAACGAGCCGGGGCTGAATCTGGTGTATGAGCGCCGGCAGCGGCTGGTCGGTCGCGCGCTGGGTGATCGCCTCGGCATCGACCTCGTCCCGCACGTGGGCGTCTCGCTCGGTACGGTGCAGACCTATGCCAACGCCGGGACTTTGCTACGACTCGGCGTCAACCTCCCGACTGATTTCGGCGTGGCTTTGTCCCGGGGTGGAGCCATCGGTGCGGCGCCCGGGGACGATCGAGATCCGCGGGTAGCACCGGATCGTGACGCGAGCGTTTTTGTCTTCGGCGCGGCCGAGGGACGCGCGGTGGCCCATGATGTGTTTCTGGATGGCAACGTCTGGAAGGACAGCCCCTCCGTGAAGAAGGAGAACTTCGTCGCGGATCTGTCCGTGGGTCTCGGCATCATTGCGGGACGCTGGCAGCTCACCGCCACGCTCGTGCATCGCACCCGTGAATTCGAAACTCAGCGCGACGATTGGAGCGCCTTCGGTTCCGTCACCCTTTCCGCGGCGTTCTAGCGCCGTCGCCTCCGGAAGATCCCCGTCAATCCTCAACCCACTGCAACCATGCTCTATTGGACACTGCTCTTCCTCATCATTTCGCTCATCGCCGGCATCCTCGGCTTCGGCGCCATCGCCGGCACCGCCGCCAGCATCGCCAAGATCCTCTTCTTCATCTTCCTCGTGCTGTTCCTGGTCTCCCTGCTTTCAGGCGTGATCCGGGGCAGAAAGTAGCGAGCAGGCTGGACGCAACGGGATCGGCGCGAGGAGCATCGATCCCTCCTTAAAACCGCGATTGAACCACGGATCCCGCAGTCGCACCTGCGGGTCAACCCCAGCGAGTCGACGGTGCGCCTCGTCCGATGGGAGGGACTCCGGTGGAGGGCGTCGCTCCAAAGACGCCGAGGGACGGTCCACGAACCACCGCGCCCGACCGTTCTTGTAGCGCGACCCGCAATCGGCGCTGTTCCCGCGACTGCGGTACTGATAAGAACGGATACGACTCAGGCCCTGGCGTGGAGTTTTACCGTCAACGCCTCGTAACCCACGCGGCGTTCGTAGTGGGCTTCGCGCTCGACGTTGGCTTCGGCGTGGAGAATCTGGATCGAGGCGAGTCGGTCGCTGATCCGGCGGAGGAGGGTGCGCACAATGAGGCGGGCATGGAGCGCGCCGATGCAGAGGTGCGGGCCGCTGCCGAAGGCGACGTGGGGATTGGGTTTGCGGTCGAGTTGGAACTGGTCGGGGTTTTCGAAGATGGTCGCGTCGCGATTGGCCGACGCAAAGCAGAGCGAAACCCGTTCATCCGCCTCGACGGGCACACCCTTGACGTCGGTGGCGTGCGGGCACACGCGTCCGAGGTGGGTGAGTGGAGAAATGAAGCGGAGAAACTCTTCCGTGGCGCTCATGACCAGGTCAGGCTGGGCTTGGAGCTGCTGGAGCAGCTCCGGGTGGCTGCCGAAGGTGCCGATGATCGACGCGACCATTTGGATGATGGTGTCGCGACCTCCGGCGAAGGTGAGGTTGGCGAAACCCACCTTTTCGTCACGGGTCAGCAGACGGTTCTGATAAGTCGCCTGATTCAACGCGCTGAAGAAATCGTCGCCGGGCGCGGCCGCGGCACGGTCGAGTTGCTGCTGGATGTAGCGCTCAAGCGCCACTCCCTTTGCCTCGCCATTGCCGCCATCGCGAAACACATGGATGCCCCAGCTGATCCACTCGTCCGCGGCCGACTCGGGCATGCGGAGCAGGTAGGTGAGTGCCCGCGACTGGAGGGGCAGGGCAAGCTCGCGCACCACCTCGATCGACTCCCCCCGGGCCGCGTGGTCGAGGAGTTCGCAGATGAGTCCGTCCATCCGCTGCACCATCTCCGGCTCGCGCGCCTGGCGAAAGAACGGGTCGATGATGCTGCGGTACTCGGTGTGTTCGGGGGGATTGGTTTCGACCGGCAACTGCCGCACCGAACGCACGTCCTCCTCGGAGGGAATCGGCACGCGGAAAGGAGCGTCGCTGCTGAAGGTCTTCCAATCGGCTGCGGCCGCCCGGACGTCCTTGTAGCCAAGGATCATCGGCACCTTTTTTCCCTGGAATGTGGTGTCGAGCACCCCGCGCTCCTCTCGGGCGGCGCGGAAGGGGTCGCTGGCGGGGTAGGTGGGGTCTTCCATAAAGGTGTGGGTTGGGTCAGGCCTTTTTGACGAAGCAGGCCTTCAAGGCCATGGCGCTGCCGTCGATCTTGCAGTCAATCTCGTGGTCGCCGTCGACGATCCGGATGTTCTTGGCCTTGGTACCCTGCTTCAGCACGCCCGAGGAGCCGCGGAGTTTGAGGTCTTTGATCAGGACGACCGTGTCGCCGTCGACCAGCACATTGCCGTGGGCGTCCTTCACCACCCGCGCCGCCTCGGCCACGGCCTCTTTCGGCCATTCGTGGCCACAGGTGGCGCATTCCCAGTGATCGGAATGGCCAAGGACATCGGTGAGAGAGCAGACGGGACAAGCGGGCTGTGACATGGAAGCGTGAGGCACGGTGGTAGGGCTCACCGTGACCCGGGAAGCCTGCCGGGGGAGCGCCCGGGGGAGCAAGCGAGGACTGTCCCTGGCTGCGGCCCTCGTATTGCGGTTCAGAAACGTCCGCAAGATGCCCACCCAGCTCGTAGGCGCTGCAGGCTTGCCATGGTTTGCGCGTCCCTGACTGTGAACGGACTTCCAACCTATGATCAGCGAGGAGACAACGATAGCCGTTTCCAGTGAAGTGCTGGGCAACCAGCGACCGGTCTGGGTGCGCGCGGTGGGCGAACGTCCAGCAGCGATGCTGGTGCTGTTGGATGGCGAGTTCTATCGGAACGGCATCGACGCGGAGCGCACCGTGCGGGAGCTGGTGGAGTCCGGTTCGATTGAGCCCGTCTGGCTGGTGATGGTGTCCCACCACAGTCCGGCGGCACGCTGGATTGAGTGCCCGTGTCATCCCCCGTTTGCCCACTTCGTGGTCGGGGACCTCTTGCCGGCATTGGCCCGAGCGATTCCCGAGCTGGACGAGGTGAAGCGGCGCGTCCTGGTCGGCGTGAGCTACACGGGCCTGGCGGCCGCGTTCGTCGCGTTGCGTTGTCCGGGTGTGTTCCAGCACGTGATCTGCCAGTCCGGCTCGTTTTGGTGGAACGAAGGCTGGCTCTCCCACACGTATCGAGAGCTCGGGCGACCGCTGCCGACGGCGTTCTTCCTCGAGGTGGGCAGTCGCGAAAACAAGGGGAACATACGGCATCGCGAGGACGTGCTGCAGCGGATGACGCAGATTGAGGGGGTGACAGGATTTCGCGATGCCCTCGGGGCCACCGGCCATGATGTGACGTACCAGCTGTTCGAAGGAGGCCACGACTTCGCCTCGTGGCAGCACACCCTGCCCGGTGCTTTGGTCTGGGCCTTGGGCGGTGGCGGACCGGCGGGCGTTGAGCTGAGGCAACCGTAATTCCTGGGCTGATGCCTGGTCAGGGTACTTCGTAAACTTCGACGAGTGTGACCCCAGAAGTGGCGGGCGCGCCGGTCACCACCAACGTATAATTTCCGGGAGCGAGGGTGAAAAGATGAGCCGCATCCTTACTGCCTTCGGCAAGCGTGAAGGCCCCCACCGCGGCTGCGGCCTGGCGGATCGCGGACGTGCCGGCTGTGCTGCTCCAATCATCGCTGGCTCCGATTACCTGACCGGCATTGTCCCGCAGTTCGAACTTCGGATCGGGGAGCGGGCTGCCCACGCCAAAGGCGGCCAGTCCGGGACCGACTGCCCTCACCAACACCTGTTTTGGCACCGCCCCGCGCACGGCGAGTCCCGGGATGGCCACCTCGCCGCCAATTCCGACGGTGACGCGGGTGGAGAGGTTGGTCAGGCGGTCGGTGCGAGTGTCGTATTCATAGACTTCGATCAATCCCACGCCCACATCGGAGTCCCCGGTGGCGGGGTTGATTTGTCCGGTGAGCGTGGCCGTATAGGCGCCGGGTTCCAACTCAAGGACCAGGGCGGCATCCTTGCTGCCCGGAGCGAGTGGAAAGGCGCCGACGGCGGCGAAGTCCGCAGGTGTGACTGGAGTGAACGGAGACGGTGTGAGATCCCAGCCCTGATTGGCTCGGAGCACGGCTCCCTGTGGACTGAATACGGCGAGATGGGTGCTTCTCAAGGGTGCAGCGACTCCGAACTGGCCCAGGGCCGGCCCGATTCCGCGAATGAGGACTCGCCGGGGTGAAGGACCCGGGATGACAAAGCCCGCGAACATGCCCTTTTCGCCCGCGGAACCGGCCAGGCCGGGTCCCACCCAGGCCCGAGCGCTCAGATTGACCAGGCGCGAGGTATCATCGACGGTCACCACCATGGGGGCGCCCGCAGTGGCATGGCCAAACTGATCGCGGACGATGACGGTGTAGGTTCCGGCTGCGGCCGCAGTGACTCCCGACACGATCAACCGGCCCTCCGTGTAGGCGACGAACTCACCATTTCGTCGCCATTCATACGAACTCCGCACAAACGGGTCGGTGACCACCTGCACCCCAAGTTCCAAATCGCGACCTGACTGGGTAGATACCGGGGTGGGTTGACTGACAATCCGGGGCGGAGTCACCGAAGGGGACTGCTGGAGCCAAATCGACGGCGTGACCTGTCCGCGGGCGTTGACCACGGTGAGGACTGGGACGACGGGGTAAATCGCCGTGCGCTCGTCCTGGCGCGGGTGATCGCGCGCGAACTCATTACCCCAGTGGTAGACCAATGGCCCGGAGGCGCGGGAGCTGACCCGATAGGTGACGGTCTCGCCAACCGCTGCGCGGGCTGGAACGGCCGTCAGCTCAACCTGTTCGGGTGCTCGGATCCCTTCGGTCGCCGTCTCGTTCAGCCGGGCTATGAAGGGGAGCTTTGGATCGTTAACCAGGGAGAGGTTGCCGCCCAACACCAGCTTCCCGGAGCTCAGCGCCAGCGCCTGTCGGATGGATGGCGGCGGCTCGTGTCCTGAAGGCGTGAGCCGCAGGTGCACCGCCCCTCCGATGTCCGGGTCACGGCTCCCGTTTGCGCGAAGTCGGACAAGCACGTCGAACACAAAGGCCTCGACGGCGGGGTAGCCGACCTGGCGTGTCAGCAAGGTCCTGCCGTCGGGGTAGAACCAGACGCGACTCCAGGGTCGAATGCCCGTGCTATCGGCGAGCGAAGGGATCGCAAAATCCGGGTCGGGCTCGCCCGAGGGCAGGTAGCGGGAGCAATATTGCAGGTACTGGGTGGTCGGAAAACGCGAGTTCCAGTAGGAGCGGGTGCCGGCGGCCAGGATGCGACCGTCGGGCAGGACGCGCAGGGCGTCCGTCTCGTAGGGGGTGAAACTCGCGCCCGCCGGGTTGAGGAGAGGCACGCTGAGTTGGAAGTCGACCTGACCGTCGGCTTTGAAGCGCACCGGACCGGCGTGCGCGAGGACGCCCGAGTAGGAGCCGCCGGCAACGAGGTTGCCGTCGGGCGCGACTGCCAGGGTGTGAAAGAGCAGCCTGGGCTCATCCGGCACGGAGGGCACTTCGCGGGAGGTAAACTCCGGATCGAGGGAGCCGTCGGGCCGGAGACGCCAGACGCGGGAGGTGCCGTTGGCCACATAGATTTTCCCGCCCGGGTCGACCGCGATCGCGCGCACTCCTGGCCCGTCGGTGATTTCGGGGGGTGCGGTGAAGCCGGTATCGACGGAGCCGCCCTCCAACAGGCGCACCAACCGTTGTCGCACCTGCCCGTTGACAATCGAAAAACGTCCTCCCGCGAGGATGCGGTTGTCGGCCTGCACAGCGAGCGCCTCGATGTCGGGGTCGGCGAACTCCGAGGGGGCGGCGGAAACCTGGACCTCCGCAAAGGACGAGTCCCGTGTACCATCCTCCCGGAGCCGCAGCAGACGGCCCGCCTGCGCCCCCGCCACGAGGAGGCGGTCTCCGGACAGTGCGTGCAGCGCAGTGGGCGCTCGGCTGACGGACGTCCGAGGATCAAAGGTCGAGTCGATGACCCTGGGTGCCGCAGCCGGGAGCACCGTGAGCCGAACCGGCGTGGTTGTGAGACTGCCATGGGCGTTGGTGATGGTGACCGTGTAGTTGCCAGCGTGTGACGGCTTGAGTTCGGTGAACCGCAGTCGCGGCTCCGAGGGGCTCGCGAGGCGAGTGCCTTCGAAGGACCATTGATAGGTCAGGGGTTGGGAACCGGTGGCCTCCACGCTCAGGTAGGTGGCGCCTCCGGCCTCTTCGCTCACGGAATCGGGTGGGGCCACCAAGCTGGGCGGAAGGGCGGCACGATGGGAGAACAGCAGCGTGCCTTCGGTGCCGACCGCCACAGCCATGGTCGCCGACGCGGCAACGGAGCGGAGGTTCGCGGTGGATGAAGACGTCTGGGGCGCCCACGCCATGCCGTCGCTCGAGGTGAGGATGCGCCCCGAATCGCCCACGGCCACAAATAGCCCGTTGAAGGGCGCCACGCCCCGAAGGGTGGTTGAGCTGCCGGTGGTGGCCGCCTCCCAGGCCAGACCGTCGCGGGATGTCACCGTAACACCCGCCTGTCCGACCGCAACGAAACGCCCGCGATCAAAGGTCACCGCTTCAAGCTCCCGAACGCCGGCTGGCGATCGGAGCGAGAAGTGCTCAAAGTTGTCCCGACTGCCCCGCACCCCTTCACTTCCGACAATCATCACCTGACCGAGACCCTCGGTTATTCCGCGCCAGGCCAACGGGGGAATGCGCTCCGTGCTCAACAGCCACGTCAGGGGTGGAAACTCGGAGCTGGCGAACGCGCCTCCTTCGCCCAAAGCGAGAAAGCGAGTTCCACTTGCGCCGATGGCGGTGAAGTTGACGGGCCTGTCCGGTGGGCGAAGCCCGCCGGCGGGTCTCCACTCCCGTCCGTCATGTGACAGAAGCACCGTGGTGCCATCTCCCACCACGACAAAGAGGCCCGATCCCAACGTCACACCCCGCAGGCGAATTGACGTTCCGCTGTGACGTTGGGTCCACTGTTGCCCGTCCGGTGAAGTCAAGATCACGCCCTGGTCACCGACCGCAACAAACTGGTCCGCTCCAGAGGCGACCGCGTGCAGGGTTTCCCGAGTAGGGGATGGAGCGCTCGACCACGCAAGTTGTGCATGGGCGGCCGAGGCAAAGACGAGCGTGGTAAAAACAAGACCAAGCCAGTCTTTTGCCATGCGTTTACGTTGGCGGAAGATCGGTGAGCGACAACAGTCGATTCCCTTGCGTGCCTACCTGCGCCGCAGCCAAGAGGATCGGTTGATTTCTGGTCGAGATGGTTTTGGGGATGGGCCCGTTTCCATTCCCGACATCTGCAGTGTCCGGCGACGGGTACCTCAGGTCTCAGCCGTTCCTTCGGAAGAGGAGTCGACCGTAGGCACGGGAATGGGCGTTCCTGCCTCCGCTGGCGATCCATTGTCGGGTCGTTGCGTTCTGGCGTATTGGAGTGGCCTTCCGAATGCCGGATTTTCACGGTGGCGGGGTGCGGTGCAACCCCTTGACCCCCTCCTATGACCCCACCCCGGTTTGCCGGCCTTGCGGCTGGAATGTTGTTCTGGTTCGCGACGGCTGCGGCTCAATCCGCAGTTGGGCGCTTTTCCCAGCACGCGGACATCGGTGCCCCGGCGATCGCCGGATCGATGACCTATGATGCTACGCTGCAGCAATATCGCATGAGTGCCGGGGGAATCAATCTCTGGGGAGCCTCGGACCAGTTTCACTTTGCGTGGAACACGCTCAAGGGCGACTTCATTGTCCGGGCGCGGGTGGAGTTCGTGGGTCAGGGAGTCGATCCGCATCGCAAACTCGGTTGGATGGCGCGGTCCACCCTCGATGCCGATTCCGCCTACGCCGACGCCTGCCTGCACGGGGACGGCCTGACGTCCCTCCAATTCCGCCGGACCAAAGCGGCCTCGACCGAGCAGGTGGTGCTGCCGCTCAAAGGGGGCGACGTCATTCAGCTGGAACGTCGCGGCACCACGTATCTCTTTTCCTCGGCGCGCTTTGGTGAGCCCTTTGTCACGGCCAGCGTCACGGACCTCGATCTGGGCGAGTCGGTCCAGGTCGGGCTCTTCCTGTGCTCACACAACGCAGCCGTGAAGGAAGAGGCGATCTTCAAGGATGTGCGCATCGTGCAGCCTCCGAAAATCGGATACGTGCCCTACCGCGACTACCTGGGCAGTTTGCTGGAGATTCTCCAGGTGCACACCGGAAAACTCAACGTGGTGCATCAATCGCCCGAGCAGTTCGAGGCGCCGAACTGGCTGCCGGACGGGCGCACGCTGATCTTGAATGTCAGTGGTCCCGGACCGAACAAGGGCCGGCTGCAGACGTTTGACCGGGTGACAGGCAAGGTTGCGCCGCTCGACACCGGGTTCGCGAACCGGAACAACAACGACCACGTGCCTAGCTTCGATGGCAAGCGGCTGGGCATCAGTCACCACAGCGCGGAGGACGAGAACCGCTCGGTCATTTACACCCTGCCCATCGGAGGAGGCGTGCCGACTCGGGTCACCTCGCTTTCTCCCTCCTACCTCCATGGCTGGTCGCCGGACGGGGCCTGGCTCGTCTACACCGCTGGACGCCGGGAGCGCCCCGAAGAGGCGCTGCGCTACGATATCTACAAGATTCCGGCTGGCGGCGGTGAGGAGGTCCGCCTCACGCGTGGTCCGGGATTGAATGACGGCGCGGAGTATGCGCCGGACGGATCCTACATCGCGTTCAACTCCAGCCGCACCGGTCGCATGCAGCTCTGGCGGATGAAGCCCGATGGCTCCGATCCCGTGCAGCTCACGAACGATGAGTTCAACAACTGGTTCCCGCACGTATCACCTGACGGCAAATGGATCGCCTTCCTGTCCTACGGCCCAGAGGTGAAGGCGGACGACCACCCGTATTACCAGCAGGTCTATCTCCGTCTCATGCCGGCGAACGGGGGTACACCCCGGGTGATTGCCTACCTCTTTGGCGGCCAGGGAACGATCAATGTGCCCTCCTGGTCACCCGACTGCGCCCACCTGGCGTTTGTCAGCAATACGGGTGGGCTCGAGTGAGTGCGTTGGTTGACCACGAACGGACACAAATCTGCACGAATGAAAACCGGCACCGAGAGTTGCGAGGGTTTGGTTCGCGTTTAGGCGAACTCAATTTGGGTTCGCGACTCCTCCGATCTCTCTCCGGACTCGGGGTCACTCGTGTCCCTTCGTGATCAACCCGGTTCCTGCAGGGAGGGGTCACGGTGCCCGGCGGGCGAGGGTCTCGATCTCGGACTGGAGCCGGACGGCGACGGCTTCGGCGGCCTTGATCGAACCTGACTTGAAGGCTCCGCCCCGGTTGTATCCGACGAAGGATAACCAGGCCTCCGAGCGGAGGGCGCGGCGTTCAGCGACCCGCGCGAAGAGCGGATCGGCCTGGATCCGGGCCAGTTCGGCCTCAAGGGTTGCCTCGGGTGGGGTCAGGCCCAGCCCGCGGGCTACGGTGCGGGCGATCAGGAGATGACCAAGGTCGTTCGGGTGAATTCCGTCCGGGCTGAAGGTGAAGGCCGGTTGGGTGGCTCGCCGGGTCGCAAGTTCGGCGGACATGGCCTGGTGCAGATCGATCACCGTGATTCCCTGATCGCGTCGCTTCAGCCCGGCCTGGGCAAACTCGGCGAGCACCTCGTCATAGCGTGCGTAGGGAGCCTGATACCCACCGGCCGGCTCCGCCGGTTTCGCCAGTTTGGCTGCGATCGGCACCGGATCGAACACGGGTGGCGTGATGAGGATGAGCGTCGCGCCTGCTTCCTTCACTTTCTGCGTGAGCTGGTCGAGCCCGGTGGTGAACGCGCCGAGTCGTTCAGGAGAAGGCGGCAGGTAGATGCCGTCGTTCATGCCGTAGCAGGCCAGCACCACCGCCGGCTTGACCTTGCCGAGCGCGTCGGTGAGTCGCGTGAACAAGCAGGGTCGCGGAAACGGATGCCCGGGCTCGCTCAGACCGGAGACCGTTTCACTGCTCAGCCCGATGCTGATGAGATCGGAGGCGGGTCCGGGACTGAGTCGGTGCAGGTAGTATTCGAGAAACGAAACATAGCGCCCGTCTTGAGTGATGCTGTCGCCGAGCACCAGCGTGCGACGTCCGGAGATCGGTGTGCTTTCGGCGGCGCGGACGAAACCTGGGGCAAGGCTGAACAGCAGGAGCGAAGCGCCCAAGGCGCGAACCCAACGATGGCAAGAATGCATGGAGAAGCAGGCTGATACGGATCGAGGCAGAGGGTAAACCACGAATCCCGCGGTCACGCAGGCCCAATGCAAGGCTGGCATCCGTTGGAAGTGGGTTCGCCGACCCCGCGCGGATTGGCTTCGCCTTGGGAAATCGAACGACGGAGGCGACACCGAGGGTCCGGGCGGGGCCCCGACGAGGCACCTCCACCGGGGGCTAGGGCGGGAGGGCCGAAGTGCGGATCAGGCGCTGTCTTTGACGGGAGGCTCGGGTGGCTTTTCGGGCGCGGCCGCGTGCTTTGCCTTCTCCTGCTCCGCTTCCAGGGCCTTGAGGCGGGCGAGCTCCAAGGGGTGCTCCTCGAGCATTTCCTTCTCGGACATGCGGCCGGTCAGCCAAGCGAGGTTCACCGGGTAGACGTCGGGGTTGAAGATGACAAAGTAGAAATGCCAGACGATGATGGCCAGGGTGGCGAGGACCGCTTCGTAGAAGTGAATCGTGCGCGAAAGGTCGAAGCCCAGTTTGGTCAGCAGTCCCATCGAGATATTGTCGAACCAGAGGACGATGCCGGTCACTCCCATCAGCAGCGTGCCCCACACCAAGGCCCAGTACTCGGCCTTTTCAATGTAGCTGAAGCGCGGGAAGGCGGGCTTGGTCGGCGACAGGCCGAGGTTGAAGCGGAGCACCGCCCACGGATCGGTGAAGTCCCGGCGCCGCAACCACAGATCGCGGAACAGCGAGCGACCGGCCTCGGTGAAGGCGAGGTAGCAGACGTGCCAGACGCCCGCGGCCAGCAAGACAACGCCCGCCACCCGGTGGATCAGACCGCGCCATTCGAAGGCATGCGAGTTCAAGTTTCGGATACCGACCACCCACCAGGCCTCGGGAAAACGGAGCATGAACCCGGACACGACAAGCAGCACAAAGCTGATCACCAGCGTGGCGTGCTGCAGTCGCTCCTGCCCGGTCATGCGCAGGTAGAGCCGGTGGGCCACGTGCTCCTCCTCGATCTGGCCTTTCTGGATGGCCAGCTTGCGCAGGATCTTGCGGGTGAAATCGAGAATGTTGTGCACCGCCATGCCGCCCACGCAGACGATGATGAGCAGGGTGTAGAGGCTGGAGACGAGGTAGAGCAGCGGGTGATTGCCGCCTTTGCCGGATTCGGCCTCGGGGCTGACATGGACTTTGCCCACGGTGAAACGCGAGTTCGCGCCGGGGTGACACTGACCGCAGGTCTGAATCAGGTTGTCCTTGTGCACCGTCGAGGTGGGATCGTCCTGCGACTTGATCGCGTGAGAACTGTGACAGCTGGCGCAATTGACCACCTCGACCGAGCCTCCGCGCACCGCCAGCCCGTGAAAACTGTCGGAGAAGGTCTGGAACGTGTGCGAGGCGAGCCCGTACTTCGCCGTCAGTTTGAGTGAGGCGTGACACGTGGCGCACACTTCGCGGGCCACGTTCTCCTTGTGGACCGGCGACAGGGGATTGGTGTGGGTCAGGATCGTGTGTTCACCGTGACAAGTGGTGCAGGTCGGGCTGTCCTGATTGCCCTCGATCAGGGCCGAGGCGTGCACGCTGGAGTGGAACGCCTGGGACTGTTTCTCGTGGCAGGCGGAGCAGGTTTCGGCGACGTGCAGCCGATTGACGCGGGCGTCACTGGCCATCGCCCGGTTCATCTCATGGGAACCGTGGCAGTCGATGCAGGTGGCGGTATCGGCCTTGCCTGCGGCCAGGGCCAGACCATGCACACTCTTTTCGTAGGATTCGACGAAGTGAGTTCCGCGTAAGGACTTCTCGGCGACGCTGACCTTGTCCACGTGACAGGATTCGCAGAGTCGGGTCAGGGCGAGTTTGTGCTCCAGGGTTTGCGGACTGTTCTTCGGGGGAGAGGGCTGGCGATGGCAGGAGAGGCAGTCCGGGGAGTTCTTGGCATTGCGGAGGACAGCGTGGCCGTGGGCGGAGGCCTCAAACCGCTTGCCGACGTCTTCGTGACACTTCGCGCAGGCGAGGTGCTGGGATCCGGGCGCAAAGGGGAAGTTTGGCTTCTTCACCTCGGCCACGGCGTGGGTGCCATGGCAAGCCGTGCAGGAGGTATCCTGGCCGGCGGGCAGGGGCTTGAGGGACAAACTCGAGTGGAAGGCGTGTTTCTTCCCCGTCTTTTCGTGGCAGGAAGCACAATCGACGGGCACCATCGGCTTGCGGTGCGGGTTGCTCTCACCATCGAAATCCTCGTGGCAGTCGATACAGTCGAGACTGCGGTGGGCTGAATCCGTCAGCGTCTTTTCCTCAACGAATAGCGGGAATTTCTTGCCCGCCTTGCGCATCGAAAGCTTGGGGTCGCTGTGACACTCCAGACAGCTGGCGTTGGAGTTCGGGGGCGGTTCGGCGGGCTCAGCCGCTGCCGCCGGCGCAGGGGTGGCCTCAGCGGGTGCGGCTTCTTTGGCCGGAGTCTGGGCGTGAAGGGCTCCCAGGAGCCAGAGCTGCGCAATCAGCCACCACCGGACCCACGGGCAGGGGCCCGGGAGACTCCCGACGGGAGGATGACGGCGAGGACACGGCATGATGCAAGCGATGACGCGACCTCCATTCTAGTCACTTCCCCGGTTGCGGCTTCGCATCTACTCGCGAAAGTTCGGCGTTTTTTGTCCCAAATACCCCCTAGTTTGTATCAGGATTCCGGGGTGGTGGAGGGGTCGAGACCGAGGGAGGGACGGAGCGGAGCCGGCTCGGTGGCCCGCCGAGTCGAACGTCCAAAAATAAGGGCGGCGATCAGGCAGATGATGGCCGAGGCCATGACCGCCGGCCGGGGGCCGAGAGCGGAAGCCCCCAAACCGACGAGCAGGCTGCCGATGGGGAACATGCCCTGGCCCATGGAGAAGAGGCCCATCACTCGACCCCGCTTGTCGTCGTCCACATGCGCCTGGATCAGCGTGTTCGAGCCCGCCATCGTCAGCACAATGCCGGCTCCCGTCACGGTGAGGCTGAAAAGGGCGAGAGGTAGCCAGGGGCTCGCCGCAAATGAAGCCTGTCCGGCCCCAACCATGACGGCACCTCTGGCCACCCAGCGGGTCAGCCCGGCTGCCGATGAGCGTGAGCCCAGGAACAGCGCGCTGCCGAGGGCGCCGACTCCGACCGCGGCAAACATCAGGCCCAGGGTGCGGGCGTCGCGATGAAAGACATCCCGTGCAAACACCGGGGCCAGCGTCGCAGCGGAAAACGCAACCATGGACATGACGGCCACGAGCAGGAGCGGGGCGCGCAAGGCCGGCGAACCCGCCGCATAGCGCCACCCGGCGCGCAAAGCCTCCCAGGGGCGGGTCGACGCGGCCGCCACCGCCCGGGGCGGGAGCGAAATGAGCGTGAGGCTGATCAGGATCGGGACGTAGCTCAACGCGTCGAGCGCGTAACAGCCGCCAGCGCCGCCCGTGACAATCACGAGCCCGGCCACGGAAGGTCCGATGAGCCGGGCCAGGTTGAACAGCGTGGAATTGAGGGCGATGGCGTTGCCGAGGTCCTTCTTGGCATCGATCAGCTCGACGATGAAGGCCTGCCGGGTCGGGAACTCGACGGCATTGATCAGTCCCCGGACGGTCGAGAGCACCAGTAACCAGGTGACGGAGACATGGCCGGTCAGGGTGATCGCGGCCAGAAAACCGGCGAGCAGGAAGCAGAGCACCTGCAGGATGATGATGAGGCGGTGACGATTGAGTCGGTCGCACCACACGCCGGCGACCGAAGAAAAAAGCAGCACGGGGATGTGGCTGGTGAAGGCAAGCAGCCCGACCACGAACGGGCTGCCGGAAAGCTCATAGGCGAGCCAGGCGGAGGCCGTGGTCGTCATCCAGTTCCCGGTGAGCGACACGCCCTGGCCGAGAAAGAACAGCCGGTAGTTGCGTGAACGCAGGGCGCGGAGGAAATTTGGAAAGGTCACCGGGAGGGCGGCGCACGCGCCTTCAACAAGTCCTCGACCCAACTGGACAACTCCTCGGACTTGATGCCGTCGGCATCATTCGTCCGCGCCGCAAGTCCCGGAAGATGCGCGGCGAGATCGGCACGAGAGACGACCGCCGACTGAACCTGGCCTGCCTCGGTCATGTCGACCACCAGGGCTGCCGTGGCGGTCTGGATCACGGCGAGCGGATGGATGTCCTTCTCCCACTGTTCCGGTCGGTAATAGAGACCCCCGCGCATGATCACCCGATCGGGCGCCATCGGAGGAGAGACAAAGGGAACGCCGAGCGCATGGGGACAGGCCCAGAACCAGAGGAATACGTTTTTTCTCAGTTCACGCGCATTGATGATCGCCACCGCTCCCACCGGCAGCCGGGGGACTTCCTTTTGCAGGGTGACAAGCAGCTGTCGCGAGATCCGTCCGTTTTCGAGCCAGGGGCGAACCGCCATGAGGTGACCCGCTCCCAGCCAAATCAGCACCACCACCCCGACGCCGCGTCCGAACACCGGTCCGAGCCAGGCGATGGCCAGGCCAAAACCGATGGCCAGCCCCGTGGTTGGAAAGTAGAGATGCCGGGCGGAGAAATAGCCCACCAGCAGTAGGCCCCCCACCGTCGCGATCCACCAAAAGCCAGTGAAGAAGATCAGATTGCCCCAGCGGCGGTGATTGCGCCAGGCGGCGACTCCGAGACCGATGGTGGTGAGCGCGACCAGCGCCACCCCGAGGGCGCGCAGGGTGGCGGGAGACACCGGCGTCTTGATTTCAAACTGCTGAAGGAACGGCAGCACCGGGGCCAGCCACGCGGCGTAGCTCACCTGTCGCCGCCAGGCGTCGTCCTGGTGCCACGACGATGC
>JAXMHM010000003.1:0-268757 GCA_046346755.1 Opitutaceae bacterium | reverse complement strand
GAACCGATTCGTCCCGTGGTTCAATTGCGGCCTACGGAACTATTCCGTTCACCGAGCGGGGTCGCATGCTCCGCGGTTCAGCTGAGTGGAATTCCGAGAAATCAGGGCGGGACAACTATTCCCTGCGCAACATCGTGCGCGCGGGTGGTCATGCTTTGGGGCACCAACTCCACTTCGGGCTCCTGCAGGCCAGTTCGGGTGCGGTCAAGCCACGGGTCCTTGGTGTGTTCCAGCAGGAGTGCGAAAATCTCCGCGAAGTCAGGATGCCAGATGTTTTCGAGGATGATGTCGTCATCCGCGAACGAACCGTCCTCGGAATAGCGGAAACGGAACAGCACCCCATCGACCACATTGGCTGCTCGATAGGCGACCCCTTTGCGGGCTTTGCGTAGGGCTTCAATTGTTTGGGTGAAACGATCCATCTCCCGTGGCGTAAGGGGAACCTCCCTTTCGAGTTCGTCATCAGTGGCGCCGCGGCCTGGACGTTGGATCTGAAGCAATCTGCCCGGAGTCACGATCCACTCCGTGCCACCTCTGAGGGGCCAGCCAATGATCGATATCAGGCGGCCCGCGGGATTCAGGCGGCGATACGCCGCGGGGTCCTTCACCCACACCATCCTTCGGGTTTCTCTTCCGCGGAGATTTTCGATCACGTGGATCGTCTGGTTCTTTGGGGTGGTTGCGATGACAAGGTACGCATGGGCGGTGTCGCGCTCGTAGAGGTAGACGTAATCACGTCCAAGTCCTGTTTCGACACGAATCGGCCTGAACGGGAGATAGGCCTTGGGAATGGAATCACCACGATAGCTCTGCCGAGGCCACTGCTGCGGCTGTGAACTGATCCTTGCCAGCGCCTCAAACTCGGCCGTCGACACATCCCGTTCGAGGTTTCGCACGAACTCGACCGGCGGGTCGCCGCGCACCTCCTGAACTCCCGCGATCAGTACCCATGCCAACAGTACAGCCACGGCGCTCATGGCCGTGTTCCGTCGAGCGAGGCACGCTGATGACTTGCGCTGCATACCAGGGGAGCGATTTCCGGAGGTTCCGTTCGACGGGTCATCCATGGCGGCAGGGCGGATTCAATCAGATTGGCATCCAATCGCTCACCTGTCAGATTCGGTTCGCAAACCACGCCGCGATCAGACCGTTAGGCCACGAGCGCGAACCAACGCGCGCCCCTACTTCGCGCCCGCCGCAGCCTTGGCCTTCATTTGATTCGAGGCCTCCTGCTGCAGTTCGCGGATCTTCGGCATGACGGTGGCGATTCGAGCCATCATGAGCTGGTTCATGCGCTGGGAAATTTCCGGCTGCTTTTCGATCATCGCCTGTCCTGCGGGCGTGCCATAGAAATCCATCATCGCCCGCATCTCGTCCTTCGAAAAGAGCTCGCTGTAGAGCTTAGCCACATCCTCTTTGATGGTCTCCACCTTCATGGCCTCGAACATCAGGTCGGTCGCCTGTTTCTGCAGCGCCTTCGCCTCGGGTGGCAGGTCTTTCCCACCGGTCATCTGCCGGGTCATGTTCGCCATGCCTGCCTTTTGCTGGTCAAGGATCCGGGACAGCATCCGATCAAAATCCATCTTCCGAAGGAGTTCCTCGGCATCGGCAATCGTTCCTTTTACGGCTGCGGCGGCCGGTGCATCCGCTATGCTCGATCCGGCGAGGCGAATCGGGACCTGCTGGCCGTCGCGGGCAAGGATGAGGGTCTCCTCCGCCGCCCTGTAGTCCGCCAAGGTCCAGCCTTCAAACGTTGCGCCCAGCTTCACCCAGGTCGCAGCACCGGCAGACGATGACACAAGGGAAAATTGACGCTCCTTGCCCACCGCCAGGATGCCGCGCAATTGAGGCAGCGACGGAGCAACCGCCGAACTGGCGACGGTCGCCGACGAAACCGCCGGCTCCGCGACCACGGCGATCGAGGAAAGCGAGGAGAGACCCATCAGCAGGCAGAGAAAGGAGCGCATAGAGAAAACGTTGGGAGTACACCTTGGTACTCCCATCTGCCCCCGCGGGCAAGGCACATCGGGTCGCCGCGCCCTCCCTGTTCACTTCAGACTCTTGATCAGATTCTGATTCATCTTCGTGTACTCTTGCTGGATGCCGGCGTTGGGGCTCTTCAGGGCCAGCTCGATCGACTGGTTCGCAGCGGTAATCGCCTCCGCCTTCCGCCCGAGGCCGGCGAGGATCTTCGCCTTCAGGTGCGTATTGGTCTGGTTGGCACCTTCGGCAATCGATGCGTCGATCCAGATCAGCGCCTGGGCGAGATCAAGCTTGTTGTCGAAATAGAAACCTGCGGCGGCGGCGAAGGGCTTGCGGCCCTCGGCAGCCATCATCTCCTTGATCTTCGCCACGGTCGGTCCGACCACATCGAGGGTGAGGCGGACCGGAACGCGCGTCGTCTCCCAGCTCAGATTCAGCGTGGCCGAATCCCCGCGGATGTCATTGATCGTAAACTCCAGCGTCTCGACCGGAACGGACAGCTTCACCGGTTTCACCGTGAAGCGCACGAGGTCATCGGACTCCTTGTATTCAAACGCTCCACTCTGCTCGGCGTCCTTGCTAATGATCACGGTCCATTCCTTTTCGCCCGGTATCGTGAAGAGCGCATACTTGCCGGCCGGCACGTCGCGTCCCTCCAGTTTCACCGCCGTGCTGAAGGCGACGGTCGTCGCCGCATTCGCACCCGTGCGCCACACCTTGCCATACGGCTCGATGTTGCCGAGCATGGTGCGGCCCTTGGCGCCTGGACGCGCGTAGACGATTTCGATGTCGGTCAGTCCCACCCGCTGCTTGAGCGTGCCGAGGGGACTCGCCGCCGGCACCGGAAGGCGGGGAACCGGCGGTGCCTTGGGGGCGGCGGCGCTCGTCGGCGCGGCCGGCTGGGCCGACAGGGAAACAGCAGCGAGGACAGTGGAAGCGACCAGCAAACGCGCCAGCGCGGGAAAACGGACCAGGTGGGTACAGTTCATCGTGGGAGATTAGCACATCCCGACAGGCAGCGCCATAGGCAGAGGGGGCTAAGCCGGAAGCATTCATTTGAACCACGAATGCACACGAATCTACACGAATGAAAACTGGCACCGAGGGTGGAGAGGGTTTGGTTCACGTTTGGGTGAGGGGATTCGTCCCGCGTCCGCGGGATTCGTGTCAATTCGTGGTCCCTTGTTTGAAGGGTTGCGGCTGAGCCGGGCGGCCTGCGAGCCGACTCAAACCCGAAACGCTTCAACGTTCCGCACCCTCCGGATTTCAGCCCTCCACGATAGCGGAAGTCGGAACGGCTTTCGGGCCTGAGGTGGGGGCATTGCTCCGCGTCTCCTCAATTGTCTTTTCCTCCTTTTGAGCGTGCGTGAATCACCAAATTCAGATATCGCAATTGCCATGAAACAGCCACCCCTCCAGGCGACCGGCACTTCGAACCCGCTGAAACGATGGGCCGCCCTGATGGCCTGCGGGGTCCTGCTCGGCCTGGGAGCCGCCATCGCTGCGCCCATGACGGAGCGGATGATGATTGTGACGACGGACGTGACCAGGGCCGGCGAGAAGGTCCCTCCCCCCACCGCGGAGCGTCCCGTCTATTACGTGCCGGTCTTCGTGGGCTACTCGGAGTTGGGTGAGGTGGCGCAGCACTACCAGCGCAAGCCTCCCGAAGAACCCATCCAGCAGGCCGTGGTGGCTGCCCTGGCCAAGCAGCACTACCTCCTCGCCTCCCGCGAGCATCCGCCGACTTTGACCATCGCGATCGAGTGGGGCACGATCACCCCGGTGTTCATCGGCCAGACCGTGATCAACTCCGCCGAGATCCGCGCGCGGGTGCTGGGCGACCAGGAGTTCAATCCGGGAGCGAAGAACGCCGCCTACCGCCCGGAGATGTTGAGCCTGTCCGGACGACACTACCTCGTGATTTCTGCGTTTGCCTACCAACGTAAACCCACACCGAACCATCCGGACATGCTGCTTTGGCGTGCACACTCCTCGACCGACCACTGGGGACACTTCCTCGACGAAACCATTCAGCCCTTGATCGCGGTCGCAACCCCGGCGCTGGGTCGCCCGACCAAGCCAGGTGTGACCTGGCACGACAAGACGGGTCAGGTTGAAATCGGCGAGGCGGTCGTCAAAGAAACCGACGTGAAATAGTCGGCCCGCGGCACGGATACGCGGCGGAACTTTCCCCCGCGAAAGGGCGTCACACCAGGCTGGCCCCTTTGCAGTCGATACCGGTACCGCCTCCCCGGGTGTCGCCGGAACAGGGGCGCAACCTGCCCGCTCCCGTGAACGCGCTCCGATTCAGGTTTTTCTCCTCCCTGCCCACCTGGCGCCTGCGCGACCACCTGTTTGTCTCCTTCGCGCTCTGCCAGGTGTCCCTCGCCGAAGCGGAGCCCGATGCGGCCGCGCCCCGGCACTTGCCGGCGGATCTCCCTCCCCCGATCTTCGCTCCCAAGCCGGCCACCGGGAGCAAAACCGCGAGCGGGAGCGGGAAAGCAGCGGGCGAGTCGCGCAAGGCATCCCCCGCAGCCAGCTCCCGCCGCCAGGCGCTTTCCCCGGAGATGTCCGGCAAGATCTCGAATCTCCTTACGCGCGATCTGCCACCGGTCACCTATGTCCCGACCGAAGACGCGGCACCCTCTCCACCCGCAGGTGATGACTCCGATCGGCTGGCGCTCGAACCGTACCACGTCACGGAGGAGCGGCTGCCCGCCTTCAAGGAACGCGAGATCCTGACGCCCAAGGGAAAACTCGCCCTTGCGCGCCGTCGCTATCCCGGTACCACCCCCGGATCCGCCCTCCTGCTCCTGGAGGCGGACTTTGACAAAGAGCGCCGTCAGGAGCTGTCCGACCTGAATCGCCTGTTGGAGATCAATCGATCCCAACTCTCACCCGAAACCCAGCGACTCATTCGGGACACCCGGATTCCCCCGACCGACACCGCCCCCGCACTCAGCGGACGTTTCCGACCTCCGCCGTGACGCGGGTGGTCCTCGATCCCGAAACGCGTTCCGCTACGTCCGACACAGGTGTCGGAATTCCATACACTTAGCGAAATTCCTGAGCTGCGGCGCAAACGATCTAATTATCTTATTTATATATACATCAACGATTTAAGTTGCAACACTCACGCCCGGCATCGCAGTTGCTGACTGCAATCCGCTTCCGCACACCGCAGTTTTCCACGCTGTTGTGCGCTGTGCTTTGCCAAAACTCGGTCGATCCGCTGGCCGACGTCGTTGGACCCTTTTGCTCGCCCTCCACACACACCGCCTCCATCCAGGATTCAACCCATGATTGCCCGACGTATCGCTCTGCTTGTTACCTTTCTTGCGCTGACACTCTCCGTTCAAGCGCTTCCCATCGTCCTGACCAGCAATGGCGGCCAAACCGTCACCGGAGTGAAAAACTTCCTTTCTGACGGCATTCTTTACAATGTCGAAATCGTCGGGCCGGAAGCGACCTTCAACCAAGCCTTCGGTGGCAACGCGCCGTACTTCGCTGTCAATGGCGGTTCCGTCGCGTTCATACTCGACTTCGCCTTGTTGCTGAACTCGTTGGGGACATTCCCCACCAGCATCGGAGCGATCGGCGCCTCCCAGGCCCTCCTCCCGATTAACGACTGGGCGGGAACGACAAGCCCAGCCGCATATGGTGTGGGGCTTTCGGGTACATGGAAAGCGGCGAATATTAACGGACTGAGCGGGGACCTAAGCGACGCCCTCTTCTCCACCGCATCCGGCCCGTTTCTCGTCGTCAGCCGCGTTTCCGAAGGTGGATCGACACTCGTGCTCTTCAGTCTGACGCTCCTCGGTCTCGCCCGCCTGCGCCGCGCCCGGTCGTAACCTCCAGGTCGCGCACCGTCCGCCCCGACCTGGCTGGACGGTCGGTATCGCACCCCAGCCGAAGGCACAGTCCTTCGGCTGTTTCGTTTTCGGGCACCCGGAATGAGAGTGCGCTGCCATCCGCGCTGGCTCCCGGCCCGGCTGTATGACGCAACCACGGCGGCAGTCACTGGCGGCGCAGCCGGATCACCACGATCGCCCGCCGCCGCTGGAAGCAAGAGCGTGAGCCCATCTCTCGTCCTCCATTCTGCGCACCCCAAAGGCCAAGAGCAGAAAATGATCTCTAGGGTCCGAATCCCCGCAGGAACCTCCACGACACCGCACGTCGCAGGCCTCAGACGGGGACCAAGGAACCGCAATCCCCTTGAGCGCGTTCTCCAAATATATACTGTGTGTACATGGCGGTGACCGCGAAACTCTTTAAGAACGGGAACTCCCAGGCCGTGCGGCTGCCCCGCGCGTTCCGTCTGCCCGGAAAGGAAGCCTCCATTCGGCGTGAAGGGGACAAGATCATCCTGGAGCCCCTCGTCAGCAGCCAGTGGCCGAAAACGTTCTTTGCGAGTGTCCGGGTCGGAGACAAGGCATTCTCCCGACCCCCGCAGGGCGATCTGCCGCCAGTGGTTGATCTGGGCCGATGAGCTTCTTGTTGGATACGAACGTCTGTGTGGATGTGCTCAAGGGCCATCCGTCCGTCTGCGCGCGGATGGCGGCAGTCAGCCCGGCTGACTGTGCGGTCTCCTCGGTGACTGCCCTCGAACTCGCCAGCGGGATCCGGCGCTGCGCCCAGCCGGAGCGGGAAATGAAGAAACTCGACCGGTTCTTTGCCGTGGTGAGTGTTCTGCCCTTCGACCTCGCCGCCGCCGCGCAGGCCGCGAAACTTCGCTTCGATCTGGAGACGATCGGACTGAAAATTGGCCCCTACGACCTGCTCATCGCCGGACATGCGCTCGAGACCCGACGCACCCTGGTCACCAACAACACGCGGGAATTCGTCCGGGTGACCGGGCTTCCTTGCCTCGACTGGAGGCAATAGGCCGTCGGCGCAACGGGCCGATCCAAAGTCGCCCAGAGGCGTACATCAACCCCGAGACGCCTTCAACCGTCAGCACCTTCCCGGTCTCCGCTGGAGCGGAAGCCGGAACGGCCTTCGTGTCTGGAGTTTCGGGTAAACTCTCGACACGCGCACCCTGCCCGGCCGATCAGCCTGCCCTCGGCCCGGCTGTATAACGTCAACCACGGCGGCAGTTGTCGCCGGCGCCGAACGGAGGAAAGCTGCGAGGGCTGGTCACACCGTACCTAAAGCCGCGCCCCACAAGGCCCGGCGCGAGGGCGGCGTCGGCCACCCTTGCCCCGTGCGTCGCCATCACCGCCTCCCGCTCGCTCCATGAATCGCCGCGCTTTCCTCGCCCAGACCGGCGTCCTCGCCGCGACCGCCTCCCTCGGCTCCCGAACCGTCGTCGCCGCCCCCGCAGTCCCGGCCCCCGCCCCGCGCCCGGAAGCGTCCGCGGCCCGCGACGCCCACGCCGCACCGGCGCTCGCCCCACGGTTTGGCGACGGACGCGATTGGTGGTTCCAGAAACGCTTTGGTCTGTTCCTGCACTGGAGGCTCTACTCCATCGAGGGGTGGCATGAGCAGGACCAGTGGCGGCGTCGCATTCCGCGCGCCGAGTACGTGAAGCTCCAGCAGCGCTGGAATCCCGTGAAGTTCAATCCTGACGCCTGGCTCGACGCCGCCGAGGCGGCCGGCATGAGCTACGTCTGCCTCACCACGAAGCACCACGACGGCTTCTGCCTGTTCGAGTCGCGGCACACGGCGTACCACTCGGTGAATACACCGTATGGCAAGGATGTCGTCCGCCTGCTCGCCGACGCCTGCCACCGCCGAAAGGTCCCGCTCTGCCTCTACTACTCGATCGCCGACTGGCACCACCCCAACTACCCGAATCAGGGACGTCACCACGAACTCCCGCCGCAGCCCGGCGACCAGCCGAGTCTCCCCCAGTACCTCGAGTACCTCAGGGCCCAGGTGCGCGAACTGTGCACCCAGTACGGTGAGATCCATGGATTCTGGTGGGACATGAATGTCGACCAACACGTCGACCGCACGCTCAACGCGCTCATTCGCCAACTCCAACCCAAGGCGGTGATCAACGACCGCGGGTTCGACGAGGGCGACTTCGGGACCCCCGAGCGGGACTACACCCGCGAGGGCACCCTCGCCCTGTCCTTTCCGAAACGAACCGAGGCCTGTCAGTCGATCGGCATGGAAAGCTGGGGCTGGCGCGCCGAGGAGGACTACTACACGGACCGTCACCTCCTCCGCAGCATCGCGCGCTTCCTCGCGCGCGACGCCAACTACCTGCTCAACGTCGGCCCACGGCCCGACGGAACCCTTCCGCCCGAGGCGCTCGGCATGCTCTCGCGAATCGGAACCTGGTACCGCTCCGTCCGCGAGGCCGTTGAAGGCACCACCCCCGCTTCGCACCTGACCGCCAACCGCGACGTCCTGCTCACGCGCCGCGGCAACACCCTCTACGTGCTGCTCCACGCGGATCCGAAAGGCGACGCCGTCAAACTCAAGCCCCTCGCCCTGCTCCCGCGCCGCGCGACCCTGCTCAACACCGGCACCACAATCCCGTGTTCGATAGACCTCGTCCCCAGCGAGCACGGCGACCAGGGCCGCACCCTTCGCCTCACCCGGCTCCCCGTGAACGAACACGCGAACACCGTCCTCGTCGCCCGCCTCGAGTTCGATCACCTGCCGGAGACGATCGGTCCGGGCAAAGACTCCGGCGCCTCGGTCCTCTAGCGCCCGCCAAGCCGTGCGCCTGCCCAAGGCCTTTCGGTTCCCGGGCAGCGAGGTGCTCGTCGAAAGACGGGGGGACGAAGTGGAACTGCGAGCCAAACCCGACCCCGGATTCAAGACGCTCGGCAACGTGGCCCGTCATATGGCGAAATTCGGTGGTGGCTTTCCCGACCAGGCACAGCCCGACACCGGACAAGAGCGTGACCTCACTTGGTAACCCATGGCGACCTGGCTCCTCGACACGAATGTCTGCATCGATCTTCCGAAGACGGCAAACTGCTTCGGGATGTCTGCGGACCAGCCTTTGCCGTCGAAGGACTGCGGCCACGGCATCACGTTCTCAGCAGTGAAATCGGTCAGCTTCTTCTTTGCATTCTCCAATCTCTCGGCGCGCTGCTCGGGCGTGTCGCCCGGCTGGAGGCGCGCATTCTCCAATGTGAGGCCGACCATCTCGAAACCCTTGTCGCAATACGCAGCGTAGACCTGTTTCACATTTGGAATCTCCTCCTTGCACGGCCCGCATCACGTCGCCCATTAATCGATCAAGACTACCTTGCCGCGCAGCTTGGTGAGATCCACCTCCCGGCCGTCCACCGCCGTGAACTTCAGTTCCATCGGCGTCGTGGCGAGATCGAACGCCTTCACCGCCGCCCGGGCGTACTCAGCCGCTTCGGCATTCGGGTGCTCCGTGTAGCGGGCGAACAACGCACGCGATTCGTGGGGCGTGTGATGGCGTCCGAACGTGCTGACTGCGGGCGGTTCAGCCCTGGCGCGCACAGGCCAGATGGCGCAACCCGCCCTCCCTGGCAAACACCAGATAAGTGAGACCGCGGAGAAAAGGACGACACGAGGACATGCCAACGAGTGAGACGCCCCGACCCCGAAAATCCTCCATTGGCCGGAGAAAATCAGGGCCGCCCCACCCACCTCCCACCAAAGTGGCTGCGGCTTCGGCCGCAAAGGATCGCACGCCCCTCCTACCGCCACATCCGCAAGAGATCGCCCGCCCTGCCCCCTACAACTTCAACAACCGCTTGACCTCAGCCTCCAGTCTCGAACCTCGCGCCTGGGTGCTCACCACTTTGCCTTCGGTATCAAGTAGAAGCATCGCAGGAACGGCCGAGACCGCAAAACGCACCGCAAACTCGTTCTTCCAGCCGCCCCCATCAAAGTGCTGGGGCCACGGCAGATTCTGGTCACGGCAGAAATCAACCAGCTTCTGACGATCACGGTCAAGGTCGAGCGAAACCCCGACGATCTCGAAGCCCTGGTCGTGGTACTTCGCATACACGTTCTTGATGTTGGGTAATTCTGCGATGCAGGGTCCGCACCAGGTCGCCCAGAAATCGACGAGTACGACCTTTCCACGCAGTTTTTCGAAGTCGACCTCGCGGCCGTCCAGTGCGGTGAATTTGAGGTCGACCACTTTCCCAGTCGCAATTCGCAACTTGCCCTCGGCCATCGCGCGGAGTGCGACATTATCGCTCAGGAGCAGGCGCTGCAGGTAGTCCACGGCGGCACCGGGATCGCTCTGCTGCAGCCGCATGTAATAAAGCTGCTCATAGCTGATCTGCTTCGGGTCACCAGGAAAACGGCGAGCAAACTCATCGATGACCGCGCGCAGTTCGTCCAGACTGCTTCCCTGGGTCATGTTCAAACGATATCCATAAGCGTCAACCAGCGCCCGGACCATCTCAGACGGCACATCTGGGGCGACTAGACACTGGGCATAAAGTGCGCGAGCATAGCCGTTCCACGCTTCACGGGCGGCGGTGTCGCGGAGAAACGCCTTCGCACCCTCCTTCTCAGGGTCGCCAACCATTTCGTAGACGTAACCACTCACACTGCGCATCACCTCAACAGCGGCCCGCCAGCGGCGCACATCCTTAGGATAACCCTCAAAAATATCCAACGCCAAGCGGGAGATGCGACGCGCCCGTTCGGTTGCGGCAAGAGCGTCGTTGGCACGCGTCGCCTTGATTGTCTCCAACTCCTTCCACGCGTCATCGAACGACCTGGGTCCGCCGGCCTCGGACCCGGCAGTGATCGCGGGACTAAAACACAGGGCACCCATCGCGGTCACCAGCAACGCGAAGGCTTGTCGGAAATAGACAGTATTTGGCTTCATCTGTTGAACGAGAATCGGAAATGAAATGGAATTGGCCTCCGCCCGGCCTATCTATGCAGGCAGGCGCACGGCCCAAACGCGCGGCGGTTCAGAGGCGCTTGCTCACCTCAAGGTAAACGAACCGCATCCGCGGATCGTTGTAGTAGCTGTAGTTGGCTCCGCCAACGAGTGAGCTGAGGTAGGGAGGACGTCGGTCAAGGACGTTCAACGCCCCAAGCGAGGCACGCATGCCCTTGGTCAAACGCCGCCATCCGGCACCACCGTCTCCAAAGTCATAGCCGAGACGAACATCGAATTCGACTTGGGAACGGATGTGATCGCCATCGACGCCGCCGAACGGATTTGGCACAGCCAGGCCGGTGTTGAACGTGTCCTTGTATTTCCCGACATACCGTGCGGTCACGCCGACCGTCCAGGCGTCCCGCGAGAGCGTGAGCGATGACGAGCCTTTCCAGCGCAAAGGGACGCCACTATCGAGGGTGCGGTCGCCGACCCCGGCAAGAAATGGATTCCCGATGATCGCCTTCTGCTTGTAGAAATCGGTGTAGGTCGCTCCGGCCTGCAACGCCACGGTACCCAAGGTGGTAACTGGGATTTGCCAGGCCAGACGGAGGTCAGCGCCGCCCACGACCACCTCACTCATATTCACTGCACTTGCGTCGTAGGCGATGACGTTATTGCCGGCGTCGCGCGTCACGCGACTGGGAAAAAAGCCGATCACCGTCTGAACGTTCGGGGAACGTATCTGATTGTAACTAACAACGTGGAAGAGGTCTGCGTTCACTGAGAGACCAGACGCCCAGCGAGGTTTAAGTATGACGCCATAGTTGTAGGAGCGGCCCGACTCCGGCAGCAGCGTGGGATTTCCGCCGGACGTCACGGCCACCGCGCCAGCCGGTCGCGTGGCGGTGAGGTTCAAAACGGGGTCGAAGAATGTCACCGCACTGGCATTCGGAAGCGTGAATCGTGCACTGAAGAACTGATCCATGGTCGGGGAGACGAACGTCTCGGAATAACTAGCCCGAAAGGCCACGTCCTTCACCGGCCGCCACAGCACCGCCATGGTCAGCGGCGCCGCCCCCACCTCCTCGGGCTCGGCCGCACTTTGCACGCCGGCACCATAGGTGGAGCGATAAGCGTACCGGCCATAATCCTCCCGGCGCACCGCGAACGAGAGCTCCACCGCTTCCACAAGCGGAAACATCAGGCTGCCGCCGATCAACGGCACATTCAACTCCGCATAGGCGGCGCGGGCTTCGCCGGAACCCTTGGTCTGGCCATTGCCGGAAAGGCTGGAGGACACCACCGTCGCGGGACTCACTTGCCTGCGGATGGCCGAATAGTCGGTGATGCTCACGCCCTTGATTTCCTCCCGCCGCATCTCGCCGCCCACCGACAGGCCGATGGGTCCGGCGCGCCATTCGATCACTTCTCCGGATACGCGCACGTTGCCGATGCTGATCTCGGGGAGGTTCCGGATTACATTGGTCTGGGTGAGCTGCGCCAGATTGATGGTGTTCGGATAAATTGAGAGATCGCGGAAGGGGTCGTAAATACCCGCGGTCACAGCATCGTTGAGGGAGGAGGAGTGTTGGAGATAGCGACTGTATCCCTCGTTTCGGTCATACGAATAGTCGACCGCCCATGCCCACTTCTTCGCGTGACCAAGTTTCCCTTTCAGTCCGCCGACGGCACGGACGGTGCGTTGCAGCGCAAACGACTCGTCAAGCGGCACATCAACCGGATTCCAAACGACGCTGATGGCCAATCCCACCGGACGCCCGTTCGCAGGATCGGCGCGAAACGGATTGAGCAGGCTCGTCGCTGCGAGACTCGCCATCCCGCCCGCGCCCGGAATCGAGTTGCGAGCACTTTGGTAACGCCACGCGAGTTCGGTGTAAGCTTCCAATCGGTCTTTCAGGAAGTGGTGCTCGCCCTGAAAGTTGAGCGAATCAATCTTCGCCGCCGGCTGAAGCAGCACCGCCCCCGCTCTCCTAAAATCGACCGGCAGTTGTCCGGCCAAGCTGTTGAAATCATTCGCGACCGGCCCCGAGCTGCGATAGCCCGCTGGCACGGAGGTGGCGTTGGCGGTCGGGTTCGACGAGAGCTGGAGGCCGCCTGCTGCGGTTGTGGTGATCAAAGCGCGCGGGGTGCGGAGTAGGTTTCCGGCGATTGTGCGGTAGAACGAATTCGTGGACGGAACGGCGGTGAGTATATCGCGATAGAACTCGCGCTCGCTGGCTCGCAACTCACTGCGATCACTGTGCTCAATGATCAGTGAGCCGCTCGTGCGGCCGTGGTTGAGCGAGAGGCCGCCGTAGAGCGTGCCGCGCCACTCCGTCGCACCGCCACCGGTGGAGGTACCGAGGTATCCAGTGAGCTCCGCACTGTTGTAGCTGCGACGGGTGATGATGTTCACGGCGCCCCCCACGGCGTTGGCACCGTAGATGGCCGCGCCAGCGCCACTGAGTATCTCGACACGTTCGACTGCGCTAAGTGGCACCCGAGAGATGTCAGGGCCAGCCGAGTCGGAGCCGTAGAGACGACGTCCGTTCAGCAGCACGATAGTGCGGTTGTTCCCGAGACCGCGAAGATTGATGCGATCAGCCGTGTCACCCGGGCCGTTCGCCAGGTTGGTCGAGCTGCCAAAAACCGATTGAAACCCGAGGCCAGAAGACGTGTTACCGGAGTAGGACCGAAAAAACTCGCCGAGGCTGTTCGCTCCGGAGTTTTCGATCGCAGCACGGTCGTAGATTTGAAATGCCACGGCCCGGTCAGTCAGGCGAGGAATCACACCTTCGTTCACCGGGCCAGGTGCGCGAATGCCCTTCACAAGGAACTCCTCCAGACGGACGATCCGAAGCTCGTTCGCCGCCGCCGCACTATCGGCGCGACGGCTTTGGGCGTTTTTTAGCACTGAGGCCGGTACCTTACGCACCGCGAAGGCTCCGGTCTTGGCATCAATCACCGCGATCAGTCCGGTGCCTTCGAGCAATGAGTCAATTGCCTGCTCGGCTGTCAGCGTCCCCCTGACGGCCGGAGTCTTGATGCCACGCACAGCGTCGGCCGAGAAAAGAGTTTCGCGGCCGGAGATCTCGGAAAACTGTTTCAACGTCTTCGCGGCTTCGCCGGAAGGCAGATCGTAGGATTTGACGGTTTCAGCGGCCTGAAGACTGACCGCGAGCCAAATGCCGAGCAGGCAGGCGCGGAGGATGCGATAGAGGGCGTGCATGGTGTGGGTGATGCGGCCGAAAGCAGCCCGGCCATTTAACTAGACGAAACACCGGCCCGATGCCGTAACGAAATTTATGGCTCTGCGCAGCAGGCTGCCTGCACAGGCTCCGGCCACCACCGATTGCAACCCAGGAACTCAACGGCCGAGCTCCAGTCGAATGGATTGGATACGCGGACAAAGAGCACGTCACGGCAAGCCGCGCGGCCCCTTCCAACCTGGGCTCACCGTGCGCGAAGAAGAACAGTACGGTTTTCGCCGACGGACTCGGCGCGGATATCGAGCGTGCTGCCAAGCAGCCGCACGAAACCTTCGACGTTGTCGGGGCGGAATGTGCCACCGATGCGCAGTTCGCCGAGGGCGGGGTCTCCCAGTTCAAGCTGGTGACGGTTGAGCCGGTTGAATTCTGCGATGGCATCGGCAAGATGCGTTTCCTGAAACTGCAATCGCGGCGTCTGCCACGCGAGTTCGCGGCTGATCTCGTCGTTGCTCACCGCCGTGATGGCAGGCGCACTCCTTTCGGCCGCACCGAGCACGACGACGGCACGCTGGCCGATCGAGACGTGAACAGGCTCGGTGAAAGGTCGTTCCAGCACACTGGGATCCACGCGCTCAACCCCAACGGTTCCCTCGGTCACCATGACTTCTACAGCACTTACGTCCAGGCGCACATTAAATGCCGTGCCAACGGCGCGCACTTCGACGCCCGCCACTTCGACGATGAAGGGTCGCGCTTTGTCTTTCCATACGGTGAAGTGGGCTTCGCCGCCGGTGAGTCTTACACGGCGCTCCGAATCGGAATACTGTACGACGATACGGCTACCGTCCTTGAGTTCTATCCTTGAGCCGTCAGGAAGGGCGATACGCTCGTTGACATGCAGGTAGGACTTGGGTGCGGCCGACACCGCAGTCATTTCCGGTAACCACAGTCGCCCCCACAGGAATACCACAGCCACCGCCGCAGCCGCCGTCAGGCCGGCCGACCACATCCACCAACCCCGGTTGCGGGCCGGGGCCAACGCCTTCGCCGCCGGGCTCTGTCGCGGCAGGAAGAGGTCCGGATTCGGCTCGGTGTCGTGAACGGGTTGCCACTCGTAGAGCTGCATCATCCGCTCCAGGGCGGCAGCGTGCCGGGTCACCGCCTCAGCGTTACGGGGATCGGCGTGGAGCCACTGCAGGTAGGCATCCTGCTCGGCGGGCGAGAGGCCGCGGTCGCGGCGTGCGAGCCAGAGGGCCGCCGCAGCATCGATGGGATCGGTAGATGCGGGTTCAGGGTTTGACATGGCGGGGTGGATCAAGAGCGAAGGGGTCGGGCAAAGTACTCGGCGCACAGGCGGATGCCATGCGCCATCTGCTTTTCGATCGTGCTGAGCGAAACTCCCAGCTGGTCGGCGATCTGCTTCTGCGACAACCCGTAGGCCGTGCGCAGGGTGAAGATCTGCCGGCAGCGTTCGGGCAGCGACTGGATGGCCTTGGTCAGGAGCTCGAGCTCCTGCTGTTTGCTGACGGTTTCCACCACGTCCGCGGCATCGGCCAAGGCCGACGACGGCGTGTCGTCCGAGATGGGCTCGAAGCGTACCACCCGCTGCCGACGCACCGCATCGAGGGCGAGGTTGCGGGCCGTGGTGAAAAGGAGCGCCCGGGCGGAATGGATCGGGCCGCCCTCCCGCGCCCGGAGCACACGGGTCAGGCTCTCCTGCACCAGATCCTCCACATCAGGCAAGGTGGGAAACCGCGCCAGGAGCCAAGCCCGCAGCGCCGGACGGTGCGGTTGCACCTCCGTGGCATACCAGCGGGCGGCCTCCGGGCTGAGTGATTCCATGGGTGACCCGGACATTGCTCCTTCCGCGGCGGCAGGGAGTCGAGCCGTTTAACCTCGGCTCACCTTTTCGTTACGGTTCCGGTCCAGCCATTCGTCTAGGGGCTGGCCAGGCGCAGGTAGAGAGCCGATTGGCTCTCTAGGTGATACCCATGTCTTCGGCCCTGTTTGCAGGTGGGAGGCTCCCACTCCCTACCCCGAAACGCTTTCAGCGTACCGCTAAATCCCGATCGCCCGACTCCACCGATGGTGCGAAAACCGGAACGACTCTCGTGCCTTGGGGGCCTCACCCCTCGTGCCACGTCGTGCACGTGGACAGCGGCGCGCGCGAAGACTGCGGCGCCGGTTGCCCCGGCACGGGCCAGCCGAGGTAAATCAGGCCGAGTGCGCGGTGGGTGGCGGCGTCCAAGCCCAGCCAGCGCACGAACTCCGGGGACGCGGCGACGGGCGGCGAGCTCCAGAATGAGCCGAGGCCGCACTCGTGCGCCGACAGCATGAGGTTTTGCGCGGCACAGGACACCGCCGCGATCTCCTCCCACTCGGGGATCTTGCCGTTGGGCTCAAACTTCGCCACGAGCGCAACCACCGCCGCCGCGCGACGGGGACCCACACCCAGCTTGGCGCGTTTGTCTTCGTCCCGCTTCGCCGTCGGTGTCGTCGCATCGTAGATCGACGCCAGCCCGTCCGCCAGCCGCTCTCGCGCCGGCGGCGTGAGAAAAACATGGAATCGCCAGGGTTGATTCATCCCATGGGTCGGCGCCCACTGCGCGTCCTCCAGCAGCGCGGCCACGATCTCCCGTGAAAGCTCCCGGGTGGGATCCATGGCGGCAGGCTTTAGCGAACGACGTGAACGAAGGATCGACATTCCCCAAGCGTTCAGGGGCAACCCGGGCAAGGCAACACCCCGATGGAGATCTACCTTCGACCGGGGGAGCGCCCAACTCGAAAGCACTCAAGCCCCTATTCTCCATTTGTTTAGATTGAGAAGCGAATGCCCAGCGAAAGGAGGTTCCACGTTCGGTCCACCTCTGCGGACTGTATCCGACCAGCCAAGCCTTGCTTTCAACCCCGCGATTGGCCATCCCCTCTGCCCGGTGCGTCGTCGACTTCCATTCGCCTTGGTTTTCTTCGCGTGGTTCATGGCCACGGGAAGCCACTGGGATTTGGTCCAGGTTGTGGCTTGGGCTCGGATGTTTGCCGGCTACTCCGAAGTCATGTCGCTCTCAGAGGCCGCCGCGAAGACCTTCGCGGGAGAAACGTGCACCCTCTGCCAGCTCGCGCAGGATGGAAAACAGCAGCAACAACAGGGGTCGAAAGAACGTTCGACCCCACCGCCCGCGTCGTCTGCCAAAGCGGTCGAGTTTTGCCCGTTGACGGCGGACGCGGTGGTGCTCCCTCCCCTCGCGAAGCCAGTGGGCCTGCTGGCAGCAATCGTTGCGCCGGAAGGCCGCGGACGGGCCAGCCCGCCCATTCCGCCCCCCCGCGCATAGGACGCCCTTGTCTGCTGCGATCCGCCTCCCTGAGGAGGTGGTCCCTGAGTGTCCGGTCGATCGGATACCACTGCACGCGTCGTCTGCGCAATCCTGCGAACAGGATCCAAGGCGCGCCCCATCCGCCCAGCGTACCCACATGAATCTCTCCCTCCCACCCTTCTTTCCCACGCTGCGAAACCGCATCCGTTTCTCAGCCCTCCTCTCCTCTGCGACGCTCGCCACGGCCGCGTTCGCCCAGCCAGTCTCTCCACCGGTCGCCGAACTCGACCCCATGACCGTCACCGGCACCCGCGAAAAAATGCTACTCTCGGAGACACCGGTCTCCATCGCGGCCATCAGCCCGCAGGACATTCGAGTGACCTCACCGCTGCATCCCGGCCAGTTGCTCGGACAGGTGCCAGGCGTCGCGGTCGCGGTCACCAATGGCGAAGGCCACACCACGGCCATCCGTCAGCCCTTCACCACCAGCCCTGTCTATCTCTTCCTTGAAGACGGCATTCCCATTCGAGCCACCGGATTCTTCAACCACAACGCCCTCTACGAGGTGAATCTGCCCATGGCCGGCGGGATTGAAGTGGTCCGGGGTCCGGGCACCGCGCTCTACGGATCGGACGCCATCGGCGGCATGATCAACATCCTCTCGCATGCGCCTTCCGGCGAAACCCGGTTGAATTTGACCAGCGAGTTCGGTTCGTTCGGCACCTGGCGCCTGCTGGGGAGCGGCACCACCCAAGTCAACGATCGGGGCGCAGTGCAGGTCGATCTGAATGCCACGCACACGGATGGCTGGCGCGAGCGGACCGCCTACGACCGTCAGAGCGGCAACCTGCGTTTCGACCAGCGCATCGGTCGCGACGGCATGTTGAAGACCATCGTCGGTGGCTCGAAGATCGATCAGCAGACCGGTGCCAACTCCGCCCTGCCTTTTGCCGATTACCTTGCCAACCCCACGCGCAACAACTTCGCCATCGCCTACCGCAAGGTCAGCGCCGCCCGCGTCTCGATGGAGTACGAGCAGCAATTCGGCACCGGGATGATCTCCGTCATCCCGTACTTCCGGGACAATTCCATGGAGCTCAATGGCACCTTCAACCTGAACTCCGATCCCCGGATTGAAAACTCGCATAATGTCTCGTACGGCGTCCTGGCGAAGTGGCGCAAAAACCTGCCGCTCATGCGCGCTCGCATCATCGGTGGGTTCGACCTCGACTACAGTCCCGGTTCACGCCGCGAGGACAATCTGCTCGTGACCCGCACGGGGTCGGGTGCGAACACCGTCTTCACCTCCTTCACCCGGGGGACTCGCATCTACGACTACCGCGTCACCTTTCGGAGCTTCTCACCTTACCTGCACACCGAATTTTCACCGATCAAACCCCTGCGATTGACCGCGGGCCTGCGCTACGACGCGCTTCGCTACGACATGGAAAACCGGCTCTCGGCCGGCACGGTTCAGGCCTCCGTGCTCGGGGCCAACCGCTTCTACGGTCAACTCGCCGAGGACCGAACGTCTTTCTCCCGGATGAGCCCCAAGTTCGGCGCCACCTACGCGCTCAACGCCCACACCCACGCCTACGCGTCCTACAATTTCGGATTCCGCGCTCCTTCGGAGGGACAATTGTACCGGGCCGGCAACGACACCACCGCTGCCAACGCCCTGACGCGGGCACGGCTCGCGCTCGGTCTCAAACCGATCAAGGCCTCCCAGGTTGAGCTGGGCTTGCGCGGCAATCTCGGCAGGTGGAACTACAACCTCGTCGCCTACGACCTGTCCAAAAAGGACGACCTTGTCAGTCAGAGGGACCTCGCCACCAATGTCAGCACCAACGTCAATGCCGGCGAGACCGAGCACCGTGGGGTCGAGGTGGGAGTGGGCGGGAGATTCGGCGATCAGCTGCGCCTCGACACGGCGATTTCCTATGCCCGCCATCGCTACGTGGATTGGGTGACGGCAACGGCCAACTTCAATGGGAAATCAATTGAAGCAGCACCGAAGGTGCTCGCCAACACCCGCCTCACCTGGCGGCCGGTTTCGGCGGCCATGGTCCAGCTCGAGTGGGTGCGGATTGGCGCCTACTGGCTTGAGGCCAGCAACGCCGCCACCTTCGGAAAATACCCAGGTCACGATCTCGTGAATGTCCGGGCCAGTTACGACTTCTCGAAGCGTTTCGGCGTCGTTGCCCGGGTCATGAATGCGGCCGACAAACGCTTCGCCGAAAGCGCATCGGTCTCCTCGAACACGCCCGTGTTCAGCCCCGGCTTGCCGCGCTCCGTCTACGGTGGCATCGAGCTCCGGTGGTAAAGGTCCCGACTGTCATGCACCGCATCCTCCGATTCGCTCTCATACTCGGGTCCCTCGGGCTCGTGTCGCCCACCCGCGCCGTCGAACCGGTCCACGCCCACGGTGGCCAGAGCGCGGAGTCTCAGGCTCAGGCGGAGCTGGGCGCACTGGCCGCCTTCGACGCCCGCGGCACGCTCTGGACGGCCCACAAGGTCAGCGGTCACATCGCCGTGAGCCGGTCCGAGGACCGTGGAAAGTCGTGGCTGAACCCGGTGCTGGTCACCCCCGCACCGGAACCCACCGACACCGGAGGCGATGCCCGGCCCAAGATCGCCCTCGGGCCCGGCGGCGAAATCTACGTCACCTGGACCAAGCCGCTCGGCAAGCCCTACACGGGCGAGATCAAGTTCGCCCGCTCCCTGGATGGTGGCAGGACCTTCTCCACGCCGACGATCGTGCACCAGGACAGGCAGGTCATCACCCACCGCTTCGATGCGCTGACGGTGAATTCCCAGGGTCAGGTGATCGTGGCCTGGATCGACAAACGGGACCTCGTCGCCGCAGTCGCCGCGAAAGGACCTCCGTATCGTGGAGCAGCGGTCTATTTCGCCGTGTCGGATGATCGCGGTGCGACGTTTCGCGGTGACTACAAACTCGCCGACCACAGCTGTGAGTGCTGCCGCATCGCGTTGGTGAATCACGGGGATGGCAGCGTCACCGCCCTGTGGCGTCACATCTTTGAACCCAATCTCCGCGACCACGCCCTGGCTCGTTTCTACCCCGACGGCAGGGCCGGGCCCGTCACGCGGGCTTCGTTCGAGGACTGGCGCATCGATGCCTGCCCCCACCACGGTCCCGCCCTGGCCGAAGACGCAAAGGGAAATCTGCACGCCGTCTGGTTCAGTGCCTCCCCGCAAAGTCAGGGCGTGTTCTATGGTCGCAGGCTCGGGGACAAGACCGAGTCGCTCCGACGCATCGGAGGCGAGGCGGCCGCGCACGCGGACATCGCGATCGCCGGCACCCGTATCGTCATCGCGTGGAAGGAATTCGACGGCGAACAGACACGGCTCCGAGCGACGGATACAAAGGACGGCGGAAACCACTGGCGCGAATTCGATCTCACCGCGACGGCCGGGCCCTCGGACCATCCGCGGGTTTTGACCTGGGGCGACGCCGTCTATGTTTTCTGGAACACGCGCGACCAACCCCTCTCAGTGACGGAGGTCCCGCGATGACCGCCCTCAGTCGTCACCTGGGGCCGGTCGTGCTTGCGTTACTGGGGCTGCTCTCGGTCCGGATCGCGGCGGCACCCAGGACCGAAGTCAGTTCATTCACCGCGCAGAGTTTTGCTTCCATCCAACAGGCGCACGCAGGTCGACCCTTCATTCTCAGCTTCTGGTCGGTGAGCTGCGAGCCATGCCGTCGCGAGATTGCCGTTCTGGCCGATCTGCACCGCAAGTATCCGACCGTCCCGATCCTGCTGGTCGCCGCCGATCCCCCGAGCGTTCGGAAGGACGTGGTGCGTCTCCTCGGGACTTTCGCGCTCGGCGGAATCGAGCGATGGCAGTTTGGCGACGAGTCCGTCGAGCGCCTGCGCTACTCCGTGGACAAGCGGTGGGCGGGAGAACTGCCTCGCACCTATTTTTTCACCGCGACGCACGAGCGAACCGCCCACAGCGGAGTGGTCGACGCGAAGTGGCTGAACGACTGGCTCGCCAAAGCAACAGAGTCCGGCAGTGCCAAGTGACCGGGCTGGCGAACCCGGTCTTCAAATGCGCCAGCGCGGCCTGACTCACAGCAGCTTTTGCAGTTGCTGCAGTGCCTGGGCGGTGCCGATGCGGTTGCTGTCGATCAAAATTTTACCGTGGCGGTCGGTCACGATGAGCTGGGGGATCGCGTCACCAAAGAACGCATTGAAGGCCGGGAGCTGGTCGCGGCTCTTGTAGTAGAGCGTGGGCCAGTCGATGCCGATCTTCGTCGCGTAGGCCTTGGCCTCGGCCGGGCTGTTGTCGGCAGAGACAAAAATCATGGTCACGTCGGAGGATTTGGGCGCCTTCGCTTTCAGGGCTTTCACCAGCTCGGGAGAGAAGGCAAGACACGGGCCGCACCAGCCGGCGCCGCGGTACATGACCACGAGTTTTGGACGGGCCGAGGTGTCAAGGGCCACCGGCTGTCCCGTCAGTGGGCTCTGCACTTTGCCGACGAGTTCTTCGATCACGCGCCCGGGGGCGCCCGCCTCGCTCGCGAGGTGCACCCGGGCCTTCGCCATCAGGTCCGTTTCGGAGGGCTTGACGTTGAAGATCATCTTCGTGGTCTCGTGGACGATGAGGAGCTGATCCCCTTCGAGGCCGATCAGCAGGGCGTTGTCGCCGACCCGCGTCTTCGCCCCCTCCAGGGTGTAGGCGACGAGCAACTTCAACCGATAGGGCCAGAGATCGGTGCGCCGGAACAGGGTGGCATACGTGAGGTCGCGCTGGACCGGCAGGAGCTGGGCCCACGCGGCGTTGGCCAGGGCAAGGAGGTCGGTTTCGTCGGCCTTGGCCTCGAAATTCGCGCGGCCATCCTGCGTGCTCACGAGCACGCTGGCGGGCTTCACCTCGATGAGGTTCACCGCCGTGCCAGGACGCACGACGATACCGCCCTGAAACCGGTACTCCTTGTTCACGGTGCAGGTCGCCGGACGCGTTTCGGGACGCCGGACGAGATCGTTCCACGTCAGCGGGACCACCGGGGCGGCAGCCGGGGCAGCTTGCGGAGTGGCCAGCTTCGTGGTCGCCGGTGCGGACGACACGACCGCGCTTGCAGACGGCGGAGTCGAGACGGTGGGCACTGGTGTGGCTGGTTTTGCGGCGCCGGTTGCGACAGGTGTTGGCTTTTCGGCCGGCGGGAGGGCGGCTGACTTGACCGCGGTGGGGGTTGGAGTGGGCTGCGAAGCGGCGACCGAAGCCGGCGGAGGGGCGACCGACTCTGCGCCCTGTGTCCCGTTTGCGAGCAGCGTTGCGAGGCTGGTATCGGATGCCGGTGTGATCCGGAAGCGCTTCACGACGTCGCCGACCGCACCGAGAAATGTAATCACGCCGCTCTTGTCCATTGACCAAATTTCGGGTCTCGCCCCGAAGAACTCCCCGTCCGCGCGCGCAGTGGGTTTTCCGTCCACATAAACGACCAGGCCGGTCCCGCCTTGCGCGGTCCAGCAGAGATGCTTTCCGTCCGGCGTGAAGCCGGGATACGAGATGGCGCTGGTGGTCGGGTGGACGACTTTGCCGTCAAGCCAAAGGCCGACGACGGTGTTGTTCGCGTTACGAGCATAGGCGGCTACGCTCTTGCCGTCGGGGCCCAGGCTGAAGCGCTGGCCCTTGGCGCTGACCGACCAGGTGGCGAGAAAGCCAGCACTGAAGTCGGGCACCGCCTGGCCATTCAGCACGAGCGTGGCGGTCATTCCCTGCTGATTGACCAGGTAACCGTGACGCGATCCGTCCGTACTGAAGACAAAGGATCCGGCGACGATCGCCGGCCCCTGGCCGACTTCCTTGCCATCGACGATATGGGCGATCTGGTTTTGGAGTCGCGGATCGGTCTTGCTGAACGCGTAGTGGCCGCCGCGCTCCGAAAAGACGAGGCTGTCATCGATCAAGCGGCCAGGGAACGACGTTTCCTTGCCATTGGCGACTACAACAATTTCGGGTCCGGTGGCTGATTTGGCCGTGTAAATGAGCGTGGAAGAATCCGGGGACCAGAACGGCTCGGTTTCATGGGTTACATTCGGGAACTCTGCCCCGCGTTTCCCGTCGACGATCATGTAATCCGGTCCCCGGTTGAAGTGATGGTGGCTGGCCGCCGCGTAGCGTTTTCCGTCGGGACTGAACCAGATGTTCCGGGTCTCGGCGCCGTCGGACACTTCCTTGCCGTCGATGATCAGGACCGAGACGTCGTTGAACTGGGCATCCTTGCGGTAGAGGAGCGCACCCCAGCGGCGGCCGGTGGAGGCAGGGACGATGCGTCCGGCCCGCGCACCCTTCGCCACGGCTTTCCCGTCGACCAGGATGACGGCCTCCTTGCCCTCCATGCCGGACGTGATCAGCAGTTTACCATCGGCCGTGAACGTGGGGTTGCTGCCGAGGTAGCCGGCATCCTTGCCGTCGACTGCCAGGGCGTGTTTCTTGTCGGTGGTGGTGTAGCGATAGGCATGGCGCGATTCATCCCCACTGAACACCACCCCACTGGATCCGGCGCCGGCCGTCCACGGACCCGGCTTGCCCGACACCACCACCCGGGTGCGCAGTTCGGTTTGCGAGGGATCCACCTCGGTCCAGCACACCTGCCGGCCATTCGGGGTGATCCGTAGCGGATTATTCTGGAAATAAAAGCGTTCCTTGGGGGCACGGCCGACTTCCTTGCCGTCGTGGATCACGACGACGTCGTTCGCCTGCCGCGCGAGGTAGGCGTGGTGCTCGCCGTCGACGCTCATCAGCACCGGACCCTCATTGTACTGCCCGGTGGTGGTTTGCGCAGCACGTCCGATCACGGTTCGGTTGGTGTCGACCAGATTCTCCCCCGTGGGACGGAGCAGTTGGTCAAACTCCGGCCCGGAGACACCGTCGACGATGACAGCACTTTTTCCGTCTTTCACGCCGGCGAAGGCGATGTGCGCGCCTCGTTCGCTCATGACGTAGTGGCCCTTTACTCCGACCGGGCCGACGACGGTTTCTTCTACCTTGGACGCGCCACGCACGGTGGCGGCAAACGAGAGGGCCGCAAGGGCACACGCAAGGACGCTGCAGGCGAACGTTTTCACGGTGAGACCAGTGAGGAGGGTGGGACCAACCCGGAAGCCAGGGCGAAGCGAACGGCGAAACCGGGCCGGTGGGAATGCGGGGGCTGAACTACGGAACAGCAGATCAGAGCAAAACAGGGCCAACAGAGCGGGATCAGCGGATACCGGAAACGGTCGGACCCACGACCCAAACGATGTACGCAGCCAAGGCTTTGCCAGCGGCGCGGTCAAGGGGCGAATCGTCGGGGTGCGCCGATGATCGCAGCGCATTCCCTCCATGGCGCAGTCCGAAGGAATAGCCGTGCACCGCAGCGGATGCCGGAGCGGCTTTCGAGGTGGGGTGCCCGGAGTGACCGCCGGGCTTGGACATTCTCCGCCTACCCTTCCCCCTGACCCGAAACGCGTTCAGCGTTCCTCCCCCTCTCCATCACTCCCGCCCGGCCTCAAAACGACGTGGTCAGGGAGGCCACGTAGGTACGGCCGCGCCAGTCGCCGTAGGGGCGGACGAGGAGCGAGACGCGACTGACGTCGAACGGCGGGTCCGCTTCCAGGAGATTGTTGATGCGGAGTTGAACGCGGAGCTGGCGCACCTTGTCCTTCCAGGGAAGCCAGCGGGTCAGGTCCGCCTGCCCGTAAACGTCAAATTCCCAATACTTCTTCACCCGGTCGGCCTGCTGCAGGGCATAGAACTCCGGCTTGAGCAACGCGGTGTGAAAGTAGCGTCCCTCCCAGCCCAGTCCCAGCGAACGGCGCGTCCAGCCGGAACCAAACGAGGCGCGATACTTGAGGGGCGCAGTGATCGTCGAGTTGGGATTATCCTGTCCCTCCACCACCGGCGTGGTCGGCAGGACCTGCACCTTGAAACTCGTCGTGCTCGTAGCCCGCACATAGGCGCTCAACGTGCCGCCCCAGGCTTGAGTCCATGAATAGCGCAGCGAGCCATCCCAGTTCGTAGTTTCCGTGCCGGCGATGTTCACCCAGGTCTGCGAGACACCGGTGATCGGCCCAACGCCGTACGGGTCGTTGGCTGGAACCGGTCCACGCGTCAAGTACTGCGGAAAGTACGCCTCGAGATCGACGATGTTCTGGCTGATCGCGTTGTAGTGTTCGTTGACCTTGGCAATGCGCGTCCAATCAAGCGCGAGCCGCAGGGTGTGGACTTTGCCACGCTCGAAGATCAAGCCGACCGTATCCGTTTCGGACTCCTCAGGCAGGAGATTGGGGTTGCCCACGAGCGTCGTCGGAGGAGTCACCAAGGTACTGCCACGGCGGCGATCAATGAGCGGCAGGCCGAATCCGGACGAGGGCGGGGTATCCAGCTGAAAGGTCGCGGGCGGCTTGAAACCCGTTCCGTGGCTGCCGCGCAGGCTGAGTCCCGCGGCCAGATTGAACTTCAGGGCCGTCGTGTAGGTCTGCGCGTCCTCCTTGATGCGATCCGCCGACTCGTAGCGTCCGGCCACGGACGCCTCGATCCCGGTCAGCCACCGGGTGCGCCACCGTTCGGGCAGGAGGGACAACCCGCTCTCGGCAAACGCCGCGTCGTAGGTGTTGGTCGTGCCGGCGCCGGCGATGGTGCTGCGGACCGTCCCGTTGCCGAGGACCTCCCGGTAGGTGTAGGATTCGGAGTCCGAGCGCCGGTGCGAGGCTCCGGCCGTGACCCGGGCCAAACCGGTGGGGAGGTGGAGATCACTGTGGGTCACCCGTACCACCGCCTCCTGCTGGTTGTAGTGATAGTCGGGCTCCATTGTGTAGACATACTGGTCGTAGACGGAGCGCGGGGCCGGAAACAGCACCGTGTCGCGGAGCGGGTTGTAGGTGCCGGCGTTGATCAGCGCGGTCAGCCGGGTGGTATCGACGCCACTGCGACGGCTGACCGAATTCGTTTCCGAGAAGTTGCCGTCCGCGGTCAACCTCCAGCCGGCCGGCAGGTGAATGAGCGCGCCGACCGAGTAGTCGGTCGCCTCGGACTTCATGCGGGTGAAGCTGCGGTCCGTGATCTCATGAGGGTCGAAAAACGTGATCGAGGCATTGCGGCCAAAGGGATTCAGCGGCGACGCCGTCCCCATCGTCACGGTCCGGAAACCCGTCGAAGACCCGAATTCGTAGTCGTTGTCCGTGCGAGACCAGCCGGCATCGACCGACACCTCAAACCACTTCACCGGCGTGTACAGCGCGGTGGCGCGGTAGGTCTGCTGGCGGACCGAACGGCCATAGGGATACTGCGTGGCCTCGCTGGTGGAGGCGACCCCGGGAAACAGGGCGAAGTTGCGCACTCCGGCGCGCGGCTGGAACGCGGCCAGTCCACCGGTGCCGTCGGCCCCGGGAGCCACGGACGTCACCGTCGCGGTGCCGAAAAGGGGCGTGGTATTGGTGCTTCGAATATTGGGGGTCGCTCCGCGGACGTCCGTGCCGAGCTTCGTCGGATCGCGCAGCACAAAAAACTCCCGCGCCTTCGTCGCCAGCCCGAGATCGCCTTCCGTCACCGGCTTCTGCCGTCGCCAGTCGGCGGTGAAGGAAAGTTGAAGCCGTCCGTCCAGCGCGGTCAGGCCATGCATGAGGGAGACTTTTTCGCGGGGGGCATCCGTGTCGAAGTCGCCGTCATAGGTCAGCGACACCTCGGTGGCCTGCACATTGCGCCGGAGGATGATATTGATGACGCCCCCGGTGGCCGAGGCACCGTACATGGCGGAACCACTGGCCGGCAGGACCTCGATGCGATCGATCATGGCCAGTGGGATCGACTTCACGTCGGCCGCCCCCCGACCGTCACCGCCGAGCAGGGCGCTGCTGTTGCCACCCAGCTGATTGCTGGGCAGGCGGCGCCCGTTCACCAGGATGACGGTTTCGTCCGACCCGAGACCACGGAGGTTTAGACCCTGGCTGACCTGGTAGAAGGTGGCGTTGGCCGAGGTGCTGGGTTCCGGTGCAAACTGCTCGGCGGTGACCAACTGGGAGTTCTGGAGGAGCTCGCGTTGGAAGAATGTCTCGAGATCGGTGACTCCGCTACGCTGGATGTCCTCGCGGGTCAGCACCTGATACGGCACCGGATCGTTCTCGGTGCGCGGCAGGTCAAGATTGCCGCCCGCCAACTGCTCAGGGCGGCGATCGGTCACTTCGTAGGGATCGAGTTCAGTGACGTCGTCGAGCTTCTTCGCGCTGACCACATACTCCTGCAACTCCATCACACCATCGCCCGCAGGCATGGCAGCCAACCGGCTGAGCGTGAGCCGAGTTCCCGGGCGAGTCATGACGTCGGTCACGCGCATCCGCTGAATCCCGTCGCCGGTCACAGTGAGCGTGTGAATGCCTGGCGCTACATCCTCCAAGCGGAAGCGTCCGAAGCGATCGGTGGTCACCACGCGGTCCGTACCCGCCACACCCACCCGGGCATTGGCGAGGGGCCGGCCGTTGAGTGACACCGTTCCTTCGATCGAACCCGGCTGCGTCGCGCGAACATCGGTCACATTCGAAATCTGCGCCTGCAGACCCGGGACGAGCGGCGCAGCCGCAAGCAGGCAGGTCAGCATCCAGACAAACGAACGCCGGGGGTTCGGCCCGGGGCGCGAAAACAAGGATCGGATGTTCATGGCGAGCGGGTGGTGGTGAAACGGTGGCCGGAAAAGGTGCAGCCGGTGGCAGACCGGCGCACCAGGTTCGAAACGACGGTTGGCCGGCAACGGCGACCGCTCCATTCCTTTGCCTGAGCCTTTTGGATCAGATCCCCTCCTTTTCTCCATTCTCGCATTGGGACTCGATGCTCGCAACCATGACTGCCGCCGGACAATGCCATTCCCACCTGTCGCACGCATTGGCGTCCTGATGGTCGCCCTGTCCGGCTTCCTGTTTGCCGGAGAGGAGGGTTGGCCGCAAATTGAACGCATCGACGCGGCGAGTCCGTTTCATGGCGACGCCTCTCTCCACGCGTTGGCGGTAACCACCGACGGCCAACTCCTCGCTGGCGGCGAACGCCTGGGAGCGTTCGATGGGCACCGCTGGACCACCGTTCCCACCCCTGGTCTCTCTGGAATCCGCTCGCTGGCGGCGGGTCCGGATAGGCGGGTCTACGTGGGCGGCGATGGGGAAATCGGAATCGCGGAAGTCACCCCGGAGGGAGGCTGGCGTTTTCACCTGATCACCCCGGCCCTGCGCGCAGCTGGCCTCAGCCGGGCCAGCCCGGTCTGGTTCTCCTACGCGACGGCGACGGGCGCCTGGTTCGTCACCTCCACGCAACTGCTGCGCTGGGATGGACACGAGTTCAGTCAGGTTCGCTCCGTCGCCACTTCGCGACGCCAAAGCGGTGTGCTCGGCCAACAGCCCTGGGTCTACCAACCCGGAGAGGGATTGCTCGGTCTTGGCGACGCTCCCACGCCATCGCTCCTCATCGCCGACGCCGACCTTCCCGCGAGGCCGGTCCTGTGGGCGGCTCACCCGCAGGCCGCCAACCCCAATGTCTCCCCCGAACTCCTGCGCGGCCCAGGACTGGTAATCGGCGCCGGTGCAGCCGCCTATCGCCGGACGACCCAAGGGTGGCAGGAACTCGCTGCGCTCTCGGCGCTGCTGCGCGACCGCCTGCCGGTCAAGGCGGAGACACTGCCCGAGGGCGACATCGTGATTGGCACGTTTCTCGGTGGACTCGTGCGGGCTTCGGGCGAAGGCGAGAATCCATCCGTGGTGGACGCGCCGGTCGGCCTGCCCGACGACACCGTGACCACGCTGCTCCGGGACTCGGGCGGGAGACTTTGGGTCGGTCTGGGGGGAGGCCTCGCGCGAGTCGAGGGCCTGGGCACCGTGTCCCGATTTGACTCGCGCAACGGCCTCGGTGCGGGGGCGGTGCGCAAAGTGATTGTCCATGATGACCAGCCATTTGTCCTGACCTCGCGTCACCTCCTGGCGGTCGCCCCTCAGGGACCCAAGGACGCAGTGACGGTCGGGGGAAATCGTCTGATGCCCACCCACGAACTGAAGGCGGTGCTCTGGGACGCAGTGAGCGGCGAAGATGGTATCTGGCTCGGGGGGTTTGGCGGCATCTGGACCCTGTCGCCCTCTGCCGCCCCTCTCGGGTTCACACCGGAGCACCGCTATCATGTGTCAGAGGATGTCTCGGCACTGGCCATGACCCGCAGCCCGGGCGGCGGGCTGCATTTTGTCCAGGATCATACACCTATGCGGCTCTTTCCCACCCCGAACGGGTGGGCAGCGCGCGCGGTCGGCGCTCTGGCGCAAGGGGAGCCTCGCGGGCTGATCGAGGACGAAACAGGGGACGTCTGGCTGTCGACGGCGCAAGGTGAAGTGCTGCGGTTCACACCCTCCAAGTCCGAAGGCAACCGTCCCCCCGGCCTGCAATTGAGCCAGCGCTTCCGGGCTGGGCAGGGATTGCCGGCGGAGACTGGCGCCATCCGCTTGGTGGCGGCAGGCGGAACGCTGTACGCCTGGACGGACCGTGTCGCCTTGCGGCTCGACGCGGGCCGCACCCGTTTTCTGCCGGTCGAGGGGATGCACAATCACGCCCCGGCGGCGGCGGCCGCCCTGGGCCGCGCGCTGTACTGGCTCGTCCAGGCGCCGGACGCCGGGTCCATCGGAAGAACCCACCAACTCCTGGTCATGGATCCGACGAGACCGGAGGAAACAGCGCGCGAACTCGCGGTGCCAGGCCTGGCCACGTTCGGACCGGCATCGAACCTGCATGCGACGCACACCGGCCATGGGGACGCGCTCTGGATCAGCGGACGCGGCGGCCTCCTGCGGATCAATCCGGCGCGGCTGAGACCACCGCTCGCGACGGTCGCACCGGTGCTGCGCGAAGTCACCACTGAGCCGGCGGGCGAACCGTCCGACGCGCGTTCGTCGCGTCCCGTCCTGCCGCCAACGCTCGAGCGCATCGCATTCCGTTTCAGTGCGGGTGCCGCGGTCGAACGCCCGGTGTACCAGACCTGGCTGGAAGGCGCCGAACACGCCTGGGCACCGCCACAGGTTGAACCGCTGCGCGTATTCACCGGGCTTGGACCGGGAACCTATCGTTTCCATGTGCGCAGCGTCGGTACCACGCCAGCGGTTGCTCCCGAGGTGGTCTTCCCGTTCGAGATCGCCACGCCGGCACTGCGGCAACCCTGGGCGCTCGCGGCCTACGGTGTCCTCGCCCTGGCGGGGGTGGGCGCCCTGGTCCGCTGGCGTTTTCGCCTCCTGCGTCGGAGCCACGAGAAGCTCGAGCGTCTCGTGACCGAACGAACCCGGGAGCTGGCCCTCGCCAATACCGCCAAGAGCGAGTTTCTCGAAAACGTGAGTCACGAATTGCGCAACCCGCTCGCAGGCGTGGTCGGACTCGTCAGCATGCTCAAGGAGGACCGCCTCCAACCGGAGGAGCGGGCGGTGGCCCGCTCGCTGCGGGCGAGTTCGGAGCAACTCCGCCGGGTGATGGAGGATGTGCTGAGCTTCTCGAAGTTTGAATACGGCGCGGTCGCGGTGAAGGACGCTCCTCTCCACCTCCGCGAGGTCCTGGCGGAAATCCGCGACCTCCACGCCACCGACGCCGCGGCGCGCGGAAACCCCCTGACCATCGAGTGGCCAGAGGACGTCGCAGATGCGTTTGTCGGAGACGCCGGCAAGATCAAAACCATCCTCGGGAACTTCGTCGGCAACGCGCTCAAGTATGCGCCGGGCACGCCGGTGGTGATTCGCGTCGACGCCGAGGACGACGGCGCGGGAGCGGTCGACGTCAACATTGACGTCTCCGACGAAGGCCCCGGAGTGCCTCCAGAGGAGCAAGGCCTGATCTTTCAGAAGTTCGTGCGCGGTGCCGGCGCCAAGGCGTCGGGTGCACCGGGCACGGGCATCGGCCTCGCCGCCTGCCGCGCATTGGCGCGCCTGATGGGAGGCAGTGTCGGCGTGGAGAACCACACACCCCAAGGTGCAACCTTTTTTCTCCGGCTGAAGCTCCGGCGCGCCAACGGGGACAACCCCGATCCGGTCGCTCCGGCTGCGGCGAGCGTCGAGCCTTCCGCGCAGCCGACGACTGCACCCGTGTCCACCTCTCCTGAGAGTCACTCCGATGCGGACGCGGCCAGCGTTGCCGTGTCCACCCGTCCGCTTGCCCTGGTCGTGGAGGATCAAGCGTACAATGCCACGGTGCTGGCGGCGATCGCGACCGAGCTCGGCTATTCGCCACGGATCGCCAATCGGGTGGCAACCGCGCTGGGCCTCTTGAAGGAGGCGGATTTTGCCGTGGTTTTCCTCGATTGGGACCTACCCGACGGCAAAGGCGATGCCGTCGTGCGCGCCCTGCGTCAGGCCGAAGCGAAAACGCGGCCGGAGGCGCCGGTACCACCGCGTCGCGCCCTCGTTCTGGCCACGACGGCCCACGACAGCGAAGCGGTGTGGCGACGCTGCCGCGAGTCGGACATGGACGGATTTGTTCTGAAACCCTACAACATCGAACGGATTCGGGCGCTCATCGCCGATGCGCGTTCGGCCACCGGTCCGGCACCGTCCGTGACGGAAGAGTGGGATCCCGCCGATCGGACAGACGCAGGGGACGATGCCCTCGACCTGCGGGCCCTCGAGCTCTGGCGGCGCCAGGCGCAGTCCAACCGCGATCCCGTGGACGCCTACCTGGCGGCGCTTGAGGAAGAGCTGCACTCCGTGCGGGACGCCCTCCGCGCCAATGACGCCGACGGAGTCGCCCGGGCCGCGCACCGATTGCGCACGCACGCCGGGATCGTGGGCGCGAGGTCGCTGCGTCAGTTCGCCCGGAAACTTGAGGAGCGCGCACTCGGCCGGACCTTGCGAGCCGCCGCAGATGAATGCACCTCCCTGACGGCAGCGGGCGAGGACCTCAAGGCGCAGGTGCGACGGCAGGCGGTCGTCGTCGACGGATCCGCACAAACCCTTTCTCCAAAGCGTAGCGCATGAGATCGGGCGTGCTGTGCAGGCCCAGTTTGGAGAGGATATTGCGTCGGTGATTCTTGACGGTGATGGGACGCAGGCTGAATCGAGCGGCGATCTCGTCGTCCGGAGCGCCAGCCCCGATCAGCGCGAGCATTTCCACTTCGCGGTCGGTGAGCACCTTGTTGAAGGCCGCCGGATCATTGCGCATGGCCAGCTTCACCTGATGCACGATGGGCGAGAGGTATTGGCGCCCTGATGACACCTCGCGGATTGCCTCGGCCAGGATCACGACGGGCTGCCCATCTTTGTCCACAAATCCATTCACCTGGGCCAGCGTCGCCCGGTGCAGCGAGAACTCGTCGGTGTGCGACGACAGCACGATCACCTTGAGCCGCGGCGCGAGCACGCGTAGTTCCCCGAGCAGATCCAGTCCGTCAATGTCGGGCAACTCCAGGTCGAGCACCACCAGGTCGGGAGCGCAGGAGCGGCAGGCGGCCAGGGCCGCGGCACCATCCGCCGCCTGACGGAGGTCCGCCTGCTCCACGACCTGGGCGCAGGCGGCCGCGAGCAACTCGCGAAACATGGTTTGGTCCTCGACGATGAGTATTCTCACGGACGCCCGCACCTTGGTGCGAAGCGACAGCGGTGTGAAGCGTGAAAGCGACGGGGATAATCGTTCACACCCTCCACAGTCAACGAACCCCGCTAGGGCACCTCGTAAATCTCAAGCAATGCCACACCTTTGGTATCGTTCACGCCACTTACCTGCACGCTGTAGGTGCCGGGTTGGACCGTGACCAGAAGTGCGGCGTTGCGGCTGGCCGCGTCGAAGGGAAAGGCCCCGACACGGGCTGCCGCCGACGAGACGGCAGCGTCGCCGCTCCAATTGTCGTTGAATTGGACGAGCGTGGAACCTCGAAGGAACTCGAGTTGAGGATCCGCCAGCGCACCCGCGACTCCGAAAGCACCAAGCGTCGGGCCGACCGCGCGGATGAGCAGGGTTTTGCTGTCTGTGCCGACGAGCGTGAAGCTGGCAATGAGGCGGTCCGCACCGGATCCAACTTGCGTGCGTGCGGAGAGATCGATCATGCGCGGGGCGGACTCTTCCGCGCCGCTCACGAGCGAAGCGTCGTAGAGCTCCACCAGCGCAATACCCGTGGCGCTACCAACCCCTGCGAGTTGCACGGTGTACGCGCCGGCGCCGAGGCCCCCATGAGGAAACGCAGCATCGCGACTGCTTTCGCTCACAAAGGCGAAGGCCCCGACTTTCTTCCCGAGGTCCGCCACCAGCATGTCGCCATTCCAGTTGTCATTGGTGGCCGCCACGGTCGTTGAAGAGAAAAGGGTGAGTCGCGGATCGGCGAGAAAGCCGGGGACCCCGAAGCCCGCAAGGGACGGACCGGCGCCGCGAATGAGCAGCGGCGTGACGCCGCTTGTCCCCAGACCGCCCAGCACCACACCCACCGTCAGGACCTGGGAACCGGTGCCAGCGTTGCTGCGGAGCGCGAGATTGGATATGCGATTCGGTTTGGATACAATGAACGTGAGCGCCGCGGGATTGCTGGTGGACGAGCCTCCGGCAGAGGTCGCCACGAGTGTGTAGCTACCGAGATCGGCCGCCTGGACCGCGTCAATCGTCAGCGAAGGAGCCGTGGCACCTGCAATCGCGACACGGTCCTTGTGCCACTGATAGGTGATCGGGCCTGCGCCGGCGACAGTCGCGGAGAACGTCACGCTCGCACCTGGAGCAACACTCTGGCCCGCCACATACGAGGTGAAACTCGGAGGCACCGGGCTCACCAGGACAGCGCCATACCAGCCATCCATGACGTAAATGGTCCCAGAGCGATCCACGGTAATTTCGTCGAGAAACCCCGACTCAATGCGCTGTGCGAATCCGCCGAGGACATCGATGGCGGTGAAGACTCCCTCTCCGGTAATGCGGTAAATCTGATAGCCGCCATCCGTTGCGAAAACAGTTCCGTGAGCATCGACCGCAATGCCCAATGGGGAGATGACCCGGCCCGGACTTCCGACGCCGCTCTCACCACCTCGTTTTCCGGCCAGGGTTGAGACCATTCCGTCGGGCGTGATCTTTCGAATGTTCAGATTGCCGCGGTCAGCCACATAGACCGTGCCACTTGCATCCACCGCCACGCCGGTCGGACTGTGGAACCGGGCCGAAGCGGTGCCATCGACATTGCCACTCTCACCCAAACGACCCGCAAATGTGCTCATCGTGCCGTCCGGTGCGATCTTTCGAATGGCGTGATTATAGGTGTCGGACAGGTAAATCGTTCCACCCGCGTCCACAGCAATTCCCTCCGACCACTTCACGCCCGCGGCCAGCACCGTGGTCATTCCATCCGGTGCGATCTTGCACACGCCTTGGTTCGAATCCGCGTAAATGTTGCCACTCCCGTCCACTGCCATTCCGGTGGGAAAGTCCAACTTGGCGGGAACTCGCTCGCCCGTAGGGGACAGTAAGAATGGCTCGAGGATGAGAATCGTCCCATCCGGAGAAACCTTGCGAATGACCGCATTGCTGAAGTCTCCAATGTAGAGCGTGCCGTTCGCATCCGTGGCGATGCAATCACCTGGAATGTAGGTATTTCCCTCTTCACCCAAGACCGTGAAACGAAGGGGTGAAACATAGTCCTGTTGGGCCTGCGCGGATGAGGCGCAGCCGGCGGAAACCAGCAACAATAGTCCGACAAGCGCGCGAGAAACTCTGGACCTGTGTGGCAATGTGGGAGCATCCATGGATGAGGAGGAGCAAGCGGGCCCGGAACTCCGGGTATCGGAGGCGGCACCCGATGGCTTCACGCCGGGGGTTGCCCGGTTCTTACAATCCGTCGTGCGCCGGAGCACCCGCTCGGGGCTGTTGGTCACTCTATCCCTCGCCCCATCAACCGATCCAGAGACGCGTTGATGGCTCCTCCCGACGAGGAAGGAAATCGCCCTGCGAACCGTCTGGCCCAGAGGTGTCGCAAAGGTACCACGGCAACCAGCTTGTATGCCTCAGCCGGTCGCCAGACTGGACCTAGTCTCCCAAATTCAAGGTTCCGCGGTCAAACTGCGACGTCTCCCTGCCACCCCCTTGTCCCGATCCGTCTGCGGACGACGCACGCTGAAGCGGGACCTCCTGCGCAGTGTCCCGCCGCGAACTCACCTGTGTCTGCCCCGCTCCGCTTCACCCCATGAAACTCACGACCCTGCTCCTCGCCCTTGTCTCCATGCTGGCCACCGCCTTGGCCGCCGCGACCGGCTCAGCCGCCGTCGAACAGGCTCTTCGCACTGCCGGAAAGCCCTTCCTCGGCGAACCTACCTTCATGATCCAGAAACTCGCCGAAGGGCGCGGTGGTCGCGACATCGTGACCGCGCGCGACGGTCGGGTGCTCGCGTTTCACAACAATACTCTTCGGGAAAGCGCGGACGGTGGCACAACCTGGGGCCCGGCGCGCGAGGTCGGCACTGACGCGGGAGGCAAGGTTGTTGTCAACGAAACCAACGGCGAGATCCTCTTCATCCGCGCCGACAAGGGTTACCTCTGGAAGAGCCGCGACGACGGCCGCACCTGGTCACGGGCAGCGATCAAGGTCTCGCCGAATCGCTTCAAGCAGGGGTCTCCCGACACCGTGCCGCTCGGGGTCGGAGCCTTCCAGCCCGGGGTCACCCTGCAGTTTGGCCCGCACAAAGGCCGGCTGCTGGTGCCCGGCCGCGTGTTCGGACCGACCGGTTCCAATGATGTCGAGTGGCGGCCGTATCACTACAATGCGGCAATGTACAGTGACGACAACGGTTCGACCTGGCAGGTGAGCGCACCGTTTCCGATCCTCGGTTCCGGTGAAGGCGCGCTCGCGGAGCTTTCCGACGGACGCATCCTTTACAGCTCGCGCGAGCACATGAGCAAAAACAACCGCTTCTTTGGCTGGAGCTATGACGGCGGTGAATTATGGCTGGAGCCGTGGGAGAGTGACACCCTGCCTGATGGCGCCCGGGGCACCTCATACGGGTGCATGGGCGGTCTCATTCGCCTGCCAATCGAAGGCGCCGACGTCCTGATCTACAGCAACCTCGACACGGTGGCCGGCAAGATGCCCGACAAGGTCGGCGGCTCCACCTCCAACGGCCGCGAGAATATCACGGTCTGGGCCAGTTTCGACGGCGGCAGAACCTGGCCCGTCAAGCGTGCAGTGTACGCCGGCCCAAGCGCCTACTCCAATCTCGGGGTCGGCCGCAATGGAACCGCGAGCGCGGGAAAGATCTTTCTCCACTTCGAAGCCGGAGAAAAACACTGCTACGAGGGCGTGCGAGTCGCCGCCTTCAACCTCAGCTGGCTCCTCAACGGGCGCGATCCGCGCAGCGTTCTTTCCCAGTGAACTCCAACGCAGGCCCGGTCGACGCATTGGAGGCCGTATCGATGATCCCGCTCCGGCACCTGCACACCAAATCGAGGAGACTGTCAGAAACCGACTCCGCCGCCCGTGGAGGTGGCCTCGACGAGGCCGCGACGGGACCGACCGGTCCCGCCTCCGTTCTCCGATTTCTTCACGCGACGCTCATCCCCGCGGGGTCGGCGACCCCACCTCCAACGGAGGCAGCACTTGGATCGAGGATTGAGTCGATGCGCACACGCTTCCGCACCGGCCGGCTGTCGTTGCTCCTGGCCGCGATTTCCGGGATCGCCACCGCCGCACCCACGCCAAAAGCGCAGTGGGTGCAGGACACGTTCGAGGACTTCTCCACCGGCACCCTCGATTCCGCGGGGGCCGACTTGTTTGTCACCCGCAGAGGCACCCTCCGGACCACCCATCGCTTCGATCTCAACCACGACGGTTTTATCGACCTCGTCTTCAATTCTTCGCATGACGAGCGGCGTGCCTTGCTGCCGACCGGCATTGAGGTCGTCTCCGGTCGCCGCGAGGCGCGATCCCTTTCCCTCCCCACGTATGGAACCTCGGCGGCGGTCATCGCCGATCTCAACCGGGATGGGTGGCCCGAGGCCGTCCTGTTGCCCAATGACAACGGCACGACCAAACGCCGTCAGCTTTCGATTTTCTGGGCCGATCGCGAGGGCTGGTCGGGCGAGCGACGCACCAATCTCTGGACCATGGCGGCCCGCGCCCTCGCCGTGGCCGATCTCAATGGCGACGGCTGGCCGGACCTTGCCGTGCTCAATGGCACGCGCTGGGCACCCGAGGACGGGCCCGAGGCGGTCGTTCGCGTCTATTGGGGCAGCGCGGAGGGCTTTCGTCACGAATCACGCCGCGACATCGTGGTCGCAGGTGCAGTGGACCTGCAGGCCGGGGATCTGGATGGCGACGAACGCGCCGATCTGGTTGTGCTGCAAAATTCGCCCGGACGGGCGCTCATCTACTGGCAGAATGTCGGTGGTCTTGACGCTTCCGATACGCTCGACTTCGCCACTCCCGCTGCCGGCCGTCTCGCACTGGCCGATCTCACCGGCGATGGCCGGCCCGAGCTGATCATCAGCGGCGGCGTGCGCGAATTGCTCGGCACCGACCCCACCACCGGCAAGTCCGAATACCGGTACACGGGCCTCGTCATTCTTTCCCCCGACCGCACCCCGCGCCGCTTTCTTCCCCCAAAGGTCGTGGCCGCTCCTCAGTCCTCAGCGCTCACCGCGGCCGACCTGAATGGCGATGGCCGGCCCGAAATCCTGCTCGCCGATCGTTCCGCCCCAAGCGCGAGCGTTCACCTGCTCTGGAACGACGGCTCGGGCGGCTTCGATGCGAGCCAGGCGAGCACCCTGCCCATCGCGTGGGCTTCGGCCCTCGCGGCGGGTGATCTGGACGGTGACGGTCACATCGATCTCGCGGTCGGCACCGCGCGCGGTGAGGAGACATTTCAGGGAAAATCGCAGGTCTTTTTCGGCGACGGACGCGGCGCGTTTGTCGCCGGCTTCACCAGCGAAACGGCCGGGGTCGGCGGTGTCGCCATCATCCGGGAGGCAGCCCGCTCCCGCGCGATCTACTGCAACACGATCGCCGGCCGGCTCAATGAGGATGTTCCGGTCACCCTCTACTGGGGCAACGGCCGTGACTTTGATCCTGCGCGCACCTCGCGCTACTCGCTCCGTTCGGGTTACGCCTCGGTCGCAGCCGATCTCAACGACGACGGCTACGTCGATCTGGTGTTGCTTTCAATTGTCCACGGCAGCGGCGAGCGCCACCCGGGCGTCGGTTTCAACATCCTCTGGGGCGGCCCGGACGGCTTGAAGGACGAGCGTCGCACGGTGGTTTCAGAGTACGGCCTGTGGGGTGTGAGTGTGGCCGACATCGATCGGGACGGCTGGTTGGATCTGATCGGGAACTGCAACCAGCCGAGCCCGGAGGGCGAACCGATGCGGGTCGTGATCTGGCGCGGTGGACCGGACGGTTTTCCGCGGTCGCGCCGCTCCGTGCTGCGGGCGGATGGCGCCGAGGGACAGAATGTCGTGGCCGATTTCAACCGGGACGGCGTTCTCGACATCGCCGTTGCCCAGGAGCGCGCCCATCGCGTGACGGTCTTCTGGGGTGAACGGGCAGGGTTTTCGGAGTCACGCTCCACCTTTCTCCCCCTCGTCGCGGCCAACGACCTGAAAACCGCGGACCTGAATCGCGACGGGTGGCTCGATCTCGTTGTCACGGCCCATCGGATGCCGGACACGTCCTTCTTCGACTTCGGCACCTACGTCTTCTGGGGCGGACCCTCCGGCTTCAAACAGGCAAACTCGCGCCAGCTGCCCGGCCAGGATGGCATCGGTATCTGCATTGCTGATTTCGATACCGATGGCTGGCTCGATGTCTTCCTGCCCGGCTATCATTACGGTCACACCCGCGAAGCGGTGGCGGCCCACCTGTTCTGGGGCGACCCCAGCGGTTTCGATGACCAGCGCCGGACCGAACTCATGCAGGATGCAGGTCACGGCGCGATCGCCGCGGACTTCAACGGCGACGGCCGGCTCGACCTCGCCATCGCGTGCCACAGTCGCAATGGCACGCACGACACGGAGTCGCTCGTCTACTTCGGTGACGGGGCACGCTTCCGGCGCTCACTGCCGCTGCGCCTGCCCACCTCCGGGCCACACTTCATGCAAAGGGACGATGTCGGCAATCTCTACGATCGCACCTATCGCCACACCTACACCTCCCCACCCTTCGCGTGGCAGGAGTCATGCACCCGGGCGGCGGTGCAGGTGAAGGCGACGATTCCCGCCAAGTCGAAGCTCAGTCTCGCCTGGCGCGCCGCCGAGTCCGCCGAAGCGCTGGCCTTGCTCCCGTGGACACGCCTGGAAGGTGATTCCGTGCCGCTTCGACCGACCGATAGGTGCCTGCAGTACCGTGCCGAATTTCTTTCCGAGAACGGCGATCGCTATCCCGAGCTGGACCGCATCGACTTCGCTCTCCACTAAACTCCCGACATGAAACCAAAACCCCAAGGGGCAACAAAACCCGGCGCGCACGAACCACGGATGGACGCGGATGAAGACGGATACAATCCGTGGTGCAGGGGTTGGATTTTACCCACCAAGGGATCGATACCCCATGCTCCGAATCCGTGTTCATCCGTGTCCATCCGTGGTTTAACCCCAGTTTACCGGTTGAGGCGTTTCCTCGCCACGTTGGTGCTGGCGGCCAGCGCCAGCCTGCTCCCGGCCGCGCCGTTGTTCGAATCCTCCCCGGTCTTTCCGGTCGCGATGAACAGCGTTGCCCGGTATCGTATTCCCGGCGTGGTGGTCACGGCAAAGGGCACTGTTCTCGCCTACTCGGAAGCGCGCCGCAACGGCAGCGCCGACTGGGGTGAAATTGAGGTTCACCTGCGGCGTTCGCTCGATGGCGGCCGCACCTGGCTCCCTGCGCAAATCATCGCGCACCGGGGACCGCGACTGGAAGGCAATCCGCGCAAGAAGTCCGGCGGTGAACACGAACAGACCGTCAACAATCCCGTGGCGATTGTCGACCGCGTCTCCGGGGCGATCGAATTCCTCTACTGCATCAACTACGCGCGCTGCTTCTCCATGCGCAGCACCGACGACGGCGTGACGTGGAGCAAGCCGGTCGACATCACCGCGACCTTCGAACCCTTTCGCCGGCACTACGACTGGAAGGTCCTCGCCACCGGCCCCGGTCACGGCATCCAGCTCGCCAGCGGCCGGCTCGTCGTCCCGGTGTGGATCGCCTTCGGCAAAGTGGGAGACCATGGTCCGTCTGCCGCCGCCACGATCTACAGCGACGACCACGGTGTGACCTGGAAGGCCGGCGACCTCGCCGTGCCCAACGCCGGCGACCTCATCAGTCCCAACGAGACCATGCTCACCGCGCTTTCGGATGGCCGGGTGATGCTGGTCTCGCGCAGCGTGTCCAAGGCCAACCGCAAGATTGTGACCGTGGGTCCGGACGGCGCCACAGGCTGGGGCAAGCCGGTGTTTCACGACCAACTCTGGGAGCCGCGCTGCATGGCCAGCATCGTCGAGCATCCGTCGAGCCCCGGCACTCTACTCTTTTCGAATCCACACACGCTCCCCCGGGATGCCTCAGGCAAGGAGATTCCGGGGGGCAAGAGTGCGCGGGAGAATCTGGTGATCAAGCTCAGCCGGGACGACGGCAAGACCTGGCCCGTCAGCCGCACGCTCGATCCGGGCAAGGCTGCCTATTCCGACCTCGCGGTGCTGCCGGACGGCACCGTAATCTGCCTGTATGAAGCGGCCAACGACATCGTCGCTACCCGTTTCAATCTAGACTGGCTGATGCAAGGAGGGCCTGCTCCGGTCACCTCAAAGCCGAAACCCTAGCGTCAGCCGGAAGGACCTTCACCTCAGGGTCCGCCGAAACAGCGAAAGCCTGAGAGGCTCTCGATCCCGGGAACTCGGCCGCTCGCACGGTGCCGCCCTGCCGCCCCTCCAGGAAACGCGTACTGCGTTCCGCGCTCTTTCCAACTAGGGCAACGCAGGCGTGGGAAACCGGGCGCGGAGCCACGCGGTGAGCTGCGCGCGGTAGTCGGGTACGATCCTGTCCCACGCCAGGAGGCCGTGTGGTGCGCGGGGCAGCACGACGACGTCGCAGACATTGCCCGCAGTCAGCATGCGCTCCTCGAAACGGCGCGTCATCGCGATGGGCACCGTCCGATCCGCATCTCCGTGCAGGATCAGCATGGGCGGCAGGCCGGGCTTGACGTGTCCGATCGGGGACACGGTGCGGAGACGGGCGCGGGTCTCAGGCGTAAGTTCGCGGGTGAGGTTGAAGAGGTTCTGCAGTGACACGCTCGGACCTCCCCGTACCTCGGAATCAAACTCGAGATCGCTGACCGGCGCATAGCCCACCACCGCCTGCACCCGCGTCGCGTCGTCCGCCACGACCGCGGCATGGAGGGCGAGGTGTCCCCCGGCCGAGTGACCGACCAGCACCACCCGCGCCGGATCGCCGCCATAGTCGGACGCGTGCGACTTCACCCAACGGAGGGCGGTTTGCACGTCCTCGAGCTGCGCGGGCCAGCGGTGCGTCGGCGCGAGCCGGTAGTCGATGGAGAACCACACGAAACCCGCGTCCGTGAAGGTCGAAAACCACGGCGTGATATCGGCCCCGCTGCCTGGTTTCTCGGCGCCGGACTTGGTGCCCCCCGACCATCCCCCTCCATGAACCAGGATCGCGACCGGGAAGGGACCCTTGCCGGCTGGCGTAGAGACGTCGAGCAGCAGGCGGATTTCACCTACACGGCCGTACTCGACATCACGCACCACGCGGCCCCCATCCACTGCGAGCATCCGCAGCGGGATCAACACGACCAGGAGGCGAAGCGACCAGCGAAACAGACAGAGAGAGCTCATCGGATTGGGGAAGGGTAAATTCAGGACCAGAACCCAGAAGTGATCAGCGCCAAACAAGGTCTCAGTTCAAGCACATTGGCCAAAGGCGACGTCGCAAAGGCATGTGGATGCGTTCACCGCACGAGATCGAGGCGGGAATCAACCAAAGCGCTCGTCCGGAGTGGAGGACCCTCGGCGACCTGGATGCGGACGCGCTCAAAGACGATGCGTTCGCCGAAGGCGAGGTCCGCACCGCGCTCCGCGGCGAGCGTGACATCGCGGAAGGTGATGTCGCGCAGCGGCATCTCGGGGAGTCCACGCAGCGTAAACGCAGCCTTGGAGCCTCGGGATACAATGTCCTCGAACAGAATATTGCGGAAGACCGGGGTTCCCTCTCCGACGGGTGGCACCGGGGCCGCCGCCTCGTTCTCGCTGAAGTAGAAGAAATTGAAGTCAATCGCGCTGCCTTCAATCCCGGTCATGCGGATGCCGCGCAGGTGGATGTTCTCCACGAGTCCACCCCGACCGCGGGCCGTCTTGAAACGGAGCCCGAGCTCGGTACCGATGAACGTGCAGTTTTGCACGAGGACATTGCGCACCCCTCCGGACATCTCGCTCCCGATGGTGAAACCGCCATGGCCATCGTAGACGGTACAGTCCTCGATGAGCACCTCCTCGGTCGGCACGCCGATGCGACGGCCAACGGCATCCTTGCCCGATTTGAGACACAGTCCGTCGTCACCGGTGTCGACAAGGCAGCCGCGCACGACGACGCGACGGCAGGAATCAACATCAAGAGCGTCACTGTTCTGGGCCCAGCGATCATTGAAGACCTTCACCTCGCGGAGCGTGACGTCCTCGCACAGCCAGGGATGGAGTGTCCAGTTGGGTGCGTTGCGGAACGTGACGCCCTCGATGAGCACCCGACGGCAATCGAAGAGTCGAACCAGACGCGGTCGCAGGAAGACACGCCATGGTTCGTAGTCAGCGAGGTCGAGCGAAGCGCGTTTTTCCAGACCCCGGACGGCGTCTTCTCCGTCCCGCGACGCCGCGTCGGGCCACCAGACGTCCCGCTTGGCATTGGTCAAACCACCCGAGGCCAGGAGGGCATTCCAGAATGTCTCGGTGGTTTTCCCCTTCTTGACCATGCGCCAGGCGTCGCCACCGCCATCGATCACTCCGGCGCCCGAGATGGCGATGTCTTCGAGGTGATTACCCGAGAGCGGAGACGTGGTGTCGACGGATTTCTGACCGCGGGCATCAAAGATCCGCATCGGGTAGAGGCGATGATCGCGGGAAAACTGGATCAACGCCCCCGCTTCCAGGTGGAGTCGGACACGACTCCGGAGTTCGATCGGTCCGGTCAACCAAATGCCAGGCGGAACAACCAGCGTGCCACCGCCCTTCTCGGCAAGGCTGCCGAACGCGCGACTGAACGCGGCCGTGTTGAGGGTCGCACCATCGGGCACGGCACCAAATTCTGCCAGACTGATCCGAGTGGTCGGGATGCGAGGCTCAGCCGGAGCGATCGGCACGAACGGATGGGCGAGTGCTGCGCGAAGCGACGGGATCAGCGACGCGGCCGTGAGCACGACGCCGAATGCGACCAGGCGAATCAAGTTTGGGTGCTTCATGGGAAGGAAAAGCCGAATGCGCATTTCGTGAAAGGAGGTGGCGACGGTACGGAAGCATCGGCGGGACTGCGACAAACACCTTTCAGGCTTCGGTGCCGGGAAAACCCTCGATCCATGGGGTGTTCAGGGCCGTCCATTCCAGGGAAACGCCACACCCGACTCAATGGGAATGCGGAGAAAGGAGCCAGCGAAAGCGGGCACAAATGCCGATCTGGCTCCCGCCTCCCAATCGGGATCGACTCTCACCTGCAACCATGCGCACATACACAGGATTGCGGATCAGGCGGGGACGCATCACTCTCCAAAGCCCTGCGTCGCAGACTGCACCCTCGCGCCGCCTTTCCCGATGAAATCCAGCTCCTCCGTCGCCTCGCCGGCGGGACCCGTGCCGAATCCTGGCAATCTGCGTTGGTCGATCTGCGGACTGCTGTTTTTTTCAGTCGCGCTGAACTACATCGATCGGAACATCATCGGAATCCTCAAGGGACCGCTCAGCCAGGAACTTGGCTGGAGTGATACCGACTACGCCCACATCGCCTCGGCGTTTCAGTTCGCCTACGCCTTCGGCTATCTGCTCGGGGGACGGCTGATGGACAAGGTGGGGATCAAGCGCGGCCTGCCGATCGCTGTCGCCGTCTGGAGCCTGGCAGCGGCGGCACACGGGCTGTGCTCGTTGATTCCGCTGGGAGAGTCCTTCACACTGCATCTGCCGTGGTTGAAGGCTGCCGGAGGCACGGCGGCGGTGGTGGTCCCCCTGACCGTGCTCGGCTTCATCAGCGCTCGCGTCGTGCTCGGACTCGCCGAAGGCGGCAACTTCCCCGGAGCGATCAAGGCCGTGGCCGAGTGGTTTCCGCAGAAGGAACGCGCCCTTGCGACGGGCCTGTTCAATGCCGGATCCAACATCGGCGCCGTCCTTTGTCCCTTCCTCGTGCCGCGTATGTATGCGGCGTGGGGATGGCCAGTGACCTTTTATGTGACGGGCGGTCTCGGCTTTTTCTGGCTCCTGGCGTGGTGGTGGCTCTACGAGAATCCGGAGTCTCACCCGCGTCTTTCCCGTGAGGAGCGCGACCACATCCGTGCCGGTCAACCGCCGGAGACCATTCCCGCCGCTGCGTCACCGAAGGTCGGCTGGCTCTCGCTGCTCGGTCACCGCGCCGTCTGGGCGTACATCGCCATGAGCATCCTGGCCGGGCCGGTGTGGACCATCTATATGTTCTTTCTGCCAGACTTTCTGCAGAAACACTATCACCTCCCCCTCATTGAGGTCGGAAACTGGACCGCGGTCTTCTATTTCGTGGCCTCCTTTGGAGGCGTCGCGGGTGGCTGGCTGTCCGGGTATTTCCTTGGACGCGGCTGGAGCGTGAATGCCGCGCGGAAAGTGGCGATGCTGCTCTGTGCCGTGGCCGTGCTGCCCATCTATCTCGCCCCCTATGTGGCCAGCGTGTGGCTGACGGTGCTGATCGTCGGCCTCGCCGGCTCCGCCCACCAGGGCTGGTCGGCCAACCAATTCAGCTTCGCCTCCGACACAATGCCGAAAGCGGCCGTCAGCTCGCTGGTGGGGCTCGGTGGCTTCATCGCGTATTTCACGGGAGGATTCACGGCCGAGATCATTGGAGTCGTCCTGGACAAGACAGGAAGCTACGCCTCCATCTTTGCCGTGGCGTCCGTCATGTATGTAACCGCACTGCTGGTCATGCACCTGCTCGTCCCGCGTATCGGACAGAGCCGCACCCCCTCCGAGGCCCGCTGATCCCGCATCCCTTCCTTCCACTTTACCTTCCGCCATGCCAACCGGCCCCGATCCCGCCCCGGGTGCTCTTGCAAGCCCCCCCTCACCCTGGCTGCCTGACCAGGGTGACGGCACCTACCGCAATCCGGTCTTGCACGCCGATTACTCGGATCCGGACGCGATTCGCGTGGGCGAGGACTACTGGCTCGTCGCGTCGAGTTTCTCCCACGTCCCAGGTCTGCCCGTGCTGCACTCGCGCGACCTGGTGAACTGGGAATTGGTCGCCCACGCCCTGCCCCGCCTGGTGCCTGCAGATGTGTTTTCCGTGCCCCAGCACGGCAAAGGCGTCTGGGCCCCCGCGATCCGACACCACTCCGGCCGGTTTTGGATCTACTACCCGGACCCGGATTTCGGCCTCTACGTCATCACCGCAGCCGACCCCCGCGGCCCCTGGAGCGATCCGGTGCTCGTGCTCGGTGGCAAGGGTCTGATCGACCCGTGCCCGCTCTGGGATGGCGACGGCCGCGTTTACCTGATCCACGGCTGGGCCAAGAGCCGTTCCGGCATCTGCAATCGCCTCACGCTCCTCGAACTTTTCGCCGACGGCCGGAAGGTGAAAACGGACCACGGCGTGCTGATCGACGGCGACCGGGTTGATGTTCCCGGGTTCAAGACCCTCGAGGGCCCCAAATTTTATCAACGCGACGGCTGGACCTACATCTTCGCCCCGGCCGGCGGCGTTGAGGAGGGCTGGCAGTCCGTCTTTCGCTCCCGGCGCATCCAGGGGCCTTACGAGCACCGCATCGTGCTCGCCCAGGGCCAAACCCCAATCAACGGCCCGCATCAGGGCGCGCTGGTCGACACGCCCGCGGGCGAAGGGTGGTTTCTGCACTTTCAGGACAAAGGCGCCTACGGACGCATTGTGCACCTGCAGCCGGTGGTCTGGCGCGACGGCTGGCCCGAGATGGGCGAGGACCCCGCGGGAACGGGCACTGGCCAGCCCGTCTTGCGCCATCGCAAACCCGGCACGCCCGCGCAATCCCTGCGTGCGCCGGTGACCAGCGACGGCTTCGACCGCGCATCCCTGGGTTTGCAGTGGCAATGGCAGGCGAACCCGCAGCCCGGATGGCACTCGCTCGTCGCGCGACCCGGCTGGCTCCGGCTCATCGCCCCGCTCCCGCCAGCGGGCGGCAACCTCTTCCGCGCACCTGCGCTCCTGCTGCAAAAGTTCCCGGCGGAGACGTTCAGCGCGACGGTGAAACTGGATGTCGCTGCCAGCTCCCCTCCCGCCCTGCGCGCCGGCTTGCTTGTATTTGGTTTCGACTACGCCTGGCTCGGTGTCCGGGGCGGCAACCTCACGCTGGTCACTTGCCACGATGCCGAAACCGGCACGGTCGAACACGAGCAGCCCGTGCTCATCACCCCGCCTTCGACCCTCTGGTTGCGCGTCACGGTTTCCAGCGGGGCTATCTGCCGCTTTGCCTGGAGTGACGATGGCGAGGATTTCCACGCGGTGGCTGCGCCGGAGTTCCGGGCACGCAAATCGCGCTGGGTCGGAGCCAAGATCGGCCTCTTCGCCGCGGGCGAGGGCGCAGCGGACTTCGATGATTTCGTCGTGAGCGCGCCGCGAGAGTGAGCCTGCACCTCGCAAACCCAATCACACCTTCCTCCTCATCCGAACCCCAATCTCCGAAGCGGCAGCCGGAACGACTGTCGGGCCTTCGCAGCGTCATCGACTCGTCACGGAGGCGGAGTGGGTGCAGCGGGCTCATCGGCCGGATCCGGTTGCATCGCCGCCCATGCCTCGGCCTGCCGCCGCAGCGCCAGGAACCGAGGATCATCTCGCAGTGCCGCATACTGGATCGTGTCGCGCAACTCGTAGCCCAGACTCCGTCCGTCCGCCAGGCTCTGGGTCAGGAGGGCCAGAGTCACCTCCGTTTCCCCCAGTTGGGCATAGTAACGCGGCATGCTGGTGACGGCCGGCACCCCCGAGCGACGATTGGGTGCGCGCTGCGCGGTGTCCCGCCGCCAGGCCTCGAGACGTGCTCGTGCTGACTCCCGCTGTCCCAGCATGATCTCAGCCGCGATGATCTGGCCAAGGTAGGAATCTTTTCGATTGCGCTCTCCTTCCGTGCGCAGGTTGTCGCTCAGCGCTTCGAGACTCTTGTGGGAGGAAACGAGCGCGGCTTCTGCGAGGATACGGGCACGGTCGACCATGCCTGCGCCGGCATACGCCTCCCATGAATGTTCGGCCGTCGAGCTTTCGAGCAGCGCACGGGCCTCCTCGACGCGGCCCAGCGAAGCCAGCAGCCGCGCGCGCAGTTCAATGCTCTCGATTGGATTCGGGGCCGCCCGCGCCGCGAATCGCAAGGCGGCCTCGGCACCACGCCAGTTCCGACGTAAATAGACCCGGGCGGTGTAGGACCCGATCTCCTGGTAGAACCGATCCGCCTCGGCATAGTCGCCAAGATAGGTCAGTGCAAGGGGGACCACACTGATCCGCTCGATGGCCTCGGGATTGCTCGCAATGGCCTCCCGGGCGAGCGGGAGGATGCCCCGCGACTCGCCGGCAGACCAGGTGACCAGAAACCGCGTCATGCGCGTCTCTGCGGTGGGTCCTTCGAGATCCTCGGCGTGCATCAGATCGCGCAACCCCGCGGCCGACTCCGCCTGTCCCACGCCCACAATGAAGCCTCTCACACACCAGGCGAGCGCCAGGTTGGGCTGCAACGCCAGCGCTCGCTCGACGGTGGGCAGGGCGGATTCGGGTGACGTCCCTCGGGCGGTCTGAATGCCCTCGATGCGGTGGCGCACCTCGGCAAGTCGCGCCCAGGCGACCGCAAAGTTGGGATCCAGCTCGACGGCGCGCTTGAAGTGTTGCTCAACCTGCCGGAGCACCTGCGGGGCCTGCGCGGACCGCTCGCTGTATCTCACCTGCAGCGACCGTCCCCGCAGAAACTCAGCGTAGGCAGGGGCGTTTCGGGTGGAGGCCACGAGGGCCGGCATGGTCACTTGATTCAGGATCTTCCCGGCAACAGTCCGGGCCACCTCATCCAGCAGGGCGAAGACCTCGGCCTGGTCCCACTCAAACGTACCCAGGCCCACGCTCACCCCATCACCTGCCCGCGTCAGCCTGGCCTGGAGACGGATTCGCGAGCCGACCCGCTGCACCGAACCTTCGACCAGGTGGGCCACGCGCAGTGCCTTCGCCATGTCGACGCTCGACCGGCTCTGTCCCTTGAATGAAAACGACGACCGGCTCCCCGTCACCCGCAATCCTCGTTCGCGCGCGAGCGCGTGCAGGATCTCGTCGCTGATCCCGTCGGAATAGAACTCCTGCGCCGGGTCGCCGCTCGCGTTGGCAAAGGGCAGCACCGCCACGGAATACGGTGACACTCCCGCGCGCACGGGCGGAGGAGGCAATGCGTACTCCATCTTCCAATACCATCCGCCCAGCCCGATCGCGACCACCACCCCGGCGGCCGCGGTGAGGCGCAGCAGGGACGACACCAGGCGACGCGTGCGCAGCGACACGCCGGCGATCAGGGCCGTCAGATCCCTCAAAACCGCCTCACCCTCCCGATAACGCTGCGCCGGGGTCGGGCCGCAGGCACGCAGGATGATTTCGTTCAATTCAAGCAGTGCGGCCCGATCCGGAAAACGACGCAGGTCGGCGGGGAGCCTCGGGAATTCCTGGCGGTCATGCCCGGTCGAGAGTTCGTAGAGCACCTTGCCGAGGGCATAGACATCGGCGCTCGGCGCGCCCGGGCCCTCCGGTGGCACGTAGCCCTCGGTTCCGACGAAGGTGCGGGCCTCGGTCATGGGCGCGAGGAGACCGACGTCGGCGAGTTTGGGCACACCGGAAACGAGGATGATGTTCGACGGCTTGACGTCCCGGTGCACCAGACCGCGACGGTGCAGGCTTGCGAGCACACGCGCCACCTCGACGCCGTAGCGGGCACATTCATCGGCCGGGATGCGCCCGCGCCGCGTGCGCAATTCGGCGAAGGTGAGGGGCACATAACGCTCCGGGTCGATGTGCCGACCGCGTTCGGCGTCATCGGCCAGCTCCATCACGTAGTAGAAAAACCCCGCCACGTCATTGCGGCCCACATGCAGCAAGGTCATCTGCGACGATTCACCGAGGGAGATTTCGGCAAACTCCTTCAGGCCGCGAAACTCGCGCTCGAACGGCTCGTCATGGGTGAACCGATCCCGCCACACCACCTTGATCGCGCGCCACAAACCGGTGACACTGCGCGCGAGCCACACATCCCCATAGCTGCCGCGTCCGGCGATGCGCACCAACTCAAAGTCGGGAATATGGGGCTTCGCAACCGTCTCCTTCCCGGCCTGACCTGGATCGGGGCTTTCGAACGCGCCAAGCATCGCCATGGGTTCTAGCCAACCTCCTCACCGGCGAGCCAGCGGAAAACCGGGCCGTGGCAGCGGGGTTTCCTCATTTTCCGAGTTGCTTCTGCAGTTTCTCGACCTCGGCCTTCAGGCGCTGCTTGAGCCGAAAACCAATGACATAGACCGAAGCCGGGCTGACCCGCATCTCCTTGGTCACCCGGAGGAGCGGCCAGTTCTGCAGCACATAGAGGTCAAACACCTGGAAGTGGCGCGGGTTTACCTGGCGGGCGAGACGCTCCCCGGCGGCCGCCAACAGGTGTTGCCGCCATTCGCGATCCCACTCGTCCTCCTCGGTGGCCGGCGCCGGCACATTGGCCACATGGGTCGCCAAGTCGCCGCCCGTGTCGTCCTCCATGCGGTCAGCCGGCGGGCAATCGCGCCGGCTCCGATACTTGTCCGCAATGCGCCAATGCGTCAGCTTCATCAGCCAGCCGCGGAAGGAGCCGCGTTCGGGATCGGTATCGAAATCCCGAATCGTTTCTGCAACCCGCTTGAATACGTCCTGAGCCACATCCTCCGCGTCGGCATGCGACAACCCCGCCCGCCGCGCCCGTCCATAGATCAGCCGCCGGTAGAGCCGGTGGAACTCCTCCCAGCTGGCTGAATCCTTCCACTCCCGCACCCGAAACAACAAGCTGGGCCGGGTGAGCAAGGAGGTGCCGGGATGCGGGCGCGATGAGCTCATGTTCAGCCACACGTGGGAAACCGGAGGGATCTTACACCAGGTTCGGGAGCATTTCCCAACCATTTAGCAACTCGCGCCGTCCCGCGGTTCCACCGGCTGAGCGATCTCTGCCGAGGCTGTGACGTCGCCGGGCCTCGAATCCCCACAGGCTATTTTTGCAACGACGAGGTTAAATCCGCTCGCCGTGGCACATTCTGGGTCGCATTTAACAGCCGTGGACGTGACTTCACCCCGGTCTTGTCACCGCCACCCAACCCCCCCGCTTCTCCTGTGATCCCTCCGCACGAAACGGACCACGCCCGGTGGTTCGTTGAGCAGATGCACCCGCACGAACCGTCACTGCGGTCGTACCTGCATGGCTCGTTTCCGGCGGTGCGGGACGTGGACGACGTCGTGCAGGAGTCCTACCTTCGGGTCTGGCGCGCCCGGGCGGCGCAACCGATTGAGTCGGCGCGGGCGTTCTTGTTTCAGGTCGCCCGGCATTTGGTGCTCGACCTGCTGCGGCACGAACGCCGTTCCCCAATTGAGACTGTGGGGGACCTGAGTGGCTTAAACGTCTCAGAAGATAGGCCGGCGGTGCGTGCCACCGTCAGCCGGAATGAAAAAATCCAACTGCTCATCGCTGCCATCGATCGCCTGCCACCCAAGTGCCGCGAGGTGGTGGTCCTGCGCAAATTGCGGTTTGTTCCCCAGCGGGAGGTGGCGGCGCGTCTCGGCATTTCGGAGAAAGGGGTCGAAAACCAACTGACCCGCGGGCTGGACCGGTGCCGGCACTACCTGCGCAAACACGGGGTTGACAGCCTTTTTGACGATGAATCCTGAGTCGCCCGACTTCCCTGACTCCCGTCTCGCCGGAAGCGAACTGACGGACACCGCTGCGCGCTGGGTGGCGCGCCGAGCAGCCGGTTTGTCGTCAGCGGAGTCGACTGAACTGGAGCGGTGGCGCGCCGCCAGTCCGACCCATGCATCCGCGTTCCGGGCGGCGGAGCAGGCGAGGACTGAGTTGGATTGGCCCGCGCAGGCTGGGGCGACGGATGAGATCCTGTGCGGGCTGGAGCGGCGGGTCCGCACGCGGCGTCGCCGGCAGGTGGCTTTCGGCGGAGCCGTCGCCGCAGCCCTGATCCTGGGCTTTGTCAGCCTGCGCCCCCCCGCGGCGCCGGAATACGCGCGGTCGGAAGTAGCCGCGGTCTCCGCCGTGGTGGTGCAACGCGTGCCACGCCAGGTGCTGCCAGACGGTTCCGTGATCGACTTGCGCGAGGGCGCCGAGGTGGCGGTGGAATTCAGCGAGGCATTTCGGCGTGTGACTTTGCTGCGGGGAGCCGCCCATTTTGCCGTGGCCAAGAACCCCACACGACCGTTCATCGTGAAAGCGGGAGATGTGGAGGTACGCGCCGTCGGCACGGAGTTTGTGGTCGACTTCGCTCCAGCTGCGGTGGAAGTGCTGGTGACTGAAGGCCGGGTGGCGGTGGAAACCCGGTCGGAAGCCGCCCCCATTCCACTTTTGCTCGCCGACTTGTCCGCCGGCCGGCGCGTGGCGGTCACATCGGATCGCTCCGGCAATCGACCCGCGGTCGAGGAACTGAGCGCTGAGGAACTTTCCGAACGGCTGGCCTGGCGGGTTCCCCTGCTGCGATTTGCGGGAACACCCCTCGTCGAGGTCGCAGCCCAGTTTAACCAGCACAACTTTCATCAACTGGTGCTCGCCGAAGAGAATCTGGCCAGCCTGCAACTCAGTGGCTCGCTTCGCGCCGACCGCCTGGATGCCCTCATCGCCATCCTCGAAAGCGACTTCAATCTCCGGGTGGAACGCGATGCCACACGCATCGTGGTTCACCGGGCCCGCTAGTCCAAAGATTCCCTGTGGGGAATCGTAGGGCATTGGGCGTCGAAGCTACAGGTGCCGCATGGTCATTGCCGGGCGGTCTCCACACCCGATATGACCCGTCCCCGTCCCTCCTGCACTCGCTCCACCTCCTGGTTATCCCGAATCGCCCGGCTCTGGCCGGTCCTTTGCCTCGCCGCCGCCCTGCCGGCGGCGACGCCAGGGGCCCGGCAGTTTGACATCCCCGCCGGCCCGGCCGAAACAGCCCTGCGCGCCTTTTCAACGCAGGCCGGCGTCGAGTTGATCTTCTCCACCGAGGTCGCCGCCCATGTCCGCACCAACTCGGTGCGGGGCGAATTGCCGCCGCTCGAAGCCGTGAAGCGGCTGCTCGAGGGGACGGAGCTGAAAGCCGTACGCGACGAAAAATCCGGGGTTTTCCGCATCACACGCGCCAGCAAAGAGTCGATCCCGTTGGAAAAAAACGTCGTCAGCCGCCCCGATCCGTCCTCCGGGGCGGCGGAAAATCCCGCGGACCCCGTGCTGAAACTTGAGGCGTATACGGTCACCGGTTCGAACATCCGTCGCTTCGACAGCGAAACCGCGCTGCCGGTGACCAAGTTCGCTCAGGACGACCTCGATGCGCGGGGTGCCGCCACCCTGTCCGAGCTCTTCGAGACCGTCGGGTTCGCCGAGCCGTCAGCGATCACCGAACTGAACAACGGTCCCCAGCTGGCGCGCGGCGACGTGGCCTCGGTGGACCTTCGCGGTATCGGCTCCGGCAGCACCCTCGCCCTGATCAACGGCCGCCGGATGGCCCCTCATCCCATCTCCATGGCCGAGAACGGCGTCCCGTCCCTCGCGGCCAACATCAACGCGGTGCCGCGGGCCCTGGTTTCGCGCATCGAGCTGCTGCGCGACGGCGCCTCGGCCATCTATGGGGCCGACGCAGCCGCCGGCGTGATCAACACCATCATCTCACCGACCGGCGAAGGGCGGGGGCTGAAAGTCACCGCCTCGGTCACCCAGCACGGGGGAGCGAACGAGGTGGCCGTTTCGGGTTACGACAGTTTTCGCTCGGGCCGGACGAGCGTGTCGCTCGCCCTCGACTACTTCCATCGCGACTCGCTGGCCGCCCATGATCGCGAATGGGCGAGTCAAGCCGACCTGCGCCTCAATCGCAACCTGCCCGCGCCCTGGAATGGGCTGCCGTTCGTCGACGCCAACGGCACGACGGTCCGCGACAATGACTTCAACAATACCAACTCGGTCAATCAATGGGGCCAGTGGCAACGCGGCTTCATCCAGCCCGATTTTCTCACCTTCGTCGGCTCCCGCCCCACCGGCAACACGGGCATTACCACCAGCACCACGCCCGCCGCAGGGGTGGCGACGATGGCAAGCACCGGCATGTTTTACCTGTATCCAGGCGCCGATGGCTCGATCTTCTTCAAACAAACCGCCCCCTCCCGCAACATCGACAGCGCGGAGAACGCAGTCGGATCAAACTGGAACGACTGGAAAATGCTCCTGCCCAGGTCCGACCGGCTCCAGCTGGCCGCATTCGTCGAGCGCCCGCTGACCGACCGGGTGAGACTGTTCGGCGACGTGTTGTTCTACAGCGCGAAGTCGGTGACCGGACGCGAGCCGGTGAACTTCAAGAACACCGATGACCAGGGCATCTACCTCCCGGCCACCAATCCCTACAATCCGTTTGGAGTGCGCTTCTACCATCCGACCGGGCTGCCCAACACCGACGGCACGCCACGGCTCACCGGCACGCCAGCGGACGTGTCGCTTTGGACCGGCATCTCCCCCGGACAGAACACAGGCAACGGCTTCAAGCCCCGCGAGACCGAAGTCACCAGCTTCTCCTTTCGCGCCCTGGGCGGTCTGCGCGGTACCTTCGGCGAATCCTGGGAATGGGAGTCGGCGCTGATGGCGTCCGGCGCACAGACGCATGAATTCGAACACTTCCAGATCCGGGAGTCCCGGCTGCGCCAGGCTCTCAGTCGCACCGACCTCGCGACCGCGTTCAATCCGTTCCCCGTCACCTTCAAGATCGCGAACAATCAGATCGTCGTCGACAAGGCCTTCGCCAATCCCGCCTCGGTCCTGGAACCGCTTTACGATGACGAAGATCGTTTCGGCCGGACCAATCTCTTCCTTTGGGACGCCAAGTTGAACGGGCGACTCTGGCCGCTGTTCAACGGCGGCGAAATCGGCCTCGCGAGCGGCCTCGAGGTGCGCTACGAAACCTACGACGACAAGCGTGCGAGCTACGTCGGCCTCAATCCACCGGGCTCGGGCAGTCAGTTCCCGCTGTACCGCGAGGGCGACAACGATTTCCTCGCCCTGAGCTCGAACGTGCCGATCAGCGCCGAGCAGTCCATCTACGCCGGTTACGCCGAGGTCGCGCTGCCCTTTGTCACCCGCGCCAATCGCCGGCGGCTGGTCGAAGCGCTCGAGCTCACGCTGGCGGGACGCTACGAGCATTTCTCGATTTTTGGCGACACGACCAAACCCAAGGCCAGCCTGCTCTGGAATCCGTTCAACCGACTGAAGCTCCGGGGGTCCATCGCCGAGTCCTTCCGTGCACCCAATCTGGTGCAGACAAACCTCGCGGCGCTGCGCCGGCAGATTTCGGCCGACGATCCCTATCGTCAGGAAGTCACCAATCTCGCCTCCGATGGCACGGCCCAACGCACCACCTTCCGCCAAGGCAACCAGAATCTCGTGCCCGAGGAGGCGCAGACCTGGACCGCGGGCTTCGTTTTCGAAGTGCCAAAGGTTCGAAATCTCGCCCTGACCTTCGACTACTTCCACATCAATCAGAACAAGGTCATCGAGAACATGGGCGCGCAGGCCGTCATCGATCGGGACGAGTTGCTCCTCGATCTCGCGGTGCAGGCGGCCCTCGCCTCGGGCAAGGCCGCCGACCAGATCGACCTCGGTTCCGGCACCGGCAACTACGCCGGTTACGGCAAGGTCACCCGCAAACCCGTGTCGCCGGAAGACCGCGCCGCGTTCGCCGCCTACAATGCGCGCCAAACTTCCAACGCCTCGCGGCGCGCGCCCGTCGGCGAAATCGTCAGCGTGATCGACGACTATGTGAACCTGAGCGGTCGCGACATCCAAGGCTACGAGATGGGCTTCGACTGGCGCTCACCCAAGACAAACGCCGGGCAGTTCACCCTCTCCGGCGATTCCACCCACTATGTGCTGCGTCGCTCGCAGGCCGAGCCCGGGGCCGCCTCCCTTGATGAACTCGAACGCAATGGACGCGCGAAATGGCGCGCCAGCGCGAGCGCCGGTTGGCGTCGCGGCGACTGGGCTGTCCGGTGGTTTGCCAGCTACTACGGCGCCTTCGTCGATACGTCCGCCGCCACCACCGCCGCCGTCTATCAGGCACTGGGCTCACCGGACTACATTCGGGTGTTTGATGACAACGGCATCACCCGCTACCTGTACCGCGTCGAACCGTTCATCAACCACAACGCCTCGGTCACCTACCGCTTTTCCAACCGCGCCGAAACACTGCTTCGCGGTGTCACCGCACGCATCGCGGTGAACAACGTTTTCGACACCCTCCCTCCCCTCGCCGACGAACAGTACGGTTATTCCGCCGGCACCGCCAATGCGCGCGGACGGCAGTTTGTTCTCGAGCTCAGTCGCAAGTTCTAGGGAAGTGAGCACGGAGCTGGTTCCCGGAAACACCCGTCAGGCGCCTGGCTCGGCGAACCGGATCCGAAGTGACATGCTCCGGCAAGACTGTCACCGTGCACCGCATCGGCCACGGTCCCTGGACCCTCGATCGCATGACTTCCCTCCCTGGTGATCCCGGAATCCGGGCGCTTGACCGCCTCACAAGCGACTGCCTCGACCTCCTGGTCATCGGCGGCGGCATCGTCGGCAGCGGGGTGGCCCGCGATGCCGCCCTGCGCGGTCTGCGGGTGGGCCTGGTCGAGCAGCACGATTTCGCCTTCGGCACCAGCAGCCGTTCCAGCCGGTTGCTGCACGGCGGACTGCGTTACCTCGCCCAGTACGAATTTGGCCTGGTGCGCGAAGCGAGCCTGGAAAAACGGATCCTCGCGCACATCGCGCCCCACCTGGCCCGACCCCTCGGGTTCGTGTTTCCCGCTTACCGGGGCGACGGCCCGCCGCTCTGGCAGTTGCGCATCGGAGTCAAACTCTATGACCTCTTGTGCAGCGGGCGCAATTTCGCCCCGTCGCGCGTGCTCTCGCTCCCCACCACCCAGGAGCTGTTGCCCGGGCTGCGACGCGCACACCTTCGAGGTGCGGTCCGCTACTTTGATGCACTGACCAATGACGCGCGGCTCGTGATCGACACCCTGCGTTCCGCGGCGCGTGCAGGCGCCGGCGTCGTCAACTATGCTCGCCTGGTCTCGGCCGAGCGTGCGGGCTCTGAGTGGAAAGCCCAGGTCCACGACCGCCTGAGCGGAGGCTCCGCCTCGATCACCACGCGGGCCATCGTCAATGCGACCGGCCCGTGGTCGGACCAACTGCCGCACAGCGCGGTGCGCCTGCGGTTAACCAAAGGGATCCACCTCGTCTTCGATGCCCGGCGGATTCCCGTCCCGTCGGCCGTGGTCATCACCTCAGGCAAACGCATCCTTTTTGTCCTTCCGTGGAGCGACCGGGTGATCATCGGCACAACCGACACCGACTACCGCGGCCCCCCGGAGGCGGTGACCGTGGAGACGGCGGATGTCGACTACGTGTTGCGCACCGTCAACGAGTACTTTCCTCGGGTGCAGTTGACACCGAGTGATGTCATCAGCGCCTGGGCTGGTCTGCGCCCCCTCGTGGCGAACCCGGACGGCACTCCATCCGATCTATCACGGGCCCACGAAATCACATCACCTGAACCAGGCTGGTGGGACATCACCGGCGGAAAACTCACAACTTATCGGCTGATGGCGGAGCAGACGGTGGACGCCATTGTGCGGACGCTTCGCCTCAAGGTCGCGCCCTGCCGGACTGCGGTGGAACTCCTGCTCTCGCCGGGCGACGTGACCCCGTTCAGCTGCGTCGCGCAGCCACCCTGCTCGGAGGAAGCGGTCGGACACTACGTGAAGAACGAGTGGGCCGTGCACCTCTCGGATGTGATACTGCGGCGGAGCGGCTGGCACTACCACGAACGTCCGGAAACCCTGCCCGTTGACCGCATCGCCACCTGGATGGCGCAGGCGGCCGGCTGGAGTTCGGCGCGCCGTGCGGAGGAGATGAAAGCCTACCACACCGAAGTGTCCTCCTTTGCCGTGCCGCCCCCTGCCCGCCCCGTCGGAGTCTCCACCCCATGATTTCACTTCTTCGCCCCGCACCCGCCACGCCGCGCCTGCCTACGGAGCGAATCGACCCTGAGTATCGCCGGCTGCGGCGGCAGGTGTTCGCCGGCATTTTCCTCGGCTATGCCGCCTTCTATCTGGTGCGGAAGAATTTCGCGCTGGCGATTCCGGACATCCTTCAGGAGTACCCTCACTACACCAAGGCGGCGCTCGGCTCGGCGATGACAGGGCTCTCCATCGCGTATGGTGTATCCAAATTCATCATGGGCTCGGTGTCGGATCGCAGCAATCCCCGCTGGTTCATGTCCCTGGGCCTCCTCCTGACCAGCGCGGTGACCTTTGCCTTTGGCTCCATCCCCGCGATCTACGGTTCGCTTGCCCTGATCGTCGCTCTCCAATCGCTCAACGGCTGGTTCAACGGCATGGGCTGGCCGCCGTGTGGAAAGACCATGGTGCACTGGTTCAGCACGAAGGAACGCGGGGTCACCGTGGCGGTGTGGAATGTGGCCCACAACATTGGCGGAGGACTGGTGGCGACCCTGGCGCTGGTCGGCGTGACGCTCTTTCACGACTGGGGGGCGAAGTTTTACTTCAATGCCGGGATTGCCGCCGGCTGCGCCGTGCTGGTGGCCTGGCTCCTGCGCGACACGCCGCAGAGCTGCGGACTGCCCCCGGTCGAGGAATACCGGAACGATTTTCCACCTGACTATTCCTCCGAGCATGAACGCATGCTCTCCTTTCGGGAGATCTTCTTCCGCCATGTGCTGAACAACCGTTTTCTCTGGGCGATCGCCGTGGCGAACGCGTTCGTCTACTTCGTGCGATACGGAGTGGTCGACTGGATCCCCACCTACCTGCAAACCGCAAAGGGATTCTCATTCCAGCAGTCGAGCTGGGCCTGGTCGGCCTTTGAATATGCGGCGATTCCAGGCACGATCCTCTGCGGCTGGGTCTCCGACAAGCTCTTCCGCGGCCGGCGGGCCCCCGCGACCATCCTCTTCATGGCCCTGACCCTCGTTTCGCTCATCGTCTATGGCCTCAACCGCCACGGCCCGCTCTGGATCGACATGGTCGCCCTCATTGCGATCGGATTCTTTGTCTATGGACCCATCATGTTGATCGGCCTTCACGCCCTCGATCTCGTGCCGAAGAAGGCGGCCGGCACGGCGGCCGGGTTCACGGGCTTTTTTGGTTATGTGTTCGGCTCGGCGATTGCGGGTACCGGCGTGGGCTGGATCGCCGACCATTGGGGTTGGTCCGGAGTCTTCGGGACGATGATCGTCTGCTGCCTCCTCACCATCGCCTTCAGCGCCCTGACCCTGCGCCAGGCCGCGGCCAGGGCCTGAAGCCGAGCGATTCACTTCGCGAGTGACGCAGGGTTGTCCCGATTTTTCGGGATTTCACTCGGTGATCTCTGTGGCCTCGGTGTTTAGCCGCAGAACTCAGGTTGACAGATCTCCGGTCTGCTGGCGGGCTGCTGGCGAGGGTTCGTCTCCGGATGCAGCCACCTCATTAGCCTTCCCCACAAGTCGAGGGTAGAGATCGTTCGAAGGCTGAGAGCGGGTCTGCTGCCGCCCGCGGCCAGGAACCCCGCGGCCCCCCACCCGACCTTTTGCCTTTTCCGACAGTGCTTTTAGTGAACAACCGCCAGAACCGCCCACAAGCCCATGCCACTCGACCTGAAGACCCTCATCGAACCGAGCTCCATATTCGCCATCAAGGCCCTGTCGCCCGGCCACCCCGTCTACCTCCTGGAAGGCTGGACGCTGGGCACCGCGCTCGTGATCAAGCAGGAGAGCACGCTGGCCGCCAAAAACGTGAAGACCAATGCGATGATCATGCATGCGGTGAGTCCCGGAGCCACGGCCGTGCCGCTCAAGCCGGCGGAACTTCAGGCCCTGCGCACCTGGGTCACCGGCAATCCCGATTCAACGGGCGGGCGGGCGCTGGTTAGCGATCTGGGTCAAACCGGCACCTGGCTGAAAATGAACGCGGCGCAGGGCCTCGTTGACCTCAAGGGCGCGGCCAACGCCGCCCTGGCCGGCGACAAATCGGATGTCCGTCTGATTGCCAAGGCACTCAATGCTCCCGGGGGCCTGGAGGCACTCGGTGCAATCATCGCGGCCGACGCCTTCAACTCGAACAATGACCGGTTCGCCTTCGATGGCATGGGCGGAATGAACTGGAACGGCGCCCGGCTCCAATGCCTCGCCAATGTCGGCAATGTCTTCGTGGCCTCCAGCAAATCGGGGGCCGCGACGCCCATCGGGCTCGATACCTGGGACCCCGGCTCGCAGCACAAGAACCTCCGCGAGGCATTAAATGAACAGCTTTCCCGCTGGCCGGGGCGAATGCTGGCCGACGCCGCCAAGGCGGAGCGCGTAACGTTCGCCAACATGGTGGTCGAGGATCTGGAAATGGTGCTGGGTCCGCGGAACCGCAATTTCCTCGCCAAGGCCTTGGTGGGGACCGACCGCCTCGACAAGCAGGCCAAGCCCCGGGTGGTGGCAGGCATCGAGTCCGGCGCCCAGAAAATCCGCGATTACCTGAAACACCGGTACGGCCCCGCCTCCCGCCAGACGTTGCCCGTGGGGCTCGCCCACCGCCTCGGCGCGTTGGGCTGGCTGAGCCGCTCTGATTTCCCGTTGCTGGCGGCAAAGTGACCCCGGGGTCGAGCCGGGCCGGCTGAATCGGGCTGGGCACACCGACTCCGCGCCCACCCCTCGCACCGGTGGACCGGGATCTCGCCTGTCCTAGCCGGCTGGATGCGCACAGACGTCCCGCACCTGGGCACGCAGCCAGCGATGCGCCGGGTCGGCATCCATGCGTGGGTGCCAGAGCAGTGAAATCGTGAATTCCGGCAGCGTCACCGGAAGGGGAAAACTGAACAGCCCGTCCCGCAGATTGCCGGTGTGACGTTCGGGAACGCTGGCGATCAACTCGGAGCTGCGGACCAGCGCCACCGCCGTGGCAAAGCCGCTGACCACGGTGGCAATGACCCGCTCCAGTCCAAGGGGCATCAGGGCATCATCGATCGGGCCCTTGTCGAGCCCGTGTCGCGAAACGCTGATGTGCCGTCCGGCCGCAAAACGCGACGGCGTGATCCTGCCCTTGCTCAGGGCGTGACCCTTGGCCACGACACCCACCAGACGGTCGCGAAAGAGCGCCAGGGTCCGCACCTCCGGACCGATCTCGTGATCGACGACGCCAGTCTCCAGATCGACGGTCCCCTCCCGCAGCGGCGTGCTGTCCTTGTCCGGCTTGGTCACAAAACGCAGCCGCACGCCGGGAGCTTCCCTCGCCACACGGGAAATGAGTTCCGGTCCAAAGTTCTCCGCGAACCCCTCGCTGGTCCGCAGCGTAAAGGTCCGCACCACCTGGTGGAGGTTCACGCTCCCGGAAGGCCGCAACGCCGCTTCGACCTCCTGCACGAGCTGACCCACGCGTTCGCGAAGTTCCATTGCGCGCGGAGTGGGCACCAGCCCGCGACCGGCGCGGACCAACAGGGGATCGCCCATGGTCTCACGCAGGCGCGCCAGCGCCCGGCTCATCGCCGAGGGACTGAGCCGCAGCCGCTGCGCCGCCCGGGCCACGCTGCCTTCCGCCAACAGTACATCCAAGGTCACAAGCAGATTGAGATCGGGGCGGGTCATGGGGGATGGGTGGGGTCCGATCGGAATGGACAAAACGAGATATGGCGTCAAACGCACGAATAAAGTGCAAAGCGTGCGTCTTCCGCCATGTCAGATCGTGCGCTAAAGTAGGGATAGAGCCACCTTCACCATGGTCGGCGCCCCGAATCCCCATGAGAACCACTTCCTCCCTAGCACCCCAGCCCGGCGTCCACCACACCGTCGCAGCCTTTCCCTTCGGAGGGGCAACCGCGAGTCTGTCACTCTCGATGCTGCTCTCGTCCCTTGGGATCAGCATGGTTCACGTCAGTCTGCCCACGCTCGCCCAGGCATTCGGAGCCACGTTCCAGGACGTCCAGTGGACGGTGCTCGCCTACCTGGTCACACTCACCTCGGTCATCGTCAGCGCCGGGCGCCTGGGCGACCTCTGGGGACGCCGCCGTTTGCTCCTCGTCGGACTCCTCGTGTTCACCGCGGGGTCGCTGCTCGGTGGCTTGTCTTCTACCCTCGGGCTTCTCATCGCGGCTCGCGCCGTCCAGGGGCTGGGGGCCGCCGTCATGATGGCCATGTCCCTGGCCCTGGTGGGCGAGACCGTTCCCAAGGAAAGGACGGGGGCCGCGATGGGATTGCTGGGGGCGATGTCCGCCACCGGAACTGCCCTGGGGCCCGCGCTGGGGGGCGTTCTGATTTCCGGGTTCGGCTGGCCGGCGCTTCTTCTGATCAATGTTCCGCTCGGGGCCCTCACCTTCCTGCTCGCGCGACGTTCACTCCCCGTCGAACGTCACCCCCCCAAGGCTGATCGGGCGGCCCTGGATCCTTTGGGCACGCTGCTGCTGGCTCTGACACTCACGGCCTATGCGCTCGCGGTGACCTCGGGTCGCGGGCGTTTGGGCCCGGTCAATACGTCCCTGCTGACCGCCGCGGCGGCAGGAGCGGCTCTCTTCCTTTTCGCCGAAACGAAAGTCAAATCACCGATGATTCGCCTCGAGCTGTTCCGTGATCGCGTGCTCAGTGCGGGACTAGCCATGGGTACCCTTGTCTCAGTCGTGGTGATGTCGACGCTGGTCGTGGGTCCCTTCTACCTGACGCGCGCCCTGGGACTCGATGCCGCCCAGGTGGGACTTGTCCTGTCCGTCGGTCCCCTGGTCGCCGCCCTGTCCGGCGTACCAGCCGGTCGCCAGGTCGACCGGTTGGGGTCGGCCCTCGCCGTGCGGGTGGGCCTCGTGGGAATGGGAGCCGGCTGTCTTCTGCTCGTCGTCATGCCGGAGTCACTCGGTGTCGCCAGCTACCTCGGTTCTCTGGTTGTCATCACCGCCAGCTACGCATTGTTCCAGGCGGCCACTACGACGGCGGTCATGACCGACGTTCCCCCGGACCAGCGCGGTGTCCGCTCCGGACTGCTCAATTTGTCACGGAATCTGGGCCTTATCACCGGTGCATCGGTGATGGGCGCCGTCTTTACGCTCGCCTCAGCCACTCCGGATCTCGCGACGGCATTACCGGACGCCATCGCCCGCGGCACACGCATCACCTTCCTGGTCGGCGCGGGCCTGATCGGGATCGCCCTCGGCATCGCCGTTGGACTGCGTCGTCAACCCGTCGGACTGCAGGCTTCTCCGGCCCGGTCTCTGAGCTAAGCGGATTGGCGCGTCCCCGAACACGCTGGAGTGTCCACGACCCGGGCCCGCTGGTGGCGACACTCGGTCTAGTCCGGGGTGGCGGTGGCGTAGCACCGCACTTCAAAAAGAGCCGCGGGAATGTGTGCGGACGGGTGATCCAGTTCGACCGTCAGCAGGTGGGTGGTGACAGGCTCTGTGAAAACAATCACGGCGCGCGTCTGATGGTGCTCCCGACACTCGGCCACCACCCGTCCCGATTCATCCCGGAGACGATACGAGGGGACGCAGAAGGGCATGCGGCTCTCCGGGTGTCCCCACAGCACGGTCTCCATCGGGTGGTCGAAATCGGTGTCGAACATCAGTTCCACCCGCGCGAGACGTTGCGCCGATTCCCAGCGCAGGGTCAGCGCCGGACGCGGATCCGCGAAATCCGCCACCCACGCATTCGGTTGGTTCGTGGGCCGGGACGTCCCGTTGACGACATTGCCGGCGCCAAACGGGGTGAGCGGAGTCCCGAGGCGGAAGGCCAGATTCTGACCTGCCGGGCGGCGCTTGGGCTGCCAAAATTCAAACGAATCAACCCCGATGTCCTCCGGCGGCGTTTGCACCGCGGACTTGGCCACCGCGAGATTGACGGTGTGACACAACGAGAGCACCCCCGTGAGCCGTTGCTCGCTCGTGCGGAGTTGTATCTGGGCGCCGCCAAAGAAGCAGACGAAGGCATATCGGGCCTCCTGAAACGCGTGCGCAAAGGTCACCCGCACCGCCTGCCCCGCACCCGGCGACAACCGACGCACCTGACGCTCCAGCGTCACATCGGGCGTATGGTTGTCGACCCGGCTGCTCTGGCGCAATTCCACCCGCAGCTCCGCGTCCGCCGCCACCTCGGCCCATACCGTGAAGTCCAGCGTCGTGCCCTGGCACACCGGCAGGAGCATCGCCCAGCCGTCCTGCAATCCAATCAACGGTCCGTCCGCGGCAAGGGTTGAGAGGCTCAACTCGCTCGAGGCGGTGATCCGCGCGCGGCGCGCCAGGTCCGCTTCGTCACGCAGTGCAAATCCCGGAATGTGCTGACCCGTGCGCAGCAGGGCGCGCTGCAATCCTTCCAGGCGCGCCGGCTCCGTCAGCGCGCGCGGTGTCACCGCGTCGCGCCGGCAAAGCGCCGCCGCCATGCCCACCGCCTGGCCGACATGCGCGCACGTTGCCATGACCCGACTCGAGCCGAAGGCGACGTGGGTGGCGCTGATGATGCGGCCGGCCAGGAAAAGATTCGCAAGGTTGCGGCTGTAGAGGCAGCGGTAAGGAATTGGATACACTCCCTTGGCATGCCACTGGTTGCAGCCCGGCTTTTCGCTGAAAACGCCGTCCGCCGGATGCAGATCGATCGACCACCCGCCAAAGGCCACCGCGTCGGCCTGAAAGCGCTGCTCGACGACATCCTGCTGGCGCAGCAGGTAGTCGCCCTCAAACCGGCGACTCTCCCGTTTGCCCGGAATGGTGCCCACCCATTCGAGCGTGAGATTGGCGGCTTCGGGAAATTGACCCGAGTTCTTGATGTGATTCCAGACGCCGTAGATGACCCGCCACAACTCCCATTTGATGTCCTCGGTCGCATGCACCGTGTCGAGCCGGCCGCCATACTCCACCCACCAGAGTTTGCAGCCGTGCTCGCGGGTGTTGAACTGACGCCACCGCGGGATCCGGGTGATGTCGTTGAGGGCATAACTCGGTGGCGTGAAGGTGACCGGGCGTCCCGTGTCCTTGGAGTAGAAATAGAGCGAGTGACCCAGCAACTCCCCGTAGTCGTGCGACGGAGCGAATTTCTCGCCAAACTCTCCGCGCGACTCCGCGCCCATGCGAAAGGCCGCTCCCGCCATGAAGCCCAGCACGCCATCGCCGGAGGCGTCACAGAAGAGGGGCGCAGCGAGCTCATAGAGCGTGGAGTTCTGGGAGCAGAACGCCCTCACACTCCTGATCGTGTCGGAGGCGGATTTCGTGACCTCGAACACCGCGGTGTTCAGCAGCAACGTGATGTTCGGCTCGCCCACCACCTTTTCCAGCAGGAGGGTGTCGACGAGCAACGGATTCCCTTCGCGATTGCGAAACGTATTCTCGACGAGGATTTCGTCGATCACACCCCCTTCGCGTGCCCACCGATTATTGTTTCCCATGTGCGAAGTGGCACCCAGGACCCACAGGCGCACCTCACTCGACGCGTTTCCTCCCAAGACCGGCCGGTCCTGCACGAGGATGACCCGGATTCCGGCGCGCGCCGCCGTGATGGCGGCACAGGTCCCCGCCAGACCACCGCCCACGACCACAAGGTCACTGGACAGGGCCAGCACTTTCAGAGTTCGCGCATCACCGCCGGTATCGAGAATCATGGAAAGATCGGTTCTGGGCCCGCCGTCCCGTCACCGCGAACCACGTGACCTTCTGGCGCAAAGGGAGAGTCAGGGGTTTGAACCAGGGTCGGATTCGAAAAAAGAAGCCCGCCGGGGAACCGCAAGGTACCCGTGGGTCGACCGTTGACCAGGGCGTGAACTCTCCAGCCCTCGGTGGTCAACGATGAAGTCCACCCGCACTGGCGTTCCGGCCTTCCTTGGCCTTCCTTGGGCGTTCCGTCCCCGCCTCCCTCCGGACCTCCGCCGACCACCCCTGCCATGCTTCGCAGCCTCTTGCTTCCAGGACTCCTGGCGACCCTCACCGTGCGCGCCGAAGTGCGGCTCGCTCCCTTGTTCCGGGACCACGTGGTTCTCCAGCGCGACCAACCCCTGCCGGTCTGGGGCCTCGCTGCAGCGGGCGAACCGGTTCGCGTCACGCTCGGATCCGACGTCGTGGTCACCACCACCGGGACTGACGGACGGTGGCAAGTCCAGTTGCCGGCCCGCGGCGCCAACCCCTCACCGCAGGAACTCGTGATCGAGGGAACTCAGCGAATTGTGATCCGGGACGTTTTGGTCGGCGACGTGTGGCTCTGTTCCGGGCAGTCGAACCTGCAGATGTCCGTCCAGCATGCGTCGCACGCGGCGGAAGAGACCGCATCGGCCCAGTATCCCCTCATCCGTGAGTTCAAAGTCGCGGTCCAGTTCTCAGCTGAACCCAGCGACACCGTCGCAGGCCAATGGCAGGTCTGCTCACCCGCGACGGTCGGCTCCCAAAGTGCCACTGCGTACTTTTTTGCCCGCGACCTCCATCGCCACCTCGGCGTGCCGGTCGGCATCATCAACAGCTCCTACGGCAATTCCCCGATTTCCTCCTGGCGCGATGCCGACGCCCTTTCCAGCGAACCAGCGGTCACGCAATGGTGGGCCCACCAGCGCGCGGCGAAGACTCCCCCGCGCCCGCATCGGCAGCCCTCGGTCTGCTACAACGGCATGATCCACCCCCTGGTGCCCTTTGCTCTGCGCGGGATTGTCTGGTATCAGGGCGAGAGCGACGCCAGCGAGGTCCCGCTCCTCTCCTCGATCTACGCCCGCCAGTTCCAAGGTCTGATCGGTGAGTGGCGACGGCACTTTGGACGCGAACTCCCGTTCTTCTGGGTGCAACTCGCCGGCTACGGCAAGACCGGGGTGCGCGATTGGGTGGGGGTGCGCGAGCAGCAGTCGCACGCACTTGCCCTGCCCCGCACCGGCCAGGCCATTGCCATCGACGTGGGCGACGCGACGGACATCCACCCGAAAAACAAGCAGGCCGTCGGCCATCGATTGGCCCGGCTCGCCCTCCATCGCGAGTACGGGGTGACGATCGAAGACACGGGCCCTGAGCTCGAAGTCGCTCAACTTTTCAGTGATGCCACCGTTCAGCTCCAATTTCGTCATGCCGACGGACTCTCCTCTCAAGGCGATCTCGCGGCGGCTTTCGAACTGGCGGGTGCGGACGGTCGTTTCCACCCCGCAACCCAAGCCACTGTTTCGGGTCAAATCGTATCTCTCCGTTCCACCGCTTTGCCCCATCCGGTCGCCGTACGCTACGCCTGGTCGCCCCTCCCTGCCGGCGGCCTGTTCAATCGCGAGGGACTGCCGGCCGCGCCTTTTCGATCCGTGATCAGGGCGGCACAATGATCTCGGGGCCGTGGCGGACTCCGCTCGGAAACCCGAGGAGCCGTCAATGTGTCACCGCAAACACCTCCAGGATGCGCTGGGCATAGATGCGCATCAGGAAGTCGTTCGGGTGATTGGCACCGTTTCCCGAGAGGTCCAGGTACGATTTCCGTTCCAGCAGGGCGAGCTGCGTGCTGGTGATGTCGACAAACGCGATTCCGGGACGATCGATCTTCAACTGCTCATCGCGAATGAACTTCACCGGATCGAGTCCGGCGGGCTGAGCCGGATTGTTGAGCATGGGAGTGATCACGACAAACTCGGTTTCCGGCGAACGCGTGCGAACCAGATCGATGATTTTCTCAAGGTTTTCTCGCTGCGCCATGCGTCGCTCCGGGGACCGGTCGTTCATGCCATAAGCCAGCAGAACCAGATCGGGACGAAACCAGGCCACCTGCGCATCCGCCTGGGTCACCGCATGCGCCGAGGTGCCTCCCGCGCGGGCGTGGTTCATCCAGGTGATTCGGCTGCCGTAAACCTGTTCGAGTCGCCGCGCGACCAATTCGCCGTATCCAGGCTGGTACGGCCACACACCGTCGACGCGCGAAGCATTGTACCCCGCGGAGATGCTGTCGCCAAAGAGGATGACGGTGAGCGGTGCCTTGGCGCGGAGCCGCTCTCGCGTTCTCGGAAGCGGGTCCAGCGTCGACCGCGCCGCCGGCCAGGTCCAATCGCGCACCGCCGGCTCGTAGGTGACCTCAATCTGGCGGGCGTGATACCAGCCATCACCGACCAGTTTGATTGCGCTGCGGACCATCGTCGTCTCGCCCGACTTCTCTTTGCGTGGAGCGAGAAAGAACTCGGCCGCCCGTTGCACCGGCGCGTGCGATCCTACCGGCAACACCAGCCGGCCATCGCGCACAATCCAGTCCTGGCCTTCCTGCAGGGACTCGCCGCGTTCCAGGTGGATCACCTCGATGACTTTCCTCACCGGATAGAGCAACGGAACCACCAGTTCCTTTTCCGGTGACTCCGCCAAAGGGAGACAGGCCTCGCGATAGACGACGCCGCCGGCCGTCACGGGAACAAGCCGTTGCCGCGTGTCATCGACCCAGCCGTCGGCCGCAGCCACCTGCAATGTCGGGAGAGCCTCCGGCAGTTGGTAAACCTCGTGCGGAATTGGCTTTCCGGTCAGGCGTACCACCAGGCGGACCATTCGAGCGGAGGCGGCGCGGGAGAGGCACGCGTTGATCGCATCCGTGACGTCCACGGTGTACGGGTTGACGGTCCCACCGGGTTTGACCGGCAGACTGCCCGCGAGGGTTTCGCCTCCATCGCCCTCGCGAACAAAGACGTGGAGCGCTCCCCGCTCGACTCCTGCCGCCTGACCGGGCCGTGAGACTTTAACCTTCTCCACGCCTCTCAGCTGAAGCCGCGCCAGCGGGGTGGCCTGGCCAACGACGGAACGGAGATCAAACTCCATCTCGACTCCGGTCGACACTCCGGGCTCGTTCGCGAGGAGGTGTCGCTTCGGAGCATCCGCCCCGGGAACGGTGGCACCGACCGCCGCAACCCGCGAGGCGGTCACCGTCACAAACTCCGACTTGGCCGATACCGTTCCTCCCGTCATCAGCGCCACCGCCGTCGCCACCCAAAGGGCCGCGGTCGGAATAACCCGTCGCGTCCCACGCCTCTGCAGTACACCGGATTGTTTCATAAAGGACCTATCGTATTGCGGTCGAAAATGGGCACCCACTGCCATCCACCGTCCACCGCCCAGCCTGAGTCCGTTGCATGGGAATCAAATACCCCAGCCCGGCCGATAGTCGTAGCCCGGACCGATAAATCGGTTGGCGTCGGCATGATTCGTCACCCGCGCGGCGGTGGCGTCCCACTCCAGCCGGGTGTGCGCGCGCTGCGCGGCTACCCCAAGCAGCACCACCTCGGTCAAGGCAGCGGAATAATCAAAATTCGAGCCACACACGGGGCCTCCGCGAATCGCGTCGGTCCACTCCTTGAAGGGTCCACCGACCACCCGGGGAATCGACTTCGGCGGCAGCGAGGATGCCATTTCCAGCATGCGCGTTTCGGGGATCAGCCGGACGGAGGCGCTGTGTGAGGTCACACCCATGATCCCTTTGCTCCCATAAAAAATGCTTCCCCCGCTCGGCGACAGCTTGAACCCGGGCACGGGCAGCGGCGGCTGCAGCGCGCCGTCGAACCAGCGAAGCGTGACCGGTCCGCGATTCGCCCGGGCCGGAAAGTTCCAGGTCACCATCGAGGACGCCGGAAAGGTTTTGGGGTATTGCTGCGTGACCGCCGCCTCGACACTCAGCGGCGAACCCAGATCGAGCGCATAGAACGGAGCGTCGAGCTGGTGACAGCCCATATCGCCCAACGAGCCGGTGCCATAGTCGACGAACCCCCGCCAGAACGCCGGGGCGATCCCGGTTCGATAGGGCCGCAGGGGCGAAGGCCCCAGCCACAGGTCCCAATCCAGCGTCGGCGGCACCGGAGTTTCACCCGGCTGTGCGTCGGGATCGAAGTCCGCGGGATGAAACCAGGGCGCCCGGGGCCGGTCAGTCCATGTATCCACCCGCTGGACTTCGCCAATCAACCCCGCCTGCACCCACTCGCGCGCCAGTCGGATGCCCTCGGAGGCGCGCCCCTGGTTGCCCATCTGCGTCACCACTCCCGCCGCCTTCGCGGCCGCATGCAGCGCACGCACCTCGCTGATCGAGCGGCAGAGCGGTTTCTCCACAAATACGTGTTTCCGGTGGCGAATCGCCGCCATCGCGATGGGAAAGTGCAGATGATCCGGCGTCGCAATCGTCACCGCGTCAATCTGGTCGGCCATGGTCTCAAACAGGAGGCGGTAGTCCTTGAACCAACGGGCATCCTTGCCCTGCGCGAGAAGGGGACCGAACTTCTTGTCGGTCTCCAGTTCGGTGCGACCGTGCTGCTCATCCACATCACAGAAGGCGACAAACTGCTCGTCCGCCAGTCCCATCAAAGCCGCCCGTCCCCGACCGCCCACCCCGATCACCGCGATCCGCAGGCGGTCGTTGGCGGGACGGACACCCGCACCGCGCAAGCCGCGAGGCAAAATCAAGAGGGATCCGGCCGCTGCGCCGGATGCGAGGAAGTGGCGGCGCGACAGCGCCTTTGCGGCAACCAAGGAGTCAGGGGGGGTCATGGGAAAGAGGGCGCGCTCGGGAAACGCGCCGTGCGGGGATCCGTCGGGCGTGGGCACGGTGAAGTCCAGTCCATGCTTTCAACGACGGTCGAAACGGTGGGAGGAAAGGTCATCAGGGCGTGGGCGAAATCGTGTAGGGCTGGCCTGCCTTCGCGGCAACCTGGACCACCTCACCGTATCCGTCGGCACGGCTGCGCACGCCGCCCACGGTGAAGGGATTTCGACACCGCACGGTCAGGGGGCCATCGCGATCGGGGCGCAACGTGGCCGCAACCAGCCGCCCCTGCTTCCACTCCAGATCCACTCCGACCGAGCCCCGGGCGCGCAGCCCGGTGACCGAGCCCTGGCGCCAGGACGCCGGCAATGCGGGAAGGAGCACGATCTCATCCGCGTGACTTTGCAGCAGCATCTCGGCGATGGCGGCCGCGCCCCCGAGATTGCCATCAATCTGGAAGACTCCCGGCGTGTCCTTGCGCGGATGAAAGTCCATCAGGTTGGGAAAGGCAGCCCGGCCCACCAGCGACGTGAGAGTCTGATGGGCCATCGCCGCGTCGCCCAGTCTCGCCCAAAGTCCCGCATTCCACGCGAGACTCCACCCGGTGTTGCTGCTGTCGCTCAGGTTCACCGACCGCGTGGAACCTCCACCGCTGACGCGAAAAGCCAGCGACTTCCGAGCCGCCTCGGCGAGTCCCGGGGTGGTGCGGGGCGTGACCTGCCACCCGGGGTAAACCGCATAGAGGTGGGACATGTGCCGGTGTCCCGGCTCACGTTCGGCAAAAGGCTCCTGCCATTCAAGCAACCGACCGTCGGCGCCAACGCGGGTGGGTGCGAGACGGGCCCGCTTGGCCTGAACCTCGCGCGTGAAGGCGTCGTCAATCCCAAGCACCCGGGCCGCCGCAAGGCAGTTATCGAAGAGCTCTGCCGCGATCTGCTGGTCCATCGTCGGGCCCATCACCAGGCCCCGGGGCTTCGAATCTCCCGGCACCGTGAAGCTGTTCTCGGGGGAAATCGACGGCCCGCTGAGCAGCAGCCCGGTGCGCGGATCGGGCACCAGCCAGTCAAGCAGGAACTCCGCCGCCTCCTTCATCAGGGGATAACCGCGGGTCTCAAGAAAGGCCCGGTCCAGCGTGAAGCGGTAGTGCTCCCACAGGTGCTGGCAGAGCCAGGCCGAACCGGTGGGCCAGACCGTGAGTCCCTTGACCGGACTGGTGAACCACCAGGCATTCGTGCGATGAGAGACGACAAAACCGCGTGCATCATAGACGTCACGCGCCGTCTTGCGGCCGGGGACGCGCAGGCGCTCGATCATGCCAAAGAGGGGTTCGTGGCACTCCGCCAAGTGAGTCGACTCCGCCAGCCAGTAGTTCATCTGCGCATTGACGTCAAAGTGCCATCCGCAGAACCACGGGGGATTGAAGTCTTCGTTCCAGATGCCCTGCAGGTTGGCCGGAAGGCTGTCCGGTCCCGGACGAGAGGAGCCGATCAGCAGGTACCGACCATACTGAAAATACAGGGCCAACAGGCCTGGGTCAGTGACTCCGCCCTGGAACCGACGCAATCGCTCGTCAGTCGGCAGACTTGCCGTCCCTGCGTCCGTCTCCAGCTCAAGCCTGACCCGTCCGAACAGCCGGTGGTGATCGGCGACATGGGCATCGCGCAGCGCCGGGTAGGCGACGGAAGCCGCGGCCTTCAAATCTCGCGCCGGCCGGAGATCCGGCGAGTCACCCGAGTAGTCGCTTCCCGCCGCCAGCAGAAGTGTGACGGTATCGGCCTCTCGGATTCGCAGGGAGCCAGCGCTCGCTTCAACCGTTCCTCCCTCCACCCCGGCGCGGAGCTGGGCCGAGAAGCTTGTTCCCGCCGTAGGTTTTCCGCGGTCCGCCTGCCCGGAAAGGACCACCGAGCCATCGGATCGAGAGGTTGCTTCAGCACCTTCCGCGCGCCCGAGGGTCGCCTCCAGGGAAATGCTGCGCGGCCGGTCGGCCGTCAGGCGGACGACGATCACCTGATGCGAGGCGCTGGCAAACACCTCCCGAGTGAAGGTCGTCGCACCGACGCGGTAGGAAATGCGAACCATGGCCCGGTCGAGATCCAGCTCCCGCCGGTAGTCAGTAAATCCCTCATGCCCCGGAACGACGAGGCGAAGGTCGCCAAGGGGCTGATACGAACCGAGCGGCCGGTCTCCAAGCATCTCCCGGTTCACCAGCGCTTCCGCCTCGCCATGCTGCCCCTCAAAGAGGAGACGGCGGATCTCGGGCAGATGGGCGGACGCGCCCACGCGATCAAACGTTGCCGGCCGCCCGCTCCAGATCGTCGCCTCGTTCAGTTGCAGCCGCTCTTGGGCGACACCTCCAAACACCATCGCGCCCAGGCGCCCGTTGCCAACCGGCAGGGCTTCGTGCCACGCCGCGGCCGGCTGGCGGTACCAGAGGCGCACGTCGGCCGCGCGAGCGGAACCGGCCGAAGCCCAGGCCAGGAGGCCGAGGGGAAGGAAAAGCAGTCGCGTCGGAAATCTCATGGAGGAAGGAGGAACCTCAAACGAAGGCGATCGACAGGGCTCGACCCGGGGCGGAACCAAAGGGAAGGAGTACGATCAGGGGCGATTCGTTCCAGGGAATGTCCCATTGTTTCCCGTTCACCTTCCATCTCAACGCCCCGGTGAGTTGATCGTTGACTCACCGGCTCCAGTCCCCTCGTTCGCGGTCCCTGGGGCCGACTGTCAACGGTCGACTCCCCGATCGCTTCCACGTCCCCGAAATCACCGGTAGTACCTCACCTCGGATTCGTCACCCCCGAACCATGCGATCCCCAAACCGCACCCAGCTCGCCTGCCTTGCCCTGTTCCTATCGGGTCTGTGGCCGCTCGTCGGCGCAACCCTCAAGAACGATCGCTACCTGCTCACCCTCGACGCCAATCAGGCCGTCACCGTGCAGGTTTCCGGACTTCCGCCCCAGATTCTGCAGCCGGAATTCACCGTCATGGTCAGCGACCGTGATCCCGGTTACCAGGTCAACCACCAGAACTACCCGGTGGCGCCCCGCACCGCGGTCCGCTGGTCAGAGTTTGAGGAGCCCGTGGAATCGCTCAACCGCCGTCTGGCTTTGCCGGCCGAACGAGAAGCCCGGCGCAATGACGCAGTGGTGACCGTCGACGCCAACGGCGCTCGCACCTGGACGTACCGTGACAACGCCGGCAAGGTCATGCTCCGGGTCAGCGGCGCCTATGCCCGGGGCACCACCGACCCGCTGCTGGCCGGTGCGCGTCACTCCGTGAGAGCTGCGGGAGCCCGCCTCGAGGGCCGGACGCTCCGCTGGTCCTTTCCATGGGACTCTGGTTTCGATCTGACGGCCGAGCTGACGCTGCCCGAGGGCGACGCCGACATCCGAATCACCCATCGCCTGGTGGCCAAGGCTCCGGGATGGTACTCGGTCGCCTTCACCGGTGCCCCCTCGATCGAGCAGGAGCGTTTCGTGACCATCCCTCAGGAATGCGCCGGGCGAAGCCTGCGGCAGTTCAATCACCTCGTGCCGGAACACTACCTCCGTCTTCCCCGGGTACAGCTGACCAGCGCCGAAGGAAACTCCGCCTTGGTGGTGGACGCGACGGAAATGCCCTTTCGGATACCGACGCGGCAAGACGCCCGCTTTGGCCTGATGTTGCGGCGCGAAAACGGACGCCTGCAACCGATGGCCTTCGCGCCGATCCTGGGCGGCGCCGAGTCGCGACTGGAAACCGGTGGCGTCCGTTCATTCACGCTGCACTATGTGGTCCGTCCGGGGGATTGGAAGGAAACCTACAGCACCATCGCCCGTCGCTACTACGGTTTTCGCGACCAGCGTGACCATTCAGGCTCCGGTTCGTTGAACCAGGCCCTGGAGAACACCCTGGACTTTCTCGCAGATCGGAACGGCGAAAACCGCGCCCTTTGGCACGACGAACAGAAATACTACGACTATTGGACCGACAATTCTGGGATTTTCAAACCGTTCTCCCCGCTCTTTGGGCTCTCCGCTGCCGTGGTCACCGATGACGAGGCCTTCTACTGGAGCCGCGCGCTGCCCCAGGTTGAGTTCGCCCTGTCGCGCGCCCAGAACACCTTTGCCCCCTACGAGGTGGAACAGAATGGACAGGTCAAGGCGCGCAACCGGGAACTTGGACGCCCCTACCTGGGTGCCGCCCAGCTCGTGCACCTCCACGCCTTCTTCCTCGGTCGTACTCCGCTGATCGCCGCCGCCGCGCGGGACGCGGGTTTCTCCGATCGAAGCTTCACGGATCTTCTGGCCCGTCATGAGCTCACCGGCAGTCCTCACGATCTGGACCAGGCCCGCCGGGTCGCCGATGCGGAACTACAACAGCGTCGCCCGACCGGCGAGGGCGACGACTACCTCGACTGGCTTGAGCTTCACCTCGCCACCGGCGAACCTCGCTACCTCGACGCCGCGCGCGAGGGAGCCTACGGTTTGACGACCTCGATCAATCTCTCGCCAGCCACTCCCGATTCGCTGGTGACTGTGGATCTGGGCGGCAGGGTCCCGGTTCACGAGCACTCCAACGGACGACATCGACTGTGGGGATTCCTGCCACCTCGACCTGTAGCTAGCCCGCAGCAAACCGTCCCCGCCTGGCGAGTCTCTCTCACCGGACTGCAGTCTCCCGCCTACCGCGGAGAACTGTGGATGAATCACCACGGTCAGCTGATGCGCCTCGCCGCGTTGAGCCACGACGACTTTCTCCGCACAGTCGCGCGCTGGGGCATGGTTGGACGTTTTGGCAACTACGCCGGCGACAACCGGTCCAACCTCTCCCTGATCACCGAGTCACCCCGTGCCGTCGAACGGCCGGTGTGGGATTGGAACTTCGCCACCGTCAATCCCGGCCACGCCTGGGAGTTTGCCGGCGAGGTCATCGACTTTCTGGTCAGCGATGCCTTTGACCGCTCGGGAGGAGCCATCGCCTTTCCCGGTCGTCCCTTGCCAGGAACTCCCTTTCGGGTTCGCGTGTACGGGGATCGGCCCGGCCGCTTCTACGGGGACGCAAATGTCCGCCTGTGGCTGCCGCGCCGCCTGTTCACCAGCGACAATCGCCAGATCGATGTGCTCGCCGGATACAACCAGGGCACCTTCTATCTCGCCTGCTGGAGTCAGTCCTTCCGGGAGGAGGACGTCACGTTGACGCTCAATCCGGCTCTCGTTGACCTCGCGCCCACAACCCGGACTCGCCGATGGAATGATAACCAACCGGCAGCCAGCGCCACGCAAACGAGTCCGTCCCTGCGCTTTCGTATTTCCGCCAAGGGGATGGTCGCCTTCGCCTTCGACGGCGCCAAGGTTCACCCCGGCCTCCAGGCCAAGATCACCGATGCGGCGTCATCACCGCTGGGACCGCAGAGTTTCTCCCGGGCCAAGGCGCCCTTCGGCACGGTCTACGCGCAGTTGCTTTCGATGGGACGCGGCCTCACCCGTGCGTTTGTCTACACCGATGCCCTGCCGGAAGCCACGATCGCCGCCACGCTTCGCTATCGGCAGGGTCAGGGCCCCTGGCACGAAGTCCACGACGAGATTTTTCCGTACGAGTTCTCACCCGATTTTGTCGAAGGTGCGGGAGCCCTGGAACTGGACTTCGCGGTGGAGACCGCCGGCCAGCAACGCGTCCATTCCCCCACCCTCATCCTGCGCCCCTAGGCCATGAAACTCCGATTCCTCCTCCTCCTTTCTGCACTGGGACTGTGGGCCGGGCCGGCAGCGGCTTTTGAGCTCACCGATAGTTTCATCGCCCACATGAAGGCCGTGACCAATCCCCATGCCTTCGGTCTGCGCGACCAGCTTTACTTTCCCTACTCCACGCGCTATGGCCGGCGGATTGGATTCGGACGTCCCATCACGGATCAGTCGCTCTTCGCCCGCGGCGAGACCCCCGCCGAAGCAGAACAGGCGCTTCGACAGGGATTGACCACCACGCTCGAGCAGCTGCGCACGGCACTCGCCCGCACTCATCCGCGTTTTCCCTTCGATCAGCTGGACCGCCGGGCGCAAGAGATCCTCCTCGACCATGCGTTCACCGAAGGCGTCGACCACCTTCCCCCGGCGTTCCTCGAGGCGGTCGTGCAGGCCGACTGGGCCCGTCTCCTCGACCAGCATCTCTACGTCCGCGGCCTGGGCAACTGGCCGGACACGACCAAGAACCGGGCCTTCGGACAGCGTTGGATCTACGGTGATCCGGCCAACGTCCTGCGACCCCTCAAAGGCGCACCTTCGCCTTAGCCGCAACCCTTCAGACGAGAGCCCGCCAATCCCGCGGCCGCGCCTGCGCGTCAACTTATTGGACTGGAAGCTGGAAATGCCCGCGTTCCGGTGGAGGTGGTCCCGCAGTCGCGGGAAGGCCGCGACGGGACCAACCGGTCCCGCCTCCGTTGACCGATTTCTTCACGCGACGCCCATCCCCGCGGGGTCGGCGACCCATAAGCGCTAACTTGTTTTATTGCATCGAGGTGATGCTCGGAATAGTGATGCGGCATGAAAATAGCCAATGCGGCAGAGGACGATTGGGAGATTTTGAAGGGATTCTTTCCAGTTGGATGGGAGGCGCTCGCCACGGAGCACCACGCAACCAAAGGCCTCAGACAGGACAAGAGCCCGGAGAAGTTATTGCAGGTATTGCTGATGCACTTGGGGTGTGGGTTTTCTTTGCGCGAAACCGCAACGAGGGCCGCTCAAGCGGGTTGTCGCAGCTTTCGGATGTGGCGTTGTTGAAACGGCTCCGAAAGGGCAAGGGATGGCTGCAGGCAATGTGCCGGGTGCTTTGGGAGGAGCGCGGGGCCCGGACCAAATCACCGGGGCCCGTGCCGCGCCTGAAGATGGATTGATTCGACCCTGGTAGAGGAGCCGGGGAAAACAGGCAGCCAGTGGCGTATCCACTATAGTTTGCAGTGGCCTCAGTTAAAGTGCGATTTCTTTCCAGATTAGCGGCACCGAAGGAAACAGGACAGGCGAGTCTCTGAAAGGCTACCCACTAAAAGCTGGTGAATACGTTATTGGCGACAGGGGTTCTGTCGGGGGCCGGGTCTTCACTTTGCGGCAGCATGTGGAGCTCTTACACTCGTTCGTCTGAACACTGGCAGCGTCAAGCTGCGAAACAGCGATCCGATCTCCATTCCCGCTCCTCTCTCGGCTGGGTGCGCTCAAGAAGGCAGGCGAAAGCCGTCGAGTGGACTGTATGGGTGCCTTCCGGCGATGCCCAACCATTACGGATGCGGCTGTGCGCTTTATCCGCAAGAGCGTCGCCTCAACCCGGCGATCGCTCAAAGCTCTATCGTAAAGCCAGCATCAATCCAACGAACACCCGATCCTGCCACCCTGCGCTACGCTGAGTACGTCATGGTAATCACAACTTTTTCCTGCGGACAAGTTTTCCACCACTCAAGTCCTTCACTACTATCGGTTCCGCTGGCAGATCGAACGCACCGAAGCGCCTCAAGCAACTCGCCCAGCTCGGCCATTTACCCAAACACGACGAAGAAAGCTCTCACGCCTGGCTGCGGCAAGCTGCTCGCCACTCCTTACTGACAAACTTATCGCGCACGCGCGACTTTTCCCCCTGGGGCTTCGAACTCGCGGCGAAAGAGCAGCCGGTGGCGTGAGTTTTCCTTCATGCTTCACCAAGTGACCATGGCAATCACACCCTCCATATCCTTGTCCAATGTCATCTCCTCTTGGGGTAAAATATGCTCCCAGCTCTCTGAATCTCCTCGTCTGCGCTTCCTCCAAGCTGAGCACCATCGCAAAACAAGTTAGCGCTTATGGGTCGGCGACCCCACCTCCACCAGACACCGCTCTTGGATCGCGGCTAAGTTGACGCGCATGCGCGGCCGCGGGACGAATAGACACGAATCCAAAGGGAAACAGGAGGAGTTGAGCACCGGAATTTACCTCCCCGAAAAGTGAACCGATCCCTCGCACCTCTCGGTGCCTGTTTTAGTTCGTGTGGATTCGTGTCAATTCGTGGTTCAACCGCACGGTTCCGGCTCAGTCGGACCGGATGCAGTGAACGCCTAGGTGGACGTTCTTCCCTTCGGGTCGATCCTCGCTGTTCATTCAACGGTCAACCATTCTCGCCTTTGCGTGAAACCGTGACTCCGTTTGTCTGCCTTCGTCTCCTGCCCCAGTCAGACACCGTTCCCCAATTCCTGCTGTGAAACCTCTCCTCGCTCTTTTCGCACTCTTGGTGGTGGCCATGCCGTCCGCGTCCGCGGCCCATCCACGCTCCGCGTCACCAACTCATCCTCGCCACCAACGGAGACGTGAAGTGATCGCTCCGGACGGCGGGCGCGCCACGTTTGCGCCCCAGTTCACCGTTTTGTTTTCGGCGGAGAATCCGCACCTGGAACGCGTTGAGGACGATACCGGGACGCCGGACTGAAGGTGGCGATCAGAGATCGACCTACCACGTTCTGACCTGGGGCAAGCCGTCAACCGCAGTCCGCTCCACCGCCCACGTCGCCGACGGGTACGACCCCGAATCGGATCGGTTACACGGTCCGGACCGCTCACCCAATCTCTTCACGGCCGGTCAAACGACCGCCCTCCGCGCCAATGGCTCCAGTCAGGAGGGTGGCCGCATCACCTGGACGTTTCCCACCACCGACGGCGTGACGCTGAAAGCGGTCCTGTTCGTTCCGGAAAGTGGGGGTGAACCTCAGTTGGACCTCAGAGCCCAGGTGAGTCGCGCGGGATGGTACTCGTTTGGATACACCGGCGCGCCGGCCTGCGCGACCGAGGCCATGACCGAAGTCTGGCAACCCCGCTGCTCTACACCGAACGTCCGATTTCCCGAAGGTTCCTTCCTTGAGGGCATCCGGGCGCTGTCCCTGCCCACGACCCTGGTCACTTCGGGCAGCATAACCCTGGGGGTGATGGCCAGACCCGGCGGAACTCCCGTTCCAGCCAATGCCTACCCCTGGGCAATTCCCGCTTCGGCGGCGTGGCGGTCCGCAATCAGGCGGGCAAGGCCAGCCCATGCTCTTTACCCCGATTCTCGGTGGTCTGGGTTCCAAACTGGCGGCCGGCGATGCCTTCGGCTTCTCCACCGCCTCATTGTCACCCGCCGGACCATTTGACCAAACCCAGGAATAGCACCTCGCACGCACCGCCTTTGGATTTACCAGCGTGCGTCACAAGCATCCTCGGTTCACTCAACGCCACGTTCGAGCGCATGCTTCAGTTCGGCCTGAGTCCCTACGCCAAGTTCAACTCCGACCTGCGGGGATTTGCCTATGACACCGACGTCCCGGGTGCGGTGAAAAACGTCTCGGCGCTTCATCCGCTGTCGCTCGCCATCGTCACCGACAATCGCGAAATCTTCACAAAACTCGCCCGGCCACTCGCGGAGTTCTTTGTTTCTCGCGAACGTTTCCTCTTCTGCACCGACCCCCGCGATCAAGGGACAGTCCGTCTCCTCCCGACTCGGGGGACTGGGAGCACCTCTCACCGACTTCGCCGCCCTCCACGCCCTCGCGGAGGACGCACCTTCTTTCGGCAGTCCGCCGAAGCGCTCTCTTCGGCAGAAACCGGGTCCTGAATCTCGACTCCCAACTTCGCGGGGATTTCTGGGCCAACTCCCTCGCCCTCTACCCGGACCACCGGCGACACCAAGTGGCTCGATCGCGCCAAACGCGACGCCGACGAGTACCTGCGGCGCCGGGTCGACACCAGTCAGACCAATTTCGAGGATCGGACTCCGCGGTCTGTTCTTCTGGACGTCATTCAGTCCCCAGTGGATCGAGCTCCTCGAGCTCTTTGAAGAAACCGGCGAGCGGCGCTACCTGGAGGCCGCCCGTAAGGGAGCGCGCAACCGCCCGCTACATCTGGTACGCACCGCGGAATTCCCGAGACCAATGTCACGGTCAACGAGGGCGGCTTTGCCCAACTACCGAACCGGTCCGAAGTTCCCCCGCGTGCCCTGGCCGAGGAATCCGTGCCCTCATGGCAGGTTTCCGAGATTGGACTGACCCCGAGTCCTCCGGCACCAGTCGCGGCCATCGCGGCATCCTTTTCGCCAGCTACGCTCCTGGATGCTGCGCCTCGCCGCGCGAGCTGGTGACACCTGCCATGACACCGCCCGCTCCGCGGTGATCAGACCGCTACCAGCTTTCCGGGCTACCACCCTGAACACCGCCCGGACGACCTCTATCAAGAAGCCCGATTTTGCCGAGAAGCCCAAGGATGTGCTGAACGCCATGACGTCCATCCACTACAATCTATCTGGCCTACATCTCCCTCGTGCTCAAGCTACCTGGTGTCCGACGTGGTCGCGAAGTCAGGCGGCGCCGTACTTCCCGATCCGTTACACCGAGGGCTGCAGCTATCTCCAGCAAAAGACCATGGCGACCGCCGGGTCAGGTCTACGAGGTCAAGGGGACTCCACTTGTGGATGCCGCCCGGCGCGGTGGAGGTCAACCCGCAGAGCTGAAGCTATGTGGTCGCCCGGGGTGACAACACCCTGGCCCTGGCCCTGACGAACCAGTCCAAGTCCGCATTGACCAGTCGCGTCCGTCTCAATCCGGCCTCATCGGTCTGCCCGCGGGTGGACGCGGAGCGTCGCTCAGCCTGTGGATCGATGGCGTAAAGCAGAAAAAGGCGCCGGCGTTTGGCGCCGATGGAAGCTTCGAGATTGCGGCGAGTGCCGAGGGGATCACCGCCGTGGTGATCTCCGGTGTGACGCCGAAGGTGGAGTTCCAGAATCAGGTGCTCGCCCGCGACGCCAAGCCACTTCCGGAGAAAGGCAGCGTCGTTGACCTTGGATTCCGCGGAGGCAAGGCGGTGGCAATGCGATTTGGTGGGGAGGACCTCACCAGCATTTACGCCTACCTGCCCGATTTCGATCGCGAGATCGCCGGTTGCACCTTCTACCACCGCCCAGAACAGGCCTTTCGCGGCGATCGTCGACACCGCCTTTCCCTTTGACACCACCCTTCCGGTCAACGGTTCCTCGCCAGTCGAAGTCTACGTCGAGGTCCGATTGAAACAAGAGTGCGGAAACGTCACCCGTCGCCCGCGTCCTTCTGGAGTAGCTCTCCAACGGCGGGATTGAGCGCGCGTCAACCTGAAGATCGGCCTAGGGACGTCCACGTTTCAGTGGGAGGCGATCCCCGCAGTCGCGGGACGCCCGCAGCAAGAACGGCGGGTCCCGCCTGCGCGATCCGATTTCTTCACGCGGCGCCAATCCCCGCGGGGTCGGCGACCCCACCTCCAACCGATACTGACTTTGAATCGCGCATAAGTTGACGCGCATCTTGCACGCGAGGCTACCTCCGCCTCCGTCATTCGTCATTCGTCATTGGTCATTCGTCATTTCAGCCTCCCAGGGCTGTCCTGTCTTTCTCACGTCTTCCAGACGTTGTCGCCGTACCGCCACCCTTTGCGCGTGGGCTCGCGCACAACGGTCCTTCCAGACCGCGACATTGGTGACCTTCATCTTCGCAGCATCCCACTCAATGTCCCGGTTCGTGCGTTGGGCCAGCACGCCCAGGAGGGCCACCTCGGTCAGTTCGGCTGCGTAGAGTCCCAGTTTGAACCTGGAGCCGGCCCCTCGCCCTTGATCGCGCCCGGATCCACTCTGAAAAAGGCCCACCTTGGATACGGGGGAGCGTCTTGGCCCGGAGGCTGCAGCCGAAGGCCTCCCACTCCGCGTCGGGGAGGAGCAAACGCGGGCTGTCCGGACGTCCCCCGGTCATCAAGGTGCACTTGGAACCGACCGCGTGATCCATTCCCCCGCCGGGCCACGGCTGCGCGCAGGACCCAGTCGAGAGGGACAAGGAGGCTTCTGGCCCCCATCATACCAATGGAGCGTGACGGGGGGACGATCGCCTCGGGCGGCAATTCAAATTTAAGGATGCGACGAGCGGTGACTGAACCTTGGGCGAGATCGGCTCCAGATTGACCACGGAGACCCGCGTCAGCAGGCCAGGCCCAATGCCCAGAACGGCGCGTCCAGCGTATGGCAGGCCAATCGCCGAGAATGCTCGTGCCGAAATCCGCAACTGCGCCAAAGCAGGGGAACATACTCGGTGGGAAGGGGCGCGCTTTGGCCGGCCCCAGCCAGACATCCCAATCCAGCGTGCGCGGGACCGCGCTGGAGGGAAGAGGAAAACTGGCCCGGCATGCGAAAATAGACCGCCTTGGTGAAATCCGGCCCACCCAGCCAGGCATGAACTTCCCGAACTTCACCCAGCGTTCCCGCCTCGTACCCCGCTCCTTGATCAGTCGGATGCCTTCAGTCGCATGGCCTTGATTGCCCATTTACGTGACGTACTTGTAGCCTGACCAAAACCCGCACGACGCAGGGTCGGCCTGCCAGATGTCGTGCGTCAGGGGCGCTCTGCTGCATAGACGTGTTTGCCCATTTCCCATGGCGAGAATCGCCGCGGCAAAGTGGGTGTGATCCGGCGATGAAACGACCACCGCATCAATCTCGCGGTGCATGATACTCAAGCATCACGCACGAAAATCCCTGAACTGCGGCACTCCGGGATATTTGGCGTAGTTGCCAGCAGCACGCGCTTCATCGACGTCGCAAAACGCGACGTAATGCCCGTCGCAGCCCGAGAGGGCCGACCCGCCGATTCCGCCCACGCCGATGAAGGCGAGATTCAGCTTCCGACCTGCCTGCGGTTCCCCTTGGGCAATTGAAAATCGCGGTAGCGCCCAGCACGCCGCGGCGGCCAGTCCTGACTTGAGCACGGCACGGCAGGTAGGAGCGGGAGGATTCATGGGGAGCCGGAAGCTGCCAAAGGTGCGTGCGGAGAAACGCGGCACACTGGCCCACCTCAGTCGAATTGTTTCGGGATTCGATTCGTACTCGATCACGTACCAGCCGCTGAACGCCTGGCGTTTCAATTCGTGGATAATCTTCGCAATGTCATTCACCCGTTCCCAACACCTGATCCGAAGGGTGCGTTGCCCGATGGCCGAACGATCCTTCAAGTGAACCGATTTGATGCGGTCGGCAAGGGAGTTTCACCGCCTCCAGCGGTACCACATTCGACGTCGCGTAGTGTCCGGTGTCCGCACACACCCCAATCCGAGGATCACGGCCTGCGAGGAGTTTCTGCATAAAAACCGGATCCGAGTTTCGATAGCCGGGCTTCTGTGACGTTGCGGATGATTGTGAAAGGCGACCGTGAGGTCATAGTCTCCAATGATCCTCTCAATGGTGTCGATCGCCTCCACCGAATCGGTGCCGATGTTGGAGGCGCCCAGCTGCTTGACCGTTTGGAAAAACGCCCTTCGCTTCATCGACCGGGACGGCACCCATGCAGCTCACGATCCGGACGCCGTGGCAGGCCAAGTGCACCCGGAGGCGCTCACGTTGGGCGTCGGACAGGGCGTAAATCCGGGTCGGATCGTCGGGACTCAGTGGTAGGTTCGTGTAGGTTTCGAGGAAGGGAATACCACAATCGCACGGCCGTTTCACTGCCACCTGAACTTCAACGCGTCACTTTGCGGAACGTGTAGGCGGAACAAACAATACCCGGGCGCGCCTCGCGTGACTCCGTCGGTCGGCGGTCCGCTTCCGCCGGACCTTTCCGGTCGGCGCCAAAACGCTCCGGTGCTCATAACGACCACCGCCGCCAACACGTGGGAAAACCGGATCATCATAAAAGAAAGGGAGAAGCCAAGGGGCATACGCTTTCATTCGAGCCGGATCCGCTGGAACCATTCCGCGCGCAGTCCCAGCAGCCCCGCCGGGACGAGCGGAGAGTCGGCGCCGTAGTGTTTCCACGTGCTGAAGCTGGCTCGCTTGCGTTCGCTCCGCTTGGCCGGGTCATACAGCAATCCTGGCATCTCAAGGAGACGCCCATCGGTGAACTTGTTCTTGCCGGCCTCCTGATAGGCGAAACCCGGGTCGATGGCCTCATCTCCGATCAATCGGTTGATCAACGATTGACGACCTGCACCTCGATCTGTCTCCGGTGCCGAAGGTAGGGAGTGAGGTCGGCGCGAAGGGCGCCTTCCAGACCACACCTGCGTCGACCATTCACGACGATCCGGGCGATGTCCGCCACCCGACCGAGGTCAAGCACCGCCACCTGGCCTTCCTGCTTCAGGCCCACGGTCCACCAACGTTCGGTACACGGCCGTTCCGGAATAGCGAATTCCCGGATCGGTATGTTCCGACCAGGACGTAAGTCGGGCGAGAACTCCACCTCGGGCAGCGCCCCCGACCGTCCGTGAATTGCACCGCCACGGACCGGACAGCGTCTGCGTTTCCGGCACAGGCGCGGGATGGACCGCCGGACCGCGCCATCGGAATAGGTCAGGGTGACATCACTGGACCTGGTCAGGGCGAGCCGTCCTTGAATCTCCATGCTCACCGGATCCGCCGACTTCACCCAGCGCGGGGGCAACGGCTTGCGGAAGACGACAAACGCCGAACCCCAGGACTCGAAGTCGATCAGGACCGTGGCGCCGCGCGAATTCGCTTCATACATGGGGGCGGCGGCCCGCACCCCACTCGCCACATCCCAGATCTCCGGCTGCCGTCCGGGCTGGCGGAACGTAGAGATTGAGACGGCGTGCCTGTTCCGAATAGTTGAATACAAAATAGAGATCGGCATCAGCAAGACGACGGTGGATGAACCGAACTGACTCTCCCGAAGCACCCCACCCAACGTCGGGAGCGATCCCTTCGGCACGAAGCACGTCCGGGAGCCTCATCCCCGCATACACCCGCCTGTCCGCGGTCTTCACCTTGCCCGCGACACGCCCTCCCAGATTTCGGCCACGAGCCGGTCGAACTCCGCGCGACGTTCGAGGTCAGCTTCAACCCGGCCGGGGCCAAGGGCGGCTCGCCGGAGGCAGCCCCGGTTTCCACGAGGCGACGGAGGTGGCGCAGAGTGGACAGTTCAGCGACCCAACCCTTGGAGGTCGAGGCCTCGGGGGTGACCAGCAAGTGGAAGCGTCCTCCAGCCGGATGCACCAGCACCCCGTCCTTGACCTCCAGCTCTCGCACCGACGCCGGGGAGGCCACGTCGTAATCGTATCCCGGAAGGAGTCCGCCACCTTCGCCAAGCAAACCGTAACCGAGGTCCTCATCCACCAGGAGGCAAACGTCAGCCACCGTGCGACCCTGCTGCAGCAGAAACTGGCTCCGTCCGAGATAGCCCATCCAGAAGCCCCGGCGCCGGGCCACCAGGTGTTGAGCCGGCCAAAATGCACGCCATAGCGTCCCAGGGCGAATCCTGGCGCCGCATCCGTCACCGGTTGATGCGTGAAACTGTGCAAAGCGAAACGATTCAGCCCCAGACTGAACGCATAGTCGCCCGAACGCTTCAGCGTTCCCGGCGTATTCTGGAACTTGCCGTTTCCGGGGTGGACGTGAACGCCTCGGCCGCCGGCAGCGCGGCCTTGAGGTGTACAAGGATCGACATCTTGATGCGGGAAGCGCGCCCGGCCGCGTCCGGTGTCCAGAACTCGTTCATCGGCACATCACATGCCGGTTGGCCGACATGGGATTGATCGGTCCACCCACCGACTCGGAGTAGGTTCAATCCGTGTTTCGCGGCCGGCCGGTGCATGGTGCCATAATAGTTTTCCGCAATCAGCTCATCGATGACCTGCCGGAAATCCCACAACACCGCCTCCGCCTTCGCCGTCGATCCAATGACATGCCCGGCCACGAGCGGAAGCCACGGGATCAGATCATAACCCTTGAGCGCCTTGAATTGCGCGGGAAACGTCCATGGTCAGTTCTGAAATCCTCCTTCGAAACTGTCGAACAGCAGTCCATTGAGTCGTTCCCGCGGGGAACCCGCCTCCTTGAGCATGCGGCCAGGGGCCTGCTCGAACTGGAACGTCACCTCGCTGGCATCGGGTTGTCAATTTCCAGACCATCACCCCTCGGGCACGGCCGGATGATTGGTCTTGCCGGTGGTGGTAAAACCAAAACGCAACACCCTCCACTCTCCCGGCGGAAGCGAGGCCCGAAGCCGTCCTTCGCGGTCCATCCGCGACGAAGGTCAACGACCTGGTCCAGGGGAATACTTGGGCGATCCTCTGTCGTCGCACGCGTCACCGGTTTGCTTTCCCAACCGATCTTGCGCGCCAGGTCCTCGATGCACGCTCCGTCGTGGCCGGCACCGCCAGCGCGGCGATCTCCCGATGAAGGTCTCCTTCGGCACGCCCCGTCCGCTGTAGATCGGTTTCAGATCCGGCAGGGGCAGCAGTCGGACGGCGCCTCCCGTGACAGGCGTTTCAGTCCACACCAGCCGTTTCATGGAACGCTCGGGCGGCGGCCAAAGGGGCCTCCGCTCGCCGACCAGCCGGGCGTATTCATCACGTGAAACTCGAGCCCGAGTTCGGCGGCCTTCTGCATCGCGAAGCTTTATCTCATGCCAGCGGTCCGTCCCGTAGCGCACGGGTCCCGGAGGCAGGTAAATCTCGACATCGAACAGCTGCACACCGCCCATCCCCGTCTTCGCGGCGACCTCGAGGTCCGCGGCGATGCCCTCCTTGGTCCTGTGCCATTGATCCAGTGCCACCAGCCCAACGGTCGCGCCGAAACGGGGCGTGGCAAAACCGAGCTTCAGCGACTGCGCGCGCACCTTCGACCCGGCGGAGGCGGCTATCACAAGTACAACGAGGGAAGCGAATCAGGTTCATGAGGGTAGGAACCCCGGCGGGCCGAAAGGAAGGGGAGCACCAACCGGGGCGAAGGCCCTGAGTTCACCACACCCGGGCCCGGCCGGCAAAAGCCTGAGGGCGGTCGACCGTTGAACGGCCGGCGCGCCTTACAACCAAGGCAGAACTTTACCGTTGACCTGCGGGCCGGCCACGTGCTGCGACGGGCGCGCCAGGCCGACACTCCCCATGTCGAAGTATGCGAGAAATCGCGCAGGCCGCGGGCGTGTCGGTCTCCGCCGTCCTCCCTCGCCCTCAAGAACAGCACCAAAATCTCCGCCACGCGGCCGCGATGCGATCGTCGCCCTGGCGGAGCGCATACCGGCGGGATCCCCGTCTGACTCGAGCTGATGGAGCATCTGCGCACCTCCCGTCCCCACCGTTCCACCTCCACGATCGCCCTGATCATCCCGGAACTCACGCGGGAACAACTCAAGGACTACCCGCCCCTGCAGGGACTGATCGAGGGCGTGGAAATCCGCCGCGCTCGCCGGTTTCAACGTCTCGCTTTTTTATCTGAGCGACCCCGGCATTGGCACTCGGCGGATCGGTCCATCCTGCTCGCCCGAAACATCAAGGGCGTGGTCATCGCCCCTTCCCGAGCGGGGTGGCGCGCATCGACTTTGACTGCACCGGACTTTGCGTCGCCACCGCCGGCTACAGCATCGTCGAGCCCCGCCTGCACCGGGCGTGCCCAACTACCTGCAGATGATGGACGGGCTGCTGGCCGACAGCCAGGCCAAGGGCTACAAGCGTATCGGCCTAATCATGACCTACGGCGAGGGAGGAATCGGTCACAAGCTGTTCACCTCGTCCTTCCTCTTCTACCAGTCGAAGATCCCGCCGGAGAACCGCATCCAGATGCTGCCCAAACCAATGATCTCCGCCGCCAATGTCGCCGAGTGGTTCCGCACCCAGAAACCGGACGCCATCATCAGCTCGGGTTCCGTCTACTCCCTGCCCGCTCTCGATCGGCCTGCACGTGCCGCAGGACGTGGCGTTCGCCAGCATTGATGTGTCGGAGAACCCGCGGGACGCCGCCGGAGCCGATCACCGCTACAACCTGGTCGGACGGGAGGCGGTGAAACAGGTGCTGACGCTGCTCAATCTCAACCTGACCGGCATTCCCGAGAACCCCAAAACCGTGCTGGTCGACAGCCATCAGCGCGAGGGCTTCACCCTGCCCGACAAGTCCCTCGCCCCGGCGCGCCACAAGCGCCGCCCCAAGTCCGTGAGCACCCGGTCCGTACCATCCAACGTTCCGCGGATTCCTCGACTGATCCCGCGCGGGATGGGCTGTAAGGGCGCTCCTCCCTGCGGGTGGCCACGAGGTTGGGCGACCCGTTGTCGCCGCTTTCCCCCATCGACCACGACCGAAGGTCACACCCCCGCAGGTGGTCACGGGGTTTGGCGACCTGCAGTCGCCGTCTTCACCCATCGACCACGACCGAAGGTCACACCCCTGGAGGGCGCTGCTCCGTCAGCGCCGCGGGGACAGTGCACGCACTGCTGCGTCCGACCGTTTTGTATCCGTGACGCACCACCGGCGTCGATCCCGCGACTGCGGTAACGCCCTCCAGGGATCAACCCTGCGGGTGGCCACGGGTTTGGCTTGACCCGTCGTCGCCCTTTTCACCATCGACCACGACCGAAGGTCACACCCCTGGAGGGCGCTGCTCCGTCAGCGCCGCGGGGACGGGCTGCACACTGCTGCGTCCGACCGTTTTGCATCCGCGACGCACCACCGGCGTCGATCCCGCGACTGCGGTAACGCCCTCCACGAGTGAACCATGCGGGTAGCCAGGCTGGAGCGACCTGGAGTCGCTGGTGGTCGTCCACCGTTGGCGACCGAGATCGCGCTGCTTCCCTTGGACATTCTAAAGTAAGGCTTGCCTTCTCTGCCTTAGACAATCTAAGCAAGGATCATGGCCAATAAATGCGACCTGCTGCGGGGCACGCTCGACATGCTGGTGCTCAGGTGCTGAGCCGCGGCGAACTGCATGGCTGGGGCATCACGCAGCGACTGGAACGCTCTCCCAGCGCGCCCTGCAGGTGGATAGGGGCTCGCTCTATCCGTCGCTCTACCGGATGGAGGACAGGGGCTGGATCAAGGCGGAGTGGAAACTGACGGAGAACAATCGCCGCGCCAAATACTACACCCTCACCCGCACGGGTCGGAGGCGCTCGAAAGTGAGCAGGAAGCCTGGGATCGCATGGCCTCGATCATCGCCCAGGTGATGCAGTCGGCCTGAAACCCCCGGACCTGCGGACCGCCCTTCACCATGCTCATCTTCGACCGCCTCGCCCTCGGTCTCCGTCAACTGCTGCGCCGTCGGCAGGCGGGGAGGCGGACATGGCGGAAGAGATGCGCTTTCATCTGGAGCAGCGCGCGAGCCGACTACGCCGCGGACGGCCTTCGCGACGACGAGGCGCGCCTCGCCCGCACAGCGGCGCTTCGGCAACCTCGGGAGTCTCCGGGAGCAGTCCCGCGACGCTTGGGGTTGGAGCGCGTGGGAGCGGGCGTGGAAGGACGTGGGCTTCGCCTTTCGCCACCTGATTCGATCACCGGGTTTCTCGGTGCTCGCGGTCAATCACCCTGGGTCTCGGTTAAGCGCCAACACCGCGTGTTCAGCGTGCTCAACTCGATCATGCTGCGTCCGCTTCCCTACGCGAAGTCGGCCGAGCTCGACAGCATTGTGCGCTCAACGCCCCAGGCGCCCGAAGGCGGCGTGTCACCGGCCGACAAGAGTTCCGCCGCGACTCCGGCAATTACGGCGAGGTCGCCGCCTATGCCACCGCCGATGTCAGTCTCTCCGAACCCGGACAACCGGCGGAGATGGTGCCCGCAGCCCGCGTGAGCGCCAATCTCTTCAGCCTGCTGGGCATCTCGCTGCCCCAAGGACAGGCTTCCTGCCGGGAGATGATCGACCGGGGTGACTGCGTCGTCGTTCTCAGCGAACGGACCTGGCTGAATCGCTTCGGCGGCCGGGCGGACATCGTGGGTCATCTGATACGCATCGATGGAACGCCCCACGAGATGTCCGGGGGAACTGCCGGCCTCCTTCAATGACTGGCGTCACCTCGGCTGGATCGATCTTTTCCGTCCGCTCGGGCTCGACCCGGAGCACACCGTCGACCGTCGTGCGACAGGCCTTCGTCTCATCGGCCGTCGCAGCGCAGGGTCAGCCCTCGCCGACACGGCCGGCGTGGTCACGCGCGTTTCGGCGAGCGCCTGGCCGTCGAGTTCCCGGAGAGGTTCATGCCCACAGCGTCTGGCGAGCGAAATCGCTCGGAGAGACGGTGGTGCGCTCTGGCGCTGTGGCTCCCGAGACCCTGATCATGCTGATCGGGCTCTCCGGTTTGTCCTGCTCATCGCCTGCCCAATCTGGCCAATCTGCTCCTCGCCCGCACCCTCGGGCGGGCCCGGAGTTCGCCGTGCGGGCCGCTCTCGGAGCGTCTCGGACCCAATTGCTGCGCCCCCTGCTGGCCGAATCGCTGCTGCTCTCTTCGCCGGGGGCGCCGCGCCCTGTTGTTGGCGACCTGGGCGACGGAATGGCTTTCGGTTCGTTCAACCGGCGACAACGGAGAGCGGCTGTCCTTCACTCCTGCGACCCCTCCGTGCTCGGCTGGGCGCTCGGGGCCTCGCTGGTCACTGCGCTCGTCTTCGGACTTGCCCCCGCCCTCTTCGCCCTGCGGCTCGATCTGAACCACACCTTGAAGAGCGGCGGACGCGGGACCACCGGGGGACGCGGGCATCGCCACTTTCGAAATCTGCTCATTGTCCGGCCAGTTCGCCCTTGCCCTGGTGCTGCTCGCGGGCGCCGCCCTCTTTGTCCGCGAGGACTCGACGGCCTCAATCAGCGACGTTCGGGCTGGAGCTCGGAACAGTTGGTGAGCGGTTCGCTTCTGCTGCCGGTCGCCGTGTATCCGGATGCCGAGTCCATCTCCGCATTTCAGCACGTCGCGTGCTGGAACGTCTGGGCTCTTTTGCCCGGAGTCGCCACCGCCAGTCTCGCTTCCTACCTGCCCTACTTCAACTGGCCCGTGCCTGGCCTACCTCGTCGCCGGCCAGCCGCCGTTCGAGCCGGGAAGCAACCCGCCGCGGTGGTCAACGGGATCAGTCCCCGTTACTTTGAAACCGTGGGCACGCGTTTGGTGGCTGGGGCAAGTTTCAGTCCCCAGGACTCCCTGACGTCACCCCGGGTCTACATCATCAACCAGGCAATGGCGCGGGCCTTGTTTGGAGACGAGAATCCGATCGGACGCCGCCTGGGTGAAGCCCAGGCGAGAGGCGCCGAGCTGGGCGAGATCGTCGGCGTGGTCGGCAATGTCGTGTCCATCCTGCCCGATTCCTCTCCAGTGACCTCTCAGCTTTACTATCCGATGTCACAACGCCCCCGCGCCCGATTCGAAATCGCAGTGCGCGCGGCGGGCAACTCACCCGAGGCGCTGGTCTCGCTGGTCCGGACCGCCATGTCGGAGCTCGATCCGGATCTGCCGGTGAGGCGATTGAAGTCCGCGGACGCCATCATCCACCGGGCGAACTACCAACTCGGTGTGCTCCGCGACATGCTCATCTCCTTTGCCGTCCTCGGACTCGGTCTCGCCACGCTCGGCATTTATGGCGTGATCGCCCGCACCACGGCGTTGCGGACCGAAGAGTTTGCCATCCGGCTTGCCTTGGGGGCGTGCGCGCGGGACATCCTTCGCCTGGTGCTTCGTTCCGGGGCTGCGCTCGCGCTGGTGGGTTCGGCCCTGGGTCTGCTCGGCGCCGTGGGAGTTTCGCGTCTCCTCGTCGCCGGTTTTCCCGGAATTCCGTTTCAGCGCGCACCGATCCTGCTCGGCGCCACCCTTGTCCTCTTCGGCGTCGCGCTCCTCGCCAGCTGGCTCCCCGCCCGCCGCGCCAGCCGGATTGACGCGATTCAGGCTCTCCGGGCTGACTGAGTCAGGGACGGCCCAGGCTCGAGACATGCCCACCGCGCGGGAACCGGGCCGGGGTCAGGGGAGCGAGGGCTTCTTTTCCGCTGTGACCGGTGTCGCAAACGCGAGCACCTCGCGCTTCAGTTCGTTCGCGACGTGACGTTGCGTCGCAGTCGAAGGATGCCCTTCGTGGTAATAGAAATAGGTCTCCGGCGCGCCCCGGGGGGTCGTGTCCTGATCAAAAATCGCGCGGCCGGCACAGGGATCCGTTGTATTGCTAATCCCATAACGGGCCGGGTGCTCGAGGATCGCATCGAAATAGGCGCCCCAGCGGCTGGAACGGATATCGGAGTCAGGAAACGCGGTGCTCAGTTTGGCCGGCAGTGCGGCCAGCGTCGGATTGAGTCGAATCCCCACGGCCGCAAAGGCCGGGATTTTCGTCGGCAGCACCGCAATCAGGAATCGGCGCGCCCCACTGGCATGGAGTTGTCGCACCACCGCCGTGAGGTTGGCGGCCGTGGTGGCGGTCTCCAGGGACCGATCGTTCAGGCCGCCGGCAATGAAGAACAGGGTTCGCGACGGATCAAAGCGGATGTCACCCGCCTTCACCCGGGCGGCGAAATCACGCACCTGGTTCTGCATGCCGGTGCCCAGCCAGGCGTCTTTTACCCGCGAGCCCTTGCCCTCACCCGTCTGCGCGCCGCTGACCGCAAAATTCAGCCCTTTACCAGCCGCATCGGGGTCCGCGGCATGGGTGAAGGGCAGTCCAAGATCCCTCGCCACGTACACGATCGCCGTAGGACCATTTCCATCCACGTACCCGGCGCCGCTGTCGGTGTAGCTGTCGCCAAAGGCAAAGAGTGTTTCAACCGGCTGCGCCGGGAGCGGCGCGGCGGCCAACAGAACGGGCACAAGGGCGCGCGCCACTTGAATGGACATGGACGAAGCTCCGGAGTCGTGCATCGTGTGACCAGTCAAACAGCTGGCCGGCGGTTGTCGAATGTGGAGCCGGTTCCCGTTCACTCCTTCCCTCTCCCGCCCCCGGCGATTCACCCCGGTCTCCACCCCATTCGCCGACCCCGAACCCCGTCCTCCATCATGCGTCCCTTCACTGCCTACCTGCGCTCATTGCTGCTGGCGACCGCGGTGCCGTTCGCCGCCGGCGCGGCGGAACCGCCGATTCGGGTGCTCATCGTGGATGGTTTCAGCAATCATGACTGGAGACTCACCACCGCCTTGATCCGCGGCATCCTGGCGCCCACCGGGCTCTTCACCGTCTCGGTCAGCACGGCTCCGGCGACCCGGGAAGCCCCAGGCTGGGAGACCTGGCGCCCCCGGTTTGCCGACTACGACGTCGTCATTCAGACCTGCAACGACATCAACGGCGGACCGCCCTGGCCCCGCGCCGTGCAGGAGGACTTTGAACACTTTGTGCGCGGCGGCGGCGGAGTCTACGTGTGGCACGCCGGCAACAACGCATTCGCCGACTGGCCGGCTTACAATGAGATGATCGGCTTGGGCTGGCGAAAGGTGAATTTTGGCTGGGCACTGGCGCTGGCGGCGGATGGCCAGACGGTTCGCATCCCGGCCGGCGAGGGTCAGGGCACCGGGCACGGACCCCGGCTCGACACCGTGGTCAAGCGCCTCGGCGACCACCCAATCCACGCCGGCCTGCCGCGCGAGTGGCTCACGCCGGACATCGAGGTGTATTATTATGCCCGCGGACCCGCGTTGAACCTCGAAGTCCTTTCCCACGGTTACGATCCACGCACCCGGATGAACTGGCCCCTGGAGTGGACCGTCCGCTACGGGGCAGGACGGGTTTACACGTCTACCTTTGGTCACGTGTGGAAAGGGGACGTTCAGCCCGACCGCATGCGCTGCGCCGGGCTTCACACCGTGGTCGTCCGCGCCCTGCAGTGGCTTGCACGTCGCGATCCCGCCTTTCCGGTGCCGCCCGACTTCCCCACCGCCGAAAAGAGATCGGTGCGCGGCGAGATTCCTCTGGCGGCCATCTCGGATCGCTGACGTCCATCCCGGAATCGATTGGCCCTCCGCGCGACCCTGGGGCGCCGGCCAGGGACGACCCCATCCTGAGCGTGTTGCGTAGCTGCTAGTCCCTGCGGCGCAGGACGGTCTTGTCCCGTCCCCGTTCCGCCTCCACGCCAAAACGCTCCTCCAACAATTGTACAAAACCCTGGAGGTTGTCGGCCCGGAAGGAGCCGCCAAAGGTCTGCTGCGCCAGGCGGGGGTCGGCGATCTCGAGTTGGTGGCTGTTGTAGCGATTGAAGTCGGCCACCACCTGCGCCAGCGGCATCTGGTCGAATTCGAGCTGAAGGCCCTGCCAGGCGAGGGCCTCGCGCATCTCCGCCGGCGCCATCGGGGCCACCACCACCGGGGTGACAGCCACCGGAGTGGACGGACTCGCGGAGGAAAGTGGCACCATGGCACGTTGCCCGGCCACCAGCAATTCGTCCTCGGCGCGCGATCCCGGCGCGACCGGGGTGGCCCGCGTCTGGGACGCACGCGGGAGCAGCGACTCGCCCTTGCCGGCGTCGTCCAGCCGGACTTTACCCTCGGTGACAAACACCGCGACGCCCTGCGGCTCACGCCGGACGTTGAACGCCGTTCCGATCGCCTTCACCGCCACGTCGCCGGCCACCACCACAAACGGACGTTGGGCATCCTTGGTCACCGCGAAGTGCGCCTCACCCTCCTGCAGCTCCACCCGCCGCTGCGCCGCCGAATACCGCACGCTGACCCGGCTGCTCGCATTCAGATGGACCACGGAACCATCGGGCAACTCCACCTTTTTCATCCCGCCTCCCGCGGCAACCGCGTACTGCACGCCCGACGCCGAGGTCGTGAAGTTCGCGGCGACGACAAACACCAGGGCCACCAACGCGGCTGCACCGATCAGAGCCGGTGCCAACCAGACCGGCCGCACTCGGGGCGCGGCGGCCGGTACCTCCCGACGCCAACGCCGAATCTCCTTCAAGCCGTCCAGGTGCTCCCAGGTATCGTCCATCTCCCGCATGGCCTCGCCGTGACGCGGATCGGCCTCAAGCCATTCGAGGAACTCGCGCTCCTCCCGGGCGGTGAGACCGATCTCGACCCGGCCGAACCACTCGGCCGCCCGTTCTTCGATGGCGCGACAACCAGGATCGCGCGAAGATGCCGATGAGGGGTTATTCATGACGATTCCGTCCCTTCAATACGCCCCGCTCCTCAAGAAAGCGCCGGCAGCGCAGCACGCCGATGGTGAGCTGGGCACTGATCGTATTGGAGGTGATGCCCAGTCGTTCTCCGATTTCAGCATAGGACAATCCGTGGATTTTCTTCAGAATGAGGATCTGCTGGCAGCGCGCCGGCAGGGACTCCACCGCCTCCTCCAGCAGACGCAGCTCCTGCTCATGGCTGAGCGCGTCCCCCGCGGCCGGACCGTGATCGTAAACCGGCAGGTGCTCGAGGTTCGCCAGCCCGTCGATCCGCACAATCTGCTCGCGGCGCAACAAATCGATCGCCGTGTTCCTTGCCACCGTGAAAAGCAGGGCCTTGGGTGAGCGCACCGGCCCGCCCGTACGCGATTTCAAGATACGCGCAAAGGTCTCCTGGATGAGGTCGTCAATGTCCGTGATCGAGGGAAACCGCACCCGCACATAGGCCCGCAGAGCCGCTTCATGCGGCTGGACCTCGCGAACAAACCACTGGGCCATCGAGAGACTCGGGACCGGCGGGTTGTCAGAAACGGAATACGGTGTATTCACGAGCGTAAGCGGGAACCGGACTCCCGGTGAACCGGGTGGCGCGGACCTGACTCATCTTTCCCGCAGGGGCGGAAAACTGTCACGCGGAATAATCGGGGAAACTTTTTAGCGAATCCTCTCCCACCGCTCGTCCCTGTCATGTCGACATCGTCCGCACTGAAGGCAACGCCCTGGCCCGGCCGTTGTTCCACCCACCTTTTGCTCGTACCCACCCACCATGCACCTGCCTACGCAGCCTCCACTTCGGTCGACCGCCCTGCGGCGAATCGTCCGAATCCGCGACTTCCGCACCGCCTTTGCAATAATTGCCTTACTCTTTTCGTCTCTCGGCCTGCCCGTCCAGGGGGCCGCGGATGCGACCAAGACGCTGCCGTTCGACATTCCGGCCTCCGCAGCCGCGCAGGCCCTGAAGCGGTACTCCAGTCAGTCGGGACAGCAGCTTCTCTACTCCAACAACGATCTGGCGGGGGTCCGGACCAACGCCGTCAAGGGCGACTTCACGGCGAAGGCCGCCCTCACTCAGCTGCTGGCAGATACACCGTTGATCGCCACCCTTGACGCCAAGAGCGGGGCGGTTGCGGTGGGGAGGGAGAGCGCCGACCCAAAAGACCCAAGGGCGGCACCAAAGAGCCCCAGTGACCGCCCCGGAGTTACCCGCACCCTCAATCCCAGCACCCCGGCGTCAGCGCCGGTCGGCTCTTCCAGTGACATCGCGGCGTTGCCGCTCGACGCCCAGGTGCGTGGCCGGGTCTTTAATGCCCTGAGCGAAACCTACATTGCCAATGCCCGCGTCTCCATTGAAGGAACGTCCATTGAAACCCTCACAGACGAGGGCGGCAGTTTCACCCTGCCGGCCGCTCCCGTGGGCGAGGTGCGGATTCGTGCCAGCTACGTGGGACTCCAGCCCCAGGTTCAAACTGTGACACTTGCCGCCGGGGCGACCACCCTGGAAGACTTCACGCTCTCACGGGTTCGGTCGGTGGAGTCGAGAAACGAGGACGCGGTCCTGCAACTCGGGAAGATCACCGTCGTCGCCGACCAGGAGATGAGCGCCCAGGCGCTCGCCATGAACGAACAACGCAATTCACCCAGCCTTAAGAACGTGGTCGCGATGGACGAGTACCCCGTCGACGGCAACGGCAACATCGGCGAATTCCTCAAGTACATCCCGGGCGTGGCTGTCTCCTTTTCCGGCAGCCAACCCATCGATGTTTCCGTTCGCGGTCTGCCCGGCAACGCCACCCCCATCATGATCGACGGCGGTGTCCTGCCGAGCACGGCCAGCGGCGACACCCGCGGTGGTTCTCTCACCGGCATCCCCATGACCAATGTCTCCCGCATCGAGGTCACCAAGGTGCCGACACCCGACGTGTCCGCGTCCACCCTCGGCGGCAGCATCAATATCATCAGCAAGAGCGGATTTGAACGAAAGACACCCCTCTTCACCTACAATCTCTACACCACCTTCAACGCCGACCTTGGGCTCTCGCTCGAGAAACGTCCGGCCGGTATCGACTACCTGCGGACGAGCAATATCGGGCCGTCGGCGAATTTCTCGTACGTTCATCCGATCAACAAGTCGTTCTCGATCAGCGTGGGGGCAGGTTACATCTACAACTACATCCCCGCCGATCAGACGGCGCCCTTTTGGAATCTCAACACGCTGCTCCACTACCAGAGTACGTTCCAAAGCACGCCCCAGCTCGTCATCATGAAGAACTACAACTTCGGCGCGGACTGGAAACTCGGAGACCGCAATGTCTTTGGCGTCACCTTTCAGTCGCGGGACCGCGGCACGGAAGCGACCACATCAGGCTTCAACGTGATCTATGGAACCGGCGCCACCGGCGGCCCGACGTTCACCCAAGGTGCCTCCACCGGGGTCGGCTCGATCACACAGTCGCCATCGTGGCTCGGCATCTGGAGCGACGCCGAAATTGTCACGTTCCGGCACAAGTTCACCGGGAATGACTGGAAGGTTGAAACCAACGCCAGTTATTCCAAGACCTACACGCTGCGGGACTCGCCCGGCTATTTCACGGGAGCAGCGCTCGGCCGCGCCAACCTCATCATCCGCGGCGACAACATCGTCGGTAACGCCGACAATATGTTGAACACCCTTCCCACCCGCTACACGGCCACCGATCGGACTGGAGCCGCGGTGGACATCTTCGATCAGTCCCAGCTCGCCCTCACCACCGCAACCCAGACCAAGCTCGATTGGGACCGCACCAACAAGCAGATCAAGATGATGGTCACCCGCGACCTCGATACGCGCATCCCGCTGACGCTGAGAGCCGGGTTCGAAATCAACGAAGAGGAGTACTCGCAGAGCGGCGTGACGGACAGCTACACCTTCAGGACCGGCACCACCGACAGCGTGCGGCAGATCGGCAACTACGGTCTGATCGACCCGTCCTACTCCAGTCAGTATGCAGGCGGTCAGATCCAATGGGTCAACCTGCAGAAGTACTATCAGCTCTTCCTCTCCAATCCCGCCTACTTCACCTGGAATGAGTCGGCCTCCTACATCTCCCTCGTCAACACGTACAAGACGCTCGTTGAGCGCGTATCCGCCGGTTTCCTGCGCGTGGATGCAAAACTGCTGGGAAGCAAACTTTGGATCGTGGGCGGCGTGCGGTACGAACATACTGGGGCTGAAGGCGTGGGGCCCCTGAATGATCCCACCGCCTGGCTGCAGAAGGATGCCAAGGGCAACCTCGTGCGCACCTCGACCGGAGCAACCATTCCACTCACTAACGACGCCCTCGCCCGCACCAAGATGCAGTACACGCTCGGTGGATCGAGCACGGACCGCGAGTATGACGGGTACTACCCCAGTCTCAACGCCAGCTACGCGATCAACGATTTCCTGCTCGCCCGTTTTGGCTACGCCCGGACCATCGGGCGCCCCAATCGCGCTTTCATCACGCCGGGCGTCACGTTCTCGGCCGCCACCGCCAACCCCCAGACGATCACGGTCAACAACACGGGCTTGCTGCCCTGGACGGCCGACAACTACGACCTGACGCTCGAGTCCTACCTCTTCAAGGGCGGCGTGGGCTCCATAGGCGTTTTCCAGAAGGACATCACGGGATTCTTCGTCACATCCGCCATCGAGGCCACCCCGGAGATTCTCGATCTCTATGGACTGCCGTCCGGCTCCGATGTCAGTTATGAACTCCGGACCCGGGACAACGGCAGTGACCCCACTCGCATCCGGGGTTTTGAGTTCAACTACAAACAGCCTCTCACCTTCCTCCCGCACTGGGCTCGGGGCGTGCAGGTGTTCCTCAACTACACCCGCCTGCAACTCAAGGGATCGAACGACTCCGACTTCACCGGCTTCAATCCGGAAACCATCAGCTACGGCGTCAACCTGACCCGGCCCCGCTACTCCGTGAAGTTCCTCATGCAGGTGCAGGGCGAAACCCGTCGCGCGCCCGTGGGGGTCAACGCCACCACCGGCATCCCCGAGAACACGTTTCTCTGGCAGGGCGCCAAGGAACGCCCGACACTCACCGCGGACTACCGGCTCACCAAAAACGTCTCCCTCTACGGCTCGATCAGCGACTTCTTTGGCGGTGGATTCAAGGACGTGCAGCGACGCTACCCCGACGGAGGCACCACGCCCGAGTACGCGCGATTCCAGCGCGTGCAGGAGTGGGGATACGCCGCTACGGTGGGAGTTCGCGGCCAGTTCTAAACCCAGCGTCGCAATCCACCCGCCCCGACCCAATCGCACCTGAACGACGAACCGCAGCCACGCATGCGCGTCGCCTTAAGCTCGATCCAAGGTCGGCGTTTATTGGAGGTGGGGTCGCCGACCCCGCGGGGATTGGCGTCGCGTGAAGAAATCGGCCCACCGAAGCGGGACCTGCCGGGCCCGTCGCGGCCACACCGAGGCCGCCTCCATCGGAACCGCTGCGATTTCCCACACCCGTTCCTTAAGTTGTCGCACAGGCGCAGCCGCGGGACAACAACCGTAGGGCCGTGCCTCGCTCACAGGCCTGGCTTCCAAGGCACAGTTGCGACGAGCCAACGGAACCGAACCCGCCACGCTCGGTGGATCACCGGTTGCCCGATAACTTCAATTCGGAGACGCCAAGCTCGCCCGCGAGGGTCGGCCCTCCACCCGAAGCAGATCCCTCCACCACTCCCCCACGGGATGGGGCCTGACCTTGTGTTTGTGGCCGGTGTTTACCACGCACACGGTCAGGCCCGCACCCGGGGTAAGCTCGCTTCCTTTTCGATCCTCCGTTCGACCAAGCCCCATGAACCTAACTTTCGTTCCCCTCCTCGCCCTTACGCTCGCCTCGGTCGCAGGCTCTAACACCAAAGCCGCCGCACCGGTCGCCAAATCTCCCGGTGATCTCACCGGACCGTGGGAGTTGTTCATCGACGATTCTGGCATCCGGGACAAATCCGACGTGGTGCGTCGCTACCACCGGTTCCAGAAGCATGAACGCAACCCCGTCCTCTCACCCGACCGCCCCTGGGAAGGCAAGGTCGCCTACCTCTATGGTTCGGTTCTTCCCGGCGAGGACGGCACCGGCTATCGCATGTGGTACCATGCGCTCTCGGAAGGGGGCTACTGGAACCTCTACGCCACCAGTCGCGACGGCCTGACCTGGGACAAACCCGCCCTCGGATTGGTCGACTTTCAGGGTTCGAAGCAAAACAACATCGTCTTTCGCCGGACCAAGGAGGACCACATCCCCCAGGTCATCGCCACGCCTTGGGAACCCGACCCGGCCCGGCGGTACAAGCTGATCAACTACGACTACGGTCGAACGCGTCCGGACCATGTCGTCAGCGGCTTCTGGGCGGCCTTCTCCAGGGACGGCATCCACTGGTCGGACGCCCCGGTGAATCCGGTGCTGCCCGATGTCGGCGATGTCGGCAATGTGGTCTGGGACGCGCACACGCAGCAGTACGTGGCTTACACCAAGATCTTTGCCCCGGTTGACGGCTATCGACGGCGCTCCATCGGGTATGCCACCAGCAAGGACTTCATCACCTGGAAACCCGCCGAGCTCATTCTCGTCCCCGACAAATTCGATGATCGTTGGATCAAACAGGACCAGCAGCACACCGATCTGTATGGCGTCAGTGCCTTTCCTTACGAGTCGGGCTATGTCGGCTTCCTTTGGATTTTCCGCATCACCGACGGAGGAAGCGAGGGACCCATGCTCGTGGAACTGGTGTCGAGCCGTGACGGCATCACCTGGCACCGCCAGGAGGGAGATCGGCCGCCCATCCTTGAACTCGGTCCGGCCGGGACCTGGGACGCCGGCATGATCGTAACGCCGAACCACCCGCTGGTGGAGGGCGACCGGATCAAACTGTTCTACGGCGGCTTTGGCGGCACCCACGGCGCCGGCAAACAACAAACGGCGGCGGTCGGCCTCGCTACCTTGCGCAAGGATGGATTCGCGTCCCTCGACGCCGGCAGCACGCCCGGTCGGGTCACGACCCGTCTTCTTGCACAAGCCCGAGGCGGTCTGCGGGTCAATGCTTCCCTCCTCTCCGGATGGCTGAAGGTCGAGGTGCTCGACCGGGAGGATCGGGTCCTGCCTGGTTACGGGCTCGACGACTGCGTCGCCGTGACGGGCGATGGCGTCGATCTCCCGGTCACCTGGAAAACCAGGAGAGAGTTGCCGGCCACCCCGGGCGAACTCCGCCTGCGCTTTGTCTTCACCCAGGGTTCGCTCTTTTCCTTCCGCGCCGAGACGCCGGTACGTCAGGTGGATCCGGTTCAGCCTGACACGCTGGCGCTTCACTTTGACGACGGGAGCTGGCGGTCCCGGCTATTCCTGCGCGGAACCGCCACCGTGGCCAAGGATCCGGCCGGAACCTCCAGCGCCCTCAACTTGAAGTCGGCCGGGGACGTTGCCGACCTCCTCGGCACCGCCTCGCTGGGCCGCCACTTCACGCTCGCCGCCCGCGTCAAGACGGCGCAGCCGCAGCTGGCGCGCATCCTGAGCACCCATCGGGGCACCGGAGACCCCGTGACCGGCGAACTCATCTTCGACCTCAATCCACGCATCGGGGTGCTGCGCTTTTTCGTTAATGGTCAGAAGGTCCAGTCCACCCCGCGCTACTGTGCGGACAAACAGTTTCACCACTACGCCGTGACCTACGACAATGGGGACGTCCGGCTCTTCCTTGATGGCCTGCCAGTAGGCGCGGGTCGTATCCGCCAGGGCAGTGCGCATCTCTTCAACAGCCAGTCGGTCGTGGAGCACTTCGGCCCGCCCGAGGCCCGTTCCGATGTGGGCATTCACCTCGTCAACGATCTGCGCATCGGCGAAGACCAAGGAGGGCGATTCATGACCAACAAGGATGTGTCCAAGGACGTGCCGACGGAGCAGTTGGTCGGTTGGGTGGACGACGTCCTCGTCGCCCGGCGTGTCCTGAGCCCCGAGGACATCCAAGCCCTCGCCCGCCCATAGCCCGACGCACCTCCCGGCGCACGCAACGGGGGTCCACTTCGCTCCGGAACCGCATCCATTCCCTTTCGCATGATCCCTTGCCTCTCTCGGTCCCCCGCCTTGCGCATCCGCGCACTCAACACGCTCCTCGTGGTCGCACCCTTGCTGTCCCTGGGACTCGGGGCGACACCCCCGGCAGTCCCGCGCACCCTTCTCTTCATCGACGATGAGCACGTCTACTACAGGCCCGGCACAGCCCGGCGCGTGGTGGAATTCACGAAGTTCACGGGCAACCCGGTCATCGCTCCCAATCGGCCTTGGGAATCCGAGGCCATCGGGTGGTGCAGTCAGCTTCGCCATCCCGTCACCGGCAAATACCAGATGTGGTATCAGGCCTACACCCAGCGAAATGGGGACCGGCGACTCAAGAGCGTCGTCTGCTATGCCGAGTCGGACGACGCCAGGACCTGGACCAAACCCACTCTGGGACAGTTTGCCTTCTACGAGGAGAAGGACACCAATATCGTCCTGATCGGGAGCGGTGGCTACGGTGATCGCTACTGCAACTCGGTCATCTGGGACGCCGTCGAACCCGACCCCGCCCGCCGCTACAAGATGCTCTACTCCGACTGGGCCACCGGTCCGGACGAGCGAAAGGGACCTGGACTCTACGCCGCCTTTTCCCCCGACGGCATCCGCTGGACCAAGGTTCCCGAACCGCTCCTGCCGTTCTTCGCCGGAGCGAAGGGGGCCCAGGCCCCTTTCGTCGGCGAAGACGTGTACGGAGAACAACCGACGGCGAAGGGAGTGCGGCGGAGCTGGCGCTGGCCGCTCTCGATGTCGGACGCGGTGGACCTCATCTATGACACCCGCCGCGGGGTCTACGTGATCTACGGCAAGATGTGGTTTCCAGGACCCGACGGAAAACTTGGCTGGAAACACGGCATGGGACGCAGTGAGAGCCGTGATTTCAAGACGTGGTCAAGCCCGACGCTGCTGCTCACCACCGATGAGCACGACCTGCCCAATGAGGAGTTTCACACGTCACCGGTTTTCCTCTACGGGGACCTCTACCTTTCGCTCAACCAGCGGATGAACCGCGACGCCGGCACGATCGACCTTGAACTCATGTCGAGCCGCGACGGCCTGCGCTGGGACCGCTCCCTTCGTAGCCAGGTCATCGTGCCGCGAGGCACCGGTGCCGTCTTCGACGCCAGTGCCCTGGCCAGCAACGCCTCGCCCCTGGTTGTGGGGGACGAGCTTCGATTCTACTACGGTGCATACCGCTACTCCATGACCGGAGGCATCGCCCGCTGGGCATCGCGGCAGGTGATCGGTTCCACCGACTACGTGAGCGGCGTCGGTTACGCCTCCACACTCAAGGACCGGTTTGTCGCGCTCGTGCCCGACGCCCGGATTCCCGTCAAAGCCACCCGGGCCGCGCCCGCACCAGTCAACACCCTCGGACAGGTCACCCTGCGCGCCCTCGACCTGAGCTCGGTCACGCGTCTCACCCTCAACGCCGATGCCGCCAAGGGAGCCGTCCGTGTGGAGATCCTCGACGAGCAGGGCTACCGCCTGCGCGGCTTCACTCATGACGACGCAGTGCCATTGTCCGCAAATGGACTCGATCAGGTCGCAACCTGGAAAACGAAGTCCTTGCGCGACCTTCCGCCGGGCCGCCACCTGATCCGGATCCACCTCGACCGAGCTGAGCTCTTCGCCCTCACCCTCCATTGACTTTGCCGGCGACCCTCACTCGACGCAGCTCGGCCGCTGGCCTTTTCCGGCCGTTCCCACCGATTCCGGTGCTCCGCCGGGTGACCCAGGCACTCGGATTCCTCACCGGACTGGCGGCGGTCGGAACGGCCGCGCCCATCCCCGGTGCACCCTTCACTGACCTGGCCGTCCTGCAACGCGACCGCGTGGTGCCAGTCTGGGGCACCGCCAATCCCGGAGAGCGAATTCGCGTGAGCTTCCGGCAGGTGACGGCCGACACCGTCACCGGGACCGATAGGATCTGGCGCGTGAACCTGCCGCCGTTGGTTCCCGGCCCAGCGAGCGATCTGGTGATCACGGGCGACACCACCGTCACCCTGCACGGTGTGGTGGTGGGGGATGTATGGCTGATTTCCGGACAATCCAATGCCGAGTGGCCCCTGTCCAAGTCGGACGCAACGGACTCGGCCGCGCTCTCGACGATGGCGCCGTGGTTGCGCACCCTGCGAGTCCCCCATCGCGTTGCCCACGAGGATGAGTCTCGAATCGGCGCCCACTGGAGTCTGGGAACCTCGCCTGGGGTACAAGACATCTCAGCCGTGGGGTTTTGTTTTGTTCGACATCTGTATCCCCAGGGCGGCATCCCCATCGGGTTGATCCAGGTCGCCTACGGAGGCACGGTGATCGAAGCCTGGCTCAGTCCACGTGCGCTGCAGCAGGCGCCGGCCGGGCCCGCGGCCCTGCAACGCTGGAACGAAGTGCTGACGCGCTGGCCCGTCGCAGAAGCGTCCTGGCTGGCGGCAAAGGAAACGTGGGCGCGGGCCAAAGCCGAGGCCGAGCGGACCGGGTCCCGGTTCGTGCTTTCTCCACCACGAGCCCCAATCGGTCCGGGCCACCCGTCGCAGGTGAGCGGGTTGCACCATGGCATGCTCGCACCGCTACTTCCTTCGGCGCTAAAGGGGGTCATCTGGTACCAAGGCGAGTCCAATGTCGGGCGACCGGAGGAGTACAGCGGCCTACTCGCCGCCCTCATCGCCGACTGGAGGAGGAGATTCGAACAAGAGGATCTGCCCTTTCTTCTGGTCCAGTTGCCGAACTACCGCGATCCGCGGGACGCGTGGTGGAAACTCCGCGACGCCCAGGCTCAAGTTGCGCGGGAGACACCTGGATGCCACCTTGCCGTCACCATCGACCAGGGGGCCTCGCGCGACAAGCATCCGCGCAACAAGGATGAAGTGGGTCGACGACTCGCCCTCCTGGCCCGTCGACACGTCTTTGCCGAGTCGGTCGAAGCCGAGGCGCCTTCCGTGGTCTCCGCCCTTCGTGAAGGGTCGCGCGTGCGGCTTGAGTTCTTGCCCACGAATCCGCTGCTCAGGCTGCGACCCGCTGCACCGGCCTCGATCTCCTTCGAACTCGCCGGCAGCGACGGGATCTTCCACTCCGCGACCGCGCGGCTCGCCGGCCGTGGGGTGAGCGTGGAGTCTCCCGAGGTCTCCGAGCCGTCCATGGTGCGTTACCTGCAGCACAACGACCCCCTGCCCATACTCTTCACCGCGACGGGTCTGCCCGTGGCTCCGTTTCAGCAGAAGGCGACCGCGGCTCCCGGCCATGCAAAACCGAAGTCGTGATCCCAAGGGCCGCGACCCAGCCTCCAGGCAAGCGTCACTCGGACGCGGGGCCCTTCGGATCCGCCTCAAGTTCGTGGCAAGCCCGCAGAAACGAGGCGGCACTCCAGGCCTGAAAGGCCTTCCCCATGGGACGTCCGGTTTGACCATGGGCCCACTCGTTGAACTCCCAAGGCTGGTCGCGCCCCAGCTGGTTCAACTCCGCCAGACGGACCAATTCGCGACAGGCCACCTCGTGAAATCCCAGGCGTTGGATGAAGCGCACCCAAAATCCACCGATGAACGGCCAGATTCCTCCATTGTGGTAGTGGTGCGGCAGGTTGAGCAGATTCACGGTGTAGTAGGCCCTCCAATCCGGGTCGCCCGCCTGCACGACTGGATACAGATTCGCGACGGGCCAGGGTTGGTTGACGCCGACACCCCACATGTAGCGGAAGGCGATGCGAGCGCGATCCACGTCGAGCACGTTCATAAGGAACGCGAGGATGTTGCCATAGGTGTCACATCGCCAGTTGAAGGCAAACGGCGTGATCTCAGCCAGGAGGTACTGCGTGTCGCCCAGTCCGGACTGGCGGTCCGCGAACCGGTTTTTCTGGTTCGGATTGGCCGGGCCCTGACTCGGCTGCGTGGAGGGCCAGAACACCTCGAGGATCCGGCTGCGAATCCGCTGCGACCAGCGCAGGTAGTCGGCCGCGCGCTCAAACTGGCCCATGCGCTCAAGAATCCGTCCGTAACAGACGTTGGCGCGAAACCAGAGCACTTCATCGTAGAGCACATTGTAGCTCCGGCCAAACAAGTCGGTCCAATCACCGGCCTCGGGAATCTCCAGGAGTCCATCATTGTTGGAGTCCTGCGCACTGAGCCAGTTCATGATGGTCTGCAGCCGGTCCGCGTGGCGGTACAGCAAGGTGAAATCGCCCGTGCGATGGGCGTGGCTGTCGAGGGCAATCACGACCCAGAGGCCGCTGTCGATCGACGCGATGCTGCCCACCCCCGAGTAGTCGGGCTGGCCGTCATCGATGCGGACATTGGCCGGAATCTGGCCATTGGGGGTCGTCGCATTCAACAACGTCTCCAACGTCGCCACCTGGGCCGCCCGCACCTCCTCGTCATCGATGTGCAGCGTGTTCCACACGGTGATCGCGCCATCCCGCGCCCAGACACTGCGATAATTGATATCGGTCCCGGTCACGGAATTGTCCGTCAGCGAACAGGCGGAAAATCCCAGCGGCGTGATGTTTTTCTTCAGAGCCAGCAGCGCCTTTTCATAGGCGGTGGAAAGGAACATCCGCTCCTTCTCCGACAATGAGCCGAGTTTGGTGTCGGTGAACAGCATGCGAAACCCCGGCTCCAACTCCGAGCGCCGGATGCGGGTTCTCTCCTTGGTCGGGAGTACGTCCACCACTCCGTAGTGACACAGCCCATCGAGGACCCCGTCCGCAAGAATCTGGCGGGAGCTGAACGTGGGAATGTCTACCGTCGCTTCAAAAAGCTCAGGCAAGGCATTCTCGACGATGATGCCGCGCACTCCGGGAAGTAGAAACATGCTCGCGTCATTGCGCGTATCGCCCGCCACCAGCACCGAATCGAGCGCAATCCCCAGCCGTGCACACAGCCAGGTGAGCGCGCCACCCTTGGTCGCATGCTGCGGCAGGACATCGAGATCGCGACCGCTGGAGTACACGAGCTTCACCTTCACCCCGGCTTCCGAAAACAGCCGCTTCAATTCACGGAGAGCCGTGGCCGGGGCCTGGTCCAGGAACCAACTGGATTTGAAGGGATGCTGAAACTCGTCGGGCTGGGGACGAATCCCGGGAAATCGACTGGCGACCGCATGCACGACCGAGGCGTTCCATCCCTGGGCCAGATGCGTTTCCAGTTCATCAAGCATGCGATCGGCCTTCACATCGAAGACCTGCGTGCCCACGCCACCCACGTAGAAGTCCGCCCCCGGCAAGACGCCCTGGTCGACGAATCGGCGCAGGTCCGCGACCAGTCGCCCGCTATTGTACACCAGCAGGGGTCGGGTCGCCGGTGGAAGCGCAGTCCAGGCCGCCTTGAACCGCTGCGTCGATTCCGGATTTCCGAGGAGGGTGCCGTCGAGGTCGGAGCTGAACAATCGCACCGGAGTAGAAACCGTATCAGGGGAATTCATGGCAGGAACTTGTTTATGGGAACGATCAATCCCCGTCATTCCAGGGCTCGTCCCATTCGTTGTCGGTGAAGGCGAGCGCCGTGGCGCGCTCCTCAACCAGGCTTGTCAACTGCTGGGCAATGCCCGTCCAGGTGAAAAGACTGCGCGCCTTGTGGGCACCCATGCGACTGAGGCGATGCGCCAGCCGCGGGTGACGCAGGATCTTCACAATCGAAATGCCGAGATCCTCCTTGTCGAACGTGTCGGCGTAAAGCGCGTGCCGCCCGAATGTCACCGCCCGGAATAGCCCGCCATGCGTGGTGATCACCGTGGGGGTGCCACACGCCATCGCCTCGATGGCGGTCATGCCAAACGGCTCATAGCGGCTGCTGAGGACAAAGGCATCGGCGGCGCGGTAGTGGTCCGCCAGATCGGCGTCGGCGACAAATCCACTGAACTTCACGCGCTCCGTCAGCCCGAGTTCGACGGTCTGCCGTCGGAGCGCGTCCAGCAAGGTCTGCTCGTGGGTGTTCATGCCGGTCCCACCGACGGCCAGGTGCAGCACCGCATCGGGAATCCGTGTGGCCACGACTGAAAAAGCATCGATCAGCAGATCATACCCCTTGTTGCGGGCCAGTCGGCCGATGGCGAGAACCACCTTTCCTTCATATCCGAGTCGACTCCGAATCGCCTGCCGAGAGGCGGCGCTGACCGGAAAGAACCGGTTGTCGTCATATCCGGGGGGAATCATCTTCACCTGCTCGGCAGGCGCGCCGTACTCCTTCACAATCATGTCGAGCTGATCGGGCGTCGTGGCGATAACCTCGTCGCAATTGCGGTAGAGTAGGATCTCCTCGTTGATGCGTTGGGTGAAGTTGTACTTCTTCTCAAATGACGCGGCATCCTCGGGAAAGTCCCGCTCCATCAGCTGCTTCTTCCACAGTCCAAGGGAGTGAGGGGTGTGCACATGCGGTACGTCCAGCGCCTCGGCGAGTCGCTGCGTCGCAAATCCTGCGTCCCAGTAGTGACTGTTGAAGAACTGGTACTTCAGTCCCTGGCGCTGGATAAAGCGCAGGGCATGCTCCGACCATTCGTTCAGGTGACGAACGAGGTACTCCTTGTCGAGGAAGTTGCGCCCCCCGCAGGGAACGCGCAGCACACGGACGCGTTCATTGACCACGTCCATCGCCGGTTGGTCCTCAAACTGGCGTGTCCAGATATCGACATCGAAACCGAGCTGGGCGAGCTTCTTGGACAACTCGAGCACATAGACCACCTGGCCGCCGGTATCCGCTGCACCGAGCGGAGGCTCGGCGGCGACATAGCCGTGGGTGGAAACCATCCCAATGCGCGGGAGCGCAGACTCAGGAAGAACAACAGACATGACATCCTTGGGTTTTGCCGCCGCAGGCTGTGAGTCGCAGGCGATGGCAGGTTGCGTTTTCACGGCCAGGGCCGCGGTGCACCGGAGAATCCGGCACAACTGACGCCGCTCATGTCACCAAACCAGTTCAACAACACTGCAAACCAGCGTTGCGAGAGATGAGCGACCCCGGGACAAGGAAACAACGCTTGCGGCAAAGTCCAAGGATTTTTTTCGGCGCGTTCCTGAGTTCGCACCGGTTCCGGTAAAAAAATGACGCTTATCCCTGAAGCTGAGTGACTGGAGGTAGTTCCATGAAATTACGAACCACAGCCGGTGGATACGGGCAGGATCGAGAGGGAACCACGCCGACCGCAGTCGCCGGCCGGAATCTCCACGCATCACTCGCGCCCGAACCGGGCGATCGTCACCAGGCGACGCCGTGCCTCACGCGTCGCGAGGCGTGTTCTCGCCCGCCGGAGCCACCTCATCCACCGCTTCGGAGAAGCGGTAGCCAATGCCTGATTCCGTCTTGAGATAGCGAGGGCGGTCGGGGGTGGACTCGATTTTCTTCCGCAGGTTGGTCATGTTGACGCGGAGGTAATGGGTATCCGACGCGTGGCTGGGCCCCCAGACTTCGGTCAGCAGGTGGCGGTGGGTGACCACCTTGCCGCGATTCTGCAGCAGCAGGCGGAGGACGGCATACTCCTTCGCGGCCAGGTGCACCTCGACGCCCGCCTTGGTCACAAGTCGCTTGGTAAAATCGACGACCACATCCCCGAATTGCTCCACCTTCGTCGTTGGATTCGTCTGCGTGCGACGCAGCAATGCCCGCATCCGTGCGAGCAATTCACCTCCGCCAAAGGGTTTGGTGAGGTAGTCGTCCGCCCCGGCATCAAGGGCAGCAATCTTGTCCGTCTCCTCCCCGCGCACCGACAGGATCAGCACGGGCAACTGCGTCCATTCCCGCAACCGGCGCAACACCTCCAGCCCGCTCATGTCCGGCAGTCCGAGGTCGAGGATGATCGCATCAGGGTGACGCACCACGGCCTCGTTCAATCCCAGCGACGCCGTCTCGGCTTCGCGCACGCCATACCCGGCCGAGGCGAGCGTGAGCCGCAGCAGGCGCCGAATCTGGACTTCATCATCAATGACAAGGATGTCGGGAGCGTTCATCGCGGCGGGTCTACTCCTTCGGCACCGCGCTGTGCTCCGCAAGCGGCAAATAGACGGTGAACACTGCGCCCCCTCCGGGATTCTCCCCCGCCACCACTTCACCGCCCTGTGCCGAAACAAAACCGCGGATGATGGACAACCCCAGTCCGAGTCCCCCGGCTTTCGCTGCATCTCCCCGCTGAAACTTTTTGAACAGCCGGTCGCGCATCTCCTGGGGCAGACCGGGCCCCCGGTCCGCAACCGTGAAAAAGACGCGGCTGCGTGCCCCATCCACCCCGGCCGCAAGGAACACCGGCGTGCCCGGCGGGGTATGCAACGCGGCGTTGAAGAGGAGGTTGGTGATGACCTGCTCCATCAGGGCAAAATCCGCGCGGAAGAGGGGCATGTCCGGAGGCAGCGATGCCTCAAAGGGGTGTCCCGCCAGGGCGTCACGGGTTGCGTCCATTGCCGCATTGACGAGGTCCCGCGCGTCGCACCAATCCAGGCGCGGCCTGAGGGCGCCTGATTCGAGCCGGGTCTGATCGAGCAGATTGTTCACGAGGCGGTTCAGACGACGCGTGGCGGTCAGAATCTCACCTGTCAGCTGTTCCCGCGTTCCCTCATCCGCGCCGCGCAGGTTTTCCGCCGCGCTGTGCAGTACCGCGAGGGGCGTCTTCAACTCATGGGAAACTCCGTCGAGCAAGGCCCGGTGCAGTTTCTCCGACTCCGCGAGGAGTTTCTCACGTTCGCCCGCGCTTCGCGCCTCCTCGGCTTCAACCAGGAGCGCGAGCTGCGCCCCAAAGGACTCGACCAGATCTCGCTGCGCAAGGGTGAGCACCACCTCGCCCGAGACTCGAATCACCAGCACCCCGAGAGCGACATGCTCGCGCACGAGTGGCACATGAAATCCTTCGGCCGAAGGCAGGGTGTCGGTGAATCGTCCGGCCTTCTTTCGGTTGCGCCACACCCAGTCGGCCACTCCGCGTTCCTTGTCGGTCAGTCGCAGCGAGCCGGCATAGTGAGGCGTCAACACCGCATCCTGGGGGCCGCCCAGCAGAAGAGCCGACTCGGCCTCGAACAGGGTGTCCGCCTGGCGGAGTGCGGCGAAGACCCCTTCGTCGAGGGAATGCGCCGCACTCAGGGCCTGGGTAAGGTGAAACAACGCCATCGCCCGCTCCTCGCGCAGACGCTCATGCCGCTCCTGAGCCCGTATCCGCGCCGTCAGTTGTCCTGTGATCAGCGCCACCAGGATGTAGGTCACGAACATCATCCCATCTTCGAACTTCTCGATTCGAAACTGGTACAGCGGGGGAATGAAGAAGAAATTCCACAGGAGTGCGCTGCCCACCCCGGCACTCAGGACCGGCCACCGCCCGACCCTCAGGCTGAGCGTGATGATGGCGAGCAGGTAGAACAGTCCGATCGCAACATAACCGGAATAGGTAACGGCCGCCACGCCCGCGAGGGTCACCGCCGTCAACGCCGCCAGGACCTCCACGAACTCGCGGGAAGGAGAACGCTCGGGCGGCTGCCATTCGAAACGCACTCCTCCCTTGCCCGCCGCGCGCTCGGCGGGCACGACATAGATGTCGATCGCGCCGCTGGTTCGCAGCAGGCGGTCGACCAGGCTGCCACCCCGCAGGAGATTGAACCAGTGGGGAGTGCGGGACTTGCCCACTACGATCTGGGTCGCGTTGTACTGGATCGCGATCCGCACCAGCGCCTTCGCCACATCCTCATCCTGGGTCACCACCACCTCGGCGCCCAGTTCGCGAGCGAGCGTCAGGTTCTGTTCGAGGCGACGCCGAGACTCCGGCACCAACTGCCGCGAGGACTCGACGCTCACCGCCACCCAGGCCGCCCCCTGTGCCGCGGCCATCCGGCGCGTCCAGCGCACGAGCTGGGTCGAGTACGGGCTGGGGCCCACGCCCACGAGCAGGCGTTCTCCCGAACGCCAGACCGTCTTGAGGGGTGTCGTTGATCGGAGCTCGCGCAGGCGCTTGTCGACCCGCTCCGCCACAAACCGGAGCGCGAGTTCCCGCAGGGCGGTCAAATGGGTGTCACGAAAGAAGTTCTCCGCCGCGGCCGCGGCGCGGTCGGACAGGTAGACCTTTCCCTCGGCCAGTCGCTCGCGCAGTCGCTCGGGGGTGAGATCGACGAGCTCGATCTCGTCCGCGTATTCGAGAACCGAATCCGGTACCGTCTCATGCACCGTGGCACCGGTGATCTGACGCACCGTGTCCGCCCGGCTCTCCACATGCTGCACATTGAGCGTGGTGAAAACATGAATGCCGGCATCCAGGAGTTCGATCACGTCCTGGTAACGTTTCATGTGGCGCGACCCGGGTGCGTTGGTGTGCGCCAGTTCGTCGACCAGCACCAGCCGTGGTTTCAGGGAAAGGACCGCCTCAAGATCCAGTTCGGTCAGCTGAAGATCACGGTGCACCACCGGTTTGCGGGGCAGCACGGTCAGTCCCTCCAGCAACGCCTCGGTTTCGGCGCGACCATGCGTCTCCACCAGTCCCACCACCACCTCGTGACCCTCGCGCACCTCCTGGTGGGCCGCCTTGAGCATGGCGTAGGTCTTCCCCACCCCAGGGCACATGCCGAAGAACACCTTCAGGCGTCCGCGACGGCCCCGGGCTTCGTCGCGGTTGAGTGAAGCCAGCAGGGAATCCGGATCGGGTCGCAGGTCAGACATGGGAGAAGACTCGGCGCACCGGCCCACGCGAAACCACCCTTCGGGCGCCCGCGGGCGCCGTGCAGCCACTCCGGGCATTGCCGCACGGTCTCATGGCGTAAATCGGAGGAACATGGCCAACACTCTGGTCTGGAGGCGAAACGAAGGCAAACGGACAATCCCGGGTCACCGCAGGCACGGTCAGTGATTCGGCGACAGGCGGGTCGGACCGGGTGGATCCGTGTTCGGATCACGGCGGCAAGAGGGATCGAACAGCGCCAGCACGACGATCGCGGTCAGCAGGACCGAGATCACCACCGCATTGCGCAGATCCCGGGGTGAAGGGTTCTTCATGGCGTGCGTGGAATGAGCCCTCACGGCGCCGACTTGAGGGCGTCGAGCGCGCGGTTCAACATCAGGACATTGACACCCGGTTCGCCCAGCACCGTCAGACTCCGGCGTTCGGTGTGGATCTCGATCAGACCACGAAGGTCCTGGTCAGCCAAGTTCCGCGCCCGCGCCACCCGCGGCAGCTGGAGCAGCGCATTGGCGAGGCTGATATGAGGATCCAATCCGCTGGCCGAGCGGGTGACCGCGTCGACCGGCACCGGCACCGTTTCCGGAACCCCATTCCTGCGCCGGTAAGCCGCCACATCCGCCGCCACCGCGTCGGCCAGCTTGCGGCTGGTGGGTCCCAGGTTGGATCCCGACGACGCCGCGCCGTCATATCCCGAACCCGCCGCCGAGGGTCGCGGATGAAAATACTTTTCCGCGGTGAACGACTGCGCGAGCAGGCGCGAGCCGCGCACCGTCCCATCGGCATCCACAATCAAACTGCCATTTGCCTGGTCGCGAAAGGCAAGTTGCGCGCCGGCCCACACGGCCAGCGGGTAGACGCCACACACCACGACCACGAGCATCAGCGTGGCGAGGATCGAGGTCTTGAGTTCAGTGAGCAGCAGTTTCATGGCAGGAATGGAGGAGCAACCCGGATCAGGTGAGGCCGAGCGAGGTGAGCAGGAGATCGATGAGTTTGATTCCAACGAACGGAACCAGGACTCCGCCCAGGCCATAAATGAGGAGATTGCGACGGAGCATCGCGGCCGCCCCCATCGGACGATAGGCAACGCCCTTTAGCGCGAGCGGGATCAAGGCGACAATGACGAGTGCGTTGAAAATCACGGCACTGAGGATCGCGCTGTAGGGAGTCTGCAGTCCCATGATATTCAGCGGAGCGATGGCGGGGAACGCCCCCACGAGCATCGCTGGAATGATGGCAAAGTACTTTGCCACGTCGTTGGCGATGGAGAACGTCGTCAACGCACCCCGCGTGATCAGGAGCTGTTTACCAATCTCGACGATCTCGATCAGCTTGGTCGGATTGGAGTCCAGGTCGACCATGTTACCCGCTTCCTTCGCCGCCTGCGTGCCCGTATTCATGGCGACGCCCACATCAGCCTGAGCCAGGGCCGGAGCGTCATTGGTGCCGTCTCCGGTCATGGCCACGAGGTGACCAGCCCCCTGTTCCGCGCGGATACGGGCCAGTTTCATCTCCGGCGTGGCCTGGGCCAGGAAGTCGTCCACGCCGGCCTCAGCGGCGATCGCAGCGGCGGTGAGCGGATTGTCGCCGGTGATCATCACCGTCCGAATGCCCATGGAACGCAGCTGGGCAAAACGCTCCTTGATGCCCCCCTTGACCACATCCTTGAGCGCAATCACCCCCAACACCGTGCGTCCCTCCGCCACCACCAGCGGCGTCCCGCCTTGACGGGAAATTCCGTCCACTGCGGCGCGCACTTCCGGCGGGCAGGTGCCGCCCTGGGATTCGATCCAACGGACCACACTGTCCGCCGCGCCCTTGCGGATGGAACGGGCTGGCTGGCCGGCCCCCGCGGCCGGAAGATCGATCCCGCTCATCCGGTTCTGCGCCGTGAAGGGCACGAAGGTGTGCGACGTCGTCAGTTCCCGCCCACGCAGGTTGAACTTCTCCTTCGCCAGGACCACGATACTGCGGCCTTCCGGGGTTTCGTCGGCGAGGGAGGCGAGTTGCGCCGCTTCCGCCAGCCGATCCCGGCCCACACCCGGCGCACTCACAAAGTCCGACGCCTGCCGGTTGCCCAACGTGATGGTTCCGGTCTTGTCGAGCAGCAGCACGTCAATGTCGCCCGCCGCCTCCACCGCACGACCCGACATCGCGAGCACGTTGCGCTGGAGCAGTCGGTCCATGCCCGCGATGCCAATCGCGCTGAGCAGGCCGCCGATGGTGGTGGGAATGAGGCACACCAGCAGTGCAATCAGGGTGGTGATGGAGAACGTGACCTGCGAGTAGAGGCCGAACGGTTTGAGCGTGAGGATCACCAGCAGAAAAATGACCGTGAGCGAGGAGAGAAGAATCGTCAGCGCGAGTTCATTGGGGGTTTTCTGTCGGGTCGCACCCTCAACCAGGCTGATCATGTGATCCAGGAACCCTTCGCCCGGACGCGTCGTGACGCGGATGAGCAGGGTATCGGACAGCACCAGGGTTCCGCCAGTGACGGCGCTCCGGTCACCTCCCGCCTCACGAATCACCGGTGCCGATTCTCCAGTGATGGCGGATTCGTCAACCGACGCGGCGCCTTCGATCACTTCTCCATCTCCCGGAATGGTCTCACGCGCCGCAACCGAGACGACATCGCCCTTCAGCAGCTGCGAGGCATCCACGCTTTCAAACGTCCCATCCTTGCGGCGTCGCCGGGCCACCAGTTGCCGGCGCGAGTCCCGCAGCGCCCGCGCCTGGGCCTTGCCGCGTCCCTCCGCCACCGACTCGGCGAAATTCGAGAACACCACGGTGAACAGGAGCCAGAATGCAATTTGCAGCACGTAGCCAAGCGGATCCTGGGAGGTGAAGAGCTGGGCGAAAGCCAGGGCCGCACCCACCAGGGTCACGAACATTACCGGGTTCTTGAGTTGTGCCTTCGGATGGAGTTTCCGAAAGGCGTCGGCGGCAGCCTGCGAAAGGATGCCACGGTCAAAAAAGGAAAGGGTCTTGGAGCTCATGGACGGACAAAGACTGCGGTTCGATTTCAGAACAAGGTGCCGGCCTTCACGAGAAAGTGTTCCACCACGGGACCCACCGCCAAGGCCGGCAGGTGCGTCAACGCCCCGACCAGGATCACCGTACCGAGCAGGAGGACAACAAAGGTCAGGCCCTCCGTCCGGAAGGTCCCGGCGCTGGCGGGTAACCGCTTCTTGGATGCAAGATTTCCGGCCAGGGCAAGGATGGGCACGATCATGAAGAAGCGCCCGATCAGCATGCCCCCGCCCAGGGTGAGATTGTAACGGATATCCCCGTCGGCCGGATTGGCCGTGAGTCCGGCAAAGGCGCTGCCGTTGTTGCCCACCGCGGAACTGTAGGCGTAGAGCATTTCGGAGAAGCCGTGGGGACCGGCATTGTTCAACCCCGCCTGCCCCCAGGGGCTGACCGCGGCCCAGGCGGTGAGTCCGAGCGTCGCAGCCGCCAGGGCCATCAGCACCAGCATGACCAGCTTGACATCGTACGCATCGATCTTCTTGCCCAGGTACTCCGGGGTGCGCCCGACCATCAGTCCGGCGATGAACACAGCGAGGACGACAAAGATCAGCATGCCGTAGAGCCCCGCCCCCACGCCACCGAAGATCACCTCACCCGTCTGCAGATTGAAGAGCGGAACCAATCCGCCCAGGGGAGTGAACGAATCGTGCATCGCGTTGACCGCTCCGCAGGAGGCATCGGTGGTGATGGTCGCAAACAACGCTGAATTGAACACACCGAAGCGGACTTCCTTTCCCTCCAGATTGCCGTCCGCCGCCGCGACGCCGGCCTGCTGGTGAATCGGATTCCCAGCCGCCTCGAACTTCCATGCGACCAGCGTTCCGCCCACAAACAGCACGAACATTGTGCTCCACACCGCCCAGCCATGCCTCGGGTTCTTGACCATCCGGCCGAGGTAGTAGGTCAGCGCGCTCGGAATCGCGAAGATCGAGAGCATCTGCAGAAAATTGGAGAGCGGTGTGGGGTTTTCAAACGGATGGGCCGCGTTGGCATTGGTGTAACCGCCGCCATTCGTGCCGAACATCTTGATCGCGACCTGCGAGGCCATGGGCCCCTGAACAATGGTCTGGGTTTCGACGGTCTTGTTTTCCATCACCGGCGTCCTGCCGTCGGCCGCCATCACAGCCTGTCCCTTCTCGTCCACCTTCGGCACCTGGATCGGGGTGGAGTCGATGACCTTCGCCGTGTCGTAGGGTTTGAAATTCTGGATCATGCCCTGCGACACCAGCACGAGCGCAAGTACGCCGCAGACCGGGACAAACAGGTAGTAGGTGCAACGGATCAGGTCCGTCCAGAAACTGCCAATCGTGCTGGCCGTGTGACGGGCAAGTCCACGCACCAGTGCCGCCGCCACTCCGATCCCCGCCGCAGCCGAGGTGAAGTTGTGCAGGGTAAGCCCGACCATCTGGGAAAATGCGCTCAGGGTGCCTTCCCCGCCATAGCTCTGCCAGTTGGTGTTGGTGGTGAAGCTGATCGCCGTGTTGAGCGCGAGATCGGGTTCCACACCGGGCAGGTGCTGGGGATTCAAGGGCAGCAGGTGCTGAAAACGCAGCACAACGTAGGTGAACAGCAGTCCCACCAAACTGAACATCAGCAGGGAAAGCGTGTATCCAATCCAGGACTGTTCCTGTTCCGGGTCTATTCCACACAATCGGTAGGTGAGCCGCTCGAACGGTTTCACGACCGGATCCAGGAACGTGCGCCCGTGCGCATCGAGCACCTGCATCAGGTAGAGCCCGAGGGGCTTGGTCACGAGGACCAGCGCCAGCACGAAGAGCCCAAACTGCAGCCAGGCATTGGAGTGGTTCATGGTGGAAGACAGTCAGAATTTTTCCGGGAAGAGGACAGCGACCACGAGGTACACGAGGCACCCGAGTGCGATGAGACTGATGAGGATGATTTCCATGGCGGAGGGATGAGTTCGAACAGCGCCGCTCAGTGGAGTTTTCCGCAGGCCTTCGCGTAGAGAGCGCACACGGCAAAAAAGGCGACGACGCCAGCCACGACGAGAAGATCGATCACAACACATCCTCCAGGTTCGCGCGGCGCCCGGTCTTCCTGGGACCTTGACGGTAGAGTTCGCATTTCATGGCACTACTCTAGCCCGGCTGACCCGAGCCGGCTAGTTAAGGCGGGGCGCCGAAGCATTAAGAAATCATTAAGTCGCCCGAACCCACGGGGCCCGCGCCACGGGACTCCGGCGTCGCGCCACGATCCATATCCCCCTTGTGTCCAGCGCCCACTGCGTCACAGCATAGCCCGGAGCCAGGCGCACCGTTGCGCGGCTCCTTTTCCCGAATCACCATGAACACCCCTGGTCCTCGAAGGCGACCCGTCGCCAAACTGCCCCTGCCCGCCCAACGGTACCTGCGCCAGCTCGCGCGGTTCGAACAGGCCGCGCAGCGTGCACTCGCGGCTCATCGTGCCCAGCCCGCCCTTCCGATCGGCGACCACCTTTACCGCGCCGACGGGCGGACCCCCATGTTCTACCTGCAGGGACTGGCCCGGCTCACCCGCGCCATGGGCCCGGCGAGGAAGTGTTTTGAACCTTGGCTGGGTGAGTTCAAGGAGGTCGAAGATCGACTGGGGGCCTACGACTTCTGGGTGGTGCTGGAACGCAACGCCCTCGACTGGGGGGTCGACACTGCGGTGTCGTCCCACATCGCCGGGCGGCGCCTGCAGGCGCTCGGCGCGCTGGAGTATGCGTTGGGTCGCTTCGGCTGGTTGACCTACCACGAAGGCGCCCCCGAGGGAATCGGGCCGATGCCGGAACGACTGCGCGAGGACGTGACCGAGGCCGAGTGGTTGAGTCCGAAACGAGAGCGCCGCCGACTGGCGGAATTTCTTCACCACGAGGCCGAGGAGATTCAGGACGACCTCACCAGCGGTCGCCTCAAACTCAGCGAGGTGGAAGCCGGCGTGCATGAACTGCGACGGAAATTGCGCTGGATCCCGATTTATGGCCACGCGTTGGGTGGAAAGGTGGTTCTGGATACGGCCGGCGCCGACGATGCGCTCGCCCACTATGTCACCCCCGACCAGCTAAAAAGCCGCTTCAACCGCCTTCCTAGGAACGCCGCCGAGACAAAGCCGTTGAAGCTGCACCGAGGGGCATTCCTCGCCATCGGCCGGTTGATCGCGGAAATCGGCATGCTCAAGGACCGCGCCCTCTGGACCGAAGAACTGACCCGGATCTGCCGCCTGCTCAAAGCCGACACGGACGCAACCCTGCAACGCATGGGCCCCACCGCCATCGGTCACAAGCAATTCATGGCCGAGGTCAGTCAGATCGTGGACAGGATCCTCATTCAGGAGGGTGCTCTGCGGATCATGGCGGAGCACCTCCGGGAGCAGGATTGAAGGAATGACCCCGGCCTTCGGCACCGCTTCGCCGGAACGGTGCTCGGACTCAGGACGGTTACATCCGCTTCACCTTAAAGCTGCGGAATTCGACCGGATCGTTGTGCCCGGCGAAGCCGATCAGGCCCTTGGTGCGGTCGAGTCCTTTCGGCGGGTTCTTGATCTCGCTGCGATCCAGGGCGTTGATGTCCACATCGAGGATCTTGGTCCCGTTGAGGGTGACCTTGATGCGCTGGCCCTGGACTTCAATTTCCTGGAAGTTCCATTCACCCACGGGGCGGAGGTAGCCATGTTTCGCGCCCACGCAGTGATAGAGCGAACCGTGGTACTGGTAGGGCAGGAGCAGAGGCTTGCCGGCGGCGGCGGCCGCCGCGTTGTAGCCGTCGCTGTCCAGCACCTGAATCTCAAGCCCATCCGCCGCCGAGTGCCCGCCGAGCGGGGTGCGCAGCGCGATGCCGTTGTTGCCGCCCTTCGGCAGCCGGAACTCCACCCGGATGATGCCATTCTCAAATTCGTCCTTGGACAGGAGGTCTCCCCCCTTGCCAGGCCGGCAAACCACCGCGCCATTCCTGACCTCGTAGCTGTCCACCGCGCCCTGCCAGTTGCTGAGATCCTTGCCATTGATCAGCTCGACAAACCCCGCCTCAGCCGATTTCCCGCCCCGAAGTTCCCGATTCGCCTCCTCGGCGCCAATCTCGCGGATGAACACGTTCTTCCAACGAATTTCGCTGCCGTGGGTCTGAAGCTGAATGGGTCCCTTCGGAAAGGCAGGATCGCGCAGGTATCCATTTGGTACCTTCGGGGCCGCCTTCGCCGCTCCCGCGTCCGCGCCAGGCTTGGCGTAAGCCAGGTAGCCTGCCTTCTGATTCGCGAAGAAATTCTCCAGCACCGCGTTGTCGACCACGCGCTCGCCGTTGAAGGTCACGGTCACGCGCTCGCCAATCATCTTGATGACAAATCGATTCCATTCGCCAAAGGGCTTGTCCATTTTCTTTGAGGGATCCTTGCCCGGGGCGCCCTTGCTGTTGTTCCACAGTCCACCCGACCCCTTGTCCTGTCCCAGCCCGCGGGGATCACCCTTCGTCGCATCCCAGATCTGCACCTGGGGAATGCCGCGCAGGTAGATGCCGCTGTCGCCGTCGGGCAGCGCCTTGTAGTCCACGATCAACTCGAAATCGCCGTAGTCCTTGTCGGTGGTGAGGTACAGGCCCTTGCCGTCATTGACGAGTTCGCCCTGCACCACCTTCCAATGCGCCTGGACATGCTCCGGACCGTCCTTGCCCTCGGGCAATCCGCCGACGACGGACTTGCGTTTGTAGTCGGCCTGCTCCTGGGGCGACATCGCCCAGAGTTCATTGGGATCCCGGGTGCCCCAGCCGTACCAGCCGGAGAGGTCCCTGCCGTTGAACAGGGCGGTGAAACCGGGCGGAGGCACATTGTCCTCCGCCTGGGCCAGCGAGGCCGTGGCCAACAGGCAAAACAGAGTGAGCGTGGATTTCATGGCGGGCGGGATCATGGGAAGAGGGGTGAAGGGTGAGAGGTGAAGGGTGAAATGGCGGCAGGAATGCGGGGCCTGGGGTGCCGGCGCGGTAAGGGAATTGGATTCACTCGCCCCGATTCAGGCTGCGTTCATAGGCGCGGTTGATGAGGCAGGCCGGTCCGAGCGCCTCGCGCAGCGGGTCCGCCTGCTCGGGACAGAATCCCAGGTGCGAGTGACGACGCCAGCCCTCGGCATGACGGAATCGGCGCGATTGCCGGCCCACCTCGCGCGACAGGTCCTCCATCGACTTGAGGTAGGAGTTCATGCCCTGCGTCGCCTTCAGCCAGTCCTGCTGGCTCTGATGGCAGGTCAACGCGGCGAGTTTGGTCTCGTGCACCGGGGTGGTGTCGACATAGGCCCCGGCCACAATGCGCCGCCGCAACCCGTCGCGCAGTCCGTGCGGCATCGCATGGTAAACCGTGGTGTCGCCCGACCAGGGAGGGACGCGCGTGCCCGACTTGAAATTGGGCGCTCCCCGGGCGAATGCCGCCGTCACGGCCAGCCGGCAGGCATTGACGTGGTCTTCCATGTAGTCCTGCGGTGAATGCGTGAGCACGATGGTCGGCCGCACTTTACGGATCACACCGGTGAGCCAGCGCAGCAGCGGCACGGTGTAGAGGATCTCGAGGTCATCGGTCCGGCTTTCGTGGAAGGTCGCCCCCAGAATGCCCGCCGCCCTCCGGCCTTCGCGCCGCCGGATGGCGCGCAGCTCACGGGCATTCCAGGTCAGGCTGCCGCAGGAGCCGGTCGAGATATTGAGGTAGTGGATCGAATAGCCAGACTCCCGCAGCCGCAGCAGGGTGCCGCCCATGCAAAACTCGATGTCGTCCGGATGAGCGGCGACGGCGATGGCGCTGCGGTCGCTCATGACACCTCCGAGAGTCGCACGGTCCGGTTTTCCCGGGTGGACAGATCGCAGGCCAGCACGGCGAGGTGCGACTTCATCGCCTCGTCGAGCGAGGTGAGCGGCATAGCCTCGCCCCGTCCAAGCGAGGTGAAAAAGGCGTGGAACTGGGCCTCGTAGGGATGATCCGACACGTCGCCGGAGTCCACCAGCTTCATCGAGAGCTCGCTCCACCGCTTCTTGTCCAGGCCGAGCTGGCTTGAGTGAAACTTGTTGTCGAGCAGGCTGCCTTCGCTGCCGACGAACTGGGTGCGGAAGTAGTAAGGCTGGATGCAGTCGATCGAGGACGCGACCTTGCCCAGCGCCCCGTTGGCAAACCGCAGCACACTGACGCTGGTCGTGGCGTACTGGTACCGGGCGAAATCGGCGTTGGAGGACACCGTCGCGTGGCTGGTCACGCTCTCGACCTCAGACCCCATGCAAAGGACCAGCGCGTCGAGCGCATGACATCCGGCCGAGAGCAGGCTGCTGCCACCCGATTCCTGCTTCGTGTTCCAGCGGTACTGTCCGTACCAGGGTCCGATCCCGTGGTAATAGTCGACCTCACCGTAGTGCAGCGACCCAAGCAGGCCACGGTCAATCACCGCCTTGGTGGCCACGAGCTGGTTGGAGTAGCGGCACTCAAAACACACACAGGTCCGCACGCCGGCTGCCTTGACCGCGGCCGCCACGCGATGCGCATCCGCCACCGACAGCGTGATGGGCTTTTCAATGATGAGGTGCTTGCCCGCCTTGGCCGCAGCCACGATGTGGTCCGCGTGAAGGTGGGGATAGCTGCACACCGACACCACGTCGATGTCGGGATTCGCCAACAGGGCGCTCAAATCGGTGGTGCACGCAATCGAACCGCCGTGGCGGGCCGAAAGCGCCGCCGGATCCTGGGGACGCGACGAGTAGACCGCCGTGACCTGGGCCAACCCCGTGGCGTTGATGGCGGCTATGTGCGCGCCGCTGACCCAGCCGTATCCGAGGATGCCAACGTTGAATCGCTTCATGGTCGCAAGAGGGATTCACTTCGCGAATCGAGCGGGAGCAAGCAGGGGGCTTGGACTTCCTCGCACATCCGAGGGCGAATCAAGGCGCACAGCGTCGACGGCGGAGCCGCGCGGGTCAATGCCCGGAGCGTCAGATTCTCGTTTTGCGGTGAATCCGTTTGCCGCCCCCGAGCCCCAAACCCAGGCTGGACCCATGCGCTTTTGGATCCTCCTCCTCAGTGCAGCCAGTCTGGCAGCGGCCGATCCGGGCCGGGTCCGGGATCTCGGTATTCCCGTGCGCGGAGTCAACTGGGGACGACTTCACGCCGGCGCCACAGCCGACGGGCGTCCCTCCGTTTTGCTTTCGTTTGGCCAGAACAACGGCGGCCTGTTCGTGGCCGATGTCGACCTCGCCACGGGTCACTGCCGGCAGTTCACCGTCAAAAACCCGACCGCTTCCACATTTCCGACCGCGTCGTTCCGCAGCCTGCGCTCCGGCATTCTCTATATCGGCTCCGCCTGGGACGCCCACCTGCATCGTTTCGATCCGAACCGCCCCGATGAGGGTCTGGTGGATCTGGGGAAGATCGATCCCGAGGAGGCCATTTTCCCGACCGGTATCACCGAATCGGCCGAGGGCGTGCTCTACATCGGCACCTGCAACGGCGCCCGACTCGTGCGTTTCGATCCCCGCACCGGGGAATTCAAACGTATGGGTCGCATGGACGAGACGGACCAGTACCTCTATCCCCTGGCGGGAGACGACGGTTCGCTGGCCGCACTGGTCAAGGTGGTTCGACCGCATCTGGTGATCATTCATCCGGAGTCCGGCGAGCACCGCGAAGCCGGTCCCTCCATCACGGCCACGACCGACAAGGGACAGTTCCTGAAATTGTTCAAGGCGGTGGATCGCCGGCTCTACCTCGACAGTCACGAGGGTAAGTTCCGCGTCGATGGCATGAACCTGACTCCCGTCGACACCGTGCCGGCACCCCTGCCCGGCATCCCTTCCGCCTACACCCATCGCTACCAGGCTCCGCTCGTCATGCCGGGCGGATGGACTGCGCACCTGCTCGATGACAACGACGTCGGCGCGGGTGCGCCGCGCTCGTTGCTTCTGGCCAATGTCGACCCCCTGGTGCCCTCGCGCACGCTGACCCTCGATTGGAAAGGAGGCGGAGCCAACCTGCACGTCATGGAACCTGGCCCCGACGGCCGGCTGTACGGTAGCGGGTACATGCCGAACCACCTCTTCACCGCGTCGCCCGACGGTCGCGTCATGGAGGATCTCGGCAAACACACGTTTGCCATGGGAGAAGCCTACTCGCTGACCACGGTGAACGGGTTGGTTTATCTCGCCTCTTACCCGGAAGCCCGATTGTCCGTCTACGATCCTTCTCGCCCGCGGCACTTTGGCACGGGCCCGGGTGACAATCCGCGGGATCTCGGTCGTCTCGATGCCATCAGCTACCGTCCCAACGCCCTGATCGCCACCCCCGACGGACGACTCTGGATGGGATCCGCCCCCGACTACGGGTTGGTGGGCGGCACGCTGGCCTGGTTCGATCCTCGCACCGGCAACAAACGGTCTCATCGGGCGCTGGTTCCAGAGATGTCACCTGCCTCTCTGCTCTGGCTGCCTGACCTCAACCAGATCCTGGTCGGGCTGAGCATCGAGTGCGGCACCGGGGCCAAGGTGCAGCGACTGGCCGGCGCCCTGGCGCTTTGGGATCCGGAAACGGATGCCCTGGTCTGGTCCGGCGACCTCGGACTGACGGACCTTGCCGACGTGTGCGCCCTCGCTCCCGCCGATGGGGGAAGGGTCTACGCACTGATTGGCCGCGGGGACCACATCCTCTCGCAGGGTGCGCCCGCCATCCGACCCCGGCTCGTACTGTTCAATCCCGCCCGCCGCACCGTGGAGGCGGAGGCGTGGTTGCCCGAGGAGTTCGGACCGCTTTCCTGGCATGGACTATTCGCGTTGCGGGTCGGGCCCCGGGGCGCGGTCTACGGAGCCACCGCGCATGCCGTGTTTCGAATCAAACCCGGTACCTGCGAAGTGGAACGGGTGTGGCAGGAATCCCAGCCGAGGCCGCGGGACGGCACCGTCTGGCTGACCGCCTCGGATCCGGAGGTCATCGATGTGGTCGGACCGATTATCGGTCAGGAGTTGTTTTTCGCGACAGGCTGGCGATTGCGCGCGCTGCGACTGCCCGAGGTTCAGCCCTAGCTGGGTGTGCGACGGGTGGAACGTTGACCGGCCGCAACGAAGCTCGACCCCGTCCGCCGTCCGCATAGATTATCCCAGCGTCCCCCTCACCTTTCCTGAAGGGATCCAACACCCGCCGGTGTTATGAATCCGAGCGGACGTGTCACCCGGCACCGGCCCGGAGCCTCGTTCCCCTCCCCTCACCCGCTTTTGCCATGAGCTCCGCCCCTGATCCCCTCGATGCGGCCCTTCAGGCTCTCTCCGCCGCCACACCCCGCCAGCCCGACTCCGTGCAACGGGAGGTCTGGCGCCGTATCGCCCACGCCGAGAGCGCCCACCCGCTGCGCAATCAATCCTGGTGGCAGCGCATCGAGACCGCGTTTGCCCATCCCGCCTTCGCCACCGCCTTTGTCGCGGCCTGCCTGCTTCTGGGGCTCTTTCTGGCCGAAGTGCGACTGAATCGCGCGCACCACGCCCGCACCGCCGCCTTGGAACGCAGCTACCTGCAACTGGTCGACCCGCTGCTGACAGCAACCAACCTCCCGCGCGCCGAACCCGCCCGTCACCGGCCATGAAACGCACACTCCTCATTCTTTCGCTGGGCCTCGTCGGAGGCACCCTGGCCCACGTCGGCTGGTTTGCCGCCAAGCAGCCCGCCCCGGCCGACTCGCTCGAAACCCAGCTCGCGTGGATTCGCACCCACCTCGACCTCGCCCCGGACCAGTACCGTCAGCTCAAGCTGCTCCATGAACAGCTCGAACCCCGCCAGATCCAGCTGGCCGCGGAAGTGGAACGGCTGCGGGCCGAATTCGCCCGCTTCGAGCAGGAACGCCGGGACGCCGGCGAGGTGGATTTTCTGAAAGTCGCCCGCGCCGCCGCCGACAGCCGCTCGCTCGACCGCGAATGTGAAGCGTCCGCCCGCCAGCTCGTCACGGCCGCCACCCGCGTCATGACCCCCGAGCAGCGCCAGCGCTACCTTCGACTGCTCGCGCCCGCCCTCAAGGACGTCGCCGCCGACCAGCCGCTCTGAGCGGTATCCAGAATTCTACGCAGCCTTCACACCGACGTGAATCCGGAAGGTGACAGGGACCTCGATCTGCTCCACGCACTCCAGCGCGGAGAGGACGCGGCGCTGAACCACCTGATCGAGCGGTGGGAGGGGCGGTTGTTCGCCTTCGCCTGGCGCTCCACCCACAACGCCGCCGACGCCCAGGACCTCGTCGCCGAAACCTTCGTGCGCCTCTACCAACAGCGCGGAAGTCTCCGGGACGACTCGCGTCTCGCCGCCTGGCTCTACACCACCCTGGCCAATCTCTGCCGCAACCAACACCGCTGGCGCAACCGGCATCCGACCGTGAGTTTTGACGCCGTCGGATCCGAGGGCGCGCCCTCGATCGCGGCTCCCGCCAGCGACGCCCCCTCGGTTCCGGAGACCCTCGAGCGGCGGGAGGACGCGCTGCAGGTCGCCTCGGCCCTCGACCGCCTGCCCGATGACCTGCGACTGACCGTGATGCTCTACTACTTCGAGCACCTTTCCTACCGCGACATCGGCGCAGTGGTCGGTTGCTCGGAGCGGGGAGTTGAAACCCGCCTCTATCGCGCCCGCGCCCTCCTGCGGGAAAACCTCGTGGCGCATTCGGGACTCAAACCCTGAAGTGGGAAGCTAGGGTCGGCGACCCCACTTCCACTCCACCCGTCTTCTGCCGTTTGCAGTTGGACGACGGTACAAACAAAAACGGCGGCCCGAACTGGGGCCGCCGCACAGAGACTCATCGCACACAATCACCTTTTCGCATCACCGGAAGGTGAACGTCTGGCGCACTTTGGCCAGGACCGGGCGGTTTCCGCTGGTGGGCGGTTCAAATTTCCACGTCTCCACCGCGGCAATGGCCAGGATTCCCAACTCGGGGAAATCCGTCTCCGCCACGGCCGGGACGCGCACCGCGCCGGACTCGTCGATGTAGAATTCGATCACGCACTGGCCGGACACACCCTTGTCGAGGAGCCACTTGCCATAGGCGGGCGCCGGAGCCACCACCGGCATGGGCACGCGATCCAATTCGCGCAAGGTGCAGGGTCGGTAGTCAGGCCGGTCCTTGATCATGCGGGCCAGGTATTGGCTCGTATCAAAGGAGACCACCACGCCGACCGCCTGGAAGGTGAAGAGGACTTCGGTCTTGGTGTTGACCGCTTCGCCGCGCATCCGCGTCGGTTCATACCGCCAGCGCTTCAGCGCATCGATGGCCTCGTCTGCAAATTCTCGCCGGGTGTGGGAGATCGGCAGGGTGTCAATCAGGACCCCGTCGGAATCGACCACCAGGGCCACCAAGGCCCAACCTTCGGTGATGCCCTGTTGACTGAGCATCCAGGGAAACCGGGCTTCCTCGGTCTGGATGATGCGCAGGGGTCGATCCTCGGGTAGACGGGGTGAAGGCGCGGCCATCAGGGGTCCCGCCGCAAGCAAAGTGAGCAAACCCAGGAGTTTCGTTGTCATGGCGATCAAGGTGTTCCACCGACCATAACACCGCCGCCGGACCAATCCCTTCAGACCGGGCGCGCCACGACGCTATCGCGCGCCGACTCCGCTCGCTACGAAATGACGGTGAGGGCGCTCCACCGTTGCCAACCGATTCCTCGCGGCCTACTCCTGCTCCCGGCCGTCCCACGCGCGGCGCACCTCATGACCCACTCCCGCACCGTCGTCACGGTTGTCCTGCTCCTAACCAGCACCTGGCTCTCCCTCGCCCGGGCCGCCACGCACGAACCCGTGCTTCTTTCATCGGAAGCCAGCGGACGGGCCACCGCCTACCTCGAGTCGGGCAAAATCGTTACGTTCCAGGGGCGCACCCACGTGACGTGGCTGGACACCCCGCCGGAGGGCTTTCGCATCCGGATCCGCACTCTGGACCACCGCACGGGTCAGTGGTCGCAGACCTGGACCGTCGGCGAGGCGGCAGACAATCACGGGGGCCCGGCGCTCACCGTCGACCAGGCCGGGTACCTTCATCTCGTCTTCTACTCCCACCATCACCCGTTCCGCTACCGCCGATCCCTTCGCCCCAATGACGCGTCGGAATGGAGTCCCGTGGAGGAGTTCGGCCTGCATTTGACCTACCCCACCCTGCTCTGCGCCGCCGATGGCACGCTGATCCTTTCGGCCCGGCACAGCTTCGACGACAAACCGTGGGAACTCGAACTGTGGACCAAACCGCCGTCGGGAGCCTGGGTCCGGCGCGAGGCGCTGCTGCGTTCACGCACCCTTCGCTACGCCCAGTTCGCCGCCTCGATGGCATGGGGCCCCGACCACCGGAAGCTCTATCTCTCCTATCGGATCTACGAGATGCCCGACTACGAAAAAAAGGACGCCATCACAGGCGTGGGATGTATCGTCAGTCCGGATGCGGGAGTGACCTGGACCCGGCTCGACGGAAAGTCGCTGGCACTGCCCGCGACCCTCGACACGCAGGATGCGATCATCACTTGCAATTCCCGGGAGGGTCGTATTGCCGACTCCGGTTCCATGGCGGTGAGCCCCGCCGGCGTGCCCCACCTCACCTACAGCGTCCGGGTCCAGGAAAACGCCGAAGCCTACCTCGCCACCCCCCTGCCGGGCGGCGGCTGGCGTCACCTCAAACTGAACTCCTTTCTCCCGGAGGAACTGCGAAACCACGCCCTGATTCTTCAAGGCGGCGTGGTGTTCACGGCCGACGGTCAGCCGGTCGTGGTCTGCACCGCGTTGCGCTATCGCTTTGACGAGGAGCCGTGGGGACACCCGACGAATCGACTGGTCGTGTTCTCTTCCCGCGACGGCGGCCTCACATTTTCGTCCCGAGTACTCTCCACGCCCCAAGGCCTGTCGCCCCAGTGGCTGCCCAACCTGGAAAAACCCACCGGCTTCAACGAGGTACCGGCCCGTCCCGGCGTGATTTTCACCGCCGGGGACGCCGGCGCAGGGCTGAAGGACGTGCTCCGCAACCAGGTGTGGTGGCAACAGGTGCCGTAGGCATCCTCGAACCGCCGATCACTGCGTGAGAAAGCGGTACACCGTCGACGTGCGGTAGGTCTGCCCGGGGCGAAGGATTGTCGACGGGAATGCCGGCTGGTTGGGCGAATCCGGGAAGTGCTGGGTCTCCAGGCAAAACCCATGGCGATGGCCGTAGGGCTGTCCTCGTTTGCCGACGTTGGATCCATCGAGGAAGTTGCCCGTGTAAAACTGCACGCCCGGTTCATCGGTCCATACCTCCATCACCCGGCCACTCGACGCCTCCTCCACCGTGGCGGCGCGTGCGAGCCCGTCGCCGGTCCGGTCGATCACCCACGAATGGTCATAGCCGCCGCTGCGCTGCAGCTGGGGGTGTGCCTCGCCGATGCGTTCTCCGATCGCATGGGGAGTCCGGAAGTCGAAGGGCGTCCCTTCAACCGGGGCAAAGCTGCCGAGAGGGATGAGTCCGGTGTCGACCGGTGTGTAACGCGAGGCGTGCAGTGTCATCCGATGGTCGAGGATGTCACCGCGGCCCTCTCCCTTGAGATTGAAGTACGAGTGCTGTGTCAGATTGACCGGCGTGGCCTGGTCGGTCGTCGCCTGGTAGTCGACGGTGAGGCTGTTTTCCGACCCCAGCCAGTAGTGCACGGTGACGTCGAGATTTCCTGGATACCCTTCTTCACCGTCCCGGCTCAGGTAGTGCAGCCGGAGACCGGGCGTGGAGCCACGCGAAACCGGTTCCGCCTGCCAGAGCACCTTGTCGAACCCGACGAGGCCACCATGCAGGTGGCAGGGCTTTCCTCCGGGGAAATCGTTGGTCGCGAGGGTGTGGCGCCTTCCGTCCAGTTCGAAGGAACCTCCCGCAATGCGGTTGCCAAACCGGCCCACCAAGGCACCGAAAAAGGGCGACGCGCGCACATACTCCTCCACAGAGTTATAACCGAGGGCGACATCCTCCCATCGCCCGTCACGGTCCGGTGCCACCAGCCGCACCACGATGCCCCCGTAGTTCGTGATGTCGGCCCGAAAGCCACGGGCGTTCACCAGGGAATACAGGGCGGCCTCGCGACCGTCGGGCAGGTGTCCAAAGGAGGTCATGGTGGAAGACCCATCGTGCCCATGCCGGCATCGCTGGCAATCCTCCTGTGTCCCGGATCAGCCACCGGCCCGTCTTCGCCAGCCCCCTACGGCTGCTGGCGGAACACGAACACGCCCTTCTTGTTCGCGATGGCGATGTCGGGTTTGCCGTCCCCGGTCAGGTCTCCGACTGGAAACTGGCAACCCACGCCGGAATCGTCGTCGATCAGCATCGGCGTAAACGTCACTCCGCCCGATCCGCGCGCGAGTTTGAACCAATAAAGCACGGCGGGCGCGTTGGGCTCGGGGTCGCCCTTGTCGCCGTGCGCCCAGTGGCGCTTGCCGGTGACCACGTCCTTCAGTCCGTCCCCGTCGATGTCCACCAGCATGACCGCGTGGGGTTGCGAGAATTGAACATCCGCCACCTTTTCACCCCCCTGTCGGCTGGTGATGGTGCGTTCGGTCCAGGTGCGGGTGCCGTCCTTGGCCAGCGCCTGCTCGAACCAGCTGATGCCATAGCCGTGCGCCGCAATGCTGGTGACCACGTCGGCCAGGCCGTCTCCATTCACATCATACGTGTACATCTGCGCCCCGCCCGGCCCGAACGACTGGGCGTGAAACTTCCACACCGGATCGCCCGCGAGCGAAGCCGGCTGCTCCCACCACCCATTGGCCTCCAGCAGGTCCGGGCGTCCGTCGCCATTCACGTCCCCGAGTCCAATGCCATGCGTGTAGCGCTGCCACTTTCCGGGCGGAGTCACGGGATGAAAGCTCCACGGAGCATTCGCATCGGTGGGATTCCTGCGCATGAATCCCAGTCGCCCGGCGCTCCCCGCAATGATCTCCGCCGTCCCGTCGCCGTCCACGTCCGCAAAGCCCGGAGATTCCGTGTCCACGATCGGGTAGGCGAGATGCTGGACCCAATCCCCACCCTGCTTCGGACCCGGATTTTCGTACCAGAAGGCATCCTTGCCGGGCCAGCCGATCACCAGGATGTCGGGCCGGCCATCGCGATTGAAGTCGTCCGTGTACGTGAGGAAATTGTTGGAGTAGCTCAACCGGTCGAAGGCATGGGGCGACCGATAGACCCGGTTGGTCTTAAATTCAGGGCCGGCGAAAATCCGCGGACCTGCCGCGAGGTCGACGTTCCCGTCCCCATCAAAATCCGCCAGCGTCGCGCCTTCCGCGGAGAAGAAGGAATCCACCTTCTGCTTGGCAAAGGTCGGCGCCGCGCCCGATCTTGTTGCCGCCAACAACGCGAAACACACACACAGGGCCAGGGATCGGGGAATCAAGGGAAGCATCATGGAAAAGAGGGGGAAAGCCCTCAATGCCGGTTTATTCCGCCTCTGCCAACTCCGAATGACGGCACCGCATTCCACGGCCGGGCTCCGCCGCCGTCTGGCCATCCCCTAACGACGGAGGAGGGACGGTCCGGCGGAGCTCAAGTCCGGAGAAACCGGACCCACCGTCGGGTCCTCCTCCAGGCCCGCGGATCGCAGCAGCACGGTCTCGCCTCGCGCCAGCACGACGTCCAGCGCACCGTCGACCCCCTCATGGAGTTTCACTCCGGTCGGACCTTCCAGGCGAATTGGACGGACGAGGTCGCTCCGGAGACGACAGGGTCCGCCCGCGAGGCTTGTGACTTGTACAAACGTGGTCACGCCACGGCGTCGCCGGGCGCTGATGAGGAAGGCACCCTCGGTTCGAAGCGAATGAATGACCGCATCGCTCCAACTGGACGGGATGGCGGGAAAGACCCGGATCTCGCGGTCGTCGCTTTGGAGCAACACCTCCTGAAGCGAGCGGTTGAAGTGAAAAGGCGCCTCGATGCAGGCGTTTCCGTCCGCATTGATGAAAGTGTTGGGGGTGGTCATGGACTGCACGAACTCCTGGAGGAGCGGAAGGGCGTCATCACCCTCGCCCATGCCCGCCAGCATCGCCGCCGCCCCGAGGTTCTGGTACTGGCCATGGTTGCCCTCGAGGTAGCGACGCACGGACGTCTCGATCAGGGGACGGTCGGCCGGATTGCTCCAGCGGACCAGGCGGAGCGGGAAGATCGCCAGCAGGTGGGAGTAGTGGTGATGCGGCCGTTCAAAACCAAGCTCTCCCCCAATCCGGAATCCCCGGGCATCCGTGGGCAAAGGCACCAGGTGATCGAGGACTTCGCGCCAGCGGGGCAGGAGCGGCTCGTCGAGTCCGAGCCGAACCGTCTCGCCGATCAGAGTCTGGAGTTGCCACCGCAACAGCGACATATCGTAGGTGCAGTCAGCAGTCGTGCCATACTCGGGGGACAGCGTGGCCGGGAGGTGCAAGCGTCCATCGGTGCCGGTCCGGAGAAGCCGCAGGTAATAGTTGGCGCTCTGCCGCAGCAACGGAAGCAGCCGCTCCCGCAGCAGGGTTTCATCCATGGAATACCGATACTGGCACCAGTAGTTGTGCAGGACCCATGGCAGATTGCCCACTTCATAAGGCTGGGCCTGCACATCGGCCCGCAGATCGAGCCCGCTGGCCCGCCCAATCGCCATGCTGTCGGGAAAGTCCGGCCCGGCATTGGCGCGCAACGCCGCGTGGCTCCGGTCAATGGCCGCCGTCAGCGACTCGCCCAACGGGAGCAGGTTCGCCGCATAGACGGGATAGTAGGTGAACTGGACGTTGAGGTTCCACCAGAGCGCGGGCCACTGGCTGGGCTTGAACCAGGGACCGAATAGATCGCAGATCGGGCCGTCCGCGCGCATCGCGCACCCGAGCTTGTAAATTTGTTTCCAATAGAATCCTTCCAGCCGAGCATCCGGAACCGAGAGGAAATGCCGGGAATAAAAGGTGTGCCACCACGCTCGATGATCGGCGGACATCGTTTCTACTCCCGTTTCGGTCGCCAGATGGACCGCCCGAACGGCCTCGGCGGCGGAGGAGCCGTCCTGCGTGTAGCCCACGCTGACGCACAACCAGCGACGTCCTGGCTCCGCGGTGGTCTCGCGCCAGGCCGTGACATAGTCCCCTCCCGCCAGGAGCGGCTGGCGCCAGAGGACCATGTCCCCGCGTTTCTCCAGCACCCCCTCTGGATTATTTGGATACGGTTCCTTTGGACGCTTGATCGTGCGGCTCGTGCGAGCCTCCGCCGGCACCCACTGCCAGGCACAGTCCCGCTCTCCTTCGTCCGGATTCAGCTCCACGACTACGACCCGGTTCACGGCATGGACAAACGACCGCCACGCGATCCGTCCCTGCTCTGTCACCACCACGCCGCCCGCCTCAGCGTTCCAAAGATCGAGCCGCGTGGTCGACGCACCGAGAATGCGACCGCGGGTGACCAGTCGCATCGAGCCGACCGGCAGGCGGGAACGAAACCAGATCGCGTTCAGCCAATCCACCCGGTCCAGATGACGGTGGTCGTAGACATCCGAACGCCCGAGTTCCCACACCAGAGACCGGTCGCCCTCCCGGTGGATCATCGCTCCGAGCAACCCGTTGCCGACGAAGGCACCCGACCACCAATCCGCCGGAACCCCTTCCCAGTGGAAATCGTGCTTCCCCAGAAAACGGGACCAATCGACCGACAACGACACCTGTTCGGAGGCAGGCGCCGCCCTCGCCCACGCCATCACAAAGGGAAGCCAAAGCAGCAGGGCGTATCCAATCGCTGCCCTACCAACGTGAGTCGGACGTGATCGATGCACTTGCGACGCGTTTCGGCCTAACGGTGCTCCGGCACTTCGACCGTCATCAGGTCGAGGTGCTGGCCGTCGGACAAGCGGCCGGACTGGATCAGCACGCGGCGGCCATCGGGACTGAAGATGGGATGCGTGTGGTCGGGTCGCATCTTGTGATCGGTGGTCAGGAGCACGCGCTCGCCGGTGTCGCGCCGGATGAGAAACACGTTTCCCTTGAAGGTGTCGGACACGGCCCACTTGCCGTCCGGGGAACCATTGCAATGCCAAAAGCCGCCGAGCCGGCCCTGGCCCATGTCCTCCTCGATCTGCCCGAGGAGGGTCATCGCCCGGGTGCGCAGGTTGACCACGGCCACCCCCGTGGGATGCTCCCGCAGGTAAGGCAGGTGACCCATGAGATTGAACATCACCTCGTCGGGCCCGGACACCGTCTCGTGCGTCACCCACTCGTCCGGCGTCTCCACATACACGGGGCGGTTGCCCGAACCGTCGCTCTTCACCGTCCAGATGCGCTGGGGAGCGTCTCCCGTGGTTTCGTGACAGTAGATGATTTCGCCCGGGACCCAGGGATTGGTCTGCACGTGTCCCATGCGCAGGTCCACGTCGATCACGGTTGTCACCGCGCCCGTCTTCAGGTCGATGCTGCGAATGCCGCCCGGTCCGCGGCCGCCTTCGGCAAAGCGCTGGCGCGCGGCCTCGCGGGCCTCGGCCGGATTGGTATTGGCATCGTCGATCTGGCGACGCTGACCCGCGGCCGGCCCTTGGCCGGCGGGATCGGCGGGACGCGACGCACGGGGTGGCGGCGGTCCCCAGGCCACGCCCCAATAGGCCCGGGTCTCGTCGGCATCGAGGGCAAAGCCCCCGGAGTCGCGCAGGTCGGCGGGCAGGGTGGCCACCACCCGCTCGTAGGCCGCGGGCGGTCGGGGAGAACCGGCGCGCGCATCGGCAATCACTGCCTTGAGATCGATTTCCACCAGCTGCCTCGGCGCCGCGGGCGCGGCGGCCGGGCCGTCCGGCCCTCGCACCGGTCCGCCGCGCATGACATAGAGACTCATCGTTTTCCGGGCGAGATTGAGACTTCCCGTGCCGCTGGCTGGTCCGTCGGTGACCTGGATGATCTCGCCGGTGGTTTCGTGAACCAGAAAGGCCTGGGGTCCCTGGCTTCCCCGGCTGGACCGGAAAATGATCCACTCGCCATCCGCCGTCCAGGTCGTGTGGGTCTGGTACGGTTTCGCGCTCCCGCTTGGATCGCTGGTCAGGACCGTGACCGTGCGCCCGGTCACCGGATCAACGTAGCTCGACTTCTCGGACGGAAAGCGTTTCCCGACATTCGAAGCCGCGACCGGCAGCAGCGCCGTCAGAAGTCCTATCGCAAGAAGCAGGCAGGGACGGGTGAACATGGGATGAGGGGTCAAGACCAAGGGGCACGACTCGACGAGACAACGCCCCACACCGAGGCAATCCCGAGGGGACAAAGCAAGCGCGGCCGGTTCTGACCGTCGGAGCCCCCACGGGCTCAGCCCGGCACCATCCGTCGCACCGTGCCGCCCGACACGTACCGGGGAAAGATCAAGTTGGGTTCGGCTGGCAGGTAACCCTGGTCGACCATCTGCAGCATCAGCCGCGTCAGGCGGTGAGCGAACGTCTCATCCTCAAATCGGTAATGGGACACCGCATCCCCAAACAGGTGATCATGGTCGCGCGAAATGATGGAGACGGCATCAGGTACCTGGATACCCCGTTTCAGCAGGTCCACCACGACAAAGAACAGGAACTGCGGACGAGCCACCAGCAGCGCGGTCGGCGGATGGGCCGAACGAAAGAGCAGGTCGAGTTTGGCGGCGATGCCGGCCTGCGTGCCGTTGTGGCGGACCACCAGGGCCTCGGCCCCGACATCGCTGCCCCGCGGGGCGGCACCCTCGATAAAGCCGGCTTCACTTGCGAGGTCACCGGCGACATTGAAATTCGGCATGAGGAGGGCCATCCGACGGTGTCCCTTGCCGCGCAGCACGCCGACGGCGTGGCGGCAGACAGAATGGAAGTCGACATCGATCGATGGCAGACGGACCACCGGGTGGCACGACCCGATCAGGAGGGTCGGAATCGAACGTGACGCAAACCACAGCTGGAGATCCTTGCTCAGGGAGATGAGGACAAAACAGAACGCCTGGTTCTGTCGCACATAGGCCTCCAGCTTACGCCGCTGGGCGGCGGGGCTCTGCGCCGGACAGACCAGTTCCTCGGTGGAGAAGCCGTGCTTGGTCAGGTGGGCGCGCATTTCACTCACTCCTTGGTAAGCGGTGAGGGTCATCTGCGCCAGCGGACGATGCGCCACCAGCACGACCAGACGGCTGGTGGGCGCCGCGACCGGTTTCGCGGGACCCGCCACCAACCGATTGCGTTTGCCCTGCCGTATCAAGACGAGCCCTTCTTTCGCCAATTGCTGGAGGGCTGATCGCACCGTCGGTCGACTGACTTGAAACAGATTGCACAGACGGCGCTCACTCGGAAGCGTGTCCTGCCACACCCCCTTCTCCGCTCCCTTGCGAATCGCGGCCGCCGTCTGTGCCGACAATGAGACACGTTTGGGCAGATCAAGAACTCCAGGCTGCAATCTCATAATGGGTGCCGTGAGCGACACCACCTTCCGGATATGCGCAAAATGCACAGGAAGGGAACTCAATTACTGGCCCCGTCGCTCGCAAAGCGCCGCAAGAAATTCGCCAGGGAACTCTCCCCTCGCGCCCGTCCGGGCCGTCACTGCGGGAACCGGACCTTCCCTAGGGAAAAGATCAGTGGAACCACGCTTCCCGCGGCCGCGCCTGCGCGTCGTTTAAGCGCAGTCCGAAGCCACCGTCTGGTGGAGGTGGGGTCGCCGACCCCGCGGAGATTGGCGTCGCGCGAAGAATACCGACCACGGCCGCGGGATTCCGGGTCGAACCTCTGGTCGGTTGCGGTCTAGCCGTTGGGCGCAGGATCAATTCCTTCGCTCAAGGTCTTGGCAAACGCCGGCAGCATCCGCATGACCGCGCCAAAGTCGCTTCCGTGTGCGATCAGCTGCGCACCCAGCTTCACCATGGCGGCGATGTCCGCCGCGGACCCCGACGGGCGTCCCCAGGCAATCTTGTTCCGCGCCGCCGCCGCGGCGACCCGGGTCTGGGCGTCTTTCATCAGCGGGTGCGCCCAGTCGGGCGGGCAGCCCAGGCGCAGCGAAAGGTCTCCAGGGCCAATGAAAAGTCCGTCGACTCCCGGAGTCGCCGCAATCGCGTCCACCGCGGCCAAGGCCTCGGGCGTTTCAATCTGCACGATCAGCACGGTCTGCTCGTTGGCACTGGCTGGATACGTCGCCACGCCATTGAGGTAAAACTCATTGTCGAGACCCGCTCCGTCGAGCCCTCGTTGTCCCAGCGGGGGAAACTTCATCGCTCCCGCCAGCGAGGCCGCTTCGGCCGCCGAATTGACCAGCGGCGCCATCACCCCGGTCGCTCCGTCCTCCAGCAAATGGTAGAGCTCCGTCGGATTGCGGGTGCCCGTCCGCACAATGCAGTCGATGTCCGCCAGGTGGTGCAGACCGATCATGCGCTGGAGTTCGCGTGACTCCCAGGTGTTGTGCTCCGCATCGAGCCAGATCGCATCATAACCCGCTTTCGCCGCATGCGCCGGCATCATCGGGATGGGGTGATACATGCAAACGATCCGGACGGGTTTTCCCTGGCGGAGCAGGGTTCGGACGATGGAGGTGCGCATACGGGGCGGTGTAAAATCCGATGGTGGAACCCGAGGATTCGAAGGCGGAATCGGCCCGGGCCACAACGATCTTCCGCTGGCATTTTGTATGACCAGTGGGCGGGGATTGCTTCTCGCTCCCCTTTTGCGACGGTTCGTCCACTCGATCCATGATCCGGCCAACGATGTCACTGCGCGCAACCATCCGGCTCCTCGGAGTCGTGCTCGGGGGAGGCGTCGTTCTCCCCGCTGTCCCACTTTTCGCCATGGAGTCCCTCCCCGCCCTTCACCCTCAAACCCAGGTATCCGCCGATAGCCTGGTGGCCGCCCCGCTTCACTCCGCTTCGCTCGCCACCGCCGAACTCGCGGGCGTGCCCTACGCCGTCCGGAGCGGTCGCCGGATCACCGGCCTACGTCCGGCTTTCCCGAGCGCCTTGCTTATACTCTCCCGGAATGAAGGCGGCACCTGGCGCGACATCGCCTGGGTCGACGACACCCCGGAAAGCGAACTGGGCGATGTCACGCTCGCCGCACAGGCAAATCAGCTGAAGCTGACCTACCGGCTGCGCACGTCCGAGGGTAAGGTGCTGGAAAAGGGAGTGCAGGTCTCACCCGAAGCCCTGGCCGTGCCGACACCGTCGGCGCCGTGGACGGCTTTGCCCGACTTTCCGCAGCCGCCCGGCGTGGCCGGTCTGATCGCCGGGGTCCACCAGGGGGTGCTGATAGCCGCCGGAGGCGCGAATTTCCCCGACCGCATGCCCTGGGAAGGCGGCGTCAAGCAGTACTATGATCGCATCTACGTGCTTCGCCCGGGCGACAAAGCCTGGAGTCCCGCCGGCACCTTGCCCACGCCGCGGGGCTACTCGGCGGTGGTGTCACTCCCCAACGGGGTGCTCGTGATCGGGGGCGAGAACGGTCCGACGCTGCTGTCGGACGTGCTACTCCTGCAATGGACGGGATCCGGCGTCGCCATCCGGCAGGCGGCGGCGCTTCCCGTGCCTTTGACCAGCGGCGCGGCCGTGGTGGCCAACGGACGGGTGTACCTGGCGGGAGGTTACGCTCCCGGTGAGTTCCGGACCAGCCGGTCCGAATTCTGGTCGCTCGACCTCGAGGATCCAAATGCCCGCTGGCAGTCCCTGCCCTCCTGGCCGGGTCCGCCTCGCGCCATGGCCACGATCGCCGCGCTGCGGGGCTCGATCTACCTCCTGAGCGGCCTGGAGGTTAAAGCAGGGACGGACGGCAAGGCCCAGTCGACCTACCTCGTGGATGCGTATCGATATGACCGTGACGAGACCTGGACCCGGCTGCCGGACCTGCCGTGGTCCACCATCGCAGCTCCGTCACCGGCACCGGTCGACCCGGTCTCGGGTCGGATCTTCGTCCTCGGCGGCGTCGATGGCCGACAGGTGGGCAAGATGCCCCGCGAGGCACAGGTGCCCGAGGACATCCTCGCCTACGACGCTCCCACCGGAGCCTGGCATCTCTGGCCCCAGCGCTGGCCCCAGGCCGTCGTGACCACCCCGACCTTCGCGCAAGGGAATCGCTGGTACTTCATTTCGGGCGAAATCAAGGCCGGCGTGCGCACCACCGCGGCCTGGAGCTGGCAGCTTCGCGCCGAGCCCTGACCCACATCACCCGGGCCGCCCTACCCGTGCGCCTTCCGTTCTGGCTCTTCCTCATCCCGCTCGCCGCCGCCGGGCTGCGCGCGGACCTGGTCCTGCATCCCGAGGCCCGCGCGCTGGGGTTCAGCCACCAGGGCCCCTTCGTCCGATCTGCCGATGGGGCAATCTGGTCCATGGATGCCGTCGGCGCCGTGGTGTCCCGGGATGAGGGTCGCACCTGGTCTTCCCGGGCTCTGCTCGACGGCACCCGCTTTCGTTCGCACAACGAACGGGCGCTTCTCCGCACCCGCGAAGGCGTGATCCTGTACGCCTTTCTCAATGCACCGGAAAAAGTCTTTCGCTGGGACGACGCCAAGGGGGGGCCGCAGGAGGGCTGCCGGATCCCGGTTTATGTGCAGCGCAGTGCCGACGATGGAGCGACCTGGGGCGAACCCAGGTTGATCCAGGAAGGCTGGTGTGGAGCGGTGCGCCAGATGATCCAACTGCGGTCCGGACGCATTGTCCTCGTCTCCCAACGCGCCGAGGCCAATCCGGGGCGCCATGTCACCCTGATCCATGTATCCGACGACCTCGGTCAGACGTGGCAGACCAGCGAGCCGATCGATCTCCGCGAAGAAGGCAACTACTCGGGCACGGTCGCCGGCCTGCCCGGTTCCACCCATGGGGGCGGCATCGAAGGCACGGTGTTCGAGAAGGAAAACGGTGAGATCACCCTCCTCCTGCGCGTGCCGCACGGCCACTTCGTTCAGCTCACTTCCCGGGATGGTCTGAAATGGTCCATCCCACAACCCTCCACGATCGAGGCCAGCGATTCGCCCGGCGCCGTCCTCCGCCTGGCCAGCGGCCGGCTGGCTCTGGTGTGGAACCGCTACACGGATCCGGTCGCGCGAACCGGGCGCCGCGAGGAACTGTCCCTGGCATTGTCCGCCAATGATGGACTCACCTGGACTGTTCCCCAGGTCATCGCGATCCAGCGGGTGCCGGCCGGGGCGCGCGAAAGCGCCTCCTGGATCGCCTACCCGTACCTCTTCGAAGCCACACCGGGACACCTGTGGATCACGACCATGCAGGGGGCAGTGCGAATGGTCCTGAACGAGTCCGACTTCCTCGCCCCCACCGCCACACCCCTCGACGGACCGGCGGTGCGCATTCTCACCCTGGGTGACTCCATCACCCGCGCCGCCCGCCGGGGCGTCAGCCCAACGCAAAGCTACGCCGCCCAGACTCAGGCCGCGCTCCGCGCCCAGGGGATCCGTGCAGCCGTCCACTCCGTGGGCATTGGGGGCGAACGCACCGACGGCGCACTGAAACGACTGCAAGCCGACGTCCTTTCACAGCACCCGGACATCGTCACCGTGATGTACGGCACCAACGACAGCTGGGTGGATACGGGCCAGACCGAGTCGCGGCTCAGTGAAGGGCAGTATGCGGGCAACCTGCGCGAGCTGGTCAGCCAGCTGCAAGCCGCCGGTATCCGTGTCATCCTGATGACGCCACCCCGGTTTGGCGAAGAAAACCGCCGGAACGGACTGGACGAGGAACCCAACCTCCGCCTGGGCCGCTATGTCCGCCATGTCCGGGCGCTCGCGGCCGAACTGAACCTCCCTCTGGTCGATCACTTTGATGCCTGGGAAAAGGAACAGGCGGCCGGGCGCACTTTACAGGCGTGGACCACCGACGGCTGCCATCCCAACCGCGAGGGACACGCGGCGCTGACCCAGCAGCTGATGCGGGTCCTCCCGGCAGTTGCAGCCACCTTGCGCCGCTAGGCCCCGACCGGACGGGCGAATTTGGTCACAACGCCTTACCTGTACATTCGCCTCGGAATGGAGAGCGGTCGAAGCACGGTTTCGAACCGCAACGCTTCGTCCTGATGACTCGCCCGCCGCCACCTGCGGCCGCCTTCCCGACCATGACACCTCCCCTGCCCACGCGCCTTCGCGCACGGTTCAGCTCCACCCTGTCCCTCCTTGTTCCCCAGCTGGCGCACCGGTGCGCCGGACTCACCGCATTCGTGTTCGGCCTGCTCGTTTCCACCACCCCGCTGTGCGCCCAGCCGGCCGCGGCGCGCGTGGAGGGACGTGTGATGAATTCAGATACGCGCACCTACCTCAACAACGCGCGGGTTCTCGTCGAAGGCACCCGACTGGAGACACTGACCAACAGCGACGGCGAGTACCGCCTCGCCAATGTTCCTGCCGGTGAAGTGCGGCTCAAGGTGGTCTACGCGGGCATGGAACCCCAGTCCGCGACCATCACCGTCACCCCCGGCGGGGTCGGACGCCGGGACTTCGAACTTGCCCTGACCGAGGGGCGGGTGATCAAGGAAAAGGACGTGATGGCGCTCGACACGTTTGTCGTGGAGTCGACGGCCATGAGCGCCGCGGCTGCCGCGATCAACGAACAAAAGACTTCGCCCAACATCAAGAACGTGGTTGTGCTCGACGAGATCGGCGACCTCGGTGACGGCAACATCGGCGAGTACCTGAAGTACACGCCCGGCATTTCCATTATCTCCGGTCCGCAAACCGCGGTGTCCGCATCGATCCGGGGCATGCCCGCCAGCGGCGTCATTTTCATGGTCGATGGCGCCGAGGTGTCGTCCCCGTCGGCCGACCGCTCCTTCGACCTCGCCGCCAGTTCCTCCGGCAGCGTCGACCGGATTGAAATCACCAAGGTGCCCACGCCCGACCGTCCGGCCAATGCGGTGGGCGGCACCGTCAACATCGTGGGCAAAAGTGGCTTCTCGAATCCGCGCCGGGTGCTCAAGATCAACACGTATGCGGCCTACAATACCGACGACGGCATCCGGGCGCCGGGCTTGAACGACCGGGTCGGAAGCGACCGCTACTCAAGGGAGCGCGCGATCCAGCCCGGCCTCGACATCTCCTACTCGCATCCGGTGAACAAGTCGTTCGCATTCACGATCAACGCCAGCAGCATGCTCCGTGTCTACGACATGGACTACGACTCGCCGACCTGGGACATGATCCGGGGCGTGCAGACCACGTCCACCATCCAGAACGTGCTGCAAACGACCGAGCGACAGCTGGCGGCAACGTCTCTGGACTGGAGGATCAGTCCGGACAGTGCGTTTCGCCTGAGCGTCGAACACGTCCAGATCAACACCCCGACCCGCCAGAATGTCTACGCCGCCGCCTTCGGCGCCGGAAACAGCGGAGGCGCCACCTTCACCCAGGGCGCCGCCGCCGGCAATGACACCGTGCGGCAGACCACGACTTGGGGAGACCGCACCCGCGGCACGACGTCGGCGGTGCTCCGGTTCACTCACAACGGAAAGCTCTACAAGATCGACGCCGCCGCCAATTTTTCGCGCAGCTGGGACGATCGCAAGGATCTGGAACACGGTTTTTTCCGGACCATTGGCACGACCCAGGCCACCAGCCTCATTGTCCGCGCCGATCGGCTCGACGGCATCTACGACCGGCTCGCACCCATCGTGACCGCGAAGACCCGGACCGGCGCGGTCTTTGACCCGTACGACAATGCCGAACTCACCCTGAACGCGCCAACCAGCCAGCCGAACGAAATCATCTCCGACGCCCGACAGGTTACCTTCAACATCAGTCGCGACTTCAACCTGCGCGTTCCGGTCACACTCAAGACGGGCTTCTCCATCAACCGGCAGCGCAAGGACAACACCTCCGAACTGAAGACGTGGACCTTCACTCCGCCCGGGGGCGCCGCCGCGCGGCTGGTCAAGAACTACGACCTGACCAACGTCGAGCTCTCCCAGCAGTCGTTCTTCAACGACACCCTCAAGGTCAAGTGGGTCAGCCCGGTGAAACTCTACGATCTGTTCCTGGCCAATCCTTCCTGGTTCGTGCTCAACGAAGCCGGGGCCTACACGTCCGGAGTGACCAACTCCCGGTTCCTGCAGGAGACCATCACCGCCGGCTACGTACGGGGCGACGTCAAGTTCCTCGACAACAAGCTGTGGTTCGTCGGTGGGTTCCGCTACGAAAAGACCGACGACTTCGGTGAAGGTCCCCTCGACGACATCCGCGCCACCTACCGGCAGGATGCGAGCGGCAATCTGCTGCGCAATCCCGCCACCGGGCTTCTGATTCCTGTCTCCACCAACGCACTCGAAACCGCAAAGCTGCGCTACACCCTTCGCGGCGCAACCTCGCGGAAGTCCTACGATGGTCTCTATCCGAGCATCAACTCCACGTACTACCTGACCGATACGATCGTCCTGCGCGCGGCCTATGCCCGCACCATGGGTCGGCCCAATCTCTCCGAGATCATCCCCGGCCTGACGATCACCGACCCGGACGCCGCCGCCGCCTCCCGGACCATCACCGCGGTCAACACGGGATTGAAGCCCTGGACCTCCGACGGTCTCGATGTCTCGATCGAAACGTACGGCATCAAGGGCGCCGTCGCCTCCGTCAGTCTGTTCCGCAAGGACATCAAGAACTTCTTCGGCACGGTGCGGAGTGTGGCGACACCGGAACTCCTGGCCGACTTCGGGCTCTCCGACGACTACCTGAGCTACGATGTGATCACCAAGTCGAACTTTGGCGAGGCACGCGTGGAGGGTTATGAGCTGAGCTGGCGCCAGTCGCTTTACTTCCTGCCCTCGTGGGCCAAGGGACTCCAGATGTTTGGCAACGCCACCATCTCGCAGGTGAGCGGCGAGAACGCTCTCGATTTCACGCCCTTCGCGCACAAGAACCTGAACTGGGGTACGAGCTACATCCGCAAAAAGGTCTCGATCAAGTTCAACGTCTCCTACGCCTACAAGGTCACCGGAGCCCGGGTGGCCCCCAGCGCCACGGTGCCCGAAGGCACGTTCTCCTACGTGGCCCCGCAGATCACGCAGGATCTCTCGTTCGACTACCGCTTCCATAAGCGGCTCACGCTCTACGGGAGCGCGCGCAACCTGACGGGCGGACCCAAGCGCACGCTGCGGTCCGGGCCGAACACGCCGGTCTTCACCCAACCACAGTCGATCCAGAATTTCGGTACGCTGGTCACACTCGGCGTGCGGTCCGAATTCTAGGCCGTCCGGTCGCAATGAATCTCCTGATCCGAGTCCTGCTTGCCGGCGTGATCAGCGGGGTGGTCGCCGGCGCCGCGACGCCAAGGGAGCGTCCGGACTTTGGTCTCGTGTACAACGACGACGCGGACCTCTCGTTTGTCGTGCCGGACCGCACCCAGTCCGAGGCGTTGCTGCAGGCCAACCTGCAGGCCCTGGCTGACACGCCGGTCCGGACCTTGGTCTACTGCATCGGCATGGGAGGGGACGTCCTCTACTACAACACCCAGGTCGCCAGTCGTGTCGGATGGCGGACGTCCGCGGACGAGAAACCGGGATCCCTCCTCGCCAAGCGAATGGAGAACGCCCGTGTCTGCCTCGCCGCAGGAGCCGATGCGGTTCGCACCGCGGGCGAAACGGCCCGGCGGCTGGGACTCCGGTTCATTCCCAGCCTGCGCATGAATGACGCCCATTTCATGGTCAAGCCGGACGATCACCCCATGACGAGCGAGTTCTGGTTCCGACATCGCGATAGGTTCACGATCAAGACCTCACCCCTCGCTTTTCAGCCGGCCTACGGAAATCTGCTCGACTACACTCACGCCGAAGTCCGCCAGCTCCGGCTGGCCACCGTGCAGGAGGTGCTGGCGCGCAACCGCGACCTCGTCGACGGCTTCGAACTGGATTTCAATCGCTTTCAGGTGTTCTTTCCCCGCGGCGGCGCGACCCGGGGGGCACCGCTCATGACCGAACTGGTGCGCTCGGTGCGCGCCGAGCTCGACCGGGTTTCCCGCGAGGTCGGTCGACCGCTGTACCTGTTTGTGCGAACTCCCCCCTCCTTGGACGACTGCACCGCGGCCGGACTCGCCGTGCCGGACTGGATCCGCGAGGGCTTGGTCGATCTGATTTCTCCCGCGCAGCTGATGACGCTTGCGGGCGACATGCCGATCTCCGACCTGATCCGTGTCGCCCATCCACACGGCGTGCGGGTCCATCCTTCGCTGTATCCCCGGACCAGTTGGCGGCTGCCGTTTCCCGTCCGCCAGCCTGATCGCTACGCAGGCGCGATCGCGTCACGCGACGCGTCGCTGGAAGAGATCCGCGGCGCCGCCGCAGTCTATCGCACTCAGGGAGTCGACGGCTTCTACCTGTTCAATTTCTACAACGCATTCGGAGCCGTCCGACCGCACGATGACCGGCTGTATCACGTCTTTCGTGATCTCGCACGACCCGACAACGCCACCGGCCAGGCCGTGGTCTACAGCGTCACCAAACGCTACTACCACGACGGTCCGGATTCGTACGCCTACGGCAAGCCGCTGCCCGCCCGACTGATCGCCGGCCAACCGCTGTCCCTCCTCCTGCCCACGGGCACCCGTGTGACCGACTCGCCTTTTCCTCTCGCCGGGTGCGAGGCCCGCTTGGGATTCCGGGCGCTACCTGACGACGCCCGGATTACGGTGACCTTCAACGGCGTGCCGCTGTACGACGGGACCGCCTCGGGGGCGGTGTCGGTCGCGACAACACCCTACCTGGCAGGGGCTCGCAAACCGGCGGACCTCGCCGACTTCTATCTCCACCTGCCACTGCCCCAACCCGAGTCGGTGCAGCCCGGTCCCCACCGCTGGACAATCTCCGTATCCAACGTCGCGCCCGCGACGGAGATCACCGATCTTGAGGTCCGATTCGACTTCCAGAACGACCTCGAGGAACTCTGGGAACGAAAACCGCCCGGTTGATTCGAGAGACCTGTCCGCGGGAGATCCCTTCCGCCGCTTTTTACTCGGCGTCGACGGCGACCGGCGTTAGGACTCTGTCGTGTCCAACGAGCCTTCGAGCAGCGCCTTCTCTTCCTGCCCCGTCCCGCTGCCGCACCGAACCGAGATCACCGTGGGCCATGGCGGAGGCGGCCGGCTGACCCAGGATCTGATCGACAGGGTGTTTCGGGCCGCCTTTGCCAATCCCTCCCTCAACGACCAGCATGACGGCGCCCTCCTGCGTACACCCGAGGGCGGCAGGCTGGCATTCACCACCGATTCCCACGTGGTCAGTCCGCTCTTCTTCCCAGGCGGCGATATTGGAAAACTCGCCATCAACGGCACCGTCAACGACCTCTGCATGTGCGGAGCAAGACCCCTGTGGCTCAGTGCGGGATTCATCCTGGAGGAGGGACTCGCCATCGCGACGCTGGAAAAGGTGGTCGCTTCCATGCAGGCCGCGGCCGTGGCCGCCGGTGTGACCGTAGTGACCGGTGACACCAAGGTGGTGGAGCGCGGCAAGGGGGATGGCATCTACGTCACCACAGCAGGAATCGGCGTCAACGAGTCGCCGCTGGTTGTTTCACCGTCCCGCATCCAGGCCGGTGATGCAATCGTGCTCAGCGGCGACCTCGGGCGACACGGCATGGCCATCATGGCGACCCGCGCCGGACTCACCTTTGAGAGCGACATCGAGAGCGACTGCGCCCCGCTGGTGGCCCCGGTCCAGGCCCTGTTGCGCGCGGGTCTCGAGGTGCATTGCCTGCGCGACCTCACCCGGGGCGGACTGGCCACGGCCCTGGTGGAGCTGGCCGAGTCGTCCCGTCTGTCCCTGGCCATCGACGCCGCCCTCGTGCCCGTGACCGAGCTGGTCGGCGGCGCCTGCGAGATCCTCGGCCTCGATCCGCTCTATGTCGCGAACGAGGGCCGCTTCATATGCCTACTCCCCGCCGCCCAGGCGGAACAGGCCCGGCAGATCATTTCCGCGCACGCGCCGGGTGGACCCGCCGCGATCATCGGCCAGGTCAAAGCCGGCCCGGCGGGGCAAGTGACACAACGCAGCATCATCGGCTCCGAACGCATCGTCGATCGCTTGAGTGGAGAACAGCTCCCCCGGATCTGTTGAAGCGGGGCGTCGCTCGGCGCGGGCGAACTCAGACACGTGGCAGACCGGCGTCATGGTGCGAGGCGCGTCCCCGCGGCATCAATCCCGCGGTCGCGGGAACACCCTCCCGTTGAGCTTGCCATTTGACGAAAAAACGTGTATCCAACCAATCCGTCATTCGTCATTCGTCATTCGTCATTCGTCATTCGTCATTCGTCATTCGTCATTCGTCATTCGTCATTCGTCATTCGTCATTCGTCATTCGTCATTCGTCATTCGTCATTCGTCATTCCGCCGCCGCGCTGCGCGCCGGCGGCGGCTGGCCCCGATACCGGTAGTACGCCGCGCACGCCCCTTCACTGGAGACCATCGGAGCTCCGAGTGGGTGCTCCGGGGTGCAGCGGGTGCCAAAGGCGGGACAGTGGTGCGGCTTCATCACACCGCGCATGATTTGGCCACTGATGCACTCCGTGTTGCTCGAACCAAACGTCCGGCTGAGGTGGAATCGCCGGTTCGCGTCATAGGTTGCATACGCCGAACGGACGGAAAGGCCGCTGCGGGGGATCATGCCAATGCCCCGCCAATCGCGGTCGGTCACCTCGAAGACTTGCTCCACCAGCCGGCGGGCGTGCACATTGCCCTCCGTCTTAACCGCGCGTGAATACGCGTTTTCCACCTCGGCCCGGCCCGATTCCAGCTGCTTCACACAGAGCAGGAGTCCCTCGAGGATGTCGACCGGCTCAAACCCGGTGATGATGATGGGAGTGCGATGCTCGCGGGCAATGGGTCCGTATTCCTGCACCCCCATGATGGTGCAAACATGGCCGGCCGCCAGGAACCCCTGCACCTGGTTGTCCGGCGCACCCAGGATCGCCCGCATGGCCGGGGGCACGAGGACATGGGAGGTCAGAATTGAATAGTTCGCCACCGCCTCCCGCTCCGCCGTCAGCACCGACAGGGCATTGGCGGGCGCGGTGGTTTCAAATCCCACGGCAAAGAACACCACGTCCCGCGTTGGATTCTCCTGGGCGATCTTCACGGCGTCGAGGGGAGAGTAGACAATCCGGACATCACCACCCCGCGCCTTCGCCGTCAGCAGGTCGATGGTGTTGCCGGGCACGCGAAGCATGTCGCCAAACGAACACACAATCGCCCGGTGCCGGAGCGCCAGTTCCACGGCCTGGTCAATCAACTCGGCACTCGTCACACAGACCGGACAGCCCGGCCCGTGGACAAGGGTCAGGGTTGGCGGTAGCAGATCATCGAGCCCAAACTTGACAATCGCGTGCGTCTGCCCGCCACAAATTTCCATCACCGTCCAGGGACGGGTGGCGGTGCGGCCGATCGCATCCGCCAGCTTCCGAACCAGGGCGGCATCCCGGTATTCGTCAATAAACTTCATGACGCACCTCCGGCGGACGGCGGGACCGGGTCAAGCCCATCGAGCTCTCCCATCTGCTTCAGGTAGGCGAACGTTTCCTCCGCCTCCTTCTGGTCCACCACGCTGATGGCGACTCCCACGTGGACCAGCACATAGTCACCCACCTGGGCCTCCGGGGCACAGGTCAGGCTGACCCGTTTGACGACGCCGGCGAAACTGACCCGCGCCGTGCGCAAGAGGGGATCGTCACCGAGGATATCGAGCACTTTTCCAGGAACAGCGAGGCACATGGTGGGGAGGGGTTGAGGCTAGGGTGAACGGAGAGGAGTCACGGATGGAGGCATTCCAGAGTCGCGCGTCCGGACTGCGGACTCGACGATGGAAAGGTTCCAGAGGGCGGCGAGAGCCTGTCCGGCCGGGATGGCGCCATCGTTGGGAGGGAGGTCGCGGGCAACCAGCACCCTTCGGCCCGCCGCGCCCAGTGCCGCTTCGGACAGCGAGCGGAGCAGGGCGTTTTGAAAGCAGCCACCGGCCAGAGCCACGGTCCGTGCACCGGACCGGCAGGCCACCTCGACCAGCGCCGCAGCCAGTCCGCGATGAAATGCCGCTGCCTGCGCCGTCGGATCCGCGTCCGGGCGTTCCAGGATCGCAAGCACGGCTGGACGCCAGTCCAGCTCCCACAATCCGTCACCGTCGTGCCAATGCACGGCAAATGGCAGGGCTTCCCGGCTTGGCACTGCCCGCCACGCGGCGAGCTCAACTGCCAGCGGCACCTGACCTTCGTAAGCATTGCGCCGGCCGAGGCCAAGCAATGCACCCACGCCGTCGAAGAGTCGTCCGACACTGGAGCACACGGGCGCGTGCAGGCCGCGATTGAGCAAAGTGTTAAGCACCTCCGTCTCCAACGCGGTCAACCCGCTGTGCGCTGCGAGCGCCCCGCCGTGATCGCCTCCGAGCGCGTGGGCCAGGGCATAAGCCACCCGGCGGGCATCACGCACCGCCGCTTCGCCGCCGGGAAGACGGAAGGGGACCAGGCGGGCGAAACGCAAAGCCCGGCCGCCGCGCAGGTGGATGAACTCGCCACCCCAGACCGTACCGTCTTCGCCGTATCCGGTTCCGTCCCACGCCACACCCAGGACATCATCCGCACTCTGCCGGTGCTCCAGCAGCACGGCGAGCACGTGGGCGAGGTGGTGCTGGACCGGCAGGCAGGGCAGGCCGGACGCCTCCGCAAACCGGGTCGAGGCATAGTCAGGGTGCTTGTCGCAGACCACCCCGCCGAAATCGGCCGCGACCAGGGTGCCAAGCGTGGCGGCGGTGCGTCGGTACACCTCCAGGGTGGCGGCCCCTTCGAGATCGCCAAGGTGCGGGCTCAACACCACCCGATCACCGTAAGCGACCGCCAGGGTGGCTTTCATCTGCGCCCCCGCGCAGAGCAAGGACAACGGCAAACGCGCGGGCAGCGTCAGGGCAGTCGGCGCATACCCGCGAGCTCGACGGAGCAGGATCGGGCTCCCACCGGCCACGGGCCGCACCACGGAGTCGTCGACCGGCCGGGCAATCGGGCGGTCGTGCCCCAGCAGGAGATCGGCGATGCCGGCCAGCCGCGAACGAGCTTCGGCGTCCTCGGTGCAAAGCGGTTCCTCGGCGAGATTCGCGCTGGTGGCGATCACCGGCCGGTCGAGGGACTCCAGCAACAGGAGATGGAGGGGTGACGACGGCAGCATCGCACCCACGAGCGGATTGCCCGGGGCCACACCGGCGGTCAGCCGGGGAGTCACCCGCGCGGGAAGCAGCACGATCGGCGCCGCCGGCGACGTCAACAGCGCGAGCGCGTCGGGTGTCACCTCCACCCACGCTTCAAGCATCGCGGGATCGCGAAACATAACCGCAAACGGTTTCTCCTCCCGGTGCTTGCGCCGTCGCAACTCGGCCACCGCGTCCGGATCCGTCGCATCCACCATGAGGTGGAAACCGCCCACCCCTTTCACCGCCACAATCCGTCCCCTGCACAGGGCCGCCGCCGCCGCCTTCAGCGCCGCAGGGCCCTCCGCCAGCGGCTCGCCGTCGGGCGAGACCAGTCGCACCCGCGGTCCACACACCGGGCAGGCGTTGGGCTCGGCATGAAACCGGCGGTCGGCGGGGACCTCATATTCGCTCCGGCACGAGGGACACATCTCAAAGCAGCGCATGGTGGTGCGCGGCCGGTCGTAGGGCAGGCTCTCAATCAGGGAGTACCGGGGACCGCACTGGGTGCAGTTGATGAAGGCGTATCCGTGACGACGATTGTCCGGGTCGCTCAGTTCGCGCCGGCAGTCGGCACACGGGGCGAGGTCCACCGGGATGCTCGTCTCGATCGCACCCGCCGCCTGCCTGCTCTCTTGAATGAGGAAGCCGCGTTCGGGTGCCGGAGGTTCGGTGGTGGCTTCCACCCAGTCCGCCCCGATCACGCGCGCCGCCACCGGGGCGCGGTGCAGCACCCGGGCCGCGAGTTCGTCGAGTAAGGCAGGCTCGCCAACGGCCCTGAGCAGCACGCCCTGTGCGTCATTCCTCACCCAGCCCCGCACGCCCAGTTCGCTCGCCACGCGATGCACAAATGGACGAAAGCCCACGCCCTGCACCGTGCCTCGCACGCGCAGCAACCGGTCCTGCAGGGGTGACGGGGGAGACATGGGGTTTTGGGGTGGAGCCGGGGAAAGCCTCCGCGCGCCTAGCGCGGGAGCAGCCGTTGTCGCAAGTAGTCGTACCAAACCGCCATACCCTCCCCGCTGCGCGACGAGAGCGGGATCAGCGTGGCCTGGGGCGCGATGCGGCGGATGTTCTCGATCGCGGCCTTGCAATCGAAACCCAGCACCTCGGCAACGTCGATCTTGGTCAGCAGCACGACGTGAGCCGATTTGAAGATGGGTGGATACTTGAGCGGCTTGTCCTCGCCCTCGGTGGCGGACAGCAACACCACCCGCACCGCTTCGCCGAGATCGAAGGAAGCCGGACACACCAAGTTGCCGACGTTTTCGATGAACATCACCCGCACCCCGGACAGATCCAAGGCGCCGACGCCCCGCGCCACCATGTCGGCATCCAGATGGCAGGCCGAACCGGTCGTGATCTGAGCCACCGGGACATGCGGACGGTGCAGGCGCCGTGCATCATTGTCGGTTTCAAGATCGCCCACCACCACCGCACAGCGATGTTCGCGCCCGAATTCATCGACCGTGCGGGACAACAGCGTCGTCTTCCCCGCGCCCGGTGACGACACCAGATTCAGGGCCAGCATGCCGCGCTGAACAAACTGGGCGCGGTTTCGAGCGGCCGCGTCGTCATTCTTGGCCAGCAAGGAGGCATGAACCTGGACCGTCAACGGAGTGAGGGGCGCCGGCGTAACCGTCATCACACCCGCATCCCCAGCGGCAGCCGATGCCGGAGCCGGAGCGCTGGATCGCAGAAGCCCCGGAGCCAGCACGCTCAGCACCTTCACACCGAACGGCACAGATTTTCCACAACCGCAATCGACACACATGGGGATCAGCTCATTTCAATGCGGCTCAGTTCGAGTTCGCGGCCGCTTCGGATCTCGCCGCAGAGATCGCCGCACTGGGGACACGTGAAAATGGCACCTCGATCACCCGCGAATTCACACCGGCAGGAGGAACAATAGATAAGGGCCGGCACCAGATCCAGAACCAGGGCCGCTCCTTCCGCGCGCGTTCCGCGGGCCACCACCTCAAAGGCAAAACGGAGCGAGTCGGGATCGACCCCCGACAACGCACCGACCCGCAATACGACGCGATGCACGCAGGACGCACCCCGCTCGTCGGCATGGCGCTGCACGAGCGCCAACGCAGACTCCATGATGCCGACCTCGTGCATGACTTGAATCGAAACCCGGGCGCTCCGCAGGTCGAGAGGAAGCGTCCGAATCCTCAAGAACTGCGCAGCGCTCGACAAAAATTGCGGAGGGTGAAATGCGATCTTCTTCTAGAGTGGGTCCGGGAAACTAATTTCTGTTCGAAACCTTCAACGCCGACACCCCGCGGCCATCCCGCTATGGATACCCTGATTCCGAGCACTTCCGTTGACTCGCGCGACTCCACCACAGTCTATGAACAACTGACGTCGCGCGGGGTATCCCGGCGCGACTTTCTTAAATTTTGCGGTTGGATGAGCGCCTGCATGGGCCTCGGTTCCGAGGGTGTCGCCCAGGTTGCGCAGGCCCTTGAAACCAAGAAGCGAATACCCGTCGTCTGGCTTCATTTTCAGGAGTGCACCTGTTGCAGCGAGTCGTTCCTCCGCTCGTCCCATCCCATTGTCGCAGACATTCTGCTCGACAAGATCTCCCTCGACTACACCGAGACGCTGCTTGCGGCCTCGGGGCACCAGGCGGAGTCCGTGCTGCACCAGACCATCACCAAGTACAAGGGCGAGTACTTGCTCTGCGTCGAGGGCTCCGTGCCCACCGCCGCCGAGGGCGTCTATTGCTGCATCGGCGGCCGTTCCGCCACCGACATCATCCAGGAGGTCGCCGCGGGCGCCAAGGCCATCATCGCCTGGGGCAACTGCGCCTGCTCGGGCTGCGTGCAGGCCGCCAAGCCCAACCCGACATCCGCCACGCCGATCAGCAAGATCATCACCGGCAAGCCGATCGTGCACGTCCAGGGCTGCCCTCCCATCGCCGAAGTCATGGCCGGCGTGCTGGTCCACCTGCTCACCTTTGACCGCATCCCGCAGCTCGACGCCCTCGGACGCCCGAAGGCCTTCTACTCGCGCCGGGTGCACGACACCTGCTATCGCCGTCCCAACTACGACGCCGGCCTCTTTGTCGAGTCCTTCGACGACGAGAACGCCCGCAAGGGATACTGTCTCTACAAGATGGGCTGCCGCGGTCCAACCACCTACAACTCCTGCGGTACGATCCGGTGGAACGGCGGCGTCAGTTTCCCGATCCAGAGCGGACATGGCTGCATCGGCTGCTCCGAGTCGTCGTTCTGGGACAACGGTCCCTTCTACGAGCGCCTGGGCAGCTTCCCCGGATTCGGCATCGAAACCACCGCAGACAAGATCGGCCTCGTCGTGGGTGCCGCCACGGTGGTCGGCGCCGCCGGGCACGCCGTCCTGACCAATGTCCGCAAGCACCATGAAATTGGTGAACAACCGGGTGAATCCGCCGCGAACGGTCCCTCCACCTCGGCGGGCGGTTCATCCAACCAGGGAGGAACCCAATCATGAGCGAACGCATTGTTGTCGACCCGATCACCCGCATTGAAGGCCACCTTCGCATCGAGGCGGAGGTGAAGGACGGGAAAATCACCGACGCCTGGAGCGCCGGCACGATGGTGCGCGGGCTGGAGATCATTCTCAAGGGACGCGACCCGCGCGACGCGTGGGCGTTCTGCGAACGCGTCTGCGGCGTTTGCACCACCATGCACGCACTCGCTTCGGTCCGCGCGGTAGAAGACGCGGTGGGCATCGCCATCCCGCCGAACGCGGAGCTGATCCGCAACATCATGTTCTGCGTGCAGTCGGTCCACGATCACGTGGTCCACTTCTACCACCTGCACGCCCTCGACTGGGTCGACGTGGTCAGCGCGCTCAAAGCCGATCCGGCCGAAGCCTCGCGCATCGCCCAAAGCATCTCCCACTGGCCGAAGAGTTCTCCGGGCTATTTCAGCGATCTGCAAAAGCGGCTGACGAAGTTCGTCGAAAGCGGCCAGCTCGGCATCTTCGCCAACGGCTACTGGGGCCATCCCGCCTACAAGCTGCCGCCGGCGGTCAATCTGATCGGCGTCGCCCACTACCTCGAGGCCCTCGAGTGGCAAAAGGAGATCGTCAAGGTCCACACCATTTTTGGCGGCAAGAATCCGCACCCGAACTACCTGGTCGGCGGCGTGCCCTGCTCCATCAACATCGACGAGGCCAACGCAATCAACGCCGAGCGTCTCGCCATGGTCACCGGCCTGCTCGAGCAGGCCCAGCAGTTTGTTGAACAGGTCTACATCCCCGATCTGCTCGCCATCGCCCCGGCCTACCTTGACTGGGCGTCCATCGGCGGCGGCGTCACCAATCACCTCTGCTACGGCGACCTGCCGACCAATGGCTTCGCCGACGTGGCCCGCTTCAAGTTCCCGCGCGGCGTCGTGCTCGACCGCGACCTTTCGCGCATCCACGCGGTCGATCCAAAGGATCCGTCCGGGGTGCAGGAATTCATTGATCACTCCTGGTACTCGTACAGCGGCAGCGAGGGCAAACACCCCTGGGAAGGTGAAACCACCTTCAACTACACCGGGCCGAAACCTCCCTACGAGCACCTCAATGTCGACGGCAAATACTCCTGGCTGAAGACGCCGCGCTGGAAGGGTCACGCCATGGAGGTGGGCCCGCTCTCCCGCATGCTCGTCGGCTACGCCGCCGGCAATGCCGAGATCAAGGACGCGGTCACCGCGACACTGGCCGCCCTCAAGGCTCCGCCGGCCGTGCTCTTTTCCACCCTCGGTCGAACCGCGGCCCGCGGGATTGAGACGCGTCTGACCGCCCGCTGGGCCCTCGAATTCCACCAGCAGCTGCTGACCAACATCCGCAATGGCGACTCGCGCACGTTCACCAAGGAAAAGTGGGACCCCTCCACCTGGCCGACCGTCGCGCGCGGAGTCGGGCTGGCCGAGGCTCCTCGGGGCGCCCTCGCCCATTGGATCGTGATCAACAATCGCCGGATCGAAAACTACCAGCTGGTGGTTCCCACGACGTGGAACGGATCGCCGCGCGACGCCAAGGGACAACGTTCCCCCTACGAATCCTCGCTGATCGGGACTCCAGTCCACGACCCCAAGCTTCCGCTGGAGATCCTTCGCACGATCCACTCCTTCGATCCCTGCCTCGCTTGCGCCGTCCACCTCTACGACGACAAGGGGACCAAGCTGCAGGAGGTCTCCACCGCCCCTGCACTTTAACCGGAGGCCGCCATGAACACGCACGCTCCGTCCGCATCAACGTCGGCGTATCAACGCATCTACGTATGGGAGCTTCCGGTTCGGTTCTATCACTGGCTGAACGCACTCTGCATCCTGGTCCTGACCGCCACGGGTTTTCTCATCGCCAACCCGCCCGCGATCAACACCGCCAGCGAGGCCTCGTTCAGCTACTGGTTCGGACTGAATCGGTTCATCCACTTCGCCGCAGCGTACGTCTTCGTTTTCAACTTCGCGTTCCGCATCTACTGGGGATTCGTGGGCAACAAGTACGCGAACTGGAAAAATTTCCTGCCGTTGCGCTGGGCCCAGGCCAAGGAAGTGGCGAGCGTACTACGGGTCGACATCCTGCAGTCGTCGAACAAGCCATTGGTCGCCGCCGGGCACAACGCCCTCGCCTACCTGACGTACTTTGTCATGTTCCTCGTCTTCGTCTTCCAGGTCGCCAGCGGCTTCGCCATGTACGCCAACATGAGCAATGCCTGGTTCCCACAGCTGTTCACCTGGATGCTGCCGATCTTCGGCGGTGACGCCGGTCTGCGTCAGTGGCATCACCTCGCCACCTGGTTCTTCATCATCTTCACGATCATCCACGTGTACCTCGTGTTCTACCACGACTACGTCGAGGGACACGGCGTGCTGTCATCGATGGCGGGAGGATGGAAATTCCTGCCGAAGAAGCAGCCGGCCGGTGAAGGCAAGTCCCTGTTCAGCGGCGCTCCCGCCACCACCAAACCCGCGGGTGCAGCTCCCCGCTCGCCGTCATGATCGGTCCGGGCGGAGAACTCGCCAATGTCGGTGCCGCCTGGACGTCCGCGTCCCCCGTTTCGGTCCTGATCATCGGCGTAGGCAACCTGCTCATGGGAGACGAGGGAGTGGGTATCCACGCCCTGCGCGCCCTCGAAACCGATTTGCCGGTTCCGGGCGCCGACCTGCTCGATGGCGGCACGGGGGGCATCAACCTGCTCGAGTCGATCTCCAGCGTGCCCAAGGTCATCATGATCGATGCCACGCGGGACGGCCAGCCGGCGGGCACGATCACCCTGCTTCGACCGGCCCGCGTCGTCGACTTCCCGCGCGGGCTTTCGGCGCACGACTTCGGGCTGCGCGACCTCTTCGCGGCCGCCGCGCTGCTGGGTCAGTTTCCCGAGTTGCACCTCTTCACCATCTCGGTGGAGACCATTCATCCGATGTGCCTCGAACTCAGCGACCCGGTCGGCGCGGCCATCCCCGAGGTCGTCCGAAGCGTGCACGCGCTCGCTCACCGTCTCGTCGCCAATCGCTAGGGTACCGCGCATGGGACCGGACCTCACCGTGCTCACGGTCAACGCCGCGGTCGTCGCCCTGGTCCACACCGCGATCGGACCGGATCACTACCTCCCGTTCATCGTTCTGGCGAAGTCGCGAAACTGGTCCCTCGCGAAGACAGCCTGGATCACCTTCGCCTGCGGCGTGGGCCATGTGGCGAGCTCCGTGATTCTGGGCATGGTCGGCTACGCCGTAGGGGCGAGCCTGCACCGCCTGGAGTGGATAGAATCGGTGCGCGGCGGCATCGCCGCCTGGTGCCTGATCGGCTTCGGCACGCTCTACGCGGCGTGGGGACTGTGGCGCCTGCACCGCACCCCGCCCGATGGGCACTCCCATGATCACCTGATCCGGCTTCATGCCTACGATCACGTGCACAATCCACGGACCGGCGAGGAAGTGAGCATGACTCCGTGGATCCTGTTCATTATTTTCGCCTTTGGCCCCTGCGAGCCGCTGATTCCGCTGTTCATCTACCCGGCGGCGACCAGCGGGTGGACGGGGGCCTGGGTCGTGGCTGTCACCTTCTCGATCGTGACCATCGGCGCGATGCTCGCCATCGTCCTTGCCGCCCAGGCGGGTCTCGCCTGGCTGCCGACGCGGCGGTTCGCCCGCTACAGCCATGTGATCGCCGGCAGCACCATCGCCCTGGCCGGGGGAGCCATCCAGGTGCTCGGGCTCTAGGTCCCAATCGCGCCGCTGTTCACACCCTGGACGGCGCCGCTTCGTCGGCGCCGCTTGCGCGGGAGCCATCAAAAGTGCGTCATATAGATTCAACTACACGTTGCTTTTCGGCATCCCGATTTGGGTCAACCCGCGCGGAGCAATCACCAAAAGATGCGCGGCGGGAGGCACGCGGCTTCGCTAGCATGCGGGCGATGATCCAACACTCCCCTCGCATTCGTACTCTTCTGGGCGGCGCCCTCGCCGCGCTGCTCTCGGCCGCCTCCGCCCTGGCCGCTGATTCCGGAACCTGGGCGGTGCGGCTGCGCGCCACCTACCTCGACACCGCCAACAAATCCGACGCATTCTCCGCGCTGGGTCTTAACTTCGCCTCGGGCGCCGTCGAGGTCGAGAGCAAGCTGATTCCCGAACTCGACCTCGCCTATTGGTTCTCGCCGAACTTTTCCGCCGAACTGGTGCTGACCGTTCCGCAGAAACATGAGGTGACCCTCAAGGGCGTGGGCTCACTCGGCACGTTCAAGCATCTCCCTCCCTGCCTGCTCGGTCAGTACCACTTCATGCCGACGGGCAAGTTCCAGCCCTATGTGGGCGGCGGTCTGAACCTCACGCTGATCTCCAGCGTCAAGCTGAAGGTCGCCACCGTTCCCCTCGACCTCGAAAGCTCCAGTGTCGGCCTGACCGCCCAAGCCGGCTTTGACTATGACCTTGGCAACGGCCAGTTCCTCAATGTCGACCTCAAGAAAGTCGGTATCCAAAGTGACGTGCTCGCCGGCGGTGCCCGCCTGACGACCGCCAAGGTGGATCCCTGGCTGATCTCGGTTGGCTACGGCTGGCGGTTCTGATCCGTCCTCCCTTTTTCCCACGCTCGTCGAGTCCGGTTTCGGATCTTGCTCGGGTGGGGGAGATGTCTCTCGACGCCTGACTTCGGTCAGGCGTCGTTTGTTTTGGGGCCGGCCACCCACCCGGCCGGACGACGACCCGGCCAACCGCGGATTGCTTCGGTGGTCCAAATCGGCACCATCATGCCTGCCACCCCCTTCCACGCCACACGCCCTACGCACCCCATGAAGTCCACCCTGGTCGGTCTCCTTCTGTTTTCCCTCGCCCTGTCCGCAGTCGCCGCCCCCTCCGACGAAGTCATCGCGGCGGAAAAGGCCCGCGGCCGCGCCTTGCTGGCCGGTGACGCCACTGCGCTTGCCGCCGTACTCGCCGACGACCTCGTCTACATCCACAGCACGGGCAAACACGAATCCAAGGCCGAGGTGCTGGCGGGCATCAGCTCCAAGAAGGTCGCGTATGAACGCTTCGACCTGAGCCAGACCGAGGTTCGTCTGGTGACTCCGGAGGTCGCCGTGCTCTCCGGGACAATCGACCAGCGTAAACTCGGTGGCGGGAAATGGGCCGATCTGAAGCTGCTATTTCATTCGGTTTGGCGGCGCGAAGCGGGCACCTGGAGGCAGGTGAGCCTTCAGACTGTCCAGCCCCCTGCGCCCCGTCCGTAGGATTCGGGGCTCGGTTTTCAGCTCGCCCACCGGGGTGTTCGATATTTCATGCTGATTCACCCTTGATTTCACGGAACGAGGCGAACAGGGAACGGCGCGACACCTGTCACTGCGGCCCCGCACTTCCGCCGGGGTCACGGCTGTTCCCATGTTCCGGCCCTCCCCTTACCTCGTTCTGCGGCTGCTCGGTTTCCATGCGCTCCTCCTGACCGCGTGCGGCTGGTTATCCGGCGCTACGACGCCCACCGTGCGTCCGCCCAGCGTGGTGTTCATCCTCGCCGATGATCTTGGATACGGTGACCTCGGCTGCTACGGGTCGGCCGCAATCACCACCCCGCACCTGGACCGGCTCGCGCGCGAGGGCACGCGCTTCACCGACGCCTACGCCGGCGCGCCCGTTTGCGCTCCATCCCGCGCCGTCCTGATGAGCGGGCTCCATGGGGGCCACACGCGCATTCGCGACAACAGTCCCCGCATCGGTGGAACCCCGGAGGTATTCGCTGGCGGAACCGAAGGAGGGGTCCGTCTTTCTCTGACTGCGTCCGACCGGACCGTGGCAGAATGGCTCCGCACCGCCGGCTACGCCACAGGCATCACCGGCAAGTGGGGACTCGCCGAACCAGGCACCGCCGGCACACCCACCCGTCGCGGTTTCGACGAGTGGCTCGGCTACTTGAATCAGAACCACGCCGCCTACTACTACACCGACCACCTCGACGAAAACGACGGCATTCGGGAGCTGCCGGAAAACCGGCAGGGCCGCCGCGGGCTGTACAGCAATGATCTCATGGCCGACTTCGCCGTGAGCTTCGTGCAGCGCCACCGCGAACAGCCGTTCTTTCTCTACCTGGCATTCACGCTTCCCCACAACCGGATGGAAGTGCCCGAACTCGGCGCCTACGCGGCGCGCACGGAGTGGCCGGAGGACGCCCGCACCTACGCCGCCATGGTGACCCGGCTCGACAGCTACGTCGGTCGCCTGCTCGCAGAGCTGAAGCGACTGGGCCTCGACGAGTCCACGGTTGTGTTCTTCGCCTCCGACAATGGTCCTGTGAGCGCGCCGCGGTCGGAACTCCTGCGCTCCGCCGGAGTCTGGCGTGGCCGCAAAGGATCGCTCTACGAGGGCGGTCTGCGCGTTCCCATGATCGTCCGCTGGCCCGGGCGGGTGCCTGCCGGACGCGTTTCCCCGGAGCCATGGAGCTTCGCCGACGTCGCACCGACATTGCTGGAGCTGGCCGGCCGGCCCGCGCCCGCCGGGCTCGATGGCCGCAGTGTCGTCCCTGTGCTCACGGGGACCGTCGCTTCGCTGGGTGAACGTCCGTTGTACTGGGAAAGCCCCCGCGACCGGCTCGCCCAGGCAGCCCGCCTGGGTCGATGGAAGGCGATGCGCACCGGACTGGACGGAGCCATCGAGCTCTACGACCTGGTCGCCGACCCGACCGAAAGCAAGGATGTCGCCGCCCGCCACCCGGATACGGTCGCGTCCCTGCGCACGATTCTCGACTCCTCCCACGTTCCGTCCCCTCACTGGCCCGTCCGCTGATCCCCATGTCGCACACTCGCCGCTCGTTTCTTCGTCACGCCGCCCTCGGTTCCGCCGCCGCCTCCCTCACCGCCCGGCTGCGCGCCCAGGCCGCCCCGACGGTCGCCCCCAAGGCACTCGCCCGTCCTCCCGCCCGTCCCAATTTGCTCTTTCTCTGGACCGACCAGCACCGGGGCGACACCGTGCCTTGGGCGGGCAACGCGGCATTGAAGGCCAGTGAGTTTTTCGCCCCGCTCGGCGAGCGCAGCTTCATCTTCCACGACGCCCACATCACCCAGCCGGTCTGCACCCCGTCGCGCGGGTCGATCATGTCCGGTCTCTGGCCTCACAACCACGGCGCCGTGAACAACAACCAACGGTTCCATCCCGGGGTGCGCACCCTGGCCGAACACCTGCCCTCTGGCTACCGCACCGCGTACTATGGGAAGTGGCACCTGGGCGACGAACACAAGGCTCAGCGCGGCTTCCAGGACTGGCGCGCCATTGAGGACCTCTACCGCAAGTACTACACGAATCCCGCCGATCTCGCGCAGTTCTCCCACTACCACAACCACCTGCTCGCGCACGGATTTCCACCCGACGACAAGAGCGAGGATCCGAAGGGGGCCGCGGTCTTCTCGCGCTCCCTCGCCGCCGCCCTGCCCGAGCGTTACACCAAGGTGTCGTTTCTCGCGGACGAAGCCGCGGCCTACCTGCGGGAGCGCCGCGATGGCCAGCCCTTCGTGCTCCACGTGAACTCACTCGAGCCACACCCGCCGAGCTACGGCCCCCTCAACGATCTGCACGATCCCAACGCCATGTCCGGGGGGCCGGCCTTTGCCCAGCCACTTCCGGAAGGCGCCAGCCGCCTCGCCCGACGTCAGTTCGAGCGCACCCACACGGAAGGGTACAAGAACCACCCGATTGCCACCCCGGGAGACTGGCGACGCCTCCGCGCGAATTACTACGGACTGGTGTCGATGGTGGATCGCGCCTACGCCCGCGTGCTGCGCGCACTCGAGGAATCCGGTCAGGCCGACAACACGATCATCGTCTACACCTCGGATCATGGCGACATGTGCGGCGACCACTGCCTGATGCAGAAGGGCAATTTTTATCGCGGCTCAGTCCACGTGCCGCTCGCCCTCCACGTCCCTTGGCTCTCCCGCCGCCGGGTCGACTTCCGGGGTCCGATCAGCACCGTGGACCTGGTTCCGACGGTGCTCGACCTCATGGGCATCACTCCGGTCGTACCGCTCGACGGCGTTTCCCGCGCCCCCAGTCTGCGCAATCCTGCGCAGTGGCGCCGCGAGGACATTTGCATCGAATGGAACGATCCGGAGGAGGAGTCGTACAGTGGCCGCTCCCGCGTGACCGCCGACGGCTGGAAGCTCAACCTCTACCGCGACGACACCCCTGAACTCTTCGATCTGAACACCGATCCGGGCGAACGCGTCAATCTCGCGGGATCCTCCAGCCAGCGCGACCGGCTCCGTCGGCTCACGGATGACGTGCGCGCCTGGCAGCAGACCCACCGCGATTCCTTGGCGCTGCGCACCTGAACGCCATGAGGTCTTGCACCGGTCCTCGCTTCAGTCCCCTCGGCGTCGCCTTCGTCGCCACGCTCCTCGTCAACAGCCTGCTGGGCGCCGACTTTTCACCAAGAACCCACGTGTACAAGCGGGTCAACGGACTTGAGATCCGCGCCGATGTACACCTTCCCACGACCGGCGCGGCACCGCGGCCAGTGGTCGTCTACTTGCATGGTGGATCGCTCATCAACGGGAACCGTCAGAGCGTCGAGAAGTGGCGGCCCACCTCCCCCCTGCTGGAGGCCGGGGTCGTCGTCGTCTCGCTCGACTACCGGCTCGCCCCGGAGACGAAACTTCCGGGCGTTGTGGCCGACGTCGAAGACGGATTCCGCTGGGTCCGGGAACAGGGTCCCGGGCTGTTCGGAGCTGATCCCAAGCGTGTGGCCGTCGCCGGCTCCTCGGCCGGTGGCTACCTTGCATTGGTGGCCGCCACGCGCGTTCCCGGTTTGCGGGCGGTGATGGCCGAAATGTCCTACGGGGATCTCCTGGCTGAGTGGCAGATGCGTCCCAGTGTCCACCGGCCCCACTACGAGGATTCCAACCTGTCCGAGGCGGAGGCCTGGCGGCAGGTGTCCGGCCCCCCGGTGGCCAATGTCCGCGACCGGCCGGGAGATGGCAGCGCCTTCAATGACTTCATCCGCCGGACGGCCCAGTGGCCCAAGGCGGTCACCGGATGGGATCCGCGCACCGAGGCCGAACGCTACGCGCCGTACCTCCCGGTGAAACACGTCACGCCGGCCCACCCGCCCACGTTTCTCCTGCATGGCCGGAACGACTCCGACGTGCCGTTCTCCCAGCCCCAGGCCATGGCGGCGGAGTTCGCGCGCCACGGCGTCAAGCACCGGTTGGTCGGCATCGAAGGGGCCGAACACGGCTGGCGCGGGGTGGCCGCGGAGACCGTCGCCGCCGAGCAGCGGGAGGGCACCGAGTTTCTGCTCGATCATCTCTTGCGGGATCGTCGCTCCGGGGCCCTCCCGCCGGTGGAAACCCACGTCTACAAACAAGTCGGCGACCTGCAGATTCGGGCCGATGTCAATCGCGCCCGCCGCACGGACCGCGCCCCGGTGGTAATCTGGCTCCATGGGGGCGGATTGATGGGCGGCGGACGCGCGCGCGAGCATGCCGGGGAACGGCAGTTGATCGACATCCTGCTCGCCGCCGGCATTTCCGTGGTTTCGATCGACTACCGCCTCGCACCCGAAACCAAGCTGCCCGCCATTGTCGAGGATGTGGAGGACGCGTTCCGGTGGGTTCGCACCCGTGGACCGGAGTTGCTGGGAATCGACCCCGAACGGATCGGCGTGGCGGGCACCTCCGCCGGCGGCTATCTCGCCCTGCTCGCCGGCTGCCGCGTCAGCCCGAGGCCTCGCGCCGTGGTTTCGTTCTGGGGTTATGGTGACATCATCGCCCCGTGGTACAGCCAACCGAGCTCTCAGGCCCGTCACCACACCGTGGTGGTCTCCGAGGCGGAGGCCCGTCGCGCCGTCTCCGGCCCACCTGTCTCCAATGCGGCCGAACGCAAGGGCAGCCACGCCGCCTTCTACCAATACTGCCGCCGGCAGGGCCTCTGGCCCAAGGCAGTCACGGGGTGGGACCCCGTCGTCGATGCCGCGAAGTTTCTGCCTTACCTCCCGTTGCGGAATGTCGACTCCACATTCCCGCCCACCTTCCTCATCCATGGCGAAGCTGACACGGATGTGCCCTGCGAACAGTCGGTGCTCCTGGCGGCGGAACTATCGCGACACGGCGTCGAACATAAGTTCATCCCGGTGCCCGGCGCCGAGCACGGACTGAAGGGCAGCGATCCGACGCTGCTCCCTTCGCTGGAGCGAGAGGCCGCTGCTTTTCTGCTTGGTCACCTGAAACCAGCCACGGCCGTCACGGCTCGCTGAGCGCTCCACCCGGAACCGACGCCAGCATCGCCGTAGCTCCTTTTCCACGCACGCGCACCCTCCGCAGTTTTCTCCCCGGTCACTGGATTCCCTTTTCTACCCCATGAAGATCCCTCTGCACTTCTCCTCCCTTGTGTTCGTCACCACCCTGGCCGCGACCGGAACCGTCGCTGCCGGCCCCGCCGGAGGACCTGAAGAACCGGTTCGTTATGTCGGCGACGACCAGCCTGATGCCTCCCACCACGGCAGCCTCCGCCTCGCGGTCGGCGCCAAGAGCTGGCAGGCATTCCGGGCCAATCGTGCCGATCCCGAGCAGGCCGAGGGCCACGGATGGACCTACAATCACGCGCCGATGATCGCGTATTGGAATCAGCGATTCTGGCTCCAGTACCTCAGCGGCCCCGTTCACGAGAATAAGGGACACGGGCAGATCCTCGTCCTCTCCTCGGAGGACGGGGTGCATTGGGAGAAACCCCGCGTCGCCTTTCCTCCCTACCGCATGCCAGACGGCACGCTGGCCATGCCACACGAGCGAATGGGGTGGTATGTCGCTCCCAACGGCCGGCTGCTCACCCTCGGATTCTGGGGCATCCCCAACCACCCCAACGACGGCACCGGCATCGGCCGGGTGGTCCGGGAGGTGCTCCGAGACGGGACCTTCGGTCCCATCCACTTCATCCGCTACAATCGCCACAACGGATGGAATGAAAAGAACACCGCGTATCCGTTCTACACCGAGTCGACGGACGCCGGATTCAAGGACGCCTGCACCGCCCTGCTCGCCAACAAGCTGGTGACCTTGCAGTGGTGGGAGGAGGATCGCGCCAAGGACGGCTTCTACCCGGACCTGCACGGTGTGCTGGCCAAGGCCTTCTGCTGGTACCGTCGGGCTGATGGTGCGATCGTCGGTCTGTGGAAGAGCTCCTGGACGTCCCTTTCCCGCGACGAGGGCCGAACCTGGACGCCGCTCGTCAAGGCCCCGACCCTCGTCATGGCGGAGGCCAAAGTCTGGGGCCAGCGCACGGCGGACGGTCGCTACGCCCTCGTCTACAATCCCCGCCGCGACAACCGCCATCGCTGGCCGCTCGCCGTCGTCACCGGCGACGACGGCGTTCACTTCGACAACCTCCTCACCGTCCAGGGAGAAGTGCCCCCGCGCCGCTATGACGGCCTCGACAAGGCCTTCGGACCGCAGTACGTGCGCGGCATCATCGAGGGCAATGGAACGCCCCCGGGCCAGGCGTTCTGGATCACCTACAGCATGAACAAGGACGACATCTGGGTCAGCCGCATCCCGGTCCCGGTCACCGGGACGGTCCAGGGCCCGGTCGCCGACACCTTCGATTCCGGCACCTTCGAAGACCTGCCGTGGAACCTTTATAGTCCCAAATGGGCCCCGATCGCCTTCGTCGACTCGCAGTCCGCACAGAACCGCAGCCTCGAGTTGCGCGATGCCGAGCCGGCCGACTACGCCAGCGCCACGCGCGTATTTGCCTCCTCAACACAGGGTACGCTGCGGTTCAAGCTGCTCGCCCGCCAGGCCGTGACCGGCCGGCTGGAGATCGAGGTGCATGACCGTCACGGCTTCCGGCCTCCCATCCGGCTGGCCCTCGACGACCAGGGGGAAATCCAGGCCATGGACGGCAATCGCACCGGCCTGCAGCGCCTCGCCCGCTATGTGCCCAATGTCTGGTACGATGTCATGATTCGCTTCGATACCGCCAAGGAGCTCTTCGACGTCACCATCGATCACAAACTCGTGCTCGCCGACGCAGAACTCCTCGAGCCCGTCGAGTCGCTTGAGCGGATCACGTTCCGCACCGGCCCCGTTCGCGAGGAACCAAACCTCCGCACGCCGAAAACACCCGGCGCCGATTTCCCGGACGGGGACGAACGTGTACCCGAGGCCGCCTACTTGATCGACGATGTCAGCGTGACCTATGGTCCGGTGGCCTTCACCGAAAAGAAAAAGTCCGACGGAGCCATGACCACGGTTCCGCGGTGATAACGTCCCACGCGCCCGCACAAGCACCGGGGCAGGTGGGTGACAACGTACACAACCCGCCTGCTATTTTCGTCTATTTCAGGCTCGGCGTGGATCCGCAGCCAGCGTGGGCTTGAATCCGCGGTGGGCTGCGGCCAAGCCCCACCGCGGTGGACTCGTCACCTTTCCCCATGTCAGCACCTTTGCTCACTCGACTTCTCCTGTGTTTCTCGCTCCTGGCATCCCTCGCCGCGGCGCGGACCGAGTTTACGGTCGCGGCCCTCAAAGTCATGCCCGCGGCGGGCGACGCTGCCGCCAACTACGCACGCTTTGAGACGTACGCCCGACAGGCCGCCGCCAGCGGCGCCCACCTCATCGTCACGCCCGAGTGTTACCTCGACGGCTACATGGGCAGCCCCAAGTTCCGCCCCGGCATGACGCGTGAGAAGGTCCTGCAGTCGCACACGGAAACCCTTGACGGCCCCACCCTGCGCAAGGTCGCGGCGCTCGCCCGCGAGTTGAAGGTTCACGTGCTCTTCGGATTCTCGGAGCGACGAGACCAGGGACTCTACAACACCGTCGCCTTGTTCGGCCCCGATGGCACACGCATCGGCCGGTACTCCAAATCCCATCCATTGCCCGGGGAATTGTACGAGCCCGGCGGCGAACTCCCCGTCTTCGACACCGCACTCGGGCGTATGGGAGTACTCATCTGCTTCGACCGCCAGCCCCCGGAAAATGCCCGCATCCTTGCCCTGAAGGGCGCGCAGTTCATCGTCGTGCCCGCCTACGGCCGGGTTCGCGAACCCATGGACGAGGACCTGATGATGCAGTCCCGGGCGCACGAGAATGGCGTCTGCATCATTTACGTCAGCCAGCACAATGCGTTCGTCGCCGATCCGGACGGGGTCATCACCGACCAGGCACGGAGCGACACGCGCGACATGCTCATGTTCGGACGCGTCGTGCTCGATGAACGTATTCACGACCGCAATTCGTATCGGGTGCGTCACCCCGAACTCTATCGCCCGCTGCTCGAATCCAGCCACGACGGCAAATCACCGCCCCCATGATCCCGATCCGATTGTTCCTCCTCGCGCTTCTGTTCGGCACCGCAACCTTGACCGCCCGCTCTGCCGCTCCAACGGGCTCCCCGGAGCCCTCACCGGCCGCCGGACCGTACCTGCGCGTGGCGTCAGTCCAGATGCGCTCAACCCGGGACGTCCCTGCCAACGTCGCCCGCATCGCGCGTTTTCTTGCCGACTGCGCGGCCAAGGGGGTTCAGATCGCCGCCTTCCCCGAGTGTGCGGTCTCGGGCTACTATGCGGACTTCATTCCAACCCTGTCTGCCGATCAACTGGAGGCCGCGGCCCGCGACGTTGCCGCTGCCTGCGGCCGGCACCGGATCGCCGCCATCGTCGGCACACCGGAAGTCCGCGCCGGCAAGCGCTACAACACGGCTCTCATCATCAACGCACAGGGGGAAATTCTCGGTCGCTATGACAAGGCGCAGCCCATCACGGTTGACCGCGGCTGGGGCTGCCAGTACGGCGCCGGTCCCTCCCCGGTCTTCTCGATCGGCGCCACCCGCGCCTCGGTCATCATCTGCCACGACAACCGTTTTCCGGAACTGGCCCGCCTGCCGGTGCTGGCGGGTTCACGGGTGATCTTCTACATTTCCTCCGAGGCCTACGTCACCAAGGAGCACAAGATGGGTCCCTACCGCGCCCAGGCCCAGGCCATCGCCTCCGAAAACCGCGTCTACCTGGTGCATGCCAATCCGCCGGCCGACGGACTGACGGAAGGCTCGCACGGACAGAGCCGGCTGATCGACACCGACGGCAACCTCATCCAGGAAGCCTCGATCTTCCGCGAGGAGGTGCTCATCAGCGACCTCGATCTGTCCAAGGCCACCGCCGAGTTCGCGCTGGAGGCGCTGGAAGGGTCGCTCAAGGCCTGGTGGCGCGAAGGCCTGAAGCGCGTGCCCCTTCTGCCCTGACCCGGGGCTCCGAGCGGCCAGCGGTGCCTCGCGCGCTCCGCTCTGCGTCCGCTGTAGGCGGCCTCGCTGAGGCCGCTCCGACGAACGTCGTGCCACGAAACAGACAAATCAAGACGGCGGGGCCGTTGGTCCCGTCGCGGCCTCAGCCAGGCCGCCTACAGCGGGGGCACGTCAATGCGTGTGGGAAACAAAGGTCTGTCCGTCAGTTTTGCGTCAATGCGCTGAGCTTGAGTTCTTGTCGGAATACAGGGACACCCGCGATCGTCACGATTTCCATCACCACGCTGGGATCGGGCACCGAAGGGTCGAAGGTCAGACAGCCGAAGGCCGGCCCATCGAGGTACTGAAAGCGGGGATTGCCGGAGCCCTCGGTTCCCTTCTCGTTCGTCAGCCAGCCACTCTCGAGTTCCCACAACGGATACGCTCCCTCACGCGGATGCACGCGCACATCGTTGCGATGGCGATCGCTGGAAAGCAGGATCACACCGCCGATCCGATGCTGCTTCAGGAAGTCAAAGATCTCCGCCCGCTCCCCGGGAAAGCCCGACCAGATGTCCTTGGCCCGCACGATCTCCCCGGAGGGGGCGCGCTCAATCTTGGCATCGTCCGCCCAAGCCACGGGTGATACCAGGAGTTTAAAGGGCGCAGTCGACTCGCGCAGCGCCGCCAGCAGCCAGGCCTTCTGCACCGTCCCGAGCATCGATGGATGGGGCAGGAGGAAGTTCTCGCGATAGTACCGGCCGTCGAGAAGGAAACACTCCACCGGTCCGACCCGCACCCGGTGCCACAGCCCGGGCCAGGCCGGGGGCGCCCCGGTCGGCGGATTGTTCCAGTTTCGCTGGAAGAGCTTGAGATGGTCCACCTTCCAGGCGGGCCGGTCGGGATAGGGACCAAGAAACACATCGTCGATGCCGGCATCATGATCGTCCCAAATGGCAAAGCTGGGCACACCCGCCGTGAGCCGTCGGAACTCGGGTCGCGATTGACGCTGGTGATACGTGTAGTCGTGCATGGGCCCAACCTGCTCCGGAAGGTCCAGGTAGACATTGTCGCCCAGCAGCAGCAGCGCGTCCGGTCGGCGTGACCGGATCGTATCCCACATGCGCTCGTGCGCGGGGAAAAACTTGGCGCAGCCGCCGAAGGCGATGCGCACCGGTGTTTTTGCCCCGGGCTCGGGAAAGGTCCGGAACTCCCAACCGTCACCGCCGACCGCCGGCCGGTCGTCGACGCGCACCTCATATCGATAGGTCGTGGCCGGACTCAGTCCCTCCACACGCGCCACACCCGTAAAGTCATCCGCGGCGCGCGTTCGACCGCGTCCCACTCCGTCCGGACGCGCAAAGTCGCCTCGGGCGCTGACGCGCACTTCAAATTCCGTCTCGTGACGGCTGCGCACCCAGAATCGTGCGCTCCGGGGGGTGACGTCTCCAAGCAAGGGACCGTGCAACACGCCAGACTGCGCTGCGGCGGTTCGCCGCCAGACCGGTGTATCGTGCACCCGACGCATCAGCTCACTGCGGTCCACCACCAACCGCTCCGGCGGCAGCCCGAGTTCGAGGGCACGTCCCAGCAGCCGGTCCGCGTCCTCCATCCTGCCTTGCGCGCCCCGGGCAAGCGCCAGGACCAACAGCGACTCCACGTCGGCAGCGTCGGCTGCGAGCCGCTTCTCGCAGAGGGCCGCCGCCTCGTCCACCTTGCCTTCGAGCAACAGCAGGTACTGCGGCTGACCGATGCGAGGGGGCGTTTCAGTGAAGAATCGGCGATCCCATGGATTTTCGCTGCCAAAATAGGGCAGCTTCTCCCCCGGCAACCAGGCTTCCGGAGGCGCGTACTGCGGACGCTCGGCGCGGTCGGCGCACAGCACTCCCGGCAGAGCGGCGAAGCAGGCCGCAAGGCGCAGCCCAAGCCACTTGATCCGTATCCATGACCACGCCTGTGGAGCCGCCCCGGTTCCGCTGACACCGCCTCGTCGCCCGGCAGCGCACCCCGGCCATTGACCCGTCGTGGATACCTCCGCGGCAAGCCAGGACGCCCTGCCGCTGTCCAGGAAAACCCCACCACCAGCCCGCTCTTCCGCGGCGTTGCGAATGCTCATGGCGCGCGGCCTCCTTCCCGTTGCTTCACCAGCGCTTCGGCACGGCGGGGCCACGTGTCTCCGGCGGCAATCACCTCACGCAGGTACGCGACGGTGGCATCGGTGAAGTTCACCTCGACCTTGGCTGCGACAAGCGTGCGCGCCGCCAGTGGATTGGCCGGGTCGCGTGCCCGGAGCTGATCCGCCAGTCGCAGCAACCGCGTTTCCCATTCAATCTTCGGCAAGACCACCCGGTATCGCCGTTTCGCCTCCAAGTCCGTGCTCCAGCGTTCGCCTCCACCGGGCACGGGCGCACGCTGCACCCGGAACCCCGTCCACTCGGGCGGCTCCCGCTGCACGGAAACGAGGGCGTTGACATAGGCCTCGACCTCAGCGCCCGTGAGTTCGGCGACGACCACCTCCCGCCCCCGATCTCCGCCCGCCTTGAACACCGCGTTCACGTCGACCCGACCGGCGGGCAGCACGTCCCGTATCACCTGGTACGGATGACAGAAACCAATCTCAGCCTGCGCCGCCTGTCGCAGCGCCTCGGCCCCGAGACGGGCGACGGCGAAACCATCCAACTCCGCGGGATTGTCACCCAACCGCTGACCCGCCTCGGGCGCGAGTGCGGCTTCGCGCTCACTCACCCAGGCGAGCATCGCCGCGTCGGGCTCGATCTTGCCGTGATCCATCGGTACCAGCCGGCCTGCGTGCCGCACCACCCGACGCGGTTCGGTGGAGATCACGAGATCGAGCCGACCCACCCACTGGGCATACTTTCCCGCCTGAACCACGATCGCTCCGGTATCCGGAACCACCACGGGCTCGGGTAGCGCCTGGTGAGAATGCCCACTCACGAATACATCCACGTCCGGCGCGGCCCGCGACCACTCCACACACTTGGGCACGCCTTGGTGACACACCGCCACGACAAGATCGGAAACGGCGCGAAGGCGTTTCGCTTCGCGCGCCAAGGCCGCGCCGCTTTCCTTGAAATCAAGTCCGCCCTTACTGGCTTCGCGGGGCACGATCATCCCGATGAGAGCAATGCGAAGGCCGCCGCGCTCGACCACGCGCGAGGGTGCGAACACCGGCCGACCGTCCGGCTGGACGATGTTCAGACACAGCAGCGACTGACCCAGGGCCGCCTCGAAGCGCCGGATCCAATCCGGCGAAACCTCGTCAAAGTCGTGATTCCCCACCGTCACGCCGTCATAACCGATTCGACGCATCGCCTCGTAGGTCATCACGCCCTCGGTTCGAAACGCGACCAGATCCCCCTTCTCCGTCACATCACCCGCGTCGAGGAGCAGCACCGCCGCCCCTTCGGCCCGCACCTGGCGGACATAACCGGCCACATAGGGCAATCCGCCGAGCCGGCTGTCACCGGCGCGCACGTGATCATGGAGATCATTGGTGTGGAGGAGCACGAGTCGGAGCTCGGCACCCCATGCGGACACGGACACCACCACCAGCGCCAGCAGACCGAGGATCACGCGCTGCCAGGGTATTGATCGGATATTCATGGGCGAAGAGGGAAAAAGTAACGTCAGCAACGACGCAAACGGAGCGTCGACCTTCCCCAAATTGGGGAACCGCCAGCCACCGCGAATTGGTACCCTCCTTTTGGAGAGGTGTCCACACGTGAGGCAAGGGCGAAAGAATCCAGGCGTCCGCCGCGGCCTTATTTCACGCTATTGCAACCTTGATTGCGGTCTGGTGACGCACAGAGCCTCGGCCACTCCCCATGATCTGCCGTCATCCCTCCCAAGGCCAGAAGCTCGACGTCGCCGGCCTCAACGAAATCACCGTACTCATCGATCGTTCGGAAACCGAACGCACCGAAGTCGCCATGAACTCATGGAGCCCCGGGCTGGACGGTCCACCTCACGCCCACGACGCCAAGGAACAGAATTTTCTCGTCACCTCCGGTCGGGGCGAAGTCGTCATCGGGGCGGATCGGTTTCCCGCGGCACCGGGGAGTTTCTTCTACGTGCCGGCCGGGGTGGTGCACCAGACGGTCAACTTGAACCAGGACCAACGGCTCGACTATTTTCTCTTCAACGCGTTCCTCGACGGAGCCAAGGAGGGACACGCCTCGTTCGCGGATCACATCGACAAGGTGAAAGCGACGAGGAAGGAGCAGGCTTCGCAACAGCGCGCGGACGCCGATGTGACACTCGCCGGGCGGACCGCTGCGACCCGCCGGGGTCGGCGCGCCACCTTGCCGGCGGGGTTTGCTTCGGGCATGAAGCTGGTCACACGTGCCGACACCGAGCGCTGCGAAGCCATCGCCTGGCACCTCGCCCCCGGGACGGTGGCTACAGTGACGCCCGACGCCACGAAGGAGCAGACGCTCTTCGTCTACGCCGGCGAAGGCACCATTGACGTCGGCGGGCAGCGCACCGCCGTCCGCCCACGCTCAACGGTCTTCCTGCCCCGCAACGTCGCTGCCGTGCTGGCGGCCGGAGCCGCCGGCAGCCTTCAGGTCGTGTCCTTCGGTTCGCTCGTGCGCTAGTCCTGCACCCATCCGCGCTCCCCATCAGCGACGGCTTGCACGCGGCAAAGCGGCAGGCAAGGATTTCCTGCGCTCCGAAGCGCCCCGCCGTCACCCCGATGCGTTATTCAATCCGCCTCCCCGCGCGCGTCCCCGACTGGGTCAGGCGAAGGTTGAACACCCTGAGCCATCGCAGCGTCTCGACGGTTTTGCCGACGCTCCTCGCGATGGGCGGCCTGACCACCGGCCTCGCCAGGGAACCCGCACCGATCGGCCCCGCCCCCGCCGTCATCGCTCTGATCGACCGGCATTGCGCCCAGTGCCACGATAGCGAATCGCGAAAGGGAGGTCTCGACCTCGACCGATTGTTGCAGGCACCCCGGGGGCCCACCGCCTTTGCCACCTGGGTCAAGGTGCACGACCGGGTGCTGGCCGGAGAAATGCCGCCGAAGTCCCGGGAACGGCCGCCACCGGAGGACTTGTCGGCATTCATCGACACGCTCGGTGCGGCGCTGCTTGCGGAGGATTCTGCCGTGGTCGCCGGGCAGGGTCGCGCGGTGCAGCGACGCCTCAATCGGTATGAATACGAGTCCACGCTGCGAGACCTGCTTTCCCTGCCCGCCCTGAACCTGCGGGACTCCCTGCCCGAGGATCCTTCCGCCCACGGATACAACAAGATTGGGGAGGCGCTCGACGTGTCTCATGTGCAAATGGCACGTTACCTCCGCGCGGCCGAGTTCGCGTTGCGCGCGGCCATCGCGCCGCAAACGGCCCGGCCGGAGACCACCATCGTGCGCTACCCGACGTGGCTTCAGCCCGGCTTTTCCAAGACAGCCGGCCCGCGGCTGCGCATGACTTTTCCCATTGTCGGACTTGAGCTCCAATCCGACCTCGTCCCTCTTCGCGACCCCGCCAACACCGGACTGCCACGTCCCAGCGTGCCTTCCGCCTCGAAACCGGAACGGCGCGACCAAGAGGCCGTCGTCATGCTCATGAGCACCTACGAACCGGCGGAAATTCAGTTCAATCGCTTTCGAGCTCCGATCAGCGGACGCTACCGGCTGCGCTTCGCCGGCTACACGGTGTGGATGGCGCCTGATTTCAGCGGCGTATCCCGGGGACGCCGTTCGGAACCGGTCACGATCTACGCCGACACGACACCGCGCCTGCTCCGCCGGCTCGGAGCGTTCGACTTTGCACCCGACTCCAGCGAGCACACGCTCGATGTCTGGCTTCAGGCGGGCGAGACGATCCGGCCGGACGCGGCTCGCCTCGTTCGGTCCCGTCCTCCGGATTTCAAAAACCCCCTCGCCGAAGCCGACGGCATGCCCGGGGTGGCCTTCCAGTGGATGGAGGTCGAGGGTCCCCTGGTCGATACATGGCCCGGCGCCGGGCATCGGTTGCTCTTCGGCGATCTCCCGATCAAGAACCCGCCGGTGGGAACAACCCCGGGCGAGAGTGAAAAGCGGGCCGGAAACCGCCACGTAGAAGTGACGTCTCCCCAGCCGGAAGCGGATGCAGCCCGGCTGCTGCGGGGTTTCATGGAACGGGCCTACCGCGGGCCGGTGCCGTCCGGCGAAGTGGATCGTTTCGCAGCCCTCGCCCGCAAGGCCCTCGCGTCCGGGACAACGTTCACCGACGCAATGGTCACCGCTTACACCGCCGTGCTGTCCTCGCCCGGATTCCTTTATTTTCAACCGGGATCCGGCCGGCTGAAGGACCCGGCACTGGCGGAGAGGCTGGCGTACTTTCTCTGGAACTCACCCCCCGACGACGAGCTGCGCCGCCTCGCCGCACGGGGACGACTCTCCTCACCCCAAGAGCTTGCCCGTCAGGTGGACCGGCTGCTTGATGACCCACGCGCGAGTCGCTTCGCGGAGGCGTTTCTCGACTACTGGCTGGACTTGCGACATCTCGGAGCCTCCGGACCGGACGCCGAGTTGTACCCGGAGTACCAACTCGACGACCTTCTCGTCGAATCGCTGCCGGAAGAGACGCGGCGCTTCTTCCTCGAGGTGGTCCGGCGCGACCTTCGGGTCAACACCCTCGTTGACGCACCATTCGCCATGCTCAACGAGCGGCTCGCCACCCTCTACGGCATCGCGGGAGTCACCGGCGTGGACATCCGCGAAGTGCCTTTGCCCCACGATAGCGTACGGGGTGGCCTGCTCACCCAGGGCAGCATACTGAAGGTGACGGCAAACGGCACGACCTCCTCGCCGGTGGTCCGAGGCGCCTGGGTCATGGGGCGCATTCTCGGGCGCCCGCCCCCGCCCCCACCGCCTTCCGTCCCGGCGGTGGAGTCGGACATCCGGGGTGCCACGACGATTCGGGAGCAACTCGCGCTGCACCGCTCGCAGGCGTCGTGCAACGCCTGTCACCGCCTCATCGATCCTCCTGGGTTGGCGCTGGAGAGTTTCGACGTCATGGGTGGCTGGCGCGACCGCTACCGGTCCGCAGGAGCTGGTGACCCGGTGAGTGGGTTCGGTCACGACGGCCTCAAGATCCGCTACCGACTCGGCCCCACCGTGGATCCTTCCGGAGAAATGCCCGATGGCCGCCCGTTCACGGACATTCGTTCGTTCAAAGCCATCTTGGCGGCGGACGAAGCTGCACTCGCCGCCAACCTTGCCCGCCAGCTGTCGATCTACGCGACTGGCGCCCCCGTGCGCTTTTCCGACCGCCCGGCGATCACTCGCATCGTCACTGCCGCCACCCGCCGCGCTTACGGCGTCCGTTCGCTGATCCACGCGCTTGTGCAGGACGACCTATTTCGCAATAAGTAACCCACCCCTGCATGAGCCGCTCCTCCGCCCCGTACATCTCAACCGGCCCGGGTCTCTCCCGCCGGCGGTTCCTTCGCAGCGCCGGCATCGCCCTGTCGCTCCCGCTGCTCGATTCGATGCGTCCGGTGTTCGGTGCCGCCGCCAGCAAAGTCACCGCAACGGAGGCGGCCGCTCCCCGGCGCATGCTCGCGATCTGCAACAACCTCGGTCTGCTGCCCGATCTCTTTTTCCCACAAGAAACCGGACGCGATTACTCGGCATCCCCCTACCTCGATCTGCTCCGTGACCATCGCAGCGACTTCACGGTATTCAGCGGCGTATCCCATCCTGACGTCGACGGAGGACATCCGGCCGACAACTGTTTTCTCACGGCCGCACCTCACCCCAGCAGTGGTGGCTTCCGCAACTCCATCTCCCTCGATCAGTACATGGCCGAACGCATCGGACACCAGACCCGGTTTCCATCGCTCAACCTCGGCGTGAACGTCCAGCAAGGCGCCCGCAGTCTCGCGTGGACCGAGTCCGGGGTGCTCATCCCCTGCGAAGAGAAGGCCGCGGACGTGTTCCGGCGGATGTTTTTCCAGGGCAGCCCGGAAGAGACGCAGCGGCAGATGCGCAAGCTTGAGCTCGGTCAGAGCATCCTCGATACGGTTGGCGATCAGGCCCGGGCGCTCCAGCGCAAGGTCGGCGGCCGCGACCGCGAGCGGCTCGACCAGTACTTTACCAGCGTACGCGAACTTGAGCAGCGCATGAGCGCTTCGCGCGAGTGGGAGCTGCGTCCGAAGCCCCATGTCACTGCACCCATACCCCTCGATCCGGCCAGCCCAAAGGCCTACATGGAGAAGGTCCGGCTGATGTACGACCTGGCCCGGCTCGCCTTCGAGACGGATTCAACCCGGGTCGTGGCCCTGCTGATCGACAGCGTCAATTCCCCGGCGATCGAACTCGACGGCGTGAGCGTCAGCGACGGCTACCATAACCTGTCTCACCACGGAAAATCCGAGGCGAAGCTCTCCCAGCTCAAGGCGATCGACGAGTGGCACATGCGCCTGCTGGCCGGTCTCTTCTCCGACCTGAAAGCGTGTCACGAAGGCCAGGATACGCTCTTGGATCGAACCATGGTGCTCTACGGTTCCAACCTTGGCAATGCCCACACCCACGTGACCACCAATCTGCCGACCCTGCTCGCCGGCGGCGGATTTCGTCACGGCCAGCATCTGGCATTCAATCGCGACCGCAACTATCCGCTGCCCAATCTCTTCGTCTCCATGCTCCAGCGCATGGGCATCGAATCCGACCGCTTCGCCTCCTCGACCGGAACGATGCGCGGACTCGAGTTCGCCTGAGCCGAAGCGAGAGGACGCGGGAGCGATCAGCGATCGGTGATCGCGCCGTCAGGGAATCGCAGTGAAGAGAAGTCCTTCTCCTGATACGGAAACTTGGCCGCGACTTTTTCGTCCAGATCGATGCCCAGGCCGGGTCGCTCCGGCAGTTCAGCGTAACCGCGATCATACTTGAAACAGCCTCCAAAGAAGAGGTCGTTCCAGAACGGATCCTGGCCGCTGCCCACTTCAAGCAACGTGGCGTTGGGAGTGCAGGCGCAGACGTGCAGCGACGCCAGCGTGCTGACCTCGCTCTGCGGGTTGTGGGGCGAAATCTCCATGCGGAAGCACTCGGCGAGCGCCGCAATCTTGCGCATCTCGGAAATGCCGCCGACGTGCACGACATCGGGCATGAGCACATCCACCAGGCGCTCGCTGCAGAGCGGGGCGAAGTCGTAGCGCGAACACAGTCGCTCGCCGGTCGCCAACGGCACCCGCGTCTGGGCGCGAATCTGTCGGGCCTCCTGGATCACCTCGCTCTCAAGCTGGGTGGCCTCTTCGACCCAGAGCGGATGAAACTCCTCGACCCGGTTGCAAAACTCGATTGCCGCCAGCGGATTCGCCTTGCCGTGGATCTCAACAATGATGTCGAAATCCGGACCGACCGCCTCGCGCACCTTTGCCAGATGCTCGACGCCTTCGCGGATGGCCTCGCGGAAGTTCACCGCTTTGTTCTTCACCGGAAAGAACCCACCCTTGATGCAGGTCCAGCCATCGAGCTTCTTCTGCTTCCAGAGGGCGATCTCCTCGTCATTGTCCTTGAAGCGCCGTTTCTTCGTGTGGCTTAGCCTTCCGAGATAACCCTCGTGACAGTAAATTCGCACCCGGTCGCGGGCTCGACCGCCAAGGAGCCGCCAGATCGGCAGGCCGACCGCCTTGCCCAGGATGTCCCAGAGCGCGATCTCGATCGCACTCAGCGCCGACATCAGCACCGGCCCACCCCGGTAGCGAGGCCCGCGGAAAATGTCCTGGAAGTGACGTTCGATTTCAGTCGGATCCTTGCCGACCAGGTGGCGCTTGAGCTCGCCGATGGCGGTGGCCACGGTGAGACACTTGCCCGACAGGGTGCCCTCCCCGAGGCCGGTTATGCCCTGGTTCGTGTAAATCTTGACGAAGACATAGTTCTCGTCGTTGCCGGCGTCGACGAGGATGGTCTTGAGGTCGGTGATCAGGAGATTCCGGACATCAAACTTCTCCTGCGTGGCGGTGAAACCCGTCGTAGGCGCCAGCGCAGCGCCTGCGGAGGCGGCGAGGGCGCCGGTGAGAAAGTGGCGTCGATTCATGGCAGACGGGTGGCCTTCGCGCTGCAGGAGAGGAAGGAGACCACGACGGGCCCGGCATTCCGGGCCCGCCCCCGATCCAACCTCCCGGAACGGAGAGCAATCAGAAGTTGAAGTCCAATCCGACCCGGAAATCACGCCCGAGCAGTCGGCTGTACTGCATCAGGTGGAAGACTCCGGTGGAGCGTTGCTCGGGTTCCTCGGTCAGGTTGCGCACGGACGCAGTCACGGCGTAATTGCCATTGATGCGGTAACGGAAGAGCACATCCACCTGATCGCGCGGCACGCGGTAACGGTCGTTCAGCACATCCGCACCAATGGTCTCGATGGATTCGTCGGCGTAGCTCCATGCAACGCGACCGGAGAATCCGGCCTTTTCATAGAACAAGGTGACATTGTAGAGCCGGCTCGGCTGCCGGAGAAACGGCAGGTCGTCGTTGGGCCGGAGCGGGACCTTTACCTCGGAGCTGATGAGCGAGACATTGGCATCGATGCCGAACCCATCAAAAGGTGCGGGCAGAAAGCTGAACGGCTGGTAGAGGTTGATTTCGAGTCCGGAGATGCGGCCGCTGTCAGCATTGCGGACGCTGGTGACTCCGAGCGACTGCAGGCCGATTCCGCTGTAAATGACATTCTCCTGGTTCTGCGTGTAGCTGTAGATGGGATTGTCGATTTCCTTCCGGTAGGCCGCGATCGAGAACAGGCCGCGGCCTTGGAGGTAGAATTCGAGCGAGAGGTCAAAATTCACCGCCTCGTAAGGACCCAGATCAGGATTCCCAACATTGAGGGTGCCGGTGTTATTGTAGGTCGGATTGTTGGGGTTGGTGATGAGGTCGTAGGTGAAGCGAGCCAGCGGGCGTGCATCCTCGTAGGCGGGGCGGCCGAGCACCTGGGTGATCGCGGCGCGGCCGATCAAGTTCTTGTTGAAACGGTAAACTCCCTGAAGATTGGGAAATAACTTGTCGTAGCTAGTCACCCCTGACTTCGGGAAACGGCCGAGGATTTGCCCGCGGAAAGTGCGCACCTCGACCGCCCGGATGGTGGCATCGGTCTTTTCCCATCGCAGTCCGCCGAGAACGGTGAGTTTGCCGAAGTCCAGGCTACCCATGCCATACGCGGCGTAGATGTATTCGTCGATGTCGTAGTCATCTTCGACCGAATTGGCCGTAGAGTCCACCGGATCGAGGACCGTCAGCGCGGGATTCGCCCGGATGTAGGCCCAAGTCGCATCGGGGTCGATGAGGAAACCACTCTGGTAGCGGTTGTCGTAGACTCCTACGGAGGGCCGTGTGCTCACGGCGGAGAGGTTCCAGTTACCCACCGGCACGAGCCGGCGGGACTCGAAGTCGGAGATGCGGTCGCGTTGGATGTACTTGAAGCCGGTCTTGAAATAGCCGTTGCGCCCCATCGCGTTGTCGGTGTCCCAACGAAGGTCGACCTTTGCGGAAAGGGTGTCCTCGTCGATGATCGACGTATCCTCACGAGTACGACGAAGCGGGTATTTGTTCGGCGTGTCGACGGCCGCGTCGACGTCCCAGCGCACGAAGTCGAACGCATTGGTGTCAAAAGTGATCGGTCCCGTGGCGCCATTGGCATTACGGAAAGCCAGTACGTTGTTGAAGGGGGTGTTTTCCTCCGCAGCGGACAGTGCGATCATCGGCTCCAAGGTAAAGTCGCCGAAGACCTTTTTGAAACCGCCGATCAGTGTCAGGAGCTCCTGCTCCTTGCGGTTGTTGAAGTCGCGGCGCTCGGTGCGATTGTTGCCAATGAACCGCCCGGCGTTCGGGCCGGTCAGCTGCACCTGGCTCGTATTGCTGTTGGAGACCGAGTGCAGGACCTCGACCGTGTGCTCATTGCGCACCGTGGAGGAATAGCTCGGGCGAAAGTAGAACTGTGTGTTGGCATCGGGCCGAAACTCGAGCGCGAGGTTTCCACCCATCCGTTTGACCTCACCCTCCTCCGGCTTGATTTCAAATCCATTCGGCAGGTACACGTCGGACCCATTGAGATTGCGGAGATTCCAACCGGTCTGGAGCCAGTGATTGGAGTACTCGCGTTTTTCGTAGCTGGTGCTGACCGCAAGGCCCCACTTTTTCTGCGCGCCGAACAGGTCGGAGAAGCTGATCTTCGCCTCGAGGTTGTTCTTGTCCGAAGAATCGTTGTGATTCATCGATACACTGCCGGAGAGAAAGCGCTCCCGACGGTCAAAGGCACTCGAAGACTTGATGTTGATGGTTCCACCGAGCGAATTGGCATCGAGATCCGGCGTGACGGCTTTGACCACCTCGACCTGCGAGACGTCGCCCGCTCCGAGGGTGTCCAGCGGTACCGCACGACCGAGGCGGCTGCCGCCGGGGGCGGCGAGGATGGCACCGTCCATCATCACCTGGTTGAGGTTCGGGTCGATGCCGCGGATCGAGACATAGCGTCCTTCGCCCTGCTCCATGCCGGTGATGCTCACGCCTGGGGCGCGCGCGATCGCCTCCGCGACATTGCGATCCGGCAGGTTGCCAATGGCGTCGGCGGAAATGATGTCCAGGATGTTGGACTGCGTGCGCTTCTGCTGAAGGGCACGGGAGCGACCCTCGCGGTAGCCCTCGATCACGACTGCCCCCAACTGGATGGCCTTGGCATCAAGGGCGACATCGGTTTCAACCTCGCCCGAGGCGGGCACGGTCACCTTCACCTGCTTGCCTTCGTATCCAAGGTACTGGACATCGAGGGTGTAACTTCCGGCGGCGAGACCGGTCAGACGAAATCGTCCTTCTGTATCGGTGGAAGCCGCACGGTTGGTCTCAACGACGAGCACGGAGGCGCCGGAAAGAAACCCCTTGGAGCTGGGATCGGAAACCACGCCGGTGACATCACCGGCGACGGCGCGAACGAGCAAAAGCCCGGACGCAAGGCAGGTCACGAGGCCTCGAAACAGCAGGGAGTGCTGACGAATCATGGGGAGTGTTGGGGGGTTCGGAGACGGAAACGTACGTGCAGGTTCGGGGTGAAGCTCTGCCCGCACCGCAGACACAACCGTGTCGACGGCGCAGTGCACCCCCAAGAGCGAGGGATGAAATAATCCGGTGTCAATCACTGAAATAGTTATATTTGAACTACAAGGCACGGCGGCCATTTCCCTTAAAGCTCAAAGCGGTTCCGTAACCTATTTATCACCAATATAAAAATCCGAGGAAAGGCCACTCGGTGAACTATGAAATAAAGCGCTATTTCATCGAAAACCACAGATCCGATTCAAAGCGGCCGCGTCGCCAAAACCGCCCGGCTTTGTAATCAGCGTGCAGGGCGGAGCTTGTGCGCGCCAGAGTGTGGACGCGACCACGCCGGGCTCGAGTTCGGAGAGCACTTCGAGCGCGGTACCGTGGAGCGCATGGCACACCCGCCACGCCGTTTCGCCGCCGGTGACGAACCAAGCCTTTGGTTGAACCTGGTGATCGAGGACGACCGCGAACTCCGCAGCGGCCGCCAGCACCGCGGTGGATGCCTCCGCCCCCAGTCGTTCGTCCGCGCCCAGCCGCAACGCCACCAGGGGGCGCTCGCGATAGGCGGCGGTCACGGATGCGACTCCCGCCGCGAAGTCATCGCGTCCCACCCAATAATCGTGCACGCGGATCCCGGAGGTCCGGGCGAGGTGATCGAGCTGGCGATGGGTGGCCGGGTGGTGGGTGCCGCTGAGGAGGAGCAAGGCGGACGTGACAGGGCGGCTCGGGGCCGCACTGCCGGGAATCGGCTGTTCCTGCGCCAGCACGGTCGCGAGGGCCCCTGAACCGACAAATAATGCCCTGGGCTCCTCCCGCCGGACCGCGCGCACCAGACGCCGGAGGTCGTCCATCTCTTCCGCATCCGCAAGGACCACCGTCCCCGCGGATCTCATGCGCCGGAGCGCATCCCCGGGGTTCTCCCTCAGCTCGGCCTGCGTCAATTCACCCGCCACCTCCAGACCCTGAGTCCGCAGGTGCTCGCGCACACGGCTTTCCCGCGCCGGCCAGTGCGGATCGTGGCGGAAATCCGTCTCGGCCAGCGGCACCCCGTGCACCCAGAGCACGCCATGCCGGATGGTTCTTCCGGCGGCCGGATTGGCGGAACACACCACCATCAAGGGTGGCGCCAGTTCCGCCACAATCGCACCCAGTTCCGCTCCGAGCGGGCCACGCAGGGTGGAATCAATCTTTTTCAAAACCAAGGTCAGTCCAGACTCCCTCCCCTGCCGCACCACCCGGCGCACGGCGGTCGCCGCCTCCGCGGCAGGCAGGTTGCGCGACTCGGTGGTCACCAGTCGAAGGAGGTCCGGTTCCACCCCTGCCTCCGACGCGACCAGCGGAAGAACCACCCGCCAGCCTTGGACACGGAAGGCCGCACCGGCCTCCAGCACGCCACTGAGGTCGTCGCCAAGAAGGTAGTGGGACATGGAGGGGCAGCGCGCTGCCGGAGGGATTGGGTTCAGCCCCGGTCCACGAATTGCAGAGCGTAAAGCGAGGTGCCGCGCATGCGCACAACCAGACGAACGGTCCGCCCGGCCAGCGACGAAACATCGGCAGTCACCTTTTTCCCCGCTGTGAGCCAGCACACCTCCTGTTGCACCCAGTTTCCGTTGATGTAGACACAATCGTCCACACTGAAGCCCGGCACCGGCCGGCCCTGCTCGTCCTCGAATCCAACTTGGAGATAACCGGTGGCTCCGGCATCCACGTTCAGAATGAGTCGGGAACCCTTGAATCGCAGCGGGTGCGTGGTGAATCCACCTTCCTTCTCGTAGGGTGCGTCGATTGAGACAAATCCGTCGAGACGCTGCGAGAGGCGCTGCACCACCGAACCAGGAACGTCCGATTTCCGGCCCTCGCGGAATCCGTCGTGATAGCTGGAACGCGTGTAAACGTACTGCCAGAGCTCCTCACCGCGACGCACCATGCCAAACGCAATGTAGGGCCGAAGCATGGGGAAACCCTTGAAATTGCCCACCGGCACATAGGCGGGCCTTGGGTAACGTTTCCAGGTGAGCCCATCGCGCGACACGGCCAGCTGCGTCTCGACCAGTCCGGTGCCGAGCTGGAGATCCGGATGCGAGAGGATGCGTCGGGTGTCCGGTCCGTCCTCGGCGTAGTGGAAGAACCAGAGGGGAAACGCCACATAGGTGTCCGGTGCCCACGGATACTTTTGCGCGCGCGTATTGTACAGGTCGGTGGCGAGCGGATCGATCGCCGGGTCGGGCCCCATCGCGACCGGGTACTCGATGCTGAACCCGCCCGGGGACAAGGGCCCGTTGTCGAGCCACCAGGGATCAAGCACGCTGTCGCCGAGGCGGAGGGACTTTCTTGCTTCGGCCTTGCGCGCCTCAGTCACCGGCTGAAAGGGCCACGCGTCGAGCAGGTCCGTCACCTCGGTGCGAAGGAAATAGCGCTCGGTCTTTCCCGCCGGCGTGCGGGCGTAGTCCGTCCGGTGATGCGCCACGTAGAGCTGGCGCTGGTCGTCGTAGTAGATCGTCGAGGCCGATCCGGCCCAGAACGGAAGGGCGGTCACCTCGTTGCGGCGGAAAGACCAGCCATCGGGCGAGGTGTAGACGAAGAACCCGCCGCGCTCGTGCGATCCGGCCAGAAGTTTCCAGCGTTCGGCGGCGGGAGCGTTCGGATCAATGAACACCGAGCCGCGGCGGGCAGGACTGGCCGCCACCTGGTTGCCGCGTCCACCACCAAAGTCCGGCGTGTCAAAGTGAATGCCGTCCTTCGACGTCCAGACGGCCACGCCTTCGCGTCCCTCACCGTAGAGCCGGATAAGTCCGTCCTCGTCTTCGATCACGGTACTCCAGCCCGTGCCGGACGGCAGCACCGTCTCCTCGATGCGCGCCGGATGCGCCGTGAACGTGGTGTTCGTCTGCCGCGCAATCAGGGCCTGATCGATGAACAGGTGCTTGTGACCGGCCAGCTCCACGACCGGCCCGGCCGGCCGGCCACCCGGGAATTGGAGCGGGGGGCCCTTCTTCAGCACGATCGGCGCGGGCGAAGCGCTGTAGCGGCGGGAAAAACTGCCCGGCACCGGAAACTCCTCGCGATAACGCGCATCGTCGGAAATACGCACCTCGTCGAGCGTCGCCGCGAGCGGGCGCCCCCAGACGGCATCGCGCCCCAGGCTGACATAATCCTCCTTGCCTTCCGGCAATGCCGCCAGTCGCGCCGCCACCGTGGCCTTCAGACGACCGTCGAGGTAGTGACGCACCTCGCCGCGCGCGGCGTCATACACCACCGCACAGTGGGTCCACTCCCGCAAGAGCTTCGCCCGGTCGGTCGACAGACGCGCGGTCACCCCGGCTGGCTGGTTGAAGAGTCGGAATTCGCCCGTGACCGGATCGAACGTAAGCCGCGTGACCACATCGTTCTCGCCCCGCGGCCCGGAACCCACCTCGAACACCACTCCCTCAGCCGATGCCCCAGCCGCAACCTTGAGCCAGAATTCTATCGTGAAGGCACCGCGGCCGAGGTTCAGCGACCCCTTTGTCGGGCTCGCAAACGGCCGACGCCGCAGGTGTTCGTCGCCATTGACGAAGGCGGCGGCGAACGTGGCGTTGAACCACGTCATCGGTTCGACCGTGCGTCCGGGTTTGCGGGGTGGTATCTCAAGTCCAAACGCATAACGATTGGCGTTGCTGAACTCCTCGTGGTCTTCTCGTCGTTTGAACGACGGATTGAAGGGCACCGGCTCGGCCGGCTGGAGCGCACGACCGAACTTCCCCGGAACGATGGTACCGCCGCGACCGAGCACGAGGAACCAGTCCTGGGGGCCCGCGTCGTTGAGGATGGAACTGGGATAAAGTTGCTCCTGCTCGTCGAAGAGCCAGAGCGCGACCGTGCCGGCGGACAGGGAGGCGCCCGCCGCGAGTGCGGCGACCGCCACCAGGGTGATGCGAAGATTCATCGAGTGGAAATGGGACGCACCGCGGAGCCGGTCGCCCGCAGGCGGTTGCCGGCCATGGTCGCGGCAAGTTTGAGCGCAGCCACCAGACTGCGCGGATCGCCGCGACCCGTGCCGGCGTTGGCGAAGTCCGTGCCGTGCTCCACCGAGGTGCGGATGATGGGCAGTCCGAGGGTCACGTTCACGCCGAGCCAGATGCCGAGCATTTTCGCAGCGACATGTCCTTGGTCGTGGTACATCGCGAGGGCACAGTCGAACTCACCCTGCAGCGTGCGGAAAAAAACGGTGTCGCCCGCATAGGGCCCGCTTACGCGCCAGCCGCGCGCGCGCGCCTCCGCCACGGCCGGGGCGATGTAGGTCATCTCCTCGTCACCAAACAGGCCGCCCTCGCCCGCATGGGGATTGAGCCCGGCCACGGCCACGTGGGGATCAGCGATGCCGAGTTCCTGCACGCCGGCACGGGCAAGTTCGATGACCGCAAGGATCCGCTCGGGTCGTACGCGGTCAATCGCCTGGCGTAGCGAGACGTGGGTGCTGACATGGCAGACGCGAAGTTTGTCCGCCACCAGCATCATGGTGACACGGGGGCGTCCGCACAGCTCGGCCAGGAGTTCGGTGTGTCCGTCGAACGCGTGCCCGGCCGCGTGCAGGGCCGCCTTGTTCAGGGCGGACGTCACCACCGCATGGGTACTTCCCGCCTGGGTAAGTTCGACCGAGCGGCGGATGCAATCGTAGGCCGCCTGCCCCGCCTGCGCACTGATTTCGCCCCGCCGGAGATTGGCAAGATCGACATTGCCGAGATTGATCACATCCACCGCCGCGGTTTCCCCGGCCTGGGCGGGGTCCGTGATCACCCGCACGGAGGCCGTGCCCCCGGTGAACTGGGCGGCCGCGCGCAGCACGCCCGCATCTCCCACCACCACGGGACGGCAGACGGCGCGCACCTCGGGCAGGACGAGCGCCTTCATGATCAGCTCTGGACCGGTGCCGGCCGGATCGCCCATCGTGACGGCAAGAATGGGTTTGGTCTCGCTCATACCATCGCCTCCGCCACGGCTAGTTCCCGACGGATGATACCGAGTTCCGCGTCACTCACGGGCAGCAACGGTGGAAACACATGCCGTCCGCACACACCCTTGATTTCCAAGATGCCTTTGAGCGCGGCAAAGAGCTGGCTGATGGTCCGGCCTTTCTGATAGGTGGCATTGACCGCGTCGATCCGGCGCTGGACGGCATCCGCTACTGGATCGCCCGCCACCAGGCGATCCATCAGCTCTCGCATCAGCGCCGGGGCAAAGTTGCCGCCGCCGGGAACAAATCCGTCCGCTCCGGCGCGCATCGCGCGACTGGCCAGTGCGACCGAGCCGCAGACCACGGCAAAATCAGCCCGCCCGAGGAAACGTCGCGCCAGCTCCTCCTGCCTCGCGCCATCGGGCTCCGAGTCCTTGATGCCGGCAATACGCGGATGCAGGCTGAGCCGCTCCACCACGTCGAGCGGGATGCTCTGCTTGGTGGTCTGGGGAATGTTGTAGAGGTACATCGGCCCTCCCGCCACATCGGCCAGCCGGGAAAAGTAGGCCTCCATCATCTCGGGCGTGAGCGGATAATAGGACGGCAGGTTGGCCACGACGGCATCGGCCCCGGCGGCGAGAAACTCGCGGGCGAGGGTCACCGAGTGGGCCGGGCAGGTGTCCCCGATCCCGCCAAATAGCAGGGCCCGTCCGCGCACGGCGGCGGTCACCAGGTGGCCGATCCGGACACGCTGCGCCACCGTGAGGGACGCGAATTCGCCGGTGGTCCCGCAGAACATGATGCCTTGGGTGCCGCCCGCGATGACGTATTCAACCAGGCGCACCAGCGCCGTTTCGTCGATCTCGCCCGCAGGGGTCGCCGGCGTGAGCAGCGGTACGATGGAGATGCCGCGCATCTGGGCGCGGGACCGGCCGTGGACAGTGAGCAGTTTGGTCATGAGTAGGCTTCGCGATAAATCCGCTCTGCGTCGGCGGCGGTGAGTTCGCGCGGGTTGTTGCGGAGCAGGCGGGTCACTTTCATGGCCTCCCCCGCCAGGCGCGGGAGATCGGCCTCGGGCACCCCGACGTCGCGCAGGCAGCGGGGGATCCCACACGTGCGCGCGAGCTCCTCCAGGCGCCGCAGCCCGGCCTCGGCTGTGGCGGTGTCGGTCGCCTCCCGCGGGCAGCCGAGGGCGCAGGCCAGATCGGCGTAGCGTCCGGGCATGGCGGGCAGGTTGAACCGGAACACGTGGGTCAGAAGCAGGGAATTGGCCACGCCGTGGGGCACGCGGTACTCGCCGCCGAGGGGATAGGAGAGCGCGTGCACGGCCGCGGTATTGACCGGACCAAGACAAAGTCCGCCATAGAGGGCCCCGAGCATCACGTCGGCCCGGGCGGCGCGGTCGCGTCCGTCGCGCACCGCGGCCTCGATGCTGCGGCCGATGCGGCGCACGCCCTCGAGCGCGTACACGTCCACTATCGGGTGCGCGTGCCGGTTGGCGTAGGCTTCAAGGCAGTGGACCATCGCATCAATGCCCGTGGCGGCAGTCACCGCCGGCGGCATGGAGTGAGTGAGCTCCGGATCGCACACCGCCACATCCGGAACCAGGTGCGGGCTGACCACCCCCTTTTTCAGACGTTCAGTCTCATCGAGGAGAATCGCGTTGGGTGACACATCAGCCCCCGTGCCCGCGGTGGTGGCCACGCAGACGAGCGGCAGCGCCCGGCCGCTCAGCAGTCCAATGCCAAAGACCGCGCGCACGGTCTGGCGGCCATCATGGAGGGCGGCCACCAGCTTCGCCACGTCGAGCGGACTGCCTCCCCCCACCCCAACAATGACCGAGGGCTGCATGGCGCGGGCGGCCGCGGCGACCTGTTCAAACAGCGCAATCTCGGGCTCGCGGTCCACCAGCGCACAGACTTCGACCGTGAGTCCCGCCGCCCGCCAAGTGTCAAACAAGGAGGCCTGGGCCGCCGCCACCTGCGGGCTGGTGACCACAAAGAGGCGGCTCCAGCCAGCGCGGGTGAATTCGTCGGCCGCGGAGCGGCTGGTACCGTCGCCGAAGAGGATTCGGCGGGGTTGCTGCAGGATGACAGGCATCATAGGGTGTAAGGAGTGTCGGGATCGCCCGGCGGAGGAGACGCGCGCTGCCCGCCGCGCGACGCATCGAATGCGGGATTGGGCACCATCTCCTGCGCTCCGACCGCTTTCCGCCAGGCACGGAGCCGCTCGAGCAACGCGGCCGCGCACTCCGGTTCGCGGGATGCCAGGTTGACGGATTCGTCCGGATCGGTGGCGAGATCGAAGAGCTCGACCGGATCACCCGAACGGGCCGCGCCCACGGTCTGCTCAAACCACTCGATGAGTTTCCAGCGACCGGAGCGGATCGCCCCGCACGGCGCACGACCCAAGTGATGGTAGTGCGGGTAGTGCCAGCAGAGTTCGGCGTGCGGTGACGGTCCCGCCGGATCGCGCAGCAGCGGCACCAGGCTGTTTCCATCCGACGACGGCAGCGGCGGGAGACCCGTGAGGTCCAGCAGGGTGGGAAGAATGTCCGTGCCGAACACCGGGGCCCGGACGACCCGGGGTTCGGACTCGGTACCCGGCAATCTCAGCAGGAGCGGCACGCGGATGCCGCCCTCGTAAAGATCGGCCTTCGCCCCGCGTAGCGGCTTGCGCTCATCGCTGCGACCGAAGGCACCGTGATCGGAGGTGAAGAGCACGAGGGTGTCACGCATGCGATCACTCCGGTGCAACTCCTCGAGTAAACGTCCCATGCTGCGATCCACCTGCGACACCATGGCTGCGACCACGGGACGGTTGCAGTCCCGCTCCGCCCCCGCTTTGGCCGCAAACCGCGCTACCTCCGCGGGCGCGGCTATCTCGGGCCGGTGCAGCGCATTGTGGGCGACCACGCAGAGGAACGGTCGATCACGGGTCGCCCGCATGAAATCAACGGCGTCGTTCGTGATCAGGTCGATGTGGTGCGGATCGGCGTTGGGATCAGCGTCAGCCAGCGGCTTGCGGGTCACCCGCACCGCATCAAATCCCTGGGATTCAGGATCCATCGGCCGGCCCGGGCGGTAGTGATAGTCGGGCGCCAGATGCCATTTGCCAAAGTGGGCGGTGGCATACCCATGACGTTTGAAAACGTCACCCATTGTATCCACTTCGACCGGCAGATGGGCCCGCCAGGGCGGGGTGAGCAGCCGGGGATTGGCCGGCTCGGTTCCCGGGATGTAGTTCGTCAGGTGCAGACGCGCCGGATGCAGGCTCGTGTAAAGGGCGGCGCGGGCGGGCGAACACACCGGGCTCGCGCTGTAGGCGGTGTCAAACCGCACCCCTTCCCGCGCGAAGCGATCGAGATGCGGAGTCTCGTAAAACGTGTTTCCGCCGCAGCCAAGCTGGTGGACCCCCATGTCGTCCACAATCACCAGGAGGATGTTCGGAGCACCGGCCATGGTTCAGCGCGATGGGTTCGCCGCCGCCGCCCGGTGCCAGTAGGTCAGCCGTTCAACGTCGGCCGGCCGGTATCCGCCCAACAACCGGCTCGCGATCCAGCCGGAGCCAAAGAGCACGAAGTGTCCGACCACTCCGATCAGGAGGGGGTTGAGCGGGAAGTTGAACCGGCCGAGGTCCAGCAGTCGGGAACTGGGCTGGGTGAAGATGGCCCACGCGGTATAGACGAGGCACACCGCCATGCCGACGTAGCACCCGCGGCGGGTGGCGGTCCGGCTGAAGAATCCGAGACAGAACAGTCCCAGTGTGCCGCCCGCGAGAATGGAGGCGATCGTGACGACGCGTTCCATCAGGGGAGCCGAGTCATCCTTCGGCAGAAGCAACCAGGCCACGATGATGGTCAGCGCGCCTCCCACCACGACCATGACCCGTCCGCAGGTGACCTGCGCCCGGTCGGACGCCTGCGGGACAAAGTGCCGGTAATAGTCCGTGGTCAGCACGGTCGCCACGCTGCTGAGGTCGGCGCTCACCGTGGACATGGCGGCGGCGAGGATTGCGGCCACCACAACGCCGAGCAGGCCGACCGGCATGTAGTGCGCGAGGAAATAAGGCATCACGCTGTCCGGCATCGGCGGCGGCGGCATGTGACTGAGGGTGAAAAATCCGTTGAGACAGGCCCCGCAGAACATGAACAGGGCGAAGATCGGCACGCAGACGACCGCACTGAGGAACGCGGCCCGGCTGGCCGACTTGTCATCTTTGGCCACCAGGTACCGCTGCACCATGTGTTGATCGGTCGAATACCGGCGGGTCCACTGCACGGCGTAGGCGAGAATGAACAGCCACATGGTGTGATTCTCCTTGGCAAAAAGCAGGTCCCAGGAAAGTCCATCGGTGCCCAGCGTGAGTTTGCCCTGGCGGTAGGTCTCCCCCACCACGGCAAAGGCCGGGCCGGCTTCCGGCGCGAACATGAGCCGACCCAGGATGAACAGACCGCCAACCATGAGCACAATGCCCTGGACCACATCGGTCCAGACCACGGCGGTCACTCCACCGACCATGGTGTAGAGAATCGTGAAGAGCCCCACCGCCAGAATGACCGGCACGAGGTCCCAGCCCGTGAGCACATTCACCGCCAGCGCCGTCGTCAGCAGCGTGACCCCGAGGTCGAAGATCCGGTCGGCAAGGAAACCGAACGAGGTGTAGAACCGGCCGCCCAAGCCAAAACGCTCGCCGATGTACTCGTAGGCGCTCATCCGGATCACCCGACGATAGAACGGGACGACGACCCGCGAAACGACCAGCAACACCAGCGGCACGGTCAGGTGCGGGATGAGCAGGATCAGGCCCTTCTGGTAGGCGGTGCCGGGATGCCCCACAATCGTCCCGGTGCTGATGATCGTCGCCATCAACGTGAAGGCGACCGCCCACATCGGAATACTGCGGCTGGCGACGAAATAACTTTCGGCGGTTTTCTGACCGCGGGAGACATAGATGCCAATGGCACCGATCGCCGCGAAATAGACGGCGATGATCGCCAGATCGATGAAGGAGAGCGTCACGGGAGAGAGAGTGTGCGAGGGGATTTCACCACGGCATGACGCGTTTCGTGTGCTTCCGGCCGATCTCGGCCGCTTCCTGACTGCCGCCGGCGCCGATCATCACGCCCCAGTCGAGTCGCTGGATGACATTTCCGGGGAGCACATTGTCCAGGTAGGGCCGGCCCGCGCGTTTGCAGGCTGCGAGGACTTCGTCCACCACGACCTGCACGTCGGGCGGCAGCGGGGGATCGGCCCGACCTTCCAGGTGTCCGCGCAGCAGGCTCTGGTCGCGCGGGCCTGCCTCGCCGAAGGCGACACCGGGGACACGCAGGGTGGCATCGGCGTTGCGGACGGCATGGGCGTCCTCCAGCTTCACCCCGAAAATCAGCTCGCCCTTAGGATTGAGCGGCCAGGCGTCGGCGAGCTGGAAATACTCCTGCGGTTTCACACCCCAGATGCTCGCCGGGAAGTTCTGGGATCCAAAGCCGCGGATCCCGTCCTCCAGGCCCGCGCCCACACCCTGGGAGTGAATCGGGTAGCGTGCCTGACGGATGAACTCACGCACGGCCTCGGGATCGCGAGCACGGTTGAGATGCAGTCCGTGGATACCGCAGGCGAGCGCCTGCTGGATCATCCAGTGGTTGTTGCGCACGGTCTCGCGGTCGAGTCCAAGCAAAGGCAGCGTGACGACCACGGCGGGCGTGCGGTGTCCACTGGGAGTGGGACCTCCGGCGGCCAATCCCTGCATGAACGCCCGCAGCAGGTTGAAGTCGAGCGGCGCGTGCTCCATGTCGTACATGATCAGATCGGCCCAGGTCCGCGCGAGGGACTTGCCCAGGTCGAACATTTCCTGAGTGGTGCGGGCGGGATCCGTGCCGCGCGCCCCGTAGGTGTAGTACACGGGCTGGCCGGCCTCGAGCAATTCAATGACCTTGTTGATCCGTTTCGGCGCGCCATAGGCGACGGGATCCCCGCCGGCGCCACGCAACGGAACCAGCAGGACCCAGACGGCGAAGAGGGAGAGCACTAAGTTCGATTTCATGATTTCCGGTTCGAGGTTGTGAACGCCGGTGTCGGGCGCGTCGGCCGCCCTCCGGTCCAAGTCGATTGGGGGTTGGGAGTCGTCGGGGACCGGGTGGGATTAAGTTCCGTTGGTTGCGGGCGCCCCCTGCTTCCTTCGGGCGCCGAGCCCGGCGGGCACGTCGGGTTTCGGCGTGAAGGTGCGCAGGATCTCAAATAAAGCCGGGGCTTTGGTCACGGCGTCCAGTCGTCCCCAGATGACAATCTCGGTGCCGCTGGCCCGTGCAATCACCCGCCACTGCCCGCCCTTCGCGAGATTGTCCGCCAGCTTGATTGCCCGGCCGGCGAAGTCCACGCCGGCGGGCAGGAGCTCTTTCGCCGTCAGCACCGTGGTCAGCGTGGCCGGATCAAAACGCAGGTCGCTCAGTCCGCCGCGCAGGCCGTCGGCAAGAAACACATCCTCGACCGGACGGTGCGGACCGCCCGGCACCCCCGGGCCGGCCATGTTGCCGGAAAACGTCACCCGCGCTTCCACCGCATCCGCCGGCCCCTTGAGGATGTTGCCGGTGAAGCGGCTCGGTCCGAGCCCGGCCTTGTCCTCGAGGAACCGCCACTCCTGCCAGACCGTGTTGCGCTCGGCCACGATCTCGGAGCGCTGCAGGTAGAACCCTCCGGCGTTCTCCGCGATGACGTTGTCCTGAAAACGCGCGCGACTCTCCATCGTCACCCGCATCGCCCCGGAGTTGCGGCTGCTGTTGGCGTTGCCGACAAACAGGTTGCCCTCGACCAGGATCTCGAAGCGGTCGGCCGGCGGATACGGATCGAGCGGGGCGTCGTAGCGGTGCTCCTGCCCGCCAAGGAAGAGACCGCCGGCGTCGTCACCACTCTCGTTGGCCACGATGACATTGCGGCGGATGGCCGGCGCGGACCAAAGCGCCACGAACACGCCGCCCGCGTCGTTGCGCGTGAGCGATTCATTGGCCACCACGACGTTGTCCTCGAACACGCCGCCGGAACCATCGAAGAAGGAGACCGCGCCACCGTCCGAGCTGCGCATCGGATCGTCCAGTCCGGCGCGGTTGTTGGTGAAGACATTGGCGACGACCTGCGGCCGGGCGCCCCGGTCGGCGGCGAGCGCGGCGCCCCGGCCGCACTCGGTCGTATTGGAATAGAAGAGACAGTGTGCGATCCGTGGCGCCCCACCGTTGAGCACCATGATGGCGCCGCCGTCGTGCGCGGTCTCGTGGAGCAGCGGGGGATTCCAGGGCAGCGGGATGAGCGTGCGATTGCCAACGAAGACGCAATGGGTCACCGACGGCGAGGTGCCGTCGCACAGCAGGGCCGCCCCCTTGCCCCGCACCTGGCCGTCGACAAAGTGAAATCCATCGATGCGGGCGTGGTCCGCCCCGAAGGCGATGCGCTGCCGGCCTTCACCATCGAGCACCGTGGCGTGGCGGTAGATGTCGCGGCTCCCCCCCGGCGAGGCATAGCCACCAAACAGGTCGACATGGGACTTCAGCGCGAACGTCGGCTGCCGGTAGCGTCCGGCCGAGACCAGCACCGCCACCCGCGCGCCGGCTTCCGGCCGGCCAGCGGCCTCGAGTGCGGCGACCACGCCGGCGTAGGGGCGCTTCAGGGACCCGTCACCCTTGATGTCATCGCCTCGCGCCTGGTCGACATGGAGCACGACGCGATAGTCCGAGAGATTTACGGCCGGCTGGGCCGCCGGCCCCGGACTGACGGCCGCCCGGGTCGGCGCGGCCAGGATCAGAGCCGCGACGGCCAGCCAACCTCGGAACACAGCACGACCAGGGACCGGAAGGAGCGGTGAGTTCATGAAACAGAGCGGACGTCGGTCCGACGTTTAGATCACCGCAACAGACCCGCCCTCAATAAAGGTCGGTTCCACCAGGATCTTCGTGACAACGGTGTCGGTTTTATTGCGGATGCGCCAGAGAAGCTGCTGCACCGCGCGCCGCCCGATGGCCTCGGCGCGGACATCAAGGGTGGTCAGCGGAGGCACGAGTCCGGTGACCAGCGGCTTCTCGTGGTTGAAGGAAAGCACGCTAAGGTCGACGCCCACCTTGAACCCGCGCTGGCGCAAGGCGGCATAGAGTTGCACCGCGATGCTGTCGGCGCTGACCACCATCGCCGTCGGTCGTTCCGCCTCGGGCAACGCGGCCCATCGTTCGAGCAGGGGCATGACCTCGGCCGGACGGGTCACCGCCGGCAGCGGCCACTTCACCGGTTCCGTCTGGGTCTTCTCGAAGTAGCGCAGGTTCATCCCCAGCCGCTGGGCATGGGCCGAAAGCGCGCGTTTCAGACCTTCGGAGCGGGTCTGTCCAAGCCGCGGGTGCAAATACCCGATCCGCCGGTGACCCCGCCCGTACAGGTACTCCATGCCGATCCGGGCGCCGACGTCGAAGTCCATGCCGCATACATCCCCCTGTCCGGAATCCGGCTTGCCGAGCAGCCAGACATGCGGAACCCGGTTGATCGCCTCGACCAGGGCCGGACTGGCGCAGAGCCGCAAATCCCCCAGGAGGGGACACTTGAGAATCAATCCGTCAACCTGGTTCTTCGCCAGAAACACGGGTACGCGATCCGCGGCGGGCACATTGGCGAGCATCAGGTTCATGCCTTCCGCCGCCATCGCCAGTTCCACGCCGTGCAGCGCCTCGCTGATCACCGGCAGCTGCGTGAGCGAGTCGTCCATCCCAAACAGCAGCAGCCCGAAATTGCCACGGCGACGGTATCCACCCGGCCCCTCCGTCATCAGGCCCCCTTTGCGCCGCTTGCGCAGGGGCTTGTAGCCAATCCGCTCCACGGCCTCCACCACGCGCTGACGAATGTCCGCCCCCACCGCATCGGGTGTATTCAAGACACGCGAAACCGTGCCAACCGAAACATCCGCGGCCAGGGCGACGTCAAGAACTGTGGGCTTGGCCGGAGCCAAGGGGGTAGCACGGGTCACGGCGCCTTTAGAGTCCCGCCGTCTAGCCTGAGCAAGAAAAAAGTGAAATAGGCCTATGAAATTGTTCTTTCACCTGCTCATTCAAGCCTGCCGTTGCGGTGTGCGTGACGCAAAAACCGTCTTTCTTGGCATCCAGTGCACGGCCTTTCTAGCTCGGAGATTGCCCCGACCGACCCGCCCGGCACGCATCGGTACCCTGGAGGAACAAATGCGTTCGCTATTTTCCTATATTTCAGACTGGTTTCGCCACCCAAGCCCCCCTTATCCCGCCTTTCGATGAACCCCTCACGTCGCTGGCTCGCCCTCGTTCCCTGGTTGTTGACCCCGGTCTGCGCCGCCGAGCCGCAGACGAATTCGCTCGGGATGCGTCTGCTGCCGATTCCGGCCGGCCAGTTCCGGATGGGCGAGACCCGGCCGACTCCGCCCGAGACGTTCCAGGTGGCGTCGTACCTGACGCAGGGCGACTGGGATGAGCACCCGAGCCACGACGTGACGATCACGCGGGGGTTTCTCCTCGCCGAGCGCGAGGTGAGTGTGGAGCAATTCCGCGCATTTCGTTCCGACTACGTCGGGCCCGAGAGCGGCGGCGCGGCCACCGGCATCAGCTGGGACGAGGCGGTGGCGTTCTGCGCCTGGCTTTCGGCCAAGGAGGGACGCACCTACCGGCTGCCGACGGAGGCGGAGTGGGAGTACGCGGCGCGGGCCGGTGCCGCCGCTCCCGGTACGACTTCGGAGAAGGATGCGCCGAATGCCTGGGGCCTGCGGGCCATGCTCAGCGGCGCCTCGGAGTGGTGCGCCGACTGGCACGGCGAGTACCCCGCCTCGCCCCAAACCGATCCGGTCGGACCCGCCTCGGGCTGGGCGCGGGTGGTGCGAGGAGGCGGACTGGACAAACAGACGCCGTTCTATGCCCGCGCCGCCAACCGCGCCGGCATGCCGCCGAACTTCCCTCCCGTCCCCCGGGAGGAAATCCAACGGCGTATCCAGGGTTCAGCGACCACGGCCCATGACCCCAAGGGAGCCGGGCAGCAGCGCAGCGGTGAATACCGGAGCGAGTTCCTTTACCAGGCCTTCACCCGGTCGGTCCTCAACAACCAGGGCAACCACACCATCGGTTTCCGCGTGGTCTGCGCCCCTCCCCCCGCCACACCGCCGTCACCCGCCTTCCGCAGTTTCGCCCAGCTCGGCGTGCGGCAGTCCGGGCCGGCCGCCACGATCGGTCCTGACCTCACCCGGCCCTGGTTTCGCAAACGGTACCTGCTGCCCACCCCGCCCGAAAACACCGATCCGCAGCAGATCCGAACGTTCCGGACTCTCGGCTGGCACCGGGCCTTTCTGCGCCACCACCACAGCCCCGGCCTGGAGGTCGCGAGCAACGGCGACGTGCTCTTCATCTCCTTCACGTCGGTGTCGGAAACCGATCCGGATGTCGCCCTGATCGCCACCCGCCTACGCTTCGGCGCCGACGCCTGGGATTCCCCCGACCTCTTTCTCGACCTGCCCGACGTCGACGACCACGCCCCCCTGCTCTGGAACGATGCCGGGCGTCTCTGGTTCTTCTTCGGTTCCAACAAACTGGATTCAGGTTTCCCGTTTCAGTGGACCACCTCCGACGACCACGGGGCCACGTGGAGCCCAATCCAGTTTCCCCTCTTCACCACCCCGGTCGGCGGCCACTCGGCCCAGCCGATCACCAACGCGTTCCGCGACGCCACCGGCCGGATCTATGTTGCGAGCGACGCGATCGGACCCGAATCCGTGCTCTGGCAAAGCGACGACAACGGCCAGACCTGGCGCGACCCGGGCGGCCGCAGCGGCGGACGCCACACCACGTTCGTCCTGCTCAGGGATGGTCGCATCCTCGGCCTCGGGGGCAAGAGCTCCAATATCGAAGGGTTCATGCCCCAGTCGATCTCCAGCGACGGCGGTGCGACCTACACGGTGACCAAAACAGGCTTCGCCCATCTCGGCAGCAATCAGCGTCCGACCTGCATCCGCCTCGCCAGCGGCCGCCTCTTCATGGCCGGCGACCTGCAGAGCGAAAAAGGAGTCCAGCCGCCCGGCATCACGCAACGTGGCTGTTATGTGGCCCTCTCCGATGACGACGGCGTGACCTGGAAAGTCCGCACCCTGCCGGGCACCCAGCCGCACGAACGGGCCGATCGGTTCGCGATCATGAAGGGGAACACCCTCGGCTATGCCGTCGCCCGCCAGGCGCCCAACGGACTCATCCACCTGATCGCGACCATGACCGAGCCCTGCCTGCACTTTGAACTGAACGAGTCCTGGATTCTTCACGGTTCCGACGCCGAACGTGACGAGACTGTCCTGCGGTCCTCGAAAGCGACCACCGTGCGCGACGTGCGCACGACCACCGAAACCGACGAGCAGGGACGGCGCACCCTGGTCAGCAGCGGCGGCATCGGCAACGACGGCCGCTTCCTGCTGCACGGCCCGTGGGCCGCCTACGACTCGAACGGACAGGTCCGGCGCGAGGCCACGTACGCGCTGGGGCAATTGCGCGGACGCGAGACGGTGCGCGACGCCGCGGGCAAGGTGTCCTGGACTCGCGACTACGCGGACGACGGAAGCGTGATCTGGATGATCTACTGGCCCGACGGAAAGGTGCGGACCCGCTCCACCTGGCGCGACGCCCACGCGGAAGGCGAGGCCGTGCTCTACGATCCCACGGGCCGCGAATGCTACCGGGTGGAGTTCCAGCACGGCCGCCCCGTGCGCGAAAGCGGCGACCCGGGTGAGTATTGAACCACGCCCTCATGATCCGCTCCTTCCTTCGTCACTCCCTGGCCCGGCCCCGCGCGGTCGGTTTCCTCCTCGTATCGCTCGTCGCCTGCCTCCTGCCCGGGGCGGGTGCTCCGGCCGTGGTGAACGCCGCGACCACGCAGTCTCCGAGGCCACCCAATGTCGTCGTCATCCTGGCCGACGACATGGGGTGGAACCAGGTCGGGTATCACGGCTCCACCTTCTACGAAACGCCCCACCTCGACCGCCTCGCCGCCCAGGGCATGCAGTTTCGCCAGGCCTACAGCGCCGCCCCGATCTGTTCGCCCACCCGGGCGGCACTGATGACGGGACGCGCGCCCGCGCGGCTTCACCTCACCGACTACATTCCGGGCCGGACATGGGAGGACAAGCCGCTCGTGACGCCCCAGATGCAGCAGGGGCTGCCTCTCGCTGAAGTCACCCTGCCGGAGCGCCTGCGCACCCGCGGCTACACCTCCGGGCTCTTTGGCAAGTGGCACCTGGCTGCGACCTACGACTATGCGCCCGGGCGTCCCATGGATCCAGAGTCGCAGGGGTTCGACGTCGTGTACCACACCAACAAGCCGGATGAGGAGAACCTGACCAAGCCGGACGCTCACAACGCCGAGTCGATCACGGATCAGGCGATCGCCTTCATCCGCCAGCAGCGGGACCGTCCCTTCTTTTGCTACGTGGCGCACAATGTCGTCCATCGCCCGCTGACCGAGTCGCCGGAGCGAATTGAAAAATACCGGCGCAAGGCCGGGGCGCAGTTGCCCGAAAACGTGCCGGTGATGGGAGCGATGATCGAACGGATGGATACAGGCATCGGCCGCCTGCTCGCCACACTGGCGGAGTTGGGGCTCGAAGCGTCGACGGTGGTGGTGTTTGCCTCCGACAATGGGAACGTGATCGCGGACCAGAGCCAGGCCCCCTTCCGCGGCGGCAAGGCCACGCTCTGGGAGGGCGGAATCCGCGTTCCCCTCCTGGTCCGCTGGCCCGGACGCGTCGCGCCTGGCACGCGCAGCGAGCTTCCGGTCATCACGCACGACCTGTTCAGCACCCTCCTCGACCTCACCGGAACGGAATTTGATCGGTCCAGGGTCGACGGCACCAGCCTGCTGCCCTGGCTCACCGGTCAAGCCGGCCACTCCACCCGAGGCCCCCTTTTCTGGCACTATCCGCACTACCATCACCTCGGTGACATGCGTCCGGCCGGAGCCATGCGCGACGGACGGTTCAAGCTGATCGAGTGGTACGAGGGCGCGCTGCTCGGTCGCGGCCCGGTCGCCAGCCTGTTCGATCTCGAGCAGGATCCCGGCGAAACCCGGGATCTCGCCGCCGCGCAGCCCGAACGCACCGAGGCCATGCTCGCTCAGCTGCGGCAGTGGCGCCGTGACGTCGGCGCCCAGGAGATGTCCGTGCGCGAGCGCCGCCCCTGACGCTCAGGGGGGCAGTTGCGCGAACAAACCGGTCTTCAAGCCGGCCATGGTCTTCACCATTTCGCGACGCAGCCAGGGGATCTTCGCGAACCAGGGAAACAGCAGGTCGCGGGCGCGCCCCAAGGCCTGGTGGTCCGATTGGAAAAACGGGGTCAGCCACCGCGTGCTCCACTGGTAGAACGCGAGGTGACGTCGCCGGCGGGCGGAAAAGTCGGCCAGGGCCGCGGCCAGCGTGGAGTGTCGGGAGAGCGCCGACGCCAGCTCGGCGGCATCCATGAGTGCCAGGTTTACCCCCTGGCCGAGTTGGGGGCTGAGCGCATGTCCCGCATCGCCGAGGATCGCCACGCGTTCCGCATGCCAGCGCGGCAGGCGCACGTCATGGTAAGCGGCCACCGCGAGCTGGCTGTGATCCTTCACCTGGTCGAGCAAACCGGCGGCCTGCGGCACCAGCCGCACCACCTCCCGCTTCCAGGTTTCCAGCGGCGCGCTCCGCCACGCCGCCACCTGATCGAGACGGATGCTCCAAAAGAAACTCAATAAATCGGCCTCCGTGCCGGTGGGCAGGAACCCCACCAGCTCGCGGGTCGTCCCAACCCGCTGCCACAGGGTGTCGGGCGCAAAGGCCTCGGGACGCCGACCGATGAACCAGAGCGCACCCCAGGGATAACGATCCACCCGCACCGGAATACCCGCCTGCGCGCGCAGCGCGGACTGCGCGCCATCGCAGCACAGCACCAGGTCGTAGGGACCGTGCTCGTCACCCTTCGCATCCCGCAGGCGCGGTCGACCGGTCGACGTTCGTTCCAGCGCCACCACCTCACGGCCCCAGCGCACTCGCGTCCCGGCCTGCTCCGCCGCCGCCAGCAGCAGCCCGAGGAGGGCGGCGCGGTGAGTGCCAGCACCGAACAGCCGGGGCGAAAGCTCGCCGTAGTGCAGATCGAACAGGGCGTGATGCCGGGAGTCGAGACACGTGAGGCGGCGAATGGCACGGGTTTTCGGCAGGAGATCGTTGAGGAGTCCCAGGTCCTCGAGCACGTGCATGCCCGTGGGCTGAAGCAGAAAGCCAGCACCCACCGGAAGATTGCGCGGAGCCCGCTCCAACAGTTCAACGGCGTGTCCGGCCCGAGCCAGGTACACGGCCGCAGCCGGGCCCGCGGTTCCCGCGCCCACGATCCCGATGGAAAGGCTGGAGCATCCCATGCGCAGCGGGAGGCTGCCACGCGGGCCGCTCTCGTCAAATCAGCTGGAGGAAAGTCCGCTCCGCAGCGCCAGAAACCGCTGGTGTGCCTCGTCTGCGGACGGCTTCAAGGCCGATTCCAGCAACCGGGCACAGGCAAACTTGGCATGATTGGGCTCCCAAGCCAGTTCCTCACCGGGGAGACCGTGGCCCAGGTCCGCTGCAATCCCGCTGGCCACGTTGAGGAGAGCGGCAATGGGATGATTGGGGGCAAAGGGATCGGGAATGTACTGGTCGAGTACACCGGCGACGACCAGGTCGGGAAATCCCCAGACCTTCAGTACGATCGCACCGGCTTCCGGCGAGGTGATACTGAAGCGATCCTGCTCCCACGCTTCCAGCGTGAACCCGGCCGCCTGCGGATAATCAGGGCCAGGCACTTTCGCCGCCGCACTGCCGAGGACGAGTTTCCCAATCGAACGAAAGAGTCCCACCGTGTAGGCCGCGCGCGGATCCGCACCGGACCGGCGGGCCAGGCTTTCGCACGCCAGGGCGGTCAGCAGCGAATTCTCGCTCAGTTGCAGCGAGGTGAAACCATACGCGGAAATCGAGATCTCAGCCAGCTGGTTGACCGAGGCCAGACCGGCCAGGCGATACACTTCACTGAAGCCGACGCGCTGCAGGGCGTCCTCAATCGACGCCACGCCCTCACCGCGGTAGGCAGGGCTGTTCGCCACCCGGATCACCCGGGCGGCCAGCGAGGCGTCGCGCCGCAGCAGCTCGGCAATCTGACCCAGATCTGCGTTGGCGTTGTGCAACAGGGTGTTCAGCTGGGCCATAATCTGCGGCGCAGCGGGCAATCGATTTGCGTAATCAAGCAAACGGTCGGGGGACAGTGCGATGGCTGACATGATCTTCGCGTCCATCGGCACATTCGTGGCTAAACCAAAGCCAAAGCGATGCAGGGCACAGGTTCCTGTGCTTTTTTGTGTCAATCGGCCGGCGACGGATCGGGTCCCCGCGCGATCACGCCATGACGCCACGCACCACGTTGCCGGCAATGCCAGTGAGACGGACATCGAGGCCCTGGAATTTGGTGCTGAGTCGGAGGTGGTCGACCCCCATCAAGGCGAGCAGGGTGGCATGCAGATCGTGCACATCAACCACGTCCTGCGTGGCGCGGTAACCGAGTTCGTCGGTGGCCCCATAGACCGTGCCTTTTTTCACACCCCCGCCGGCCATGAACAGGCTGAAACCGAGGATGTGATGGTCGCGCCCGGTGCCCTGCCCCATCGGGGTGCGGCCGAACTCTCCACCCCAGAGGACCAGGGTGTCGTCGAGCATGCCGCGCTCCTTCAAATCGGAAATCAGCGCCGCCGTGGCCTGATCGACCGCCATCGCTCCCTCCTTCATGCCCCCGACGATGTCGGAGTGATGGTCCCAGCCGCGGTGATACAGCTGAATCATGCGTACGCCCCGTTCCGCCAGGCGCCGGGCGAGCAGGCAGTTCGAAGCAAAGGAACCGTCCCCCGGCTCCTTGATTCCGTACCGCTCCAGCATGGCCGGCGTCTCACTCTTGAAATCTGTCAGCTCGGGCACACTCGCCTGCATCTTGAAGGCGAGCTCGTACTGCGCGATGCGCGTGGCGATCTCGGGGTCGTGCATCTCCTCGGCGAGACTCCCGTTCAGGCGCATCACCTCCTCGATGACCTGCCGCTGCGTGCTCTGGCAGACGCCGTCTGGATTTCCAATGTAGTGCACCGCATCACCCCGCGATTGAAACTGGATCCCCTGGAACCGACTGGGCAGCACGCCGCTGCTCCACTGGCGGGCGGACACCGGTTGCACCCCGTTCTTGCCTTTGGACGTCAACACGACGAAACCGGGCAGATTCTCCGATTCCGAACCGAGGCCGTAGAGTAGCCAGGAACCCATGCTCGGCCGTCCCTTGATGATGCTGCCGGTGTTCATGAAGGCGTGGGCCGTGTCATGATTGATCTGTTCCGTCTTCATCGAACGGATGACGCAGAGATCGTCGGCCAGCGCACCGATATGCGGAAACAGGTCGCACACCTCCATGCCGCACTGCCCCCGCCGGCTGAAGGGAGCGATGGGGCCGCGTGCCTTCAGCACCGTGTTCTGAAGTTGCGCCAGCTGCTGGCCCTGAGTGAACGAGTCGGGAAACACCTTCCCGTCGAGGCGGACCAGTTCGGGCTTGTAGTCAAACGTCTCCAGGTGCGACGGACCACCCGCCATGCAGAGGTAGATGATGCGGCGCGCCTTGACCGGAAAATGGGGCCGCCGCAGCGTCCCGCGCCAGCCCGGCTCGGCGGGCAAGTCGGCGCCGGCGCCCAGCAACCGGTCCGCCAGCAGGGCAAAGGAGAGCCCGCCCAGGCCATAGGCGCTCCGGGTCAGGAACGTGCGGCGGTTGATCAAGTCGGGGGAAAGCGGTGTCATGGCTCGGGTCAGTAACGAGTGATGGTTTCCTGGGCATTCAGCAGCACGCGGCACACCTGGGTCCAGGCGGCCAGCGTGGCCGGAGCGACACCGGCGGGCGCAGGCTGGAGTCCGACCGCCAGCAGCCGACGCGACTCTTCCGGATTTCCAGTGTAGTGCTGAAGTTGTGACGCCAGCAGGGCGAGCAGCCTCCCGCGATCGGCGGGTTTGGGCGCATGTCCGACGGCGAGGACAAAACCGCGGTCGAGGCGAGCCGCGTCGGTGGTTTGCGGGCCGGTCAGCAATCGCGCGGCAAAGACACGCGCCGCTTCGACGAACGTGGGATCGTTGAGCAGGGTGAGCGCCTGCTGCGGGGTGTTGCTCAGCGTGCGCTGGGCCGTGCATTCATCCCGGTTGGGCGCATCAAAATTCACCAGCATCGGGTGAAGAAACGTGCGCTGCCAATGCATGTACACCCCACGGCGCCACTGCTCCTCGGCCCCGCTGTCGACATAATCGCGATCCGGGAACTGCAGCGCCGCATAGTGTCCCTCCGGCTGGTAGGGACGCACACTCGGTCCACCGATTGCCTCAAGATTGAGCAGTCCGGCGACAAAGAGAGCGTTGTCGCGGACAAACTCCGCCTCCAGCCGGCGGGGCGTCTGGGCCGCGAGCAGCCGGTTGCCCGGATCGAGGTCGCGCAGCTCGGGGCGCATCACGGTGCTTTGCCGGTAGGTGCGGCTGGTCACAATCAGGCGGATCAGGTGCTTCACATCCCAGCCGCTTTCCCGAAACTCGCAGGCCAGCCAGTCGAGCAGGTCGGGATGCGAGGGCAGTTCTCCCTGGGAACCCAGGTCGTCGACCACCGCGCTCAAGGCCGTGCCGAAGAAGGGTTGCCAGAGGCGGTTGGCGACGGTGCGGGCCGTGATCGGATTCTCCGCGGAGGTGAGCCAGCGCGCGAGGTCGAGGCGGGTCAGGCGCGACTCCGGCGTGCTGACGCGACGGCCGGGCAGAAAACTCGGCGTCGCCGGCAGGACCAACGGCCCCGACTCGTCCTGCCAGTTTCCCCGGGGTAACACGCGCACCGGTATCGGCGGCGCCGGTTCGGTCACCAGAGTCCAGGCCCGCCCCCCCTGCGCGGCCCGAACCTCGGCCGCCAGGCGACGGGCCGTCGCGAGCGCATTGGGATCCGCCGCGCCCGAGCCCAGCCAGAGTTCGGAGACCAGAAGGGACTGCTCGCGAGACCGCGAGGCAGGCGCCGCGGTCAGCGCCGCCACAGCCTCGGGCCCATCGAGCGTGCGGGGATCGAGCGCGGCAAAGGGCGAAAGGGAAAACCGGACCGTTCCGGTGACGTCGTAGGACAACCGCAGTCCGAGTTCATCCCCCTCCCGGAAGTCGATCGTTTCCGTGAACACCCACACGGCGGAAATGGGCTCGGCCGGATTCTCGGCGGGCAGGCGCCACCCCTCGGCTACACCGTCCGTCTCGGCACCATTGCGGTAGCGCGGACGCTTGTGTTTCGCCTCGGCAAACTGCACCTCCACCTTGCGGTCTTTTCCCCCCTTGCGGTGAATCAGGGCGTACAGTCGAAGGCCCGACCCTTCCACATCCTCCAGCGGAAACGCCACCGCGTCGATCTGCACCCGGAGTGACGCGTAACGCCCGGCTGCGGGCTTGAGGGTGACCTTCACCTCGTCACCGGACCGCGCTTTGACCCCGAGTTCCAACCCGCCGCCCGGCGCCGCGGTGAGGCCCCCCGTCGCCTCGGTTTGCCCGCGTTTGAAACGCTGGGCCTCCGCCGGCGCCGGTGTCCAGAGTCCGTGGTGCTCCTTCACCCACGCCTCCGCATCCTTGAGCCAGGACGCGCGCGCCTTGGCGGCCGGGCCCTTCGCCGGCACCGTTTCCTGCAGGTAACGCACGAGCGCCTCGCGCGCCCGCCGGTCCTTGGCCTGCAGGTAGGGACTCTCGACCTGAAGCTCCGGCGGGAACGGGTGATCGTTGCTGAATCCGCGCAGCTCGGGGTTCGGTGTGTAGGTGTAGTCGTGATACACCCCCCATTGCCTTACGTCGGCGAAGAAGGCCTGCAGCTCGTAGAAATCGCGCGTGGCGATCGGATCGAATTTGTGGTCATGGCATTCCGCGCAGCCGAACGTGCTGCCGAGCCAGGCGGCGGCGACCGAACGCACGCGTTCCGCCCCGTACTTGGCCAGGTACTCCTTGGGCTGTGCCCCGCCCTCGCGGGTCATCATGTTGAGGCGATTGTAGCCGGTGGCGACCCGTTGCTCCACCGTCGGACTCGGCAGCAGGTCGCCGGCGAGTTGCTCCGTGGTGAACACGTCGAAGGGCTTGTTGGAATTGAACGCGGCAATGACGTAGTCGCGGTAGGGAAAAATGCGCTGATTCTGGTCGCCGTGGAATCCCACCGTGTCCGTGAAGCGGGCGATATCCAGCCACCACACCGCCATCCGTTCGCCAAATCGGGGTGAGGCCAGCAGGCGGTCCACCTGACGCTCGTAGGCCCCCGGCGTGCGATCCGCGAGAAAGGCCTCGCGCTCCGATTCCGTCGGCGGCAGGCCCGTCAGGTCGAGGGACACCCGGCGAAGCAGCCGTTCCTGCGAGGCCTCCGGGGCAAAGCCACCTGCCCCGGGCGGGAGTTTCTCCCGCACGAACGCATCGATGGGATGCTCCCCGGTCTGACCGGGCACCACCGGGCGGACCAGGGGTGCGTAGGCCCAATGCGGTTCATAGACCGCCCCTTCGGCGATCCACCGGCGCAGCTTGGCCTTTTCGTCGGCCGTGAGCGTCTTGTGACTCTCGGGCGGAGGCATGACCTCCTCGGCATCTGCGGAAAAAATGCGTTTTACCACTTCGCTCGCCTCGATCTCACCCGGCGCCAGGACCAGCAGCGCCTCCTCGCCTCGTACGTCCAGCCGCAGGTCGGCCTTCCGGTTGCTGCCATCCGGGCCATGGCAATGGTAGCACCGATCCGAGAGGATCGGACGGATGTCACGATTGAAGCTGAGGCGGGATTCCGCCGACGAAAGCCCGGCAGGCAGAACACAAGAAACGAACAGAAAACGGCTAAGGAAATTCAAGGGACGGGAGGGTCTGCGGGGTGAAGGAAATAACAGCAAAAGGCAGGTGAGCCAGAAAGCAAAAACAAGCCCGAACCGCTCCCCGTGCAACCGCGGTGCCATGCCTGCGTTGCACGCAGGCGACCTCACTCGCATGGTTGCGCACCGCTCCGAGTCGGTAATGGTTGGGCCCATGCGTTTGCCCCTTCTCACTTTGCTGCTGGCGAGTACCCTTGCGCCGATCGAGTGTGTCGCCGTCGAGTACGCCAAGCCCCAACCGGAGCGCTACCTGCCCGAACTCAAGCGCTACGACGCACAGGGGCACCCTTGGCGCGCCGCACGCGAGGACTGGGATGGCGCCCGTCTGCGGTGCTCCCAGGATCCGGCCTGGAAGGAGTGGTTGGGCAAGGAACGCGCCGCTGTCGAGGCCTGGATGGCCCGGCACCGCGACCGGGTCGAATGGGTCGCCGGCTGGTCTCACGACGGCGTAAGCCCGAAGGACGGCTCACGGCTCACCTGGACGGAGAAGATTCCGGGCGAGGAGGTGTTTCAGTTTTCGAGTCCCTCCGATTCCCGGGTCGAAATCACCCCCAAACTCAAGGCCTGGTGGGTCGTTTCCTTTCGGGATCGTCATGTCGACATGATGCGCCGCGCCGCGCTGCTGCATCGGCTGACCGGCGAGGATCGCTTTCGCGATTGGGCGGCCGGGCAGATGGACTTTTACGCGGACAACTATCTCAAATGGGAGGTGCAGCGACCCGACCAGGGGGCGCGCCTCTTCTGGCAGTCGCTCACCGAGGCGACCAACCTGGTGAAATTCACCGAGGCGGTCCGGCTGATCGGCGGCAGCGTCGCCCCTGAACGTCTCGAGTCCTGGAAAACGAAGTTCTTCCTGCCGGAGGTGCAGGTGCTCAATCGCAACTTCCAGATCATCCACAACATTGCGGTCTGGCAGCGCTGCGCCGCCGCCCAGGTCGCGCTGCTGTTCGGTGACGACGCGCTGTGGCGCGAGGCGATCGACGGCCGGTTCGGCCTGCGTCGCCAGATCGCGGCCGGCATCACCAGCGACTACCTCTGGCACGAACAGTCGTTAGGCTACAATGGATACGTGGTGCGCGCCCTCGTCCCCCTCTTCGTCGCAGCCGGGCTGCACGGGCGGGCCGGTGAGCTCGCCACGGAAATGGCGGTGGCCCAGAATCTCCTCCTCGCGCCGCTGATCCTCCGGTTCCCCAACGGTCAACTGCCCAATCCGGCCGACAACATCGGCATCGGCACCGCCCCCAATCCCGCGCTCTTTTTTGAAGCCTACCGGTGCCTGCCCACCTCGCTCGGGCTTTCGGGCGCGGCCGCGCGTCGCGACTGGGACACCCTGCTGGACCCGCCGGCAGACTTTCCCGCCGGCGGGTCGGTCTTGCCGGAAGTGACCAGCCGCAGCCTCGAATCGAGCCGCATGGCCGTGCTTCGCTCCGGGCCGTGGCAGGTGTTTTTCCACTACGGTCAGCTGGTGCGGTCGCACGCCCAGGCCGAGGCGCTCAACTACTCCGCCTTCTTCGACGGCACGGATCTGACCCACGACACGGGTGTCGTGGGTTATGGCTCACCGCTCTATCGCGGCTATTACACCCGCGGTCTGAACCACAATGTTCCGCTGGTGGGCGGCGAGGGCCAGGAGGGAATCCACCCGGGTGAACTGCTCGGGTTCGAACCCGCGCGCGTCTCCGCGACCCAACCGGTCTACCGCAAGGGGGTGCAGGCACGTCGCACGCTGAAAATCGAGTCGGGCGCACTCGTCGACACGGTCGAGGTGGTCCGTTCCGCACCCGCCACGGGAGCGCTCGGATTGGCTCTGCATCTCCAGGGTGTCGTACGCCGGAGTCCGTCCTTCGAAGCCGATCCCGAATTCGCCCAGGGCCGGCCGGCCGCCTTCAGATTCTGGCGGGACGTACGGGTGACGCAGTGCAACCAGACCCTCGAACTTGAGGTCGAGACCGGAGAGACCCGGGTGCAGGTAACCGTATCGGCTCCGGGAATGTTTCGGGTCTGGCAGGGAAGCTCGCCCGATGTTCCCCCCAAGCGGCGCACCAGCCTGTACCTGGAAATGAACGACCCCGCGCTGGGTGAAGCCGTCTTTGTCACCCGTTTTGCTCCGCTAAGCCTAGGGGCTCTCCCCCAGCGCTGAGCCGCACCTCGACCATGAAAACCATCTCGGATCGCAGGGGACGACGAGACCGCCAAGGGTGCAGTGCCACACCGAACGAGAGCCGTTCATGTCCGATCCGTGTCCATCCGCGTTAATCCGTGGTTGCGAGGATTGAACGCATTTGCCCTTTCCAAGCCAACGGTACGCGCCACTGTTTCAGTCCTCAGGTTGTCCATGAATCTCGCCACCGCCGAATCCCTCGTCCGCTCCCAGCTCCAGCGCATCGATACCGTCTACCTGCGGCCGCTCTTTGATGAGTGGGCCATTCTCAGCGTGGCTGCATCCGGGGTGACGCTCATCACCTATCAGGGAAAACGGGCCGACACCTACCGGGAACGGCTGCCGCAGGACAGCGCTCCGCTGCGGGCTGCCATGGCGCGACGCAGCTATGCGGTGGGCGACTTCGAGTTCGCGCTCGAGGCCGCGGGAACGGGCTACGATGCCGGCATGAAAGTGGGCGAGTCCGCCTACCTGGTGTGCAACAACCTGGCCGCCACCATGGACGAGTTGCGCAAGGATCCGCAGTGGCTCAAAGCCCAGGTCCTCTGGTTTGAGCTCGGCGAGAAGTTTCGCGCCGACCCGCTGGTCTAGCTGCTCGCGCAAGTTCGCGTCGCCTCGGCAGTTCTCCCGTCGAGCGCTGCCGCCGGTGGGACCGCGCAGCCACCGGAAACCACCCCGAACCCATTCGCGGCTCGCGGGATCAGTGACGCAGTCCGCAAAAGCCTTGCACCTCCCTTCGTCGGTGCCGACGTTCGGGCATGCGTTTCTGTTGGAGCGGCTGGATTGCGTTTTTGATTTGGGCGCACGCGTCCACCGCTCTGGCGCAGTCGGAAACGTGGAGCACCTCTGTCTCGCCCACGCCCGAGACACTTTGGGGCGTCTGCTCCGGTCCGCAGGGCTTCGTCGCAGTCGGCGAAAAGGGCGTAATCGTGACCTCGAGCGACGGTGTCACCTGGGTCAACCGCGCCTCCGGCACCTCCGTCTGGCTTCTCGCCGTCACCTGGGCCCAAGGCGTCTACCTCGCGGTGGGTGACAACGGCACGCTGCTGGTATCCAGCGATTCCGTCGCCTGGCAGCCCCGCAGCACCGGCACCCTCCAACGGCTGAATGCCATCGCCTTTGGCGACGGCACCTGGGTCATCGCCGGCGAGGCGGGCACCGTGCTGACCTCGCCCGATGGCCTCGTCTGGACCGTGAACACCGTCGGTGAATCCGTGTGGCTGCGCGGCCTCGCCCACGGACTCGGACGGTTCGTCCTCAGTGGTCAGCAGGGCCGGGTGTACGTCACCACCGATCGCGGCCGGAGCTTCACCCGGTCGTACGTCGCCACCTCGGGTGGACTGGAAGGCGTCGCGTTTGACGGTGAACAATTTCATGTGGTGGGTGAGGCGTCCTTCCTGGCCTCCTCGGATGACACCACGTTCTGGCGCCGCGACGCGGGTACCGTTCCGAGCCAGCCCAACACCTACCGCGCGGTCACCTCGTTTGTGGGCACCCGGCTGATTGTCGGTGATGCGGCACACCTGGGCTCCCCTTCGCCTCCTTGGAATAGCACGCCATGGCGGGCCGCGGTCGCCAATGACCGCCGCGCCGTCGCCGTGGGCGTGGGCGGGGCCATTTCCTCCATCCTTGCTCAAACCTATCGTACCCGGACCAGGCTGAGTTTCCCCGAGGGACAGGTGGTCGGCGCCCCGGCGATCTTCCGCAGCCTCGAAGACTTCGAACCGGGCACGCAGTGGCAGTGGTATCGCAACCAGGAACCCATCGCCGGGGCCACCGCCCGGGAGTACCGCATCGCAGCACTGACCCCCGCCGCTTGGGGCACCTACACCGTGGGCATCACGCGCACCGACGGCGGACCTGCTCCGGACAGAAACGGGATCAACCTGCCTCCGCTGCCCGCCCACTTCCCCACCCAGAACTCCATCGACTCCACGTTTCAGGTCCCCTTCACGTTCGTCCCCAGACTCATTGTCCCCGCGAACGACGGCTCAATTTATGTCGCAGATCCCGATGCGTTCTTTGATGTGGACGGCCGTATCCAACACGGCCTGGTGCGACTGCGACCGGACGGGTCGTTTGATCCGTCATTCAATCTCGGCAGCGGACTTGATGCGGACGGAGCCATCGACCAAATTTACCTACTCGCTTCCGGCGACGTGGCTATTCGCGGCACCTTCCAATCGGTGAACGGCCAGGCGTCACCCAAGTTCGCCCGACTCAAGGCCGATGGTCGCCTCAATGCCGAGTTTCAGCCCGATCCCGAGTTGCGCGACACGACCTGGTTGAGAGTCCCCCTTCGCGACGAGCGCTGGCTCATCATCAAGAGGGTGACCTCCGCTGAGCCGGCGCCGGTCGTCCGGTTCGACATCCGCGGGCACCGGGAAACTGAGTTCACACTTGCCATGCCGGCGTTGGTTTTCCCGGACTGGCCGCTGCGCTACCATCTGGATCAACAGGGCCGTGTTTATCTCGTTGGTACCTACAGCTATGGCGGCAACGATCGAGGAGGCCTGGTCACTCGTCTCCAGGCCGACGGTATCCGTGATCCGGATTTTCTCGTCACTGGATTCGAAGTCGGGAGCCTGGCCACGGTACCAGAAGGGATCATCCTTTCGACCGAGACCTTTTCGCCGCGCACGGTGTACTGGTCCGGGAGCGGAGCGCTAAGGATGGTCGACTCTCGAACAGGGCAGGTGGACGACCCTGCCTTCAAGGCCGTCAGCTGGAAGTATGGTTGGCATAACAGTGCCTATATCAACCCGGTACCGGTTCCGGGTACGACGGTATTTCGCGTGGGGCCGGTAAGCGCCGATCGTGAGGGAGGGCTCTTCGTCTGGACCGGAGGTTACGAAGGCCGCATGGGCATCGTTCGCCTCAATTTACGGGGTGAACGCGACCCGGAGTTCTCGCTCGAGTGCGTGCAGGGTGGCGGAGCGCTTTTTGCTCTGCCCAACGGCAACCTGCTCGCCTACAATACGAGCAAGTTCAACGGACGCCCAGTGCCGGGCCTGGTTCGCCTCGTGCCGGACCGCACCGCCGGGAAGGTGGGATTGAGCAATCTCTCGGTGCGAGCCCGCGCCGGTTCCGGAGCGCAGACCTTGATTGTCGGATACATCACCGCCAACGGTTCGACGTCGATCCTCGCTCGCGGCGCCGGCCCGGCGCTCGGTGGATTCGGGGTGCCCGATCCGCTGGCCGATCCGAGTCTCACGTTCTTTCAGGGTTCCAGCGCCCTCGCCCAGAACCAGGACTGGTCTGCCGGCACGGACGCCGGAGCGCTGGCTTCCACCGCGGCCCGGGTCGGAGCCTTTGCCTTTGCCCCGGGCAGTCGCGATGCGGCCCTGCTCGCGAGCGCACCCGCCGGCGCGTACACCCTGCAGGTGACTTCCTCCGACGCGGGTTCCGGGGTGGCCCTGGCTGAGCTCTATCTCACAAGCGACCCGCCCGCGAACCTACAGTCGCCGCGCATCATCAACTTCTCCGTGCGCACGCAGGTGGGCACCGGCGCCGATGCGCTCATCGCCGGATTCACCGTGGCAGGACCCAATACCCGCAAGCTGCTCATCCGCGCCATCGGTCCCTCCCTCGCCGCGTTCGGTGTCACCGGCACGCTGGCCGATCCGCAGCTGACCCTCTTCCGCGACAACCTGCCCATCGGCGAAAATGACCAGTGGGGAAGTTACGAGACGCCGTACGGCGGCATCTACGAGGCCACCCGCGTGGCCGGCGCCTTCGCCCTCCCGCCCACGTCCAAAGACGCGGCCCTCATCGCCAATCTCCCGCCTGGGGGCTACACGGTTCGAGTCACCGGCGTCGGCGACACCACCGGTGTGGCCCTGCTCGAGGTCTACGAACTGCCCTGAGTTTCGCCCTCGCCCCCTACACCGGCAGACCGAAGTAAAGGAACACCGCATAGCCCGCCACCAGGCACCACCCGGCCCATCTCGCCAATCCACCACCGACCGTCACGGCGACGAGGTGCACGACGAGCGCGCCGCCCACCAGCAGCAGTCCATCGGAAAACGCAGGGGGGAGAATGAGCGGGCTGACCAGCGCGGAGAGACCGAGGCAGAGGGGGATGCAGATGTGTCCGTCTCCCACCTGGGAGGCATAAACCACTTCAGCCCGTCGCCGGGCCGCATAGTAAAAGGCAATCAGTCCATTCGGAACGACCATGAGCAGCCCGCTGATCCAGCCCAGCGCTCCCGCTCCCCAGCCCGTCCCGGCTTCATGGCTCATCCACTCCACCAGCCAGTCGATGGAGGTGTAGAGCACGCCGGCTGCCAGCACGACGAGGAGGATGTCGAGGTAGACGGACGGCGGCAGCGACCGGTTGCGGTGGACGTTGTACTTCATCACATCGAAGACTTGCACAATGATCCAAAATACAAATACACCGACCAGCATCGCCCCGTCCGCCAGGTCATAACGTCCGTCGCGACCGAGGATCCAGGCCGCCGCGGTGAAAAACAGGCCCGCGAGCAGCGTGAAGACGAGGGAAAGCCGGTTCAGTCGGCGGGCCACGCCCGCGTTGCCGCCTGACCGGCCCTTCGCGGACCGGCCCTTTTTGACCGTCGGCTCCAGGGAAAGTCCGAAGAGCACGGCCGGCAGACCGATCATGAGGGTGAGGTTGGTGGCGTTGTTGACCAGCGCGTTGGTCGCAATCTCCGCGCCTGGCAGGCCGCGCTGATGCACAATGGCGACAAAAAGCAGGTTACCCAGCCCGGAGCAGAATGGCATGATGACCGTTCCGAGTGCGGTCCCTTCCAGTCCACGGGTGCCCATGACCTCCAGCCGCCAGATCATGAAAAGCGACGCGGCGAGGAACAGCGCCACGTAGGTTCCCACACTCACCAGGCCCAACTCAACGAGCAGGGAACTGATCGGATTCATCGCGCGATGACTGAAACAAGCTCACGGGAACAACAAGCGCAGGGACCGCTCCAGGCCCTTCAACAAACCCGACATCTCCGGAGAACGGACCAGCGCCGCCGTGACGGGCGGTTGGATGTGTCACCAAGGACTCGGGGGAGCGTGAACATGACCGGAAATGTACCCTACATCGCACAACCAGGGAGTCGCTTTAGGCAATCCGCCCCGGGCCATTCGCAGTCGGTTCGGCGCAGTTGCAGCCACCGCGAGCATTTGCGAAAAAAGAGTAAAATCCGGGAATTCCCGCCCATCCTAAAAATACTGCTGTCTTTGACGCCGGGAAAGGGGCATGGGGTCTAGTCCGTACGCTTCCACGCTCTCCCGCTCAACCTCCTCGCACCGCACTCCTACTCCCTGATCCACGACTGACATGTTATTTCTGATCGACTCGGCGCAACGCACTCACGGCACGCTCCACTTTGCACCGGTCGTTGTACTCCTGGATTTCAAGGCGAGGATGAGGCGGATACGAAGTCTGATCGGCGGAATCTTGGGAATCGTGGCCGCGTCCGTGTCGTCGGCCGCCCTCTCTGGGCCCACCCCGCCTAGTCTGATTCTGAGTTGGACCGACAACTCCAACAGTGAGACGGGGTTCGTCATCGAACGCTCCGTCGCCGGCGGCGCGTTCGCCATCATCGCCCGCACCGGACCGAATGTGGTGTCCTACACCGACCTCAATCTGGCGACTGCCACCACCTACTCGTATCGTCTCTGTGCCTACGCCGGCACCCTGTATTCCGCCTACACGACCGTGGTTTCAGCAATGACCCCGGCGGCTGCCGTCGCGAGCCCCACCCCGACACCCACACCCGTTCCCACTCCCACCCCAACTCCGACGCCCAATGTCGCCCCGGTGATCAGCGATGTCGCCGCCCGCACCATTCCGGCCATGGGAACGACGGGGGCCATCCCCTTCACGGTCAGTGACTCCACCACGGCCGCTGCGCTGCTCACCGTCACCGGCTCCTCCTCCAACTCCACCCTCATTCCCACCTCGGCAATCCTCTTCGGAGGCTCGGGGTCCAATCGCACCGTCACCATCACACCCGCCGGCTCATTCTCCGGCAGCGCCACCGTCACTCTGACGGTCTCCGACGGATCACTCACCGCCACCGACACGTTCGTGGTCACAGTGACGCCCCCGAATCTTCCCCCGACGCTGTCCGCCATGTCCGCCAGGACGCTGGAAACGGGTTCGTCGACCGGTGCCATGGGCTTTACCATCGGCGACTCCACCACGCCCGTCTCCCTTCTGACTGTGGGTGTTTCGTCGTCCAATTCCACCCTCCTCCCCACGACCGCAATGGTCCTGGGCGGGAGCGGGGCCAACCGGACGCTCAGTCTCACCCCCGCGGCGGGGATGCTCGGAACGGCCCAGGTGACGCTTTCCGTATCGGACGGGGTCTTTACCACGACCCAGGCCTTTGTACTCACGGTCGTTCCCGTCAACCGCCCACCCGCAATCACGGGTCTGGCAAACCTGACGACCAGCACCAACGGCCGGGTCCGTCTCCCCCTCGTCGTCTCGGATTCCGAAACCGCCGCCGCCCAGCTCACCGTGTCAGCCGTTTCAAGCAATCCGCAGCTGCTGGCCCAGGCGGCCATTCGCTTCGAAGGCACCGGCTCGACCCGCACCTTCGCCGCCGACTTGGTTTCCGGTGCCACCGGCACCACAACGATCACGATTGCGCTCAGTGACGGCGGCAAACTGACCCTGGCTTCCTTCACGATCACCGTGGTGCCACAAAACACGCCTCCCTGGATCACAGCCCTGGCCAATCTGTCATCGCGGACCTACTACATGGCCGGACAGTCGTTCCAGGCCGGGGACGCCGAGACTTCCGCGCGCAGCCTGCTGCTCACCGCGACGTCGTCCAACGAAGCATTGATCCCCTCCTCCGGCATCTACTTCTCCTCGAACGAGACGGATCGTGCAATCGCGGTGGTGCCGGTGCGGGGTCGGACCGGAACCGCCGTCATCACCGTGCGCGTGAGCGATGGTGTCCTGAGCCTCGATCGGTCCTTCACGGTCACTGTCACCCCCTGATCCAACGGTGGACCACCCCTCTGTCTGGGAATCCCGGCGGACTGAACCGGGTTCAAGCAGAGGGGACCACGGTGGATCCCCGGAACGCTAGCTGAGGTGGAAGACCTCGCGGAGCGGGATCGCCAGGAAATCGCCGGAGCGGGTGGTCGCCACTACGTCGCTGAGAAAGCGACCCCAGCGCCGGTACACGGGAGCCTGGCGCACCGCCTCCCAGGCCGCGTCGCTCTCCACCTCCACGTAGCCGAAAAGCTGATTCGAAGCGGGGTCGTGGAAGAGCGAATAGGTCACGACGCCCTGGCTGCGAAGCGTCTGGACCAATTCGCTCCAGGGCGCCTGGTGACGGAGCGAACACTCCCCGGCAGCACCGGGTTCGAGTGTCATAAGAAAGGCACGGCGGCTCATGGCGAAAGTCAGTCGGATGACGGCAGCAGGCCTTCATCGTAGGCGTGGAAGAGCCGCGCTTCGACGTCGCGGCAGCAGAGAATCGGCTCCTTGACGGCGGGAATGGTCTGGAATTCCGCCCGTCCGGGCGCGGGTCCAATGCGTGTCGTCGCGTGCATGCGCTCGATCAGATCGGTGTGGTGCAACGCCATCTCCGGCCCGCAGACAAAGGTGTCGGGGCGGTGAAGTTTCGCCACGACCTCCTGCATCATCGAGCGACGCGTCTCGCTGGTCAGGGGAAGCAGGCTCCGCCGGACGGTTTCCCCTTCACACTCGATCACACAGTCCCGTTCGTGCCGCCAGACGGCACGGCCGCGTTCGCCTTGAACGATGACCTCGGGCTCGCGGGTGGCGGCGCAGGCGTGGCTGGCTCCGAACCAAAGCTGTACTCCGGCGTCCGTCGTCGCCCGGACCACCCCGGTGTCGAAACTCTCGATGCCATTGGTCCGCCAGAGCACCGCTTCGACGTCGCGGGCCGCCGCGGACTCGGCAAAGGAGGCCCCAGCCAGAAAGAGGCCGAGGTTGACGAAGTGGGCGAATGCGTTGTTGAGCGGAGAGTCGAGCACCGGCACCCCGTCCACCCCCAGTTTTCCCGCCCAGCCGTTGCGCGTGAAGTACGACGGAGGACGTGGCCAGAGCCCGAGAAACCGCACCGAACGGATCCGTCCCAGGGCGCCCGCCACCAGGCGCGCCTTCAGATCGCGGGCCACCGGTTCGTAGATGTCCTGAAATCCCACCGCGACAAACCGGTCCGCCGTCACCGACGCCGCCTGGATCGCCCGCCCCTCCGCGGTGGAGCCGCTGAGCGGCTTTTCGACCAGCACGTGCGCTCCGGAACGCAGCGCCGCCAGAGTCATGCGGCAGTGCCACGCAATCCCGGTTGGAATCAGGCAGAGGTCAAGCCGCCCCCCCTCCTCCTGGAACATCGCTTCGAATCCGGCGTACAGCCGGCATCCGGAGGCACGCAGGAGCCGGACGCTTTCCTCCTCCTCATCGGGGTTGATCACCACCGCCGCCGCCAGTTCAATCTCCTGGCGTGCCGCCCATTCGCGCGCCAGCTGCAGATGGATACGGCCGTACCCGGAAATGCCGATGATTCCCACCCGCGGCCGTGGACTTGGCACCGGGTTCATGCGCGGGCGCCCCCGCAAATGGGGACGTCGACATCAACGAGGCCGGGGAGGCCCCAACGCGGGACGCGGTCAATTCGCATGGGAAAGACAAAGGGGAGAGGGGCCGCGGCGCCTGACCCATCTGCAACGGGCCCGCCACGTCGACTGGCACCATGAAAGGCCCCGTCAGACCCGCCACACCCGCAGCGTCTTGACAGTCCGAAGCCTTGGGAGGTGCTTTACTCTGACTGTCCGTACCGTTACCCGATAGGTTGACACTGCGCCTTGCTTCAGCGTCAAGAGGGTCGGCACCACCCCGCATCTTGCCGACTCCTGCTTCGGTCGGGTGCAGGCACGCCAACGGCTCCCTTACCCATGAAAAAACAACGCATCGCCCTGGTCGGCACCGGGGGCCGCGGCATCTCCTTTGTCGAGCCGGTCGTCGGCACCTATTCCTCCACCAACGAACTGGTGGCGCTGTGCGACCTCAGTCCGACGCGGATGGCGTACTACAACGAGTTGATCGGCTCGCGCTGGAACCACCCGCCAGCGCCGGCCTATGCCGCCGATCGCTTCGACCAGATGCTCGCCGAGCAGCGGCCCGACCGGGTGGTGATCTGCACCGTGGACCGCACGCACGCGGACTACATCGTGCGCTCGCTCGAGGCGGGATGCGACGTCATCACGGAGAAACCCATGACCATCGACGAGGCGTCCTGCCTGCGGATCATGGACGCGGCCAAACGCACGGGACGCGACGTCCGGGTGACCTTCAATTACCGCTGGGGGATCTTCCGCACCAAGGTGAAGGAGGCGATCGCCGGAGGACGGATCGGGCGAGTCAAGTCGGTGAATCTTGAATACCTGCTGGACACCTCGCACGGCGCCGACTACTTCCGCCGCTGGCACTCGGTGCGCTCCGAATCGGGCGGCCTGCTCGTGCACAAGTCAACCCACCACTTCGACCTGGTCAACTGGTGGCTCGACGCGATCCCTGAGCGCGTCTACGCGCATGGCGACCTGGTCTACTACGGCCGGAAGAACGCCCTCGCGCGGGGTGACGCGGCCTGGACCGCGTACCCCCGCTACACCGGCGCGGACACGAAGGGCGATCCCTTCGCGCTGGACCTCAATTCGACCGAGAGTTTCCGCCGGCTCTATCGGGATGCCGAGGCCGACACGGGCTACCAGCGCGACCGGAATGTGTTCCGCGAAGGCATCGACATTCCCGATCAGATGAACGCGCTCGTGCGCTACCGCACCGGTGAAGTGCTGAACTACGCCTTGATCGCCTACAGTCCGAGGGAAGGCATGCGGGTGACGTTCAACGGGGACCGGGGCCGGCTGGAGTACTACGAGTTCACCGGATCGCACATGAACCGGGCCGTGGTCAGTGATGAATTTCGCCACGAACACCACGGCAGCGCGGAAGCCGCCGGTGAGTGGATCCGGATCTTCCCTCACTTTGCCCCGAGCTACGAGCTGCCGGTCGTTGCGGATGGCGGCCCACACGGAGGTGCCGACCGGGTGATGGTGGAGCAGCTCTTTTCTCCGGCTCCGCCCGTCGATCCCTGGCACCGGACGGCGGGACATGAGCAGGGCGCCGCCTCGATTCTGGTCGGAATCGCCGCCAACCGATCGATCGAAACCGGACTCCCGGAGCGCCTCGATCAACGGGTGCCCCTGCGCCCGGGCGCAACCCGGCTCAGTGAGTTGATCTAGGCCTTCCGCGGGAGATCCACGACGGGGTCCCTTCCGTCGGATCGGAAACCGATCCGGCGCATTTCCCCAAACTGGGAGTTGCCGTCGGGAAGCGAATCGGCTGGGGTTGAGGGGCATTTGGCTTCCTCCCTGCGCGTCTCGACGCGGACTTACTCCATGACTTCATCCATTCGCAACCGATTGTTTTTCATGATGGTGCTGGAAATCGCCATCTGGGGCGCCTGGCAGATCAAGATCTTCCCGTACATGGGCATGCTCGGCTTTACCGCCGGCCAGCAAGCCTGGGTGGGGTCGGTTTTCGGCATCGCCTCGCTCATCGGCATGTTTTTCAGCAATCAGTTCGCCGACCGGAGTTTTTCGGCCGAACGCTTCCTCGCCTTCAGTCATCTCGTCGGAGGGATCGCGCTCATCGCGACGTCCTTTGCGCAGACCTTTCCCGCCTTTTTCGCCCTCTTCCTCGTCTATGGGCTGCTCTACGTTCCGACCATCTCGGTGGCCAATTCCCTCGCGTTCGCCAACCTGAGCGACCCGGCCAAGGACTTCGGGTTCGTCCGCATGGGCGGCACCGTCGGCTGGATTGTGGTCAGCTGGCCCTTCATCTTCCTGCTGGGCGACAAGGCCGGCGCCACTGACACGCGCTGGGTCTTCATCGTGGCCGGCATCCTTTCCCTGGTGCTGGCCGCCTACAGCCTGACCCTGCCGCACACCCCGCCGCGCAAGGATGCCGAGGGACTCGATCGCTTCGCCTGGCTGCGGGCCGCGAAGCTGCTGCGCATGCCGTTCGTGGCCATTCTGTTCCTGGTGACGTTCCTCGATGCCGTCATTCACAACGGCTACTTTGTCGTCATCGACAGCTTTCTCACCCATGTCGGCATCTCTGCCAAGATGACGATGGTGGTGAGCAGCATCGGTCAGGTGGCCGAAATCGTCACCATGCTCGCCCTCGGCGCGGTGTTGAAACGCCTCGGCTGGAAATGGACCATGATCATCGGCATCCTCGGTCACGCCGTGCGCTACGGGGTGTTCACGATGTTCGCGGACTCCGGCATGACCTGGCTGATCATCGCAGTGCAGGTGTTGCACGGCATCTGTTACGCCTTTTTCTTCGCCACGGTTTACATCTTTGTCGACGCCGTCTTCCCCAAGGACGTCCGGTCCAGCGCCCAGGGCGGCGCCAACTTCATCATTCTCGGCCTCGGCATGGTGGTGGCCAGCCAGCTCTTCCCACGGCTTGTCGCCACGTTTTCCTCCACCACGGGGGTGATCGACTACCACAAACTCTTCCTCGTCCCGACCGCGATCGCCATCGGCGGAATCCTGCTGCTGCTGCTCTTCTTCAAGCCACCGACTCATGGTCCGGTCGCGGTGGGCGCCAACTCAGCTCCGCATTGATGTTCCCCTTTCGCCGCGGCGATTTCGGTCCGAGAACTGCCGTTGGGGGCGGCCTCGTTGAGGCCGCGACGGGACCGAGCGATCCCGCCTCCGCTCGCCGTTCTCTCATTGCGACGCCGATTCACTCGGGGTCGGCGTCCCTACCTCGAACCGCAACCCCCCAGGACCGCCTGAATCTCATTCACCTTCCATGACAACTCCCCTACGCACCCTCGTTGTCGGTTGCGGCCATATGGGCCTCTCCCATGCCCGCGCCTATCATGCCATGCGCGACGCCTTCCAGATCGTCGGCCTGGTCAGCCGCGGAGCCAGCTCGCGTCAGGCGGTCAATCGTGATCTCGGCGGCACCTATGCCGAATTTTCCCGCTTCGAGGACGCCCTCGCCGCTACCAAACCCGACCTGGTGTGCATCAGCACTTACCCGGACACGCACGCCGCCTATGCAATTGCCGCCCTGGAGGCCGGCGCCCATGTCTTCCTCGAAAAACCGGTCGCGGAAACGGTCGCGGAATGTCGTCGCGTCATCGATACCGCCCGGCGCATGCAGCGCAAGCTGGTCGTCGGCTACGTGCTCCAGGTGCATCCGTCCTGGAAGCGGTTTGTCGAGCTGACCCACACCCTGGGCAAGCCGCTGGTCATGCGGATGAACCTCAACCAGCAAAGCTCCGGTTCAAACTGGGAGACCCACCAGAACCTGCTGAAGTCCCTTTCGCCAATCGTGGACTGCGGGGTGCACTACATCGAAGTGATGTGCCGCATGACCCGGTCCCGACCCATCCGCGTCAGCGGCATCCGGGCCCGATTGACGGATGTGCTGCCCGCCGGCCAGGTCAACTATGGACAGCTGCAGGTCACCTTCGAAGACGGCTCGGTGGGCTGGTATGAGGCCGGCTGGGGGCCGATGATGAGTGAGACCGCCTTTTTCGTGAAGGACGTGATCGGCCCGAAGGGCAGCGTCAGCATCTCCGCCCGCAACGCCAGCAGCGCCGGCAAGTCCGCCGACGTGGACTCCCACTCCAAGACAGAGTCCCTGCTGGTGCACCACGCGGAGCTGGACGCCTCCGGCTCGTTCGTTCGCAAGGACGAGTGGATCGACGTCTCAGATGAACCCAATCACGACGAACTGTGCCGTCGCGAGCAGGAGGTGCTGCTCCGCGCCATTCGCGACAACGTAGATCTGACCGCGCACTGGGAGAGCGCGATCGACAGCTTGCGCGTGGTCATTGCCGCCGAACAGTCCGCCCAGGAGGGCCGGGTCATTCAACTGTAAGCAATCGGCCCTCCGCCGGCCGACGAGAGCCGGCGGACGGGAGTGCTCGCAGGCACATCGCACTCAGGCTTTTCCAGCCGCTGGCTTGGGACGCCAGCGCTGAAAGGCCTCGATCGCCTCATAGTTGGCCAAGCCGAGGCCATCATAGGTCGCGGCCAGTGCCCGGTTGTGCTGCTCGGCCTGCTGCCAGGGTTCGCGCAGTCCGACGGCCACGGGCGTCTGGCTGCGCTGACTCTTGTGGTGAAACACCGCCTGGGTCTTCTGCGCCAGCTCCCGCGGGCTGAACGGCACCGCCATATCGATTTCCGAGGCATCCCACGGTGTCTCCACCCCGCGGTAGAGCCAGATCCGGCATTCGGCAAACCAATCGTCACTCGCCACCTCGGCGCAGGCCTTTCGGATCACCTCAAAACACACCGCCGTGATGGACGAGGGATCGTCGCGATCGCCCGTGGCGAAGATCTGGTGCGGGCGCAGGGTGCGGAGAATGGAGGCGACCGACGCAACGTCCGCCCGATCCGGGGAAAACTGGCGGTAGCGTCCGCGCTCATAGAACGCGAGGTCGGCAAATTGTACCTGAGTGGCCGTGACGCCACAGCCCTTGAGCGCAGCCCGGGCCTCGCCGCGGCGCAGGAGTCCCTTCAGCCGGCGGATCTTGGCCGTGTCCCCTTCGAAGGCGGACTTGGTCGTCAATTCCCCGCCGGTCTCCCGGGCGAAGACCGCCGCCGGACCACCGTTCATTTCGAAGGCCGCGGCCAGTTCACCCACCAGATCGACCGCCATGATCGCCTCGTCATCCGGCACGGCCAGATTGCCGGAGGTCTGGTAAACAACCGTGACCTCGTGCCCCTGTTCCACCAGGCGCCGCAAGGTGCCGCCCATGCCGAGTACATCGTGGGAGGGCTCGGGACTGAAGACGACCACGCGTTTTGGATGGGGGGTCGCGCGTTCCGGCCGGCAGGAGTCATCGGCGTTGGGTTTGCCACCCGGCCAGCCGGTGATGGTGTGCTGAAGGTCGTTGAAAATCTGGATATTGAGCCCGTAGGCCGGCCCTCGTTCAGTCAGGAGGTCCGCCATGCCGTGCTCGCTGTAGTCCTCATCGAGGAGTTTGAGCACCGGTTTCTGAACCTGCTGGGAGAGCCAGACCACCGCCTGACGCATGAGGGTCGAGGTCCAGGCCACCGAACCGACGAGCCACGGGTGGCGCACCCGCGTCAGCGCGGAGGCCGCCGCCTGGTCGACGAAAAAGCGCACCTGGGCGTGGCCCTGCAGAAAGCTGGCCGGAAGGGTTTCGGTCGGCACCTGCTCCACGGCCTGCGCGATCACCCCCGCCTTCGCCTCACCCCACGCGAGCAGCACGATGGAGCGGGCGTCGAGGATGGTCCCCACGCCCATGGTGATGGCATGGCGGGGAACATTCGCCTCCCCCAGAAAGTCGCGGGCCGCGTCGCGGCGCGTCAAGCCATCGAGCGTGACCAGACGCGTGCGGGATTCGCGTGTCGATCCGGGTTCATTGAAGCCAATGTGTCCGGTCCGTCCAATGCCGAGGATCTGCAGATCAAGTCCACCCGCCGCCTTGATTTTCTCCTCATAGGCCCGGCAGGAAGCAAACACATCGGCGCGGGCCACCGTGCCGTCCGGCAGGTGGATGTTGGCGGCCGGGAGATCGATGTGATCAAACAACTGGTCGTGCATGAAACGCCAGTAGCTCTCCGGGTGGGTGCGCGGCAGTCCGTAGTACTCGTCGAGATTGAACGTAAGGACCGTCTTGAAACTCAGTCCCTCCTCGCGGTGCAGCCGGATGAGCTGGCGGTAGAGCCGAACCGGAGTCGATCCCGTGGCCAATCCCAGCACCGTGTTGCGTCCCGCCTGCTGATTGCGGCGAATCAGCGCCGCGATTTCCGCCGCCAGGCGGACGCACGCTTCATCGGCACTTCCAAAGATCTCGGTCGGGATGCGCTCGCGTTGTTGGGATTCGAGGGTGTGGGCGTTCATGGCTGGGAAACGGAGGATCTTAGCGAAGCCAGGGTTGCTGCCAATCCCTCTTCCAGCGTGCCGCGCGGTCTGAAGCCGGCGCCGCGGAGCCTTTCCACATCGGCGCGGGAGTGCCTCACATCCCCCGGACGTTCAGCAAGATACTGAATCGGGGAATTCGACCCGGCCAGGGCGAGAATGCGTTGGGCGACTTCGAGGACCGTGATCTGGCCGCCATACCCGACATTGAACACTCCGGTCAGCCCCCGGGTTTCGGCAGCGAAGAGGAGCGCGCCCACCACGTCCTGCACAAAGATGAAATCGCGAGTCTGTCCACCGTCGCCGAAAATCAGCAGCGGCTGGTTCGCGAGCGCGCGCTGCAGGAAGATCGGGATGGCCGCGGCATAGGCGCCGGCCGGATCCTGGCGCGGGCCAAAGACATTGAAGAATCGAAGCGAAGCCGTTTCCAGCCGTCCGCTGTCCGTGTACTGCTGGCAGTAATACTCGCCGTCGAGTTTGGTCACGGCATAGGGACTGCGGGGCTCCGGGCGCATGTCCTCGCGTTTTGGGACCACCGGATTGTTGCCATACACCGCGGCCGAGCTGCTGAAACACAGCTTGCGCACTCCCGCCAAGGCCGAGGCTTCGAGGACATTGAGCAGCCCCGTCACATTCAGATCCACACACAGTTGGGGATTGCTCACCGACTCGGGCACACTGACGAGGGCAGCGAGGTGAAACACCACGTCCACTCCGGACACCGCCCGGGCCACCGCGCCGCGGTCGAGGATGGAACCCTCGATCCATTCCACATCGAGGCCCGCCAGATTGCGGCGGTGACCGGTGCGCAGGTTGTCCAGCACCCGCACGCGCGCCCGGCCTTGCAGGGCCGCAGCCAGATGACTGCCAATGAAGCCGGCGCCTCCGGTGATGAGCACGTTCATGGCCGGGGCTGGCGCTGGACAAAGGCTTCCATCACGGACTGCTGCGCCTCCAGGCTGTGGACGAGGGCGAACTGGTTGCGCGCCCGGTCAAGGTTGTGCTCGGGGCGCTTGGTCTTGAAGTAGACGTCGCCGTCCAGGAAATCAGTCAGGAAGCGGATGCCGATTTCAAAGGTGATCAGTCTCCCGGAGAAGGCGAGGTGGGCGCGCTCCGCATCCGTGAGAAACGCGCCCGCGGACGCGAGGTACCCCTCGACGAGAGCCTCGAACACCGGCAGGCGCGCCTTGACCTGCGCCGGATCGGGATCGTCCTCGGCGGTGGAGTTGGTGGCCGATCTCACCATGTCGCCAAAATCATAGAGCGCGAGTCCCGGCATGACGGTATCAAGATCGATCACACACAGGCCCTCGCCGGTGGCGTTGTCGATCATGACGTTGTTCAGCTTGGTGTCGTTGTGCGTCACCCGCTCCGGGAGCTCGCCCCGAGCCTGCAGGTCGAGCAGCACGTCGACTAATTTCTCCTGCGCCAGGGCAAAGGCGATCTCGCTGCGGGCGCGGGCCGCGCGGTTGTTCCGGTCGGAGGCAATCGCCGCGCGCAGGGTGTCAAACCGCCGCCGGGTATGGTGAAAATCCGGGATGGTCTCGTGCAGGCGGGCTCCCGGAAGATCAGCCAGCAGGTTCTGAAAGGCTCCGAAGGCCCGGGCCGCTTCCCGGGCCTGCCCTGGGTGCTCAATCAGGTCGTGGGTGCGCGCACCTTCGATGAACAGGTAGCAACGCCACCAGGATCCGGCCTCGTCCTGATGACACGGCAGCCCCTGCCGCGTCGGCACCAGCACGAGACACCGTCGCGAGTCAGTCCGCCCGTCGCCGTTCGCGGCCTTGGTCGCGGCATGGGCGCACACCCGCCGGATGTTGTCCATCAGGCCCGGCACGTCCTTGAAGACGCGGTGATTGACACGCTGCAGAAGGTACCTCACCCGCACTCCGGCCTGGTCAAACTCCACCACATAGGTGTCGTTGATATGACCACTCCCGTGCGAGGCGCCTGTCACGTAGCGACCATACAACGCAAAGGCAGAGGCCGTGGTCCGCAGGTCAGGCAGGGCGGTGGAGGTCGACATGAAGCAAAGAGCTCAGGAGCGCAATGCGGGCGGATAGTCGCCTGACGCGACCAGTCGGCGGAGGGCCGCTTCGACCCGGGGTTTGTCCTCCCGGTAGGTGACACCAAACCAGACCGAGCGCGTCGGCAGCACGGCCACAATCGCCTCTCCGTCCGCAATCATGCCGGACACCGCTTCAGGCAAATAGAACTCCGCCTTGGTGTCGCTTCCGCGCGCGGCCAGAAACGCAAGCCATCGCCGATCCAGGGCCGGAAAAAGTGCAGGCGTGAAGCCCCAGCAGTTCATCGAGACGATCTCCTCGCCGGAGAAGCGGGCACCCGGTCCCACTTCCGCCGCAAGAATGCCAGTCTGCTCCGTGATCCGCCGCAGGACCCCGTGCTCCATCCCGCACACGCCGCGCGAAACCGCCCCGTGTTCGGAGAGCGTGGCCGCAAGCCGGAATCCCACCATGGCGAACGCCGCGGGCGGCCGGGTGTTCACCCCGGCAAGGAACTCCGCCAGTCGGACGAACGAATCCCGACCGTAAAAGTCATCGGCATTGATCACCGCAAACGGCCCCGGCAACGCCTGGCGCGCGCACCAGAGCGCATGACCCGTTCCCCACGGCTTGACCCTTCCCTCCGGCACGCTCCGGCCTTCCGGCAGGGCGTCGAGGGACTGGAATGCGTAGTCGACCACCACCCGGTCGGCGTAGCGGGCGCCGATCTGGGTCCGAAACGCCTCTTCGAAGTCACGGCGAATGACAAAAAGGATACGCGTGAAACCGGAGCGGCAGGCATCGTACACGGCATAGTCCAGGACCGTCTCCCCGGAGGGACCGACGGCGTCGAGCTGCTTCAGCCCGCCATAACGGCTTCCCATGCCCGCTGCCAGAATGACCAGAGTGAGACTCATCCCGTCAAGCCAGCGGCTGGCCGGATCCATCGCAACCGTTTTCTCGCCACACACCGTCCAGCCCACGGGAGGTGGCCTCGGTGAGGCCGCGACGGGACCGGCTGGTCCCGCCTCCGTTTTTACAGACGCCGGATCCCATTTCCGGCAGGCGTGAAAAGCCGGTCAAAATGGCGTCAGGGTCCATAGACTCGAACCTCGCAGACCCGGGCGTGGTCGATGCCCTGGGTGGCCAGCACGGTCAACCGGAGCGCCGTGCAGCTTCGTGCAGCGGGCAGGCGGTGCACCCGCCGGCGCTGGTGGTTGTCGGTCGCGGTTGCGAGGGTCACCCAGCCGGCCGGCGTCTCGCCCTCGAGACGATAGTCGCGCACGGTCTCGGGCTGGGGCCGGCCCCATTCCATCTTGCGCGTGTAACCATCCGCCTGTGACAGGGTGAGAAAGCGATGCAACCCCGTGTCGAAAATGACCTGAATTTCGAGCACCTCCTCCGGCTTCTCCCAGCGCAGTTCGACCCAGGCCGGAAAGCCCGCCTTGGGATCGCTCATCCAGCGGTGCAGTCCCGGATGGGCGCGATCTGGCGGGGCGGAGGCGTGGCGGCCTCGGGCCACGCCGGTGTTCAATTCATCGAGCACCTCCTCCCAAAGATTGCCTGTGGCAGAGTCACCCGCCGCGCCATGGCCGTGTACCGAACGCGTCTGCCCCGACAGGACTTGCTCCGGGCCGGCCCCGGGCTGGTGGGAAGAGGCGGTGGCTCGCGCCTCCCGCGCCCGGTCGTCCTCGTCCTGGTTCAGGATTCCCACCAGGTAGGCGTCGTCGCGCAGGAGCCGCTGCTGGATGCGGTGCATCAGGTCGGGACGCGACGCAATGTCCACCGCATCGACACCGTCCCGCAAACCGAGCGCCGCCGCCGTGCCCACGCCCTGCCCGACCACGGCGCAGGTGGCCATGACCCGGGTGGAGGCGAAGGCGATATGGGTGGCTGACAGGTTGCGGCCGGCGAAAAACAGATTGCGCAGGGTCGGGGCCACGCAGCAGCGCAGCGGAATCTCGTAGAGGTGGGGGACGTGGTTCTGCGAGCACGGCGCCTGGTCCGGGGCGTCCACGCCCTCGGGCGGATGGGTGTCGATCGGCCAGCCTCCGAACGCGATCGCATCGGGAAACGTCCGGGCGGTCAGCACGTCCGACTCCGTCAGCACATGCTGGCCGACAAACCGTCGGGTCTCTCGCTTGCCCGGCACACAACCCACCCAGTCGAGCGCCCAGGTGGAGACATCCAGTCCGGACTCGTTCTTGATGTAGGCCCACACCCCGAGGGTAATGGCGAGCAGTTCATCCCGGATCGCCTCATTGTCCTTGAGTGTATCCAGACATCCCCCCCACTCGATCCACCAGTACCCGTATTCCAGGCCGAGGTCCGAACCGGATTTCCCAAAAGGACGGAGTCGGAAGTCGTCCGCGGTGAAGCGTCGGACCCACGACGGCGGCACAAAGGGCATCGGTCGATCGTGTTTTCTTGCCTGGAACAGCAGCGTGGACCCCAGCGTCTTTCGATCGCCCAGGGGCTCGGCCAGCGACTCGCCGAACTCGTCCCTGCCCTCCCGGCCCTGACGATAGGCCACGCCGGCTTCCACCCCGAGGCGCCCGTCGCCCGTGCAATCGACAAATGAACGCGCCCGAATGACGAACCGCTCCTCGGTCGAGGGACGCTCCGCCGTGGCCGCGGTGATGCGCCCCGCTTCAACGCGCGCTCCGGTGACGTGGGTATTGAGCATCAGCGTCAGGAGCGGTTCGGACCGGCAGAGGTCGTAAAGCATCAGGTCCATCATGGACGGCGAGCGCTGCGGGTTGCGCACGCATTGATCCAACCGCATCTCCTCGATCAGTCCGCCTTCTCTCGGCTCGATCTGCAAGGGCAGGCCCGCGTGCAGTCCAGTGGCACCCACAATGTGCATGCGAATTTCGCTCGAGGCGTTGCCCCCCAGCATAGGCCGGTCCTGACAAAGGATCACCCGAGTCCCCAGCCGTGCCGCCGCCAGGGCACAGCAGACACCCGTCATGCCTCCGCCGGCCACCAGCAAGTCGCACTCCAGAACATGCTCGGCAGGGGGATTCATGGGACAGGTGAATGCCCGGCAGGGAATCCCGGGCCATCCCCAGAATCGGCATTTCGGTATACCAGCGTCAAGGGCAAGCCATCGGTTCCCGGCTGCGAAAACTTCAGGCACGGATCCAGGCGCGAGGTAAAACGGCTTGCTTTGGTATACCAATTTGACAGCCTGCGGGCGGACCCGGCGCTCCCCGGATCGCGCCGAGGCCAGACGGCCGACGCGTTTCCGGTCCGTGCTTCCGCCGCCCGCTTTCCTTGTCACCCGACACCCCTCGATTCCCCCGTGTGATCCTTGCCACCTGTCTCGTGCCCTGGCGCGAGGATGGCACCTGGGACGAACCGCGGTTCCGCAGCTGCATCGAAGACCTGGTCACCCACGTCACGCCGCATCTCTACCTCTTTGGCACGGCCGGCGAAGGGTATGCCGTGACCGACGATCAGTTTCGCGCCATCACCCGCTGCTTCACCACGACGATGGCGAACCTGGGAGCATTCCCCATGGTCGGCGTCATCGGCACCTCGCTCGGGAGCGTGCAGGAACGCATCGCATTCGCCCGGGACCTCGGTGTCACCGCCTTTCAAATCTCCTTTCCCTCCTGGGGCGCTCTCCTGCCAGCCGAAGTGGACGCCTTCTTTGCCCACCTCTGCGACCGTTTTCCCGACGTCCGTTTCCTGCACTATAATCTGGCGCGGGCGCAGCCGATCCTGACCGGGAGGGACTACGCGCGGCTCGCGGCGCGTCACCCGAACTTGGTCGCGGTGAAAATGGGAGGGGAGTCCATCGACACGCTGGCGGACGTGGCTCGCGCCGCACCCGCCTTGCGGTGTTTCTTCACCGAGTTCGCCTACCTGCGTTTGGCGGATACGTGCGGTTGCGGCCTGCTCAGCGCGCTCAGTGCCTGTTCCCCGCGATTGCCGGCCTGGGTGTTCGATGCTCCCCGTGAACATGCACCCGCGGCGGAGGCGTTGCTCCGTGCCGTACATGCGGCGGTCAAGCAGGCGATGGAGGGGCGCACCGTGATCGATGGTGCCTACGATAAACTCTACGCGCGCCTCGTCTGGCCGGATTTTTCCCTGCGTCTCGCCCCACCTTACGTCGGCGCGAGCGAAGCGGGGTTTCAACGATTTCGCGAAACGGTGTCGGGCCTTCTTTCCGACGCGTCCCTTTCTCCGCCATGAGCTCCCCCTCGTCTTCCGACCCGCTCCACCTCATCGCCGCCCTGGTGACTCCCTTCACTGCGGATGGTTCCTTGGATACAGAGAGCCTGGGACGACTCCTGCGCTCCCTCGATCAGGATGGAGTCCACGAGTATTTCCTCGCCGGCTCAACCGGCGAGTCTCCCTTGCTCGACGAACCGGAGCGGCTCGCTCTCGTCGCGTCCGCTCGCGCCGCCGCGCCCGGAGCCCGGCTTTATGTGGGCATCAGCGGAGCGGGACACCGCCAGGCGGCGCGGCTTTCCCGACTCGCCGCCCAGGAAGGGGCCGACGTGGCGGTGTTGATGAGTCCCTACTTCATCGCGCTCAGCCAGGATCAGCTGGCCGACTATTGCATTCGCGTGGCGGACGAAAGCCCTCTGCCCGTTGCCCTCTACCATCACCTGCGCATGCCCACCCCGTTTCTCGTGCCAACCGTGGCCCGACTGGCGGCCCATCCCAACATCATCGGGATCAAAGACACCTCGGGGGGAGATCACGACCGCTGTGCTGAGATCAAAGCGGCCACCGAGGGGCGACCGTTCTTCTTCTACCAGGGTGTGGAAAAACTCACCCTCTCCAGCCTCGCCGCGGGCGCCCGCGGCTGCGTGCTGGCCCAGGCGTGCATCGCACCGCGACTGTTCCGAGCACTGCTGGACGCCTGGCAGGAGGGAGACCATGCCCGGGCCGAGAGTCTGCAGGGGCGGGTCACGGCGCTCTGGTCCCTCTTCCTCAAGCCCGAAGTGAGGCAGTCGTTTTTCCATTTCCTGCTCACGCTCAAACGTCCCCTCGTGCAGCGCGGCCTGGTCGACTTCCCCGGATTTGCCCTGCCTGGCGTCACCTTCGATCCCTCCTACGAAGCGATGATCGACGCCTTCATGCGGGAGAATCCCGACCTCGAGGCAGCACCGGCAGGTCGGTGAGGATTCTGAGGCCGGCCCAAAGCACGGTGACAGGGCAGCTGGCGCTCCGGCCTGGCCGCCCATCGCGGCGACGCACCTCGAACGCGTGACCCCCACCTCCTCGCCCACGCTCCGCATTTTGGGCTGCGGGGTGTCGAGGAGGCGCACTCTCATCTTTTCCCCGGTCGATCCCGTCGTGGCCAAGCTGTTACTGGAGACCCACTCTCCCCCAAGATCCGGCGGTCATTCAGACTTGATCGAAGCCGACACCGTTCGAAACGTCAGACCCGTCAGATCGCGGGTCTTCCGGCGGTCAAAGAGACTGACTCCGCCGAGCAACAGGGCCGCGATCAGGAACCCCGGCAGGCTCACCCAGACAAAGCTGATCCGTTCCGCCGCGGGCACCCGGTAGTAGAGCAGGTAGGGAGCCGTCAGATTGCACACAATTCCCACCATCAGCGCCACCCGGGCGCCGCGGGCCGTGGCCCAGCGGGTGAAGATCCCATACAGAACAACCACCAGCAGGATCAACCAGAGTCCACTCCAGACCTGGGCCACCTCCAGCACGGTCGACTCCACCGTCCGCCCCGCGTAGGTCAGCACCAACGCCAGGCCCATCGCAGCCAGCCCCCACACCACGGTGAGCCATCGGCCCCAGGCGACGGAGCCGAGCTCCGTCCGTTCCTTCCATCCGGGCACAAACGCCAGGAGGTCCACCGTCGTCACGGTCGCGAGGGTGGCCGCGGTCGAACTGACGGTCGACATCAGCGCCGCGAGCAGCGCGGCCGCGACGATTCCAGGCATCGGTGCCGGCATGTGCTCGCGAATGAAGAACCCGAGCAACTGGTCGCCCGGCACCGTCAGCGGCGCCTTCACGACATGGTCATAATAGAAATAGAGCAGCAATCCGATCGCGTAGAGCGACAGCGACACCGGCAGCGCCACCAGCGTCTTCAGCCAGATGGCTTGTTTGGCCGCGGCGTAGGTCTTGGTTGACAGCATGCGCTGCACGAACAGCTGGTCGGTGCCGTAGTTGGTGAGCGGTCCGATCAACGCCAGGGCGAGCGCCGTCCAGGCCGTGTAACGGGCCCGTGGATCAAAACTGTAGAACTCGGGGGTGGCCAGGGTGCCGTAGCCACGCCCTCCCTGCTGCACCGCCGTCCACAGCCCGGCGTAGTCGAAGTCCACCAGTAGGCTGAGTTTGACCAGAATGAAAGCAATCGCACCGAAGATGATCAGGCTTTGCACCACATCGGTCAGAGCGATGGCCTTCATGCCCCCGTGGTAGGAATAGTAGACCGTAAAAAGCCCGACCGCGACCACCGTGAGCCACGGCGGCCAGCCCAGCAGGGTTTCAAAGATGCTCGCCGCCGAATAGAACACGACGGCGAGGTAGAGCAGCCGTGCGATCAGAAACACTCCGGCTCCCCAGATTCGCACCCCCCGATCAAATCGCCGCTCCAGGTACTCGTAGGCGGTGAAACTTGAGGTTCGGTAAAAGAACCTCAGAAACATCCAGACCGCCAGCGGCGTGAACAGGGCATAACCAATCGAATTGAGACTGAACAACACGCCATTCTTGTAGGCCTCCCCCGGGATCGCCACGAAGCTCACCGTGCTGAAGAGCGTCGCGTACAGACACAATCCCACCGTGAACCACGAAAGGCTGCGGTCCGCCAGAAAGTACTGGGCGAGCGTGGATCGCCCCCCTTTGGAGCTGTGGGCCGTGACAAGGATGCCGACCATGTACACGCCGAGCACCAGCCAGTCTAGGGTTGTGAGATTCAAGGGGCGAAACCGGGGATCGTGGGGCGGAAATTTAGGTATACCATTTTTGCGCCACTCCGGTGTGTCAACCCGCAAAACCCGCTCCAACCGCAGCCAGGGGTGGTGCGGGTCGGACGGGAAGGCGACTCCGTGCTTTCCTCGCGGCCCGGCGGTCTCTTAGCTCGGACCGCGATGCCCAAACGCCGCGTATTCGAGCCGAAGATAGACCGGACGCCGCCCAATCTGCAAAAACTGGTCCGGCTGATCTTCTCCGAAGCCTTTCTGCCGGGTGACCGACTGGTCGAACGCGACCTTGCCCAGCGCCTCAACCTGAGCCGCATCCCCGTGCGGGAGGGATTGCTGAAACTGGTGTCAAAGGGAATCCTGCTCAAGGACGAGGTGAACAAAGGTCTCCGGCTTCGCGACTACACTCCCGCCGAAGTGGCCCACCTTCACGAGTACCGCGAGGCAGTGGAGCTGGCGGCAGCCCGAGCCGCCTGCCACCACCGCACCGCCGCCGACCTCGCGCACTTGGAGGGCCTCTGCGACCAGATGCAAGAGGCCGCCCCCACTGCGCCTTCGGCACGGTGGTTTGAACTCGATTGGCAATTCCACCAGACGCTGGTGGAGGCGAGCGGAAACGAGAGGTTCATCAATGACTTCGACCTGCTCATGTTTGAGTGCAACTACGTCTTTTACCGGCTCCCGTCGACGATGCTCCCGGCTCCCAGCCGGGAACACCCGCTGATGATCACGCTCGTGCAGGGCGTGGTCGAGTCGCACCGGCAGATCTTCCGGCTGCTCGATCGCCGCGACACCAACGGAATCGTCGAAACCATGCGCCTCCATCTTGCCGGGCTCGGCAATCGCGTCCACCGCGACGTGGTGAAGAACCTGCTGGCCCAAGGTCCGCCGGGCGAGTCGCAAATCCCATGAACCTGCCGGTCTCGTTGCAGTCTTTTTGATACAAGATTTGCAACGTCCGGCTCGCCAGAAACATCCTGACGCGCCACTTTTCCTGTAACGTCCGCCCGTCGGCGGCGTCTTCACCTCAAGATCATCGTTGGCTTCAGTCCCACGCCCTGCACTCCGGCAGAACCGATAGCTTCGTCGGTCCACCTGCCAGATCCCACAGGGTGAACCGTCCTTGAACGTCGTGTCACGTCGTCCCGTAGCTTCCCGGGCACGACGCATCCGTCATCCCCTGCTTATTCGCCCCGGTTTGATTCCCTCCTTCGAGCATGCACCTCCTGCGATTTGTCCGCCTCCTCCTGGCCCTTGCGGCCGGCTTACTGGTCACCTCCCTCCCGGCCCAAGACGCACGCCTGATCAACCTGGCCAGCCGCGCCGATGTCGGCACCGGGGGTAACATCCTGTTCTGCGGCTTCACCATTGCGCCGGGCGCCAACAAAACGGTGCTCATCCGCGCCGTCGGCCCGACCCTGTCCGGTTTCGGGGTGTCCGGAGCACTGGCCGACCCTCGCCTTGAGCTCTATTCGAACAACACCCTGATTCAATCGAACGACAACTGGGCCGCCGCCGATGGTGCGACCTTCACCAGTGTAGGTGCATTTTCGTTACCGGCCGGCTCCAAGGACGCCGCCTTGGTGGCCACCCTCGCGCCGGGCGGCTACACCGCCCAGGTCAGCGGCGTCGGCGGCGGGGTCGGCGTAGCCTTGGTCGAAGTCTACGAGGTCGGCAGCACGGGTCCGAGGATGACCAATCTGTCCACCCGGGCCGTCGTCGGCACGGGCGATCACGTGCTCATTCCCGGTGTCGTCATCAACCCCGGCTCGGGAACCCGCCGGCTTCTGGTGCGAGCGGTCGGACCCACCCTGGCGGGCTTCGGTGTCACCGGCACCCTGGCCGACCCGACCCTGGTGGTGAAGGACGCCGCGGGGGCCACCCTCGCGAGCAACGACAACTGGGGTGTTCCGATCGGTTCTGCCGCCAGCGGAGCCGCGCTGGCCCTCGTCTCCGGACAGGCCGGCGCCTTTGCGCTGCCGGCCGACAGCAAGGACGCCGCCGTCCTCGTCGATCTGGCGCCGGGCTCCTACACAGTCCAGGTCTCAGGGGTCAACGCCACCACCGGTGTAAGCCTGGTGGAACTCTACGACGTCACCCCGGCGGGAACCACCACGGTGTCGGTCGCGGCCACCCAGGCCTCCATCGATGAGTCGGGCAAGTCCGTCGGTAATGTCACCTTCACCCGCACCGGCGACACCTCCACCGCGCTCCTCATCAACTACAGCGTGGGGGGCACGGCCACCAACGGCATCGACTACCAGGGATTGGGCGGCACGGTGACGCTGCCGTCCGGCGCCACGAGCGTCGTGGTGGAAGTGCGGCCCTACGTCGACACGTCCGTGGAGAGCACGGAGACGGTGACGCTCACTCTTCTGGCCGGCACCGGCTACGCCGTGGGTTCCTCCACCGGGGCCACGGTCTCCATTGCCGACACCCCCGGCACCCTCTTTGTCTCTACGCTTCGGCCCGCCTCCGGAGCAGCCGGCTCCGTTGCCAGCGGACTGGCCAGCATTGTGCTGAGCGCGGATGGATCCCTGGCCACGGTCAATGTTTCCTTCTCCAACCTCGGCTCCGGACAGGTGGGATCCCACCTCTTTCTCGGCGACAGCACCTCCGCGGGCGACTACGTGCTGAACCTTCCGCTCGGACAGGTCACCGGTTACCAATGGAACATCTCCGCCACAGCCACCGCCACCGCGGCACAGATCGTGGACGCCATCAAGTCCGGCCGAATCTACGTCGGCATCGACACGTCGTTGCACCCGGCCGGAGAACTGCGGGGTGCCTTTCTGACCGCCGCAGGTTCGCAGACGTTTGTCGCGCCTGCGGCACCGCCCGCGATCAACACGTCCAGCCTGACCGCAGCCGACGCGGCGCGGTTGCTTCTGCAGGGCACGTTTGGTCCCAAACGCAGCGAGATTGACGCCTTGGTCAACACCTCCGTCGACGCCTGGATCACAGCCCAGATCGCAGTGCCCGCCACCGACTTTCGCGCCGCCGAACTCGACGAATTCAACTACCAGAAGAGCATCAATCCGGACTTGCAGCCCAACGACAATTTCCAGCCCTTCAAGCAGCGCGCCTGGTTCCGCAGCATTCCCTTCGCACCCGATCAGCTGCGACAACGCATGGCCTTTGCGCTGAGCCAGATTTTCGTCATCGGTGACGATGGACTCAATTCCGGGCAGACCGAGGGCGCCGCCTACTACTGGGACCTCCTCGCGAAGAATGCCTTTGGCAACTTCCGGACTCTGCTGGAGCAAGTGAGCCTGAATCCCATCATGGGTAGCTACCTGTCGTCCCTGAAAAACGCCAAGGCGGATCCCGTAGCTGGCACCAATCCCGACGAGAATTTCGCCCGGGAAATCATGCAGCTCTTCACCGTGGGGCTGGTTCAGCTTCAGCCAGACGGCACCCTGAAACTCGACGCCGCCGGCCTTCCGATCGCGACGTACAATCAGACCACCATCACGGAAACCGCGAAGGTCTTCACGGGCTGGAGTTACTTCTCCACCCTCCCCAACCCGAACTTCCGCCGCGCCCCGATCAACCACATCGATCCCATGATGTTGTATCCGGCCTTCCATGAGCCCGGCCAGAAGACGATCATCAACAACCTCGTCATCCCCGCCAATCTCGGCGGCACCGAGGACCTCAAGCGCACCCTCGACGCCCTCTTCAACCACGACAACACGCCGCCGTTCATCTGCCGCCAGCTGATCCAGCGACTGGTGACCGACAACCCGAGCCCCGGCTATGTCTACCGCGTGGCGCAGAAGTTCGTGAACAATGGCAGCGGAGTGCGGGGAGATCTCACCGCGGTGGTGCGCGCCATCCTCACGGACTACGAAGCCCGTTCCCTCACGGCCGCCGCGGCCCCGGGTTTCGGCAAACTGCGCGAACCCCTGCTGCGCTACACCGCCCTGCTGCGCAGCTTCGGCGCCACCACGCTCAATGGCAGGAACAACCTGGTCAATGCCTACGACAACCTCTACCAGGCGCCCCAGAAATCCCCGAGCGTGTTCAACTTCTTCGAACCCGGCTACGTACAACCCGGCACGCTGGCGGCCGCCGGCCTGGTGGCGCCTGAGTTTCAAATCACCGACGACACGACGGCAATCCTGGTGCCGAATTTCCTCGGCGGATTGATATTCGCCACCTCGAATCCCAACAGCGTGGCCGGACAATCCACGTTCACGCTCAACCTAACCGCCGAACAGGCGCTGGTCGGGACCCCCACCGCCCTGCTCGACCATCTCTCCCTGGTCATGACCGGTGGCCAGCTCACGCCGGCGACCCGCTCCCGTGTCACCACCTCCCTCAGCACCCTGAGTGCCGCCGCCACGCCGCTGGAACGCGCCCAAACCGCCATCCTGCTCATCGCCACGAGTCCGGACGGCGCCACCCAGCGGTAATCCATTCCACCCCCGCCTCCCTCTCCGCCATGAATGTCCTCCCCCGCCGCCAGTTCATCGGTCAATGCTGCGCCGCCGTCGGCGCGACCGGCATGATGTCCGCGCTCTCCGCCCTGCGGGCCACCGCCGCCGCCGCCAGCATTCCCTCGGGCAACAATCTGCCCGGCACCGCCGCGGACGTCGCCTCCGACTACCGGGCCCTCGTCTGCATCTTCCTCAACGGAGGCAACGATTCGTCAAATCTGATCGTTCCGTATGACAGCAGTGGTTACGCAGCCTATGCCAGCGCGCGCACCGCCCTGGCCCTGCCGCAGTCCACGCTGCTCGCGCTGGCACCGAAGACCTCCGACGGCCGCTCCTTCGGTCTGCATCCCGCCACCGGCGAGCTGAAGAACCTCTTCGATGCGGGCAAACTCGCAATCCTCGCGAACGTGGGCACGCTGGTCGAACCGACCACGGTGAGCCAGTACAAGGCCCAGAGCGTAAAGTTGCCTCCCCAGCTCTTCTCGCACAACGACCAGCAGGCCCAGTGGCAGAGCAGCATCCCCGACCAGCCGTTCAAAACCGGCTGGGGCGGGCGCATGGCCGACCTGGTCAATTCGCTCAATACGAACAGCGCCGTATCCATGTCGATGACGCTGAATGGCGTGAATTCATTCCAGGTCGGAAATCTCATATCACAACTGTCCGTCCAGCCCGCCAGCACCAACAGCCCGAAGGGCGGCCCGGTCGCCTTCGCCCGCACCTCCGGGGGCAACAACGCCAACCGCTACCAGGCGCAGAAGGACCTCTTTGCTGCCAGTCAGTCGAATCTCTTCGGCGCCGCCTTCGGCACGCTTTCAACCAACGCCATCGGGAACAGCGACGCCCTCGCTGCGGCACTCGCCTCCACCGGCACGATTTCCACCTCCTTCCCCGCCACCACCCTGGGCAATCAGCTCAAATCGATCGCCTACCTGATCTCCGCCGCCGGGACCTTGAAACTCAAGCGCCAGGTCTTCTTCGCCCGTGTGGGGGGATGGGATACTCATGCGGACCAGGTGGACGCCGACGTCAGTCTGGGCGCGCACGCCGGCTTGCTGCAGCAGGTGAGCCAGGCGATGAACGCCTTCTACAATGCCACGATTGAACTGGGCTGCGCCAATCAGGTGACCACCTTCACCGCCTCGGACTTCGGCCGCACCTTCACGTCCAACGGCGACGGCTCCGATCACGGCTGGGGCGGGCATCACCTCGTCCTGGGCGGCGGCGTCAAGGGCGGTGACATCTACGGGAAGATGCCCAGCCCGGTCGTCAATGGCCCGGACGACACTGGTCTGGGCCGCTGGATCCCCACCACCAGCGTCGACGAGTACGGCGCCACACTCGCGCGGTGGTTTGGCGTGAGCGAGTCCAACCTCCCGGTCGCCTTTCCCAACATCGGTCGATTCGCCAAGCCCAATCTCGGTTTCCTCGCCTAAGCTGGAAACATTCGATTGAACCACGAATCCCGCAGTCGCGGGACGAATTCACACGAATGAAATCAGGCACCGCGAGTTGCGGCGGATCGGTTCACGTTGCAGTGAATTCAATTCAGGTTCTCGACTCCTCCTATCTCGCTCTGGATTCGCGTGGGTTCATTTCAATTCGTGGTCTGTCGTCCGGATGCTTCCGCCGCAGAGGCGACGAGAAGATGCCAGTCCGACCCACCGCCGGTCAGCGGGAGCCCCGAAGCGTTCACCCCTGACCCTCCGATGAAACCCGCCGTCATCTATGCCGCCGTGGCCCTGGGTTTTCTCGCGCTGGTGCTGCTCCTGCGACCGAGTCGGGACTCGAGCACGTCCAGTGGCACCCTTCGTCTCCCCAGTCCGCCCGCCCGGGTGAGCCCGCCTCCGGCCGAGCCCGCTGTTGCCTCCGCCGGGGAGGAGCGGTCCACCCTCGCCGATGACCTGAATGCACCGACCGGCACCGTGGAACGGGACCTACGGATCGTCGCCGGCCTGATCGAGGGGTTTCGCTCCAACTTCCTTCGCGACGGAAACCCCACTGGATCCAATTCGGAAATCACCGCTGCGCTCGCCGGGCGCAATCGGCTCGCTCTGGTGCTGCTCCCGCCGGATCACCCTGCCATCAATCCCAAAGGCGAACTCTGCGATCGGTGGGGCACCCCCTTTTTCTTCCACGCCGAGAGCGCCAACCGCATGGAAGTCCGCTCGGCGGGACCGGATCGCAAACTCTGGACCGACGACGATCGCTCCACCTACCCCTAGGCATACTTCAAATTAACTGCAGCCTCCACTCGACGCCCGCGCCACGGGGAGTTTTCACCGGCTCGATTTGTAAACCTCGGCAGGAGCCCACCGCCCATGCGATTGGGATTGGAACCTTAGGTCACGGTGAATACCGATTGACCCGTCCAGTCGTGCGAACGAATCGATTCGCTCTTCGCGTATGCCCTACCACCTCCGCATGGATGGCGATCTCCTCCGCTGCGATTTTCACGGCACGTTCACCAGCGCCGATCTGGCGCGGATGGGCGAGGAAATCAACGCCCTGGAGCGAGCGCAGGCGGTCGTTCCCGACCGCCTGACCGACCTTTCCGGAGCCTCGGTCGCTGAGTTGGACTACGGGGCGATCTCGGCCCTCGCCAACCGAAGGCGTCAGGCGGTCATCAAGAACAAGGTGCGCTCCGCCGTCGTCGGAGCGACTCCGCTGCACTATGGACTGGCCCGCATGTACCAGATGCTCAACGACCACCCGATGATCGAGCTCATGGTCTTCTCCTCCCAAGCGGAAGCACTCGAGTGGATACGCCAGCCCAGAAAGCCGTAGCCGGACGGAAACCCAACCGCCTCGCACCTCTTCCATTTCTCGACCACCCACGCACGTACGATTGCCGCCTTCCCCCAATGTCACACCCCCTCTCTTCCGAAAAGCTCGCCGCGATTCAATCGCTGATCGCCAAGGGTCAGAAAATCGAGGCGATCAAACTTCACCGTGAACTCACGGGCATGGGACTGAAGGAATCAAAGGAAGCGATCGAGGCCATGGCCGAGGCACCCGGAGGTGACACCTCCACCTCGCTCGTGGTCAAACCCAAGGGCAAGGGTTGCTTCGGCGCGGCCGCCGTGCTCTGCCTTGGCGGCACGGCCGGCCTTGTCTGGCTGCTGCGGCGCTGACAGGGACGCGAGTGCGACCGTATTCGCTTCAATCCGGTCGCACCGCGTCTCCTTCGCCCGCGCCAGCACTCGGCCCATGGAGGTCGCGACGCCCCGCCACCTCCCGAAACCGGGCGTCGTCCTCCTCGATCATCGCCTGGAGCCAACCGAGCGCGGGACGGCTGGCATTGACGCCGACCCGGACCGCCAGGGGAGGAAGCAGGACCAGCCGCACCGTCGCGTAATTGATTCCAATCAGTCGGCCGTCGAGACCCACCACCGGTCCGCCGCTGTCACCTTGATGAACCGGAGCATCGTGGCGAAACTCCTCGATCGGCTCTGCGGACCGGGTGCTCCGTCCCACGGCCGTGACTCGTCCGGCAATGCAGTCCATCAAGTAACTGCGTTCCACGCCTTCCTCGTAGTCCGGTCCGCAGACCAGCACCGGCTGACCTTCCATCACCCGGGGCGCCCATTCAAAAGCGAACGGAATCGGGCCCGCCGTTCGGAGCAGCGCGAGGTCAGGTCCTCCCTGAGCCACGTCTCCCCGCCACACCACCCGCGCCGGGACCACGGCGGAGCGGTGGGTATCGCGCAGCAGGACCAACCGCACCGACTCCTTCCCCACACAGTGCGCGGCCGTGAGAAAGTATCCCCGCGCGTCGACTGCGGTCGCCGACCCCACCCCGCCGCCGTCGTTCACCAGCAAAGCGGTGCGACGCAACAGAAAATCCGACGCCACGGCCGAACCAATCCGCGCCTGGGCATAAGGTTGAAACGAGGCCCTCCGCTCCGCCGGAGTGATGGCATGGTAGCATCCCACGCTCACCCCCAGGGCCATCACAAGGAGAAGCAGGACCAGTGCGCGCGCCATCCCACCGACACTGGCGGATCAGAGTCCGGGGATCAACCGTCCTCTTGCCGCGCCCGGACCGTTCGCACCGGTCCGGTTTTCACTTGGCGCCTGTCCTCCAGCGTCCGAACGTCTTGCGCATGCGTTACGTCGTGCTCCTCGTCGCTCTCATCGCGCTCCACGTCCCGCTTCGGTCGGAACCCGCGGCGCCGGTCCTGAAGAAAGTCGGCGAGGCCAAGCTGTTGACCGCACGATCCGGGGCCTCCGTGGTCCTGACCGATGACGCCGCCTACGTGATCGGGGGCAGCAACTCCATCGGCCCGGTGGGAGACATCGAACGCATTGATCTGACGACCCTGACCTCGAAGTGCGTCACGGAGAAAATCACCAGCCGGCGTCACTCCGCCGCGGCCCGGATCGGGCGAAAGCTCTACATCGTCGGGGGTCTCGGGCTCACCGGACGGCCCGTGCTGCCCATCGATACCGTGGAGATCTTCGACCTCGACTCCGGACAGGTCACCAAGGGGCACCCCCTTGCCTACCCCCGGCGCGGCCTGGGGCTGGCCGCACTGGACGGAAAACTCTATGCGATCGGAGGGACCCAACTGCGCGGCCATGATCGTACCCAGACGAACCGCGTCGAGGTCTACGATCCCGCGACCGACACCTGGACCGACGGTCCAACCATGCCCACGCCCCGCGAGTGCGAAGCGGTGGTCGTGACCGGTTTCATTCTCGTTCCCGGGGGCTACGCCTCCCGTCGCTCGACGGACGTGGTTGAGTTGTTCGTCCCGGGCGAGCAGGTGTGGAAGCGACTGCCCTCGCTGGGGGTGCCGACCAGCGCGGCCGCGGTAGCGGTGGCGGCCGGCACCGTGTATTTGTTCGGCAACTATGAGGATCGGGCCCAGGTGCTCGGGTACGACCTGAGGACGCGGAAGACCTCCCGGTTGAAGGTCGACTTCAAGCCGGTTCGTCACGCCGCCGCCGACGCCCTGGGCTCCCTCATCGTCGTCGCGGGCGGCAGCACTTCCGAGTCCGGCCCGGATCTCGGCGAGGTGCAGTTCTATCAAGTCGCACTGCCCTAACCGAAAGGGGTTGCCGGTGATCTCCGGAGCGACGCAATCGTCCCTCGCGGCGGGAACGTCCCTTGATGCCGCCTTGAACCGGTGACCCCGGCGCATCCCACTTTCGGGAGCGCGAGGTCCGAACTTGGAACGCGATTTCCGGGAAACCGCGTTCGCCGGCCCCCCCAGAGCCCCTCCACAGGGCTCTTTTTCGTGATTCGGCGCAAAATGGCGTCGCTTCGTCGCAAAATCACCCCCGTGGCCCCTCCCATGCAAAAAGGATGGCATGCGAGCCTTCCTGCTCTTCCTCCTGATCGAAGCGACCGTCGCCCTCAGTTCGGCGCAGTCCACGCTGGATCACGTGCGCCGGGCACAGGATCTTCTTGGTTCAACGACCTGGAGTCGGGCCGTGGTGATCTCCAACTCCAAGCCGGGCCCGATTTATCCGGCCCGGGTCCATGCATTGGTGTTCGAACTGAATCACATGCTCTGGATCTACCTGCCCTACGAGGGTACCCAGAGTCTCTCCACCCACGCCGGAGCGGTCGAGGCCGACCAGGGCCGCCTTCCCGAACTGCTGCAGGCCCTGCATTCCGGTTTCACTTCCGTTGCGGATGCTCCGGCGCCCACGGTCGGTGAGACGCCCATGTCGGGTTCTCCGCGCAATGGCTGTTTCATTGAGTCCCTCGCCGCCGCCCACCTGCGCCTTGCCCGAGGCGAGCCCCTGCTCAAGGCGGGCATCCTGCTCTTCTACGCCCAGAGGGGCGCTTCGATCTCGGGGCACGCCGTGCTCGCCTATGCCACCCCCGCCGGTGTCTTTGTCGACGACCCGCAGCGCAACCTCTTCACTGAAATCAAAGGTGTCTGGAACGACGACGCCATGGTCCTCGCGAAGAGCCATCAGCCGCGCCTGAAATCCAGCCTGCTCAAGGCCCGCCTGGTTCCGGTATCCACCGTTTCATCCGCGCGGCAGGTTGCCGCTCTGCGCTGACCTTGGGTCGCACATCAGGTCGCACGAAAGTCCCGGTCCTGGCCTAGGCCGCCTTCGCTTCGCCCGACAAACAGGCCTCCAGGTGATCCAGGCTGAGCACACAAGCGGCCCGGGCCACGCCGCCCACCTTGATCCGGATCATGTGGGTGAAGGGAGGCACCACGCCATGCTTCGCGGTGTCACGACCTGGGAGTGGCTGGGGAACAGCTGCATGCAGGGAATCGACGGCATCGACCACAAAGCCATGGCTGCCGGTCGGGTTCGTGATGCACAACACGTGCGCTCCGGCATACCGCGGCCGCGGTTCACCGCCGAGCAGCACGGCCAGGTCGACTAGCGCCACCGGACGTCCGAGTCGCGAACACGAGCCGACCGCGGCCCGATCACTCGAAGCGATGGAAACAAAGTCATCCGGCAGGACCATCACGGCCGCGAGTTCTGACAAGGGAGTGGCAAAGAGACATCCGCCAGCACGGTGCACCAGATACCGCACCGGTTCGACCGGCGCGTGCGCCTCGCTTTTCACGTCCGCCGCTGTCCCGGCGACGACACGGTGAGTGTCCTGCCCGCCCTCCCCGGCCAGACTGCGAACCAGGGCGTCCTCATCCAGGCGGAGGACGAGAGATCCGTCCCGGGACACGAAGCTGCCGACGACAAACTCAAGCCGACCCACGCCCGAACCGGAATTGGAATCAGCGGCCACCTCCGCGACCGTCTCAATGGCCAGCACCGCATCGACCATCAACGCAGCGCGCCAGCCGCGGTGCTCAAAGACCAGCCAGGGGCGGGATTCCGCCTGCTCGGCTCCGACTGCCAATCCGAGCAGGGCGTTCAGCTCCACCACGGGAATCATCGCGCCCAATACGGAGTGGAAACCTGCGATCACCGGATGGTGAAGCACAGAATCGAGCTCACGGGGGCGAATCCCAACGGAGCGAATCCGGTCCGCATCGATCGCCAGGCGAACCGGTCCGACGCGAACCACCACTTGGGGCTGGCCGCCATGAGTCGCGCCGCCCGATCCCGCCAAAATCCGATCCGGCGCCCGAACCGAGGACCGCAGTCCTTCGACGTTCAGGAGCGCATCCAGGTCGAGCACCACCGCCACGCGCCCCCCGTTCGCCGGCGTGTACAGTTCGCCAAAGAGCCCCGCGGCGGAGCGGCCCTCCAACCGGGTGATGTGCTCCGGCGCCGCGTGAACCAGCCCCAGTACTTCGTCCACCTGCAGGGCAAACCGGCCTGCACGGTGCCGGATGATCAGGGCGAAAGCGACCGGACGCAACGGCTCCTTGACCGCCGCCGGTTGGATCAGGGTCGCCAGGTCAAACGCGGGGACAGGTTGGCCGCGAAACGCGAAAGCCCCAAGCACGTGCAGGGGAGCCGCAGGAAAGGGAGTGATGTCCAAAGGCCCACGCACCACTTCCTCGATCAACTCCGCAGGTACGGCCAGGTCGATCGGTCCGAGTCGAAAAAGCCCAAGGGTGCCAGGGACACTCATGGCTGCCTAAGCTAGGCTGCCCGCGCCGGATTCTTCGTGGCCGGAGCGGACCCCGACGGGTGCGTGAGGCCTCGAATCAACTCCACCACCCGGCGAGCCGAACGTGACTGCTCGCCCGTGGCCTGGTCGATGGCGGCGATGGATTGATTGGTCCGGGCGACGCCATCGGAAATGAGATGAAACGCGTCAAAGGCGCGTCCTGCCACTTCACTGCCTGTCTGGACACGACCCACCGAGTCGCCAATCAACCGGGTGATTTCACGGGTCGACTGTGCAGACTTCTCCGCCAGTCTGCGCACTTCCTCCGCCACCACGGAGAAACCGACGCCATGCGTGCCTGCCCGTGCCGCCTCGATTGCAGCATTGAAGGCGAGTAGGTTGGTTTGGTTGGCGATCTCGCCAATCACCTTGACCGTCTCGGCTATCTCCATCGACGACTTCTGAATTGCGGCAATTGACTGGACCACTTCCTTCAAGGCGCTGTCACCCCGCTCGGCCTCCGACTTGGTCTGGTTGGCCAGCCGGTTGGACTCCTTGGTGCTGGAGGCGATCGCATCGATTGCACGCACGAGTTCGGAGACGACTTCATTCATCGCCGCCGCCTTGTCCACGATGCCCTGTTCGCGCTCGACCTGCTCGGTCACGTCCACGGCAAATTTGACCACTTTGTAGGGTCTGCCGTCGGCGTTGAGAACCGGATTGTAAGTCGCCTGGATCCAGATGCGCTGGCCAAATTTCCCGATCCGCAAGAACCGCCCGCTGACAAACTGCCCCCGCCCCAGATTCGCCCAGAAGGCGCAGTAGTCCTTGCTAATGACATGCTCGGGCTCGCAAAAGAGCCGGTGATGCTGTCCCTTGATCTCTCCCAGGGTGTAGCCGAGTAGTTCGAGAAAATTGTCGTTGGCGGAAATGACGCGCCCTTCGAGATCGAACTCGATCACCGCCTGCGACCGGTCGATCGCCGCGACCTTGCTGGCATATTCGGCATCCCGGACCTTGGCGGCAGTGATGTCAGTCGCGAACTTCACGACCTTGATCACCCGACCTCCAGCGTCAAAGACCGGGTTGTAGGAGGCCTGGATCCAGAACTCGGTCCCGGACTTGTGCCGGCGCTTGTACACCCCGGTGTCAAAGTCGCCCCGGCTCAACTTGTACCAGAACGTGCGATACTCCGGGCTGCGGGCATGTTCGGGATCGCAGAAGATCCGGTGGTGTTTGCCGACGATTTCGGCCTCCTCATACCCGGACACGGCGAGAAAATTCTGGTTCGCGCGCAGGATGCGGCCTTCGAGGTCAAACTCGATCACGGCCTGAACCCGCTCGATCGCCGCCCAGACAAAATCGCAATCACTTCGCGACGGACCGCCTGGCTGCACTTGCACCTCTCCTGCTGGTGGGGTCGACATAGCCTACAACCCTTCAGTTTTGCGGCGGTTGCGAACGACTGACCTTTGCGACCGGAAAACGAACCAGTCGGCAACCACAAGAAGAGCGGTGTGACTTTGGTGAACTCCGGACACGACGTCCGGCACTGCGAACCTGCTGCATTTGAAAGGCATGGAGATGACGCCGAGATCGGCACTTCGTGTCGTGGATCGACACGCGTGTAGTCAGCTTTAGCGGAATTGAAATCCGCGACATCGGGATTTGACCGAGCCGCATTGCGCCAGCCTCGGGCGGTTCGCGCCGAATCCCGGCCGAACGCTACGGCCGCCGGGACGGAGCCAGCACCCGGTCGGCAAAGTCCAGGTACTGCGCCCAGTCGTAGGGAGTGATGTCGTGCTTTCCCGAGCGGACATGGTAGGCAAGCGCGTCCCCGTGCACCGGACGGTCCACCTCCGGCGGGGAGGAGCGGCCGAGTCCACCGCGTCCCAGCAAAGCAAATACCGGTTCGGCGTGAAGGGTGGCCAGGAATTCGCCCCGTGGGTCGGCCCAGGTGTCCTCGACCGCGCTTGCGACGTACACCGGACGGGGCGCCATCAGGGCGATCAGGGTGTGGGAGTCGAACGGCAGCCGTTCCTCCGCTCCGTTGTACGCGCGAAAGGCGCGCGCGAACCAGTGGGGAAAGGCCAGGTTGAGTCGTTCCACGTTCTCTCCGAAGTTGCGTTTGGCAAGCGCAGCCCCTCCGGCGCCGGAGTCGTTGGAAATGACCAGCGCAAAACGGGCGTCCTGGGCTCCCGCCCACAGGGCCGCCTTGCCCAGCCGGGAGTGGCCGTGCACCGCGACCCGGGAGGCATCGATCTCGGGATCACTGGAAAGGTAGTCCATCGCCCGGCTCAGTCCCCAGGCCCAGACGCCGATGGCGCCCCACGCATCCGGCGCCCGGCCTTCCGTGGACCCCGTGCCTGCCCAGCCCGCGACCCCCGCTGCCAGGCCCTCAGGGCGATCCTCGCACAGGTCGCCGTAGTAGGCCGTGACGGTCGCATACCCGCGCGCCACCACCTGCTCGATGACCCAGCGCGAGGCGTGCACACCGCGCGTGCCCTCGGTGGCCCGGTTGCCGACGACCTTGAATTCGTCATTGTCCCGCATCCAGGCTTTCGATACCGTGATTCCGGGGTCGGCACTCACGCTCTGGTTGCCAAAGAAATTGAGCCCGAGAAACGCCGGCGAGCGCCGGTCGACTCCAACGGGCGGAACCGGGAGATAGATCAGCAGGTGCAACTGCGGCGACCCGGGACCTTCCGCAAAGGCGAGGGTCACTTCCTTGCGCACCGCCTTGCCGCCGAGCGCCGCGCGGTCAACCGAGGTGACCGTCCACCGCATCCCGGGCGGCCGCCCGAGGGGGGTGCGTCCGAACATCTCCCGGGCAAAGAGCTCCATCAGCTCCGGCCGACGCTTTTCCATCCACTGCGCAGCCGTGCGGACCCCGGAGCCATCCGCGAACTGCAGGGGATCGGGCAAGGGCAGAGACCCCACCTTGGCCTCGTCGGTGTTGTAGGCACTGGCCGGAGGCAGCGCCGCCACGCAAGCCGCCGCCAGGGAGAGGAAGAGCAGGGCAAGTCCGGGGCGAAACATCATGGAATCAAACTGGCGGCACGGCGGTGCCGGCTCAAGGGACAATCTTCGGCTGACGCGTTTCCGGCGCCGACACGGGAGGCCAGTCTGGCTGCATCCCGTCTCCACGGGGTCCGCTTCCGACCCAGAAAGGGAGGTTGCGGCACAGGTCCCAGACCCCATCATGGCCGCCATGCCGCCCCCACCCGTGACCTGCCCGCGCGCGGCGTCGCTCCCATGAAGGCCGTCACGCTCGCCGACTATCACGACCGCATGAACGCGGTTTGCGCCCAGTTGCTTTCCCACCGGCACGATCCCCCGGACATCGAGACCCTGGCGCGTCGGGCGGGCCTTTCCGTGTCGCGGTTCGAGCGCGTCTACGTTCGCATGTTCGGCGAGTCCATCCGCGCCTGCCTGAAGCGAATCCGACTGGAGCATGCGGCGATCGAACTCCGCACCACCCGGCGGCGGATCCTGACCCTCGCGCTCGAGGCCGGTTACGAAAACCGCGAGGCCTTCACCCGCGCCTTCAATCGACGCTTCGGCATGTCGCCGGCCCTGTACCGGGGACTGCCACAGGTCAGCCGCCAACCCCGCCGCCGCACCAGCCTGTGGCAGCGGGACCTGGCCACGGGCGTGCAGCGTCCCGTCGCAAAACGCCACTAGCACCCACCCTCCCTCCGTCCCCCATCGTTATGTCCACGCTTCACGGCAAACGCCTCCTTACCCTGGTGGATGATCTCTACGAAGATCTGGAACTTTGGTATCCTAAATTCAGATTCGAAGAGGCCGGCGCCGAGGTGGTCATCGCCGGGCTGGAACGCAAAACCTACACCGGCAAGAACGGCTATCCCTGCACCGCCGACGCCTTGATCGCCGACCTGCACGCCCGGGACTTCGACGGATTTCTCATCCCGGGCGGATTCATGCCCGACAAGCTCCGCCGGTACCCCAAGGTCCTCGAGCTGACCCGTGACTTCGATGCCGCACGCAAACTCATTGGCATGATCTGTCACGCCGGCTGGATTCCCATTTCGGCGCGAATCCTGCGGGGCCGGAAGGTCACCAGCACTCCCGGCATCCGCGACGACCTGGAAAATGCCGGCGCCCTGTGGTACGACGAACCGGTCGTCATCGACGGCCACCTCGTCTCCGCCCGCCGACCTCCCGACCTCCCCGCTTACGGCGCCGCCCTGGTCGCGTGGTTCGGTTGAATGCTCCCGGTTGAGGGAAACAGCTCCTCGATGCGGCGGGTGCGGAAGTCGAAGATCGCCTTAAGCTGGCGGCGGATCCAGAGCGCGTGCAGCAGATCGCCCAAAGGGCCCCAGCCGACCTCGTAGGTGACGAGATCCACCATGCGGACGCCACCGCCCCCGGGGATCGAGGTGAAGTGATGCTCGTGGTGCCAAAGCCGGTACGGCCCGATCCGCTGCTCGTCGACGAAGAAGCTTCCCTCGCGCACGTGCGTGATCTCCGTCAGCCAGCGGGTCGTCACTCCCGGCAGCACCCCGACCCGGTATTCGATCATCTGACCGGGGTACATTCGCGGGGCGACCTCGCCCAGGATGCGAAACGACAGCGAGGCCGGAGTCAGCGTATCCAGGTTGTACGGTGACGCGAAGAATTCCCAGATCCGCCCCGGGTCGCCGCGGACCACCTGATCGCGATGCAAGCGTTGAATCATTCTATACTCCCGCCGTTGAAGCGAATTGAACCATTCATGAACCACGGATGGACACGGATCCCGCAGTCACGGGACGGACTCGGGACAAGGTGTCAGCCCGCCTAAGCGCAACCCGTTCGTATCCGTGGTGATCCGGGTCCATCCGTGGTTTAATCGCGGATTCTGTGTTCATGCGCTCAAAGGAAGCGGTTGTTGAAGCAGCGCAAGCGGGAGTCGCACTGATGCGCAGCGCAACTGGGGTCACCGGGCAGGCTGCAGGCCGACGATCTCGAGCACGGCCAGCAGGGCGCGCTGGGTTCCGAGGTGACTGTCCTTCGAATCGAACTGCTCCTGCAAGGCGTGGTTTCCAGTGCTTTCGCCACCCGCGGGCAACGTCACTGCGGGGATGCCGAGGCTGATCGGCACGTTGGCATCGGTGGAACTCGCCTCAAATCTCGCCTCGATGCCCAGGGCGGCGTTCGCCCGCCGCACCGCCTGCAGGATGGGTGCGTCGTCCGCCACCCGCCCGGTGGGGCGGCGGCCAACGGCCTTGATCTCAACCGTGACCGGGTTGGCGCGGTTGGTCATGCGTGCGGGGCCGCTGCGGGTGCGACGGCCCCAGAAGGCATTTTCCTCCTCCACCGCCGAGGTCACTGCCGCCCGAAACGCGGCATCCACGGCCTCGAGCGCCGCGGCATCCGCTGAACGCAGGTCGATCTCAAACCAGGCCGATTGGGCAATCGAGTTGACCGAGGTCCCGCCTTCAATCCGGCCGACATTGAACGTCGTCTTCGGGTCGTCCGGCACCTCGAGTCGAGCGATCTTTTCCACGGCGCGGCCGAGCGCATGGATGGGATTGACCAACCCGAACATGCCATAGCTGTGCCCCCCGGGGGCGCGAAAGGTCACCTGGTAACGGTTGCTCCCCACCGCGCCACTGACCACGCGCAAGCCGGAGCCGTCGAGGGAGATGAAGTGCGTGATCTTTCCCGCAAGCTCTTTCTCGAACAGGTGCCGGACGCCTCGCAGATCGCCCAGCCCTTCCTCCCCCACGGTGGCGACGAACACCACGGTGCCATCGGTCGCGAGTGACTTCGCGTTGAGCACGCGGAGCACCGCCAGCAGCGCGGCCAGGCCGCGACAATCATCGGCGATACCGGGCGCTTTCAGCAGGGTCCCGGAGCGCTTCACGGTCGTATCAGTCCCGGCCGGGAACACCGTGTCGAGGTGGGCCGAGAGGACCAAGGTGGGCGACGTCACCCGGCCCGGCCGCACCCCGATGACATTTCCCACCGCATCCACCCGCACCTCCTGGAGACCGGCAGCGGTGAAGGCCTGGACGAAATACTGCCCCCGTTTTGCCTCCTCGAACGGTGGCGCTGGGATCTCACAAATGCGCACCTGTTCCTCGAGTGTCCGGGGCTCGTCGGCCTTGAGGAACGCTAGCGCCGCCTGCACCTCCGCCCGGCCGGCCAGCGGCCGATCCGGGGACGCCGCGGGTGCGGAGTGAACGACAAGGATGCTCCAAATCAGGACCAGGTGCGAGGAACGAAAGATCATGAACAGGTGAGGAGACGCGAGCCAACGGCGGTTTCAACCGGGGTGCAAGTCACCCGACGGGAATCAGGCGCTCGACAGCGTAGTGCCCGACTCCACACTGGCCGTTTCTTCCTATGCGTGCTTTCGTCCGCCTGCGGTTGCTCAGTCTGGTGCTGGTGGGGTGCCTGGGTCAGGGCCTGCTCCCCGCGAATCCCCCGGTTGCGATCACCGCCACGGACCTCCTCAAGGTGATACAGGTGGAGACGCCCGCGCTCTCTCCCGACGGCAATTGGGTCGTCTACACCGTGCGTTCGATCGAGCCCAAACCCGACACCTCGGACGATTGGACTTACCACACCCACCTGTGGCTCGTCGCCACGGAGGGCACCTCACCTCCGCGGCGCCTCACCTTCAATGGAACCCTCAACAGCGCTCCGGCCTGGCATCCCGACGGCCGGCGCATCGCCTTCGTGCGCGCCGGCGCGACGCCGGCCGACCGTCCGCAGATCTGGGTGATAGCAACCGACGGTGGCGAAGCCGAGGTGTGGACGCAGTTGGAGTCCGGCGCGGGCGCCCCCCGGTGGTCCCCCGACGGCCGGCGTCTGCTTTTCAGTTCGACCCTGAGCGAGGCCCAGGTCCGCGCCGCGCTGGAGAAGGCGGGCGGACGAGCCACCCTGCCTTGGAGCGACGAACGGCCGGGACGCAAGCCACTGGACACCGCCAATTGGAAACTGAAAAAGAAGCCCGGCGCACCTGCCGATGCCCCTCCGCTCGCACCTGCCAGCGCCGACGGCACGCTCGCGGAACGTCGGGAGTGGCTCGCCCGCAACGAAGCCGAGGGCAATCCGCGGGTCCTGACACGTCTGAATTTTCTGGCCGAAGGCGACCTGCAACCCGACCTCACCTACGCGCAGCTCTACGTCATGGAAGCCCGGGCCGGAGCACCGCCAAAGTCCATTGGACTCGGGTTTGACGCCAAGTCCGCCGCCCAGTGGATGCCAAATGGAAAGGAAGTGGTGGTGCTGGGTGCGAAGGCGATCAACGATCATCCGGATCGGGACCGCGCCCGCCGTGTCGACCTCGTCGACGTCGACACCGGAGTCGCCCGCACCGTGCTCGACGGGCTGGGTGAAACCTACGGCTCCCCCTCCCCTTCGCCGAATGGGGCCTGGATTGCTGTGACGCTCCAGGAAGGCGGAGCCTTTTCCTTCGACCAGGCCAAGCTCGCGCTGATTCCGGCCGCGGGAGGACCGCTTCAGGTCCTCACGGGGGCGCTGGATCGATCGGTGCAAACCTTCCGCTGGATCCCCGATGGGACCGGGCTCCTGTTCACGGTGGCAAACGAAGGCGGTTTTCCGCTCCTGCGGGTCGGACTCGAGTCGCGCGCGATCGAGACCCTGACCCCTCGCACGGACTGGGGCGTGCGCGACTTCGACCTCGCCCTTTCCCGTCGGGTTCAGGTGATCACGGAACCGTCCAATCCGTCGGAACTCCATGTCGCCGACCTCTCCGCCGATCGCAGTCGCCCGCTGACATCCCACAACCGCTCATGGCTGGAGGGTCGGCGTCTCGCCACGCTGGAAGAACATCGGCGCACCAATTCCATGGGGCAGATCACTCAGTTTTGGACGATGCAGCCGGCTGACTCGGAACCTGGACAACGGCATCCGCTGCTCCTGGAAATCCACGGGGGGCCCACCGCCATGTGGGGTCCGGGCGAGGACAGCATGTGGTTCGAGTTTCAGTTCTTCGCCGCCCAAGGCTACGCCATCGTCTTCGGCAATCCGCGCGGTTCCGGCGGGTACGGTCGGGATTTTCAGCGGGCCAATCACTCGAACTGGGGTGCGGGTCCGGCCGCCGATGTGCTGGGATTTGCCGACTTCGCCGCGCAATTGCCGTGGGTCGATGCCCAACGCCAAGTGATCACCGGCGGTTCCTACGGCGGCTACCTGACGGCCTGGATCGTCGCCCACGACGCGCGGTTCAAGGCGGCCGTGGCTCAACGCGGGGTGTACGACCTCGTGACTTTCTTCGGTGAAGGGAACGCCTGGCCGCTGGTCCCGCTCTACTTTGGCGGCTACCCCTGGGAACGATCCGTGCGTGAACTCCTTGAGCGGGAATCTCCGCTCACGTACGTGGAAAACATTCGCACCCCGTTGCTCATCCAGCATGGCGATGTCGATTTCCGAACCGGAGTGATCCAGAGCCAGATGCTCTACAAAGCGCTCAAGGTCCTGGAGCGACCGGTCGAGTACGCCCGTTACCCGCGCGCCACGCATGAAATGAGCCGCTCCGGCGAGCCCCGCCAGCGGCTCGACAGCCTGGTCCGCTACGAGGAGTTCTTCCGCCGCCACCTCGAGCCGCGCTAGGCAGCTCCTTCCGCGCAACGTCGAGCAAATCGAAATCGATTCCCCTGGGGGTGGGGTCGCGCGACCCCGCGCGGATGGGTGTCGCGCCGAAAAGTCAGGCTTCGGAAGCGGGACCGGTCGGTCCCGTCGCGGCCTCAACGAGGCCACCTCCACCGGAACCGCAGGCGCGGCCTGCCCCATTCCCCTACCGCGTCCGGCTGAAGAACCAAAGCCCGACACTCAGCATTGCCGCGTTGGGCAGCAGGGCGGCATAGAAGGGAGGAATTACATCGCGTCCCCCCAGGGCATAACTCGCCTTGACCAGTAGAAAGTAGAGCACGAAGAGCCCCAACGACTTGGAAACACCGACCGCGGGATTCACCCGCACGCCGGCCACGGCAAATGGGACCGCCAGGGCCAGAATGATCAGGGGACCCAGGGTATCGACCCAAAGGGCATAATACCGGGTGGCGTAGAGCGGAAGCTTCGGATTCGCATCGAGTTCGAAGTAATCGAGAATCGTCCGCAACTCGATGAACGAAAGGTCGTGCGGCTTCCGGTCAAAGACCCGCATCAAACCGGGATTTTCGCGAAAATGAGGGACCTGCTTCTCGCGAAACGGGACGATGCGCATGGTCTCCCCGGTTTCCACATCGAACCAGATTTCCTGTCCGTCCTTGAACACCCAAAACCCACGTTCGGTGTCCCTCCAGCCTTCCCTCGCCAGAATCCGCGTCTTCTCCTTTCGCGAGGGATCCAGCTCCGTCACCGAAATCCCGTAACCTCGTCCCGTATAGGGAGAGTAACGGTTCATGAACCACATCCGCCGCTCCCGTTGGTTGTCAAAGGCCACGCTTTTGACCGCCCCCACCTGATCGATGGAGCTGGTTCGTCCATCCTTTTCATACTTCAGACGGTCCCGCAGGGTGCGCGAATTCTCAATCGACCAGGGAATGACGGTGGCTGTCAGCCACCAGGTGACCCCACAGAGCAGGACTGCGCAGACCCAGAGGCTGCGGGTGATACGGACCAGCCCCATCCCGGCGGCACGCATGGCGATGATTTCGTTATTGCGATGCAGCTGTCCGAGCGAAAACAGCAACGAAACCAGCAAGGCTAGCGGCAGCACGACCGAAAACGACATGGGCATGCTGATGAGGAAGTAAAAAACGATGTCGGCCCCCGAGGCACCGTCCTCGATCAGGTCACGGAAGTCATCGTAAAGCGCCTGCATCAACAGCAGGCCCAGGGTTGCCCCTAGGACCAGGCAGAAGATTTTCAGCCACTCACGCAGGATGTAGCGGTCGATCAAATTCAACCACCCTACCCAATCCCGGACCGGGTCGCTTGAAAACCTCAAAACGGCCGGCAATGAAATTTCGGCCTGCTTACTCCGCGTTCGCTGAAATTTTCAGTCACCTGCCCCCTGCGGACCAAGCCTTGCTGTACTCATGAAAGCTGCATCACAGTTTGGTTGAAAGCCACCCGGGCCCCGTTTTGCTGCTCCAGCCGCCCTTCTCCTTTTTCGATTCTCGACTCCCACCATGACGTCCCGTCTCAAACCGCTGTTCGCCTCACTTCTGTGTTTCAGTCTTCCGTTCTGCGCCTGGGCCCAGACCGGCACGATCAAGGTTGGTGAATATGCCTCGCTGACGGGCAAAGAGGCGGCGTTCGGCCAGTCGTCGCACAAGGGCACGGTGCTAGCCATCGAGGAGATCAACGCGGCGGGTGGCGTGCTCGGCCGCAAGCTGGAGCTGGTCTACGAGGACAACCAGTCCAAGCCGGGTGAATCGGGCACGATTGCCACCAAGCTGATCACCCGCGAAAAGGTGGTCGCCCTGCTCGGCGAGGTCGCCTCCAGCCGTTCGCGCGAAGCGGCGATCGTGGCCCAGAAGTACAAGATTCCGATGATCTCACCGTCCTCGACCAACCCGAGCGTGACGGAAATCGGCAACTACATCTTCCGGGTCTGCTTCATCGATCCGTTTCAAGGCACCGCCCTCGCCAAGTTCGCCCGCTCTCACCTGAAGGCCAAACGCGTCGCAATTGTCACCTCCGTCTCCTCCTCCTACTCCGTCGGGCTGGCCAAGTACTTCAAGGAACAGTTCGTCGCCGACGGCGGACAGGTCGTGCTGGAACCCAAGTACTCGGAAGGCGACAAGGACTTCAAGGCCCAGCTGACCGCGATCAAAGCCGCCGCGCCCGACGCCATCTTCGTCCCCGGCTACTACACGGAAGCCGCGCTGATGTGCAAACAGGCGCGCGATCTCGGCCTGACGCAGCCGCTCTTCGGGGGCGACGGCTGGGAAGCCCCCGAGTTGGTCTCCATCGGCGGCAAGGCGGTCGAAGGTTGCTTCTACTCGACCCACTACTCCCCGGAAATCCCGACCGAGGCGGTCAAGTCCTTCGTCAAGCGCTTCAAGGCGCGCTGGAATGGAGAGACGCCCGATGCCATGGCCGCGCTCGGCTACGACAGCGCCGCCGTGCTGGCCGACGCCATCCGCCGCGCCGGTTCGACCGACGCCGCCAAGATCCGCGATGCCCTCGCCGCCACCAAAAACCTCGACGGTGTGACCGGCCGCACGACGATCGACGCCCAGCGCAACGCCTCAAAGCCGGCGGTGGTCGTGGAAGTGCGCAACGGAGAATTCCGCTTCGTGCAGAGCGTCGAACCGTGACCCGACGTGCTTCGTTGCTCCTGATTCGGAGTGCGCTGGTTCTCGCCAGCCTGGCCTGGGTTCCGCGCGTCGCCGCGGCCGACAAGCCGAAACCCTGGCGGGTCGGCGCCTTCGCATCCCTCACCGGCAGCGAGGCCACCTGGGGCCAGTCCTACGAGCGCGGGACCCGTCTCGCGATCGATGAACTCAATGCCGCCGGCGGGGTGCTCGGACGCCCCCTGGAGCTGATCATCGATGACAACCGGTCGAAGTCGGGCGACTCGGCCACCATCGTCCGTAAGCTGATTTCACGGGACAAGGTGATCGCCGTGCTCGGCGAGGTGTCGTCCGGACGCTCCCTCGAGGCCGCGCCTTTCTGTCAGCAAATGCGGATACCGATGATCTCCAACGGCAGCAATCCGAAGGTGACGGAGGTCGGTGACTACATCTTCCGGGTGGCCTACATTGATCCGTTCCAGGGCGCCGTCATGGCCCGCTTCGCCCGGGAGCACCTGCACGCCACCCGCATGGGATTGCTCACGGACACGACCAATGCCTATGCGGTCGGCCTGGGAAAGTTTTTCAAGGACCGCTTCCTCCACGAGGGGGGCATCATCGCGATGGAACAGCGTTACAGCGGCAACGAACGCGATTTCAAGGCGCAGCTCACGGCCCTGCGCGCCGCGGGCATCGACGCCTTGTTCGTGCCAGGCTACTACACCGAGGTCGGGCTAATCGTGGCGCAAGCCCGGCAACTCGGCTTCCAGGGCCCCGTGCTTGGGGGCGACGGGTGGGCGGCACCGCAACTGATCGCCCTCGGCGGCGAGGCGCTGCACGACACCTACTACTGTGACAACTTCTCCGTTGAATCGGACCAGCCGGTGACCCGGCGTTTCATCGAGCGCTACCGGGCCCGTTTCGGCGTGGACCCGGACTCGATCGCGCCCCTCGCCTTCGACGCCGTCGGGATGCTGGCCGATGCCCTCACCCGGGCCGGCACCGCCGCACCGGCCAAGCTCCGTCAGGCCCTCGCCTCCACCACCGGCTTCCAGGGTGTGAGCGGCAGCATCACGGTGGATGCCCACCGCAATCCCCAGAAACCGGCCTACGTCGTGGGGTTTAAACAAGGCCAGTACCGCCTGGTGACGGCCATCGCGCCGGAATCGAACTCGGGCCGTTGAACCACAGATGGACACGGATGAACATGGATCAGGCAGCGAATCGGCGCCCGACCTTGCACGGACAACCTCGTCCGAGAAACAAAGGCCCGCGCCGTCGTGCCGCCCATGCTGCCCTCCGTATCCGCGTCCATCCGTGTCCATCCGTGGTTCCACCTCCCTAGTGCCGTTGTGCAGTTTCTGCTAAGCCCTTCGATCTAGCGCCGCGCTTCCACCGCCTTCATGTCCGAATTCCTGCAACAGCTGCTCAACGGCCTCTCCCTCGGCGCGATTTACGCGCTGATCGCCCTGGGCTACACGATGGTCTACGGGGTACTGCGCTTCATCAACTTCGCGCACTCCGACGTGTTCATGGTTGGCGCCTTCGTGGGCTACTACCTCGGACAACACCTGCCCGAGCATACCATCCTGGGAGGGATCACCGTGCTCGTCGGAGCGATGATTGCCTGCGCGCTTCTGGGCATGACGATCGAGCGCCTCGCCTACCGCCCCCTGCGTGGCGCCCCCACGCTCAACGTGCTCATCACCGCGATCGGCGTGTCACTCCTGCTTGAATACACCGGCCAGCTGGTTTTCGGCGCCACCCCGCGCAACTTCCCGGCCATCTTCCCCGTCGCCCAGTTCGAGGTGGGCGGCCTCGTGATCTCCAGCAATCAGCTGATGGTGATCGGGGTGTCGGTCGTGCTGATGGTCGTCCTTCAGCTCATCGTCTTCCGCACCCGCATCGGCACCGCCATGCGGGCGGTTTCGCTCAATCCGAATGCGGCCCGCCTGGTCGGGGTGAACAACGACGTGGTCATCAGCTTCACCTTTGGCCTCGGTTCCGCCCTGGCCGCGGCGGGCGGCATTCTCTACGCGATCAACTACCCGTCGATCGATCCCTTGATGGGAGTCATGCCGGGCCTGAAGGCGTTTGTCGCGGCCATCCTCGGCGGCATCGGCAACATCCCCGGAGCCGCGCTGGGCGGACTGCTCCTCGGCACCGTTGAGACGTTTGTCGCGGGCAGCCAGTTCTCCACCTACAAGGACGCCATCGCCTTCGGCATTCTCATCATCATCCTGCTGTTCCGGCCCGCCGGACTGCTCGGCAAGTTCACCGTGGAAAAGGTCTGAGTCATGCCGCGCCCCCACCTCGCCCTGCTCCTCGCCCTCGCCGTCAGCATCGGCATCTCCGCATTCTCGGATCGTATCGACGCCTACATGCTCGATGTCGCGATGGGCGTCGGCATCAACATCATCCTCGCCGTCTCGCTCAACCTGGTCAACGGCCACACCGGACAGTTCTCCCTCGGACACGCCGGCTTCATGGCGGTGGGCGCCTACCTGTCGTCCGCCGTCACGGTCTTCCTCGGGCCGCGTCTGCTGGGCGAAGCCGGTGGCGGGCCCTGGGGACAGGGCGGGCTCTTCGCCTCCGCCCTCCTCATTGGCGGGCTTTGCGCCGCGTTCGCCGGCCTGCTCATCGGACTGCCTTCCCTCCGGCTGAAGGGCGACTACCTCGCTCTCGTCACCCTGGGATTCGGCGAGATCATCCGCGTCGTGTTCCAGAATGTCGAAACCCTCGGCGGCGCCCTCGGCTTCATCGGCATGCCGGCCTACACGACGTTTGCCTGGACCTACGGCTGTGTCGCCCTGACCGTCTTCACGGTGGGCTGTCTGGTGAACTCAACCTATGGCCGCGGATTTCTCGCCACCCATGACGACGAGATCGCGGCGGAGGCGGTCGGACTGGATACCACCCGCTACAAGATCGTGGCGTTCGTCATCGGCGCCTTTTTCGCCGGGATCGCCGGCGGACTGTTCGCCCACTTCAAGCTGACCATCGATCCGCGTGGCTTCGATTTCGCCCGTTCGATCGAAATCGTCGTGATGGTCATCCTCGGCGGCATGGGCAACACGCTCGGCGTGATCCTCGCAGCCGTGCTGCTCACCCTGCTGCCGGAGGTGCTCCGGCCGATCGCCGAATATCGGATGATCATTTACTCGCTGCTGCTCATTGTGCTCATGCTGGTGCGTCCGCAGGGACTCTTTCGTTTCACCGGCGCGAAAGGAAAGCCATGACCGGCGGTGACACGACGCTGCTGCGGCTCGACCAGGTGACGCTCCGCTTCGGGGGCCTCACCGCCGTCAATGCGGTTGACCTGACCGTCGGTCCCGGCGAACTCGTGGGGCTGATCGGCCCGAACGGAGCCGGCAAGACCACGGTCTTCAATCTCATCACCGGGGTCTACCAGCCGAGCGAAGGAACGGTGTCCTTCTGCGGCAAGCCGCTCGCCGACCTTCGCGTCAACGCCATTGTCGGCCGGGGCATCGCGCGCACCTTTCAAAACATCCGCCTCTTCGGCAGTCTCAGCGTCCTCGATAACGTGCGGGCCGCATGCAACCTTCACCGCGAAACCTCCGCGGGACACGCGCTGCTGCGGTGGCGGGGATTCCAGGACGACGAGGCCGCCATGGTCCGGCGATCCGAGGAGTTGCTCGATCTGTTCAACCTGCTCCGGTTTCGCAACGCGCCCGCCAAGAGTCTGCCCTACGGTGAACAGCGCCGGCTGGAGATCGTCCGCTGCCTGGCGACGAAACCACGCCTGCTGCTGCTCGACGAACCCGCGGCCGGCATGAACCCGTCCGAGAAACAGGAACTGGTCCGGCTGATCCAGCAGATTCAAAAGCAGTTCGATCTCTCCATCCTGCTGGTCGAACATTCCATGAAGGTCGTGATGGGCGTGTGTCAGCGGATCGCCGTCCTCGACTACGGGGTCAAGATCGCCGAAGGCGCACCCGGTGATATCCAGAAGGATCCCAAGGTAATCGAAGCCTACCTCGGCGAGGATCATAGCACCAACCGCGCCCACCACTGAGCCGGATCCAGGCAGGCGAAAACCACGAATGGACACGAATGAACACGAATGGGGAGGAGTTTTGAGAGCAGCATCGCTCGACGTATCCACCTTCCCGTGGCGACGCGTTCTATTGCGCCCTGCACCTTCCTTCATTCGTGTCCATTCGTGTCCATTCGGGGTTAAACTCAATCGCTACGGCTGAGCGCCCGTCCCGCCCCTGTTGTCATGCTCGACGTCTCCGATCTCCACGTGTCCTACGGCGCCATCAATGCGCTGTCCGGCGTGTCCTTTCGCATTCCCGAGGGCGCAATCGTCACCCTGATCGGCGGCAACGGCGCCGGCAAGACGACCACCCTGCGCACGATCTCGGGATTGCTGCGACCGAAGCGGGGCACCGTGACGTTCAAGGATGAAGCCATCGGCACATTGCCGGCCCATGTCATCGTGGGTCGGGGGCTCTGTCATGTGCCGGAGGGTCGCATGGTGTTCTCGAACCTTTCGGTCGACGAGAACCTCGGCATGGGCGCGTATCTGCAGCGGGACCGCGCGCGCATCGCCGAAACGCGGGACTACGTGTTCAGCATTTTCCCCCGACTCAAGGAGCGACTGCGTCAGGTGGCCGGCACCCTCTCCGGCGGAGAACAGCAGATGCTCGCGATTGGCCGCGCCCTGATGGGCAATCCGACCTTTCTCATGCTCGACGAGCCCTCGCTCGGCATCGCCCCCCGTTTAATCGGCACCATTTTCGAGAAGATCGTCGAGATCAACCGCAGCCACGGAATCACCATCCTGCTCGTCGAACAGAACGCGAACCTCGCCCTGGAGGTTTCGTCATATGCCTACGTGCTGGAAACCGGCCGGGTGGTGATGGAGGGGCCGAGCGATCAATTGAAGCGCGACCCGCAGTTGCGCGCCACCTACCTCGGCGGGTGAGGCGGCGGGAGCGTCGCTGACGCAAGGTCCACGGTAGTTCACGGTTGCACGAGCCGGGGCAGTCGCTAGTCCAATCCCATGGCGCAAGCGAAAGAAGCGTGGTCGTCCCGGTTTGGCGTAATCCTGGCCGTGGCCGGATCCGCCGTGGGGCTCGGGAATTTCCTGCGATTTCCCGGCCTCGCCGCCCAGTACGGAGGCGGAGCCTTCATGATCGCCTATTTCCTGTCGCTGCTGCTGATCGGCCTTCCGCTGGGCTGGGTCGAATGGACGCTGGGGCGCGAAGGCGGACGGCGTGGGTACCATTCCACCTCCGGTATTTTCCACGCGTTGATGGGCAAACCCTGGGCCAAGTACCTGGGCGTGATCGGATTTTTCACGCCCGTGGTCATCTACATGTACTACGTGTACGTGGAGGCCTGGTGCCTGGGTTACGCACTCAACGCCCTCACCGGCGGGCTGAGTGAGCCGGGAATGAACTACGGCGCCTTCTTCGCCCGTTTCACTGGCGCGCAGGCCGACGGCGTCGCTCTCCACTTCGGACTCCACGACGTCGGCATCTTCGTGCTGATCGTCTATGTCCTGAATTTCTTTTTCATCTACCGGGGCATCTCCAAGGGCATCGAAGCCGTGTGCACATACGCCATGCCGGCCCTGATTCTCATCGCGATCATTATCCTGGTCCGCGTGCTCACCCTCGGCACTCCGGATGTGTCCAAGCCGGACCAGTCGGTGATCAACGGGCTCGGCTACCTCTGGAACCCGGGTGACGTTCTGACCGGCCTGAAGAACCCGGAGCTCTGGCTCGCCGCCGCCGGTCAGATCTTCTTTTCGCTCTCCGTCGGTTTCGGTGTGATCATCACCTACGCCAGCTACCTCAAGACCAAGGACGACGTCGTGCTGTCGGGGTTGACCGCGTCGGCCGCCAATGAGTTTTGCGAGGTGGGCCTCGGCGGACTGATCACGGTACCCGCCGCGTTCATCTTCCTCGGCACCGCCGGCGTGGCGGGTCAGGGCACGTTTGCCCTGGGTTTCAATGTGCTGCCCGAGGTGTTTGTGCGCATGCCCGGGGGACAGGCGTTCGCGACCATCTTCTTCATCCTGCTCTTTCTCGCGGCCATCACGAGTTCGCTCTCCATGCTTCAGCCGGGAATTGCCTTCCTCGAGGAAGGGTTGGGACTCGGACGCAAAGCCTCGGTCGCACTGCTCGGATTTGTCACCGGCATAGGCACGCTCTTCGTCTGGTATTTTTCCAAGGACTTGAAGGCGATGGACACGATCGATTTCTGGGTCGGCACGTTGATGCTCTTCATTCAGGCGACCATCCTCGTGATCATCTTTGGATGGAACGTGGGAGTAGAGCGGGGTTGGAAGCTTATGCACGAAGGCGCTGAGATGCGCGCCCCGACGATCTACAAGACCATTCTCAAATACGTCACACCCCTCTTCCTGATCGGGATCTTTGTGATGTGGCTGCTGAAAAATGTCGCGGGGTGGAACTTCTCCTTTTCACAGCCGGTGTTCGCACCAAGCGGCTACGTCGTGGACCTGATCGGCTCCCAGCCGAGTCCGGTCGCCCGCCTTGCGATCGCCCTGGTCGTGATCATCACGGCCTTCGCACTCGTGCTCACCCACCTCGCCGGAAAGCGCTGGGAGGCCGCGGCCGCCCGTTCACATCCCTCGCACGCTCCCAAAGGAAAGGTCACACCATGACACTCGGAGGTTGGATCAATCTACTGCTGTCGGTCGGCTTCGTGACCGTTCTCTTTGTCTACTGCGTCTGGCGCGTCCTGAGCGGGCCGAAAAAGTCGCACACCCTCGCCCACGTCGAACCGATCGACGAAGACAAAGTCGACCGCCGCTGACCAGCGCTCAACCCGCCCCCAACGCCTCGGGTGGAGGTGGGGTCGTCGATCCCGCGGGAATTAGCGTTGCCCTGACCTTGCAGCCGCGGAGGGAAGGACAATGCCATTCCTCCGCCTCCGTCGGTGGTTCGCTTGCGGTTCGCTGGTTTTATAATAACCTTCTATAAAACAAAAGTTTGCAGGATACTCACCGACTCCCAGTCCCCACCGCGGTCCCGGGAACGGGCATTTCCTCCGCTTGATTTTTCCCGGCAACGGCTAAGATAGCGGGCTCTTCATCTTTACTTCTCTCTTCACCCTCCATGTCCACACCTCCGCAAACCTTCGAATTCCAGGCCGAGATCAAGCAGCTGCTCGATATCGTCATTCATTCGCTTTATACGGAGAAGGAAATCTTCATCCGCGAGCTCGTCTCCAATGCGTCGGATTCGCTCGAAAAACTCCGGCACACGAAGCTGACCGAAAAGGACATCCTGGACGAAAGTCAGGAGCTTGAGGTCAACCTCACCACCGACGACAAGGCGAAGACGCTGACCATTCAGGACTTTGGCATCGGCATGACCCGGGCCGAGTTGGTGGAAAACCTCGGCACGATTGCCCACTCCGGCTCCAAGGCGTTCCTCAAATCGCTGAGCGAATCCGGGCAGAAAAACGCCAACCTCATCGGGCAATTTGGCGTCGGCTTCTATTCGGCCTTCATGGTCGCCAAATCCGTCAAGGTCTACTCGCGCTCCTGGCGCACGAGCGAACCGGGTCACCTCTGGACGAGTGACGGCGCCGGCAGCTACGCCATCGAGGAAATCGCCGACCAGCGCCGGGGCGTGAAGATCGTCATCGAGCTGAAGGACGACTGCGCGGAGTACAGCCAGGAGTGGAAGGTGAAGGAGATCCTCGAGCGTTACAGCGCCTTTGTCTCGTTCCCGATCAATCTCAACGGCAAGCGCATCAACACCGTCCAAGCCCTCTGGTTGCGCAGCAAGAACGAGATCAAGGACGAGGAATACACCGAGTTCTACAAGTTCCAGTCCCACGCCTACGAGGAGCCCCGTTTGCGGCTGCACTTCTCCGCCGACGCCCCGCTCGCGATCAACGCCCTGCTCTTTGTTCCGAAGGAGAACACCGAAAAGCTCGGCTTCTCGCGGCTTGAGCCGTCGGTTTCGCTCTATTGCCGCAAGGTCCTGATCGACGCCAAACCCAAGGACTTGCTCCCCGAGTGGCTGCGCTTCCTCAAGGGCGTCGTCGACAGCGAGGACCTGCCGCTCAACATCTCGCGCGAAACGATGCAGGATCGCGCCCTCATCGAGAAACTGAACAAGGTCATCACCAAACGCTTCATCAAATTCCTCGAAGAAGAGGCAAAGAATCGTCCGGACAGTTTCCAGGAATTCTACACCCAGTTCGGCATCTTTCTGAAGGAAGGCGCAGCCATCGACTACACGCACAAGGACCAAGTGGTGAAACTGCTGCGTTACGAGTCGTCGCTGACGGAAAAGGGCAAGACGACTTCGCTGGCGGACTACGTCTCGCGTTTCCAGGGCGACCAAAAGGAAATTTACTACCTGATCGGCGCCAACCGCGAGGCCCTCGAAAGCGGCCCGTACCTCGAAGGCTTCAAGGCCCGCAATCTGGAGGTGCTGTTCTGCTACGAACCGGTGGACGAGTACGTCATGTCGAACGTGCGCGAATTCGACGGCAAAAAGCTCGTCGCCGCCGACCACGCCGATGTGAAGCTGGCCGATCTGCCGAAGCCGCCGGACGACGACGGCCTTTCCAGTGAACAGGTCGCCGCCCTGTCCGCCTGGATCAAGGAAACCCTCGGTGATCGCGTGACCGACGTGAAAGCCAGCGATCGCCTCGTCGGCTCTCCCGCGCTGGCCCTCAACGCCGACAAATTCATGTCTCCGCAAATGCGGCGCATGATGAAGGCCATGAACAAGGACGGCGGGGAAACCCCGCTCAAGGTCAACCTGGAAATCAACCCGCGTCACGCGGTGATGAAGCGTCTCAACGCCACGCGCGAATCCGCCCCGGACAAAGCCCGCCTGGTCGCCGAGCAGGTGCTCGACAACGCCCTGATCTCCGCCGGGCTGCTCGACGATCCCACCAAGATGGTGGCGCGGATGTACAAGCTGCTCGAGTCCGTTTGACCACCGTCGGGGACGCAGCCGCGCCGCGGCCACGTCCCCGCTCGCGACCCGGTCACGTGGTCCGAAATCGCGTGGAGCACTGTCATGCCCCGCGGCCGGACTCCCCTTGCCCGCGGGCCGGGACCCGTGCAGAGTGGTGACATGCCCATGGTGTCAATCAATCCGGCCACCGGAAAACTCCTGCAACGCTACCGTCCCACGCCGTCCGCCGGTGTGGAGAAGGCCCTCGCGCGCGCCGCCAAACACTCCACCGCCTGGCGCCACGAGTCCCTCGCGACCCGCAGTGAAGCGGTGCGCGCGCTGGGAGTCGTTCTGCGGGCACGCCGGGATTCCCTCGCCGCGATGATCACCGCCGAGATGGGCAAGCCGATCACCCAGGCCCAGGCTGAAATCGAAAAATGCGCGGCGTGCTGCGATTACTACGCACGCCAGGGCGCGTCCTTTCTGACCCCGGAAACACCACCCGAGTCCCCCGCCGGATCAGAGGTGTGGTTTGAGCCCCTCGGCACGGTCCTCGCCATCATGCCGTGGAACTTCCCGTTCTGGCAGCTGTTCCGGGCCGCCGCTCCGGCGTTCATCGCCGGCAATGCGATCCTGCTCAAACATGCCTCCAATGTTTCCGGGTGCGCTCTCGCGATCGAGTCGGTGGCCCGCGAAGCCGGACTGCCGGCCGGACTGCTGCAGACCCTGCTCGTTCCTCCGTCGGCCATCGCCGGCCTGATCGCGGATCCCCGGATTCGCGCCGTCACTCTGACCGGCAGCACCGAAGCCGGGCGCTCCGTCGCCGCCCTGGCCGGCAAGGCGCTCAAACCCGCAGTCCTGGAGCTGGGCGGCAGCGACCCGTATCTTATTTTCGAGGACGCCGATCTCGACGCCGCCGCCGAGTGCTGCGCCTCCGCCCGGCTGGTGAACAACGGACAAAGCTGCGTCGCGGCCAAGCGTTTCATCGTCGCCCGCTCCCTGCATGGGGAATTCGCCCGCCGGCTCGCCGAGCGCATGGCCGCCCGCAAGGTCGGTGACCCGCGCTCCGCTGACACCGATCTGGGTCCGCTGGCCCGGGAAGACCTGCGCGCCTCGCTCCACCAACAGGTCACCGCCAGCATCAAGGGCGGCGCGCACCTGGTGTCAGGGGGCACCCTTCCCAAGGGTCCGGGTGCCTTTTATCCCCCGGTGGTGCTGACCCACGTTCCGGCCGGCACCCCGGCCTTCGAGGATGAGTTGTTCGGTCCGGTCGCAGCCGTGATTCCGGCACGCAACGAAGCCGACGCGCTCCGCCTCGCCAACCACACTCCGTTTGGCCTCGGCGCCGCCGTGTTCACGCGCGACTCCGCCCGCGCCGAACGGGTCGCCAAGGCCCTCGATTGCGGCATGGTCACCCTCAATGGTGCCGTCCGCAGCGAGGTCGCCCTGCCCTTTGGGGGCACCAAGGAGAGTGGTCTGGGCCGCGAACTCGGCGTCTGGGGCGTGCGCTCCTTCGTCAATATCAAGGCGATCCGCCGATGCTGACCAGGCCAGCGTCCCGAACGCCTCGACCGTTAGTGGCACATTATCAGAATGTTACAACCAGGTGACTCGGCGCTTTAGTTCTCGTTTCCGGCGCCAGCTGGGCTAGGCTTTTCCTTCACGCCCACCGCCATGCCCAAGCGCACCCGCACGCCCCGACCCGCCGCGACCGAACGGGTCATCGAGCCGGCTTCCCACACTTCGCCGATCGAGCCTCCGACCCGGCCGGTCAAAACCGCGTACTTCAACCGGGAGCTGTCGTGGCTGGCCTTCAACCGCCGGGTGCTGGAGCAGGCGCAAAACAACCGGCAGCCACTGCTGGAGCGCGTCAAGTTTCTCGCCATTGTCTCGTCCAACCTCGACGAGTTCTTCGAGATCCGCGTCGCCGGCCTGATCCAGCAGGTCGAGTCGGGGGTGAATGAACAGAGCGTCGACGGGCTTCCGCCGCGCGAGCAGCTGCGTCGTATCCATTCAGTGGTGGCATCCATGGTCGAGGACCAGTACCGGTGCTGGCACGACCAGCTCCTGCCCGCCCTCGCCGCGGCCGGCATTGAGTTCAAGACGCCGCGCACCCTCACCGCCGTCGAGCTGGCCTGGGTCCGCACCTATTTCCAGGAGCAGGTCTTCCCCGTGCTCACTCCGCTGGCCCTCGACCAGTCTCACCCGTTTCCCCAGCTGGGAAACAAGACGCTCAACGTGGTGGTGTCGCTCGACCACCCCGAGACGGCCGCCATCGACCACCTGGTCGCCATCCTGCCGGTGCCCAGGATTCTGCCGCGCCTGGTGCGCATCGATCCGGAAAACACCACCGGCGCGCGCTTCATCTTCCTGACCGACGTGATCAAGTTGGGCGCGGGCGAGATTTTCCCGGGCTACCGCGTGCACGGGGCCTGGGCGTTTCGCGTCACGCGCAACAGCGATCTCTACATCGACGAGGAGGAGGCTGAAAACCTGCTCAAGAAGATCGAGGAGGAGCTGCGCAACCAACGCCGGGGTTCGGCGGTGCGGCTCGAGATCGAAGACGGGGTCGAGGACCCCATCTTCAGCACCCTGTGCGACCACCTGGAGCTTTCCCACGAGTATGTGTTCCGCCTCACCGGTCCGCTCAACCTACTCCGGTTGATGAGCCTGGCGGACATCGCCCGTCCGGACCTCAAGTTCCCGCCTTTCACCCCGGTCAATGTTTCACCGCTGCGCCAGCCGGAGCGCATCTACGAGGTGCTGCGCGCTCAGGATGTGCTCCTGCACCATCCCTATGACTCGTTCCAGCCGGTGGTCGACTTTGTCGAGCAGGCGGCCCGCGATCCGGCCGTGTTCGCCCTCAAGCAGACCCTCTACCGGACGAGCGGCGACTCTCCCATCGTCCGCGCCCTGATCGAGGCCTCCCGCAACGGCAAACAGGTCACCGCCCTGGTCGAACTGAAGGCGCGCTTCGACGAAGCCAACAACATCCAGTGGGCGCGCCAGCTCGAGGAAGCCGGCGTCCACGTCGTCTACGGCCTGGTCGGCCACAAGACGCACTGCAAATGCTCGCTCGTGGTGCGTCAGGAAAACGCGGTCATGCGACGCTACGCCCACGTGGGCACCGGCAACTATAATCCGCGCACGGCCCGGCTTTACACGGATGTGAGCTTCTTCACTTCCCGGACGTCCATCACGACGGATGTCGCCAACCTGTTCAACGCCCTGACCGGCTTTGGACGCTCCCCGGAATTTCAGCAGTTGCTCGTCGCTCCGTTCAACCTGCACGCGCGGATCAACGACCTGATTCTGAGGGAGGCCGCCGCAGCCGAGGCCGGAAAGCCGGCCCGCATCATCGCCCAGATGAACTCACTGGTCGACAAGGCCACGATCGACAACCTCTACACCGCCTCGCGCAAAGGCGTATCCATCGATCTGATTGTCCGCGGGGTCTGCTGCCTGGTGCCCGGGGTCAAGGGACTGAGTGAAAACATCCGGGTGCGCAGCATTGTCGGCCGCTTCCTCGAGCACGCCCGCGCCTTCTACTTTGAGAATCACGGGGCGGAGCCGCTCATCTACGCGGGCAGTTCCGACTGGATGCCCCGGAATTTCTTCCGGCGCATCGAGGTCGTCTTCCCAATCGAGGACCCCGCCCTGCGGCGCTGGGTGCGCGACGAACTCTTCGGCATGGCCCTGCAGGACAATGAACAGGCCCGGGTGCTGGCGAGCGACGGTGGGTACCTTCCGCCGTCGCCCGTGCCCGGAGCCCCGTCATTTTCGTCCCAGGCCTACTTCATCGCCGCCGCCCAGGAGCGGGGCCGGGCCGCGGCCGCCGCCGAACCGGCGTGACCGCGGCCTCCGCGCCCCGGCAGGATCAGGGGCCGACAATGACGCTCGCGGTCACATCGACGCCGTTCCTAACCAGGCGTCCCTGATTGCTCACCGCCGGCAGCGACACGCTGTGGGAATTGGTCCCCGCCGCCATGCGCACCGCCGTTGCCGTGCCATAGTCGATGGAGCGGTTGTTGGTCTGCAGCAGGTTGCCGCCTGCAATGCGAATTTCGCCCGCGAAACCGGCCAGACCCGCGACCGAACCGGTGATGAGCTTCGGGTTGGCCGTGCCCGTCGCATCGATGTCATGGATGACGATCGGGCCCGTGAAGTTGACCCCCGGGGCATTCAATCCTGTGTCACCCGAACTGGCCGAGAGCAGCGCATTGCCGATGCGCACGCCGCCAAACTGGCCATTGGTGCTCGAGATGTTGATCAACGCAATGTTGGCCAGACCGTCGTAGGTCACCCCGGACTTGAGCACGAGGACATTGCCCGTGAGGGAACCCACGCTGAAGATGCCGAGATTCGAGGTTTGGTCCGCACCCGTGATCGTGATCGTCGGCAGCCCCTTCATGTAGCTCACGGTAGGCTGGTTGTAATTGACCGCCACCGCCGGGCCCGAGGCATTGGCCAGCGTCAGCGTCAGCGTTCCCGGTCCCGAGTATTCGACCTGGACGATGTCGTCGTTGCTATCGACAAATGAGATACGCGCCACCTGTCCCGGATCCGCTGTGATCATCGACGAGGCACCCGTCATGAGAAACTGGTCGTAGATATTGCCGTTCGGATGGGAGATGTCGGAGGCAAAGAGGACTGACTGACCGATGGGACGCACGGTCGCGTTCAGGGAGAGCAAGGCGGCGGTACTGGTGAAAGTCGTGCCGTTCGAGACGACCTCGACCGAGTACAAGCCGACATTGGCCGGTTGCGCCGAGTTGATCGAGTAAGTCGCCGACGTGGCGCCCGCAATCGGCGCCCCGTTCAGACGCCACTGATACGTGGCGCTGAGATTGCTTGGATTGTTCAACGTCACCGAGAACGTCGCCGCCGCACCCGGCGCCACGGTCTGGGCCGCCGGCTGGGTCGCAATCGTCGGGGTCGTCGGTGTTCCGCCGCCGCCACTGGGCGTGCCGATGCTGGTTTCGATCGTCGGAAGCGTCTCAAACGTCAAAGCGCCCACCTGAAGGGTCGGGGTGACGCTTGCGAAGGTCACATTCAAATCAGTGACTAAATACCCGGAGTCCGTGAGCGAAATACCAGGCGAAGTGATGGTGGCCGTCGCGTCCTGAAGCAGGTCGGAATTGACGCTGGCGGCGAAATCATCCTTGAAGGCAACGACTTCCATCGCGTGATCCCCTTGGTGGAAGAACGAGGCAACCACGTCATCGCTGTCGAAGTCGGGATTCGCCAAGGCGATATGCATGGGGTTCTTGTAACGCTTCCAGCGGATGTTCGTCAGGGTCGCATCCGCGAGGCCGACATGAGCTGGTCCCGCATCGAGCGTGCCGCTGTTCGACGGAAGATTGCCGGCGGTC
>JAXMHM010000029.1:0-115345 GCA_046346755.1 Opitutaceae bacterium | reverse complement strand
ACCAGCGGGCAGCGCTCACCCAGGCGGTGGCCGACCTCGGTCTGAGCGATCACGTGCGTTTCCTCGGCCATCGCTGGGACATCGCGGATTGGTACGATGCCGCGGATCTCTTCCTCCTTCCGTCCGAACTTGAGGGCATGCCTTTGTCCATCATGGAGGCCATGGCCAAGGGCATTCCAGTGATTGCCACTGCGGTCAGCGGCACACCGGAGGAATTGGGTGACACCGGAAAGCTCCTGCCCAATCCGCTCAAAGACTCGGACGGCGTCATCCGCCAGCTGGCCGAAACGATTGAATCCTGGTCCCAGGATCACGCTCTCCGCGCCGATCAAGGCCGCCGTGGTCGCGAACGGGCGGAATGCATGTTCCAGGAATCCATGATGGTCGATCGCACACTCGCCCTGCTCGCCTCCCACCTCGCTCCCGCCGAGATCCGGCAGGCGAGCTGAGACCCTCCGGGTCTCCGATACCGCTCCCGCAGGCCCGCCCTTGACCGGGCGCGCTTGCCGGTCGAGCGACCGTAGGGTCGCAACACACCCTATCGGGCGTTCGCTTTTGCCGGGCTCAATTGCGCGGCCCGCTGGACCAGCTGCAGATTGTTTCGGGCAGCGGCGTGGGTCGGATCGAGACGCAGTGCCTCTTGAAACATCGCAATCGCCTCAGTCGGAATTCGCTGGCGAAACATGATGATTCCCAGGTCACACAGCACGGGAGCAGTCGGCCGATACCGCGTGAGCATGTAGCGAAGCACCCGCTCCGCCTCGGCAAGCTTGCCCTGCCTGGCCTTGAGTGCTCCCAGGTACTGCAGAAACTCCATCACATCCGGAAACTGGGCCGCGGCTTCCAGCAGCACTATCTCCGCTTCCTCCATACAGTCACGCGCTGCCGCCTGCTGTGCCCGGGACAACCACAATTGAGGCGAGGCACCCAGGGGAATGGGCGTGAAAGCACCGTACGCCGGCAGATATTCCTCCAGGGTCATCAAGCTGGAGCGGTAGAGCCAGCGCATGCCGGGAGTCGCCCAGGTGAGCTTGAAATGAGAAATGATCTGGGGATGCAGCGGCGTCTCCTCCGCACCCAGCAATGCCACCTGAGATGGAGGTGAAAACGCCTCTCCCGTTCCCGCGCGTTGAACCAGTGCCGCCACTACGCCCTGATAGATGACACGGAGCATCAGGTAGGTGGGATGATTCACGGTACCAAACAGCTTGCGGGTGCGAAAGTGGGATTCGATGAAGGGCGTCACCGCAATATCCGACTGCTGGTCATTGAACCGAAGCTCAGCCAGCGCCATCTTGCTGAAGCGGTCGAGGTTCACAATCGAGTTAAGGTCCGTCTCCACATAACGCTTAAACAGATCCGAGAGCGGCACGCCCTCATCCAGCAGGCGCATCACCAAACGGTCCCCATAGGGATAACGTCCCCAGGGAAAGTCCTTCTCCGGCAGGTTGCGCGGATCAACCGCATAGGTCGGCCACAGCAGCTTCATCCACAGCGTGGGATAGCGAATCTGCCGACATCCCGCCGGAAGAGAACTCAGGAAGGCGGGAGGTTTGCAGGCGGATGCGGTCTGCCAGATCGCGACCGCCAGGGTTCCAAAGAAACCTGGCTGATGCACGGGATGTTCAGGCGGGGGACCACCACCGTAGTCGGAGAGATAGATGATCTCATACTCCGCCGAAATCTCGGGTTTCTGCCGAAGCGCACCGGCCAGCCAGCCACCCTGGCAGTTGCCATAGACGAGAATTCTCGGTTTGGGTGCGCTCATGGTTTTCTCAATTTGACGACGTCTCGGAATCGACAGGGGACAGCGGCCCGCTCGTTAGCGATCCGCGGTAAGTTCCGCGATGAGCTCAACCAGGTCTCCCACGGTACCAAGTCTCAGGACACGATCCATCGGCAGGGAGATTCCGAAACCGTCCTCGAGCTGAATCAGGATCATGGTATGCGAAAGTGAATCCCACCCGCGCACGTCCATGGCCCGGGTTGTCCGGGAAATGGGCACAGGTCCGCAACGCACCGTGTCGCGGATAATCGCAGCGGTTTTTTCCAAGATTTCGTCGGTATTCATGATGAGGCGAGCAATGGAGAATGGAGAAATTTAGCATCCGAACGAGAGACCTACTACCGATGGACACCGATAGACTCGGATGCTGAGTGACGGAGATGAGACGTGGCGGCGAATCGTTTCCCTTCGCGGTTCAAAGCACCGCTCCGACCCAATTCGACGCCGTTCCGGTCCTTTCGTCCCGTCGATCCGTGTTCATCCGTGTCCATCCGTGGTTGATTTGAAGGTCAGCGGCTAGGCGGCCTGAGCCCGCTCGGCTTGGTACTTGGCCAGATTCTCAACCCGGCTGATCTTGCCGCTCGTCGTCTTGACCAGCCACCCGGTTCCAACGACGTGGACGTCAAACACCAGGAGTCCGGCTTGATCCAGCAAAGCCTGCTTGATCTGCTGCGACAGGTCGTTCCGGGCGGCCTCGGCGATCGTCGGCGCCTCCGCGATTATCACGACCTCTTCGCTCCCGACGTCCGATCGAAAGTACCCGACTGCCACGGTGCGGCCCGGCTGAACACCGGGCACCTGATTCACGAGGAACTCAAGTTCGTGGGCGTAGTAGTTTCTCCCATGCACAATGATGAGATCGTTTTTTCGACCCGTGACATAGAGCAATCCGTTATGTTGAAACCCCAGATCTCCCGAGTGATACCAACCCGATCGCAGTTTACGGTGAGTCTCCTCGGGCAGGAGGAAATAGCCATCAAACAGGCAGTCCCCCGCGATACAGATCTCACCAATCCGGCCTTCGGTGACAGCCTGTCCCTGGTCATCGCGGATTTGCACGCCCAAACCGGAAATCGGTGTTCCGGTCGACAGCACCACCGTGGACGACACCGCGTCCGACTCGACCGGCACAGCACATCCCATACGCAGCGCATCCGGTTCGACCGAGAGACGCCGGACCGGGCGATCCGGTTCCGTCTGGGTCACGGCAAACACCGTTTCAGCCATCGCGTAGCAGACCTGCAGCTGTTCAGCCCTGACCCCTGCCCCGGCAAAGCGCCGGGCGAACAGGTCGAACGACTCGGCGCGGCAGGGTTCGGAGCAATTGATCCACGCCCGCATGGAGGACAGGTCGAGCCCCGGTGAGGGACGCACGGTGCGACACAGATGATGGAAAGCGAAGTTCGGCTGCCAGCAATGCGTGCCGCGGAAACGCTGGATCGCTTCGAACAGTCGCCCCGGACTCACGACCCATTCGAATGGATCCATCATCACGACGGGAACGCGGGTGATCAAGGGCAGCAAAAAACAAGCGATCAAGCCCATGTCGTGATACAAGGGCAGCCAGGAAACCACGCGATCACCCGGTCTGAGCTGCAACCGCTCCGCGTAACTCCGCACCTGGCGAAGGACGGCGCGATGCGTCAGCGCCACCCCTTTTTTCAGTCCCGTTGTGCCGGAACTGTGCTGCAAGAATGCGACCTGATCGGGGCTCGCGCTCGCTGGGACGAAGGGGAGCTGGGCGTCGACGGCCTGCTCCGCGCCCAACAATCGCCAGCCCTCATGGCGCGTGCACTCGGCGACCGCAGTGAGGTTCTCCCCGTAAGTCAGCAAGGTCCCGGTCGCCATGCGATCCAGCAACCTCTGGTGCGAGCTCCAATACAACCGTGGTTCCTGCTTGCTTGTGGGAAACGGCATGAACGAGGGCACTGCCCCAATCAGCATCGCACCCAGGAACGCGGAAAACAAATCGGGTGAGTGCCTGAGCACGATCAGCACCACCTCGCCCCGCCTGACTCCGCGGCTCTGCAGAAAACCGGCATAGCGCTCCGCTCCGCGCCGCAGGTCACCATAACGGAGGGTCGTGTGGACGCCGCCCTGCAGGAACTCGCAGAACACGTCCTGATCCGCCGCCGCTCCCCCACCCAGTGCGGCCTGGAGCGTGCCCTCTGGGAATGGCTCCGGACATGACGCCTCCACGATGGGCTGCAGGAGCGTGGTCATCGGGGATTCCGTGTGCGAGCTGGCTAGAATTCGCGCAACTACCGGCTGCGCGGCGCGCGATTGTAGACGGATTGTAGAAACGCGGCTTCAAAGGTCAGACGGTGCGTCTGCTTGACTTCGAGTGTGTGCTTTCTGGCCTGTGGAAGGAAAACCGCCAGACCCAACCCGCCCCACATTTGCCGCGTGCAGGAGTCGTCGGGATGCAGCACCCCGGGGCAAAAATCCAGATCGACAAAATGACAATGAGGATTGCGCGTCCAGGACGCGGCCAGGATCCCCTGCCGGCAGCCGGGATTGAACGTGTCGTGCATGAGCACGATCATCTGTTTCGTCGGGGTGAGTTTCAGGATGAACTCAAGATCTTTGAGCACACCCGCCGCCGAGTGGTCGCCATCGACAAAGATGAAATCCGGGGTGACACCCTCTCCCGTCAGCCGGCTCAACAGCACCGGCAGAACATCGTGGGAACTCCCCGTGATGAACTCAACATTCTCGAACTTGTCCTGCAGGCGGCTCTTCACCCCCGGGTCGATGTCGATTGAGATGGCCCGGGTGGAGTGACGCGCAATCAGCGCCAGCGTGGCGCCGGTTTCAGTCCCCACCTCAATGGAACACGCCGGTCGCAAGTTTGAGAGGAGCGACTGGAACACGGCCGTCTCGCTGTGGGCGAAATGGACGCTGTTGGGTGAAAAGTCCAGGAAGCGGCGATTTCCGGTGAGAGCCGGATAGATCACGTCATGGAGCGTCGCCATATCGGCAGCCTGAGTCTTCATAGTCTGGGAAAAAGGAAAGTGGAATGGAATGGGACCGGGAATCGAATCTCAGACGTTCACGCCGCTCTTCTTGATTGTATCCACCATCCAGAAGGCGCGCCAGCGCATCCAGTCATTCTCGATGCCGGGATAGGTCAGGCCGGTGGCTCGCAAGCCCTTCTCAAGCTCAGCGTAGCGTTGGGCCGTCTCCCAAAGATTCATATTGGCGCTATAGTTCGTCTTGGCGGCAAAGACGCGCTGGCAGGCAAAAGCGGTTTTCTCGTAATACATGCCATACAGAAACGCCAAAAGATGGCTCAAAAAGAAATCAACCTGCGGACCCAGTTTTGGAAACAGCTGGTCCATCTCCGTTCCGCCGTGTTTCATGTACAAATCACGCCGCCAGATCGCACTGGGGGTCGTCACCACCGAACGACAATTGATGAAGCCTGTGGCGCATTGCAGCGGTGCATTGTAACCGTACACCTCAGCCGTCCCACAGGTCATGACTATTTTTTCAGTCTCAGCCTGGAGAATGGCTGTGACACCATAAAAGCCCGCCGGTCGCGGATCCGCCTCCAGCGCAGTGACGGCATTCTTGAAAAAATGTTCGCTGATCACAAAATCATCGGCCGCCGCACAATAGAGATACTTACCCGTGGCCCGGCTGAAGATGTCTTCACAAGCCTTGGTCACTCCAAGGTTGGTTGGAAAGTAGTTTGGCTTGATGCGTGGATCCCGGCGCGCGTAGTCACGGATGATGTCAGGGCTGCCATCTGTCGAACCATCATCGGTGAGCACGATCTCCAGATTCGACAGGGTCTGCCGTTGAAGGCCAGCGAGGCACTTGGGCAGGAAGCGACCGTGGTTGTAGTTGGGTATGATGACGGAAACCAGGGGCTGTGTCGCAGGCATGGTGAATAGTTATTCGGCGAACCAGAAGTAGTAGTCGCCCGTGTAACCCACCTCGGCAAAGACCTGTTCCCAATCTGAGACGTGCATGCTGGTCTGGGCGGTGAGATTCCACATTTGCAGGTTCTCCCGCTGCTCCTCGGTTCTCCAGGCATGCACGGTGATGAATGCATGGGCACGGCTGACCCGCATGACCTCCCGGATTGCCTGCTTGCACTGCTCGAGCGACGGATTGCTCACCGTGTTGATGGAGACGACCAAATCGAAGCTCTTATCAGCATACGGCAGTTTAACGGCATCGCCCACCCTTAGGAACGGCTTGATCTCCGGAGTGCCCCGCTCGACCGCATAGCTTGAAATGTCAATTCCCGCAACCGTGAGATCAGGATAGAGCCGTTTCAGATCGTGAAGCAGAAATCCCTTGGCGCATCCCACATCCAGAACGCTCGCCCCCACGCGCAGCTGGTAGTGCTCATGGAGCCGTCGTGCAGTCGGCGTCCAGAATTTCGGATCGTAATAGTAACCACCATAGCCATACAGACGATCCCCGTCAAAGTACTCCCTCCCGAACCGGCGTGCCGTTTGGAGAAGCGTGTGCTCCATCATGAGGTCCTCAGTTGTGCGCGATCCAGTATCGCCTACCGACAACCGGCCTCCCCGTGCCAGCTTGAGTTTTCCGCGCGCCACGATTGGTCGTCGGGCGCGGGGATAACGATCCATCAGATTGATTTCGGGCATGACTTAGGCGTTGACCGGCTGGGACTCGGATTTCGAAACCATCAACTCGGCAAAGGTGTCGCGATCGAGGAAAGGCGCCATGTCCTCCAATGGACGCGGTGCAAACGTGCCATTCGGTCGGCGGTCAAAACCCTGCCGAGGGCTGATTTCCTGCACTGGCGAGGTATGGACCACACACACAACCGGTCCGTCAATCGCCAGCGCTTCACGCAAACCCTGCTCAAGCTGCGAACGCTCCCTGATTTCCAGCACCGGCAAACCATACGCGGCGGCCACTCGGGTGTAGTCGGGTAGGCTCATACCGCCATCCTCATGGGATCCGACATAGTGGGCGTCGAGAAATTCCTTCTGAGTTTGCCGGATGGAAAGGTATCCGCCGTTGGCGGAAATGAAGATCTTGATCGGCAGTCGATGGTGCTTGATCGTCTGAAGCTCCTGAATGTTGAGCTGGAAACTGCCGTCGCCATTCAAGCACAGCGTGCGGCGTCCACCACTCCCGAAACAGGCCCCAATGCTCTCCGGCAGTCCGGAACCCATGGAGCACAGGCTGGTCGAGAGAATCATTTTCTGTCCGGCCTTGAGGGCAAATGCTTGAAACGAGACATAGACGTTCGTGCCACCGCCATCAACGACCACCAGGTCCCCTTCGGCACTGAGGTTCGAGAGCGATTTGACGTAGTCATACGGACTGATCGCACCTGAACCCGAGTTCACTGGGGGTTGATTCAATTCACGGTAACGTTCACAGATCTCCTGCCAACGCGGAGACCGGAAAGGCGGCGCACCCGGCACGCGAGCGGCCATGGCCTCGAGAAATCTGCGCGCATCCGCCCTGATCGGCAGGTGAACCGGAATGGTTCGTTCCTCCAGTTCATCGGAATCAATGTCCACCATGACAATCTTGGCGCGAGGGGCAAAAGATCCGAACATGGTACCCGTGACCGGAATATTGAGATGTGAGCCGATCACGACGAGCAGGTCGCAATTCTGCACGGCCAGATTAGCTCCCCGTTGACCCGAGACCCCTGGTCTTCCAAGATTCAGCGGATGACGGCTGGGAGCAAGGTCAACTGCTCCCCACGTGGTGACGAAAGGTAGCTCAAACCGCTCAATAAAGTCCATGAACTGACTCCGGGCCCCGGCACGAAGCACACCAGCCCCGACCAGGATCAGGGGTCGGCGGCTTTGAACCAACAAGTCTCCGCACTGGTCCAGCTGTTCAGCTGTGGGAGTAACTGAGGCCGCTTCCACCGGCGGGGTATAGCCGGGCTGCGACGCTGGATCGATTTCGCTCCACTGCAGGTCGAGAGGCAGATCGATCCACACGGGACCAGGCCGGCCTGTCGTAGCAAAGTGCACTGCCTTTTCGAGCTCGAGGCGGATGCAGGCCGCATCCTCGACCATAACCGCATATTTGGTCATACTCTGGACGAGAGGGATGACATCAAGCTGCTGCGTCCCAAGCTGGCGTATCTTCTTGCCACGCGTAGTATGGGCGAGACGCGTTTGTCCCGAGATGTAGATACAGGGCACCGAATCCAGCCAGGCGGCCGCCAATCCGGTCAGGGCGTTGGTCACACCCGGGCCTGTGGTGACAAAGCATGCTCCGAGCTTTCCGTTGACCCGGGCACAGGCCTGTGCCGCAAAGGCGGCAGCCTGTTCGTGATGATGGAAGATGGGCTTCAGTCTTCCGCTTCGGCTAGCAGACTCAAACAGATGCACCACGGCTCCCCCCGTGAGACCGAACACGTGCGACACGCCCCGATCAGCTAGAAATTGGACAATATAGTCAGTCAGTTTCATGGGGCAGCCTCTAGACGCCATTAAAGTGGAAGTAGTGCCGTGCCTGTCCGCCCTCGACCGGTACAATCGAGCCCACGCAGAAGGAAGCCAGCTCCGAGCACAACATCACGACCATCGGACTGATTTCATCCGGACGTCCGAACCGCTTAAGTACGGTGCGCTCCTCCAGGTACTTTTCAGCGTGAATCGGTCGCTCCTTCAGCACACCAGCCCAGTGCCCTTGCTCCGTGAATACAACGCCCGGCAGCACCGCTGACATGACGATGCCATCCGGCGCCAGGACACGTCCCATTGAACGCGTGTAGGCAGTATAGGCTGCCTTGATCGCACAATAAGGCACCGGGCCGCTGTTCTCCATCGAGGCTCCGGCCGAGATGTTGACGATGCGTCCCCACTTTCGCGCCCGCATGAGAGGGATGAAGCAATTGTTGGTTTCGACGTGCACCTCCAAATTGAGCCGAAAGACACGGCGCCAATCACTGATTGGACAAAGCGGGTCGGTGATGCCAAGCGTGTCGCCCACATTGTTGACCACAATCGCGGGCTCGCCAAATTCCGATAGGACGCGAGCGGCCACGCGTTCTGGCTCACCTTCTTCGGTGATTTCGCTGACCAATCCCATGTGACCGGCGTCCCGCCCTCCAAGTTTTTGCAGAGTTTTCTCTACACTCGCTGGATTTCGCGAGGTAAACGCGACTTGCACACCCTCTCGGGCCAGTTCGAGACAAATGGCTTCACCGATTCCGGTGGCGCCGCCGGTGACGAAAGCCTTCTTTCCTTTGATGCCGAGTTCCATAGTGTAGATAATTGGTAGCGTCGACGGCTTCAGGTTGAAGCCGGGGATAGGCTGCGGAGATGCGCAAGGTCCATGGCGGCCTCGATGATGACATCTTCCTGACCAGCCACGACCTTGCGGCGGCCGAGCTCAAAGAAGAGGTCGCGCGGATCAATCCCGTATTGAAGTGAGATCCTGTCGACATGCTTGGCGAACGTCGAGACGACACCCGCCATTCCGCTGACGACGCTGGTTGGTCGAACCAGAGGAATGGTCTTCATGACCTTCTTTTCCGCCAGGTCGGAGAGGTCGAGCACCTTGTAAAGATCGATGTGGGTCTCGATTCCCATCTTCTGCAGCACCGCTACCAGGACTTCGAGTTGGGCGTTTCCAGCACCCGCACCGAAGCCGCGTGCCGTGCCATCGAGGATGGTTGCTCCACATTCAACCGCGGCAATTGAATTGGCGATCGCCATACCGAGATTGTTGTGCGCGTGAAACCCGACGGGAATATCCAAACCGGCGACAAGGACCCTGAATCGTTCGCGGACATCCTCAGGCAGAAGGGCCCCGGCGGAGTCCATCAAAACCACGCCTTCCGCACCGTACGACTGCATTTTTCGGCACTCCGCCAGCAGCGTCGAGGGCGACGCCATGTGGCACATCATCAGGTTGCCGTAAGCATGTTTCCCCCGCTCCCGAGCGAACGCTAGATGGCGGGCAGTGGTGTCGGCTTCCGTGCAATGCGATCCAACACGAACCGCATCCGCGCCAAGTTCGATCGCAGGAGCGAGGTCGCGTTTGATTGTGCCAAAACCGGGAATGATGAAAACCCCCAGTTGTGATTTGCTCAGATTCTCCCGCGCCACCGCCAACATCTCGCGATCTGAAATGAGACTCTGGCCAAGCTGCAGCGACGAAGCGGCCAATCCATTGCCGTGACCAACCTCAACGATGGGAATCCCCGCCACGTCCGCGGCACGGCAGTACGCGGCAATCTGGGCAGGGTTCAACTGATGCATCACGGCATGGTTGCCGTCGCGGAGGGTCGGATCGCTGATCAGAACCGGATTCATACGCAGGAGGCCAACACCGCTTTGCGGGCAAACTGCTTCGCGGTCGCGATCGCGGAACAGTTGATAATGTCGAGATTGCCAGCGTAAGGAGGCAGAAAATCACCCAAACCCGTCACCCGCACCATCACCACAATCCGGTTCTGCTCAAACACCGGCGGGACGACCAGCTGGTAACCAGGCACGTAGCGCTGGATGCTCGCGACCATTTGGTCGACCACTGGCCGGAGTCGATCCAGATCGGCACTCGCCACCTTTGCGCTGACGGTCGTCTGCATGTGGATCGGCGGCTGCGCCGGATTCAGGATTAGGATCGTCTTGGTTGCAGAACAACCGGTAAAGTGTGCAAGCGCCGCCTCCGTGGTTTCGATGTACTCATCCAGGTTGGCGCGGGTGGCGGGACCGGCGCTGAGCGCGGAGATCGACGATACCACCTCAAAGTATTCAATCCCCGGCTGCGTCCGGGCAATGGCATAGGCGAGCGGAGTCGACGCCTGACCGCCACAGCTCACCATATTCACATTTTCAGCCGACAATAACTCGTCCCCATTGATTGCAGGAACGGCCATCGTTCCAACCCGGGAGGGAGTCAGGTCGATGACTCGCTTCCCCAAGGCACGGAGCAAGGGCCAGTGCTTGAGGTGATCGGCCGCCGAGGTTGCATCGAAGACAAGCTCACAGCAGTCGGGCTGGTCGAGGATGGCCTGTATTCCATCCGCTGACACCGGAACGCCCAAGGCACGCGCACGAGCGAGGCCCGAGCTGGATTGATTCCGCCCGATGAATAGGCCGCACTCCAGCACCGGCGATCGCAGAATCTTCAGCAGCAGGTCGGTGCCGATGTTTCCACTGCCCAGGATGGCAACTTTGAGTTTCTCGTTCAAATCGGGAGCTAAAAAGGGTTGCAGGGCTGAATGAGATACCTCGCACGCAAGCCAACAAGTCGTGGCAGGAGAACGCGGGAACTGTCGCAGGCTGTAACCAACACCGCATACGCCTGAAGATCACCCTTTTCAGAAGCCGGCCGAATCGTGGTGGCAATACTGGGATAACTCAAACCGGCTTTTGCCGGGTTGTCGTCAAGGATCGATTCAAGAAATCCAAAATCACTCTGGAAATGGTACGCCAGCGTCGGGACCATCTGCGCGGCCCCAAACCCAATCACTGGAGTGCCGCGCCTCGTCAGCCTTTCCAGAGTGCGGCGGACTCCGGACAATTGTTCCCGAAACCGGGAGTGACCGTCGCGGATTTCATCCACACTCGGTGCCGGCGGGAGGTCCGTGGTCACGCGCGAGGTCCGCCCATCGGGCTTGCGGAAAGCAACCATCATGGTGCCAAGCCAATACCCATAGTTGAAGCGGTGAGCGACGTATTCACCACCCAGGCCGCAAACCATACTCTGGAATGAAGCAAGCGAGAAATAGTTCAGGTGCTGATGGAAGACCTGATCGAAACGATTGATGGTGATCAGTGTATCCAGGCTCGGTACCTCGACCACAAAGAGCGCACCAGGTTGCGCGTGTTCAAAAATCGGGCGGAGTGAATCGAGCGGGTGAGAGACGTGCTCGAGTGTATGAACGGAGAGCACCAAGTCGGGTCGCACCGGAATGTCGGTCGACGGGTCGATCTCTTCAATGTACTTACCGCTTACCCGGACGCCACTCGTACCCTCTGCAGATCGGTCCTTCCATATTGGATCAAATCCAGTGAGGGCCTCGCCCCGATGAGAGATCTTGTTGAGAAGGTAGAGATCGTTGCAGCCAATTTCGACGATCGACTTGAATTTTCGGTCGCCTGCGACCTCGTTGAGAAAAGTCAGGAAGAAGTCATTTCCTCGGGTTGAGATCGGACTCAACGACGAGCGATGGGTGTAAGTATCCTGATACAGGTACGAAGGGTCGACGCTTTCACGCAGCTGAGCGTGCCCGCATGCGGCGCACCGCATCAGGGCTTGGTCAAAGCTGGGGTAGTTGCGGCGTTGGGCGGGGTCGACGAAGACTCCGGTCAGCGGCAGATTGGGAAGATCAAGAACTTCCTCGAGCTGAGACCGTCCGCAGGCTGAGCAGGTCTGACGACGGACCGTGTCCACCTTCTTCGCGACAGGCGTGTTTATCTTCAGGGGAGGAGCGGCAAATGTGCTGATCGACATGGCGGCGTTCAAAAAGCGTGGATGGATTAGTGGGGGAAAACGAGCATCGCATGCGTCGCTTCACCGCTGCGCAGCGTTGCTACCAACGAATTGACCTCAGTCAGTGCCCCGCGGTGGGAAACCATGCCCAACGGATCGAAACGCCCGCTGGCGATCATTCGCAAATAGCGAGGTATGTCAACGTGAGGCAGGCTGCTGCCTCCCTCCGAGCCGGAAATAGTCTTGCCGTAGTGTAGCGGAAGCGTGTTCAGGCTGAGCTGTTGGTCGTGACGCATGACACCAACCAGGATCAGGCGACCTTTAGGACCGGTTGCGCGCCAGGCTTGTTCAACTACACGAGCCTGTCCAGTGACGTCAAACACCACATCCGCCGGTCCTCCGATGATCCGCTGCACCGCGTCCACCAGCGGTTCATTGAGGGAATTGATCGTATGGGTGGCACCGAATTCGCGGGCCTTGGTCAGCTTGTGATCCTGAATATCAACAGCGATGACCGGATGGGCACCGGCGAGATGCGCACCGAGGACCACCCCCATGCCGATTCCGCCGACTCCAACCACCACGACCGCTTCCCCAATGGTGACGGAAGCATCGCGGGTGACCGCGCCGAAGCCGGTGGTAATGGTGTCCGCAAGTAGTGCAGCTGTCTCGAAGTCCACTTCGTCGGGAACTCGGGTCAGACGATTCTCAGAAACCACGGTGAGACCTTGAAATGTCGTGATATTACCTGCGTTGATCGTCTGTCCACCCAGACGATACTTAGCGGGAGCAGCCTGGATTCCAGCACCCGGTCGCCAATGCAACACCACATGGTCTCCCGGTTTGACGTGGGTTACTTCAGGACCAATCTCCAGCACCACACCACCCGCTTCGTGACCAAGCAAGTGCGGCAGGTAGCGATCATGCCCCTTGACTCCCTCAATTTCCCCCAACTGCGATCCGCAGATCCGGCTGGCCCGTACCTGCACAAGCACCTGACCATAGCTCAGCGCAGGAACTTCAACTTCGTCGATCAGCAGCGGCTTGCGCTGTTCTACCAGAATGGCGGCAAGAGTTTTCATGGAATAAACCACCAGGCGTCCCCGGTGTAGCCGATTTCGGCGAATAGTTTCAACCAGTCGTCCACGCTCATGTAGGTCTCGGCCGTGAGGATCCAGTCCAGCAGGCGCTGGTGTTCCTCCTCGTTCCGCCAGGCATCGATGGTGACAAACTTGTGAGCGCGGCTGACTCGCTCCATCTCCCGTAGCGCTTGTTTGCACGCCGCGAGCGGAAGGTTATGGATGCTGTTGATGGACACCACCAAATCGAACGACTTGTCCTCATAGGGCAGCGCGTCGGCCGAGCCGAGGTCGATCAACGAGCCCATCCCCGCATGAGCGTGGGCTTTGGCGTAGGCCGAGACATCGAGTCCACGGACCGTCGCCCCCGGCAGGACTTGAAGAAAGTCGTGCATCAGGAATCCCTTGGCCGCCCCCACATCGAGGATGCGGGCATTGGCCGGTAGCTGATAGTATTCCACAATCCGACGCGCGACCGGCAGCCAGCGTCCATCGTAACGGTAGCCGCCATACCCGTGACGGCGCTCACCATCAAAAAAGTCGCGTCCGAACTGTTTGGCCAGCGCTCGGTCTTCCGGCGTTTTCGCCAAGGCTCGCGCCTTGGGATCCCGCTTCGTCACCGGCAGGCGGTCGAGGAGATTGATCTCGGCCATGGGAATCAGAACGGGCCCGTGAAGGCGGGATTGGGTTTGTCGAGTTCGATCCCGGCCGGCAACAGCCAGTCCGAGGGCTCCGGCGCCCAATCGAGTGTTTCGCGCACCGCAGCCACGATGTGGCCCGACCGGGGATAAAACTCAGCGGCGAGCGATGGACCGGTCGGAGTCGGACACTCGGGAAAACACACCCGGCGCGGCGCCGACTTGAGCGAACGGAAGGAAGATTCGGAGGCGACCGCAATCACCTCGGCGCTCATTCCGGCGGTGCCCCAGCCGGTGTCGGCCACAACGAGACGTCCGGTCTTTTGGACGGAGACGGCAATGGCCTCGCGATCCAGCGGTCGCAGGCATCGGGCGTCGATGACTTCGGCGCTGACGCCGAGTGAGGCGAGTCGCTGTGCGGCCTCGAGGGCCTCCAGCACCATGTAGGAAAAAGCAACGATTGTCACATCCGTGCCGGCCCGAGCCACGCGCGCGGGCCCGATCGGCACCGTGTAGTGTCCCTCCGGAACCTCACCCTTGATGTGGTGCAGCCAACGGTGCTCGATGAACACCACGGGATTGTCATCCTCGATGGAGGCAATGAGCAGTCCCTTGGCATCGTAGGGAGTCGTGGGCATGACCACCTTCAGCCCGGGGATGTGGGCGAACCAGGAGTGCAGGCACTGGGAGTGCTGCGGACCCTGACCCCAGCCGCGGCCGAGGATCATGCGAAACACCACCGGCATCTTGGTGGCGCCGCCAAACATGTAGTTCCACTTGGCTGCCTGCGTGCAAACGGGGTCCATCGCCAGCAAGGCGAAATCGAGACGCTGGTGGTTGATCACGGGACGCAGGCCGTTCAATGCCGCACCGAGGACCACCCCCGTCATGCCGTTTTCCGCGCAAGGCATATCCATTACGCGCTCGGACCCGAACTGCTGCTGCAGGCCGACCGTGGTGCCAAAGAAGCCCTTCGGATCGGGAACGCCCAGGCCCATCAACAAAACACGGGGATCTCGTTCCATCGCGACGGCAAACCCATCGCGTATCGCATCGGCGTAGGTAAGTTCTCTGCTCATGGGTGTGAACCTTCGGAATAAACGTGATTCATCAGGGTGGATCCGGCGGGAAAGGGAGCTCTCTGGGCCGCGGCGAACGCCTCGATGATCTCACCTTCCACGTGCTCGCGGTGGCGGTCCATGCGCTCTTCATCGTAGGCTCCCGCATCGCGCAGACGGCGCTCGGTGGAGGCCACAGCGTCACGCTCGCGCCAGGCTTGGAACTCGGCCTCAGTGCGATATCCAATGTGGTTGTCGAAGCCCGGGCCGCAGTGTTCGCGCCACCGATAGGTCTTGAGTTCCAGGAAGACCGGCCCTTCACCCGAGCGGGCGTAGGCGACGGACTCCTTCATCAGGTGATAGACCGCGAGAGGGTCGTTGCCATCGATCTGACGGGAACGAATCCCGTGTCCCGCCGCCACTTCAAAGACCTCACGGTGGGCCGGCTGGCGGACTTCGAGGGGTGAATACACCGAGTACAGGTTGTTTTCGCAGACGTAGACGATGGGCAGCTGATGCAGGGAGGCGAAGTTAGCGCTCTCGTGGAAAACCCCCTCCTCCGTGGCGGCTTCACCGAGAAACGCCACGGTCACGCGATCCCGACGCAGGAGCCGGTCGGCAAAGGCCAGACCCGTGGCGATCGGAATCGTGCTGCCCACGATCGGCACCGCACCGACAAAGCCCGCGTCCACATCGACCAGGTGCATCGAACCGCCCCGGCCCTTGCAGCAGCCCGTCTCACGTCCATAAAGTTCCGCGATCATCGCCCGGAGATTGCCTCCCTTGGCCAGGTAGTGCGCATGGGAGCGGTGTCCGCTCATGGCCTGGTCGGTGTGGCGCAGCGCCGCGCAGACACCGGCGCTGGCTGCTTCCTGTCCGATGGACAGGTGAACCGGACACCGCATCTGCTGGGCGGAGTACCGCTCCGCGATGGCCTCTTCAATCATGCGGATGCGCACCATGCTTTCCAGCAGATGGTGCGACAGCTCCGTTTCCGACGAGGTGGACGAGGGGGCGAGATCGATCATGGCGTCAGGCAAGGTTGGAGAGCTTCTTCATCGTCTTGATGTTGTAGCAGCGCTCGTCGTCCTTCAGCCGGCCGTCCCGCTGGGCCGCGATGACTTCCTGGATCCCATCCTCGACCGAGTGCCGCTGCACGAAGCCGGTCGCGAGGAGTTTCTTGGACGAGAGTCGGTAGGAGCGAGGATCGTTGGAGGGAGTCACGACGACATCCGCGGGCACGTGCTTCGTGACCCGCTGAGCAATGTCGAGGATGGAGATGTTCTCGAACCCGGCGTTGAAAATGCCCGGAAACTGCCGGCCGTGCTTGAGGAAGTGATGATACACGCGGATCATGTCCTGCAGGTGAATGTTGGGACGCGTCTGATCCCCACCGAAGACGGTGATCTTGTGATTCACCAGCGCCTGCATCGTCAGCATGTTGACCGACAGATCGAGTCGCATGCGGGGGGAGTAGCCGCAGATCGTGGCGGGACGGAGGATGTTGACGAGGATCCGGTCTGCGTAGCTGAGCAGGATGCGCTCGCTCACCATCTTCGTCTTGTTGTAGTCGGAAATCGGAACGAGCGAGAGATCCTCGGTGACCTCCGCTTCTTCCTTCACCCCGTAGACGCTCCCCGAGCTCGCGAAGATGAACTGCGGAACCCGGTTCGCGATGGCTCGTTCCACCAGGAGCATGGTCGCCAGAGCGTTGACCTCCCAGTTCAGCTTGGAATTCAGATCCGAACACGGGTCGTTGGCGATGTTGGCCAGGTGCATGACCACGTCGACACCCGCCATCGGAATGCGATCGGCGTTGCGGATGTCCTCGCGCAGCACCGTCAACCGGGGATGTTTCGGCAGGAAGTTTCCGAACCACTGCAGGTCCACCACCGTGACCGTGTGACCGGCATCAAGGAGGCTTTCAGTGAGGGGCGTGCCGACATAGCCACAGCCGCCGGTGAGTAGGATATTCATGGAATCAATGCGTGTGTGTAAGGATGAGGAGACGCTGAGGCCCGTTCTAGAAGGCCAGCATCGTCATGCCGGCCTTGAGCAGGCGCGGTTTGCGAATGGGCTCGGAGTTGCCGACGATTTTCACGGCCTGAGCGCCGGCGAGTTGCCCCATGAAGGTGGCAACATTCAGGGGGACTCCGCTGGCCGCGGCCAGGCAGGCGACGGCGCAAAATGCATCTCCGGCTCCCAGTGTGTCGACGATGGTACGTTCAAACGCCGCGCAGGAGGAGATGTCCTTCACACAATTGCGTCCAATGGTCTCGGTTCCGCCGCGCGTCAGCCACGCGTAGCGGCTGCCCAGTTGCTGCGCGAGCTGGGTCAATTCCTTGCCATAATCCAGCTCCCGCCGCCCGACCGCGAGGGTCAGCTCGGCTTGATCGAGCGTGAAAACGTTGGCGCGCGAGTAACGCCGATTGATGATGTTGAACCCGTGATTGTTGGAGTTGGTCTGGCAGTTGACCGCGAGGAAGTGTGCCTGCTTCTGCACAAAGTCACGGACAGGGTCCTCCATCACGCCGTGGCCAAAATCCATCACGAGCACGAGATCGTAGTTCGAAATCTCCTCCGCGATCCGGTCGATCACCGTCTTCTGCAGGGCGGCGCTCGGAGCGTGTTTGTTGATGAAATTGACCGAAAAGAGCTTCGATAGCTCCTTGCCTTCGGTGCGCGGCTCAACGAAACGCTGCTTGACGACGGTGGTGAACTCCGACGAGCGCACCAAGCCGTCCCCTTCAGGCTCAAGGAAGGTGGCGAGGGTGCCCTCGAGCCAAGGCTCGGTTCCGACCAGGCCAACCAATTTCACATGCGAAGTGAATTCTCGGATATGACGGTACACCGCAAGCGCGCCACCGGCCTGCATATCGTCGGCAACGAATCGACCCGAGAGAATGCGACTCTTGGACGTTAATCCCTGCACTTCCAGCGTCGTGTAGCGGTCGAAGATCACGTCACCCACGATCAGCACTTTCAGATTCTTGAAGTTGTCGATGATCTCTCGAAAACGCGCGGGCGAGCATTCCTGAGCGACCGCTCGACAAAACGCCTTCACTTCCGAGGGATAGGACTCGAAGTGCTCATTCAACAACTTGGTTGAACTGAACACCACGGACCCGACATAGCGCATCTCACCACCGACCCGGCGAACCGCGGATACGTCATCGAGGATATTGCCGGTAACGTCATTCTCCGCCGCCTCGTACTCACGCCCTTTGCAATAGTAGGTGGGCCGCACGCACTCGATCGCCTCGACCGCGGCGGCATAGGGGATGATCACCACATAGTCCACGCACGCGAGCGCAGCGAGCCAACGGGAGCGAAGCTGATCGTTGAAGAAGGGGCGACCGGGACCTTTGTTGACGTACTTTTCGCCCGTGACCGTGACCACCAGAATGTCGCCCAGCGACTTGGCCTCCTCGAAGTGGACGATGTGTCCCGGGTGAATGAGGTCAAAGGTGCCATGGCACTGCACCACTTTCTTCCCTTGCTGACGGAGGGAGGAGAAGAGCGAGGGAGCCCGCTCGTAAGAGAGAATCTTGTCGTGTGACATGGCCGTGATCAGGGCTTGTGGTGATAGTCGAGCGGCTGCTGCTTCAACTCGTCGAAGTGCGTTTCCACCCAAGCGAGTGTGGCGCGGATTCCTGTTTCGAGATCGACGGTGTCGCGCCAGGAGAGCTCCTGCCGGGCCTTGTCGCAGTGAAGCTGGTAGGCCGCATCCTTGCCGGGACGATCGGCGGTGACCTCGGCCACCCGCTTGAAGTCGGCCTTCATCTCGCGGCAGATCATTTCGACCAGCTCACGGATGGAGACAAACCGGGAGGTGGACAGGTGGTAGCACTCGCCGGCGGGCGCCTGTTGAGCCACCGCGAGTGTGCCCACCGCGACGTCGTCGATATGGATAAACGAGCGGATGGAGTGTCCGCCACCATGCAATTGCAGCTTCTGTCCCAATTTGATGGAGAGAATGGTGCGCGGAATGATGCGGTAGAGCTGCTGGCCCGGGCCGTAGACGTTGGCGGCGCGGGTCCAGGTCACCGGGAACTTATATTGGCCAAAAAATGTCCGCAGGTGCAGGTCACAGGCCGCGCGTGAAGCGGCATAGGGAGTCGTCGGATTGAACGGCGCACGCTCATCAATCAGGCCCTGGGTGCTGCCATAGACCTCGGGCGTGCCGATGTGCACGTATTTCTCCAGCCACGACTGGGTGCGCAGCCGGTCGTGGAACAGGACATTGGCCAGGACATTGGTCCGGTACCAGTGCTCCGGGTGGAGCCAGCTTTGGGCGACCATGCCCTGGGCGGCAAAATTGACGACCCAACTCGGTTTGAACGCGTCGAGCGCGGTCATCAGTCCATCCAGATCGTGGTTCAGGTCGGCGCGAAGGAAGCGGAACTTCTTCTGGCGCTTTGCCGGCAACCACCGGTACGGCAGAAAGCAACGGGCAGGCTCGTCCGACCGGCTCGCGCCGAGGACGTCCAAACCCTGTTCCAGACAGTACCGGGCAAAACTAGCTCCGGAGAACGAGTTGCTGCCGAGGATGGCTATTTTGCCGTTCATGAGCGAAAGAGGGACGATGGCCGCTGAGCCACTGCATCAACATGTGACCCACCATCATTTGAAGGTCCTCGGCCACCTGCATATCGTGCACCGGGAAGTAGATCGGATGGTCGGCCAGCTCGAGGGCGCGGCCGCCGGTGAACCCGAGGATGGCAAAGCTCGTCAACCCCAGTTCGCGGGACCGTTGAAGCGCCTTGATGATATTGGGCGAATTTCCACTGCCCGAGAGGGCGATCAGCACATCCCCTGTCGTCGCCTGCACCGTCAGCTGCTGGGAAAAAATGTCCTCGTAGGCGATGTCGTTGGCTAAACAGGTCATCACCGCTTGGTTGGCCGGCAAAGCAGTCACGCGAAGGCCGCGACCATCGGTTTTGTCGATGCCGTAGAGAAAATCATTGGCCAAATGAATGGCGTTGGCCGCACTGCCACCATTGCCGCAGAGAAAAACTTGCCGACGTTCGCGCCAACAGAGCTGCAATACCTCTGCTAGAAGCACAACATTGTCCCAATCCTGACTCTGCAGCGCCTGGTTGAGCGTCTTTTGGTAAGATTGGATGAAGGGAGGGATCATGGAGCCAAGGGAAAGAGGAGGACGCACGACGCGCTCGTCCACTAAGCACCCTGGGTGCCAGCTGGGCTAGGCTCGGTGTTAGATGATCATCGATAATGAGTTATACACTCAAAAATCCAATACTCGCGAAAAAACACCCCAAGAATAAACCAACCCGGGAGTGCCCGGTAAAAATTGCCGTCTCTCGCGCAGAACCCCAAATCCTTCACGTTTGTGCACCGCCGCCAAACCACGATCCCGCAGATCAGCACGGGCCGGCGGCACAAATTTCCCAACAGGCTTTCCAGTTGAATCCCGGAAAGTGAGCTGGCGTGCTGGAGCGCCTTGAGCCTCGCCGCCCTCACCCTGGTTCTGGCCGCAGCCGGCCTGCATGCCACCTGGAACCTGTGCGCCAAACGGGCGGGAGGGGGGCTGCCTTTTGTATTTATCACGGGATGCGTGATTTGTGCACTCTATATCCCCGTGGTGGCCACCGTGCTGTGGCGGGAACCTGCCCGGTGGACCGCGCTGGATGCAGGGTGGATTGTCGGCAGCGGATTGCTCAAGACAGGTTACTCTCTTTACCTGCAGCGGAGCTATCGGGCGGGCGACTTTTCCTTAATTTACCCCTTGGCGCGGGGCACCGGCCCGCTCCTGGCCACGGTCATAGCGATCGTGGTGCTGGGGGAACGACCCTCGGCGGTCTCGCTGATGGGAGCGGGATTGATCATCGGAGGCATCCTGCTCATCACCGGTGGCACGGCCCTTTTCCACCGAGGGGCGCCGCAGGTGCGTACCGCCATCCGTTACGGGCTGATCTCGGGCGTCTTTATCGCCGGGTACACGGTCTGGGACCGGCAAGGGGTGGCTCGCCTGGGTATTCGTCCGATTTTGTACGACGCGGGTACGGCTTGGACTCAGCTGGCTCTCCTCCTGCCGTTTGCCGCTCCACGATGGTCGGAGTCCATGCGACATTGGCGGGAGCATCGCGGATATGTTCTAGCGGTAGCGTTGTTATCGCCCGTGGCCTATGTGCTCATTCTGGCGGCGATGACGCTCGCACCCGTCAGCTCCATCGCTCCCGCCCGAGAGATCAGCATCCTGGTGGGTGCCTTCTTGGGAGCACACGTCCTGAAGGAAGGCGAAGGTCGGCGCCGCATCCTAGCTGCCGCGATCATGGCGCTGGGGGTGATCGCCCTGGTGGTGGGTTAGGCGGAAGCGCGCACAATGAACTCCACCGCAGCCGGCAAGTCGGCAAAACCCGGTACCCCCAACGTTTCCCGTTTCCGACGCTGCTCCGTGGATTCCGAAGGCGTCACATCGACCGCTGCGGAACGAATCCCGGCATTCAGGCCCGCTTCCCAGTCGGAAAGGGAGTCACCGATCATCCAGGAGCGCGAAAGGTCCAGTCCATCGACCTGGCCGGTTTCCAGGATAAAGCGCGGCGAGGGTTTGCGGTACACCGCAGGTTGATCCGGGGCTTCGGGGGCGATGCACTGCGAGGCAAACACATCGTCGCCCAGGCCCAGCAATTCGATCATGCGACGATTGACCGCGTGGACGGCGGCCAGATCGAAAAGCCCACGACCCACCCCCGATTGATTGGTGAAGAGATAGAGACGAAAGCCCGCCTGACGCGCCGCAGAGAGGGCTCGCGCAGCACCGGGAACCAGGACCACCGCATCCGGATCATGGAGGTAGGGAACATGCACAATGACCGTACCGTCGCGGTCAAGAAACAGGCCTGCCGGACGGACTGCACCGCCATCGGATGGGGAGGTTTGGGCCTTCACGGGGAACGTGGACATGCGCAGGACGCAGCGACCATTCCCAAGGCTCCGAGGGATTTCAATCTCGCATCCATCGATCTGTGGAGGGGAGGAGTTTTCGCCGCGAAATCGGGAGTATTTCTCCCTCAATCGCCTCGCGACCCGAGACGATAGCATCGGCAGACATGTACCTTTCCACGACGCCCCGATCCTACTCGTCCGAAGAAAACAGCATCGATGTCGACGCCCTGGTCCGACGCTTGCAGGGCGAGGCGTTTTCGGACTGGCCTGAGACCGTCGAGCCCGTTCAAGATGATACGGTTGTCCCCTTTCCCTCCCTGCACGATCTGGTTGAAGCGGCCCGCGGCAAACCGGCCCAGGCGCCGCGCCGGCTGTGGACAGGTGACCCTTTTGGTGGCGATGCCGCCTAAGCGGTGAGCGCAGGGGCAGATCGCGGCTCAGCGTCGCGGCGTGTTCGGGTTTTTCACTACTGCTCCTGGGCGGAGCGATTGGAAGATGCCCAGGTCTTTTTGCAGCGCCTCCCCCAGCTTGATCTCAGCAAGCGAGTAGCGGACGCCAACGACCTCGGCATGGTCCGCATGGCAAGGCTCGACTGCGACTGGCATGGAGAGAACGCCCGTGCTTTCGCCGCCCTCACCCACCCCGATCTGGTGTTTCTTCCGGCCCAGGTGTTCGGTGCCCTCGGTGTCATCGAAGTTGTCCAGGCGGCGCAAAGAAAGCCGGCCAATGAAGTCTGGTGGATGATTTTTATGGGACAGCAACCCCAGGCCTTGGCGAGCACCTGGCCGAAGCTGGGTCCGATGCTCAAGCGTCATGGGATTCGTCTGCTTTACTATGCGTTCGATGAAGCCAGTCGGACCATGCCTTGTTTCAACGATCTCGCCCCCTGGCTCGATGTCCTGATTCACGATGAAAGCCCACTGGCTGAGACCGGAGCCTCTCGCCTCAAACCCGGGTGTCGCCTGGAACATCGAAGCTGGGTGGCTAACCTTGTGCCGTTTGCAGTCCCATTCAACGAAGCCCCCGAGCCCGGCGTGCTCTTCTTGGGCTCCAAGTTGGGACTCACCCCGCACCGACAGCGCCAAATCGACTTTCTGCAAACCAGATTCAAGGACCGGTTTCACGCAATCCATGACCATTCCCTTTCCGTCGCGGACCGGGCGAGCGTAAATCGGTGGTCGGTCAGCGTCTGTCCCGAAGGTCGCAAATTCGCCACTCCCGCCATGGCTGCGACCCACACGGACCGTCCCTTTTGGTCCGGTTGTTTGGGATTGGTTCCGGTGAGTGAGGATTCGCAACTCGGGGGACGCCTAGAGTCGCTTCACCGCGCCCGGCACCTGGTTCGCTACCCTCACGGGGATCTCAAGGCCCTCGGTGAGGCCTGTGAACGAGCGCTCGAGCTCCCGGTCGAAGTCCGGCGCCAGATCTACACGCACTACAACCAACACGAAACCGTTGGACAAGTGGTGACGCCTCACCTCGCCGCCAGCGCCTAGGGACCCGTCGCCCGCCGACCCGGCTCCCTCGGGGCTTGGAGCCCATGAGCCACGCCAACTGATCGTGCGCACGGCGCTAATACTTGGTGTTCGCTCCTTAGTAGTAGGCTTCAATTCGTTGCGCTTTCCAAACGTGATCCGACAGTTCGTGAGTTATGGCTTGAAATGCCTTTCGGCATGCGGACGCTCAGGACAACCGCGCCCGTCTGTCCGCCGCGTTTTCTTTTTTTGGTGACATGATCCTTCCTTCCTCCCTTCGCTCAACCCTCCGTCGCGTATCTTGCGCTCTGGTTGTGGCTTGCCTGCCTCTCCTCCTTGGCGGCTGGATCCACGGCCCCCAGTCTACCTTCGACACGGAAGGTCCTGTTGCCAAAAGTCAGCTCGACGTGTTCTACGTCACCGTCTGGGTGACCACGATCATCTTCGTGCTCGTGGCGGGAGTGCTCGCCTATGCGACCTTCAAGTTCCGGGTGCGGCCTGGACACGACAAGAACGAGCCGCCGCCGGAACAGAGCCACGGAAATCCATTGATTGAAGTCGGTTTGATCGTGCTTTCCATCGCCGCGCTGGTGGTGATTGCCGTCCCGACGCTGCGAGCCATTTGGTACACCTACGATGTTCCGGAAGAGGAAAAGACCAACGCCTATGAGGTGACGGCAACCGGCTACCAGTGGTGGTTCAAGTTCGAGTACCCGAAGGAACAGATCGACAACGTCGGTTCCCTGCTAACGGGGAATGAACTGGTCATTCCGGCTGGACGGCCGGTGCGTGTTAATCTTCGGACCGTTGATGTCATCCATTCGTTTTGGGTCCCCAAACTGGCCGGCAAGGTCGATATGATGCCAAACCGCGGCAATCACCTGTGGCTGAAGGCAGACAAACCCGGCTACTTCTGGGGCCAGTGCGCAGAGTATTGCGGGTCTTCCCATGCCGTGATGCGTTTCCGCGTCATTGCGCTGGACGAAGCCGAATTTGCCGCATGGGTGGCCCGGCAAAAGCAGGTGGCCCGGACCGTGCCAGGGACCCAGCCGGGTGCGCCAGCGCCCGCCAAGGTTGAGTTTGCCTCCTATACCTACCAGAAGCAGCGCCGGAATGCGCCGGGTTGGACGGAAGAGTTTGACCGCGATCCTTTCGCGGCTTGGAAGAAGAAGCAGGAACCGGCCTCCAGTGAAAACACGGAGCTGATTGCAGCCGGCCGAAAGCTTTTTGCTGAAAAGAAGTGCTCCGGTTGCCATACCGTCCGCGGTCACGATTTCGGCGGCATCAGCGGTCCCGACCTCACGCGGGTCGGCGCGCGCACCACGATTGCCGGCGGACTGCTGGAGAACAGCGAACAAAATCTCCACCGCTGGATCACCGAGCCCGACATGGTGAAGCCCGGAAACAAGATGTGGTTTGGTGGCTATAACACCCTCAACACCAGTACGGGCGTTTGGGAGCGGCAAATCGAGATCAACGAAACTGAAGCGCGAGCCCTCGTCGCCTACCTGCACAGTTTGAAGTAAGCCAACTCCGACTTTATCCATGCAAGCTGCCGTCAAATCCGACTTTATTGGCAAGGAGTCTTCGGCTCCCGCCGAGCGACCCTTCATTTTCACCCGCCCGACGGCCAAGACCGGCTTGGTCAGCTGGTTGACCACCGTGGATCACAAGCGCGTGGGGCTGCTCTACGGAGTCTCTTCGCTAATCTTCTTCCTGGTGGGAGGGTTCGAAGCCCTGCTCATCCGGCTCCAACTGGCGGTGCCGAACAATACGCTGCTCAGTGCACAGTCTTACAACGAGCTGTTCACGATGCACGCCACCACGATGATCTTCCTCGCGGTGATGCCGTTGTCGGCGGCGTTTTTCAACTACATCATGCCACTGCAAATCGGGGCGCGCGACGTCGCCTTTCCCCGGTTGAATGGTTTTGCCTTCTGGGTCTTTCTGGCGGGGTCCGTGCTGCTCAACGTCGGCTGGTTCGTTAAGTCGGGAGCCCCGGACATCGGCTGGTTTGGGTATGCCCCTATCACGAGCAAACTCTACTCCAACGAGTTTGCGACCGACATGTCGACCGACCTCTGGATCATGGGATTGCAGGTGCTCGGGGTGTCCTCGGTCATCGGATCGCTCAATTTCATTGTCACCATCATCAATCTGCGGGCGCCAGGCATGACCATGATGCGTCTACCGGTATTCACGTGGATGACGTTGGTGACGGCCTTCCTCATCGTGCTTTCCTTCCCCGCCATCACCATCGCGTTGGTCGGGCTGATGATGGACCGCTCATTCGGTGCAAACTTCTTCGAGGTCTCCACGGGTGGCCTGCCCATCCTCTGGCAGCATCTCTTCTGGATCTTCGGGCACCCCGAAGTGTACATCCTCATTCTGCCAGCGATGGGAATCGTTTCTGAAATCCTTCCCACGTTCTCACGGAAGCCCCTGTTCGGATATCCGATCATTGTTTTCTCCGGTGCGGTCATCGGGTTGCTCGGCTTCGGCGTGTGGTCGCATCACATGTTCACCACCGGCATGGGCACGGTCGCCACCGCTGCGTTTTCGCTGGCGACCATGGCGATCGCGGTGCCCACTGGCGTGAAGATCTTCAACTGGATCGGCACCCTCTGGGGAGGTCAGCTGCAGATGCGAACCCCCATGATGTTCGCGCTCGGCTTCGTCTGGATGTTCATGATGGGTGGGTTTTCCGGCATCATGCACTCAGCGGCTCCGGCCGACTCCCAACAGCAGGATAGCTATTTCGTGGTGGCACACTTCCACTATGTGCTGATCGGTGGTTCCATTTTTGCACTGCTCGCGGGCATCCATTACTGGTTTCCGCTCATTTTTGGACGCAAGGTCTCCGAGTTCTGGGGCAAACTCTCGTTCTGGGTGATCTTTGTCGGATTCAATGTGACGTTCTTCCCCATGCATTTCCTTGGATTGAACGGAATGCCGCGGCGCACCTTCACCTACGACGGCAACATGGGATGGAATTCGGCCAACTTCATCGCGACCATCGGTGCTCTGATCCTGGGCGTCGGCATCGCCGTCTACTTCTGCGTCATGGTCTACACCTATTTCAAGGGAGAGAAGGTCGGACGCGATCCTTGGGGCGGTCGAACCCTGGAATGGTCGATTCCCAATCCTCCCCCGGAGTACAATTTTGCCGTGACTCCCACCGTGCATGCGCGCGACGCCTTCTGGTACGAAAAGCACCACCAGGCTGAGATTGCGAAAGAAAAGGACGAACATGCCAAGGCTGAGGAAGCCCATGGCGGCATCCATATGCCAAGCCAGTCCTGGTTCCCATTCCTCACCGCGATGGGTCTACTCTCGGGCAGCCTCTTTTTCACCAATCACAACTTCCTCGGCGCCATCGGCGGCGGTGTGGTCGTCTTCATTGGTGTCTACCTGTGGGCGTGGGAAGGCCCGGGCGGCTATCACCTGCACCTCGACAAGGACGGCAAGCCAATCGACTCAAAAGACGGTCACGGCCACCACTGATCGACCCGCAGCAACCCGCCTTTACACCCTTTCGTTTCCGCCATGAGCAGCCATTCAGCCTCCGGGGCTATCGATCATCATCACGACGCAACGACGTCGACCGGCATTCCGAACAAGAAGTTGTTCATGTGGACGTTCCTCGCGTCCGACTGCATGTTCTTCGGGGCGCTGATCTCGATGCACGTGATCTACCGGATTCACCCTCCGGCCGGTTCTCCCGATCCCCGAAGCATCTTTTCCATCGAGCTGACCTCGTTCTCGACCTTCATCCTGTTGATGTCGTCGCTGCTTATGGCGCTCGCCGTGAACGCCATCCAAAAAGGGAAGCTGCGCAGCACACGGAACAACCTGCTTGGGACCATCTTCTTCGGCCTGATCTTCCTCGCCTGTCAGGTTTACGAGTTTGAACACTTCGTGCACGAGAAGCAGCTGACGCTCTCCAGCAGTATCTTCGGTTCGACCTTCTACACCCTCACGGGCACACACGGCTGTCACGTGGCCATTGGCGTGCTCTGGCTCATCCTTATGTACATCCGGACCTTCAAGCCGGCCGACGCTGATCAATCGCGTCAGCCTTGGTTTGTGATGAGCATTGTCCATTTGGTGGTCTTCGCCGTTGCGGTTGTTTTCGGTGTCCATGTGGTCGTCGAGTTCGCGCACCAGATGCAGGCTCCCGGCTTCTCCGCGGGACAGTTCCTTTCAACGCATCTGCTCTCCTCCATCGCTTTCGCGGCCAGTTTGGCGGGACTCCTCTTTCTCGGTCGCAACCGCGGTCCGGTCGATTTTGGGGAGGCCCATGCCATCGATGTCGAGTCCATGGGCCTCTACTGGCATTTCGTTGATATCGTGTGGATCATCATTTTTCCGGTCGTTTACCTGCTCGAGTACCTCTAAGCCGGTCGCGTCGCCACGCCCCCCTTTCCCTTCCTTTCGCCTACCTGCCCAATGAGTGCCATCACCGCTGACCACGCCTCCGCCGGACATGACGCGGGCCACAGTCACAGCAAGTTCCACGTCTTCGTCCAGGTGGCGATGCTTCTCGCCGTCATCACCGGCGTGGAAATCGTCATCATTTATCTGCCGCTGCCCCACCTCCTGGTGCTGCTCACGCTCTCGTTCCTCTCACTGGTGAAGTTCATGTTCGTTATCTTCATCTTCATGCATTTGAAGTGGGATAAGTTTTTCTGCACCGTGATGTTTTTTATAGGCCTGATCCTGGCGACTGGAACCGTCACGGCACTCTACCTCCTGTTCTCAGCCGCTGACAGCAAACCGGTGGGACCTGCCTACGAATCGGCCTATCATCTCCGAGCGCCAGCTCCGGGCGCAATCGCCCAAGCCTGATTTCCACGGCGGACTCACGTCCGCCGTTTTTTTGTGACCGACGGATGCGCGAATCTCGGATACGAGTAAGGTCGCATCATGATCGACTGGCGTCACTGGCACAATGAACCGTATCTGATCGGGGGGTTGATTCTCCTGGGATGGGTCTACGCCCTCGCCACAGGCCCTTTCCGCACGCGAATCGCCTCATCCTCCACGCCCTTTCCCCGCGCACGGGCTTGGGCGTTCTACAGTGCTCTCCTGATCTTCTATCTGGCGGTAGGTTCACCCTTGGATCAAGCGGGCGAGCGGTTCCTGCTCAGCGCCCACATGATTCAGCACCAGTTGCTGATCTATCCGGCCGCTGTCCTCTTTCTGGTTGGACTACCGGCCTGGTTGGTCGCCCCGGTCACGGATCAACCCAGTCTCCGCCGACTCCTTCGAATCCTGACTCATCCCTTGTGCTGCGGAACGGTCTACACCCTCGTTCTCTCACTTTGGCATGTGCCCGCCATCTACGATTGGGCCCTTCAGGACAAAGTCATCCACGTCATCGAACACATCATGTTTTTTGTCGCGGCGCTTTTCTACTGGTGGCCCATTCTTAGTCCTTCCCCGCGGTTTCCCCGTCTCGTGCCAGGGGTTCAGATCCTCTACCTGATCGGCGTGACAATCGGAATGACACCGCTTTTCTCGTTTATCGCATTCTCCGATACTGTGCTCTATCCGACCTACGAGTTTGCCCCACGGCTCTTTGCGACCTTTGGGCCTCAGGAGGATCAACTCCTCGGCGCCGCGATCATGAAACTGGGCGGCATGGCAGTGACCTTTTGCGCCATCGCCGTTGGATTTTACCGCTGGTATGCTGAGAGTGAGCTTCGACGGAGCAGCCCAGAGGTGCCGACCCGCTTGCGTACCGCCAAGGGACCCTAGACCTGGCCAGAGTCACCTCCGCACAGAGGAAAAGCCTCGGCGTGCGGCCAATGCAGGCTAGGTTCGGGATAGCATGACGTGGGAGATTGCATTGGTTCTTATCCTGCTCGCCGTCGCTTTCGGCAGCTTCGTTTGGGAGAAAGTCACTCCCGACGTCACTGCCTTGGGGTTGTTTGCCGTGATCGCACTGACTGGATTACTCACACCCCAGGAGGCTTTTTCAGTCTTTTCGAATCCAGCCCCTTTCACCGTCGCCGCCATGTTCGTCATGAGTGCGGCCTTGGTGAAATGCGGTGCCATCGATCACCTGACGGCCCTGGTCGAGGGAGCCTCCCGTTGGTCCTACAGCCTTGTCATCGCCGGGCTCGTGTTGGTGGTGGCCACCGTTTCAGCATTCATCAACAACACCCCGGTCGTGGTGGTGTTTCTCCCCGTCGTGTTGCACCTGGCGAGGAAGATGAAGCTGGCGCCTTCAAAATTTCTCATCCCGCTCTCCTACGCTGCAGTCCTGGGCGGGACATGTACCTTGATTGGCACAAGCACCAATCTCGTGGTGGATGGAATCCTCCGGATCAAGGGCCAGCCCTCACTTGGCATGTTCGAGCTGGCCTGGTTGGGGGTGCCGGCAACCCTGGCCGGTATGGTCTATCTGGCAACCTGCGGTCAGCGACTGCTGCCGGTACGTGAAATGTTAACGTCCATTCTCTCCGAGGAAGAACGCCGCGAGTACATCACAGAAGCCTTCGTGCATCCCAGGACTCCGGCGGTGGGAAAGACAGTCACCGAAGCCGGGCTTGGAAAAGCATCAGGAACCCGCGTCCTGGAAATCGTCCGCGACGGCGTCGCACTCAATTCAGACCTTCTCAACTTGAAATTGGAGGCTGGGGATCGGCTGGTGCTTGCCTGTCGGCCCAAGGGGGTGGCAGCGACACGAGGAGTCGATGGAATCGATCTCATTTCCGAACTGAAAATCGGTTTGGAGCAAATCGCAGCCCATGAAGGCTCCTTGGTGGAAGCGGTCGTCAATCCCCACGCAGACATGGTGGGACGCACCGTTCGCGAGGTGAATTTTCGCCAACGCTATCGAGTGGTGGTACTCGCCCTGCACCGCAAGGGCAAGAATGTGCGCGACCAGCTCGATCGAGTCCCCATCGCGGCCGGCGATGTGCTTCTCATGATGGGTACCGACCAGGCAATCGATGCCCTTCGTCACGACACGGATTTTGTACTTTTCGATCAGGAGCGACTCCCCGCAAAATCTTCCACCCGCAATATTGCGCTTGTGCTTGGACTCATCGCCACGGTCGTGGTCCTTGAGACACTGGATTGGGTTCCAATCGAGCTCGGAGCTCTGGTGGCTTGCCTGATCACCTGCGCCACCGGCTTCCTAAAGCCGAAAGAAGCTTACGATGCCATAGAATGGCCGGTCCTCTTTGTCATCTTTGGCATGCTGGCCATGGGACTTGCCATGGATCGCACCGGCGCAGCCGCGTGGGTGGCAAGGAGCTTGGTCGAATGGATACAGTACAGCGTGCCTGCCGAGAACAAACCCTGGGTGATGCTTGCCGCACTGTATCTGGTGACCGTGGTCCTGACTGAAATCCTCTCCAACAACGCAGTGGCAGCGTTGATGATTCCCATTGTGCTGGGCATAGCGAACGAACTGCAGGTCGATCCCCGTCCTTTTGTGATCGCAGTGGCCTTCGCCGCCAGCGCTGCATTCGCGACGCCGATTGGCTATCAGACCAACACTTATGTCTATGGTGTGGGAGGTTACCGATTCTCGGATTTCGCAAAAGTCGGCATTCCTCTCAACCTGATCTGTTTCGTGACTGCAATGCTGGTGATCCCCCGCATCTTTCCGTTTTGATGAAGGCAGGGGCCTCAAAAATAGGTGGCGCGGTCCGACGGGATGGCTCGCACACCGGAGTGGCCAGATCAATCGTCAGACCGCGCTCAGATGCCTAGTACAACGACACGGTCAGGATTTTCCTTAGACGGAAACTGACGCAATATCACAACCCACGCTCAGTCAGCCACAAGCGATCGGGCGATCATGGCCGCATGAACGCGTATTTCCGGCACCGCGGTGCTTTCCCACAGCGTGCCCTTCAACGGCGCACCCAAGGTGTAGAGCCACGGCAGTGGACCGCCCCGGTAGCGGAAGACCTCGCCACTCGGCATGGCGTGTAGGCCCAAAGCGAGCGGATCGTGATCAATCAGACCGCGTGCCAGCAGATTGATGAGCAAAGGATGCTGGTATTTCGAATAATCAGAGCGTGGGCCGGTGCAGTTGATCACCTTGGCAACCCGGAGGACGCGTCGCTCGTCCTTCCCGCGCAGACGTATGACTGCTTCAGTTACAGGCCCTTCATCCACAAGGGACTCCAGCCTGCCGGCAAAAAACTCGAGCCGACCTAGAGCAACAAGACGGTCGACCCTGCTCGCGGTGGGTGGCGGAAGGCGGTGCCGATGCACCTCCCAGAACGGTCGCACATGACGCATGAACCGCGCCCGCTCCTCCCACGAGAGTGCGCTCCATAGCTCCGCCGATTGCGGACGGATCGCATCGATCACCGCCCGCCAATCGATGCCCTTCCCCGCGGCCGTCGCAACTTCTTCACGCACCCGGCGAAACAATGCGCGAACCGTACGAGGGAAAGGTTTTCCCGCAAAAAAAGGACTCCATGCCGGCCCCAATCGATGGACCTGGGGTCGCAGACCTCGCCGTGACACAGCATGGATCTTTCCCACATGGCCCAGCCGTTCGAGCTGTACGATGATATCCAGGCTCGTCAGTCCCTGCCCGACGATAAGTACGTCATCCCGCTTTCCCACCCCTTCGAGCGCTTCCGATTGCCACGGAATGTGGACGTAGCGGAGCCCGTGGAAAAAACGCAAGGATCGGCGGATGGGATACTCTCCCGGCAGCACGCCCAAGGCGAGCACGACGCGGTCGGCCGCGAGCACACGCTGATCAGCCAGTACGACGCGAGCGGTGCCATCATTGCACTCTTCAACATCGACCGCTTCACCCACCACCACTTCGATGTTCACATCCGCAGCCACATTTTGTCGGGCTGCGGCAAACACGCTCGCCACATAATCACCAAACAGGCGGCGCGGCAGAAAATCACCCGACGCCACCGCATCCGGATACCCCACCCGCCCAAGGCGCTCTCCCATCCAACGAAGGAAGTGCTCCGGATCCTCGGGCCAGACACTCATCCGACCCGCAGGTACGTTGAGAAGGTGCTCGGACTGGTCGGTGCCATAGGCCACCCCGCGTCCGATCGGAGGAGACTTTTCGACCAGCGTAATCCGGGTGCCCGCTTTCGCGAGGCGGAGCACGTTCACCGCAACCAACGTTCCACTGACTCCGCCTCCGATGATGACAATGGAACGAGTCCGGCCGGCGATGAACATGGTATTGGCAAGGGTGTATACTCGGTGGATCGTGGAGTCCAGGCGCACCGCAGCGCACTGCGGTGAAGCAGGTTGGCGGTCCGCCATCAAAGGGCTCGCAAGGACTTCGCGAGGGGATGGCGAAGAGGGCGGATTGGAAAGCCCATCGTGATCAGACGGGCTCTCCCACTTCGAGAATCAGGCGGGGGCGAGTAGGTCGTCCAGACCATCACTCTCCGCGCTGATGTCAGCAAAGAGCCAGGTTGAAAGGTAACGCTCGCTGCTGGAAGGAATGATCACGACGATCTGTTTCCCTTGGTTTTCGGGACGCTTCGAGAGCTGAATCGCTGCCCACACTGCGGCTCCCGACGAGATGCCAATCGGAATTCCATCGAGGGTGTTCACCTGCTTGGAGATCGGACCCGAATCAGCCTCTTTCACTCGAATGACCTCATCGTAGACCTTGGTGTTGAGCACCGCCGGAACGAACCCAGCCCCGATTCCCTGCAATTTATGCGGTCCTGGAGTGCCCCCTGAAAGCACCGGAGAAGCGTCGGGTTCGACTGCGACAATCTTCACCCCCGGCTTCTTTGCTTTGAGGACTTCACCCACACCCGTAATGGTACCACCCGTACCGATCCCCGAAACCACAATGTCCACCTTGCCGTCCGTATCACGCCAGATTTCTTCCGCTGTCGTGCGTCGATGAACCGCAGGATTGGAGGGGTTGGTGAACTGTTGCAGGATCACGCTGTTCGGGATCTTCGTCTGCAATTCCTCGGCCTTGGCAATCGCTCCCTTCATGCCTTTCGGGCCTTCCGTGAGAACCACCCGTGCCCCGAGAATCTTCAGGAGCTTGCGGCGCTCAAGTGACATGGTTTCGGGCATGGTCAGCACCAGTTTCAGGCCCTTGGCCGCCGCCACGAAGGCCAGGGCAATGCCCGTGTTTCCTGAAGTCGGTTCGATCAGCACGGTTTTTGAGTTAATTTTGCCCGAATCGAGCGCATCCTGAATCATGGCGTAACCGATACGATCCTTGACGCTCGACAGGGGATTGAAGAACTCAAGCTTCAGCAGGATCTCGGTCAGGGCGCCATGCGCCGCCGCCGTTCGATTGAGCCGTACGAGGGGGGTATTTCCGATTGTCTCGGTGATGTCGTTGTGGATTTTTGCCATAGGAGTGGAGGAGAAAGGGATTGGGGATTAGATGGTGTAGTCGTCCGCGAAGGTCCGACTCCGCCGCAAACGCAGCAGGACCGTATCTTGCACCGATACACCGAGTGATTCCAGATACTGACGCGGAAGCTCCGCTTCGATCAACTCTTCGTCGATCCCGCGAACGCACACGACCCGCGCCACGGATCCGGCGGTGTGCAGCGAACGAATCACCGCCACCTCCCCCGGCATTCCGACGTGAAAGCGATGGAGCTCAATATCATGGGGCCGCACATAGGCGATTGTGCCGTCGTCAGATCGGGCAATGTCCCCCGCTCCATCCAGTCCGCGGATTGGCAGACGAATCCGGTTCACGTTACCAAGAAACTGGTACACAAACGGCGACGCCGGATGATCGTAAACATGCTGGGGCGTCCCGACCTGCTCCACCCGGGCCTGATTCATGATGACCACCTCATCGGCAATCTCCAGAGCTTCTTCCTGATCGTGGGTGACAAACACCGTCGTCAGGTGAATCTCGTCATGCAGTCGGCGGATCCACTTGCGCAACTCCTTCCGCACCTTCGCGTCCAGAGCCCCAAACGGCTCATCCAATAGCAGGACCTTGGGCTCCACTGCGAGCGCTCGGGCAAGGGCGACGCGCTGGCGCTGTCCACCCGAAAGCTGGCTCGGAAACCGCTCCTCGAGTCCTTCCAACTGCACCAACTTCAAAAGAGCAGCAACGCGCGTACGAATCGCATCTCGGTCCGGCCTCTCCCGTTTCGGGCGGACGTCCAGCCCGAAAGCAATGTTGTCCCGAACGGTCATGTGTCGGAAGAGGGCATAGTGCTGGAAAACGAAACCCACCCGCCGCTTCCCGGCGCGAATCGCCGTTACATCCTCGCCGTGAAACGAGATGTTGCCACTGCCCGAGTCAGCAAACTCAAGTCCCGCGATGATGCGCAGCAGCGTCGTCTTGCCCGAGCCCGACGGCCCCAGGAGCGCGACAAGTTTACCAGACGGGACACTTAGGCTGACATCGTTCAGGGCGGTATAGGCGCCGAACGTCTTGGTGATGTTTTTGGCTTCGATGCTCATGTCCTGATTCAAGAACTCCCCTGCAATGACCGCGCGTGACGCCACTCGATCATGCTCTTGAGCACAAGAGTGACCAGGGCGAGCAGGGCGAGGAGCGAGGCAACGGCAAACGCCGCTACAAAATTGTATTCGTTGTAGAGAATCTCCACGTGCAACGGCATGGTGTTGGTTTCACCCCGGATGTGGCCACTGACCACCGAAACCGCCCCAAACTCACCCATGGCCCGAGCATTACAAAGGATGATTCCGTAAAAGAGTCCCCACTTGATGTTGGGCAGGGTCACCCGCCAGAACGTCTGCCAGCCATTGGCTCCCAAGGTCAGAGCGGCATGTTCCTCGTCGGTCCCCTGACTTTGCATGAGGGGTATCAACTCACGAGCCACAAAGGGAAATGTCACGAAGACCGTGGCGAGAACAATGCCAGGCACGGCAAAGATGACTTTCAGGTCGTGCTCCTGCAACCAGGGACCCAGCCAGCCCTGCAATCCAAAGACCAGAACGTAGAGCAGACCGGAAATGACGGGTGACACGGCGAAGGGCAGATCGATCAAAGTGATCAGGAGGCTCTTTCCGGGAAACTTGAACTTGGCCACACACCAGGCCGCGGCCACTCCAAATACGAGGTTGCAGGGCACTGCGATAGCCGCGACCAGCAGTGTAAGCTTGATGGCAGACCAAGCATCGGCGTCGACAAAGGCCGCAAAATAGGCACCCACACCTCGACGCAAGGCCTCGGCAAACACAGCGGCAAGCGGCAGGACAAGGAAGAAGCCGAGAAATACCAGAGCGATACCCGTCAGGACCCACCGGACCCAGACGGGATCCTGGGTGGCCCGCCGCGCAGGGGGTGCAGCAGTACGCCGCGAAGTCAGGGATTGGGGGATTGCCGATGCCATGGTACGGAGGGACCCGAGGTTGCTTCTAGATGCGGTGGTGACGACGACTCCATCGCTGAAGCAGGTTGATGAGAAGCAGAAGAATGAATGAGACCACCAGCATCACCACGGCAATCGCGGTCGCGCCCCGGTAGTCATACTGTTCAAGTTTTGTGATGATCAGCAGCGGAGTGATCTCGGTGCGCATGGGCATGTTACCCGAAATGAAGACCACCGATCCGTATTCCCCCAAGGCCCGGGCAAACGCCATCGCAAAGCCGGTGAGCAGAGGAGGAAAAAGATCCGGGAGTATCACGCGGCGAATGGTCTGCCAGCGACTGGCCCCGAGTGTGGCCGATGCTTCCTCGAGTTCAGGCTCCAGCTCCTCGATCACCGGTTGCAGCGTTCGCACCACGAAGGGCAGTCCGATGAACGTCAAGGCAATGAACACTCCGATCTGCGAGAAAGCGAGTTTGATGCCGTACGGCTCCACCCACTGGCCCACCCAGCCGTTCTTTGAGTAGATTGCCGCCAGCGCAATGCCCGCAACTGCAGTCGGCAGCGCAAAGGGCAGGTCCACCAACGCATCGACAATCTTGCGACCGGGAAACGAATAGCGCACGAGCACCCAGGCAACCACCAGCCCGAAAACACAATTGACGAATGCCGCAAGGAAAGAGGCACCAAAACTCAAGCGGTACGATGCCAGAACCCGGGGCGACGCCACCGCGTCAACAAACGAACTCCAGCTCATTCCCGCCGTCTTGAGAAAAGCAGCTGACAGCGGAATGACGACAATCAATCCCAAGTAGGCCAGAGTAATGCCGAGCGAGAGATTGAAACCCGGGATGACGGAACGTTCTGAACGAGCAGACATGGAACGATGGCGGGGTAACGGGAGAAGCTAGAAGAACTCGGCGTGAGAAACCAATCTCCGATACTCACCCAGGATGGTGTGAAGCGCCGCCACAGCAGCATCCACTTGCAGTTCAATCGGCGCCAGCGCAGGTGTCTCGAAAATGAGGTCAAACGGCCGCGGCGCTTGCTCGGGCGGGGCGCTCAGCACACCGGTGAAGCACTCACGGATTACTCCGCGTTCAGCTCGAAAACCGTCGATGACGGACCCGTGATTGCGGGGGATCACCTGGTCCGCCGCGTGCAGGGCGGGCAGCAACAGGGCTTCATTCAACGTCCGGCCATGGGCATATCCATAGCACCCCTCACTGGTATCATCGGCGTGGAGCGTAATGAGACCATGGAACTGCCGGAGCCGCAGCTCCTTTTCGAGGATCACGACCTCGGGCTCGGTGGACGCCCGCCAAAACTCCCGGTTCAAGTCTTTGCCTGACGCGTTTTCGCGGGTACCTGCCTTCACACCCACAGGATTGCAGACCGGACACACAGTGAGTTCGTATCCGTCAACTGCGAGCGGGTCGCGCGACAGCTCGACGAGCAGGCGCAGCAAGGCCGCGCATCCGGCAGGTTCGTCTCCATGCAGTCCGGCAAACAGCCCAATCCGGATCGGTTCCGGCGCGGAGCGGACGTCGCGAGACAAGCGAAAGGCGTGAATCGCGTGATCCTGATCCCGCGCACGGAACACCCCGAGCGTTTCAGTCGGTACCTCCGCCTCCTCCCACACTCCCGATACCGGCGCACAGGAGGCCAGAACGTCCCGGTAAAGTGCACCGGGACATCGAGCAGCGGCTGCGGTGGATGAGAACATATCCATCATGCTCAGAGATGCTGGCCATAGGCCTGATGGCCACGATGTCGGAGGATGAACCGGGTAAGGATCGACCCCACGGCCACCTGCGCCTCCTCCTCGGACCAAGCAACGGGCAGCGAGATCGTCAATTCGAACGGCCGAATCGAAAGATCCTGGGCCACCGACAAGGGGCCACTCTGCAGCGCAGAGGCAGCCGCTGCTTCGAACACCACAGGCCAGGGATGAAAGTCCTCGGAAGAGATCAACTCGACGCCAGAGGCCGACGACGACTCATCGTCGTAGCCGCGCAATTGCACCACCACCACCTCGCGATCACGGCTCCGCGTCTCGATTCTGACATAACCATGGTAGCTCTGCAATCGGGCGTCCTTCTCCAGCAACTCAAGTTCAGGCGGACCACCCGCCGACCACGATTTAAGAGCAAGCTCTCGATCCGCCACCCCGGCAAAAAGACCAAGCGCATCTAGAAGGGGAAAAAACGAAAGGCTCAACCCCTGCCCCAGCTCCGGCTCAAGGGCCAGACGTTCCACAAAGTGCAGCAAGGCCTGCGTGCCCCGGACATCCTGGGGGGCCTCGCCGGCGAGGAAGGCGAGCCTCAATGACTCATTCGACGTATGAGGACCAAAATAAATAAAGCGTGGGAGATGATAGTGACGGGATTGGTGATAGAAGGGACCCAGCGGTGAACCAAATACATAGGCCGAACGCTGCACCAACTCATACAAATCGTGAAATCGCTCCGCCAGCACCTGACGGCGGCGAAACGCCGTCGTGGTCGTCGGTGACGCGGTTCGGGAGGCGTCGGCTGAAAAGAGTCGAGGGGGGCTCATAGGAACTTTCGTCCAGGATGATCCGGAGGCGGAGGGCGTCACCGCCACTGCGGCTTCCCAGTTCACTGCTTCAGGTAGATTTGATCGAAGGTCGCGCCATCGGCAAAGTGCTCGGCTTGAGCGCGGGCCCAGCCACCGAACGCCTGCTCAATCGTAAACAACTCAACCTTGACGAACTGAGGACCATATTTGGCAGCAGCAGCCGGCGAGGTCGGACGGTAGAAATGCTTGCCGGCGAGATCCTGCCCCTCCTCCGAGTAGAGGTACTCAAGGTAGGCCCGGGCGATTGCCTCGGTCCCCTTTTTCTTCACCACCTTGTCAACGACTGTGACCGGTGGTTCAGCGAGGATTGAGAGCGAGGGTACGACGATCTCGAAACTGCCGACACCAAACTCCTTCACGGCCAGGAAAGCCTCGTTTTCCCAAGAGAGAAACACATCTCCAATGGCACGCTGCACAAAAGTCGTGGTCGATCCTCGGGCTCCGGAATCCAACACCGGCACATTGCGATAGACCTTTTGCACAAAATCCTTGGCCGCCGCATCGGAACCATACTTGCGACGTGCGAACTCCCATGCTGCCAGATAATTCCAGCGGGCTCCACCGGAGGTCTTGGGATTGGGCGTGATGATCGAGACCCCAGACTTTACCAAGTCATCCCAATCCTTGATTTTGAGCGGGTTTCCCTTCCGGACCAGGAACACAATCGTTGAGGTATAGGGTGAGGAGTTGAGGGGAAGACGTTTCTGCCAATCCTTGGGAATCAATTTCGCGTTGTCGTAAATGGCGTCAATATCACCCGCCAACGCGAGCGTGACGACGTCCGCCGCCAAGCCATCGATCACCGACCTGGCCTGGCGACCGGAGCCACCATGTGACTGCTTGATCTGAACAGTATCGCCGTGAGTGGCCTTCCAATGCCTGGCGAACGCGGCATTGAACTCGGCATAAAACTCACGAGTTGGGTCATAGGAGACATTGAGCAGTTCAATGTCCTTGGCCTGCGCAACTCCGGAAAGGACCAGAGACACAGTCAAGGCGAGTAAAGTTTGAATACGTTTCATGGAGATTGAAGGTGGGTGTTTGCGTATTTTAACGGATGGTTTGTGCCTGCTGACTAGTAGCGAAGCTGGACGCGAGTAAGGATCGCGTTCTCGTCTTCGCGGGTCACCGTTCCGGATGCACCACCGGAAAAATCGGTGTGTTCAAAATTGAACGAGGCTTTCACGTTGCGATTGAGGTACCAATTGACGCCGAGGGTGGAGCCCTTGGCGGTGGAGGCTGACGTGGCAAGGTTGGCGAAGAGCGGAAATGCTCCGTCTTCGATGTCCAGGACCCCGTACCGGGCCGCAACTTCCCATGCACCCCAAGTGCCGTCTCTCCAGCTGAACACAGTCTTGGGCGTCACTCCGCGGTAGGAGGCGTCCTCGCCGGTCAGAACATAGTGTGCGGCAACGTACCAGCCGGTACTGGTGATGTCGCGCACCGCCGTGCCGGCCCCATTGGATAGGCCCTGCTTGGAGGAGATCCACGAGCCAATCAGGCCGATCGATCCCTGATAGAAGTAGGCCTGGGGTTCGATGCGCGTGTGTCCCCCGGCATTGACCACGGTGCTGCGCCAGCTGAAGAACGTCTGCTGGGAATTGGTTCGGTAGCTGTTGGGACTTCCCGACGTCTTCTCACCATGACTCACAGCCAGACCTAGTCCCAGGCCTTGGAGGGGCGAGTCGATGTCGTTTTTGAACGGATGCGCAAAAAGACGCGCTGCCACTTCCTTCGCATCATCGGTGTCCGTCACGGTGGAGTCATTGTCACGGGCACCATTCAACCAGCCGAGCTGGTAGCTGAGGGTGCCTTCAAGCACATCACCATAGATCTGCACTCCCAAGTCACGATTGGCGGCAAGGCTGGTGGGATACGAGCGCTCAAGAAAGAGCAGATCCGTCTGCGACACCAAACGCTCCAGATCGAACGGCGCCTTGGTCTTTCCAACCAGGACATTGAAGGAGGGGCTGTGCTGGTAGGTGACATAGGCATCCAGCAGATTGAAGGTCGCCGGTGCAAAATCAGGCATGACGCGGAAACCGAATTTCTCCCCCAGGGTTCCTTCAAAGCTGGGACGAAGGCGTCGAATCAAGAACGTGTCATTGCCAGCCACATTGTCGCCAATGAAAAACCGGGCATCCGCCTGCAAATTCGCCCGGATGCGGAGCTGGAACTTCTTGTCCGGTGATGTCAGGGAGAAGCCAGACGCGCTCGCTGCCACGACCGGCGTGGTCTTGGCGGCCGCCTCGGCGGTTTCGTCCTTCAACTCTTGTTTGCGTTCCAACACGCGGAGTTTTTGGTCCAGTTGGCGGATCTGTTCGCGGAGCAGACGCAGTTCATCATCCCTCGCGTCTTGCGAGAGTCCGAGCGACGGGGTAACCGCCAGGCTCGCGAGTGTCGCGATCCAGCGCAGACGGAACGTATCTGAAATCATGATAAGGTGTGGTCATGGCAGGTTCTCCAGATGACTGGTCGGACGTACGAGGATTGGGTTGGGCAGGGACGACAGAGGCCGCCGACGCATGCCGGTGGGCCGAAAAGGGGCGGAAAAGGAGCCGGCGCCTCAAGGCGCCGACTCACGGGAGCCAGGCAGACGGGTGCGCTCGGTTCGTTCGATCTGCGTCACGCGTGCGTCGTGCACCACGATCTGAACGACTCCGTAGCGGAGCGAATCAACCTTCTGGCGCACGATCTCGAGCCACTCGGGGATGGCATCAGGTGTGGATTTGGATTCGGAGACAGCACTCATGGGTCAAGCGGCACGCGACCCGCTAGATCGCGTAGTCGGAAAAGAGGTTGTTGATCAGACCCTCCACCGGTTCGAGCCGTGCGGAAGGAGGTTGGACAAGAGCGACGACGGTTGCCGTCCGATGGGACGTTCTCGCGGATTGGCTGAAAGGCAGAGGCACCCCGTCACGACGCATCTTCCGCAAAGTGACCTCGACGACATCTGCGAGAGAATAGCGATCAAGGATCCCCGCAATTGCATTGCGAACATCAAGCATCAGCATGCGCAGCCCGCAGTGCACTTCGTCCGGGCAGCTGCACGGCTCGTAGGCCGTTTGTGAAACACAACCGATCGGAGCGAGAGGCCCGTCGATCAAGCGCACCACCTGGCCCATGGTTATCTGGTTCGCCGGGCGGGCCAGACGATAACCACCGAACTTCCCACGCTGGCTTTGAATAAAGCCGCCCTCCTTCAAGTGCTGCATCACCTGTTCGAGAAACTTGATGGGGAGTTTCTCCTTCTCAGCAATTTCGGTCACCTGCAGTAAGCTACGCCCGACCTCGGAACCGATTCCCAGGTCGATCAAAGCCCGAAGGGCATATTCGCCTTTCTTGGAAAGCTTCATGTTGATCGACCTAAAGTAGATTAACTTAGTATGATTTAAGGCAATAGTTTTCTTTGTATTTTACTAATGATTAAATCAACTCGTTGATCTAAAGCTGAATACGAAGCCCGTCATAAGCCAGAGCGACCCCATCTGGCAACACTGCACAGGTGGCTTCATGCTCAAGAAAGTGGGTCATGTGAGTCAGAAGGGTGACCGGCGCTCCAACCGCACGCGCGGCGGCTAGTGCTTCTTCGATGTTCATGTGAGACGGATGGGGTTCGGGGCGGAGCCCATCCAACACCACGAGATCAGACCCAATCGCCATGCTGACCGCCTCCTGGGGAAGTCGTTTGCAGTCAGTATAGTACGAGAATTTCTTGCCCGAGCTTCGTTCTGTGAAAACGAGCCCGAGAGTATTGAGCCCTCCATGGGGAAGAAGCGTCGATTCAATCGTGCCTTGGGGCAGTTCGAGCACCGTTGGCATCTGCTGCAGTTTAAATGCTGCATAGCCGCGAACGATCGGCCGTTCCATGATGGCATAGGGGAACATGGACAGCACGCGTCCCATGCCCTCGTCGGTGGAATAAACGGTCAGTGCATTCCCACCCAACAGGTCACAGAAACGCCGCAAATCATCCATGCCGGTAATGTGGTCCGCATGTCCGTGCGTGAGGATAAAGAGGTCGATCCAATCGATCCGGTTCCTGAGGCACTGCAGCCGAAACTCGGGGGCGGCATCCACCTGAATGTGGAGGCCGTCCATGACGACGTGAATCGATGCGCGGGTCCGGTGATTACGAGGATCACTCGACGTGCACACGGCGCAATCGCAGGCAATCATGGGAACACCCTGAGAAGTCCCGGTGCCGAGGAAGATGACGTCCATAGGAGCGCGGCGAGCGTCAATTCACCCCCAAAAAAGCGCAAAGCGGAAATTTCTTGGCGCCTCTTCCACAACCAGCTGCACCTGCCCCTTCCCTGCCCAAGAATTGGGAAACAAAAAAGCCGGCACCCGAAGGTGCCGGCCTGAGTGATTCGAACGAGGGGAAGGACGCTCAGTAGTCCATGCCGCCGCCGTGCGGAGGATGGGCGGCCGCAGCTTCCTTCTTTTCGGGAACGTCCGTGATGATCGCTTCCGTGGTCAGCAGGAGGCCGGCAATGGAAGCGGCGTTCTGCAGCGCGGTGCGCGTCACCTTGGTCGGATCCACCACGCCGGCCTTCACCAAGTCTTCAAAGGCACCGGTGGCGACGTTGTAGCCCTGATTGCCCTTGCTGGAGATGACCTGCTGGACAACGACCGCACCTTCCACTCCCGCGTTGAAGCAGAGCTGCTTCAAGGGGGATTCGATGGCACGACGAACGATCTGAGCGCCGAGCTTCTCGTCTCCCTCGAGGGTTGCGGTCAGCGCATCCACGGCTTTCGCCGTGCGGATGAGCGCCACACCACCGCCGGAGACGATACCCTCTTCCACTGCGGCGCGAGTCGCATGAAGAGCGTCTTCGACGCGCATCTTCTTTTCCTTCATTTCGGACTCGGTGGCGGCACCAACGTTAATGACGGCCACGCCGCCCGCCAGCTTGGCGAGGCGTTCCTGAAGCTTCTCACGATCGTAGTCCGAGGTCGTCTCGTCGATCTGGCGACGGATCTGCTTGACGCGACCCTGAATGTCAGAGGCCTTGCCAGCACCCTCGACGATCGTCGTGTTCTCCTTGTCGACAACAATGCGCTTGGCACGGCCGAGGTCGGAAATCGTGACGTTCTCGAGCTTGATGCCGAGGTCTTCGCTGAGGAGCTTGCCGCCCGTGAGCACTGCAATGTCCTCGAGCATGGCCTTGCGGCGATCGCCGAAGCCTGGCGCCTTGACGGCGGCGACATTCAGCGTGCCACGAATCTTGTTCACAACGAGCGCGGCGAGGGCTTCACCTTCAACCTCTTCAGCGATGATGAGGAGCGGCTTGCCGGTCTTCGCGGTCGTTTGGAGGATGGGGAGGAACTCCTGAAGGTTGGAGATCTTCTTCTCGTGGATCAGCACATAGGCGTCTTCGAGGATGGCCTCCTGGCTCTCCATGTTCGTGGCGAAGTAAGGCGAGAGGTACCCCTTGTCGAACTGCATGCCTTCGACAACGTCCAGCGTCGTTTCGATCGACTTGGCTTCTTCCACGGTGATCGTGCCGTCCTTACCCACCTTGTCCATCGCGTCGGCGATGATCTCGCCGATGTCGGTGTCCCAGTTGGCGGAAACGGTCGCGACCTGGCGGATTTCCTCGCGGTCGTTCACCTTCTTGGAGATCCGGGCGAGTTCGCTGACGGCGGCCTCGACAGCCTTGTCAATGCCACGCTTCAGGTAGATCGGATTCGCACCGGCCGTGACATGCTTCAGGCCTTCCTTGTAAACGGCCTCGGCGAGCACCGTGGCGGTGGTGGTACCGTCACCGGCGGCGTCGTTCGTCTTCGAAGCGACCTCTTTCACGAGCTGGGCTCCGATATTTTCATACGGATCGGCCAACTCGATTTCCTTGGCCACCGTGACACCGTCTTTGGTGACGGTCGGTGAACCGAATTTCTTGTCGATGACGACGTTTCGGCCCTTAGGTCCAAGGGTGACCTTGACGGCGCGGGAGAGAAGCTCGACTCCGCGAAGCACTTTTTGGCGGGCGGATTCGTCGAAGAGGAGTTGTTTAGCAGCCATGGGAATGTGTGAGTGTAATATGTTTTTGGATAACCTTGGTCATCAGGCAATGACGCCGAGGATGTCGTCTTCGCGCACCAGGGTGAATTTCTCGTTTTCGATCTTCACTTCGGTGCCGCCGTACTTGCTGATGAGGACCTTGTCGCCGACCTTCACTTCGAAGGCCACGGCGTTGCCCTTTTCGTCCTTCTTACCCGTGCCGAGCGCGATCACCTCGGCCTCCTGGGGCTTTTCTTTGGCGGAGTCCGGAATGATGATTCCGCCGCGAACCTGCTCTTTTTCCTCGATGTGCTTTACGAGCACTCGATCGCCGATGGGCTTGATTTTTACTTTGGCCATATGGTTGGGATTGGGATGGATGGGTTGTGTGGTTTTCAACGACGCGCTTTCGGAGGAATCCGCCTGACAGGCGGCCTCATGGGCGCAAATTCGTCAGAAAGGAGTGTTACTTCTTGTCGTCGTCGACGACTTCGAAGTCGGCGTCGACCACATCGGCCTTTTTCTCGGCCTTTTTGGTATCCTTGCCTGCGGCGCCAGTCGCGGCTCCGGGTTCGGCACTTTCGGAGGGAGCGGCGCCCGCCTGGGCAGCGGCGGCATAGAGTTCGGCTCCCACCTTGGAGAGATTCTCCAAGGCTGCCTTGATCTTTGCCGCATCGTTGGACTCGAGCGCCTTCTTGGCCTCGGAGATTGCCGCCTCGATGCCCGACTTCTTGTCCGCCGGGATCTTATCACCTGCGTCCTTGAGCGCCTTTTCCAGTTGATAGGTCGCACTGTCGAGTTGGTTCTTGGTCTCAACCGCCTCTTTGCGCTTGCGATCTTCCTCGGCGTTGAGCTCCGCCTCCTTGGTCATCCGCTCCACTTCTTCCTTGGTGAGGCCGGACGAGCCTTGAATGGTGATCTTCTGATCCTTGCCGGTCCCGAGGTCCTTGGCGGAGACATGCAGGATGCCGTTGGCATCGATGTCGAAGGTCACTTCAACCTGGGGCACGCCCCGCGGTGCGGGCGGGATTCCATCCAGTCGGAAGGTACCCAGCGTCTTGTTGTCGCGGGACATCGGGCGTTCGCCCTGGAGCACCACGATCTCAACGGAAGGCTGATTGTCGGAATAGGTCGAAAAAACCTGGGTCTTCTTGGACGGAATCGTCGTATTCCGAGAGATCATAGCGGTCGATACTCCGCCCGCCGTCTCGATACCGAGCGTGAGCGGCGTCACATCCAGCAACAGTACATCACGCACTTCACCCTTGAGCACGCCGCCTTGAATGGCCGCGCCCACCGCCACCACTTCATCGGGATTGACGCCCTGATGCGGCGGCTTGCCACCGAGTTGTTTGGCGATGTCAACGACCTTGGGCATGCGGGTCATACCGCCAACCAAAACCAGTTCGTCGATTTGAGCTGACGTCAAATCAGCGTCCTTAAGGCAGTTCTTGAAAGGGGCGATGCAACGCTCAAAGAGCCGGTCGCAGATCTGCTCCATCTTGGCACGACTCAGCGTGACATTGAGATGCTTCGGCCCCGAAGCATCTGCGGTGATGAAGGGCAGATTCACATCATAGCTTTGGGCGGACGACAGGGCGATCTTGGCCTTTTCCGCCTCTTCCTTGAGGCGCTGAAGTGCCATCGGATCCTTACGGAGATCAATGCCGTTTTCCTTCTGGAAATTCTCTACCAACCAAGAAATCAAGGCCTCGTCCCAATTGTCGCCACCCAGGTGAGTGTCACCATTGGTTGCCTTGACCTCGAAGACACCGTCGCCGATTTCAAGGATGGAAACGTCGAACGTTCCGCCACCCAAATCGAACACCGCGATCTTCTCATCCTTCTTCTTGTCGAGACCATAGGCCAGCGAGGCAGCGGTAGGTTCGTTGATGATACGCAGCACATCCAAACCAGCGATCTTGCCGGCATCCTTGGTGGCTTGGCGTTGTGAATCGTTGAAATAGGCCGGAACAGTAATGACCGCCTGGGAGATCTTTTCTCCAAGGTATGCCTCCGCATCCGACTTCAGCTTGCCCAAAACGAACGCGGCAATCTGCTGGGGAGCAAACAGCTCGGTCTTGTCGCCCACCTGGACCTCAATGCACGCATCGCCGTTCTTACCTTCGGCCACTTTGAAGGGGAAATTCTTGGCCTCCTCGCGTGTCTCGGAGAACTTCCGTCCAATCAAACGCTTGGCCGAAAAAACGGTATTTTTGGGGTTCGTCACCGCCTGGCGTTTGGCTGCCTGGCCAACAAGTCGCTCTCCCGACTTTGTAAATGCCACGACCGATGGGGTGGTACGGGCGCCCTCTGCGTTGGGAATGACGACTGGCTCCCCGCCCTCCATCACTGCCATGCAGGAATTGGTGGTTCCAAGATCAATGCCAAGAATGCGACTCATGCCCCCTTCTTAGCAATGGCCGTACCGGGTAAACCCGTATTGAATTATAATGCTCTTGAATAACTACTTACGGGCATATCAGCGAAATATGGGCCCAATCAGCGATCCAAGGAACGCGCCATCGCGACTCACCTTGTGTCCCATCCGGCAATACGCTGTCGCTCAAGCGTCACACCGCGTGTCACACCTTGCAGGACCCCGCCAGTCGGTGTAAACTCCAAGCATGGAGATGGAAATTGTAGTGCCTAACGAATTGGCCGTGATGACGCTGCCGCAGGTGGCGTTTTTTCCACAAGCGCTCCTGCCTCTGCATATTTTTGAGCCACGCTATCGGTTGATGTTGAAAGAGATACTCGCATCCCACCGACTCTTCGCCGTGGCTGGACTCAACGCCAGCGAGGCCAGCAACGCCTTCGAGCCGGCCCATCGGATTGCCACGGTGGGCATAATACGGGCCTGCCAGAAAAATGAGAATGGCACCTCCAACTTGTTGTTGCAGGGACTCGCCCGGATTGAAGTCCAATCGGTGGTCCGCGAAGAGCCCTACCGAAAGATCAAGGTTCGAGCTCTCAGCAGCCGAAGCGGCGCGCCGGAAGAAGAGAACCTCCGGCTGCGAGCCTCGCTCGCGCGTCTGTTGTCTCTGAAGCAGCGGTTGAGCGGTGACGCCTCGACCGATTTCTCCAAGTTCCTGAAGACAATCGATGATCCTGAGATCTTCGTTGATGTGGCGGCTTTCAATCTCTGCGACGACGCTCCCTTCAAACAGCGGTTGTTGGAAACCTTGAATGTCCATGAGCGCCTGCAACTGTTCGCCGAGCGTCTTCGTCGGGAAATTGGCGATATCCGACTCAGGCGGAAGCTGCAGGGAGGATTGTCCGACGACGCAATCTCGAACAACTGATGGTCAGATTCACTTTCGTGTGCGGCTCACTCGTCGCCCCACTTCGCTAACTACATAGTTTGCGGGATGTTGGCAAACTGGAGCCGACTGTCGGGATTGAACCGACGACCCTCTCATTACGAATGAGATGCTCTACCACTGAGCTAAGTCGGCCGAAAGATCACGGAAGAAACTCGCCGTCGCCCGGGGCGCAAGCCTTTTGTCTCGTTCCTTCCATTTCGACGTGCCCCCGCTATCGACCGATCTCTTCGATTTCGCACTGCCTCCGCACCTGATCGCCCAAAGACCCGCCGAACGCCGGGATGCGTCCCGATTGCTAGTGGTGGATCGCGCGGCGCATCGCTTTGAGCACCGGGTCTTTTCCGATCTGCCGGACTACCTGCACGCCGGTGACACTCTCTTTCGCAACACAGCGGCAGTCCTCCCGGCCCGGTTGCAGGCCCGGCGAGCATCAGGCGGACAAGTCGAATGCCTGCTGCTCCGGCCTACCCCGCAACTCAACGCTTGGTGGTGTCTGCTTCGTCCAGGGAAAAAGCTCCCCGTCGGAGCCCACTTCTCAAGGGAAGACGCATTCGACGCCCGCGTGATCGAACGGGACTCCGAAGGCGCCGCCAAAGTCGAATTTTCAACCGTTGGAAATGTCTCGATTGTCGAAATCGCGAATCGGCTCGGGCAAGTTCCTTTGCCTCCCTACATTCTGCGGGAAGAAGGCGGAAACGACAGGCAGTCAGACCTCGATCGCTATCAAACCGTTTATGCCGATCCGGCGCGGCAAGTGGCGGTGGCAGCGCCAACCGCCGGACTTCACTTTACCTCCGATCTCCTGTCGCAAATCCAGTCCAAGGGCGTCACCACAGCCAACCTCACCCTGCACGTGGGACTCGGCACGTTTAAGCCGATTGCGACGGCGCAGATTGAGCAGCACCCCATTCATCGGGAGTGCTTCGAACTGCCCCAAGAATGCCAGCGCGCTCTCTTCAATCCGGGCCGGGGTCGTCGAATCGCGGTGGGAACAACGAGTGTGCGTGCGATCGAGGCCTTTCTCAGCCACCACCACGCTCCAGTCGAAAATGGGCGCGATTACGTTGACGAAGCCTCCCTCTACCTCTTTCCGCCCTGCCACTTTCGGGGGGTGGACGCGTTGGTCACCAACTTCCATCAACCCCGGTCAACCCTGCTCTGCTTGGTCGCCGCCTTCCTTTCGCCCGGCTCGACCGACGGAATCAATTGGTTGCATGAGCTTTACGCGGAAGCGATCCGTAAAGAGTATCGGTTCTTCAGTTATGGCGACGCCATGCTGATTCACTAGGCCGATCGCCAAAGGATCGCTTTTCCAACACAGGGTGCGACCCGACCGCACCCTGTCCAGAACTGGACAGTCCCGACGCGGTTCGGCCTGAGGCAGGTGTAAACCAAGGGGTCTAGGTCGTCTTCATTTGGACCTGATCGAGGGTCCAACGGTGGATTCCGGTTTCGGACTAGGTCCATAGCCACCCAGAGCTCCGTCGAGAGTCAACGCGATGAAAATGCCGACACCCCTTGCGGATTCACCCGTTTCCTTTTATTTCAATATCAAAATACCAACCGTGGAAACTCAGCCTCCGCAACGCCCTCTTGCTCCGCGACTTGTTCGATGGCTACGCTTGGGTTCAGCAGCGGTCGTAACGGTCGCGCTTGCATTCTGGGGCGCGCGCGGTGCCCACCTGGGCTGGAGTCAGAGTCGGGTTCCTCAATTGCGGGTCGATGATGTCACCGGGCTCTCATATACAATTTACGATGAGCGTTTTATACCCGGAATCGACTTCTTGATCACTGCGCTGGCCGGAGGGGCTGGCCTTCTGATCCTGGCACTTTTCTTCCGTCAAACTCAGAACAAAAAACGACCACAACTATGAACCGGACCCTCCTGATCGCCTCCACTTTGCTTGCCGCCTGCACCCTCGGGACTGCGGCTCCTCAAACCTTTGACTTCAAAGATCCGAAAGGAGTGAACGCGATCCGCTTTCACCTCGACTCCCTCCTTGAGCCCATTTCGGGCACTGCCAATGGCATTTCCGGAGCAGTGACATTCGATCCCTCCAATCCTGGCGCGACGCGTGGCACGCTCACCGTCGCCTCGAAAAGTCTGGTGGTGCCAAATGCCACCATGACGGAGCATTTGCTCAGCCCGGCCTGGCTCGCGACTGAATCCCATCCCGAGATCTCCTTCGTCTTGAATGAGCTGGTCGACACTCAGGTCCAAGGGGGCACCACGTCAGCCACTGCCAAGGGAAAACTCACGATCAAAGGGGTGAGCAAGGATGTCGTGGTACCGGTCACACTCACCCTGCTTCCGGATGCACTCGGAAAGCGTTTGGGCAAGGCCGAATTGAAGGGCGACCTGTTAGTCATCCGCGGCGAGTTCACGATCGTGCGGGCTGACTACGGAATTCAACCGGGTAAGAACGAAGACAAGGTCTCGCCCCAGATCAAACTCTCGTTGGGAATTGTCGGGAGCTCGACGCGAATCTGACGGTTTGATCGAACCACCCCGCTTCGTTTCAAGGACGGCCTGCGAGCCGTCCTTTCATTTTCCTCGCCGCTGTCTAGCGTCTCTCTTCATGACACCCGATGCACTGCAGAACTTGATTGAGGACGCCACCGCCGATTTCGCCTTGGGCGACAGCGAAGGTGCACTGGAAAAACTGGCCCGGGCCACCGCGGCCGAACCGCTTTCCTTCGAGGCCTGGCATGCGCTGGCTGAAGTGAATTTTTCACTACGACGATTGGATCCGGCCCTTGTGGCGGCGCAGACAGCGCACGCGATTCGCCCCGGGGACTTGTTCATCAACACGACACTCTCACGCATTTGGATGGAAAAGGGAGACAAGCCGAAGGCGGAACACTTTGGGGCGCAGGCCAAAATTCTCAGCTGGAAGGAGCAACTGGCGAATCCCGACGCGCACAAGGACGGAATCAGCTAACAACACGTCGGCTGGACCGCCCCCCGCCAAAAAAGGTGGGATCCTGGGTCGGCGATACGTGGTCAGAACCGTGATCTCCATGCCTTCCAGCCTTCGACACTGGTTTTCATTCAGCGTCACTGCCCTCGCGGCCATCCTTCTGAGCGCTTGCGGTTCGCCGCAGTCAAAACGAGAGGCGTTCGTTGAAAAGATCGGTCCGCCGCAGACTCCGCTTTCTGGCCAAGCACTCTACTTCGCGGGACAGATCGAAGCACAAGCGCGGTTCACGGCGAGCGTTTCACCAAGCCGGGCGCATCAGGGGGAATCGATGAAGCCCGGCGGTGGTCCTCCGCCGGGAATGGAGCGCTTCGACCGCGGAAGCCCAGGCCCAAGAGGGCCACGCGCCGAAGGTGAAGGGTTTGGAGCCGGCCGTCCCCGCCCGGGTGGCGGAAATCCGGGGCTCGGCGCTCCTCGCCAATCCTTGGGCCTGAGTCTGACCAACCGGGGGCCCAGTCCGGTCCTGGTGAAAATCACCGAGGTCAACTCCATCTTGGGAAACTTCGTTCCCATCCCGGAGACCGCCACCCTCGGCCCCGGAGAAACAGTCGCGCTCGAACCCATGCGTGGCAGCTTGGCGAACCTGGACGCCCTGAATCTCACACTCGCGCTCACCGCAAACGGCGCTTCCGAAAAGCAGGAGATTGTACTCACTGCCAAATAACCGGGGACACGTCGGAGCTGGCATCTTGATGTTGCGCCGAACGCCCCTTGCGGCCATTCTTCCGACGTGGCCACTCTGGCACCGATGGTCAGCATGCCGGAACCTGTCGAACTGTTCTTCGCGGGAGAACGCCACGTTTTGCGGTGCCTGAATCTGGACGATACTGATCGTCTGATTGCGTTCTTTAATTCGCACAACGAAGAGACGGTTCGGCTTCGTTACGGCTATTTCTTCAAAGAAATGACAGTGGCCCGGGCACGGGAACTGGTCGGTGTCGATCAGTGCCGTGATCTGGCCCTCGCGATCTTTTCTTTCAGTGCCGCGGGTGAACCGGTGATCGATGCAATTGGAAGGTACTTTCTTCTGCCATCGGGGCGATCCGCTGAGATGGCCTTCATCGTTCGCGAGACCAAGCGGCGCTTGGGCATGGCCCAAACGCTCTTAGGAGCGCTCGCAGCGACCGCGCGGGTCCGAGGACTCACCAAGCTGGTCGCCCAGGTCCAACGCGAGAATCGGGGCATGATCGGTCTTTTTCGCAAAGAGGGAGCAACAGTAAAGAGCAGCTTGGGGGCTGACGCCGTTGATATCTCCCTCCCCCTGAAGCCGGTGCGTAAACGAAGTCACGCCTGAGTCCTGACTGACTGGACCACGCTCCCCGCGTTTTCCGCAGGAAAAGTCGTGGACATTTCTCCGACTCTGTCTCTCTTCTTCGACCCATGTCGTCGTCAGCCGCCAAGAAATCCGTTTCAGCTGTGAGCCTCGTCGTGGACGCCGTGCTTGTGCTCGGTTTCTTCGCCATCCTCTTTTCGTTGCTGAAGTCACACGTTCCCTCGAACGATCCCTCGATGGTGGTGCTCTGGGCGGGCTTGGCGGCGGCTTGTATGAGTGCGGTCTTTTGGTTGGCGGTGCAGATGTTCCGCGTGGTCCTGAAAGTCCAGCAGGCCGACCGTCGGAAGTAACGCGTTGACTCGGCGTGTGACCGGGTCGCTTTATCCTAGCGTGCCCGATCCTACGACCGCCACCTCAGGGGCGCCGCGAACGACTGCGGCCGTCGAAGATTATTTGGAGCGGATCCGTGAATTGATCCGCACGAAGGGTTATGCGCGGGTCGTTGACATCGCAAGCGAGCTGAAGATCTCGCAAGCGAGCGTGACAACGATGATCCAGCGTCTGGATGCCGAGGGACTGGTGAAGTACGAAAAGTATCGTGGCATGGTGCTCACCAGCGCCGGCGAAGCCGTGGCAGCCCGCATCGCCCATCGTCATGAACTTCTCACCGCTTTCCTCCGCCAACTCGGGCTGCCTGAGGAGGTCATTGCACACGACGTGGAAGGCATGGAACACCACGTTAGCGCTGAGACGTTCTCAGCAATCGAGACCCTTTCGCGCTACCTCGACAAAAATCCCAGCGTAGCCGCCCAGCTTAGAAGAGGTTAGTTTCGGCGAATCCCCCGGTGCGGCAACTGCGGCCGAGGGAATCGACCCTCGACTCACGTGACGCGACTGCGGCGTTTCGTGATACGAGCGCCCGCGAAGATGGCGACCTCATAGAGCACATAGAGCGGACCTGCGAACATGGTCTGGGTCAAGGGATCCGGCGTCGGCGTCACAAAAGCCGCGATGACAAAAATCGCGATGATGGCATGGCGCCGGTACTTGCGCAGCGTTTCGACCTCAAGGACGCCAATGTAGACCGCCAGGATGATGAGAAGGGGAAACTCAAACGAGGCACCGACTCCGAGTACGAGCCAGGTGAGCAGCCCATAGTACGCCGCCGGTGTCCAACGCAGGGCAAAATCGAAGAGCTGATTGAGTTCGATTGAGACCCGGATGGTACTGGGGACCAGCAGAAAAAAACTGAAGGCCGATCCCAAAAGGAAGAGCAACACCGCAGAAAGACCGACCGGCACCACCAATTTGAGCTCCCGGGCAGTCAACGCCGGAGCGACAAATTGCCCAAAGAAGTAGACGATGGCCGGTGCGGCGATCAGCAACCCACCGATCGTGCACATCTGGATCACGACCGAAAACCCCTCCATGATCGTGGTGGTGCCCAGTTCCAGCGACACTTTGGGATATTCCTTTGCAATGGTCGTAAGTGGCCACATCACAATGTGGTTAAACTCTTTAAGAAAGTAGCCGACAAGCGCGGCCGCGATCACAAAGGCAATCGCACTCTTCACCAGCGTCCAACGCAGCTCCTCGAGGTGCTCAAAGAACCCCATGGGTTTTTCACGTGCATCCGGTCCTTGGTTCGCCTCGAAGTCGGGCTCGTGCTCAGAGTGGGGAGTGTTGGGCTGGGTCACCGTGAAGGAAAAGGAAGGAGCATGTTGCGACGTTTTCTTCGGAACGCTAGCACGGACTCTCCTCGCAACCTGAGCCAGGTCAGGCAATCGCATTCACACGCTCCGTGCGTCGTTGACACGACGGCACCGCGGCGTATTGGCTCGGCGCTTTGCGTCAACGTTCGGGTCTTCTGTTTCTTCACCTCCTACACCTCCCATGGCCGTTAAATCCAAAGCGACAAAATCAGCCCCCAAGGGCAAATCCAGCGCCGCCAAGCCCGCGGCGTCGAAGTCCACCGCCGCCAAGGCCCCCAAATACGTTTACACGTGGGGTGCCGCCAAGGCCGACGGAGATGGCAGCATGAAGAGCCTGCTCGGCGGCAAGGGAGCCAACCTCGCCGAGATGACTCGTATCGGGCTTCCAGTTCCTCCCGGTTTCACGATCACCACGGAGGTGTGCACCTACTACTACGACAACAAACGCACCTATCCGCAGTCGCTCCAAGCGCAGATGGAAGCGGGCGTGGCCAACATGGAGAAGATCATGGGCACCAAGTTTGGTGCGACCAGCGGCATGCCGCTCCTCGTGGCTGTTCGCTCGGGAGCTCGTGACTCCATGCCGGGCATGATGGATACCATTTTGAATCTGGGTCTGAACGACCAGACCGTGGTCGCATTGGAAAACACCACGAACAACTCGCGGTTTGCCTGGGACTGCTATCGTCGCTTCATCCAAATGTACGGCGACGTGGTGCTCGGCGTACAGAAGCGGGAAGGTGAAGACCATGAGCCGTTCGAGGTGGTCATCCACACGTTCAAACATGAGCGGTACCACGCGGACATCGAGGATTCGAAGCTCACGGCGGACGATCAGAAAGAATTGGTCCGGCGCTTCAAGGCGCTCGTCAAGGAGCGTACCGGAAAGGTTTTCCCCAACGATCCTTGGGATCAACTTCGCGGCGCAGCCGGTGCCGTATTCGGTTCATGGATGAACGACCGCGCCATCGTCTACCGTCGGAAGTACAACATTCCCACCGAGTGGGGCACGGCAGTCAACGTTCAGGCCATGGTCTTCGGCAACACCGGAGATACATCGGGATCGGGTGTCGCCTTCACGCGTAACCCGGCCAACGGACAGAATGAGTTTTACGGCGAATTCCTGATCAACGCTCAAGGCGAAGATGTGGTCGCTGGTGTTCGCACCCCCGAGCCGGTGGCCAACCTGAAGGCTGCGATGCCCAAGTCGTACGCCGAGCTGCTCAAGGTGCGCGCCATTCTCGAGAAGCACTTCAAGGATGTGCAGGATATCGAATTCACCATCCAGGAAGGCAAACTCTTCATGTTGCAGACCCGCAACGGCAAGCGAACCGCCGCAGCTGCGCTGAAGTTCTCCATCGATATGGTGAAGGAGAAGCTCATCGATTGGCAGACGGCGATCCTCCGCAATCCGGCCGATCAGCTGGAGCAATTGCTCGCCCCGATTTTCGATCTGGCTGAAGTCAAAAAGGCTCAGATCATCGCCACCGGTCTCCCGGCCGGTCCCGGCGCTGCCACGGGCAAGATCTACTTCAATGCGGAGCGGTCGGTCGCGGCTGCTGACCGCGGCGAAAAGGTGCTCCTCGTCCGCGTCGAGACTTCCCCCGAAGACTTGCGCGGCATGATTGCAGCCGAGGGTATCCTGACCGCACGTGGCGGGGTGTCCTCCCATGCCGCACTCGTCGCCCGTCAGATGGGCAAGGTGTGCGTGTGCGGTGCTGCGGCCGTTTCCATCGACTACGACAAGAAAACCGCGACCATCGCCGGGCAGACCTTCAACGAGGGCGATTTCCTTTCGATCGATGGCACTTCAGGTGCCGTCTACGCCGGCCAGATCAAGACCGCTCCGTCCGAGATCATCGCGGGTCTACTGAATGGCGACAAAGCCGCGCAGGGCACGGAAAAATACAAACAATTCGCCCAGCTCATGAAGTGGTGTTCGCAGGCGACGAAGCTCCAGGTTCGTACCAACGCCGACACCCCTGAACAGACCCGCAACGCCGTGGCGTTCGGGGCAACGGGCATCGGCCTGACGCGAACGGAGCACATGTTCTTCGAGGGCGATCGCATCGATGCCATGCGCGAGATGATCCTCGCCGACTCGCTGGAGAATCGGAAGGCTGCGCTGGCCAAGCTCCTCCCTTACCAACGCAGTGATTTCCTGGGTATCTTTAAGGAACTGAAGGGCTTCCCGGCGACGATCCGCTTCCTGGATCCCCCGCTGCACGAGTTCCTTCCCCACTCCAAGGAGCAACAGATGGACCTCTCCCGGAAGCTCGGGATCTCGGTCGAGAAGATCATGCACCGGGTCCATGAGCTCCATGAGTTCAATCCGATGCTGGGCTTCCGCGGCTGTCGCTTGGGCATCAAGTATCCGGAAATCACCGAAATGCAGGCTCGCGCGGTGTTTGAAGCAGCGGCCGAAGCCCAAAAAGCCGGGGTGAAAGCAAAACCTGAGATCATGATTCCCTTGGTGGGCTTCAAAAAGGAGCTCGATCAGCAGGTGGCCATCGTGCACGCCGTCGCAAAGGCCGTGCAGAGCGAGCGGAAGGTCAAGCTGTCCTACTCAGTCGGTACCATGATCGAAGTTCCGCGTGGCGCTTTGACCGCCGACGAGATCGCCCAGACCGCCGAGTTCTTCAGCTTCGGAACAAACGACCTCACGCAAACCTGCCTTGGCATGTCGCGTGATGACTCGGGTTCGTTCCTGGCGCCCTACCAGGAAGCGGAGATCTTCAAGAAGAATCCGTTTGCATCCATCGATCAGACGGGTGTGGGACAACTGATGAAGATCGCGATTGAGAAGGGTTCCGCCACCCGTCCCGGTATCAAGCTGGGAATCTGTGGTGAACACGGCGGTGACCCCGATTCGGTGAAGTTCTGTCACAAACTCGGTCTGACCTACGTGTCCTGCTCTCCCTACCGGGTGCCCGTGGCCCGCTTGGCCGCTGCCCAGGCGGCCGTGATGGACCTCAAGAAGTCGTAAAAGTCCAGCGCTGCGTACCGGTGTAACAACCGGTTCCAAAACGCTTTCGCCCCGCACCGTCACTGGTGCGGGGCTTTCTTTTTCATGCTTTGCGGATTTCCCCTAGGGGAACTCTTTCCCCTAAATCACAGCCGTTCCGGTCGATAATACCGGCGGCGGTATCATGCGCTGCCGATTACCCTTATCAACATGCCTACGATTGAACGTATAAGTGAGGTGGTATTCCGCGAGACCATCAATCGCGCTGTCCAAGACGTCGTCAAAACGATGCTGAATCAGAACGCCGTCTTCCACAGCGAGAGTGAGGCCGCGCACACCTCCAGCAGTCCTATCGAAATCGAGGGACAGCAGGTTGTCGGCACGGTGGGATTCATCGGCGATATCAATGGACTGATCTATCTGTACCTGGGTTCGGAGTTCGCCGCACTGAGCGCGAGCCACCTTCTCGGAATGACCCGCGAAGAGCTCGACGAAGCGGGCGACGAGGTCGTCAACGATGCCATTGGTGAACTGACCAACATGACCGTCGGCGCCTTCAAGAACCAACTCTGTGATCGGGGGTTTGCCTGCAAACTCACCATTCCGTCCATCCTGCGAGGCAGTAATTTCAGCATCGAACCCATCAGCTCCGCGATTCGGCGAATCTACCGATTCGACATCGGCAACCATCGCCTGGTCGCTGACTTGCTAATGAAGATCGAAGATTAATTCCTCACTTTCTCCACCCGACTCTCCGTCCGACTCTCTCTACACATGCGCTACAAGATCCTAACGGTGGACGACTCGAAGACCGTCCGCATCATCGTCAAGAAGGCGTTCAAGACCTACGACTGCGAAATCATTGAAGCCTCGAATGGCGTTGAGGGCCTGGCCACCGCCGCCAAAGAGGCGCCGGATGTAATTCTTCTCGATGTGACCATGCCCGTCATGGATGGCGTCGAAATGCTGACCAAACTGAAGTCGGATCCGGCACTCAAGGCGATCCCGGTCATCATGCTGACGGCCGAAGGCGGTCGCGACAACGTTCTCAAGATTGCCAAGATCGGGGTCCGGGACTATATGGTGAAACCCTTCCGCGAGGAGGTACTGGTCGAAAAGGTGGGGCGGATCATCGACCTCAAGCCCCTCAGCGAAGGGCCCGTCAAAGCCAAGAGTATCCTCGACGCCGCTTCGATTCTCATCGTCGAAGACAAGCCGGCCATTGTGCAGCAGATCCAGGATGGATTGAAGCACACGCCTTGGAAGATCCACGGCGTCAACACCACCGGCGAAGCCATCGACTTTTGCAGCCGCGGTCAGCCTGACTTGGTTGTCATCTCTCTGACGTTGCCCGAGGAAGCAGCCTTCACCCTCTTCCGGCTCATCCGCACCAACGTAAAGACGAAATACACCCCCATTTTTGGGCTGGTGGTGAAGACGGAACTGCAAGCTCAACAACAGGCTCAGCAGGTTGGCTTCACTTCAATCATCACCAAACCGATCGATATCGCCGAGCTCGAATCGAAGATCTCGAAGGCGATGAATCTCGATACGTCTCAACGCTACTTCTCAATCGACAAGGACATCTTCCTCATGCGGTTGCCTGAGGTCACCAACCAGTTGGTGGTCAACGAGGTATTGGGCTATCTGAAACCCAAAATGTCGGAAGCCGTCGACGGCGGCCTGTGCCGGGCGGTCATCGACTTGCACGAAGTCAAACGCTTGGACATGGTGGTCATCAAGCTGCTCTTCCAAGCCATGCAGCACTGCCGCGAGCTAGCGCTCCAGTTTGCGCTGGTGGGCAATGCCCAGCTGGTCAGCGAGTGCAAGGGTTTCGAAGATACCAAGGGATGGCAGTTCTTCGACTCCGTCGAAGAAGCCAAAGCCAGTCTCAGTCGCTCCACCCCGGTCGCCGCTGGAGTCTAGTCAACTTTGATCGCAGTCTTCGACTCGCGATCCCCTGCGAGCCCCGTGCCTTTACCGGCACGGGGTTTTTTCTGGAGCGACCGAAAATATCGCAATTACGATGCATAAACTCACCCCACCCCCCTTCGTTTTCCTCCAGTAGGGCAAAAACGGGCCGATATTACCTTGGGTTTCGATGCCGTCCTGCCGCGTAAGCGGTGGGTCTCTGTCTCAAATGAACTTCTTTTCTCCCTTGCTGTTCGCTGCCTGGGGTCGGTTGGCGCGTCGCGTCTCGCTGACGCTGCTTCCAGCCCTGGCTTCGGAAAGCATGGTCACTGTCGTCCACGGCGCCCCCACGGCACGTGCGACCGGCTCAAAGCTTCACGCTGGATCCACCCGGTCCACGCCCAGTGTCCCTTATCTTACACTCCTTCTTCCTCCTCCTCTCCGTTTTCAAGAGGCTCCGCCTCCGATCGATGCAACGGCCCACATTGCGGCCGCGGCACCGCCGACACCCGGAGGACCTATGCAGGAATTGGCTGCTTCCAATCGAGACGCCGCCCTCGCGGCGACGGGATCGCATGGCCAGACGAATGCCTCCGCGGAATCAGCCACGTCTGATTCTCAGCCCGGTGGTGCAACCAAATCTTCTGTCCCAACCCCATCGCTGATTCGCATCCTTCCTGATGACACGCCCCGCGATGTGGGGGCCGAGGATGTTCTGCCCTATTTCCAGTTTCCTGGAACCGTACCCACTCCTCCCAGCCCTGCGACGCTGCCTCCCAGCAGCGCCACCTATCGACAACGATGACACTTCGATCCGCACTGTTCCTTTTGCTGTGCAGCTTCACGATTTCCCTGCGAGGCAATCCTCACGACGCTGCGGATCCAACTCATCCTTCAGCGTCTGCGCCAAGCTCGCATGCCGAGCCGTCCGCAGACGTTGGGAAGTCAGCGGCCCACACTCCGGTCTCGGCTCCACACGCCGAGCCGGCGGCCACCGTTTCGAAGGACCCACATGCACCGACGGAAGGGTCCGCACCGAGCCCTTCGCACTCCGCACCGGTCACCTTGGAGCACGCCGACGACACCCACGCCGCGCCTGAACACGCTGCTGAGTCTCCCCAAAATCCCCACACCATCACCGCCGAAGAGGTCGTAAGCCTGCTTCGCATTGGTGAAACCAAAACGGCTCAGGGAGATTTTGAGTCCGCCGAAATCGCGTACCAACAGATCCTCGGTGCACGAGCCACGGCGGAACAGGATCGCGACGCGCTACTCGGGATGGCTCGCATGTACCGTCGCAAGAATGAACTGACCAAGGCCGCTGCGGTCTATGAGAAGTTGATCCGGGAATATCCCGGCGACGCCATATTGCCTGTTGCCTACCTTGAACTGGGACGGACCCACCGCGCCCTCGGCGCCTACCGCCTGGCCATCGCCCGATTCTACAGTGTGATCAACTCGACGCTCAAACTCACCGAAGAAGGCGCCGACACGTATCGCCAGTTGGCCCGAACCGCCCAGTTTGAAGTGGCGGAAACCTACTTTGTTTCAGGTGACTATGCTGAGGCCGCGCGTTTCTTCTCTCGTCTCAAATTGCTCGATCTCGCGCCGTCTGATCGCGCCCGCGCTCATTTCAAATCCGCGTACGCCCTTCACATGGGGGGAGACTATGAGAAGGCGATCACCACGCTGCGTTCTTTTCTGGAGAGCAATCCGGATGACGAGAATACGCCAGAAGCGCTTTATCTGCTCTCCGTCTCGTATCGGAGACTCGGACAGAACCAGGAGTCACTCGCAGCCGCATTGGGGTTGCTCAAACTCGAACAAGGCAAAGAAAACCAGGATCCCAAGCGATGGGCCTACTGGCAACGACGCACGGGCAACCAGCTCGCGAACGAGTTCTACGAGCAGGGCGACGCTTCTTCCGCCCTGGCCATCTATGTCAGTTTGGCCAATCTTTCCAATGACCCGGTCTGGCGTCTGCCCGTGCTGTACCAGATTGGACTTTGCTACGAACGGCTTCGCTCAGGCGACAAGGCCCGTGAGTCATTCACTCAAGTCGTGAATGAGGTGAAGGCCGCGACTATCCCGAAGAATCGCAGCGCCGAGTTGGCGGAGCTTGCCAAAATGGCCTCCTGGCGACTCAAACACCTGGATTGGCAGTCCAATGCCGATCGCGATCTGAACAACTTCTTTCAAGACAACGCGACTCCGATCGACACTCCCCTTAAGACTGAATCATCGTCCCATCAGACATGACGTCCGACGCGCTTTCGAAGCACCTTGAACTTTGTGAGGAGCTTCACGCCCTCGCCTTGGAGGAAAACCAATTTATCAAGGCGCGCCATCAGGCCCCTGACGCCACGCTCATCGAGCGTCGGCGCATGCTGCTCGGCCGGCTGGATGACAGTTTGGCAGCGTTGCGCCCCGCTGCCGGCGACACCGTTCCCTCCAACCCGGATGAGCGGGAAAAACGAAAGACAGTGATCGAAAAGGCCAGGGCCCGGATCCTCCAGATTCTCCACCTCCAGCGAGAGAATGAGCAACTGGTGCTTCGCTACAGTGTGGGAACGCCGCGACCCGCTCCCATTGTCACGCCACCGCCGGCAAGCCAGCTGCAGAAGCTCTACGATAGCCATCGCTAGCCGTTTTTCTGTTCGCGGCTGAGCTGAAGTGAGTGTTTGATCGGACGTTGCAGCAGTCCTGCAACGCTGTTTTCACCGTATCGATCTACCTGGCCTCATGCCTTTGGCGCGACTCATTGTACACGACACTCTTCAACCCGATCGTCCCAGGATCGACGTCCTGCTCAATGGCTTCGGGTTGCCACTCGAGATTCGTGTTACCTCGACGCGTTCGGATTTTGTCGCGGCACTCTCCTCGTCACGGCCGGATCTGATCGTTTGCGACTACTCCACCGCAGACCTGGCAGCATCTGAAGCCATACGCCTGGCGCGTCAGCAATTCACGGAGGTCCCGTTCGTTGTCATTTCCGACATCCCCGGCGAGGATGTGGCGGTGGAGTGCATGAAGTTCGGCGCCTCCGACTACGTGCTGCGCGATCGCACCCATCAGCTCCTGGCGATCGTGCGCGGTACGATCGAACGCTGCAAACAGCAGCGCGATCTCCAGCGCCTCCAGGGTCTTCACGAGCAGCTCTTCGAACTCACTCCCAACTTCGTCTGCATCACTCGAATCGATGGGGTGCTCGAGGAGGCCAACCCCGCGTGGTCACGGGGCACCGGGCTGGAGCGCAGTGGTTGGAGCGGAAAATCGCTCAGCGACTTCGTCCTTCGCGAGGATCGGGACGTATTTGCTGCCTGGTGGAAACGCATCACCCGGGTGGGAGCCTCCCCCCAGGAGGTCGGAACCGAGTGTGAAGTTCGGCTGCTCTCCCCGCTGGCGGGTGAACGCTACGTCGCCTGGACCGCGAGCGTCCTGACGCACGACCAGCTCGTGTATGCGTACGGCAGTGACATCACCGAGAAACGCGCGGCTGAGGCCCGCTTGAGGGAAAGCGAAGCGCGATTCCGCGCCATGGCCGACTCGGCGCCCGTGCTCATCTGGATCGCCGATGCCTCCAAGTCGCGCACGTACTGCAATCGACCCTGGCTGGACTTCACGGGCAGAACCTTGAGCCAGGAGCAAGGTCAGGGTTGGCTCGACTCGGTTCACCCTGATGATCGAAGTCGTGTCGTGCAGTCCTACGCTGAGAGTTTTGCGATCCGCGCGGCATTCAAGCTGGAGTATCGCATTCGCCGCCATGACAGCACCTATCGGTGGATACTCGACCATGGTTCACCCAACCACGACGTTTCCGGACGGTTTGTCGGCTTTATTGGATCGAGCATCGACATCAGCGATCAGCACGAAGCCGAATCACGTCTGACGCAAAGGGCCATCAAGCAGGCCGCCCTCGCAGGCTTTGGTCGATTCGCTCTCGCGCAGCATCCTTCGGAAGACCTGATGAGAGAGGCCACCCGAGTAATCTGCGACACGCTGCGCACCGAGGTCAGTCAGGTTTTTTCCCTCGCCGAAGAGACCGGTGCGCTCACGCTGCGGGCCGCAGCCGGAATGGAAATCAGTGCCTGGCCTTCTCCCATGACTGAGCCGGCCCCCGAGGGGCTTCAGGATCCGTTCATCACCCTCAGCGAGAATCCGGAAAAGTTTCCAGGTCGGGAAACCCATGCCGGCGGTGGGTTCCTCTCAGGTTTGGCTGTGGCGATCAGCAATGCGCGGCGCCCCTGCGGCTTCGTCACCGTGCTCTCGCGAAAAGCAACCACGTTCAACCGGGATGCCATCGACTTCATCCAGGCGCTCGCCAATATCCTGGGCACGGTTTATCAGCGGGAACGGGCTCAAGCCGCACTGGAGGAGAGTGAACAAAAGCTGCTTCAATCTCAGAAGATGGAGGCGGTCGGCATCCTCGCGGGTGGCGTTGCCCACGACTTCAACAACCTGCTCACCGCCATCCGCTGCTATGGAGACATCCTCAACGAGGACCTCGCGGTCTCAGCGCCGGACCTGCAACCCAAGGCGGGAGAAATCCTGAAGGCCACCGCTCGCGCCAGCGCGCTGACCCGCCAGCTCCTCGCCTTCAGCCGAAAGCAAATCGTTCAGCCGGAGATTCTCGACCTCAACAATGTGGTCACCGACCTCAAGGATCTCCTTCGTTCATTGTTGAGCGAAAACGTGGTTCTGACCGTTCTTCCCAGTGATGCACCCGCGTACTTTGAAGCTGACCGCAATCAGATCGACCAGGTCATCATCAATCTTTGTATCAACGCACGGGATGCCATGCCCCAAGGAGGGGAAATCACCATCACGATCAGCTCGTGCGCCTTGCCGGAGTCCAATCGGCACGGGTTGCCGCCCGGCGATTTCGTCGAACTCAGCCTGTCCGATACGGGAGTCGGAATGTCCGCCGAAGTTCAGTCACACTTGTTTCAGCCATTCTTCACCACCAAACCCAAGGGGAGAGGAACCGGGCTGGGTCTCGCCACCTGCGCCGTCATCGTCAAGAGTTCGCAGGGCGCCATCCATTTCACGAGTCGTGTTGGCGAAGGCACTACGTTCTCGGTTCTCCTTCCGCAGATTCCGGCCCTGTCATTTGACACCTCCGTGGTGGAGGACACCACGGTCCGTGAAGGAACGGAGCGCATCCTGCTGGTTGAGGACGACGAAGCCATCCGCGCCGTCACCAGTGCCATCCTGGAGACCCTGGGTTATCAGATCCATGCGGTTGCGGGTGGTGCCGAGGCGCTGGAATACTGCTCTGCGACTCCGGCCCCGGTGTTTGACCTGTTGCTGACCGACATTGTCATGCCCTACATGGACGGACGAGATCTTGCGGAAAGGATTGGCAAGCTGTGCCCGGGCATCCGCGTGATGTTCATGTCCGGGTACGTGGGCGATCCGTCCATCCTGCAGGCGGTTCAGGATGCGGGGGCGCGCTTTCTCGAGAAGCCTTTCACCCGGTCCAGCCTGGCTCGAAAAGTGCGCGAGGCACTCGAGCCGCCGGTGCGATAACCCCGCACCGCCCATCAGGGGCGGCTGTCAGAACGGCTTATCCGGCTAGGGACACGTACGGTTGCCATACCCGCGGCGCGCGCCGCCGCCAACCCTGGCTCCGCATCCTCAAACACGAGACAACGATCCGGGTGCACTCCCATTTTCTTGGCCGCCAGGAGAAACATGTCCGGAGCGGGCTTCCCTCGACCTGGAGCAACATCGTGGGGCGTCACGACAATGGAGAAGAGTGAACGAAGCCCCGTGGCATCCAGCGCGGGATAGGCGACCTCCGGCGCTCCACCGGTTGCGATCGAGACAGGATGTCGTGCCGCTGCGCGTCGGGCGGCTTCCACCACGGGTTCGATCACTTTCACAGTCGGGAGGAGCTGAAGATAGAGTTTTTCTTTGTGCTCCATCACTTCGCTCGCATCGAGGTCCAATCCGTAGCGAAGGGCAAACAGCTCAGCAACCTGCCGGGTCGGCACACCCCCGAGCGAATAAAAATAGTCCTCATCCAGCGCATGGCCCAATCCGAAATCCCGCATGGCCCGATCCCAAGCGTGGTAGTGAACGGGCATCGAATCAATCAAGGTGCCGTCCAGATCAAAGATGGTGCCGGCAAAATCGCCGAGAGGAATGTGGAGCTGCATGAACCCACCAAACAACCGAGCCGGGATCCGGACCTCAAGCTTTCGAGACGAGGAACGACCAAGGAGGGTCGCCGCCGGGCATGTTTTCGTGCGTTCACACCGTCTGACAACAAACTCGGGCGGCACCTTTCACACCGATCCGTTCCAGAGACCGATTTTATCCTTCTCATTTCCAATATTTTACGGTGAAGACCAACAATTTCGAGTAACCATTCCGGCGGGTGCCGGTTTCCCCTCACATCCAGAATGTCTCATACCTTTCGCTTCCTGTGAGCACCCTTTCCACCGAACTTTCTTTCCCGGCAGCCACGGATGCCGTACGAGCGACTCCTGAACCTGTGGACGCGCGAGCACTCAGCGATCATGAACTTATGCTGGCAGTGCGGGCGGGGGATCTCGCCCGCCTGGGGGATCTCTTTGAGCGGCACCAGCAACCCCTCTATGGCTTCTTCGTGCGGATCACCGGACAGCGGACCGCCAGCGAGGATTTGGTCCAATTGGTATTCTATCGTATTCTAAAATACCGGCACACCTACCGAGACGAAGGCAAATTCTCCGCCTGGATCTACCACCTCGCGCGCAAGGTTGCAGCCGATCACTTTCGGAAACACACCTCCAAGGTGGCGCGTGATGTTGAGCCGGAAGTTGTCGAGGCGCTGCCCGATCATTCGCCAAAACCCGATGAAAAGGCAGCCAGAAACGATGATCTCGCGTTTATGCAATCCGCGCTGTCGCAATTGCCGGACGAACAGCGGGAGGTGCTGGTCCTCCATCGCTTCCAGAATCTGCGGCACGATGAAATTGCCCGACTGCTCGATTGCAGCGTCGGGGCCGTGAAGGTGCGCGCCCACCGCGCCCTCGCCACGCTCCGCGATGTGTATTTTCGACTCCGCCGCGAGCGCCTGGCCTAAGCGGCCCGGTCCCCGCACATCTTTCCAACCCTTTTCGCTATTTCGTCATGAACTGTGAACGTATCCAAGAGTGCTTCATCGACTATCAAAGCGGCACGCTTCCGGCCGCGGATGCCGCACAGATCCGGAACCACCTGAAATCCTGCCTCACCTGCCAGCGCGAATGGTCGGGACTGCAGGAGACCCTTCTGAAGTTGGATCGCCTTCCCACGCCCGTTCCGTCAGGTCGGATGGCGGCTCAATTCTACGCCTGGCTCGAAGAGGAGCAACGGGCCGCTGATACGCCCAGTCCGTTCGTCATCGCCCGCAGTCGACTGGATGCCTTGATCGCTTCCTGGCTCCCAGCACGGCCTCTCTTTCAAGCAGCCGCCGGTCTTGCGCTTCTCCTGGGAGGAATCTGGGCCGGGTCACACCTCCTCAACGAGCGGCCTTCCCCGCAACCCACACCTTCCGCCGCCGAAGCTCGCCTCCTCGCCGAGGTGTCCGACCTCAGAAACCGGGTCGACTCAATGGGGCAATTCGTCGCCTATTCCCTCCAGCAACAGCAGTCCGGCAACCGGCGGCTCCAGGGTGTGTTGACCACTTTGGATGGCTCCGAGACCAACGATCGTATTCTGGCAGAGCTGCTCAATACGCTCGCCTTTGATCCGAGCACCAACGTCAGGCTCTGCGCGCTGGAAGCGCTCTACCCTCATGTCGGCCGCGACGAAGTGCGTGCGGGCGTCCTCGCAGCCTTGCCGCGGGAGGCATCACCCCTCGTCCAGGTCGCAATGATCGACTTCGTCGCCGCTGCCCGTGACCACGCAGCTGCTCCTGCGTTGGAGGAACTCACCCGGTCCCTTTCGATCGACAAAGCCGTTCGGGATGCCGCCCGTCGAGCCCTGGTTCAATTGTAGGCCTTCTTCCCTTCCTTTTCCTTTACCATGAAAACTGCCATTCCCTTCCTTGCGCTTCTCCTACTCGGGCTGTCTGCCCGCGGAGGCGAGCCAATCGTTACCTCCATCCCGTTCTCCGACCAGGCAAAACCCGGCTCAGTCCATGTCTGGGTCTCCCAAGGACGGGTTGCAATCCGCGGAGACGCTTCGCTCACATCGAGCGTCACCATTCAGTCGAATATTGTTGCCGAGAATTCGCCAACCCGCCGCCCGGATGGACTCCGTGTGGTCAGCGCCGCCGCCAGCTTTGCGGCGACGGAAAAGGGCAATGTCGTGAGTGTCGACTACGGACGCGACACGGTCCCTTCCGGCAAGGGTGCATCTTTCGAAATCAGCGTGCCACTTTCCACGAACGTCGTCGTGAACACCGCCTTCGGGGGGGATGTGGACATCAAAGATATTCAAGGCGATGTGGAGGTGAAAAACCTCAATGGCCCGACCCGTCTCTCGGGACTCAACGGCGGCGCACTCATCGAGTCCATGAACGGAGAAATTGAGGCCTCTTTTGCCAAGCTTCCCGCCGAAAAGCCGCTCTCATTCACTTCCATGAACGGTGAGATCCTTCTTCGCCTTCCTTCCGCAGCCGGCGCCAATGTCCGATTCCGGACCCAGAATGGATCCATTCTGACCGACTTCGATGAGAACGCGCTCAAGACCAAGGCGGAGCCCATGGCGACCTCACTCTCCCGCAAAGAGTACACGCGTGCCGCGGCCGAGGCGGGCGAAGCCGCCCGGGTCGCCGCGGTGGACGCAGCACGAGCCATGGCCGAAAGCGCACGGGCCACAGCCGCCGAGGTTCGAGAGAAGGTGCAAGCAGCCAAGAGATCCGAATCGGGCGACATCAACGTGGAGCAGTCAGGACGGATGGTTCCGCGGGCTCCGCGCGCCCCGCGGCCACCGTCAATTCCCGCTATGGCCGGAGGAAAGGTGGTCAGTGGTACAATTAATGGTGGAGGTCCGGAAATCCAGGCTGCGACGATGAACGGTGACATCATCGTGCGCAAACTGGACTGACCCTGGTACCCACGCTCTTACAATGGGCACATCTCAGGCGCGGCCACCGTGGTCCGCGCCTGCCTCATTTTACCCAGGTGACGCCCTCTGAGGTCGTCCCGCGGGCTTGCGTTGGCCTGTCAGTTGGAGTCAGGATTTCTGACTCATGGCCGAAAACGCATCCCTACGACTCCAAAAGTTCCTCGCTGACGCCGGCATTTGTTCACGCCGCGCGGCCGAGGAACTGATCGCGGCCGGCGACGTTTGGGTCAACGGTACCGTTGCGGTCCTGGGACAAAAGGTGGATCCCGACTCCGACAAGATTGTGGTTCGCGGCAAACAGGTGCGATCGGCACCGCAGCCTCGCATCACCTTGGCGGTGCACAAGCCACGCGGGCTGGTCTGCTCAAACGACGACCCGAATAATCCAGACACCGTATTCGACCTGCTGCCACGGGAGCTTTCGAAGTTTCGCTTTTTCTGCGCGGGACGTCTCGACAAGGACAGCGAGGGTCTGGTGATCCTGACCACCGACGGGGACCTCGCAAACCGGCTCATGCATCCTCGCAACACCATTGTGAAGCGATATCAGGTGAAGCTGGAGGAGCCCTTTCCCGCCAAACGTCTCCCGACCTTGAAGCGAGGGGTCATGCTCGACGGAGAACGGCATCAAGTTGAATACGCCGCCTTGGTAAACCCCGATCGCGACGGCACGGCGGTGAACCTGGATGTCTGGATGCATCACGGCAAGAAGCGTGAGATTCGCTTTCTCTTCATGGCGTTGGGCTACGAGGTCAGGCGTCTGAGACGCTATCAGATCGGCGCCTTCCCGTTGCGGGGGATTCCGCTGCGTGCCGGAAAAAAACTCTCGAACAAAGAAATCGAGTCCCTTTTCACGCTTCCTCACTTGAGTCCGGAAACCCCTTCGTCGCGTTCCGGTCGTAAACCTGCGTTCCGCAACCCCGATTCCCATGAAGCCTAGTTCAACGCTCGTTGCTGTCGTGGCCGGCCTGCTCGTTCAAATGAGCGCCGCCGCCCCCCTCACGGAACCCACCGCGGTCCACCTCAAGGCCGACCCAGCTTCGCCCGCGGTTGCGGTCCTCAAGGCAGGCACCGAGCCCCCACTGGCCTCAGGCAACGCCAGTGCGCCTCCGGGATGGATCGCGGTCGAACTCCCAGGACCGCACGAAGTCTACGTCCAAAATAAGGACATCACGAAGTCCCTCGACGTTCGTCCTGGAGCCGAGCTGCGCAAGGGTCCGAAACTCGATACGCCCGTACTCGCGGTTGCGGGTGTGGGCGAGACACTGGATATCACCGGGCTGTTTGGCCGTTGGACACAACTCCGGTTGAATCGTCCATTGGTCGGTTACATCCGCACGGTGGGTCTGCCAGCCGCGCTACCCCTTGCCTCCGTCCCGGCGGCCGCACCGCGGCCCACGCCAACCGTTGGAGCACCCACTCCGGCCCCGGTGGCACCACCACCGTCGAAAGCCGCCGCGGTCTCCCCTGGAGCCGGAGGTCAACCCGCCTCGCTCGTCAGTCTGGGCCAGGGTGGCACCGACGCATTACCACGGATGTTTGAAGGTCGCTTCGTATCCACCCGCAATCCCTTCAAGCCGCGACGTCCGTTCGACTGGGCCCTCTCTGATGAAAGTGGTTCACGCTTTGCCTACCTGGATGTCTCACGACTCCTGCAAACGGAGCAGATCGAAAACTACACCAACCGGAATGTCGCCGTGTTTGGCGCGGCCAAACCGATGCCGGGAACCAAGGACTTTGTCATCATCGTCGAAAGCTTGCAGCTGAAGTAACGTGTCGCGGATCCCAATCCGAACACCCCGCATCCTCTCCCATGGAACTGATCGACGGAAACACGATCGCAGCATCACTCATCGCCGAACTCAAAGCGGAAGTGTCCTCCCTGCCAGGTCGAAAACCTTGTCTTGCTTTGGTGCGCGTGGGCGATGATCCCGCATCTGTTTCCTATGTGCGCAAGAAGGAGAAGACGGCGGACGAAATCGGTCTGGTGGGCCGGATCATCCTTCGACCGGTCGGCACCACGCAGCAGGAGCTCGAACAACTCATCGACGAACTGAATGCAGACGAAGAGGTCGACGGAATCCTGGTGCAATCACCCTTGCCTAAACCACTCGACGAGCTGGCCATCTTCCGGCGGGTTTCGCCCGAAAAAGACGTCGATGGATTTCACACGCTCAATCTCGGCAAAGTCGCCCAGGAAGACGACTCCGGCTTCGTCTCTTGCACTCCGGCCGGAATCATGGAGCTCCTCACTCGGAGCGGAGTAGACTTGAAGGGAAAACACGTGGTGGTGTTGGGGAGATCGTTGATCGTCGGCAAACCGGTCGCGCTCCTCGCGCTGCAAAAGAAAACCGGCGCCAACGGCACGGTCACCATTTGCCACTCCGCTACGAGGGACATTGGAAACCTGACCCGCCAGGCCGACGTGCTGATCGCCGCCATCGGCAAACCTGAGTTCGTCACGGGTGACATGGTCAAACCGGGTGCCGTGGTGATTGATGTCGGAATCAATCGCGTACCGGATGCGACCAAGAAAACCGGCTATCGCCTGACCGGAGACGTGCACTTTCCCTCAGCCAGCGAACGGGCGGGCAAGATCACTCCGGTGCCCGGAGGAGTCGGGCCCATGACGGTGGCCATGCTGATGAAAAACACCGTCAAAGCGTACCAGCTTCGCCACCGCACGGGTCGCTAGGATCGGCGCAGTTTGCCCTGTTCCTCTCGGCTGCATCCTTGGTCCCGGTCCTCCCCCCGGGCCAGGTCGACCCAAAACACGGCGATCCCACCGGGAACCGCAATTGCCGCCCGAATGCAGGTGAGCAGCTAGGCCTTGCGCAGCCGCAGCTTTCTGATTCTGCTCATTGCCAATGGCTCCTTCGAAGATCCTGGTCGTCGACGACCAGCCCATCAACGTCCAGATGCTAAAGCGCAAGCTGGAGAAGGAGCATCTGCAGGTGTTGACCGCCTATTCTGGAACCGAGGCTCTCGAAATCGTGGCTTCAAGCCGTCCCGACCTCATTCTCCTCGATGTGATGATGCCGGAGATGGATGGCATCGAAGTGTGCCAAAAGCTACAAGCGCACGAAGACACTCGATCCATCCCCGTCATCTTCATCACGGCCCGCAGTTCCAAAGAGGGTAAGATCGAGGGGCTCGGTGTGGGCGCCGTCGACTATATCACGAAACCCATCGACTTGGACGAGACCTTTGCTCGCGTCCAGACGCAGTTGCGATTTGTCGCCGTTAATCGGGAGTTGGTCGAACTGCAGCACCGCCTAGCCGAGTCCCGTCGTTCCGCGACTATCGGTGCTGTCACCCAGGGCATCGCCCACAATCTCAACAATCTGCTGGGAATTGTCATCGGGTACCTCGACCTGATTAAAGCCCACCCTGAGCGACCCGAGAGCGTGCGGCGCAATGCCGCGCAAGTGGAGAGCGCGGTCCATCGGATTGTATCCATCATCAAACAACTGAGTTCGCTGGTCGTAAAGACGCGGTTTCCGACGCTGAAACGACCGCTCGGACAACTCATCCACGGCGCTCTGGAGCGGTACAAGGTCGAACATCGCATCACCGAGCGGGTCTTCGTGGACAATCCATTGGAGAACCAACTGATCGAAACGCATGTCGAAGTGTTTGAGGATACCCTTTCCAAGATCCTCATCAACGCCTGGGAATCGTACGGTGCGAAGCCAGACGACCAGCGTCCCATCTGGATTCGCACGCAGCTGATCCATCGCAGCGACGGTGCCCATGTCCAGATCCGGATCGAAGATCAGGGGCGCGGCATCGATCCGGAACTGCGCGACCAGATGTTTGAGCCGTTTGTCAGTTCCAAGCAAACGGTCGGTGTGGGAATGGGGCTGACCGTCGCCCGTCACGCCATGCGCAACCTGAGTGGCGATGTCATCCTCTATGATCGACCCGGCGGCGGCGCAGTCGCGGAGGTCACCCATCCGATCGAGCAGCGCAAGCGTCGGTCGGAAACCTGATTCCTATCGATCTTCTCCATGCCTAAGCTTACGTTCATTGGCTCCGGACGCATGGCCTCCGCCATGGTCGAGGGCTTGCTCGCCAAGGGAGTCTACGCCCCCGCGGACGTCATCTGCCTGGGCGGCTCCGGAACCTCCGCCACCGCCCTGGCGGCACGTACGGGCATTCTGGTGGCGGCGAGCCTCGAGCAGGCGCTGGAGTCAGCGGAAACCGTGATCGTCGCTTTCAAACCACAACACCTGGCCGGTGCTGATCCACGGCTGGCTGCATTGACTGCGGGACGGCTGGTTATCTCGGTGCTAGCAGCCAAGACCATTGCCCGGCTTGATCGAACCTTCCCCAAGGCAAGGAATCTGGTCCGCTGTATGCCCAACACACCCGCGGCCATCGGGGCCGGGGTGACGGGTTGGTGCGCGCGCTCGACACTGAGCGAGCCGGATCGGGCGACCGTAACGGGTCTGCTGGGAGCAATCGGGAAGGAACTTGAACTACCCGAGGCGCAGATTGATGCATTGATGGCCGTCAGCGGCTGTGGTCCGGCGTTCGTCTTTGAATTTACCGCCGCCCTGAGGGAAGCAGGGATCGCCGCGGGACTCGAACGAAGCCAAGCTCAGATGTTGGCGCTGGAAACCGTGCTCGGGGCAGCCCGGCTCATGGCCCGGACCAAAGCGGAACCCGAGGAGCTGAGAAATCAGGTTACCTCTCCCAACGGCACCACCTTTGCGGGCTTGCAGCGGATGAGCGCTCGCGATTTTCGCGGACTCATGAAGGAGACCGTTCTTGCCGCCAAGGCGCGCTCTGAAGAGCTCAGCCGACAGGAGTAATCCCGGTTGCAGCCGCACCTGGCATTGGCTGTTTTTACATCATGAGTTCCCTTTCTGGACGAATCCTGGTTACAGGTGGTGCTGGCTTCATCGGAAGCGCACTGGTGTGGGCGCTCAATGCGCGCGGCTTCCACAAAATCGTCATCACAGATATCCTGGGTTCGGACGAAAAGTGGAAGAATTTGGTTCCGTTGCGCTTCGCAGACTACGTGGAAGGCGGAGAGTTCAGATCTCGTCTGGCGCAGAATTCGGAGAGCTTCGGGCGCTTTTCCGCCGTCTTTCATCTCGGTGCCTGCTCGGCGACCACGGAAAAGAACGCATCCTATCTGGCTGACAACAACTTTGCCTACACCAAGCAGCTTGCCAGGTGGTCGATCGAGACCGGCGCACGTTTTATCTACGCGTCATCAGCTGCAACCTATGGAGATGGTGCACAAGGCATGGAGGACCGAAACCCAGACCTTGAACGACTAAGGCCGCTCAACATGTACGGCTATTCGAAGCATCTCTTTGATCTTTGGGCCAAGAACGAAGGACTGATCGATCGAATCGTCGGAGTGAAGTACTTCAATGTCTTCGGGCCCAACGAGGATCACAAAGCCGATATGCGCTCTTTGGTGAACAAGGCCTTTCAGCAAATTGTTGCAACGGGCAAAGTTCAGCTTTTTCGCAGCCACCGCCCCGATTTTCGCGATGGTGAACAGATGCGCGACTTTCTCTACGTGAAGGACGCCGTGGAGATGACGCTGCACTTTGCCGAGAGTCCGATGCACCCGGGTGGACTCTTCAATCTAGGGTCAGGCGAGGCCAACACCTGGATCACCCTGACACAGGCGATCTTCAAGGCATTGGGCCGAGAGCCGGCAATTGAGTTCGTCGACATGCCCGAAGTCTTGCGCGGCAAGTACCAATACTTCACCAAGGCCGACATCTCCAAACTGAGAGAGACTGGGTATGCCCGTCCGATGACTCCCTTGGCCGAGGCCGTCCGGGACTACGTGCAAAACTATCTGGTCCCCGGCAAGAAGCTTGGCGACTAGGTTTCGCGCTGGGGCGCCTTCCGGACGAATCCACTCCCAGTGGCGATTTACGGCCGCCACCGGTCCATCATGGGTGAACGGCCAGCCTTACGGAATGGCCTCAAGCTCCGCCGCAGTCCATGCCTTGTTACGGCCGGCGGCCGCCTGGGTTCTGATTTCAGTCACTTTGGCCTTGTCGACCAAGGATGCACTATTGCCCCACTCGTGACGGATGTAGCTCAGCACATTGGCGACGCGCTCATCATTCCAGTTGAAACCACCCCCTTCACCGAAGGCAGGCATGACGCTGTTGTACACAACGCCCTTCACCTTAATCTCACCGGCCAAACCGTGTAGAACAATTCGAACAAGGCGCTCTTCCGAACCAAGAACCCATTCACTCCCCACCAGCGGAGGAAATGCGCCGGGGATTCCCATGCCGTTGGCCTGGTGACAGGTGACACAGGCGCCCGGTTGATTGTAGAGCCGCTTTCCCGCCGCCACCGGGTCAACTTGGGCGACAACGGCACTCTTGGATGCCGTGTTGGGATCAAAGCGCTCATCGTAAACGAGAGAACTCAGTCCACCGCGATAGTGCAGGAAGTAAATGGACCCGACAAACACCAGCGAGGACAGGAGTCCCAACAGGAACAAAGGCATCACAGGATAACCTTCGGTCGGTTCCGGTTTGTTGCTCAGCAAGGCTGCATGAGCACGCTGAAGTGACTCGTCTGAACCATCGCCCAGACCGTCCACAGGATCAGGAACCGCGCTCATTGATGACCTCCACCGCTTGAATGACCCTCGGCGGCACCAGCCGCCTTCGGCACAAAGACATTCTTCGACTCCGGATACTCGTAGGTGTCTTTCAGACTCATCAGATAGGAGACAAGCGACTCCGCTCGCGTCGTTGGCACAATTTCATATCCATCCCGGGGCTGATACCCGGCGGGTAGAAGTCCTTGAATCGCCTTGGGTGAGGGCTGGCCGACGACCTTTCGGGTCGTGAAGAGAAACCGGTACGAGGGCATGATGGAACCGGGTGAAGTCAGCTGGCTGTCATACAGGTGACGATAGAACCACTCCTTACCTTCACGCCCCTGCTGCCCATCTTTGCGTGCACCGATATTTCGCAGATCCGGACCCAAGCGCCGGCTGCCAATCAGAACCGTCGGTTCATAGATGTAATCGCGGGCCACGCTCTGCCGTGCACCCCAGCCTCGTTTGGCATCCGTGCCAAAGTCAGCTCGCCGCACCTGCTGCGTATGGCACGAAGCACAGCCAAGGTCGCGGTAAACGTCCCTCCCCTGCTGGGCTGTGCCGGGCAAAGCCTGCGGTGTCGCCAAGCCCTCGTCCGAATTCACAACGGGTGTGAGATGTCCGTAAGACATCTGATTGACCAAGACGACGCCCGTCCATGAGGCAGCCAAGGCAACAAAAACACCAAGAAACAGAAGTGAGATACGATTCATCGTGCAGCCGCCTCCAACGGTGTGCGAACAGCAGTCGAGGACGTCTCGCCCTCAGGCGCAAAACCACCCAATACCAACCAGAGGAGATTGACTGCGAATGCAAGGTGGCCGCCCACCAGAACAAACAGCGCGAAGGTCTGGACAAAAAAGTAAGGTTGAAGTCCGCGGCCAATTTCCAGGAGCGAAACCGGCACGGCCTCGGCTCCTCCGGATACAGCATTGAGGGCGAGAGCCTGTTCATAGCCTCCGATTCCCAATACTACCACGCTGGTCAGACAGCCGATCAGCGAGGCCCAAAAGTGGAAGCCGATCAAACTTGGCAGATGCCACGGCCTCCCCAAGACCCGCGGCAGAATGTAGTAGAGTGCGCCAAAGGCGACCATGCTAAAGAAACCGTAGGACAGGAGCTGGGCTTGACCGTTCTGGAGCAAACTGAACTGCGTGATTTCAGCGACACCCCGGAGGGAAAACAAGAGGGTGACAACGGAACCCAGAAGGAGGGAAATCGCGCCGACCGCCACAAATCGAAACGACCAATCCCTACGCAGGGATCCGGCAGCAGCAATCATGGTGGGCACAAAGTTCACAGCAAAAACCACCACGGGGACCACAAGCAAAAGGCTCGCCGCGATTCCAGCGGAGACGACCCAAGCGGGAACCGGGCCGCCAATCAGTGCCGCCGTTCCTGCCCAACCTCCGAAAAGTGCCAATGTCCAGAAACCATAGACACTCAAATAGTAATTGCTAATCGGCCGCATGAGCAACTTGGGCAGGAGGTAGTAGATTCCTGCGACGCCAATCGGAGCGAACCAAAGCGCGGATATGCCATGGGTGTACCATGCGTGAACCAAGGTTTGCACCGTTCCGCGAGCGGGATCGATGAACAGCATGATCTGCGTGACCGAGAACATCCAAGGAAACCACAGCAGTGCGGCCAGAACATACCACTGCGAGATGTAGACGTGCTTGGAGGTGCCAGCCCGGAACGTGAGGATTCCCCACATTCCAATGAAGAGATTGGAGCCGAACAAGATGGGACCTGTGTACCCTGGAAGCTCCAAGCCATCGAGCGACGTCCCGTGTCCCACTAGAATTCCAATCACCCCAATCGCCACGCCCAGGTTCCAAAACAAGGCAGAGATGGACAAAAGGAGTGGTTTGCCAATGACCGCACTCGACAGTCGCGCCAACAACCACAGCGCCATCGCAAAGGCGGCATTGAAGCCCCAACCGTAGACGAGGGCTGCAGATTCGACCCCGCGTACCCGGCCGTAGGTCAGGGCCTCCACATCCCCAAAGAATGTCGGAGCATGTAATTTAAACGAGGCGATGAGCCCAAACACGGTGCCCACCAGCAACCAAGCCATTCCAGACAAGGCGAAAATGACCAAGGGACCGCGCGCGGAAACGTCAATCGCACCACCATCGACGCCAAGGCGTCCTGGTGCTGACGCGGGATTTCCCGCGGTGGAGAACGAGGAAGAAGAAGAAGCCATTCTTGAAAGGGACTGAACGTCGACCGATGCAGCTACAGAAACAACCCTCAGCGCTTGACTGCGCTCAGGTCCCGGATCGTCAGCTCCACCGCACGATCAATGGGAAGGCGCACCACGCCGGCCTTTTCATCGACCCAGCCATAGGAGGTGGAAAGGGTCTGCTCTTTGGCACGAAGTTCCGCCAGTTTGCCTGCCCGACCTTCGGAAGAGAATTTCCATTTCTCCTCGTCCGGAGCGCCGGTTGCGGACGTCAAAGGCAATCCACCTTGGCGCGAAATCACATAAATGATCACGAAGATGCCCAAGACCGCGGCCACAACGACCGCTGCGAACACCGAGGTTTTTCCGGCGGAACCGGGGGCGGGACTAGTCTGCGGTAGACTCATGGTAGGTGAGGCACTCTGCAATGCGAGGATCGCGGATCGGAATCAGCTTGGTCGTGGAGAAACTCTTCAAATAAGCCCAAACGCACACGCCACCGATGCCGATTACTGCCGTCAGAGTCCAAACTTGATGAAGCTGCAACAAAGGCAGCGCATCTCCGTGAATATCCTTCTTGGACGGCCAAATATTGTAGATGAGATCGAGGAGGAAGATCAGTGCGATCCAGATGGCGACCCACGGCATCTCAGTCTTGCTCAGCTTACGCTTGTAGCTGAGCAGCGCCAGAAACGGGACGACAAAATGACCGAACAGCAGGAGCATTCCCACCCACTTCCACTGATTCGCCAAGCCCGTGGCCGAATTGATTTCGCGCAGATTGTACCAGAAAGTCTCCTCCGGCACGTTGGCATTCCAAATCAGGAAGTACTGCGAGAAAGTGACATAGGCCCAGAAGACCGTAAACGCGAACATGAGCTGACCAATACTGTGGAAGTGATTGTGGTTCAGGATGCCTTTGTAGTCTCCGCGGTTCCAAAGCCACACCATGATCAAAAGTCCCACCGAGAGAGCGGCCCGCGCACAGCCGGCAAAGTACCATACACCGTACATCGTCGAAAACCAGTGATAGTCGAGCGACTTGACCCATAGCACAATGCACAGGGTCAAAGAGAGTGCAGCCAGCGGCAGTCCGAAGGCCGAAGTTTTCCGATTCTTGTACGTCCACTTCAGATCCCCGTCGTTGTCCTGAGCAAACGAAGCGCCACGAAGCCGTTCCGAAAGCCACCACCAGATCAGGAAGGAACCGATGGTGATCGCCAGAAACATGGTCGGATTCAGGAGAGCCGACTTTTTGACCCAGAGTATATCGTCGCCCACCGTTCCATGGCCTCCCACCGCACTGAGGTCGAATTTGGGGTTCATCCATTTCCAAACTGCTCCCGGAAACATGAAAACGCTGACGAGCAGAGGAACAAACAGGACCAGAAGCCATTTGAAGGCTGCCAATCCATGTTCGAACTGGCGGCGCAGGAGCACCGACCACGATGCGTCGAAAATATGGTGAATCATCACCAGGAACAGCATGCCCAAGGCGATGCCACACCAGAAGGTCATGCCGACCAGCCAGGAGAATGCGACCTTGCCGCCGCCAGAGACAAAAAGACCGGCTGCGGTCAGGGCGATTCCGACCCCTCCGACAATGAGCGCCTTGCTGGCCGCGGTATTTTCGGATTCCGCAGCGACGGGCAGGCTAGATGAAACTGATTCCGCTCGAGTACTCATTTGATGCCAAGCTCCGCTTTATGAGAGGCCGGAACATCCGCCACCGTGCCCGCTCTTGCCCGTTGGAGGGCGCGCACGTAGGCGACAACGGCCCAACGGTCAGATGGTTCCAGCTTATCGGCATAGGGCAACATGGTCGCCTTGCCATTCGTAATCGTGTTGAAGAGTTCGCCTTCGGCTTGGATGCGAATCCGGTCGTCGTGGTAAGAAGGGGTTGCACCCATCCCGTACGACTTTGTGATCCCATTGCCATCGCCCAAAGCGCCATGGCAGGGTGCACAATAGATGGTATAGCGTTCTTTGCCGCGCTGCAGCAGCCGAGCGTCTACAGTAATGGCTGCGGGAATGCCGCGAACCCACTCTCCCGTGGGACCTTTGCCCTGATACAAGGCAACATCGGCGCGAAGGTCACCCCGCGCCACCACTCCCATCGGAAGCGGTCGATCCGTGCGGCCATCTGCGAAGAATGCGGACTCCGCCTGCGGGCGATATTTGCCCTGGCGATCCATATCAGGGAAGACCTCCAAGGGAGGTTTCGTAGCGGTACAACCACGGAATCCGAGGACTCCGACCGTCAGCACAACGACAAAGAACGTGGTGAGATAGACGTAGCGCATGGTCAGGCTTCCAACTCCGTGATCTCCTTGCCACCCGCTTTCTCCAGCAGCGCTTTGGTCGCCGCCAAATTGAACTTCGGGTCGCGTGCCTCAATCACAACGAGAAACTTGTCATCCAGGCCTCGCACGATCTGGTCCGCTTTCAAGACGGGATGGTAGTGCATCGGGAGCCGGTTGAGAATGAACATGCCACCAATCGTCGCGAAGGCCGTGAAGAGAATGGTCAGTTCATACGAGACCGGGAACGCAAACATCGGGCTGAAGTACGGTTTACCACCGACGATCAGGGGATAGTCAAAGGCCCCGGTGAACCAGATCATGGACATGCCCGTCGTGAAGCCGAGCAATCCTCCTGCCAGCGAGAAGCGCGGAACTTTGGAGCGTCGCACGCCCATCGCACGGTCGAGACCGTGGACCGGGAACGGAGTGATGCAGTCCCAGAACTTGTATCCGGCATCACGGACCGCTTCCGCCGCATGGAACACGGCAGGCACCGTGTCGAAAACGGCCATTAGGCCATAAGGTTGAGCAGCCATCGCTGGAAAGGCGTTAGAGGTGGGTGGTTGAAGTACCGGGCTCAATGAGCGCGATGGCCGTCATGGCCAGCCGAAGCGTCACCATGTCCATGCGGATCCGCCTGAGGCGTAACTGCTTTCAGTTCTGCCATCGGCATGATCGGAAGGAAACGAATGAACAACAGGAAGAGCACGCTGAAGACCCCGAATGTGCCGAAGAAGGTGAAGATTTCGACAATGGAAGGGCTGTAATACCCCCAGCTAGAGGGGAGGAAATCGCGCGCCAGTGAGGTGACGATGATCACGAACCGTTCAAACCACATGCCGACGTTCACGAAGATCGAAAGTACCCAGACGAATGCGGTGTTACGCCGGATCGATTTGAACCAGAAAAACTGCGGCGTGATCACGTTACAGATGATCATGATCCAGTAAGCCCAGGCATAGTGTCCAAAGGCGCGGTTGATGAAGGCAAAGCCCTCGTACGGGTTGGCACCATACCACGCGATGAAGAACTCCGTCGCGTAGGCGTACCCGACAATCGTGCCCGTCGCCAAGGTGATCTTACACATGCAGTCGATGTGGTACTGCGTGATCAAATCCTGCAGCCCATAGATCGCCCGGAGCGGAAGCATCAGTGTCAGCACCATCCCGAAACCCGAGAAGATGGCTCCAGCGACAAAGTAGGGAGGGAAGATGGTGGTATGCCAGCCCGGGATCAGGGATACGGCGAAATCGAACGACACGATGGTGTGCACAGAGAGCACCAGCGGAGTCGAGATGCCGGCCAGAATGAGGTAGGCCATCTCGTAGTTGCTCCAGTGACGGTTCGAACCCCGCCAACCCATCGCAAAAAGGCCGTAGAGGAAACCACGGAGCTTGTTCCCGGCCGCAGTGAACCGGTCCCGCAGGATTGCGAGATCAGGCAGCAATCCCACATACCAGAACAGGACCGAAACGGTTCCATAGGTCGAGACCGCGAAGACGTCCCACTCCAGCGGTGAACGGAAGTTCTGCCAGATGTAGTTCGAATTCGGAATCGGGAATAGGTACCACGCGAACCAGACGCGACCGACGTGGAAGACCGGGAAAATACCAGCGCAAACCACCGCAAAAATCGTCATGGCCTCCGCCGCTCGATTGATGGAGGTCCGCCACTTTTGGCGCAACAGGCAGAGAATGGCGGAAATCAGGGTGCCGGCGTGGCCGATACCAATCCAAAACACGAAATTGACGATGTCCCACGCCCAATTGACCGGGTTGGCGTGGCCCCAGACACCGACGCCCGTTGCCACCAGGTAGGTGAGGCCGGCGACGGTGAATGACGCGACAAACGCCGCAACGATGAAACAGACCCACCACCAGGTCGGTGTGCGCCCTTCGATGATGCCGCAAATCTTGTCGGTAATCCAACCGAAGCTTCGGTTGTTTTCGACCAGGGTTGCGCGAGGAAGCACCGCCGGCTTGATCTCTTTCAAGATCGCCGGGGTACCGTAAGCGGATTCAGCAGCGTGGCCCATTAGCTCAGTCCTCCCAATACCTTCGGAGTTTCCAGCGCAGAGTGACCTGGCTGCTTCTTCGCCTCGGCACCACCTTCGGGGTGGCCGTGGCCGTGTCCATGGTCGTCATGCCCAGGATGGTTCTTCGTGTTGTACTCCTTGCGGCTGTACGGTAGCTCCCCACCCCCCGGCATGTCCGGGTTCGGATTGCGCAACTTACCCAAGTAGGTCGTGCGCGGGCGCACATTGAGATATCCAAGGACTGCGTAATCCTGCTCACGGGCCTTGGCTTGCGATACCGCGCTCGCCTTGTCGGTGACGTCGCCAAAAACAATCGCTTCAACCGGGCACACCTGCTGACACGCGGTCTTGATGGTACCATCCGGAACACTCACCTGATTCGAGGCACCCGCTTTAACCTTCTGCTGGATCTTCGCCTGCTGGATGCGCTGCACGCAGTACGTGCACTTTTCCATCACGCCACGCATACGCACGGTGACCTCTGGATTCTTCACCATCTTGACGAGTTCAGGCATGCCGGCATGCCCCATCGGCCCGAGATAAACCTCGTCGGTCCGTCGCTTGTTCCAGTCGAAGAAGTTAAAGCGCCTGACCTTGTACGGACAGTTGTTCGCGCAATAGCGGGTTCCGATGCAGCGGTTGTAGGCCATCGTATTGATGCCTTCATCGTCGTGCACCGTAGCATTCACCGGGCACACGGTCTCACAGGGAGCCAGTTCGCAGTGCTGGCACGCCATGGGTTGCAGCGAAACCTGGGGATCTTCGGGGATCTCCTTGTTGCCTTCGCCACCAAAAGCCGCGGCATCAATATTTCCATCCGAATAATAGCGATCGAGCCGGATCCAATGCATCTCGCGGCCGCGAAGCACCTGGTCTTTGCCCACGATCGGGATGTTGTTTTCCGCCTGGCAGGCGATGACACAGGCATTGCAACCGATGCACGTATTGAGATCGATCGACATGCCCCATTGATTGACGCCTTTGAAGTTCGGCGTCTCGTACAGGGAATTGCCTCGCGGTGTGGTCGCCGCAATGAAGGCGGCGTCTTTAGTAGCATCACGGCCGAGGTTGGCCGGCGCATGCGATTCGGTTCCAAATGAATCGACCCAACCCGGTTCTTTGACGAAGTCGTTCAGATTGGACTCACGCACAATATCCCGACCTTCCATGGACCAGTGCTCCTGGGTATTCGCCAGGGAATATCGTTCGGTCGTTACGGTGAGTTTGGCTCCCGTTGCAATGGTCAGCGCGCCCACGGCACGGAGCGGATAGAAATTGTGGCCGGTGCCACGTCCCACGCGCCCGGACGCCGAGCGCCCATAGCCGAGCGGAAGTACCAACGTGAAGTTGGAGAGCCCCGGCTGAATGTGCAGGGGACCACGCACCGTTCTTCCGTCCAAGGTCACCTCGCCAATAAACGCCTGCTCCTTGCCCTGCTTGAACTGCGCTGTCTCCATTCGCGCCACCTGGAGCATCGAGCCGCCCGGAACGATACCCAGCTCCTTGGCCAAGCGCGGACTGACGAGGATGGCATTGTCCCAGGCAAGCTTCGTGATCGGATCCGGGCATTCCTGAAGCCAACCGTTGTTGGCGAACCGGCCATCATCGACCTTGTAGTCTGAAACGAAGCGAACCTCGAGGTTGTCCTTGGACAATTCCACGGGGGCAGGCACCGCGTTCAGGGAGGAACGCAAACTGACCGAGTTGAGTTTGACCTTGGCCACGGGATAAGCGGACCCAGCCAGTATTCCGTCATGGAGGAACTTCCTGAAAGCGTCCTTGTTACCACCTGCCAATGCAGTGATCGTGTTGAACACGAGGGTGTAAGGATCAATGATCGCATCCCCGGCAATGCGGGCCAGTACCTCAAGATCCGTCAATCCACCAAAGAGCGGCAGAATCTGAGGCTGAATCGGAACCACGGTGCCGTCCGCCGTCCGGGCATCGCCCCACGACTCAAGAAAATGAGCCGCGGCAATATGAGACGAGGCCAAGGCTGAAGTCTCATCCGCCGTATAGCCAAATCGAACGACATCCGGAATGCGCTTGAGCAAACCAGCGAAATCGAGATTGGCGGGGGCATTGTAGGCCGGGTTACCGCCCAGGACCACCAGGGTCTTGATCGAGCCCGACTTCGCAGCGTTGGCCAGGTCCGTAATCGACGCGGAGTTCGAAGTTGGTACCGTGACAAACTCAACGGTCGAACCAACGTTGCCGAGCGCAAGGTTGATCGCATGCACGACGGCATGGACCGCCGCAGGCAAATGATTGCCGGCCACCACCAAACAAGAACCACGGTTGCTCTTGAGGTCCTTGGCGGCTTCAGAAATCCACTTGTCCTTTTCCTTGAAATCGAGCCCGCGGGCCAACGGCGCGAAGGAAGTATCACCAGTCAACTCGACCGCCATCGCGGCAGCAAAGGCCAGCATATGGCTGCTCGCCAAACGCAGGCGATGATCCGCCATCGAACCGGTCAGGGTGAACGTGCTCTCAACCGAGTAGAGCCGATTCATCGGGTCCGTCGGCTTCAGAACGCGACGGCCTTTCGCAAAATCCCGGGCGTAGGCCAGGGAATGCGAATCCAAGCGCAGGAAATCGGAGTCAATCGCAAGGATCCGACGTGCCCGATCAAAGCGGTAGAGCGGTTTGACATCGACCCCAAAGGCAGAGCGAGCGCCCTGCACGGGTGCCTCATCCTGCACGGGTTCATACTCAGACCAGATCGCCCGCGGAAACTTCGCTCTCAGGCGGGCAACCAGGGCGGCACGGGTGGGCGAACTCGATTCTTCTGCCAATAAAGCCAAACCGTCGCCCCCATTGCCAGCATAGGTCTTGGTGATGCCGGCGAGGAGATCCTGAACTGCGGCCGAATCGACTGCCGCGCCCTTGATCGTATGGGTCGTAGCGCGGTCCGGGTCGTAAAGATCAAGTACGGCGGCCTGTGCGAGCAGGTGGGTTGCTCCACCGTAGGGAGCATAGGTCGGATTGCCTTCCAGCTTGGTCGGCCGTCCCTGATGGGTTTCGGCCAGCAAGGGAATCGCCCCGCGCCGGAGCGGCATCGCCGTGGCAAAGAACAGCGGCAATCCGGGAATGATTCCTTCAACCGACTTTCCGTACGGCAGAATTTTCTCTTCGGGACGCCGGCAGCCGGCACCCAGACCGAGTCCGCCCAAGGCGAACGATGCGGCCATGATCTTGAAGAAATGCCTCCGGTCGACCCCATCCAGCTGGGAGGCGCCTTCGGGGAATTCCCGGGCCACCTGTTCCTGAAAGCCAGGAGTGAGCGCCAGCTCATCAAGGCTGCGCCAGTAGCGGGGACCGCTGAGTTCACCTTCTGAAGGTTCGGGATGCTGAAATTTGCGTTTCATCGATGGCAGCCAGAGCAGCTTTGCGGCGGTTTCACGTTCCAGTCATGCACGAACTTCTTACCCTGCTCGATCTGGCCTTTCACCCCTTCCGGATGTTGCCAGTCGAGTTTTGTCACCAGTTCCGGAGACCGGATAAATTTTTCGGGCTCACGATGGCAGTCGAGACAGAAGCCCATCGACAGCGGTTTCGCGTGCCGGACGACATCCATCTGGTCAATGCGACCATGGCACTCCACGCAGGAAACCCCTCGGGCGATATGCACCGAGTGATTGAAGTAGGCATAATTCGGCAGAACATGCACATTCACCCACGGAACCGGATTCCCCGACTCGTAACTCAAACGCACCGGCTCCAGCAGCGGACTGTTGGCCTTGATCGCACTGTGGCAATTCATGCAGGTCTGCGCAGTCGGGATATTGGAATGACCTGACTTCTCGACGTTGCTGTGACAGTACCGACAATCCAGCCCAAGGTTTCCCGCATGGAGCGTGTGGCTGAACGGGACCGGTTGGACGGGAGCGTAGCCAACCCGCGTGTACTTCGGGGTTGCGTAGTAGTTGGTGGCCGCCGTCACAATCCCCCCCAGGACAAAGAGATAGACGATAATCTGCAGGGGCAGACGGTTGGCCGACTTCGGGAAGAGTTTCGACATTGTCGGAAAATCGCGAGGTTAACGGTGCACGCGGGCTAGCGCGCGGTTTCCGTCCGGGACACGGCACGCGGGTCAGGGCGCACCGGAACCGGCGTCGTCGAAGGGGCAGGCTTTGCGGCCTGCGCCACGAGTTGAGGAGCTACTCCCGCCACGGCGACGAGTCCGAGCAGCTTGGCAAAGAAGGTTTTTCGCGATGGAAGGTGGCTCACGGGCTTCGATAAGGCTGGTTATCAGCGGCGAAGCGAACGGAGCGCGTTTTGGAATGTAAACCAAAAATTCCCCATGGTTACAAAATTCGCCTAGGCATTAGAGGGGAACAGGCAGGTCCACCGAGCAACTTATCCACCGGTTTTTGAGGTCCCCGCTCATCCTGGGTGCCAACGCGAGCCAAATCCGATTCAACTTGGGGCGGGGCACCCGCTTCCGGGTTGCCTGCCCTTCAAGGGACGAAAACACTGCCACTACCCGACAAAGAGGCCGTCGCGCATGGGGCGCGTATGATCGCACCGCTGTGCAATCTCCGGATTGTGAGTGACCAAGATGATGGCTTGTCCGTTTTGCTTGGCCAATCCCGTTAGCAAATCGAAGACAACCCCTGAATTCCTGACGTCCAAGTTTCCGGTAGGTTCATCCGCGAGGATAATCGCAGGCTCGTTGGCCAGGGCCCGCGCGATGGCAACCCGCTGCTGTTCACCACCCGACAGCTGGGTGCCCAAACGGTGGGTTTTCTCCCCAAGCCCCACGGCCTTGAGGAGCTCATGCGCCCGGTCCACCTGGGCCGCCGGGGCGAGTTTCCCCAGCTTCCGCATTGGCATCATGACATTCTCCAATGCCGTGAACTCGAGGAGGAGAAAGTGAAATTGGAAGACAAAACCAATATTCGTCCCCCGCGCCGCCGTCCGTTCCTCGTCGGCTGTATTCGACATTTTGTTACCCTTGATCCAGATTTCGCCGTCATCGGGTTTGTCCAGCAATCCGAGGAGATAAAGCAGCGTGGATTTTCCGCAACCCGACGGGCCGACCACGGCGTACACTTCGCCACGCCGCGCCTCGAAGGAAACCCCTCGCAGGACGTGGACTCGCCCCTCATCATGGCCAAGGAAGCGATGGAGGTTGGAACACTGCAGGACGAGTTCCGGAGCCGGGTTCATTGCGCAGTTCCTCGAATAACATCTCCCGGCTCCAGGCGGGCGGCGCGACGCGCCGGGATCAGGCTGGCCGCCATCACCATGACCACGGAAATGCCCACCGCCGCCACGTAGTGCCAGGGCGACCAATCCACGAGGAACCGATCCGTGGCGAAGATGCCCTTGATGTTGATTCTCATCGTCGACACCCCGTACGTGATCGACGCCCCCAAAGCGCATCCCAGCAAGGCGCCGATGCTCAACACCGCCGCCGCCTGCCAGAGGAAGATCCGAGTGATGTCCTCACGGGTGTACCCCATGGAACGGAGGATGGCGATGTCCTTGGTCTTCTCCATCACCACCAGTGCCAGCGTGTTGTACATGGCAATACCGGCGATGAGCGTGAAGACAGACACGGTGATGCTGGTGGAAATTCGCAGGGCGCGAAATACGTCCAACCAGGTCTTTTCACGTTCCTGCCACGAGGCCGCACTGTGGTGAAGCACCGATTCAATGTGAAGCGCATCGGCTGGCGCACGGTCGCGCTGGTGCAAGTTGACCTGGATGAACGAAGCCCCCGTCGGTCGACGGAGCAGTGATCTGGCCTCTCCCAGGTGCATGAAGATGCGCTCCTTGTCGATGTCGCCAATGCCGGTTTGGTAAATACCGGATACGCGATAACGCCGTAGTTCAGGACCAATCTGAAGCACGTACGATTCTCCCACCTGGAGTTGCAGGCGTTCGGCCAGCTTGATTCCCACCAGCGTGCCCGATGGTGTACGCCGGTACTCCGCAAGTTCACCCTGCACAATCTGCTTCGCCAGATCCGAAACCGTCAGGTGCTGGTCCAGCTCGATCCCATAAACCTTGGCCTGCTCACCCTTGAAGCTGGAGCGCGCCTCGGCCGAGCCGTACAGCACCACGGACGTACCGGATACATTGGGAAATCGGTGCAGCGCTTCCACCAGGGGCGCCGGATCGGGAATGCCCTCAATGTACTTTCGCCCTTCCTTGACCTCGACGACAAAGCCCGAAGCGCCACTGCCCCCGTCCGCCTGCATGGTGCGCAGGGTTTCCTGGATTTGATCCTGGATTCGCACGGCGCCATTGGTGCCGAGGATGGTCTCGATGAAGAAGCGCTCAAAGCCGGTGGTCGTCGCCTGGGTCACCACAAACAATCCCACCCCAAGCGTGATGCAGGCCAGGCTCATCACCATGGCACTGCGACGCGCGGTCAGGAAGCGAAGGGCAATGCGGAGGGTCGTGGACACGAGGGGGACTGGATTCGGCGCCCGAGTCAGCGCGAGGTCTTGACCCGGACCCGGCTGCCCGGAGTCACCTGGTCGAGGTTGTCCACCAGGACCTGCTCGCCCTCCCGCAGCCCGTCGAGGCACTCCACGTCGTTCAGGCTGACAAAGCCCACATTCACCTTGCGCAGCTCCACGGCATTATTGGCCACCACGTAGACGCTGCCATTGAACAGCGCCAAACGCGGAAACAGGAGCGCATTCTCCCGCTCACCGATCAACACCGCCGCTTCCCCAGTCAGGCCAGGCTTCAGCCTGTCCCGGTCGATCTTCACCTCGAGATGGATCCGGTAACGCTGCGTGGCGGGATCGGCCGTCGGCAGCACCTTGGACACGGTCGCCTCAAACCGTTCATCCCCGTATCCGAGAAAGCGCACCTGCGCCCGCTGGCCGACTCGGACACCGGCGAAGTTCTCTTCGCTGATCATCGCTTCTATGATGCGGCTGTTGGGGATCAGCGTCGCCACCGGCTGTTCGCCACCGATGAGATCGTTGGGACTCACGAAGACGTCAGTGATCACCCCGTCGAGCGGCGAACGTACGGTCATCTTCTCCTTCAACCGCTTCTTGGCCTTGAGCGCGCTCTCGAGGGACTGGATGTTCGCGTCGGAGTTCACCTTTTCGATCGCCACGCGCTGCTCGATACCGCGCACGGTGCGACGCACCCGATCGAGATCGACGATCGAGTTGAGACCCATGGCGTGGGAGCGCTCGGCATTTGCCAGGTCCACCTTGGCATTCTCCAATTCAATCGGGGTACTCGTCCCGACCTCCACTTTCTTCCTGGCCACCTTCAGCGCATCCTCGGTCGCCTCTATGTCGAGTTCCAGGTCGGCTGTGTCGATTTGGACGAGGAACTCGCCTTCCTTCACTGCCGCCCCGATTTCCAGCTTGGCGTCCGCCACCCTCCCGCCCACGGCCGACTTCACGGTGCGTGGCAGCTCCACCCGCACCGTCACGCTACCGGTCACGGCTTGCACGGCTTTGCCACGCTTGACGGCTTCAACCGCGACCTCAGGCCGGGAGGAGAGCCAGTAGGCATAGCCTCCACCAGCCAGCAGAAGCAGCACAATGACCACCTTGATCAGGGTAAATGCGGAGGAGCGCTGACTCATGGGCTTTGGGAGAGAATCTGTTTGAGAACCGGGTCGCGGCCAATGATGGAGAGGAACTCTGTCAACCGGGACAGATATTCAATTCGCAGCACCATGGTTCGCAGCAGGGCTTCGTCCCGGGTCAAAATCCACCCCTCTGCGTCACGTCGCGCCATATTGCCGAGCGACACCTCTTTTTCCTGATGGGCGACCAAGCCGTCGAGCTGGGAGAGCCGCGACTCACTCACCGCCGTTTGCCGCGCCGCCAATTCAAGCATCTTTGCTTGATTGCGCGCCCGGTCTATCTGCTCTCGCATCCGCGCCGTCCGGTCGCCCTCCAGTTGCCGCTGACGTATCAACGAGGCACGACGATAGCCTTTGGTGGAAAAGCCATCGAAGAGGTTCCACGTGAGATTGACACCCGCGTAAAAGGAACGGATTTGCCCGCGATCCGCCGGACTTCCCGTGTAACTCACTTCGTCCTGGGTCGTTCCTGTGACAAAATTGAGTTTAGGCCACAAGTTCTTGGCCGTGATCTGCGCATTCAACTTCTCCTGTTCCCATTGGAGTTTGAGCGCGGTCGCCCGGAAGTCGGATTCCGCCCCGTTTCGACCCAAGTAGGACTCCAGAAAGCTGGCAATCAGGGCCGGGTCGAAGGGGACGTTGGGCACCAAGCTTGGCACGTCGGATTCGGACAGGGGCGCGATTCCTGCCAAACGTTCCAAGGTCGCTTTGGCAAAACGAAACTCCTCCTCGGCCTTCTCGAATCCGATCTCCGCATCGAGGACCCGGAAGCGTACGCTGTGAATCTCCCCGGGAGCCAGCGCTCCCGATTGGATCCGGCTCTCAGCAGTGGCCAGGTCTTCGCGCCCGAGACGCAGCACATTCCGAGTCCGTTCCACCTCCGCCCGTGCCACCACCATGCGCAGGTAAAGACCGCGCACTTCGATCAGCAAAAGCCGGCAGGCTTCGGCATAGTTGTTCTCGGCTATGCGCGCCGAGATCTTGCCCACTTCATGGCCGGCACGCAGCGATCCCCAATGGTAGACAGGCTGGGTCAGACCAAAGTTATAGGTCAATTTTTCCGCTGCTGCCAGATCTGGTCGATCCAAACGCTTCTCCTGCGCGATACTGAAGGTTCCACCGCCACCGACGCTGGGCAGACGGCGGGACCGCGCCACGAGAATCATCTCCTCAGCCATCTGTTCATCGAGGCGCGCCCGCAAAGCCTGCGGACCCTGGCGCGCCGCGGTCTCCAGGATAGGAATGAGGATGGGGAAGATCTTCTCGGGCAACACCACCGATGGGTCCAAATCAGGACCGGCTGATGCACCCGTCACCATCAGGTGCAGCATCACCCCGCAGCCGGCGAAGGCGCGGCGCAGTATGCTTGAACGTGAAATCAAAAAAATCACCGGAAAAGGAGCGTGAGCAGCCCGCAGACGGCGCAACGTTGCGGGGGTTTGCAACACAGAAAACCAAAACAGCAATTCATGGGCAATAGATGCGTGGCCGATCCTGACTCCCGGAAATCCCTCATCGCTTTGCGCCCGATAAGGGTGAAGCCACGACTTCCAAATCATGTACAGCAAACGTCAACGTACGCAAATCCCCAGAATTGGGCTGAATGCCCGGCCGGTCGGTTCGAAACTCCAATCGGACTGATTTCCCCGCTGTCAGTTGAAACTCCGGGGGTTCCAGGTCCGCCCAACGCGAATTCATGGCGGTGCTCCAAATCTCGGTTCCGCCCGTCCAAACGCTCACAGTCCTGGGTACGATCGTGCTGAGTCGACCTCGAAGCCGAAGTTTCACGTCGACCGGGTTGGGGTTGGAAACCACCAGGACCCCGTCCTGGGAGGTCCAGCGCCAGGAACGAAACCCGCGGGACTCAATGGTGTACCACCCTTCGCCGCGTTCAACCACCACCCGGGCGTCCCCACGCACATGGTAAAACTCGGAGGCGGGAGGTCGAAGGTCAGCCAACCCAGCCACGCACGAGAGATTGCCCAGGATTAGCACGGGCAACCAACGCCGCGTCGCGGGGACCAGAACATTGAAGGCGAGCGCCATGGGCAGCAGCACACGCGGGGCCGCACCAGGGTAACCTTCCCAAACGGGTTGAGAAACCACCACCGCCAGGACGGCAAAACCCACACCCACGCGCCACCACACGCGCTCCGCCTGCCAGCGCGCCAGAAAGAACACCATTTGGGTGAGCAATGCCAAGGAGCTGAGCAGGGTGGCGACGTGCAGCTGGATGACCCCATCGCGCAGGATCTCCGCAGCAATCGTTCCCCACTTCTCGGCAAAGCCGTAAAACGGAAGGGCAAAGTTGTTCACGCCCGAATCGTGGACATCGCCGAAGCGTGAGCGGACCACCAGCATCCACAGCGCGGTGGGCGCGATTACACAGACACCCGCCAGCACCGCATTCACCCAGGTCCGCGTCCTCCGAAACGGCGGGACCGCCACCAGCCCGCCGGCCAGTACGCTGGTTTCCTTGGCAAGCACCGCGAGCGCGAGCGTCAACACCGACGACTTGGTGCGGTTCAGCTCCCACAGGCGCACGGCACCCGCGACGAGCAGAAGCCCCGGGCCGTCCGTCAGTGCGTGCCGCACGCTCAAGCACATCCCCGCCGAGAACATCAGCCCGGCCCAACGAATGAAATTCCCCAGAGTACCAGGCGGAAACCAACTGCACGCCAGCCACGCCAACCCAAGCCAGCAGGCAACATTGATCAAAGCGTACGCCTGCACAATCCACGCCGGCCGCCCGGCTCCCAGCACCCAGGCTGTCCATGGCATCAGGATGCGCCGTGCACGGTAGGAAGGGTTGTCGATCGCCTTGTCCAGTGTCGGTTCGTTCAGCCAGGGATGCAGCGCCAGCTGGACGTAGTAGGTGCCATCGTAACCATAGGACTCCTCATAGACGTAATGTGGCGCTGTCTTGAGTGCAGGCACACTGTTGGCATCAACCAGGGCTCCGATCGAAATCAGACTCGTGAAACCGGTTCCCGGTTCATAGAATCGCGCGACCAGAAGGAGGAACACCGCCACACACGCCCGATAGGCAAGCCGCCAACCTGGGACGCCCCTCCAGCGCCCAAGGAATTTCTCCGTATCCACACCTTGCATAACAGCGATCTCCACGGGCTTGAATTCGTGTTTCAGGGTGCCGCGTCCAGCTTCCAAAGGGTCATACCTCCGAATTCGCGGACTTTTCTCCACTGGTCTGTGCCATGCACCCCGTTCGCCTGTTCGCGCTCGAACGGGAACAAGAGCGCGTAGAGGGGCCGGTTCGCCTGTCGCAGGCGCTTCGCATAGCCTTCGTACTCCTTGGTGGAAAGGCCATCGTAGCGCAGCGTCGCGACCGACGCGTAATAGTGCAGCGTTCCACTGGCCGCCATGCAGGAGACCACGGCATTCTCGGGCAAGTGCTCGCGGACCCAGTTGCCGGCATCACGATAATGGAGGTCTAATTTGCCCGTGCCGGCCACGTGCAGGGCGCGGGTCCAAAGCACTCCCGAGGTCACCGCCACGATTCCCAATCCGGCAATCAGCCCCGTCCGGGCTCGATCGCGGATCCGGGAGGGCGTCAGTTGCACAAGGTTCTCCAATCCGAGCAGGGCGGCGAGCAGCAGGGCCGGAAAGCAGGGAAGTAGAAAACGCAGGCACCACCACACCTCGTGCGTCACCGCGAAGGTTGAATAAAATCCGGCGAAGATCAGCCACCACAGTCCCAGGCCAGCGACAAGTCGCCAGCGGGAGCGGACCGAAATCAGAGCGGCCAGCGGCAACACCACCACCATCCACGAAAGCATGCGCGGGATCCACTCCGCATACAGGTGGAGGGAGGGCAGAATCCACTTCATTTCGAATGCGCTCCGAATATCCGCATACCCCGTACGCAACGCATGCCCGTAGAGAAACTGATTGTAGAATCCAAACCAACACGCGCCCGGAAGGCCACCCAGTCCCGTTGCCACGATGCCTTTCCAATGCCCAAGCAGCAGCAGCAAGGCAGGCAACAGCAGCGCGTTCGAGGGGCGGACCAGCACGGCGATCGAGAACGCCGCACCACAGACCAGCCCCCAAGCAGCACGCCTTGTCCGGTTGGCGGCCAGCGCCGACGCGGCGGCCAGGAGGCACCACGTGGTCGCCGGACCGTCACTGAGGGGCTGCTGGGCGCAGAAGAGAAAAATCGGCGAAGTGGCGATAATCGAGGCGCCGGTCCACGCAAGCCCCGCCGAAAGTCCCAACTCCCGTGCACACCAGGCGCACAACAGCGGCACCGCGCCGGCCAAGCCAATCAACAGCAGCGACTGGCCCAATTCTCCCCCCAGCAACACTCTCGCGAGCGCCAGCTGCAGCGGAAGTCCGGAGGGATAGGTTGGGGACAGAAAGCCCGTCCTCGAACTCGGCCAGAATCCCAAAGGCGTAAAATGGAGGATGTTCGCATCCGAGGCCAACTCCGCCGGTATCCGCACCCTCATTTCCAGACTTCCTTCGGCAAAAAGCTTCGCGCTGTTGAGGTAGCCCGAGGAGTCCGAACCTCCCGCGACCAAACCAAATCGACCGGCCAGCCAGAGGAGACCCAACCCGAACGCCAGCCAGCAAAGCCACTGCCAGCGGCGCGAAATGATGGACCAGGCGCTTCGAAAAAAGGATACGGGAAACACGATGGACTTTTCTGAATTACGAGCTGTGCGCACCACTCCGGCGTCAGCGGAAGAAATTGTATTTCACGATGGCATAAAGGGCCCTGAATCCATCCCGCCAGCCGATCTTCTTTCCCTCCGCATAGGTCCGCCCATAGTAGCTGATGCCCACCTCATAAATGACACAATTCAGGCGAGCCACCTTGGCGGTGATCTCGGGCTCAAACCCAAAACGATTCTCCTCGATCACAATCTTCTGCAGCACCTCGCGGCGGAAAAGTTTATAGCAGGTTTCCATGTCCGTGAGGTTCAGGTTGGTCGCCATGTTGGAAATCAGCGTAAGGAACTTGTTTCCGATCATGTGCCAGAAATACACCACGCGGTGCGCTTCTCCTCCGGAAAATCGTGATCCAAACACCACGTCGGCCCGCCCTTCTTCGATCGGTTTCAACAGCTTCGGGTACTCAGCGGGATCATACTCCAGGTCAGCGTCCTGTACGATGACCGCATCCCCGGTCGCCGCGGCAAATCCCGTGCGTAATGCTGCACCTTTGCCCTGATTGACCGGGTGATAGACAACGGTATCGACCAACGCGGCCAGCTCCGTTTTCAGGAGCTGCGTGGTGCCATCACTGGAGCAATCATCCACAATGATGATCTCCTTGTGCTCGACCGACGCCGCCCGCACCCGCTCGATCAACGTCCGCAGGGTCGCCACCTCGTTGTAACAGGGAATGACAATGCTGAGCTTCATGCCACAGCTGAAGGGCCCATCGGTGGAAGGATCCCGCGTGATTCAGGAAGGGTGCAGGCAGCGACTTCACTGGGTTGAAGGTGACACCATAAACTCATGCCATCGGAGGATTGACCACCGATTCCCCATGGGGCGAGCCTCGTTTATTGAATCCGGGAGACCACCGGCACGCCCCCCTGCCCTCATCCCCCGTGCGAGAACGCGATTGCCCGCCGAACTGCCAGCGGCAAGGCTTGGCTCTCCATGAGTCTGATCGAGAACCTTCTGCGCCGCTTCCGATTCGTACGTCGCCTGGAGCGCAAGATCGGTCATCTCGAACAAACGGTCAGTCGGCTGCAGACGGAGGCCGAGGACACAAAAATGGCCTATCCTCCGGGTCACTTCTACTCGCCCCTACCCTCCCGGGCGGAGGTTGCGGAAGTGTTCTCCCGCGGCGGTTTCGGTCCACCTTTTCCGGGAATCAATCTGAACGAATCGCACCAGCTGCGTCTCCTGGAGGAGTTCGCCGCCACCTATGCACAGATGCCATTCCCTGAAACGGCCCGGCCGGGCTGGCGATTCCATCTCAACAACCCGTCCTATGGCGCATTTGATGCCATCATGCTTTGGTCCATGCTGCGGCATGCCCAAACCCGGCGGGTCATCGAGGTGGGTTCCGGCTACAGTTCCGCTGCCATGCTCGATCTGAATGAGCATGTCTTTGGACGCCGCCTTTCGCTGACGTTCATCGACCCGGATATGGGCCGTCTCCGTCCCCTGCTCAAACCCGACGACCTTCAGTCAGTCACACTCATTGAAAAGCGCGTCCAGGATGTGCCCCTTTCCACCTTTGCTTCCCTGGTGGAGGGTGATGTCCTGTTCATCGACTCTTCCCATGTGAGCAAGCTGGGAAGCGACGTTAACCACCTCTTCTTCCAAGTCCTGCCGCTGGTTCGACCTGGAGTCTATGTTCATATCCACGATGTGGCCGGGAACTTCGAATATCCCCGGTCTTGGTTCGAGGAGGGTCGCGCCTGGAACGAGCAATACCTGCTACGCGCATTTCTCATGCACAACACGGACTTTGAAATCGTGTTGTTCAGCGGCTGGCTCTTCAACCGCGATCCTGGCTTTTTTCAGAGGCACATGCCCCTCTGCGCAAGCGGCGGAGGGGGACAGATCTGGATCCGACGCGTGCAGGACGGACTTCGACCGGAGGTCAGGGCAGCACGCGCACCTTGATGTTGCGGTACAGCGTCTTGCTGCCGGGGTCGTGCCCCTGAATCGCAAATGTGCCCGATCCAATCAGGCGCCCCGCGAAATTGGCCGGACGCTCCGGTTTGTCTTCTTCGGTGTAGTCTGAAATCAGACGATCATCCACCCACGTTTGAATGTGTTTGCCCTCAACCTTGATTCGCAGGGTGAACCAGACCTCGTCCTTGGCCACCGCGTCAAAATTGTCTTTGATGCCATACACACCCGCCGTGCGTTTGGGGTCCGTGTGCGAGTTATTAACCTGAATCTCGTAACCTTTGGCCGGCCAGCCTTTTTCCTGATACTCGGTGTGGAAGTAAACGCCGGAATTGCCTTTGGGAAACGTTTTCACGTCCAGCTTCAACTCAAAGTTCACGAATCGGTGCTGCGCCACGGCGCCTTCATAAAAGAGGTGGGCGCGGGGTCCAAACGCCATGATACACCCGTCCTGCACTGAAAAGGTCGCCGGTGCTTCGCTGGCGCGCCAGCCATTCAGCGTCTTTCCGTCGAACAGGAGCTTCCACCCTGCGGCCGTTTCCGCCGGTGTAAGCTGATTGAATTCCACGGCTGCACCCAGGTTCCAGACACAAAGGGGCAGCATGACGAGTGAGAGGAGTCGTTTCATGCGGGTCTCAGGTTGAACAAGCTCCACCAAAACTGCCAGCCTGCATCATCACCCGTTCCTGCACGCCGCCCGGCCCGGATCGCGGGTGGCAAGCCGGGGCCTCTTTCAGGCCGCCAGATCAGACCGGCTACGACTCAATGATAAGCCCTCGATTATCGGAAAAAAGGATACGCGCCTCCGACCCGACCCCCTGGGCCGTGAAGGCGGACTGCATCGCCTGCACAACCCGGCCGGCCTGGGCCCGGTGGGAAACGCACAACACACTGGAGCCACTGCCGCTGAGCCATCCGGTCAGCCCCCCGGCGGCCACTCCCGCGTCAATCGCCGCCCGCCCGCCCGGAATACGTGGCAGTCGGTAGGGCTCATGCATCGTGTCAAACACCGCATGTCGGAGCTTCTCGTAGTCCCCGCTCGCGAAGGCCGCGACCAGGTAGGTCGCACTGTTGATGCTCTTCACCGCGTCAAAATAGGGCAGTGAAGCCGGCAGTACGCCCCGCGCCGCTTTCGTCAGCATCTCAAGTGCAGGTGAGACCACCACGAATGCCAGCTCCTCTGGAAGTTCAAAACGCACCACCCCCAGATAACCACCGGAGTGCGGATCACAACGGGCCACGCAAAAGCCACCGAGAACCCCGGCACTGGCATTGTCCGGATGACCCTCAAGGCGCGTCCCTAGCTCCACCAGCTGGTGTCGCGAAAGTCCGGCGTCATGCAGCACATTCAATCCGGCCAGGACTCCGCCAATCACCGTGATACTGGAGCCGAGACCGCGGGCAGGAGGAACCTCACCTTCAATGCGATAACTAAAACCCGCGGCCGCCCGCCCCGTCGCGGCATGGAAGGCATCGGCGGTCTCCACCACCATTTCCTGCGCACGGTGATCGGATTCCCGTTCACCTCGCGGAACCGTACCTTCGCACCGGGTGAGGGTGACCCGGTTGTAGAGCGACAACGCCAGTCCCAGCGTGTCGAAACCGGCGCCGCAGTTGGAGGTGCTGGCCGGAACCCGCACCGTGACGGTGGAACGACTCATCAGCGTCGGAATTTAAAGGCCTTTTTCATCTCCATGACTTCGGCCTTCTTCTTCAGATCGTCGCGTTTGTCGAAAAGTTTTTTTCCGGTGCAAAGGGCCACCTCCACTTTCACCAGCGCCTCTTTAAAATACATGCGCAGGGGAATCAGCGCCCGGCCCTCGGCATTCAGTGCCTGCGCGATTTTACGTATGTGGTGGCGATGCAGTAGAAGTTTTCGAATACGCTTGGCATCATGGTTGAACCGATTGCCGAACGCATACTCCTCGATGTGCGCATTGTGCAGCCAAAGCTCGCCCCGCTCAAAACGGCCAAACGCATCATTGATCTGGGCCCGTCCGGCCCGAATCGACTTCACTTCCGTACCTTTGAGCTGCACGCCTGCCTCAAAGCGTTCGTCCACCACGTAGTCGCGGAGCGCCTTCGCATTCCGGATCTCCGAAAAGCGAGGACCTTTCTCTTTGTTTTGGGCGGCAGCCATAGACCCTAAGCTACGAAAAAAAAGCGGCACCGCCAATCGCGGAGCCGCTTGGATTCAATAATGTGGACCTCGAATAGGGGCGATGGTGACCGAGGCAACGCCCTCCGCCATCCAAGCGCGACGAATCAGGACGCGCCTGCGGCCGCGAGTTCGAAACTGATCTTGCCCTCAATGATCTCGCGCAACGCGATATCCTCTGGCGAAAGCTTCTCCAGCGATTCCACCAAAGGGCGGTTACCACGCTTCAACTGCTTCACACGACGGGAAACAACATTGATGAGAATATTCGGATCCGAGATGATCTTGAGCGCTTCCTTGATGTAATCGTCTCTCATGGCGATGGGAGGTGAGTGCGGAAAACCCGCAACTACGAGCGGCCCGCCGCGCACCGTCAAGGAGGATTTGTGTCGACCTAGCGGCGCCGATAAGGAGCTCCCCTCTACGTTTGAGCCCTTGCGGCCCCCGGCTTGTTACTAAAAATTTTCTCATCAGCAATTTATGCTAATTCCAGACACACAATAACCACCCCCTTCCCGCAATCGTCTGGCACCTTGACGGACTCGGTCGAGCGCAGGGTGACTCCGCGCGCAAGGCCCAAACTTCCGCTGACTCAAAACCGGTGGCGAAGCAGAGCCTTGCGGAATTTGACATTTCTCGCATCGAGCCAAATGGCGGTACCCACCTGTGGCTACTCCCCCTCCCACCCGCCGCCGCCGTCCGACCCAGGTCTTGCGGCACCTCGCAGTCTCCGATTCGATCGCGTCATGGCCGACCTTCCCCGCATTCTCGCCTTTTCCGGAAGCATCCGGAAGGCCTCCGTCAATACCCAGTTGCTCCATGTGGCAGCGGCTGCGGTGCAGCGGGCCGGCGGTCAAAGCACCGTCCTTTCACTTCAAGACTATCCCCTGCCGCTCTTCAACGGTGACCTGGAAAACGAATCCGGGATGCCAGATCCGGCAAAGGCTCTGGTTGAAGCCTTGGTCGCACACGACGGGCTACTCATCGCCTGCCCGGAGTACAATTCCATGGTTACTCCGCTGCTGAAGAACACGATCGATTGGTGCAGCCGCGCCGATGACAATCCGTTCGAGGGCAAAGTGGTCGCAGTCGTGTCCGCCTCTCCCGGCGCTTTCGGCGGGGTGCGCTCCCTCACTGCGGTTCGACAAATGATGACCCACCTGGGTGCCTGGGTTGTTCCCGTCGCTTGCTCCGTCGCCCAGGCCGACAAGGCATTTGACCCGCAGGGACAGTTGATCAATCCGCGAACCCAGAAGACGGTCGACCGTGTCGCCCTCGCTCTCATCGATCTGTGCCGCAAGCTTAAGGGGCAATAGGGTCGCGCAACCGAAAAACAGCCCATGCCCTCCCCCCAACCCGTCAATCCCCGAGTCAGCCAGGAACGCATGGCGGGACGCATTGCCCGGCTGCGTATGCAAGGGGACGAGGCGCCGATGCGTTTTGGCCTGATTGGTGCAGTCGTCGGCGCGGGGCTCGTGGCCGTGACCCCGTTTGCCCGTGCCGGTTGGACGCTGGCGCTGGGAGCAGCGGTGGGTGGGCTGCTGGGCTGGCTCTTCGGCCGGAGCCGTCAAGCCGTCTACCGGCGCCGCGAACAGCAGGTCAGCTCCATGCTGGACCGGGTGGAAAGAAACGCCAGCGACTAACGCGCCGCCGCTCCCGCCTCGTAGCGCTCGATCCAACTCACACTCCAGGAAAAGAAATCTCCGGCGTCCAGGTGCGCGCGCGCCTGGGCCATGAGATCCAGATAGAAATGGAGGTTGTGGATCGTCAGCAGGGTGCCCGCCAGCATCTCACCCGACATCTGTAGGTGACGAAGGTAGGCCCGGGAAAAGCCCGCCGTGTAGTTTGCCAACCCCTCCACCAACGGGCGGTGATCCGTTCGAAATCGTTCGTTACGCAGATTGATCGGTCCGTCCGGCGTGAAGGCGAGACCGTTCCGGGCCACCCGCGTCGGCATGACACAGTCGAACATGTCAACGCCGAGCGCAACCATCTTCAGGAGCTGCGGCGGAGTACCCAAACCCATGGTATAGCGTGGTTTATCGGCGGGCAAGAACGGCGTTGACGCGCCCACTTGTTTGAGCATTTCCGGCTCTGGCTCGCCCACACTGACGCCGCCAACGGCGTAACCGGGAAAGTCGAGTGCCGCCAGCGATTCGGCCGCTTCACGGCGGAGATCGTCAAACGTTGATCCTTGCACGATGGCGAACACATGATGCCCTTCAGCCAGGAAACCGGAATCGGTCGCGTGACGTCGACACTGCTCCGCCCACCTCAGACTGCGGGCGACGGCCCGCGCACAGTCCTCCCGGCTGCAGGGCCAGGGCGGACACTCGTCCAGGACCATGGCGATGTCACTGCCGAGATTCCGCTGAATCGCCATTACCTCCTTGGGCCCGAGAAAGAGCTTGGCTCCATCGATATGAGATTGAAACGCCACCCCATCCTCCCGCACGTCTCGCAGTTTCGAGAGCGAGAAGACCTGAAAGCCACCGCTGTCGGTCAGAATCGGGCCATCCCATCCCATAAAGCGGTGCAAACCACCCAGATCGCGAATCAACTCACTCCCGGGCCGCAAGTTGAGATGGTAAGTGTTTCCGAGAATGATCTGTGCCCCGATTTCATGGAGATGGGCCGGAGTGACCGCTTTGACCGTCCCTTGCGTTCCCACGGGCATGAAGATCGGCGTTTCAATCACACCGTGGCGGGTCCGCAGTCGGCCGCGGCGGGCAGCCGAGGCGGTGTCGGTCTTCAGTAAATCAAAGTGTGCAGGCATGGATCGCCGCGGGTTGTGCGGGGAACCACCCTACCCGTACGCTTGACCCCCCTGTCAATCCACCGGTTAATGGCAGGGTGCTGCTGGTCATCGACAACTACGACTCGTTTACCTACAACCTGGTCCAATACTTTGGCCAGCTGGGCGTGGAGCAGCGGGTGTTTCGGAACAACGAGATCACCCCGGCCGAAGCGCTCGCCCTCAATCCCGACCGTGTCCTGATTTCGCCGGGCCCCTGTTCGCCCGCGGAAGCCGGAGTTTCCCTCGATATGATTTCGACCTTTGCCGGGCGGAAACCGATCTTCGGGGTCTGCCTGGGCCATCAATCGATCGGACATTTCTACGGGGGTCGCGTCATCCGGGCGGACCGCCTTATGCACGGGAAAACCTCGCCGATCCTGCATAAGAATACGGATGTGTTCAAAGGGTTGCCCCAAGGGTTCGCCGCCACCCGTTATCATTCGCTCCTCGTGGAACGGAACACCTTTCCGGCTGCGCTGGAAATCACGGCAGAGACGGCGGAAGGTGAGGTCATGGGATTGCGCCATCGCACCCTGCCCATTTGGGGCGTCCAGTTTCATCCCGAGAGCATCGCCACCGAAGGCGGTATGCAGATTCTCCGCAACTTTCTCGAACTCGGCTAAGCCGGACTGGTCACACTGCCATGCGTTGCCCCAAGTGCACGTCCATCGAGGACAAGGTGATCGACTCTCGAATCGGCAAAGAGGGATCGACGATCCGTCGGCGTCGCGAATGCCTGGAGTGTGGACACCGCTTTACGACCACCGAGACCCATGTCCGGGACGGAATTGTGGTACTGAAACGGGATGGCAGACGAGAGGACTTCGATCGCGACAAACTGGTCCGTGCCGTGCGGGCCGCCTGCCACAAGCGTCCTATCGACGCCGAGCAGATCACCATGCTGATTGAAGACGTACTCGACGCATTGGAGGCGAGATTCGACAGCGAAATTCCGTCACAGGCCATCGGTGACGCCGTCATGCAACGTCTCAGGCGGATCGATCAGGTGGCCTACGTCCGCTTTGCGAGTGTTTACAAGGAGTTTCGGGACGTGGGTGAGTTTGTCGACGAGATCAGTTCACTGGCAAAACCACCAGAACCGCCTCCGTCCGGAGAGACCTGACCTCAGTCGTGATCGAGGCGGCGATCACCCTGTCACCCATGCCTGCTTCTTCCCGCGACGACTTGCGGCGTCTGCATTTCATTGACTCGCTCTTCGCGCACCTGACCGGGCACGATCTCTACCTCGCCCACCAGATCAAGGAGGCCATCGCCTTCAGTTTGGCGGATTTGGAGCGCCGAACCCAGTCCAATCCGGAGTCCGTTCAAACCTACGACCAGGCCTTCAACGCCGCGGCCGCCGACCTGCTCGCCAAACTCTTCTCCCACGTTCCCCGGCACGGCTTCTATCATTGGGACGCATCGCTCGGACTGGCCGCCGCGACTCCGTTATTCACTCGGGCCGAGGTGATGCAGGGGCTCAAACACCTCGCGCCGTTTCGCGAATCAACTCTGTTGGTGACGAATCTGCGCCCAGCGCTGATTCCCGCCACGCGCCGCTCCAGTCAGCGTCGTCGAAACGATTACCAGGAAGCTTTGGCGTTCATTCGTGATCTCGCCGTTGCTCGTACACGAAAAAATCACTCCCTTCAGCTTCTGTTTCTTTGACGCCAGCCCGGGGTTGTCTTCGCCCTGCCCGAACGTTTTCTTCCTTTCTCATGTCTAAGACGCTCTTCCAACGCATCATCGACCGCGAGATTCCGGCCCGAATTGAGCACGAAGACGATCGGTGTATCGCACTCCACGACATCCACCCTCAGGCGCCCGTGCATGTGCTGGTGATTCCCAAGAAGCCCATTCCCCGCCTCCAGGCAGCCGCGAGCGACGATCAGGCGCTTTTGGGTCATCTCCTGCTGACCGCCGCTGCGCTGGCAGAGAAGCTGAAACTCTCCAAGGGATTCCGGATCGTGATCAACAATGGACCCGATGGAGGAGAGAGCGTGCCTCATCTCCACGTCCATTTGCTGGGCGGTCGGTCGCTGCACTGGCCTCCCGGATAGCCCTGCGAAGTCGCGGGCAACAACAGTGCCCGCATCTCCCCTGGACAGTCGTCGCCTCCGATTGCACGACCACGGCTATTTGGTCCATTTCGCAATCCAATCATGGACTTCCCCGTACCAGAACCGGCTGTTGTCCCCCCGCAAGATCCAATGGTTCTCCTCGGGAAACACGATGAGCTTGCTCGGAATCTGCAGACGCTGGTGGTAGCTCCAGTTCTCCAGTGTATTGTTGAAGGGCACACGATAATCTTTTTCGCCAACGGTGAGTAGCATTGGAGTAATCCAGCCGGTCTTCCGCTCGTGATTCTTGACGAGGCGGACCGGATTCTGCTCCCGCCAGATCGGCCCCTGCTCCCAGATCGGTCCTCCGTTGCCCAGCTCGCGGTGATAGATCACGTCACTGGTCGCCCACTGCGACTCGAGATTCACCAGTCCGGCATGGGAGATCAGGGCACGATACCGGGTTGTTGTCGCCTGCAGCCAGTTGGCCAGGTGCCCACCGTAGCTAGCGCCGCCGGCCACCACTTTCGTTCCATCGAGGAACGAGAATCGGCTGAGTGCCACGTCCACCGCCTGATTGATCTCGTCACCCGGCGTCTTCAGGGGATCGCCCTGGATGGCCTGGCCAAAGGCCTCCGAATAGCCGCGCGAGCCGGTGTAGTTAGTCATCAATAACACGTACCCGGGGGCCGCCAGTAGCTGAAAGTTCCAACGCAGGCTCCAAGCATCCTTGAACTGGGGCGCGGGGCCGCCGTGAATGACCACGAAGAGCGGGTATTTCTTGCTGGCATCAAATCCGGCCGGCTTGACCAGCAAGGACTGTATCTGTCGCCCCTTTTCGCTCGAAAAGACAAAGGTCTCCACGGGATTCAGATCCAGTTTTGCCAGCACGTCACGGTTGAACGCGGTCAATGGCGCGCGCACACGCTTCCCCAGGTCGAGCCTGACCAGTTCGCCGGGTTGCGTGGCACTCTCGGAAAGCGCAACCACCGTGTCGCCGCCCGCGCTCAACCCCGTCAGCACTCCTCTCCCCTCCAGGACAATCTCCGTGGGCGTTCCGCCGCCCAGCCCGACGGAATAGAGCTTCGACTGATCACCTGCCTCAGCGAGAAACTGGACGCGGCTGCTGTCCCGGCTGATCACAAATGCGGACACCGACAGATCGAGTGCGGAAGTGACCACCACCCGTTTCTCGCTCGTCAACGGCCACGGAAAGACCGCGATGCGCTCATGGTGATAGATCTTGTTGTCACCACCAACGCTCAAACTGACCACGAGGTTGGCGCCATTGGGCGTGAAAACGGGCTCGCCATAGCCATCTGGTCCGGTTGTCAGGGCGCGTGGTTCACCTCCTGCCACCGGAACCATGTACAAAGACGACTCCACCGACGCGTAGGCCGAGCGGTTCCGCTCCGTCGTGGCCACAAATACCACACTTGATCCATCAGGCGACCAGGTGGCCGGGAGATCCTGTCCGGACTCCGATAACCTTCCGGCAAACCCCGCCTTTGCCACCAGCTGGGTGCCGGCCAGGAGGTCGCGCACGGGTGCGTCCGCACGAGCATCCTGCACGAACAGATGAGGTTGGGTCGATTCCAGCCACTGGTCCCAATAGCGCACCGGAAACGACTCATAGACCCGTGCATTCCATTTTCTTGCTTTTCGCTCCTTCGCAACCTTGCGATTCGCCTCGTCATCGCCGGTCCCAGGATAGACTTCGCTGACAAAGAGCAACCGTTTGCCATCCGGACTCCACTTGGGTGAACGCGCCCCGGTCGACAGCGAGGTCACTCGTTCCGCCTCGCCACCCTCAGCGAGGTTCAAAACATAAATTTGCGACACCTCGTCGGCTTCTCGCTTGCTGGCAAAAGCGATCTTCCCGCCATCCGGACTCCAGTCCACGGACGTCTCCGCCCCTTTGGTCTGTGTGATCCGACGCGCCGGGGCCGATCCGTCGGAAGGCACCAGCCATAGGTCACTGATCGAATCCTTCGTATCATAAGCCGGCTCGGTCAGCGAAAAAACCACACGCTTGCCATCGGGGCTGGCGTAGGGACGGCCGACCCGCTTCATCAACCAGAGATCCTCATGAGTAATCGGACGCTTGGCGGCTGGTTCGGCGGCGGGAAGAACCGTCAACAGGGAAAGGACAAGGGAAGCCGTCGGTAGAATCCGGGTGGTCATTCTGACTGGCATGCCACGCTCGTCTCATTGCGCCAATCGATTTTCTTCGGGGCCAAATCGCTGACGCCACAGCCGGCCGTTCCGCTTCAGCCTAATCGCCTCCAACCGACTCGTATCGACCATCGGCTCGTTTGACGAGACGCCGTCGCAGTTCAAGCCGCATCAAGGTCACTGCAACGGACGCCACAGGTCGGCCAAGCAGAAACGCAAGTTCATCGATCCCCAGGAGCGCCCCCCCGGAAAAACAACCCAACACCCCTCGCTCCTCATCCGACCACCCGTCTGCGCCTGGGTCCGAACCGGGAACGCCACGCGCCACATTGCCAGGGATGGGCTGCGGACGCATTCCATTCAGGTAGCTCAGTTCCGACACCACGTCGTCCACCCGCGTCAACAGTACGGCACCATCCCGGATCAACTGGTGGCAACCGGCACTGGTCGGCTGGTCGATCCGTCCGGGCACGGCAAAGACAATCCGGCCCTGATCGGCAGCGAACTTCGCGGTGATCATCGAACCACCATCTACATCACTCTCCACCACAATCAAAGCCACACACATGCCCGCAACGATGCGGTTTCGCATCGCGAAGGACTGCCGGTCGGCGCGCCGCGCAAATGGAAACTCAGTCAGCACGGCGCCCTGCTCCTCGATCTGCCGGTACAACGCGAGATTCTCGGGGGGGTAAATCAAATCGATGCCGTTGCCCAGAACCGCAACCGTCCGTCCCCCGGCCGCGAGCGCTCCTTCGTGCGCCGCGGTGTCAATTCCCCGGGCCAGTCCGCTGGCCACGCAATAACCCATCCGAGCCAGCTCTTCCGCGAGTTTCTTGGCGACGGTCTGCCCATAGAGGGTGGTGCGCCGCGAGCCGACGATTGCCACGGAGGGACGGTCACAGAGGTAATTTCCTTTTCGATACAAACCAATCGGAGGGTCATGGATTTCCCGCAAGAGCGGCGGGTACCCGTCCTCCATGGTCGGCACGAACACCACGCGATGCGCGGACATGCGAGCTTCCTCCTGAGGCAGGTCGAAATGCTGCCGCCAGCCAGCAATCGAAGCGCTGAACGCCGGGCCAACCCCTCTCACGGACTCCAATTGCGCAGCTTCAGCCCCAAGCACCGCCCGCGGATCTCCCCCAAAGGCCTGTAGCAAACGATTCAGGGTGATCGGCCCAACCTGAGGCAGCGCATTCAGTATCATAAATGCCTGATTTTTAGATAACTCCGAGACCATTGAGCAAAATCGACCATGCTAGCCGATTTATTGCAATATTATTACATTAAAATCGAGCCACTCAGCCACCTTCCAAATCCGGCTAGCTCTCGATCCCTGCTCCTCCCGGCTACCGGGCAATGTGGCAATCACCTCACGTTGAAGCGTCGCGCTTATGAGTCGGATACGTCGAGAGTCGCAATGAGGAATCCACTACGCTCCCCCCATTTGAGAGGCGGATCGGCGTTCCAGAGGGCTCCCAAACCGGCCCCCGACATGAAAACATTTCAGATAAGCGCGGCTTTACGCAGCGCTAGCTTTGATTAGCGTTTCTTCAGACCTAAGCCCCACTTCTGGTCTAAAACCCTTGTTCGTAAACCCCTGACTGTGTCCTTCCATGAAACTCCCCCGATTCGTTCTTGCGGCCAGCTTCGCGCTGATCGCCACTGGAGCTGCGCTCGCCGGCAATGCCGGTCGCGCTGAAGCTTGGCTCTCCGGCTACTACAAAGACCCGCAACCGGCCGAGTTGCCGAAGGCGGTTTCCAGCCTGAGTCGTGCCGGCTACTTCGAAGGCGAAGGCCAGCCCGCCCAAGCCATCGGCTTCTTTAGCACCGTCTTCGCCAGCAATCCCGGTCTGGTCGACTACTGGTTCTCCCAGTTTCGCACGTTGCCAGTTCGCCACCAACGCATGCTCGCTTCCGCCCTGTGGTACGCAGGCGACCCGCGGGGTGAATCCTTGCTTCGCGAAATGTCCATCAACTCGTCACCGGAAATTCGTGACGGAATCGATCGCCTGCTGACCAGCAATGCCAAACCCATTGTGCTCACCCCGGTTCTCTCGGAGTCATCGATGAATCTGCAATGGGGCGCCTTCCTCGCAAGCGGACGGGAAGAGTACATCACCAACATCCTCGCCGCCGTGGGTTCAGGCCAGCCGGGACTTAATGAAGCTGCACGTATCTCCCTCGCCATGAACGCTGCGGCCCATAGTCGCGTCATGGAAATCTGCCGCGTCCAGCTTGATAAACAGCCCAACGAGGTCCGTTCAGTGCTCAAGGCCGCTCTGAATGAGGCGGAACTGCATCGCAAACCGGGCAGCATATAATCCGAAGCCACCCCACTCCTGCTGAAAAAGCCGGCCGCAAGGCCGGCTTTTTTTGGCGTGTCTCAAGAAAACATTTCATGCCGCCATTACCAGCGTGAGGCACAGCGAGTGCTCCATGGACGGGCATGCTCCTCCCCACTGCCGCCCGTCTCTCGCTTTGGGCCGCTTTCGCCGGGAGCATTGCGTTCCTTTCGACGCTGACCGCCGCTCCCTCCCTTCCACTCGAAGTCCCAGGCCTGGCCCGTTCAGGACTCGGCACCAAGCGGGTGGTGGTTGCGGTTCGAGATACCGCCGGGCGGGTAAACGCCCAGGCGCAACCGGGCATCACTGTGCTGAAGAGTGCCCGCTGGTCGCCCAATGATGCCGAACGCGAGGGAGCCAGTGAGTTTGAGGTTCTCCTTTCGGTCGCTCGGCTGCTGGAGAAACACCCGCTACCCGGCCTCATAGGAATCGGCAACCAGAATGGTGCTTTCCTTCCGGCGGCCGAACAGGCCCTGACGCGCGCCGCCACCATGGGCGTACCCGTGGTCAAGCTTTCGGCCTCGGGTACGCTGGCATCAAATCCAGAAAACCTGTTCATCGAGGCAGGATCACTCTCTCCCGACGAGGCCAAGGTCCTTCTCGCGGAGTGCTTGCTCGTGCTGGGGACGCTTCCGCCCGCGCGCAATATTCTCGCCCCGACCGAAGCCGAGTTGCAGGCAATCCGCCACCACCTCGCCCGCTATCAAGCCTTCTTTGATCGTCAGGCTCCTGTCTTGGTCGCATCACGCTGATTCGTGGACGCAGCGGGTTGGGTCCGGCTATGGGGCTTGCAGCCCCGGGCACGAGGGCTGCTCTGTGGAGCAACTTCCATGCGCTCCTCATCGTCGATCGTACCCACGCTTCTCCGGTTCACGTTCCTTCTGATTTTGGGAGCTTCCGCGCCACGTTCCTGGTCGGCTCCGGACTGGTCACCCAAGGTGGTGGTCGTTGCCATGTTTGAACCGGGCCATGACACCGGAGATACTCCCGGTGAATTTCAGTATTGGGTCGAACGCGAAAACCTTGAGCGCGTCATCCCTTTCCCTCAGGGCTACCGCAATCTTCGGATGAACCGGGAAGGGACCGTTCTCGGCATCGTCACCGGAGTCGGAACCGCGCGCTCCGCCGCCTCCATCATGGCGCTGGGCAGCGACCCTCGCTTTGACTTGAGCAAGGCATACTGGCTCATCGCCGGCATTGCCGGCATTGACCCACAGGATGGCAGCATTGGATCGGCGGCATGGGCGGAATGGCTCGTGGACGGTGATCTCGCACACGAGATCGACATCCGGGAGGCACCCTCTGACTGGCCCACAGGCTATATTCCGCTGCGCAAATCCACACCCTATGAACTGCCGCGCGCCGTGGAGGATACCAGCGAGGTGTTTCATCTGAATCCTGTCCTCACCGAATGGGCGTATCAGCTCACCAAAGACACCGTGCTGCTGGACACCCCGGGGATGGCCGAGCGGCGCGCCGCCTATGTCGGCTTCCCCAATGCGCAACGCCCACCGTTTGTGCTCAAAGGGGACAATCTCGCCGCCATGACCTACTGGCACGGAAAACGTATGAACGAGTGGGCCAATCGATGGGTCTCCTACCACACCGAAAACAAAGGAAACTATGTCACCACCGCGATGGAGGACACGGGCACCGCCCAGGCTCTCACCTGGTTGAGTCGAGCCGGCAAAGTCGATTTTCAGCGAGTGCTTTGCCTGCGCACCGCCAGCAACTTCGACATGCAGTGGCCCGGTGCGACCGCCCACCAAAGTCTCAGCGGTGAGAAACTGGCCGCTTACTCCGCCTACAAGCCGTCCCTCGACGCAGCCCATCGGGTCGGAAGTCGGGTGGTGCGCGCGCTGCTCGCCGGTGAGGCACCGAACCCTCACTAGCAAGTCGGAGTAACGGCGAAAAGCTGTGCTTGCCCCTTGCCCGCCCGACTGGCTTGTTTCTGGGCTTCCATGAGCAAACCTGCCGCCAGCGAAAACGCCATCATCAGCACCAGCTACGGGGATATGACCCTTACGTTTTGGTCCGACGTCGCTCCCAAGACGGTCGAAAATTTCAAGAAACTCGCCCGGGAAGGGTTTTATGACGGAACCGCTTTCCACCGCATCATCAAGGGTTTCATGATTCAAGGCGGCTGCCCCAATACCAAAGCCGGTGCGAATGGCATGCCCGGAACGGGCGATCCGGGCTACAAGCTGAAGGCGGAGTTCAACGCCAAGCCCCACGTGCGCGGCGTGATCTCGATGGCGCGGGCCGCGCACCCCGATTCGGCCGGATGCCAGTTTTTTATCTGCCATGGTGACGCCCGGTTTCTCGACAAGCAGTACACGGCCTTTGGCGCACTCTCCGCCGGCGACGACGTGCTGGAACGGATCGCCACCGTGCCAACCAAATCCGGCGGCGGCGGCGAAAAGAGCACACCGGTTGACCGCATCGAGGTCACCAGCATCCGCATCGTACCGGTAACGAGCTAGCCCAAACCGTACCCAACTCGAGGATCGTCCAAGCCGACCCGCCCTGGTGGCGGGTCTTTTTTTTGCGGTCGCCGTTCGGGCAAATCACATCAGCGCTTCAGGGAAGTAAACTGCTGCCCGAACCTCTACCAGTATCCGCAGCTGCCTCTTCCCCAAATCGAGGGAACGCACACATCTGACTAACGACAGGGCACACAGCCTTATGCCATGCGCTGGCAGGAATAAGAGTGCGCTGGGCGTGTAGTATTCAAATGGGGTGAGGCCCGGCAAACCATGGGTAACTGAACGTCGAAATCGCGTTTACTCGTTCCACCTGCAATCTTCGAGGGCCAGCGCGCTCCAGCGTCCGTTCCGACACCTCACGCCATTGACAGGCAAAGCCAGCGTTCAGGCGGAACCGCACGGTCCTTGTAATCCGTTCCGGGACCGCTCAGGATCGCTGTAGTCCTTTGGCACGATCACTGGCACGTTCAGACGCGTACCTCGGTCAACGGGCAGCGGATCATGTCGTTCCGGTCTCGAAGGTTCTCCGTCGTCGTCCTCCTCCTCGCCTGGACTGTGGTGTGGTTTGTAGTGGATTACTGGACGAACCCAGCCTCCAGCGCCACTAGCAGGCGACCCGCAGAGCTACGTGTCAGTGCGAGCGAAAGTCCATCACCGTTCCGCTCGCAATCCGTGCTATCATGGTTGATGGGAGTCGCCGGCATCCTGGGTACAGCTTTTGTGCTCACCCGTGGAAGCGAAAGTCCGCCTCCGAAAAGGGACGAAGTGCATTCGCGCGAGGAACCGTGGCGGCACCTCTTCGAACATTCCAGCGAAGCCATGGTGGTGAGCCGGCCGGATGGCACTTACACCGCGGCAAACCAGGCCGCATGCGCCATCCTGCAGATGACCGAAGCTGAGATCAAGATGCTGGGACGCAGCGTGATCGTCCCTCCTCCCGGCGTTGACCTGGACGAGTTGATCCGACTCAGGACCACGACTGGCTCGGTCACCGGTGAGATGCAGCTCCGACGCAAGGATGGCACACTCGTCGTCGTCGAGGGGTCTTCGTCATTGGTTGCACCGGAAGACGGGCAGCGGCGCGTGATCACCGTGTTCCGGGATGTCACACTTCCAAAGCGCCAACGGGAAGCCGCGCTCAACCAGGCCCGTCGCTGGCAGGCAGCCCTCGAAGCCGCCGGAGACGGGCTCTGGGATTGGAATGTCGAAACCGGCGAAGTGTACTTTTCTGCCACGTGGAAGCGGATGCTGGGGTACTCGCCCGAGGAGATATCCGCACATGTCGACGAGTGGAAACGCCTGGTCCATCCGGACGACTTTGACGCCACGATGGATTCGGTCCGTCGGCACCTTGCCGCTGAGACCGAATTCTATCGCTGTGAGCATCGCGTTCGCTGCAAGGACGGTACCTACAAGTGGATCCTGGACTGCGGCTGTGTCGTTGACCGCGCAGGAGATGGCCGTCCGCTGCGGATGCTCGGAACACACAAGGATCTCTCCGAATCTCGGGCAATCCAGCAAAAGCTCGCGGATAGTGAGGAGAAGTATCATCAGGCCTTCCACCACGCACCCCTTATCATGGTGGTGACGAATCTATCCGATGGTCGGATCCTCGAGGCCAACGCCTGGGCCCAAAAAGTCTCCGGCATCGATCCCTCTGAAGGACTGGGACGCTCGGTCGTCGAATTGGGCTGGTTCACCGAATCGGATCGGGAGCGCCTCGTCAGCCTGCTCTCTTCCCAGGGAAGAGTCACGGACCTCGAAATGACGGCTCGTTCGCGCTCGGGCGCCACCGTCAATTGCCTCGTCAACTGCCAGCTCGTGGTCATGGGAGGTGAGCAACGCGTCATCACCACCCTCCAGGACATCACTGCACGCAGACGCGCGGATGCCGAGTTGCGCGAAAGCCGGGAGAACTACCTGGGACTTTTCAACACGGTCAGCGAAGCCATCTACGTCCATGACGCCAAGGGAGTCTTTTTGGACGTCAATGTGGGCGCCACCGCCATGTACGGTTACACCAGGGAGGAGCTTGTAGGCAAAACCCCGGCTGACGTATCGGCTCCAGGGAAAAACGACCTGGAGGCGGTGCAACGCGCCTCGTCCGAGGTGTTCGCCACCGGACGTCCGGTCTCCTTCGAGTTTTGGGCCGTGCGCAAGAACGGTCAGGTTTTTCCCAAAGCCTGCGTCACTCATCGTGGCAAGTACTTCGGCCAGGACGTATTGATCACCACGGCTCGTGACATCACAGCGCAGCGTCAGGCCGAGGGAGCCTTGCTCAGAAGTGAACTTCGATTTCGCACCCTGTTTCAGTATTCTCCTTTCGGTGCGATGGAAGAGGACTTTTCCGCGGTGAAGGCCAGGATGGACTCGCTTCGTGCGCGTGGGGTATCCGATTTCAAGGCCTACCTGAAGGCACATCCCGAGGAAGTGCTGGCGATGGCCGACTTGGTCCGAATCCTCATGGTCAACCGAGGCGCTTCGCTCATGTTTGGAGTGCCGGTGGAAGTGCCTGACCAGTTTCACCTCAGTTCGAGTCTCTCTCCTGACTCGCTTCCCATCTTCGCCGAAGAGCTGGCCGCGCTCGCGGAGGGACGCACCCACTACCACACGGAATTGGTCGGATTGAATGCGAAACGCCAGCCCATCAACCTCGATTTGACTCTGACCGTCCAGCCTGGGCACGAGGAGCATCTCGACCGCGTGGTCGTTTCCTTCATTGACATCACTGAACGCAAGGTTTCGGAAGCCCGTATCCGCGAGCAGGCAGCACTACTCGACGTCACTCAAGACGCCATTCTGGTCCTCAGCCTCGACCGCACCGTCACATTCTGGAATCGAGGAGCGGAAAGACTCTACGGCATCTGCAAAGAGGAGGCGCTCGGAAAGGCCTATGAAAGACTGGTTTACCGCGAGCCTCCCAAGAACTACAATGCCGAATGGTCCCAATTCCTGCCACTTCGCGAATGGGCAAACGAACGCCATCACGTGAGCCGTACTCGGGGAGAGGTCACCGTGCAAAAGCGCGCAACTGTCGTGAGGAACGAAAAAGGTGAGCCGAAGTCAGTGCTGCTGGTCATCACCGATGTAACGGACGCCAAGCGCCTGGAGGCCCAGTTCCTCCGGGCTCAACGACTGGAGAGCCTGGGGTCACTCGCCAGTGGTGTCGCCCACGACCTCAACAATGTGCTCACCCCGATTATCATGTCATGCGACTACCTCGCGGACACGGCGGCTTCACCCCAGGATCGGGAGTTGATCCAGGTGCTGGGCGGAAGCGCCCGGCGTGGAGCGGACATTGTGCAGCAACTCCTGCTCTACGGTCGCGGAAGCACTGCACCCCGCTCCCCCTCGGACCTGGGCCGTGTCATCAAGGATATGATACAGATCATGCGGGAAACTTTCCCCAAGGACCTGGCCGTATCGTTCCATTTGCCGGATGATCTGTGGACGGTGAACAGCGATCGCACGCAGTTGCACCAGGTCCTTCTGAATCTCTGCGTCAATGCGAGGGACGCCATGCCAAGGGGAGGCTCTCTTTCGCTTCGCGCCGAAAATCAGCAGTTGGATACAGCCACGGCCGGGCTGCACGCCGACGCCAAGCCCGGTCCCTATGTTGTTGTTCACGTTCAGGACACGGGTGAGGGCATAGCTCCGGAACACCTCGACCGTATATTCGATCCATTTTTCACCACCAAGCCGGTCGGCCAGGGCACTGGTCTCGGACTCGCTTCGGTTCTCGGAATCGTACGCAGCCACGGAGGTTTCATCACCGTTGTCAGCAAGGTGGGCGCCGGATCCAGATTCTCGATTTACTTTCCGGCCCGCGACTCGGTGTCACTCCCACCCGCAACAGAAGCCAAATCACCTGCCCGCGGAGGTAAGAACGAACTCGTGCTTCTGATCGACGATGAGGCGAGCATTCGCGCCACTTTGCATAGCGCCCTTCAACACCACGGCTACAGAGTCATCTGCGCGTGCGATGGAGCCGATGGCGTCGCTGTCTATGAACAGCACGCTCCGAATGTCCATATTGTCATTTCTGACCTCATGATGCCGGTGATGGATGGGCAACTCGCGATCCGTACCCTGCGCGGGCTGAATCCCCACCTACCTGTCGTGGCGATGAGCGGGGTGCCCACCCAGCGTCAGGAGGTGGAGCAGTCCTTTGGACCCCATCTGCGATTCATTCAAAAACCGTTCACCGTCGATCAGGTTCTCACGCCGCTCCGCGAACTTCTCGATGAAATTGAAAAGAGAGTCCCGCCACGCGCGAACAACGAGCCGGCCTGCTGGTAACCGGTCCCCAAACGCTGAAAGCGTCCAAACAGGGGTTCGCTAGGAAGAGGGTTGCCGTGCGGTGCCGGGACGCCCAACAGGAACGCACCCTTGGAAGGGATCGCCCCAATCACGGCAGCCGTTTCGCTCGATGTTCTCGCCGCACCCTCGGCGCCTCGTTGAGACTGGCGGAGAGGGAGGGATTCGAACCCTCGGTACCCTCACGGGCACGCCTGATTTCGAGTCAGGTACAATCGACCACTCTGCCACCTCTCCGGATCAAGAGGCGCAACGGTAGGTTTCAGCCTACAAAACGGAAGCCGAAAATGAGCCTCCCCTCCGGATGATTTACGAGATGGCTCAAAGGCCCCGGCCTTCAGGTGTTCTCGTCTTCGTTCTGTCCCGCAGGTTCCTCCCGGTTCGCAGGAAGGTGATGCGGCAGAACCAGATAATAGTTCATGAGCCACCAGCTGCGCGAGGAACGATAGAAGAGTGCGGGTACGAACACTGCACCCACGCCTGCGACCACCGACGCAGTCATACCCGAAATCACACCGAAGAGGTACAGGAGCAAAACCGGCACCAAAAACCCCACCAAGGTAACCCCATAATTGAGCGACATGGCGCCCAAAAAACTGCCTTCATCGCGTTCCAACTTCAGTCGGCAACTCGGACATGTCCGGTTCAACTCAAACCACGTGCCCGCTTTGAACAGCGTGTGTTCTCCGCAATTCGGACAGCGATGACTCAGTCCTCGCGCAACAATCTGGCTTCGGGTGACCTGCATGACGCGCCCATTAAAAAGACGCTTTCCCCGGGAGGAAAGCGTCTTTCAAGGCAAAGCCGGATTCAATCGGTCTCTTCTGATCAGGAACCCAGCTGGTAACGAACGAAACGACGGATCTGGATGTTCTCGCCGGTCTTGGCGATCTTCTCCGTGATCAGTTCCTTAACGGTCTTTTCCGGAATCTTGACGAACGGCTGATCGAGCAAAACCACACTGGAGTAGAATTTCTCCAGCTTACCCTCGACGATCTTCTGAATCGCCGCGGGCGGCTTGCCGACTACCTGTGCAGCAGCGATTTCACGCTCGGAGGCCAGGTCAGCCTCCGGAACCTGGTCGCGGGAAACGTAGAGCGGACTAGCCGCGGCGATGTGCAGGCAAAGGTCCTTGACGAACAGGCGAAACTCATCGTTGCGGGCCACGAAGTCGGTCTCGCAGTTCACCTCGATCATCACCCCGACTTTGCCGCCCAGGTGAATATAGCTCTCAATCAGGCCTTCCTTGGCGGCCCGGTCCGCCTTCTTGGCAGCGGAGGCCGCACCCTTCTTGCGAAGGATCGTGATCGCTTCTTCGACGTTTCCGTTGGAATCGACGAGGGCGCGTTTGCAGTCCATGAGACCGGCACCCGTCTGGGCGCGCAGCTCATTGACCATTTGGGCGGTAATAGGAGTGCTCATTTCGGAAATAGTTAGGGAGTGCAGCGATCCACGTCCCGCCGAAGCGGGACGCGCCTTGGCCAATCCGCGGCTTATTCGCTCTTCGGAGCAGCGATCTTCTTGCGGATGGGAGCCTTCTTCTTCGCAGCTGCGGCCGCCGCACCATCGACATCTCCTTCAACCTCCGCCGCGACCGATGGGGGCAAGGGCAAAGCGGACAAGTCAATCTCGGCCGCGGGCTCGGCAGAAACGCCAGTCGCTGCCGCGACCGCCGCCGTGGCGGACTTCAGATCGGAGACACCACGAGCTTGGCGACGGGTGTCACGCTGGGCGAGACCCGACTGGATTGCCGCCACCACCGCATCCACAATGATGCGAATCGACTTCACTGCATCGTCGTTGCCGGGAACCGGGAACTTGACGGTGGTGGGGTCAGAATTGGTATCGACCAAGGCCACGGCCGGAATCCCGCAACGCTCGGCCTCGGCCACCGCAATTGCCTCGTGATTTACGTCGACGACGAACATCGCGGTGGGCAAATCGCCCATTTCAACGATGCCGGCAAAATTGCGCTGCATGCGGGCCATCTCGCGACGGATGGCGGATTCTTCCTTGCGCGAAAACTTCCCCAGCTCGCCTGCGGTGTCCATCTGCTGGTACTTCTTGTACTTCGCGATGGACTTCTTGACGGTCTCGTAATTCGTCAGCGTTCCGCCCAGCCAGCGGTCGACGCAGAATGGCATGTTCGTGGCGCTGGCCGCTTCACGCACGATTTCCTGGGCTTGACGCTTCGTTCCCACCAAGAGGACGTTGCCACCGTTCGCCACGGTGTCTTCC
>JAXMHM010000028.1:0-116266 GCA_046346755.1 Opitutaceae bacterium | reverse complement strand
GAATTTGCGGCGATCCGTCGCGCTAAGAATGCGCTTGCGGATACGGAGGCTCTTCGGAGTCACTTCGACGAATTCATCCGCCGCGATGTACTCGATGGCTCGTTCCAGCGACAATTTGGTGGGAGGGGTCAATTGCACACCCTTGCCTTCGCCCTGGGAGCGGAAGTTCGTCAGCTGCTTGGCACGAACGGCATTTACCTGAATGTCCTCATTGCGCGGATTCTCACCGACGATCATTCCCTCGTAGACTTCCTCGCCCGGTCCTACGAAGAGCTTGCCGCGCTCCTGAACCATTTCCAGAGCGTAGGACGTGGTGACGCCCGGATCGGTGGCGATAATCGTTCCCGTCAGCCGGGTCAGCACTTCGCCCGCATACGGAGCGTATTCTTTGAACAGGTGGTTCATCACACCGCGGCCGCTCGTGGCATTAACAATGTCGATTTCAAGCCCGATCAGTCCGCGGGTTGTGATGGTCGCTTCGATCATGGTCGAATGCGGCATCTTCTCCATGTTGGTGAGCTGGCCCTTGCGGTTTGCCAGATTCTGCATGATGGCGCCAACGCACTCGTCCGGGACTTCGATCCAGACGGTTTCATAGGGCTCGAGGCGTTGTCCATTCTCGTGACGTTCGATCACGGTGGGACGCGAAACCAGAAGCTCGAAACCTTCCCGGCGCATCGTCTCAACCAGCACGGCGATCTGCATCGCTCCACGTGCTTTCACGTTGTAGACGCCAGCCTTGTCGCTGTCGTCGACGTAGATCGAAACGTTGGTTTTGAGTTCGCGGAAAAGTCGGTCACGCAACTGACGCGAGGTAACGAGCTTTCCTTCCTTGCCGACGAGCGGGCCGTCGTTCACGCAAAACTGCATCTCCAGGGTTGGCGGGTCGATCTGGGTGAAGGGAAGTGCGTGGCCGGCTTCATCCGCAGTCAAGGTGTCGCCGATATCGATATCTTCGAAGCCGGAAAGCCCAACGATATTTCCAGCAACCGCGGTTTCGCACTCCCGCGTACCCAGGCCGGTAAACTCAAACACCTTGGTGATTTTGGCGCGGATGCGTTTTCCGTCTGAATGGCGCAGGATGAAGACGCTGTCGCCAACGTTTACGTTTCCGCCGAGAATCTTGCCGACGGCGATACGTCCGACGTAGTCGCTCCAGTCGATGTTCGAAACGAGCATGTGGAAGGGCTCGTTCGGCTTCGCGAACGGGGGCGGAACGTGGTCGAGCACGGTTTCGAAGAGGGGCGTCATGTCCTTCTTCTCCTCGCCGAGATGGTACATCATGTAGCCATCACGACCGGACCCGTAGACGACCGGGGCATCGAACTGCTCCTCGGTGGCATTGAGTTCCAGCAGCAGCTCCAGCACCTTGTCATACATCTTTTTCGGATCCGCGTTTTCTCGGTCGATCTTGTTGATCACGAGTACGACCTTGAGACCGTGGGCGAGGGCCTTGCGGAGCACAAAACGTGTCTGCGCCTGGGGACCGTCGTAGGCGTCGACAACCAAAAGCACTCCGTCCACCATGCGGAGTGCGCGTTCCACTTCACCGCCGAAATCGGCGTGTCCGGGGGTGTCGACGATGTTGATCGTCTTATCCTTCCAGTGCACCGAGGTGTTCTTCGCCTTGATCGTGATGCCCTTTTCCTTTTCGAGGTCCATGGAGTCCATGGCGCGTTCCTCGATGTGCTGGTTGGCACGGTAGACGCCACCTTCCTTGAGGAGCTTGTCGACGAGGGTGGTCTTCCCATGGTCGACGTGGGCAATGATGGCGATGTTGCGTATGTTCTGATTCATGGCGCTGGGCACAGAGGTGCGTGTTGAAAAACCTTGCACCGTGCCTTCCGCGCCTCGCGTTGGCAAGGACGAAGCCTGCAGGCGGACGATCACATCCGGGGTGCGACCAGGTGGTGCGCAGTTAGGGAGAGTCACTCGCTATCGGAAAATCATGATAACAAGCGAAATCTGAAAAAAAGAAGGCCCCGGGACCTCGCGGTCCCGGGGCCAAACTTGGGAGTGGGCGTTCGCCACGCGCTCTTCCCCGACGCACACCTTGGGCGCCTCGCTTTCGCGGGCGGTATGCTTCCCGACGCCACTCCGCGCGGCAGCGCGCGGCTTTCGGTCTCATGGCGGGACCGTCCTGGCCCTTACGGACTGGGATTTTCGAGTGAGGTCTCTGCGCCCGGTTCGGTCGCTCCCTGCCGGGAGCGGCGCGCCGGACGAGGTACTGACACGCCTGCAACTTGCGTTGTTTCGCGTCGGCACCGTGCTCACGGGGACGGCCCCGGCTTTTGGCCGGGCGTTGGCCCCGTGCTACGGGTCTTACCTCTTAACTCTCAGGCTGCGTTCGGCTTTGCAGTTGGGTGATGCCGTTTGGCGGCGCCGCCCCAATTTAAGGAGGTTTGGCGGGCTTTGCCGGGCCCGTTCGCTCCCCGCATCTCCGTTGTCGTTGCGCGCCCTCTCCCGAAGGATCGGGCCTTTTGGCAGGTGGCCCCGCCGGACAACGTATTTGCGTGCTGGTCTGCGCAGTAGCAGCCGTAACCCTCTGGGTAACTGCGTCAGCCCACGGTTCGAAACGACCCGTGGACCTGACTCGGCTTGGACGCGGTTTCTAATTCACGCCTGGCCGCTCAGCTCCTGATTCGTGGCAACTGGCACGGTCACGACACCGTCCAGAGGAGCTGGTGATATGTGCCTCTCGACATCGCTTTCGCGGCTGGAGGGGAGGGAGGCACCAGCTGCCTCCTTCCGTTCCCCGGTCACCCGGGATTATCCCAGTCGTCCTTCGGCGGGTTTTTCAGGCCGCCGTGGTTTCGACTGTTCTATCAAGGAACGAGGACAAACCTGAACCTCTCGGTCCAAAAAGAAAGGAAAACAACTGCACAACTTATTCACTGAAAGCGCACTTGTGAACAACCGGTGGACAACGTTATTCACCGGTTGTTCACCGCCAGCCTCCCCGTGTCCTGAAGTGCTCCGGACTCAAACGACCGCTTGCCACCATCGGTTACGCCCACCTTCGTGTTCGCCGTCCATGTCTCCCCGCGAGCTGCCCATCTACGAACTTGAATCTGCTCTCGTCTCCGCCCTGCAACGCCAGGGGCGGGTGATTGTGCAGGCGCCGACGGGATCGGGGAAGTCGACTCAGTTGCCGCAGATGTTGTTCCGGCACGGTTTGCTCGGACGCGACGGCGAAGTGGTGGTGCTCCAGCCGCGCCGACTGGCGACACGCATGCTCGCCCGCCGCGTCGCCGAGGAGATGGACTGCGCGCTGGGTGATGTTGTGGGTTATCAGATACGTCTCGATGCGCGGGTCAGCGAACGGACTCGCATCCGTTTCGTCACCGAGGGAATCCTGCTGCGGCAGATGTCGTTTGACAGCAGTCTGCGAGGCATTGCCGCGCTGGTGTTTGATGAATTTCATGAGCGCCACCTTTACGGAGACATCTCGCTTGCCCGTGCCCTGCAGATCCAGAGGACGGTGCGACCCGATCTGAAGATTGTGGTGATGTCCGCCACCCTTGACGCCGGGGCGCTTGGAAATTACCTTGAGCCTTGCGAGGTGCTGGTTTCGCAGGGGCGGAGTTTTCCCGTTTCTATCGAGTATTTGCCTCGTTCGGTGGACTTCGAACGGGAACCGGTGTGGGACGTCGCCACGGCAGAATGCGAACGAATCGTGTCCCGCACCGAAGGAGACCTTCTCGTCTTTATGCCGGGTTCCTACGAGATCGGTCGGACTGTGCAGGCATTGCAGGCGAGTCGCACAATGCGCGGTTGCGTCATTTTCCCCCTGCACGGAGAGCTATCGCCTGATGCGCAGGATCGCGCCGTCTCCAAGTATGACACCCGCAAGGTCATTGTCTCAACCAATGTCGCGGAAACCTCGCTGACCATTGACGGTGTGACCGCGGTGATCGACAGTGGTTTGGCCCGGATGGCGCGTTTCGATCCCCATCGTGGCATCAACACCCTGCTTGTGGAGAAGATCTCCGCGGCCAGCGCCGACCAGCGGGCGGGCCGGGCCGGCCGCACGGCTCCGGGTGTTTGCGTGCGGCTCTGGACGGAACGGGAGCACGCTCAGCGACCGGCCCAGGAGCTTCCCGAGGTGCGCCGACTGGACCTTTCGGAAGTGGTGCTGACACTCAAGGCGAGCGGCATCGAAGATGTGGCCGGATTCCCGTGGCTGGAGAAGCCCGACCCCAAGGGCTTGATTCGCGCTGAAACGTTGCTGGCTGACTTGGGGGCCTTGCGGGCCCAGAGCCCGGGAACTCCCAGTCGCATCACCGAAACCGGTCGAACCATGCTTCGCTTCCCGGTCCATCCCCGGTATGCGCGTATGTTTCTCGAGGCCGGTAGAAGGGGTTGCGTCCGACCGGTTGCGCTCATGGCGGCCCTGACTCAAGGACGTAACTTTCTGCTGCGCGGGGTCAGCCGTGAGGTCGATGAGGCGCGGGAGGCGCAGTTGGGCGAGGAGACGGAAAGCGACTTCTTTCTGCTCATGCGGGCTTGGAGGTATGCTGAACGTTCGCACTTCGATCTCGAGGCATGCCGGAAATTGGGCATCCATGCGCAGGCGGCGCGACAGGTGGGTCCCTTGTTCGATCAGTTCCTTGAGATCGCAGCCAAGGAGGGTCTGGACGTGTCCGAGCAGCGCATCGATGGTGTGGCCGTGCGCAAGTGTGTGGTGGCTGGGTTTTCGGACCAGGTGGCGAAGCGACTCGATGCGGGAACACTGCGCTGTGATTTGGTCCATGCCCGCCGTGGCATGCTGGCGCGCGAAAGCGCCATGCAACGCGCGCCTCTGCTGGTGGCGGCGGAGATTAGCGAGATTGAGGGCCGAGGAGGCGAGGTCACGGTGCTGCTCTCGCTTGCGACCTCCATCGAGGAAGGCTGGCTCAAGGAATTGTTTCCCGATGACTATCAGGAGACCCGGGGCGTAGTTTACGACGAGCAGGCGAAGCGGGTGGTTTCACGGCGAGAACGCCGGTTCCGCGACCTTGTGCTGGAGGCAAAGGCGAGCGCGGACGAGGCTCCCCTGACGGAGGCGGCGGCGTTGCTGACGCGGGAAGTCCTGTCGGGCCGGCTGAAGATCGACGCATGGGATGAGGCGGTGGAGCAGTGGATCATCCGGGTCAACCGTCTGGCCGAGTGGTTTCCCGAATTGGAGGTCAATCCCCTGACCGAGGCCGATCGTGCGACACTGGTCGAGCAGGTCTGCTACGGTGAGCTGGGTGCACGCGCGGTGAAGGAGAAGGACGTCATGCCGTTCCTGCGGGATTGGTTGACGGCCGAACAGCTCGCGGTCCTCGATACCTATCTGCCGGAGCGGATCACCATGGCCAACGGCCGACGATCCAAAATCTCCTATGCGGCGGAGGGACCGCCGGTGCTCAGTGCGCGGATCCAGGAGCTCTACGGCGTGACCGGCCGGTTCACGCTCGGCAACGGCCGGGTGGCGGTGAAGATCGAGGTGCTGGCGCCCAATCACCGGCCCGTTCAGGTGACCGATGACCTGGCCCGTTTCTGGAGTGAGATGTATCCGAAAATCAAGCCTGAGCTTTCCCGGCGCTATCCGCGTCACGAGTGGCGCTAGCAGGAGGGGGGAATCGGGTGTGACGAGAGCGCGACGCGACCTTCAGTGGAAGTCGTGTGAAGCCTGGGCCGGCACGGCCGCGGCGGTGAGCGCGGCGACCGTCTCCGCTTGAACATGGATGACTCCCTCGCGGTGTTGCAGCTTTCCAGTGATGAGCAGCGCCGGCTCCTGATTGATGGCAAGACGGTAGCGCTCAAACCACCGCGGGCGGACGATGACGTTGGCGATTCCGGTTTCATCCTCCAGACTGACGAAGACGACGCCCTTGGCGGTGCCGGGTCGCTGGCGGCAGATGACCGAGCCGGCAACGGTGACTGTTTCGCCGTCGCGTCCCAGTGCTAGGTCGGCCGCCCGCCACGCGTCCGGCAGCAAGGGCCGGATCCTCGCCATGGGGTGCTCGCCGTTGGTCAGAGAGAGACCGGCAAAGTCAGCTTGCTGACGCTCGGCCAGCGACATGGGGGCAAGGGGCATCGGGTCGAGTCCGCTGGTTTCGTCAAATGCGAGGAACAGCGATTCCTCCACGGACCAAGCTGCCTCCACCTGCCAAAGCGCGGCGCGGCGGTGGTCGGTGAACGCGTTCAAGGCGCCGACTGAGGCAAGCGCCCGACGCTCCGCCGGAGTGAACGGGGTTCTGGCCAGGAAATCGTCGAGCGACCGGAAGGACCTGGCCCGTCGGGCGGTCAGCAGTTCCTCCGCGGCGGACCGGCGCACACCTTTGACGTAGTTGAGTCCGATGCGGAGCGTATCGGCGTTTTCCACCGTGCAGTTCCAGTCCGACTCGACCACGCACACCGGTTTGATTCTGACTCCGTGGCGGCGCGCATCCTGAACCAGCGTCGCCGGCGAATAGAAACCCATGGGTTGGTGGTTGAGGAGGCAGGCGCAGAATATCGCCGGACGATGGACCTTGAGCCAGGTGCTGGCGTAGGCGAGAAGAGCGAAGCTGAGTGCGTGGGATTCCGGAAACCCGTAGAGCGCAAAGGAGCATGCAGTTTCAATGACCTTGTCCGCCACCACCGGAGGATGTCCCCGCGCCTGCAGGGCGAGACGCAGCTTGATCAACACGCGTTCGAGTCGGTCATTGGATCGATGGAAACCCATGCCCCGACGCAATTCCTCCGCTTCCGCCCCGGAGAAGCCGGCCAGGATCATGGCAACGGCGAGCATTTGCTCCTGGAACAGCACCACGCCGTGCGTTCGTTCCAGCACGGGCTTGAGGATCTCGTTCAAACTCTCGTCAATGTAGACATCCGCTTCCTTTCTTGCGCGCCGTCGGATGAGCGGATGCACCAGTTTGCCGACGATGGGGCCGGGGCGGACGATTGCGACCTGCATGGCAACATCGTAAAACGTGTCGGGTTTGAAGCGCGGCAGCGTGGACATCTGCGCCCGGCTTTCGATCTGGAAGACACCGATGGTGTCGGCCCGGCACATCGCGTCGAAGGTCGCGCGGTCGTCCTGGGGAATCTGATGCAGCCCGGAGGGTCCTCCGCTGGAAGCGCAGAGTTTGAAGGCATCCTGGAGTGCGGCCATCATGCCCAGGCCAAGAAAATCCACTTTGACGATACCGAGATCTTCGCAGTCGTCCTTGTCCCATTGCACCACCACGCGTCCGGGCATGGTGGCCGGTTCTAGCGGGACCACACCGTCGAGGTCGCCGGCGCAGATGACCATGCCACCCGAGTGCTGGCCCAGGTGCCGAGGCAATCCCTTCATCCGCCGGTAGAGACGGGCGAGCGCGGGCAGGCGGGGGTGATTGCGGGACAGTCCGGACTGGGCGAGTTGATCCTCCAGCTCGACCGTGTGGGGGAAATCGCCCCGGGCGAACAGGCTGGAGAACCGGTCGAGGATGTCATCCGGCAGGCCAAGCACCTTGCCCAACTCCCGGGCGGTGCTCCGTCCCCGATAGGTGATGACATTGGCGGTCATGGCCGCGCCTCGTGGGGCGTAGCGTCGATAGACTTCTTGGATGACCGACTCCCGAAGCTCACCACTGGGCAGGTCGAGGTCGATGTCGGGCCACGAGGGATGTCCATCCACCCCCACCCGTCCCTCACTAAGGAAACGCTCGAAGAGCAGCTTCTGCCTGATGGGATCAACGGCCGTGATGCCCAGGGCATAGCAGACCGCGCTGTTGGCGGCGCTGCCGCGTCCCTGAACCAGGATGCCCCGCTCTCGCGCCCAGCGGCAGATGTCCCAGACGATGAGAAAGTATCCACAAAATCCAAGTTTCGTGATGAGCGCGAGTTCGCGTTCGATCTGGTGCTGGTGTTTGTCCGTCAATTCCGGAAACCGCTCACGTGCCCCGGAAAAGGTCTGGCGACGAAGCCAGGTTTCCATGGTTTCATCCGCAGGAACGGGAAAGGAGGGAAAGGTATATCCAAGGTCGCGCAGCGTGAAGGTGATGCGTCCGGCCAGGTGGACGCTGGCCTCCACCACGTCGGGCCGATCGGAGAAAAGGGCCTGCATTTCCTCGGGACTGCGCAGGTGCCGGCCCGAGTTGGGCGCAAGCAAACGTCCGGCGGCGTCCAAGGTGGTGTGGTGGCGCAGGCAGGTGAAGACATCCGCAATTTCACGCGAGTCAGGCTTGGCGTAGTCCACCCCCCCGGTCGCGAGCAGGGGAAGGCGGTGGCGGTCGGCGAGCCGGGTGAGCAGGCGTTCCGTGCGCGCTTCGCCACGAATCCGGTGACGCTGCAGCTCGACGAAAAGCCGCTCGGGTCCAAAAATCGCCCTGAGCGGTTCGAGGGCAAGTTCGGCCGCCGCTTCGCCGCCGGACTGCAAGGCGCGCACCACGGGGCCCTCGGCATCTCCGGTGAGGGCGATCAGACCCTCTGAATAGCTGCCCAGTTCAGACCAGGAGGCGTAACAGGGCCGTTTACGCTCGCGGGCATCCGGAAACGGCAGTTCGGAAGGACGGTCAGTCAATTTGGTGGTGGTGATCAGCCGGCAGAGATTCCGGTAGCCGGTCCGGTCTGCGACCAGGACGGGCAGGGCGCTGCCATCGGCCAGCGTCAATTCGCACCCGACCAGCGCTCGAACCCCGTGCTCGCGTCCTGCTCCGTAGAGCCGCGGCGCCCCATAAACACCGTCCCGATCGCACAAGGCGAGCGCGGGCAAACCCAGCGCGGCGGCTTCGGCCGCCAGTTCTTCCGGGAGACTGGCGCCACGCAGGAAGCTGAAGGCGCTCCGTGCGTGCAGTTCGACGTATCCACGGCCTTCAGTCATATTCGCCTTCGATGAACCAGCCGGCCGGGGTATGGATCATCCGGTAGAGACCGCCATCGTCGAGGGCGATGTCCCACTCCTGCCGCTGCCAGGCGAGATCAGGCCGCCACCAGTCCCCGCTACCCGCCCATGGACCGGAGATGGCGGTCACGATGCCTTGCACCGTCGCCGTCCAGACGAACGCGGGTTGCTCGCCCGTCATTTCGACGGTCGCCGGACGAGGCGGACGAAAGCGCCGCAACGGAGGACCCAGGGACGGGAGCGCGGGTTCCGGTAGCGGAGGGGCGACGACGGTGGGAGGGAGTTCCAGGATCACCGAGTCCGGTCGATGCGTGTTGTCGCAGCGGGGTGTGCCCGACCGGTCGGAGCCCACCACGGCGCTGGTGCGGGCGAGGGTTTCGGCAAATCCGTGCGGATCCTTCAGACCGGTTTCGAACAACCCCTGTTGCCGGACCAAGGTGCGTGCAGGGATGAGCTCAAGGTTGAATCCGACAACAGGAGAGGTGGTCTGCAGAGCCTCAAGGTGGGTGAAGAGGGTGCGAAAAAGCAGGTCGGCATTTCCCGTGGGTTCGGGCAGTCGCAGGTTGCGGCGGTGGCGCGTCTCGTCGGAGAGGGTGAGCTGCAGATTCAGCTCCGTGGCGGAGCAGCCGGCCAGCGCCAGATCGGAAGCGAGGCGGTCAAGGCACCGGCGCAGCACAAAAACCAGAGGCTCGAGGGTTTCGATCTCGTGCTCGAAATCGAGCGCCGAAGAGAAAGTCTGGGGAGGATGGGTGCGACGGATTGGTCGCGTCGCCTGTCCCGAGGCCCGTTCCCACAGCGCGAGACCCTCGGGTCCGAGCCGCCGCGCCACCTCGACCTTGGGGAGTGCGGTCAGATCGCCCAGCGTGCGCACGCCCCATCCGGAGAGCACGGGAACAAGGTTGGCGGGGGGCTCGGCGGCGGATAGGGGCAGACGATCGAGGAAGGACCGCGGGGATAGCACCACCTGGACTGCCTCGGTCTCGCGGGCGGCGTAGAGGGCGAGCAGTGGACTCGAGGCCAGTCCGGCGGTCGCGGGAAGCCCCTGACCATCGAGCCGGCGGAGCGCCTCGTTCAGGGCCCCCTCGCGCTGATCCGAGGAACGGCCCGTGAGGTCGATGGTGCAAAGTCCGGGACCGGTGTCCTCGACCGCCGGAGAGAGGGAAAACGCGACCGCGACCAGGGCGGCGCGGGCCTCGGCCTCGGCGCTGGCGTCGGGCACGAGAACGGTGAGGTCGGGACAGCGGGCGATGGCGAGGGGTGCGGTGAATCCCAGTTCGACTCCGGCGGCCTTTGCCCTGGAGGAGAGGGCGATGATCACGGCCTTGCGGTGGGCGCCGTCGATCAGGGCGAATGCGCCGGCGTGCCCCTGGGGCCGCGTGCGCAGAATCGCATGCAGGGGAAAGTCGGGCACGCGCAAGACGGCGAAGGCCGGGGCGGCGGGGTCCATGGCGGCATTCAGCGCGAGACCTGAGTTGAAAACTGGATACGCTGGCGCTGCACCGCCGGGGAGAGCAGGCCGGAGAGGACCCGTTGCTCGACCCCGAGCGCGCTCAGTGGGTGAGACCGGTTCAGCTCGATGCGGAGGAGGGCGCTGGCCACCGTCGGCCGGGGGGTCTCCACGACGAGCGCCAGCCCGGAGGGCTCAACTGCCCGCTGGAGACGGTACCACTGGGCGGCTGGAATGCGGCGCAGGGCGGTTTCGGATTCGCTGCGAAGGTCGAGCAGGACCAACCCGAGGTTGGCGTCGCGGGTGAGGAGATCGGCCGCTTGCAGCGCCTCCTCCACGTGATGGGCGCGAACCCAGAGAAGGTGTGGAAGCGCGTCTTCAGGGTAGGAGGTCGGATCAAAGCTGTCGGAGGAGTCAATCAGCGCCACCCGGTTTCGGGCAGCCCGGGTCACGGCCAGAAGCCGGGCAAAAAGCAGGTGTCCTCCGCAACTTGGGGCGGCACAGACCACCTCGGTGATGGCTCCGAGAGGAATGCCCCCGGTGACTTCATCCAATGCCGTCAGGCCTGTGGTCAGTACGCGAGCGGAGTGGGGCCGGCTGGACGGAAAGCGCTCCGCCAGGAGTTGCCGCAGCGCGGCGGTCGACGAGGAAGACACTGCGGCCATGACAGGGAGCGTGGAACGACTTGGCCGGGTTCATTGCGGCACACGTCGCAGCAGTCCGATCATCACGCCTTGAATCACCAGTTCCGTGGCGGGAAGCAGGTCGGGATAACGGGGATTTTCCGCTCGCAGAAAAGGCAGACCGTCCCGATGCAAAAAGCGTTTCAGCGTGGATTCTCCATCGATGAGGGCGGCCACAATATCGCGAGGCCGCGGGGGGCGGGGGGTGAGAAACACCACGTCGCCATCCAGAATCGAGGCGCCGATCATGGAATCGCCCCGCACCTGCAGCGCATAGACGGTTGTGCCGGGACGGATGCCCAGGGAGGTCGTATCGACGGAGAGGGTGCGATCAGGTTCCTGCTCCTTGGCGGAGGGTAATCCCGCCGGGATGGTGCCGAACAGAGGCACGTCGGTCACCAGGCCCCGCCGGGTGGAGGGAAGCGGCGGCAGCAGGGCGCGCGCTTTGCCCTCCAGCCTGCGTAATGCTCCTTTGGCGGTGAGCGCGTCGAGGTGGCGCTTTACTCCAAAGGGGCTGGCCAGCTTGAAATGGGTCTGGATTTCACGAAGCGAGGGCGCCACTCCCTGTTTTTCCAGGGTGGCGTAGATGAAATCGAGGACTTGCCGCTGGCGGTCCGTAAGGGTGCCCTTCATAGGTGTACAAATGAACACGTCCGGGTGCGTTGGCAAACTTCCTGTTACTTTCGGGAGCGCCTCCGCCGGAAGTGAGCGGGTGGACGGGAGTTGCTTGGAGGGATTTTTTCGGGCCAAAGTAACAAGGTATCACCGCGGAATCATGGGAATCGTGGTGCGTTCAGGGGTAAAACCTGCGCAATTCGGCGCTTAAGTCGCTGGGAACCGTGCTTCACGCCGCAAAAGCGCTTGCCACTCCAGAGGGGGCGTGGAGACTGCACGCTCACCTAGCAACTCCGCGGGCCTATGCCCGCCAGCTCGCCGTCATGGACGAAACGCCCACACCCGAAAATCCTGTCAAAAAGGATTTCAACAAACTCGATCTGAGCCAGTTACAAGGTTTCAGCTTCGGTACACAATGGTCTCAGGAAAAAGCCGATCCGAAAGGACGGTCCGGAGGACGTGACGACTCATCCCGGCGTGAAGGCGACAGGCGAGAAGGCGGATTCGGTCCTGGTGGGGGCGGAAGTCGCGATCGTCGCGGATTCCGGCGGCCCTTGGGCAGCCCTGGGGAGACCGCCCCGGCGGAAGGTGGCGCACCGTCCACCGGAGAAGTCCGTCCTCAGCGGGAAAACCGTCCGGCCGGGCCCGGTGAGTTTCGCGGCGGACCGCGACGTGAGGGACCTGGTGGCCCACAGGGTGCAGGCCGTGGCGATTACCGTGGCGGGGGGCAGGGTGGGTATGGTCAAGGTGGCGGCGACCGTGGTGACTTTCGAGGAGGGCCGCGATTTGGTGGCCAGCGGGAAGGTGGCGGACGCCCCGAGGACCGTGGGCCCTACATCAGTCCGCATTTCAACGTCACTTTTTATCCCGAGGACGCCAGTTTCACGGCCTTGGCCAAGACCATTCGGAATTCGTGCCGGACCTTTGAGCTCTTCGACATTGCCAAGACGGTGATCGGCAAGCCGGAGCGTTTTGTCGTGGTTCTGTCGCGCAAGGTGCCGGAGGGCGACGCTCCTTCGGCCGCCGGGAGCGCGGCTCCCGCCTCCAAACCGGCTCCGCTGTCTCTCGCTGTTCCGGATGGGCTTCCGTTTGAGAGTGATGAAGGGGCCATTGCCCACGTGCTTGAGAAGCACCTCGGACTTTTCTTCGACGTGGCTGAAGTCGAGGTCGAGGCGCCCAAGGGGAACTTCCAGGTCATCAACAAGTGTGGAATCACCGGGGAGCTGCTCGGGCCTCCGAACTACCACCGTTATAACCAGATTCTCCAACAGCATCACGCGTCGCGCATCAAGGGACTGTCCTTCGAGGCATTCCGTTCCCGCGTGGAATCCGTGCGTGAACCGGAGGCGGTGACGCAGTGGCAGGAGAAGATGAAGAAGGCGACGCGTTATACCTGGAAACTGGGCAACGCGCCGGCGGCCGAGGGTGACACGCCCGCGCCGATCCTGTTCGACAGTTTTGACGAGGCGCGGCTTCACCTCCTGACCAACGCCCGCGACAAGGTGGTGCGCCCGGTCGATGGTGCGCGCTTCCACGGCATTGTCATTGCGACCCTTCCGCCGGGCGAAATCCGCCGGGCAATCGAGGGCGCGCTGGAGCGGCAGCGTCGTTTCCCGCTGGATACGGCCAACGCCCTGCGCGGACGCCTTCGGCGCGAGAGCTTCACGATCTTCAAGAAGGGCTCGAAGGGCATCAGTTATGTCTGTGCCGTGAAGCGCAAGTTCCGGGTGCCTGGGCAGACGTTTGCCGAAAGCATCGGCAATCTCATCGCCTACATTGAAGGCAACCCGATGGTCCGGGCGGCCGATCTTCCGTCCAAGCTTCTGGGCATTGTGGTTCCGGCGGCACCGGCCACGCCTCCGGCGGAAGGGGCTGCGCCCGCTCCCGCTGCCACGCTTTCCATCGAGGAACAGGCCAAGCTGTCCCGCATGCAGGGCGACCTGCGTTGGTTGGTGACCGAAGGCTATGTGACCGAGTTTATCGATGGACGTCTGTTCGCGCCCCCAGCCATGGTCGAGGCGCGCAAGAAGGAGATCGAAAACGCCGATCACGATCCGGAGAATTTCCCGGAGTCCCCAGCCCCCGAGCCGGTGAAAGCCGCTCCGGCCGCAGTCGAGTCCGCGCCGGTCGATGCTCCCGCCGCGTCGGAGTCCGCAGCCGTTTCCGCTGCGGAGCAGTCTGCTCCCGCCGACGAGGCTCCGAAGTCCGAGGGAAGCTGAGCTGCGGCGTCGAGTTTGGGCGCGCCGTCCGCAATGACAAAGCGGACGGCAGGCGCGATTTTGTTCGTGCCCGGAGGGCAGCGGCGTGTTGGTCTGCGATGCTATGATCATCGCAGACATCGCCAAGATAGCGGGTAGAACCTTTCCAGCCCGTCGCTGGACGCGCGGCATGGTCGGTCAGGCCGGCCAGCCCATTTCCGCCAAGGGATTTGCCATGGGTTACGTCGTGCTCGAGCCCAAGGGCGGTCAGGTGCCGTGGCACAATCAGGAGCAGGAGGAGGTGTATATGGTGTTGGAGGGACGCGGAGAGATCTGTGTGGGCACCGAGAGACAGGAAATTTGCGCAGGTCAGGCCGTGTTTTTGCCGCCGACCGTATTTCATCAGCTGACGAACACGGGCGACGAGCCGCTTCACATGATGTACATTTATTGTCCGGGTGGGGATGTGGCTCACTGGAGACAGGAACTCGATGGCAGCCTGCCTCCCGCTGGAGTAGGCCCGACTCCTCCGCTCCCCGCGGGTGCTTCGCCTCAGTGCACGAAAAAGCCCGACTGAGGATTTTTGACGCTCAGCCCTGGCCTTTTCTCCAGGCGCTGGGCGTAAGTCCGGTCTTCCTCCGGAACCACCTCGCAAAGTAGTTGGCGTCGTCAAAACCAGCTCGGCCAGCCGCTTCCGCCACCCCGTCGTGTTCGCGCAGCGACTGCTGCGCCGCTTCCAGGCGCAGCTGGTCCCGAATCCCGCGCAACCCGAGGCCATGTTCCCGCTTCAGCCTCCGGGACAGGGCATCTCGGGCATAGCCACTTTCGCGAGCGACCACTTCAAGCGAACCGGGCTCGCGGAGCCGGTTGCGCACCTTCTCGTACAAGGGAGGCGACTTCGGTTCGGGCGGGGGCGGGGCGCGATGCGGCTCCAGCAAGCGGGCAACCACGGCAATGATGGCCGGGTAGTCCGAAAGTGTGGGACGACCTTTGGTGGGCACGCGCGCCAGCAGGGTGTGCAGCTCATTGAGCGTGTGCTGGGGCAACCGGCGATGACTCGCGCGCCCGGCCCGTCGGGCGGTGTCGTAGTCGAGCACGAGGCAGAGGGGTCGGCTGTGACCCACGACGGAGAAACCATGCGGAACTCGCGGAGGGATGATGAAAAGGTCACCGCCGCGGGCGTCAATCCGATCGGATCTGATCCTCTGGAGACCTTCACCGGCAAGGTAGAGAATCAGTTGGGTGTAGGGGTGGGAATGGGGAGCGACCTCGGTTTCGCGGTGGCGATTAAGCTGGAGCTTTCGCAGGACAAAGCCGAGCGCATGAATTTCGATCTGCTGAATCAGGATGGGGCTCCAGGCAAGCATGACGGTTATGTGCTAGCATCGGAGGGTTTCGTTCTAACGGCAAGGGACGGTTTCATCTAGAATGCGATTGTACCTCGTACTCTCCACCCCCCATTCCAGTTTGACTCTATGACCACGCACAAAGTCGGCATCATCATGAACGGCGTCACCGGACGCATGGGCACCAATCAGCACCTGCTGCGCTCCATCAAAGCCATCATTGAGCAAGGGGGGATCAAGCTCACCGACGGAGAGGTGATCATGCCCGATCCCATTTTGATTGGACGCAGCGAGTCCAAGCTGTCTGCCCTGGCCGCACGGGCCGGTGTATCCCGCTACTCCACCAATCTCGACGCCGCGCTCGCCGATCCGGGCAATCAGGTGTACTTCGACGCGACCCTGACCGGTCAGCGGCCGATCGGCGTACGCAAGGCGATCGCTGCCAAGAAGCACATCTACTGTGAAAAGCCGACGGCCACGACGTCGGCGGAGGCGCTGGCCCTCTATCAGGAAGTGACTTCCGCCGGACTCAAGAACGGCGTGGTGCAGGACAAACTCTGGCTTCCGGGTCTGCTCAAGCTGAAGTACCTCATCGATACCGGATTTTTCGGCAAAATCCTCTCGGTTCGGGGTGAGTTTGGATACTGGGTTTTCACCGGGGAGTACGAGAAGTTGCAGCGCCCGTCGTGGAACTACCGCAAGGAGGAGGATGGCGGCATCATCGTCGACATGCTGTGTCACTGGCAGTACGTCATTCAGAACCTTTTCGGTGAGATCAAATCGGTGAGCTGTTTGGGCGCCACGCACATCCCGACCCGCTGGGATGAAGCTGCCAAGCCCTATGCCTGCACGGCTGACGATTCAGCCTATGCCACCTTCGAACTGGTGAATGGCGTGATCTGCCATTTCAATTCCTCGTGGGCGGTGCGGGTGCGTCGGGATGACCTGCTGACGCTTCAGGTGGACGGTACCCATGGTTCCGCGGTTGCCGGACTGCGCGATTGCACTGCCCAACACCTGTCAGCCACTCCCCGGTGTGTTTGGAACCCCGACATCGACAGCCCGATCAAGTTTTTTGATGGCTGGACGCGGGTACCTTCGAACGACACCTACGATAATGCATTCAAGGTGCAGTGGGAGCTCTTCTTGCGGCATGTGGTCAAAGGCACGCCTTTCCCGTGGAATCTGCTGCAGGGTGCAAAAGGCGTGCAATTGGCTGAACTCGGCCTCAAATCGTGGGCGGAGCGCAAGTGGGTCGACGTTCCGCCGATTGTCTAACATTCAGCGTTTTACGTAGATTCGAACCTCAGTCTCGCGCTGGCCGGTTTCCAATTCCGGCCAGCGTTTCTATTTTGAGCCCGTTCACCTTGCAATGCGGGAAGGACTGATAGCCTTGTGCACGTCAACACGTCGCCGTTGGATCACCAACGGCTGATGTCGCGAGTCAACCAACCTTCAACTTCTTATCACCATGCTCATCTGGATCGTTCTCATCATTATTCCGATGTTGTTTGGGCTGTACGCTCAGATGCGGGTGTCCAGCGCTTACAACAAGAATGTGCAGATTCCTTCACGCGGGAGAATCACCGGTGCGGAGGCGGCGGATGCCGTCATGCGTGCCGCTGGCGTAACGAATGTCGAAATCGTGCGCGTGCCGGGCCAGTTGACCGACCACTATGATCCGATCAACCGTCGCCTTGCGCTGTCCGAGCTCAACTATGACGGGACAAGTCTGGCGGCGCTGGGTGTGGCCGCTCACGAGGCGGGTCATGCCATTCAGCACAAAGTGGGTTACGCCATGATGTCGGTACGCCAGACGCTGGCTCCTGCCACCCAGATTGCGGCCGGAGTTGCCAACTTCGTCATGATCGCGGGTATTTTCCTCATCAGCAGCGCGATTGGCGGAAAACTGCTCATGCTCGGCGCGATTGCCCTGGGACTGATCTGTTTGTTCCAGCTCGTGACCCTGCCAGTCGAGTTCGACGCCAGCCGTCGGGCCAAGCAGCAGCTCGTCACGCTCGGAGTGCTGGGGCGCGATGAAATGCCGGGCGTCAATGAGACGCTCAATGCCGCGGCGCTCACCTACGTGGCGGCGTTTGTGGCTTCGCTCGGCTCCCTGCTGCATATCCTGATGCTCCTCTCGGGACGCCGGGACGATTGACCAAACGCCCAGTCCTCGCTCTCTCAAGGCCGCGCTGCTCCAGCGCGGCCTTTTTGTTGCCATCCGTTGGTCAAGCGACCGAGAGCACGGTGTAGGTGCGCTTACCTTTGCGCAGCAGCACATAGCTGCCGAAGAGCAGATCGATGGGCGTCAACGTCCGGGCGACGTCGGCTGTCTTCACGTTGTTCACATAAATTCCCCCGCCCTCGACATCTTTGCGAGCCTGACCCTTGGAGGGTGCCAATCCAGCATGAACCAATGCTTCCGTCAGGGAGAACCCGGCACCCTCCAAGCGTTCGCGTGCGAGCGACTTTGTTGGAACCTCCCCCACCACATCGCGAAAGAGCTCCTCGGAAATCCCGTCCAGACCGCCGCCAAACATCAGTTCGCTCGCCCGGACTGCGTCCTGGCACGCCTGGTCACCGTGGACCAGTGTGGTGACTTCTCGAGCCAGCGCCCGATGAGCTTCGCGTGCTCCCGGGTTGGCCAGATGTCGGGTTTCCAGTGACTCGATTTCGGCACGCGGCAGCAGTGTGAACTTCTTGAGATAGCCGATCACCATGCTGTCCTCCGTATTGACGAAGAACTGATAAAAACGGTAGGGGCTGGTTTTCTTGGGATCGAGCCAGACGGCACCGCTTTCCGTTTTACCGAACTTGGTGCCATCCGACTTGGTGATGAGCGGGAACGTCAGCCCCCATGCGGTCGCCCCCAACTTTTTGCGGATCAAATCCGTACCCGCAGTGATGTTTCCCCACTGTTCGGTGCCCCCGATCTGGAGTTCGCACTGCAGGGCGGAGCGAAGGTGGTGAAAATCGTTTGCCTGTAGCAACTGGTAGCTGAACTCGGTGTAACTGATACCCGACTCGCTCTCCAAGCGGCTGCGCACACTGTCCTTGGCGAGCATGGAGCTCAGGGAGAAGTGTTTACCGACATCGCGGAGGAAATCGAGGAAGCTGACCGGAGCCGTCCAATCCGCATTATCAACCAGGCGCGCGGGGTTGGTGGGCGAGTTGAAGTCCAACAGCCGTTCCAACTGCACCTTAATTCGGCCAACATTGTAGTTAAGCTGTTCCCTTGTAAGGAGATTACGCTCAGCCGATTTGCCACCGGGATCTCCGATCATCCCGGTGGCCCCCCCGGCGAGGGAGATGGGGTGATGCCCGGCCTGCTGAAATCGACGGAGCAGGAGTTGAGGAACCAGGTGCCCGACGTGAAGCGAGTCTCCTGTCGGATCGAAGCCACAATAAAGGGTGATCGGGCCTTCGTTCAGGCGCTTCGCCAGCGCAGGCAAATCGGTGCAGTCGGCCACAAGGCCGCGCCATTGGAGGTCTTCGAGGATGCTCATGTCGTGAAGGGCCGTGGAGTAACGTCGTCTGCGAGCAGGGCGGCAAGAGCGTTTCTTATGTGGCTCTTGGAAGAAAAAGAAAGGCGTCTTCTGGTCGGAAATCGTGGTTGCCGCGCGACGGAGGCGCCTTCTAGTTGTCACCTTTCTTTCGGTGCTCTGTTTGCATCGATCCAGACTAACCTCCCCGCCTGAACCACCATGCCTATCGCCGTTGGCTCCAAAGCCCCTGATTTCACACTGAAAACGAAGACGTCCGAAGGTCTCAAGGACGTCAAACTGAGCGACCATCTTGGCAAGAAGTCCGTCGTACTCCTGTTTTTCCCTCTCGCCTTCACCAGTGTCTGCACCACCGAGATGTGTGACACGACCGCAGGATTGGGTGACTATGAAAAGCTGGGGGCTTCGGTCATCGGGATTAGCGTCGACAGTCCTTTCGCCCAGGAAGCGTGGGCTCAGATCAACAAGATCAAACTCACATTGGTGAGCGATTTGAACAAGGAAACCACCAAGGCCTATGGCGTGTTGTTTCCGGGACTCGCTGGCATCGGCGATACGGCGGCGCGCGCTGCGTTTGTGATCGGTTCGAACGGCCTGATCAAATACGCCGAGCAGACGGCAACGCCGAAAGACCTTCCTAACTTCGCCGCAATCAAGGCGGCGCTCGCGTCCTAGCCCCGTTCGTTTCCGGATGGCTCCCGCCCCTGAGTGAGGCGGGATTATTCTCCTTACGTCCCGAATCTTCCTACCACGTCGATGTCCTTACCCAATCCCTTCAACACCTTGGCGACCTTTCGCTCCCGGGGTGACACGCACTCGTATTACTCGCTTCCCGCGCTGGAGCGCGCGGGGGTGGGTCGCATCTCCCGGCTGCCGGTGTCGATCCGGTTGGTGCTGGAATCCTTGCTGCGCAACTGTGATGGGAAGCGGGTTTCGGAACAGGCCATCCGGGAGCTGGCCGGCTGGGGTGCCAAGTCCCCCCGGACTGAAGAAATCCCGTTTGTGGTTGCGCGCATCGTCTTGCAGGATTTCACCGGCGTTCCGCTCCTGGTCGACCTTGCGGCCATGCGCGCCGCTGTGGCCCGACTCGGTAAGAACCCGAAGATCATCGAGCCCTTGGTGCCGGTCGATCTGGTGGTTGACCACTCCGTGCAAGTGGACTTCGCGGGAAGTGCGGACGCGTTGAAGAAGAATCTCGATTTGGAGTTCTCGCGCAACCGGGAGCGTTACCAGTTTCTGAAGTGGGGTATGCAGGCGTTTGATACCTTTAAGGTCGTGCCTCCGGGCATTGGAATTGTGCACCAGGTCAATCTGGAGTACCTGGCCAAGGGCGTGTTGTCCGACTCGAACGGGGTGTACTATCCGGACACCTTGGTCGGCACCGATTCGCATACCACCATGATCAATGGCATTGGCATCGTGGGCTGGGGTGTGGGTGGCATTGAGGCCGAGGCGGGAATGCTGGGTCAGCCGGTGTACTTCCTGACGCCCGACGTCGTGGGAGTCCACCTCACGGGTGCATTGCGCGAAGGCGTCACGGCGACCGATCTGGCTCTGACGCTCACCCAGATGCTGCGCAAGGCGAAGGTCGTCGGTAAGTTCGTCGAGTTTTATGGCCCTGGAGCGGCGGCGCTCCCGGTGGTGGACCGTGCGACCATCGCAAACATGGCTCCGGAATACGGAGCCACCATGGGTTTCTTCCCCATCGACGCGGAGTGTGCCCATTACCTGCGGGCGACGGGACGCGACGAGGCGGCGGTGGAACTCTACGAAGCTTACTATCGCGCCCAAGGCCTCTGGGGCATGCCGCAAAAGGGTGATATCGACTACTCGACCGACCTCTCGCTCGACCTAGCCACGGTGGTGCCGAGTGTAGCGGGGCCCAAGCGCCCACAGGATCGCATCGAATTGCCGAAGCTGAAGCACGAGTTTGTCACCGCATTCTCCAAGCCGGTGACTGAAAATGGATTTGGAAAAAAGGCGGAGGATTTTGGCAACCGCGCCCATGTTTCTTCGGGAGCCAATGGTCCTGGCGCAGGAGATGTGGGTCATGGCAGTGTCCTGATCGCAGCCATCACCAGTTGCACCAACACCTCCAATCCGTCGGTCATGCTGGCAGCCGGACTTCTGGCGAAGAAGGCGGTGGAGAAGGGTCTGACCGTGAATCCCATGGTGAAATCGTCACTCGCCCCGGGATCGAGGGTGGTGACCGACTACTTGACCAAGACAGGTTTGCAGCCGTATCTGGATCAACTCGGTTTTCAGACGGTCGGCTACGGATGCACCACCTGCATTGGAAACTCGGGACCGCTGGCGCCCGCGATTGAAGAAGCGGTGGTCAAGAACGACTTCGTCGCAGCGTCGGTTCTCTCCGGCAACCGCAACTTCGAGGCGCGCGTCCATCAGAACATCAAGTCCAACTTCCTCATGTCACCCCCGCTGGTGGTGGCTTTTGCCCTCGCGGGGCGCGTTGACATTGACCTGTCGCAGGAGCCCCTTGGCGTCGATCGTGCCGGCAAACCCGTGTTCCTGCGTGACATCTGGCCGACCCTGCAGGAAGTACGCGACCAGTTGCAGGCAGCCCTGAAGCCCGAGGTGTTTCGCAAGCTCTACTCGGACTTTGCCTCGCAGAACCCGAAGTGGAACGAGATTCCTTCGTCCACGGGCGATGTCTATGCGTTCGACGGCAGTTCAACTTACATTCAGGAGCCGCCATTCTTCTCGCAGTTCTCGATGTCCCCTGGATCCATCACCGAAATCAAGGGAGCGCGGGCTCTCGGTATCTTCGGCGATTCGGTCACGACCGACCACATTTCTCCGGCGGGTGCGATCAAGAAGTCGTCGCCGGCGGGCCGGTTCCTGCTCGAGCGGGGTGTGACGTTTGAAGACTTCAACAGTTACGGTTCGCGGCGGGGCAATGACCGCATCATGACGCGTGGCACTTTTGCCAACGTGCGGATCAAGAACCTCATGCTGGGGGGCGAAGAAGGCGGTAACACCCTTTATCAGCCGACAGGTGAGAAACTTTCGATTTATGATGCGGCGATCCGTCATGCCGAGAAGGGCACGCCCCTCATTGTCGTGGCCGGACAGGAGTATGGCACTGGATCCTCCCGCGACTGGGCTGCGAAGGGTACGAACCTTCTCGGGGTTCGCGTGGTCGTCGCCCAGAGCTTCGAGCGTATCCATCGTTCCAATCTCGTTGGCATGGGTGTGCTGCCCCTGCAATTCAAGGAGGGGACCACGGCGCAATCGCTGAAGCTCGACGGCTCAGAGACCTACGACGTTTTGGGATTGAATGGATCGCTCAGGCCCCAACAGGACCTGACCTTGCGCATCACTCGCAAGGACGGAACGGTCGAGGACGTGAATGTGCGATGCCGAATCGATACACCCATTGAGATCGATTACTATCAGCACGGGGGAATCCTTCCCTACGTTTTGCGGCAGATCGTGTCGAAATCCTGACGAATCTGCGGTAAGTTCGGAATGGGCGTCTCCCGATGGTTGGAACCGCCCATTCCTCTCCAGTCCCACGTCTGCCTGCCCACCATGCCCGACGCACCCAAACCCGCCTACATGGTGGACGCAACGAGCGATCCTGTGCTCATCAAGGTGGATGGCAGGGCTTCGTTCCAGAACAGCGGCTGCATTCAGGATTTTTTCCGTGAGGTGATCGCTCAGGGGAAGTCCCGCTTCGTCATGGACTTTTCGTCCTGCACGAGCATGGACAGCACGTTTCTTGGGGTATTGGCAGGAACCGCCCTGCAATTGAGGAAATCGACACCCCCCGGCACCCTGACCCTGGTCGGCATGGGCACCCGCAACCTCGAATTGGTCAAGAACCTGGGCTTGCACCGCCTGCTGACAGTCGACCCGGGTGGCGGTTTGCCGCTACAGGGGTCACCCGGCACAGCCTTGACCTGTCAGGCTAAGTCGGAACTGGAGAGTGCAAAACTGGTTCTGGGGGCGCACGAAACCCTCATTTCGGTCGACGAAGCGAATCGGAGCAAATTTGAGGATGTTCTCTCGTTTCTGAAAAAGCGTGTGGACGAGGGTTAGCCCGACGGGAGGGATTGGTCGGCGACAAGTGTGCTGGTTGACTCGCCGACCGCTGGTCTGGTCAAAGCCGCAAATGTCGTTTGCCTAGTCCCGGTCCGAAGGCTTTCTTGAGCTTCTATGGCCGTCGCCGCTCCCGCCGATCCCGCTCTCCTGCCTTCCGCATCCGGACACTTCGGCCGTTATGGCGGTGTGTTTGTCCCGGAAACCCTGATGACCGCCCTTTCCGATCTCGGTGCGGCGTATGAGGTCGCCCGTGACGATCCCGCATTTCAGGCCGAACTGTCCCACCACCTGAAGGAGTTCGCCGGCCGGCCGACCGAGCTCTACTTCGCAGAACGATTGACGGCCCATTGCGGCGGAGCCCGCATCTACCTCAAACGTGAGGATTTGCTCCACACCGGAGCGCATAAGATCAACAACGCGCTTGGTCAGGCTTTGCTGGCGCGGCGGATGGGCAAGAAGCGGATCATTGCTGAGACGGGTGCGGGACAGCACGGGGTGGCGACCGCTGCGGTGTGCGCCAAGTTCGGATTGGAGTGCGTGGTCTACATGGGAGCGGTCGATATGGAACGACAATCCCTGAACGTTTTCCGCATGCGCCTGATGGGTGCCGAAGTGCGCGGCGTGGAGGCCGGGCAGAAGACCTTGAAGGATGCGGTCAACGAGGCGATGCGTGACTGGGTGACGAATGTGCGCGGAACACATTATATTCTCGGTTCGGCCTTGGGTGCGCATCCGTATCCCATGATGGTGCGGGATTTTCACCGCGTGATTGGGCGTGAAACCAAGCAGCAATTGCTCGCACGGGAGGGACGCCTGCCCGACGAAATGGTCGCCTGTGTCGGCGGAGGATCCAATGCCATCGGGTTCTTCTTCGAGTTTCTCAACGACGAGGGGGTCCGCCTGATTGGCGTCGAAGCTGGCGGACGGGGCATTCGCCGCGGTGATCACGCCGCCCGCTTTGAGGGTGGCAGACTTGGGGTGCTGCAGGGTAGCAAGACTTACATCCTTCAGGATCCAGATGGGCAGATTGAACTGACCCATTCGGTGAGTGCGGGTCTCGACTACGCGGCGATTGGACCCGAGCACGCCTACTACCGAGATCGCGGGCGGATCGAATACGCGTACGCTTGTGATGATGAGGTGATCAAGACCTTCCAATTGGTGTCTCGGCTTGAGGGCATACTGCCTGCTTTGGAGTCAACCCATGCTCTGGTGCATGGCTTGAAACGTGCGAGCGAACTGAGAAAGGACCAGGTGGTGGTGATCAATCTATCCGGGCGCGGCGACAAAGACGTCAACCAGATCGCCCGAATGTTGAACGTCGCTTTGTGATCGGTTCCTGGTTGGACTTCCCTCCATGCGCAGCATGACCGGATATGGACGGGCCACGGCGGCCTTGGGATCGTTGACATTGACCCTCCAGGTTACCTCGGTGAACCGAAAGACCCTGGATCTGACGACCAAAGTTCCGGAGGCGTGGGAGGCGGTCGAAACTGCGGTGCTGGAAGCGGTGCGCAAGGCGGCAAGCCGGGGAAAGGTCCATGTCAGCCTGGAGGTCTCCGGTGCAAGCAGTGAAGTGCAGTGGGATGAAGCGGCGGCCAATGCAGCCCTGGATCGACTCGCGGCCTGGGCGTTGGCTCGCGGCTTGGAATTCCGGCCGACACCCGAGGTCCTTTGGAGTGTGGTGAACGCCCAGCGAAAGTCGGTTGAGTTGCCTGAACTTGAGCAGGCGCAGCCGGCCATTCTCGGAGCCCTTGAGGGAGCACTCGGGGCCTTTTCCACCATGCGTTCCCGCGAGGGCGCCGCACTCTTGGCCGATCTCCTCGGCCGACTGCAGTCGCTTCATATGCACATGGAGGTGGTCACCCTTCGCGCACCCCAGGTCGTGTCGGCTTTCCGGGAGCAACTCCTTCAGCGGCTGCGTCAGGCCGGGCTGGAGATTGATCTCGACGATGAGCGGGTGTTGAAGGAGATCGCTTTGTTTGCCGATCGCTGCGACCTGTCAGAGGAGATCACCCGATTTCGCAGCCACCTTGAGCAGTTTGAGGCGCTCCTCCGCTCCAGCGGGGAGATTGGTCGGAAGGCGGAGTTTATCCTCCAGGAGCTGGGGAGAGAGGTTCACACCATCGGGAGTAAAGCGAATGACCTGACCATTTCCCGTGCCGTGATTGAGCTGAAGAACGAACTGGAAAAGATCCGCGAGCAGGTGGCGAATGTGGAGTAGCCCCACGGCCGTCGGCGAAAGAGTCTGGAGAAATTGACGCCGGACGTGGGGAGATGCAGCGTGCGTCCGATGAAAACGCTCCTTCTTGCCGCAATAGTCGCCTCGTGCGTCCTACCCACTTACGCCAAACTCATCCGCAAGCCGGTGGTCTACGAGCACTCCGGCGTCAAACTCGAAGGGTTCCTCGCCTACGATGATGAAAAGGTCAGCCTCGACAAGAAAGCGCCCGGCGTGCTCGTGGTGCACGAGTGGTGGGGATTAAACTCGTTTTCCCGTGGCCGGGCCGAAGCGCTGGCCAAGCTCGGATACGTGGCGTTTGCCTTGGACATGTATGGTCAGGGAGTCTCGACCGAAGATCCAAAACGGGCAGGCGAGCTGGCGTCGCAGTTTTACGGAAAACCTCTCATGGCTGAGCGGGCCAGGGCGGGTTTGACGCAACTGGTCCAGTCCGGGCTGGTGGATGAAACGAAGGTGGCCGCAATTGGCTTCTGTTTCGGCGGTGCGACCTGCCAGGCTCTGGCTTATTCCGGCGCCCCGCTGGCCGGAATCGTCAGTTTTCACGGTTCGCTGATTCCGCTCCCAGCCGCCGCTGCGCCAGCGATGCGGGCAAAGGTGCTGGTGCTCCATGGTGCCGTGGATCCGTTCATCAAGGCAGAGGACATCCAGGCGTTTTCCCGTTCCCTCGATGAGGCCCGGATCGACTACCAGTTTGTCTCCTACAGTGGCGCAGTCCACGCCTTTACGAATCCTGGAGCCGACAAGTTGGCCGCCGCGACGGGTTTGAAGGGAATCGGTTACAACGAGCCGGCGGCACGACGCTCCTGGCTACAGATGCGCGCGTTCTTCTCGGAGTTGTTCCCCAAGCCCAAGGCCTGACAAACACGGAGCCCGGTTCCGACATCGGGAGGCGAAGCCGGTCTCAATGGGATCCGGAGCACCTCGCCTGTGGGGAGATCCCTTTGCGGTCGGGATCCCGCCTCTAGTCTTTGTAGACGCCGTTGGCTTCGACAAAGTCTCCGCTGGCTCGATACTCTTGGAGTTTGTTGCGGAGTGTCCGGATCGAGATGTTCAGCAACTCAGCTGTTCTGGTTCGGTTGCCACCCGTGGCTTTGAGCGCGGAAATGATGGCCCGTTTTTCCAATTCGTTCAGCGGAAGGATGGACGAGTCGTCATTTGCCGACGCCGGTGCCGCCGTTGCTTCCTCCGGTTCATCTGCCCGTTCCAAGACGGGCGCAGGCGCTTTGGTGGTGCTTTCTCCGACTGGAAGGGGAGCCACCGTGGTTGACGGATCATGGGTGGCTTCCCACCGATACGATTCCGGAATTGAGGCGGGGCGGTGCGGGGCCAAGGGCGCCAGCCCGGGCATTGCCATGGGGGTGGTGATCGCTGTAACCGGCGGAATGGCAACCCCGACCAAACCGGCGGTCTTCGGTAGGGAAGGCAGCCCCAGCGTTGCGGTGGAGATCGGGCGTCCATTCTCCGAGAGGATCACCGCGCGTTCGAGCGTGTTTTGGAGTTCGCGGACATTGCCTGGCCACGGATAGCCGACCAAGGCAGCAATCGCATTGTCGGTGAATCCCGGTATCTTCAGGCCGTGTTTGCGCGAAAACCGTCGCAGGAAGGAGTCCGCCAGCAGCATGATGTCATCCGGGCGCTCGCGGAGGGCAGCCACCTGGACCGGAAACACGTTCAGGCGGTAGTAGAGATCGGATCGAAACGAGCCGCGCTCGACAAACTGGATCAAGTCGCGATTTGAGGTGGCGAGAATTCGCACGTTGACCTTGATCGTCTTGGTCCCGCCCACGCGCTCAAACTCTCGTTCCTGGAGCACGCGCAGGAGCTTGGCTTGGAGGTTGGGCGGAATTTCTGACACCTCGTCGAGCAGCAGCGTGCCTTTGTTGGCAAGTTCGAAGCGTCCTTCGCGGCGATCGGTGGCGCCGGTGAATGCGCCCTTTTCGTGACCGAACAACTCACTCTCGATCAGTTGTTCGGAGAGAGCGGCGCAATTGATCTTGATGTACGGCTCGTTGCGGCGCGGTGAATGCTTCCAAAGCTCGCGGGCGACCATTTCCTTGCCCGTGCCGTTTTCACCGGTGATCAGGACCGTGGCGTCGGTTGGGGCCACCCGCTCGATCAGCTGGCGTAGGCGCTGCATCGGCATGCTTCGCCCCAGGAGGTCGCCGTCGCCCCCGTCCTGTTCGCTGAAATACCGGTTCACTTTGACCAGCTGTCGAAAGGCGTCGGCCTTCTTCAGCACAATCTCAATTTGTGACGGGGAAAAGGGTTTGATCAGGTAGTCGAACGCGCCTCCTCGCATGCAGGCGACTGCACTCTCAATCGTTCCATGCCCGGTCATCATTACCACCAAGGGGCGGTCCGGGAGCGCACCCAGGCGTTCCAGGAGCTGCTGGCCGTCACCATCAGGCAGCCGGACATCGAGCATGACCAAGTCGAAACTCTCCCGTGATATCAGGCTCTCCGCTTGGGCGATCGTGCTGGCAATGCTGACCGTGTACTTCTTTCGACGGAAAAGCTCCTCGAGCACCTTTTGGATGATGGGCTCATCATCGAGCACGAGGATTCTTTCAAGTGACATAGGCGAGTCTCGTTTCCACTGCTGGCGGGAAAGGGGATGGGGTAATCAAGCTGGTTTTGCGGTGAGAGAGAAGGCAAAACCCCGTGCGCAACCCCGAGGAGGTGAGTTAGGGGTTCGGCAGTAGGGCACGTACTTTGGCGAGGACATCCGACGGAGGGAAAGGCTTTGGCAAGCAAATCGCGGGAGGGGCGAGCTCAGACTGAGCACGATCTCCTGGTTTAAAGGCTCCACTGACCAGAAGAAGGGGCAGGGTGGGGATCTCGGCGCGAATGCGTTGGGCAACCTGCCACCCGTCGATTCCGGGAAGGCCGATATCGGTGAAAAGTAAACCGATCTCGTCACGGTGGGCGGCAAACAGGCGTAGCGCCTCTTCCCCGTCACGAGCCCACAGCATGGGAATCCCCTCGGAATCGAAAATATTCTCCCATAGCCGGCCAATATCCGCCTCATCCTCCACCACCAGAACGCGACGCTGGGGAGCTTTGGTCACAGGGAGCGGAGTCTCGTCGGCTCCCGAGGGCCTCACCTGCGTCTCGTTCGGTGTCGCGCGCGGAAAAGAGAGGTGAACGCGGGTACCCTGGCCGGGAGCACTGTCCACATCAATGTGACCTCGATGGGCACGCATGATACCATAAACGACGGCGAGTCCGAGTCCGCGGACGGCGGGGCCTTTGTCCTTGGCGAAGAAAGGTTCAAATATGCGCGCCCGGGTCGTCGCATCCATACCCCGCCCGCTGTCTTCAATGGTCACCTGCAGGCAGGTGACCATGTCGCCCCCATGGGGAGAGGGAGTCATGGTTTCAGTTGTTCGGACGGTAACCGTTCCACCATTGGGCATGGCGTCACAGGCGTTCTGCAGAAGATGTCGAAGTCCCAGCGCCACCTGGGTGGGGTCGACGGAAACCACGGTATCGCTCACGCCATACACGCACGAAACCTGGACGTTTGAAGGCCAATCCGCGCAGGTTCGTTCGATGGTATCTTCAATCAGGGCCTGAAGATCGGTGTGAATAAGCTCGATGTCGTGTTGATTGGCGAACAACTGGAGCTGTTTGACGACGTCGGCGCCCCGGCGGCCGGCGTCGATGATGGCATGTGTCGCCCGTTCAAGGGCACTGGCGTCGTGAACGCTGCCCTGCAACAGTCCGGCGTATCCCAGGATGATCGTCAGCAAATTGTTGAAATCGTGGGCGATGCCGCCGGCCAAGGTGCCCAGACTCTCCAGTTGTCGCGCTTCCCGCAGCCGCGCCTCAATCCGCCGACGCTCCGTCAGGTCGTTGAGGGTGAGGAGGCGCCACGTCTCTTCCGTGAACTTCACGGGCGTCACCGTGAGTTCCGCGGGAAACATCATGCCATTGCGCCGATAGGCATCGAAGGTGTGCAGGGTTCCTGCCCTTCCCGTGGCGAGTGCTATCTCCGATAGGGGCACGGTGGTGGAGATGGGACGCCCTGCGAGTTCATCGGGCTCGGTTCCAAAATGGGATGAAAACGCCCGGTTGCACAGCTGAACGTAGCTTCGATTGTCGAGCAGGCAAAGGCCCAAAGGCACGGCTTCATAGACCGAACTGAGCAGCCCATGCATCGCGGTCAGGGTTGCTTCCGCCTCCTTGCGACGAGTGATGTCCCGGGTCGTTGAAACGATCTCAATCTCGCCGTTCACGTCCAGACGAGTGGTGTTCATCGTCTCCGCCCAAAGGTAGGTACCGTCTTTGCGGCGGATGCGGAGGACGAACGAGCTTTCTGGTCGTCCCTCGGAGTGGCCGAGAAAGACCCGTCGGGCATGGGCCACGTTTTCCGGGTGAATCAGGTCGTAGATGGAAGTGCCGGTCAGTTCAACCGGCTCAAAACCAAGGATGGCACGAGCGGAGGGTGAAATGTACAGGCAGCGACCGGTGCCCGGCTGGTGAACGGTGACCAGATCGCGAATCGTCTCGGCAAGGAGACGGTGCTGCGACTCGCTGCGGACCAGCGCTTCCTCCAATTCGACCCGCTGGGTGGCGTCGACGAAGCTTGTGACCCAGTGCGTGATGGCTCCGGATTCGTCCGCCAGCGGAAACATATCGATCGCCGCATGGAATCGACTGCCATCCTGGCGCTTCATCACAACAACACTTCGGCAGGGACGTCCCTCCTGGATTGCCGTCTCGATCGTTTCCCACGCGTTCGGCTCGTCCGGAACCCCCAGAAGCTCGCTCTTGGTTTTGCCCAACGCATCGGCCGTGTGATAGCCGGTTAACCGTTCAAATGCCGGATTGAGGTAAATGATGTAGCGCCCGGCAGCTTCCGTGACCACCAGACCCTGGGTGGAGGCACTCACCAAACGCGTCATGAGCGCGGACGGGAGCCCACTCGCGTTCGCTGGCGAGGTGATTGAGCGGGGGGGAGTGGTGCTGCTCATCGAGATGGCGAAGGACTCACAATGGCATCAGGCCGAGGGATGTAAATCGGCTAAATCCGGAGAAAATCCATGTTTTTGAGTTAAGAATACGTGCAGACGTGCCGACACCTGAATTGAACTCCTGTCGACATGGCCCCCCGATTGCTCTCCCTCCTGTCTAAGATCGAAACTGCATTGATCGAACAAGGGGCCACGATTGTGGCGCGTCCGATGCAGCGGTCGGTGAGCTACCACAAAGGGCTGGCCCGCCTTGCTTTTGCTGATGGCGGAGCGATTGCGCTGCAGAGCTTTACCCTTGCTGACGGTCAGATTTGCGTCAAGGCCGCGCTCTCTTGGGCCGGGACCGAGGGTAGCGTTATTCACGCAATTTACCCGCACTCGGATTCGCACGACTGGTCGGCCTCGGCCGAGGGAGTTGCTCTCGCTTGGATGTCCGGGCCCGCCAGTGCGCTTCCGATGCCCAAAGCTGCCTCGGCGGCTCAGAACATGGACCGCCTGGCAGCGGTTGGTTGAGGCCTGCAGGAAGCGTCCAACGGCTCGGTCGCAGCCGTGTGACCCAAAAGAGAATCGGGAAGAAAACAGCGGGATTTCACCCGTCCTGTCGCCCGCGCAGAACTGACCCGGAAAAGGGACCCGTAAAGACGGTTGCGGGGTCGAGCCCACCTCCCGCCGCGGTGGATCAACCCTGCTGGAAGAACGACTGCGTGGCCCGATCGTAGGCGGTCGAGCGGTAGGCAGGACGAATGGTCTGCACCCGGACCTGGGTAGATCCCAAGGCCGAAAGCTCTTCTTGGCACGCGGTGAGCCGGGTCTTGAGTTCGGCCATAGTTTGGTTCTGCCGATCGCCGATTTCGGCGACTTGGGTCAGCAGCTCTGGCGAAAGTGAGGATTGCAGGGCAGGGTCTTGCATCAATTCGCCGATGCGAGCGACCAAGGCCGCCTCCCGATCCTGCAAGAGCGCAAGCTCGGACCATGCACCCTGTGCCAGCAGTGTTCCTTCCTGGCTGGCCAAGGTCTCAAGCGCGCCCAAGAGGCGTTTCAGGGTGGGTGCGCTGGGATGTGACACGAAATGGGACCTTAGGCGACGCCACGGGCGCGTTCGTAGCGCGTGGCCTCTTCTTTACGAAGCATCTCAGCCCAACCATCGCGGATCTGACGGAGCAATCGCTCCACTTCATTAACCGGATCAACGACTTTCTTCACGTTTGCTTCAAACAAGCGCCGGATGTAGTAGTCGTAGAGGCGGTCAAGATTGGTGGCGTAGTCACCACCCGCATCTAAATTGAGCGTGGCTTGCAGTTCGACCAAGATGTTCTGGGCCTTTACCAGGGAGCTGTTGATCTGCTCGATCCGCTTTACATTGTCCTGACCTGATCCAAAGGCCTCTTGCGCCTGTCCGATGTAGCGAAGGGCGCCATCGTATAGCATAAGGACCAATTGACCGGGGCTGGCGGTGAGAACGGACTGTGCCTGGTAGGCGCGAGCGCAACCGTAGGGGTTAGCCATGGAATGTCCCTCAACCCAGTTCGGATGGATCTGCCGATTCCGTGAACATCTTCGCAAGTTGCTCGATGATCTGGCGCGGCGGATAGTTGGGATCGACGGCGAGATGGTGTCCCATCTCGACGACTTCGGGTCGAATTTCAGGGGTGGACTCGAGGGCGCGATGCAGGGATTCGGCGTTGTCGGTTGATAGCGAGTCAGTCGAGACGAGGTCGAGTTTCTTGGGGGCTGGCGACTGGCCGCCCGAGGGTGGAATGGCGTCCGCCCGATAGGAGCTGTGGCTCTGGGACGTGGATTGTATCATGTTCGGATTCCGTGGTTGTTACGGTCAGCCCTCGACTGGGAGATACAGGGAACGCCGTTGATCACTAGTCTGGATTATCGGTTCCCGCAGAAGATTCTTGAGAAATTAACGGATTTCTAGCGCGGGGGCAGGGTGGCAAAGGTCGCCGCTCCGACATAGGCCGCAAACCGCGATGGGTTTTGCAGGATAGTTGCACTCATGTCGGCCGTCATGGTGAAGGTATTGCCTTCTGCCAAGGCATGGCGACGCGCCGAGTTTCGAACGGCGGGCTTCGCGGAGTCAAAGATCGCATCAAAAGCCCAAAGAATGTCGGAGGACTCCACATTGACCAGTTTCGCCCTCAGTCCGATGGCGAGCGGTGGGTAGGGGGAGTACGAGGTGATGTCGACGAAGACGACCGCGTCGGCCTGGGTGGATGATTTGATTCGGCTGAGCAGATCGTGCGGCAGTGCCGCAGCTGAATCAATTTGGCGAACCCCCGCGATTCGGGCAAGGAGCTCGCGCGAAACCGGTACGCACTCGGCCCGGGCCGTCCGGGTGAACTCCGCCAGAAGCGCCTCGTCCATGCGGATCAGGCTTTCCTCCACCACTCCTGGGCCACCCGCCGCAGGCAGCAGTGCTACCCGCCGGATTGCTGCGGGTAGCCGTTCCACGCCGCGGGTGTTCGTGGGAGTAAAAAACGGTCCCTGACGCGCCCCGTCCGAAGGCGGAACCGTCTCACATCCTGCCTGGAACGAAGCCGCGAGCAGAAGAACACTCGCACTAAAAAAACGGATCCTCATGTGTTCGAGGTCTTTGTGCTGAAGGCGTTGGTCAACTGGGTTTGCATCTGCTGCAACTTGGACTGGGCTGTCTCCATGGCGATGAAGGCCGCTTCCATTTGAGCCCGGCGCTGGACCAACCTACGTTCGAGAGCCGCAATCTGTTCGTCAATGCTGCTTGAACTCTTGGTCAATTGAGTGGATTGCGACCCGAGGTTACCTCCCGTACCGGTGAGCCCAATCGTGCTGGTGATGAACGAGTCGAACTTTCCGGCAAACCCCGTGGACGCCTGGGTGAAGAAGCGCTCGACATCGGCTGCGTTGTTCAAAAGTGCCGCGTCCAGTTTGGTCGAGTTCTTGATCGAAAGTTGGGAATTCCCCGCACTGAAGTCGATTCCGAGATCATCCAGGCGCTTGATCGTTCCGTCCAGCCCGCTGACGGCCGAGAATGCGTTGGCCCGCATGGACTGCGCCCAACCCTGAATCTCCCGGTTGTTGCTCAACAGTGCGGCGCTCACCTTTCCATTGGTGGTGGTAATCTTTGTCTGGTCGTCGATGTAGGTCTGAACCGCGTTGAATTTCGCGATGAACGCCTCGATCGCCGATTTCATGGCCGCCGTATTGGAGGTGACGGCGATGGTCTCGCTTGATTCGCTGCGAGCGGTGACGGTCAAGCCGGTGATTCCGTGGCTGGAGGCGTCGAACGTGTTACTGGTGCTTGTGACCTCCGCGCCACCATTGACGGTGTACCGTGCATTGAGTCCGCGATTCAGAACTGAGGTGCCGCCAAGTCCGAGGGCATCCACCAAACCGCCGGTCGACTCGCTGATGTTCAAACCCAAGTCCCCGGTGGTCTTGTTAGTCAGAATCATGCGGTCGTTCAGCGTGTCATAGGCCGCCGTGACACCGGCCGCCGATGAATTGATGCGACTCATCACCGTCGAGAGGGAGTCGGTGTTGATATTGTAGGCGATGCTGACGCCATTGACCGTGAACGCTCCATTTCCCGTTCCGTCGACCGCCGTTATGGCCGATCGCAGTCCGGAGTTGATCAACGGGGTATTGACATTCGTCGAGCCCAAGGCCGAACCGCTCGACGTGGTGTCGGTACCATTGTTCGCCAGTCGCATGACGGACAGGAAGTTCGAGGTGTCATTGGCTGCACCCATGACGACCTCCGACGTACCCGAAAGGGTAACGCGGTCGGTCGAAGCCGAGTAGGTGGCTGTGACAGCATTTCCCGTGGCCGTGGCGATCTTGCCAAACACATCCTGCAGGGAATCGGTCAGGGCGACCGTCACGGTCTGACCATTGACGGTGAACGTGCCCGCGGTGACCGCCGAGGGAGTGGGAAGGGACGCGATTGTCAGGGCCGAAACGTCATCGGTGGCGGAAAGCCCCCGTCCGATGTCTCCCGTGCCCGTGCGTCGGGAGGTCGTGGCGAGCTGGAGGACATCGAAGGTGTAGTTGCCGGCAGCGGTACCGGTCCCTGCACTCAACAGCCAATTGGAGCTGGTATTCGTTGAGGTGGCCGTGCGGCCGCTGAACAGGCCCTGCGTCTTAAGTGCGTTGTTGGCGGTCTGCAGCTCGGTGAGCCGTGATTTCAGGCCGTCGAACGCGGTTTGTTTGCGCGTATTGAGTGTTTTCTCCGCTTCGAGACGCGTGATGGGAGTGCGTTCAAGCTCGATCAGGTTGTCCACCAAGGTCTTCCAATCGAAACCTGAAGCGAGTCCGGAGAGTTGTAGGCCTGCCATGGTAAAATGGGTGGAATGATCGGGACAGAGAATGTCCCAGCGGGGGGCATCGTCACGGCGGCGGCCTGACTTGAGACGAAAGGCCTTTTCGAAAAAAGTCGGAATTCCATTTAAAGTTGGTTCAGGGACGGGCCGTAAGGATCAGCAACTGCGTGATGAATGCAGCCGGAGCGAACCGAATCCCCCCTCGGTTACGTCGCCCTACGGACAGGGCACTCAGATCAAGGAAGATACCATGTCAGTCGTTATTAACTCGAACGCGGCAGCAACTGTTGCCTCGAACAACCTCGCGTCCTCGAACTCCATGCTCCAGAAAAGCCTGAATCGGCTTTCGAGCGGGTCGAAGATTGTCAGTCCGGCCGACGATGCCGGTGGTTTGGCCGTATCCATGAAGTTGAGCGCAGCTGCCCGTCGATCGGGCGCCGCAGCCATCAACATCTCGAACACCATCTCGTTCCTGCAGACGCAGGACGGCGTGCTGAAGACGGCGGGCAAGGTGCTCGACCGTATCGGTGAGCTCAAGACCCTCTACGCCGATCCGACCAAGAACACGACGGACTTGTCGAATTACGACTCCGAGTTCACGGCCCTCCAGGCGCAACTCACGTCGCTTTCCTCGGAAAAGTTCAACGGCCGGTCCCTCTTTGGCACCCTTTCGCTCTCCGTCGCTGTCACCGAGGACGGCAATACATCCACGGCGGTCACAATGCTCTCCCGCGATCTCTCAAGCACGGGCGCGGGCATTGGAGCCCTGGTGGCATCCTCGGTGGTCGATCTCGGTGACGTGGTCCTGAGTGACATCACGACGGCCCTCCAGAATGTGGCCACCTTCCGCGCCCAGAACGGCGCCGAGCAGAGCAGACTGACCTTCGCGAGCGACCTGCTCGTGGTGAACAAGGCCAACCTGGAAGCCGCCTCCAGCCGGATCGTCGATGTCGACGTGGCCGAGGAGTCGACCCAGCTGGCAAGGTGGAACACCCTTGTCCAGGCGGGCACGGCGATGCTGGCCCAGGCCAATCAGAGCGCGCAAACCGCTCTGCGTCTCTTGCAGCAGTAACACGACAATCGGCTCCGCGGGGGTCGTAGTCGCCGGTCGTTCCGGCGCACGGCTCCCCTGATGCCCCGACCCAGAACCCACGGGGTTGTCCCCGCCGCAGCGGCGGGGGCCCTCTCTGACCTCTTGTTGAAAATTACGACCCTCAGCTTTGTGCAGGATTCTCGTCCTATGATGACCACTCGCAGCCAGTCCCTTCGCAGGGTGACACTTTGGGGCAATCGCCCTAATCGGCGCGATCCGCGTCGTATCATCGGATCCGTAGCGACAACGGATGTCGCAACTCATCAAGGAAAGATACTACCATGGCAGTTGTAATTAACACCAACTACGCAGCGACCGTTGCCTCCAACAACCTCGCTGCTTCGAACAGCATGCTGCAGCGGAGCCTTAACCGGCTCTCCAGCGGCACCAAGATCATCTCCCCGGCTGACGATGCCGGTGGTCTCGCGGTCTCCATGAAGATCAGCGCGGCCGCCAAGCGTTCCGGGGCGGTGAACACCAACATCGGCAACTCCGTCTCGCTGCTCCAAACGCAAGACGGTGCACTCAAGGTCGCCGGAAAGGTGCTTGATCGCATGAGCGAACTCAAGACCCTGTACTCCGATCCGACCAAGAATGCTACGGACTTGGCGAACTATGACTCAGAGTTTACCGCTCTGCAGTCGCAGCTCACCTCCGTCGGTGCCGAGACCTTCAACGGGAAGGCGCTGTTCGGTACGGGTGCTAGCTTCTCGGTGCAGGTGACGGAAGATGGCGCGACCTCGGTCTCGCTGGCGGCTCGTGATCTCACGAGCACCGGCACCGGCGTCGGAGCCCTCACCGCCAGCTCCGTGACCGATCTCGGCGACATCTCGCTGAGCGCGATCACGACCGCGATCCAGAATGTGGCCACGTTCCGCGCCCAGAACGGCGCTGAGCAGAGCCGCCTCGGTTTCGCGAGCGAGCTGATCACCGTCAACAAGGCGAACCTGGAAGCCGCTTCCAGCCGCATTGTCGACGTCGACGTGGCGGAGGAGTCAACCCAGCTGGCTCGCTGGAACACCCTCGTCCAGGCAGGCACCGCGATGCTCTCGCAGGCGAACGGCTCGGCTCAAACCGCGCTCCGTTTGCTCTCGTAAGCACGTTCGACAAGATAACGTCAGATACGGCATCAACCCGCCGGCCCCCATTCGCCTTGTGCGGATGGGGGTTGTGCGTTTTTAGGGGGTGGAGAAGTCTCGCCGGAAACGAAATCTCCGGATTGCACCCGGCGACTTTGCTCCTAGGGTTCCGTCGACTATGAAACTCACGTCCACACTCCCCTACCTGCTCGCGGCGGTTGCCGCACTCGCGGGTTGCTCGAAATCAGAACCGACGTCCGCTCCGGCGGCTTCAGCGCCGGCCGCTTCCGCCCCGCAGGCGACGCCGGCCCCGGCGGCTGCGGCCCGCGTGGTGACCATTGAAGCCAACGACGCCATGAAATTCACGGTGGTTCGCATCGAGGCCTCGCCCGGTGAGGAACTTAAAGTGGTGCTCAAGAACGCGGGCACTCTCCCCAAGGAGGCGATGGGTCACAATTGGGTGCTGCTCAAGAAGGGCACGGACGTGATGGCGTTTAGCACCACGGCCATGCAGGCCAAGGCGACGGACTACATTCCCGCGGCTCTGGCCGGGCAGGTGATTGCCCATACGAAGCTTCTGGGACCGAAGCAGTCCGACGAAGTCACGTTCAAGGCGCCAACGGAACCCGGTGAGTACACCTACATCTGCAGCTTTCCGGCTCACGCCATGGCTGGCATGAAGGGTGTGCTGGTGGTGAAGTGATCGACTTTCCTAGGTGACCCAAGGCCGGATTCTTCAGGATCCGGCCTTTTTTGTGGCTTGGTTCCGACCTCAGATCCGTGGAGCGGGCCACCACTGATAGAGGAAGAAATAAACCAGCACACCGGTGACGCTGACGTAGTACCAAATTGGAAACGTCCAACGTGCCCAGGCCCGGTGGCGCTCGATCTGGCCGCTGAGAGCGAGGTAGAAAGTCCTCGGGACGAGGTAGGCAATGCTGATTGCCAGCAGGATGTGCGTGATCAGCATGGTGTAGTAGATCGCGCGGATCACACCTTCACCTCCAAATGGGGTGTGCACGCCACGAACGAGGATTTTGTGGGAAACGTAGCCGACGAGAAATATGGCCGAAACCACGCCAGCGGCCAGCATGCAGGCCCGATGAGGCTGAACCGCCTTTCGACGAATGAAGAAAAATCCGGCGGTGATCAGAACTGTCGCCAGCGCGTTGAGCGCAGCGTTGAAGGCGGGAATGGAGTGGACGGACATCGGAACGAGCAGAGTGAGCGGGTGCCAGACCGGCAATGAGACTTCCGTCTAGGCAAAGAGGAACCGGTCGGCGACAAGGGCACCCAGTTGCAGGGGAAGCCAAATAATCGAAGCGAAAAACAAACGACGAGCCGATTGGTCCCGTGCCTGCGGCCGGAGGAAGGCCACGGCCCGGGCCACAAACCAAATCCCGAGGAGGGCGGTTACGGCCAGGTACCAGGGGGAGGCCAACCCACGGAATGCAGGGAATCCCGCGCAGACGACTACGACCGCCGTGTTGAGGAATGACCAGCGCGCCACCTTCCCGCCACCCACGTCGCGCACGGGCAGCATGGGAAAATTCACCCCCGCGTAGTCCTTCCGATAGGTCCAGGCGATGGCCATAAAGTGGGGAATCTGCCAAAAGAGGAGCACCGCAAACAGGATCCAACCCAGTTCGCTGATCCGACCTTCCGCCGCGGCCCATCCGATCAAGGGAGGAAAGGCCCCGGCAACCGCTCCGATTTCTGTGCTCCAGCGCGAGAATCGTTTGGCCGGCGTATAGATGGCCAGGTAGGAGACGATGGTAAGGAGTGCGAAGAGGGCGGAGAGGCCGTTTACCTGCCGGAAAAGCACTGCCAACCCGATGGCGCAAAGTCCCCAACCCAGCACAAAGGCGGAACCAGTGGCCACTTTGCCTGCGGGCAGGGGACGTTCCTCGGTCCGACGCATGCGGGCGTCGGTGTCCGACTCCATCCACTGGTTCAGCGTCGCCACACCGGCCGCGCACAGGGAGGTTCCCAGCATCGCAAAGAGAAACCGCGTTCCCTCCCACGGCGTGCGGGCCGCGAGGTAGCCGACCAGGGCGGTGAGCACGGAGAGGAGACTTAGGCGTGGTTTGGTCAGCTCGAGGTAATCGGCAAACCGAGCTTTCGGCGTCGCGGTGGTCATGAGCGGCGGGGCGATCTCGTTCATACCTCAGCGAAGGAACGTGCGGCAGAGCGGGATTCGCTTTCGGACGACGGGGTGCCCTCGATCACGTCACGATAGGACCACCACGTCAGACCAAAGCAGCCTGCCAGGGTGAGTGCTCCCACGATGACGTGAGCCGTGGTGTAGTAGGGATTCCGGAAGGTGAGAACCGACGCCGCGCCCAGCGTGATCTGTACCGCGAGGAGCGTGACGAGGGCTTGGGCCGCGGCGCGAAGTGCGGCCGAACTGCCTCGGTCTCTCAAAATGCGGAGAGCGAGCCAGACGAGGGCAACGGACAGCACCACGGCCATCAGTCGATGGGCAAAGTGGATACCAATGCGAAAGGTCCACAGCTCCGGAAGCAGCGCGCCTTCGGGCGTGCTCCATGGGAACGTGACGATGGCCAGTCCGGCGTGGCTGTGGCGCATGATCGCGGCAACCGCCAGTTGCAGGAGCAGCAGGCCGCAGCAGGCAACTGCCAGACGGCGCCAGGCGGGAGCGACCACGGCACGACCGGCTTGGGCGCAACTTTCGATCCATGGACGACTCACGCCGAGCGCCAGCGCGAACAACGTGCAGACATAGATCTGGGCGAGGCAGGCATGCATCATTGCGAACAGCCGGCCGACGCTGGTGTTGACCATCTCTACATGCAGGTGGTCAAGCAGCACCCGGAGTCCTCCGACCAGGGCCTGGGCAAAAACCAGGGCTACGGCAAAAAGTGCGAGCCTCCTGACCCACCGGCGCGACTCCCGCCGCCAGATCGCGACTCCAATCGCCACGGTAATAAGGCTCATTAGACCCGCACTGAGGCGGTGCGAGTGCTCGGCGAACATCGCGACGTTGGTCAACCAACCGTCCGGGTTGAGGGAACCGTTGGACAAGGGCCAGTCCGGGAAGATCATGCCGGCGCCAATGCTCGTGGTGAACGCACCGAGCATGACCAGAACGAACACCCAGGCCGCACCCAAGGCGGTGAACCAGGCCAGCGCAGGCTGGTATTCAGGCAGACGTGAAGGGACGGAGGCGGCAGGCATGAGCGACGTGACGTTCGTACAGAAAGGGAGACGCTACCGGCGGCAATCGCTTTGACAATTTTTTCCGCCGCGTGGATCGGTGTGCCATGGCAATCGATGCGACGACGAGCGGTTGGGCACAACGGATGAGCTGGATGCGAGGCACCGCCGCCGCGGCCGCGCTGGCGCTGGTCCTGGTCGCCTGCCATCGTGGCGAAAATCAGGTTTCCGGAGAGTCGAAGGTAAAAGTCGATCACTATACAATTGTGGGGGAAGTGCTTGATATTGCGAAAGAAAGGGGCCGGCTGATCGTGCGGCATGAGGCGATTCCCGGTTATATGCCCGCAATGACCATGGAGTTTGCGGTCTCGCCGGGAGACCTGGAAAACGCTCGGAAAGGCACGCGCATATCGGCCACGATGATTCCCAGTGACACCGGCGATTTTCGATTGGAAAAAATCTGGCCGGCTGGAATGCCCGCGCAGACGGTGGAATCCAAAGCCGTCGTTCTGGCCGATGAAACGAAGCGGCTAGGTCGCTCCGCCTACCGAGAAATCGGAGAGGACGTACCGGAGTTTGCTCTTTTTCGTCAGGACGGCGAGGTGGTCTCGAGCGCGCGCTTCCGCGGCAAGCAGGTCATGCTCAACTTCATCTTCACCCGGTGTCCAGTAGCGACCATGTGTCCCGCCGCAGTGTCTCGGTTTCAACAGGTGCAGCAAAAGGCGCGTGCGGAGGGCGTAACCAATCTGGAACTGGTCTCGATCTCGCTCGATCCGACGTTCGACACCCCGGGGGTGCTGCGCGACTATGTCAGTACCCGCATGATCGATACTAGTAACTACTCGTTCCTGACCGGTCCGGAGAAGGCGATTCGCGCGCTGCTGGCACAGTTTGGGGTGCTGGCTGAGTTTCAGGGTGAACTGCTCAATCACACGCTGGCCACGCTCTTGATCGATGAGAAGGGCCGCATTGCCTGGCGTGTGGACGGCAGCAGTTGGTCGGTGGATGAATTCGTCACTCGCATGAAGCGCTGAACCCCAACCACCCATGACCTCCAATCTCAGTCGTTCGCAGGGAATCCAGATCGGCATCATCACGGGCGTGGCGATCGCACTTTATGTCACGCTGCGCCTGCTCCCGACCGGAACGAATTTGAATCACATGGATTTTCGGGTGCAGGGGGGGAATTCGATCGAGTTTTGCGATCCCTCTAACCCGCAATTCATTCCCGTGGTGGCGGTGCGTTCCCCGGTGACTATGACCGTGCAACCGGAGTCGGCGGCGGTGGCCGGGGAAGTAGTACGCGTAGTGATTCGTTTGACCACCTCGACCGGCAAGCCGATGGGACCCGATGACTTGATCGTGGCCCATACGCGCAAGCTGCATATATTGATCGTCGATCCGACACTTCGCGACTACCAGCATGTGCACCCCGAGCCGACGCGTGCACCCGGGGAGTGGCGGGTGAGCTTCCGGCCCCGTGCGGGAGGAATCTACCGGCTGTTTGCCGACTTTACCCCGGTTGCCACGCGCCGGGGTCTGTACGCCAGTGCGGATCTGCCAATCGCCGGCGTCGCGTTCGCACCGGAAGCGATGGCCAGTCCGGTTTTGCAGCAGGATCGCGAGGGTATTCGGTTCAGGCTGACGCCGTCGGCGCGTCCGGTTCGTGCGGGTGTCACCGCAGATCTGACGTTTGCCATGGAAGACACACTCGGCGGTGAGGTCCGGTTGTCCCCAGTCATGGATGCTTACGCCCATCTCGTTGCCTTCGACGAGAAACGCGGGGGATTCGCCCACTTGCATCCCTTGGATTTGGAGGTCGGAAAAACACCCGACCGCCATCGACCAACACTCGGATTCAAGGTGACCATCCCAGAGCCGGGTCGCTACGTAATCTGGGCGCAGGTGGCGGTGAATGGCACGGAAGTGTTCATTCCGTTCTGGTTCACGGTGACACGCTGAAATTGCCTCGGCTATGCACCCACGCTCGCAGGGGTGCTAGAATTTCAGGTGCTTTACGGTCACTCCCTGGTTGATCAGTTGCTTCAGGGAATCGATGCCAATGCGGAGGTGGTCGTTGACAAAGTCGGCGTCGACCTTGGCGTCGCTCGCTGCAGTTTTCACGCCTTCGGGGATCATTGGCTGGTCGCTCACCAGGAGCAGCGCCCCGGTCGGCGTTTCATTGAAGAAGCCGGTCATGAAGATGGTCGCGGTCTCCATGTCGACCGCCATGGCCCGGATCTTGCGCAGGTACTTCTTGAACTTGTCGTCGTGTTCCCAGACCCGCCGATTGGTGGTGTACACCGTGCCGGTCCAATAGTCGCGGGCATGGTCGCGGATCGTGGTGGAAATGGCCTTCTGCAGAGCGAACGCTGGAAGTGCGGGGACCTCGGGTGGAAAATAGTCGTTGCTGGTGCCCTCGCCTCGGATCGCCGCGATCGGGAGGATCAGGTCCCCGATTTCGGCACGGTGCTTGATGCCCCCGCACTTGCCGAGGAAAAGCACCGCTTTCGGGTCAATCGCACTCAGCAAGTCCATCACCGTGGCGGCGGTGGCGCTGCCCATCCCGAAATTGATGATGGTGATCCGGCCTGCCGTGGCACTCGGCATCGGTTTGTCGCGTCCGTGGACGGGTACTCGGTTCCATTGCGCGAAGAGCTTCACGTACCGCTGGAAGTTGGTCAGGAGAATGTAGTCTCCAAATCCGTCGAGGGGGACTCCGGTGTAGCGGGGCAGCCAGTTCTCGACGATTTCGCGACGGGTTTTCATGGGAGAGATGGAGATTCGCGGGAAATGTGGGATGACTCACCTGAGTTCGGCCTCGGGAATGGCGTGCTGCCAACGCACCGTGCCATTTTTGTCGATACAGCGAACGGTGAGCACCCGACTGCCTTTGGGACCGGAGATGGAGAGCTGGGTGAAATTCTGATCGACGACCAGGGTGCCCTCGATCCGCTGGGGATCCGCAGCCCGTAGTTCTTTTGCCGAGGTCAGGGCGCCACTTGAAAGGGGCGAGGAAGTCAGCTCGTAGACCCATTGGGTCTCGCTCACTTTTTTGCGGGCCAGCTCGGTGAAGTGCACATCGCCGGAGAGGAAGACGACACCAGTGATTTTCTGATCCTGTATGAACCGCAGGATTTCCTCCCGCTCGTGGCGAAAATAGTCGAAGGTCTCGCTGATGCCACCGAACGAGGTGATGACCTGGCCGCCCGTGACCACAAACTTGTACGGGTAGTGCCCCAGGACCTTGGCCTGAAGCAGGGACTGTTTCAGCCAGTCGAGCTGGCGGGCACCGTACTGTGACTTCGCGGGTGCTCCTTCCTGCTTCAGTTCGCTATCGTCGCGATGGTACCGGTTGTCCATGAGGATGAACGCAGCATCTCCCCAGAAGAACTTTCCATAGACACCGGGATTGTCAGCTTCACCCCATCCGGCATTTCCCCAATAGGCCTTGAAGGCGGACAAGGTGGTTTCTTTGAACTCAAAGCTGCGATTGGCGTCGTTGGAACCGTAGTCATGGTCGTCCCAAGTCGCATAGTGGTGCATGACGGCGAACAGCTTTTGCAGCTCCGGGGTCGCCCGATCATGGGAGTAGCGATACCAGATGCCCGATTCAGAGGAAAAGTCCGCTTCTCGCAGGTACAGATTGTCGCCTCCCCAGACCATGAAGTCCGCGCCGCTTTCGGCCATGTGACGGAAGGTCTCCAGCGTTTTTCCATAGGGGGTCCCTGGGCGATCGTAGGCGGCTTCGTTCAGGTAGGCGCAGGTTCCAAACAGAAACGAAAAGTCGGGAGCCGGCTTGCGCCACTCCCACTGGTCGGTGGTGACGAAGCCCAGGGAATAAGGAAATGAGAGGCGCTTTCCATCCACCATCAGCCGGTAGGTGTATCGGGTGCCCATTTCGAGGAGGGGGAGGACGAACTTCACGGGTTGCACTCCGGCCGGCGTCGCGGGCGGGGCCACCAGGGTCATGATCTTCGACGTCGCCGGCTTTCCCTCGATTTCATACTCGATCGAGACCGTGCGGGCGTCACGGGTTTCCAGCCAGACCAGCGCCTCCCGGTGGGCCCGGTAACCGAGCATCGGACCGGAGACCAAGGAGCCTTTGCCCAAGGTCAAAATCGGAAACAGGAGGAAGAGGAAGAGAGCCCGGGGAGTCATGGTGCAGGTGTGGCGGTGGGGCAGAAGAAGCACCTCGGGTGCCGCGGAGACTGATTCCGCCCTCGGCGGTGCTCAGGGCTGCTGACACTCGGGCGTTGCTAGGTGCCCGCGAGTGCGTTGGACGTGTTGAGGTGGTCAACGCCCGTGTACTTTTGGGATTGTTCGTCCGCGTGGTAACTGGATCGCACCATGGCACCACTCTCGACCACCCCGATTCCGACCTCGAGGCCGAACGCCTTCCAGCGGGCGAACTCGTCGGGATGGACCCAACGATCGATCTTCCAGTGTTGGGCGGTGGGTTGCAGGTACTGCCCAATCGTCAGGATATCGGTGCGGTCAGCGGCGATATCCCGGAGGGTGGCCTCGATCTCGTCCTGGCGTTCTCCCAAGCCGAGCATGATTCCCGTTTTGGTGGTGAAACCTTGTTGCTTCGCATGCCGCAATACCTGACGCGACCGATCATAGCGGGCCTGCACCCGGACCGGCCGCTGCAGTCGCTCGACCGTTTCGAGGTTGTGATTAAAAATATCGGGCTTGGCCGCGAGCACCTGGTCGACGAGGTCCAGACGCCCCTTGAAGTCGGGCACCAGCACTTCGATCGCGGTTTGTGGATTCCGATAGCGCACGGCCCGGATCGTCGCAGCCCAGACCCCGGCGCCACCGTCAACCAACTCATCCCGGGCGACGCTGGTGATCACGCAATGCCGGAGTCCCATCTTGGCCACCGCGTCCGCCACCCGCACGGGCTCGCCCAGATCCAGCTCGGTGGGTCGGCCCGTTTGAATCGCGCAGAAATTGCAGGATCGGGTGCAGATGTTCCCCAGAATCATCACGGTCGCAGTGCCGCGCGACCAACACTCCCCCAGGTTGGGGCACTGGGCGCTTTGACACACCGTGTGCAGCTGGTGGTCGTCCACCAATTTTCTCACTGCGGAGTAGCCCGGTCCGCTCGGCAGTCTGGCCCGGAGCCACGAAGGTTTGCGTGAAGTGTCCATCAAGGCAAAGATCTGAGAGTACGTCGGTTTGACCAGAGGGGAACTCTGATTTTTCCAACCCCGAGGATCCCAGGCGCCAGCTGAAGTGGATGCTGCTGCAGGATCACTCTTCCAAAGATCCGGCAAGCTGCGTTAGAATCCTTTGTAGTTCAATCAGATAAGCCGATATTGGCGGTGATAAACGGTTCCCAGTGCAAGAGAAATTGGGTGGCAAATGCAGCCTTGACGGCGTCGAAGGAAGGGGGAGCGGGCAGCTCCGCTGCAAGTGAGGTCACTGTGCCCTCAACCGAGGGAATACCACAGGGAATGATCCCTTCGAAGTGAGCCAGATTGGGCTGAACATTGAGGGCAACCCCGTGGTAGGCGATCCACCGTCGAACGGCGACTCCGATGGCCGCGATTTTCCGGTCCGCCACCCAAATGCCGGTTTTCCCTTCCCGCCGCCGGGCTGTGACCCCGAAGTCGGCGACAGTGTGAATCAGGACGTCCTCGAGAAACCGGAGATAGGCGTGCAGGTCGCGACGGCGATCCAGGGAGACGATCGGGTAGGCGACGAGCTGACCGGGACCGTGGTAGGTGATGTCTCCGCCGCGATTAGTCGATACCACTTCAACCTCGGCCTCGCGCAGGTGGTGTTCGCTCCAAACCAAGTTGCGTTCCGCCCCGGCCCGCAAACCGACGGTGAACACAGGCTCGTGCTCGGTCAGCACCACCAAGTCGTTTCCCGACCCCTCGAGGCGATTCGCCACCAGCTCCTGCTGGCGCGCCAACGCGTCCCGGTAACGGGTGCGCCCCCAGTCCACGATGGTGGGAGGGGCTCCATGCCCGGAGGCCGTCATCGGCGGGAAAGGAGGGGCGGTAGACTACCGACCCAGGTAAAGATCGCGGCCTTTGACCAGGGCCTCGACCTTCCGGTCGGCGATCGACCGCTTCAACATCCAGAATCCACAATCTGGATGCACCCAGCGCACCCGGCCGGGTCCGACCTTCTTTTCGACCGCCTCGATGCGCTGAGCCACTTCGTCGGGCGTTTCGATGTGATTGACCTTGATGTCGATCACGCCGACGCCGAGGGCGATTTTCTTGTCGATGTGCTTGAGGGCGTCGAGGTCGGACTTCGGCCGGTGGGCCAGCTCAAGCACCAGGTGATCGGTGTGCAGGGCATTGAGAAACTCGACCAGCTTCTTCCAGTTCCCCTTTTGGATGGTCTGTCCGCCATAATTGCCAAAACAGAAGTGCACGGCGCGCTCCGTGCCCCGGTCGATGCCGTCCAGCACCAGGTTCATCGCCTTTGCCGCCAGCGGGGCGTCGGCGGGATTTCCCGGAATATTGGCCTCGTCGACCTGGATGCAGGACGCCGGCAGTCCGGGCATCTGCGCCGCCAACACCTCGCCCAAGGCCAGCGTCAGCTTTTCAAAGCTGCCGTAATGGTGGTCGAGCAGGGTGCGAGCCAGCATGTACGGACTCGTGACCGTGAATTTGAAAGGACCCTGGGCCACCGCCGCGGCCCGCTGGCAATCGGCGAGGAGGTTGAGCGACCCTTCGCCCAGCGCGGAGACGACCACGCCTGCCGGCTTGCGGCGAAAACCCATCGGATGGTGCCGCGAGAACTCCTCCGTGATCGAACGACCCACGACCGAGGAGACCCCGGCCATCGGCCGGATGAAGTACTCGATCATCCCATTCGTGTCCGGGTGGTTGACGTCGAAGCGGTAGAGCTCGCCGTCGGTCGGGAGGTCGATGCCGGCCTGCCGCTGGAGGTCGAAAACGACCCGCGTGGCGTCGATGACGGCTTGCTCGCTGGGGAGCGCGGCGAGCCAGTCCGGGACTGGGTACGAACCGACTGTCGTGGTGAGGATGCGCGGTTTGGAAGGGAGGGAAGCCATGGAGATAGGAAGCAGTCGTCGCACATGATGGAAGTGGGGGACTGTCGTCCGCCACCAGTGTTCGGGTCACGGGCTCAAGCGCGAGCCGGAAGTGTCAGCGGTTCCGGCCTGGGCTCGCTTCGGGGGAGGCGTATTGCCGCGTTGCGACCTGCGGGCCCCACGCAGAAAGTGCTCGTCACTCCGCGCAGACTGTCGACGCTCCGCAAGGTGAAGTCCATGTCGCGCATCCTCATGGCTGTGGTTTCCGGTGGGGTGGCCGGCTACCTGTTGCATGCCTGGCCGGGATCGCATCCCGCGGGACCTCCCGCCGTCGAAACCGTCGAGAGAACCGCTCCTCCCGTCGCGCGACTGGCGCCGGTTTCCCTGCAGTTTCAGCTGGATCCCGACGACCGGGAAACGACACTGATTGTTGAACGGAGGCAGGGCGCCTTTTACCTCGGCTCGGTGCAGCTGACGCGGGAATCGTGGGTGCCGCAGTTGTCCGAGGTACTAAAGCGAACCCGTTTACGCACCCTTGCCCTGGCGGTGCGCGACGATGATCGGTTTGGCGAGTTTGTCGAATTCGTCAACCTGGCGCAGCTCCTGCCAGTGGAGCGTGTGGTGGTGCTGATTACCCCTGCCGCTTCGGGCGCGGGCGCGCCGTGAGTTTCAGGCTCGTGGCGCGACGCGGAGGAGGCGGGAATCGGATCCGGGTGAGGCTTGACGCGCCGGTGCCGGCTTCGAACAGATAGATCTGCATGGGAACTCAGGACTCAGCTCACGCGACCGTGCCGGTCTCCTTTGCCGAGTACCCGTTCGAGGCATTTGCCAGGGACTTTGACGCCATCAACGAGACGTCGTCCGTTCCTTTGGATGACGAGCCGGTGGGAGCCCCCGTGGCGATGCACGCTTATATCCAGCGCACCTATGCAGAACCGATGGAGCGTACGCGGCGGGGAGCGGTGATGGGAATGTGTTTTTCGTTCATTGCGAACCATGTGGAGCACAGGGCATTCAAGCATCATGTCATCCGAGGCGCGCGGGGGTCGCTTTTCTCCGAGCCCTTGTTTCGGGCCATCTATGAGGTGGTCGGAGGATTTGCCCTGAATGTGACCGAGGAAAAACCGTCGGTCAGCGCGGTGCGCCGCCGGGCGACCCGACTTGAGCCCAAACGGCCCTTTTCCCTGAAGCGACTCCTGGGTTTGCCGCGTTTTGGTTGAGGATCGGGAGCGACTGCAAGTTCGGACAGTCCCTGCCGTCGTGCACGGATGTGGGGTCAGGGAAGGCCGGCTTTGCAGGCAAAGGGAGGTTGCCATTCCCGGCGAGGTGAACGACAGTGTTCCGTGATCGCATCGATCGCTTTTCGGAACTTCAAGGCCTTGCGAAACGCCCAGATTCGACTGGAGCGTTTCAATCTGGTCATAGGCCCCAATGGATCGGGGAAATCCAGTTTGATCGAGTCCCTGGTGCGCCTCAGGACCCTGGCCCGCCTACCTTTGGCGGACACGCCTTCGGAACATGACCGGCAGGTATCCGGGCCGGAAGTTGCCTTTCGATTTCAGCCTCCGTTTGACGGATGGGAAGCCCTCATGCTCTGTGCATCGGAGGATCGGTGTGATCTCCTCCAAGCCGTTCCGCTTCCCACCGGGGCCGGGATCGATGACTGGGCGGGACTGCGTACGCGTCTGTTGAGAATCCGTCGGTACGAGTTTGACCATATGGCGATGGGAAGGCCCTGCTCCGGGAAAGACGGCACGGAACTCACGCCGAACGGGTCGAACCTGGCCGCCGTGCTGGCCCGACGCCGATCCGCCGATCCGGCAGCCTACGAGTCATGGAAGGGCGATGTGCTTCGCGCCCTGCCGGAGTATGCGGATGTGACCGCGGAGGTGCATGCCGACGGCCGGGCGATCCTCCGTCTGCGACTGGACGGCACCGACGAGGAAATTGGGGCCGACGAACTTTCCCAGGGAAGTCTCTATGCGCTCGCATTGTTCGCGCTCGCCTACGATCCGGAGCCACCGTCCGTGCTCTGTGTCGAAGAGCTGGACCGAGGCTTGCATCCCCGGCTGCTGCGGGATGCCCGTGATGCCCTTTATCGATTGAGTCATCCGGAAACCGTGGGGCTCTCGCGGGAGCCGGTTCAGGTGATCGCGACCACGCACTCGCCCTACCTGCTCGATCTGTTCCGGGATCATCCTGAAGAAGTGGTGATCTCGCAGAAAGACGGGCGGGCCGCTCATTTTACGCGCCTGAGTGACCGGACCGACCTGAAAGAGCTCATGGAGGGGGCGTCGCTGGGTGACCTGTGGTACAGCGGTGTTCTCGGCGGGGTGCCCGGAGAATCGAACGCCGCTCCGTCACTGGAGTCACAACACTAGGTTCCGAGCCATGGAAATGCCTGTCGAGAGCACTGACATTGGGGCGGAGACGCCGAGGGCCGGTGAAAAACCAGCGCTCGGATGAAGCTGGCGATTCTGAGTGAATCACCCGCCGATGAAGCGGCGCTTGGCGTGCTGATTGAAGCGGTGCTGGGGCGACCGTTCGTGCGGGTGAATGCGAACCTGCGCGCCCGTGGATGGCCTTCGGTGGCACAGGTCCTTCCGGCCGTCATCCGCCACCTTCATTTCAACACCGACGCCGAGGGACTGGTGGTGGTGGTGGATTCCGACGATTCCGTGGTCCACACCGAAGTGCATGATCGGCCCGATTATTTTCATCCCCAATGCCGCATGTGCCGCCTGCGAGCGGTGTTTCGGCAGACGACCAAACACCTGCCCGCCGCGCGGGGTCGGGCAAGAGTCCTGCGCGGGGTGGGAGTGGCGGTGCCCGCGGTGGAAGGGTGGTACCTCAGCGGGGTGGAAGGGGATGTGACGGAGGCAGCGTGGATCCAGGGACAAGAGCGCGGGCATGCGCCTTATACGCGAGCGCAGCTGAAAGGGCGAGTCTACGGAACCGACCGGCCAAGCCTGGCCCATGAAACGACCTGCGCGTTGCATCAGGTCCGGCGGATTGCCCGAGACACGCGCCGGCTGGAATTTGATTTCCCGGGATTTGCCGCACTGGCGGCCGATCTGCGCGCGTGGACGCCTCCGCCGGGTGCGGGGACGGCACCTGTATCCGGAAATCTCCCAGCCTGAATTCGCGTTTAGCCCGGATCCGCCCGGGCGGCGAGGTGCTTGCAGCCTTTGAGATCGAGTTTCCCGGTGCCGAGGACCGGGATTTTTTCCACGCGCACCAGAATTTTCGGCACCCAGAGGGCGGGCAAGCCGGCTCCGAGGAGTTTTTCCCGGATGAGATCCGTGGTGAGATCGAGCGAGGTGATCAGGATGAGCGCCTCGCCCTTGCTGGCGTCCGGCACCCCAACGACCACGACCAAGGGCCCTTCACTCTGGTCCAGATCGAACACCTCGACGAGCTTCTGTTCGACGGTCCCATGGGGCACCATCTCGCCGCCGATCTTGGAGAAACGGGAGAGTCGGCCTTCGATCGTGAGGAACCCGTCGCGGTCAAACCGGCCGAGGTCGCCGGTGACAAACCAACCGTCGTGGAATGCCGCCGCCGTCTTTTCCGGGTCCTTCAGGTAGCCCTCGAAGACATTCGGGCCGCGGAACAGCAGCATGCCGGTGTCAGTCAGTGGACGCACCTCAAATGTGTCAGGATCAACAATGCGCGCGGTCATGCCCGGGAGCATCCGACCCACCGTGCCCGTGCGCTTTCCCTGCTGCAGGTCGGCGGTCTCCGTCAGCAGGGGCGGATCGTGTTGATTCACGTTGGCCACAGGCGATGTCTCCGTCAGCCCGTAGCCCTGCATCATCTCGATGTGATGCTTGTCATGGAATGCATGATACAGGTCGTCGGGCATCTTCTCGGCTCCGGAGACGACCAGATCGAGGGTGCGCAATTCGGCGCGCTCGGCCTTTTTTACCACGGGCCGCAAGAAGGTGGGGGCGCCGACGAGGACGGTGGCTTCCTCGTCCCGGATCGCCTCGACGATCTTGCGCGCTTCGAGCGGGCTGGGAAGGGTCACGAGCCGGCATCCGCGGATCAGCGGATACCAGAGGGTGACGGTGAAGCCAAAGCTGTGAAAGATCGGCAGGCACCCGATGAGAATGGCGCTGTCAGGCAGAATCGAAAGGGAGGAAATCTGCCAGCAGTTTGCGAGGATGTTGCGATGGGTGAGCACCACGCCCTTGGGTTCTCCCGAGCTGCCGCTGGTGAAGAGCAGGCCCGCCTCCTCGCGATCACCCTGCCTGGGCAGTCCGAGCAGCAGGGGGAACAGCTGATTGGGCAGGATCCACGCTGCCAGGAGCCAGGGCAGCAGGGCACGCTTGCCTCCCGCGGCGGCGATTTCCTCCCGCAGATCGCGGGTCTGCTCCGGCCACGGAAAATTGGGCACCTTGGTGCGGACGGCATGCGCGGAGAGCACCGTGCGGATTTCACCGATACGCAAAGCCGCCTCGACGGCCGCCTTGCCGGCGGTGAAGTTGAGGTTGACCGGGATCTTACCGGCGCAGAGCACGGCGAGATTGGCGATGGCAGCGCCGGCACCCGGAGGCAGCACAATGCCGACCCGCCGTTCCGGAATCGTCCGGCGGAGGTGTCTCGACAAGGCCGAGGCAACGGCGAGGAGTTGTGCGGCGGTCACGGTCCGCCGTTCGGCGGTGCGGTCCACGATCTCCAGGTGACCCGGCCGCTTGGCGAGTGACCGTACACACTCGCTGGCCAGGTGGCGGCGCAAGACGGGACGCTCTTCAAATGCCTGGGAGCCGAGATCGAGCAGGTCCTGTCGTATGCGGTTGGGTGTGGCTTGATCCGGAGAGAGGGGGCGGCCCCAAGCGACAAAGATCGGCGTGGGCATCAGTCGAGGAGACTTCAGGAGCAGCCGGTTGCCCGAGAAGGAAAAGATGGAACCCCAGATCCCATCGTGGGATACAGGTATGACCGGAACCCGTGCACGCCGCGCCATGACCTCGTATCCGCGCTGGATCGCGTGGAGTTGGCCGGTCCGGGAAATGGAACCCTCCGGGAACAGGCAAACGACCTCGCCGGCAGAGAGTGCCGCAATGACGCGGCGGGTGGTGTCGAGCGCGTTTCCACTGGCGACGGGAATCGTTCCCGACACGTCAAAAAGCCACCCAAAGAAACCGTGTGACCGCCGGACGTCTTCGGATCCTACAAAACGAATCCGCCGCGGACAGGAGAGCTGGATCAGGGCCGGGTCGATGTAGGACAGGTGGTTGGCCACCAACAACGCCCCACCGCTGGCGGGAAGGTTCTCGGAGCCACGGCTGCGGATCCGGTAAAGGACCGCGACCACGAGCCGAAGCATCCACTCGAGCATCCACGGCAAGTGCGTTCGGCGGAAAAGAAACGGGGTGTCCATGGGAAGGGGCCGACACCAATGCGATCCGCAGGCCGATAAGTTTCAATCCTTTCCGCAGCCAGGTTCCGCTTTGTCTAAACTCAGAAGACAGACTCGTAGCGAGGTTCAGGAAGCGTTGGAGCACGAGGAATTCGTCAAAGCCGGTCGGACGCGCCCACGATGCCGTACGTAGTTCTGCGCTGGCGGATAGGCACTTCCACGCAGGGACGCGAATTTCATTGCGGCCCCTGTGGATGGGACAACGGTGCGAGGGTCGCAGGCCAGGCCGGGGTCGGTCCCAATCCATCGATCCGTAGGGTCAGGTCCGCGTGCAGTTTTGCCATGAAAGCTCTACGGTTTGTTTTCGCTCTTCTCGCGCTCGGCGTCGGGACGTCTCAATTCGCCGGCACGATATCGTACAACGCCGCCGTAGATGGATTGGTGGCTCCGGTGGGGACGAGTTTTACGACCTTTGGTGGCGCGCTCTTTGTTGAGCAATTCGGCGATCCAGCGATCACGTTTCTGGGAGTCGACCACGAAATCAGCCTGGAGCAAAGTCTGACCATTTCGTTCCTGACGCCTCAGGTGTTTGAGTTTCTGACATTGGGTATGCTGTTCGACGGACCCGAGTATGGAGACCTCAACGAACAGGCGGGCGCTTTCGTCAACGGTTCGGGGGTTCCCTTCGTTCTGACCGCAACCGGCGCAACCACGGCGCAATGGAGCCTGTTGGCTTCAACCATCGTGAATGAATCTCCCGCCACCGAAAGTGGTGCCGGTGTCTGGCGGATTGTAAATCCCTTCGGCAATCTGCCGATCACGTCACTGACCTTGACGCCCCTGTCATCGAATCCGACGGGCAACGAGTCAGATTTCGGTCTGGTGGCGTTTCAAAGCCGGCAAGTGCCGGAATCTGCGTCCAGCGCCTTGCTTTTGACCTTGGGTCTGGGAGGCCTGGCGGCGATTGCAGTCAGGCGTGGCGTGTCGGTGCGCGGGCGTAAGTGACCCGTAAAAGGGAGGCGGCCCAGCCGGGCTGGGTCCCCCTCGTTCCCGGTCCGGGTCAGCGGACGACCCGGGCGCTGCCGCCCTTCATCAGTTTTTCGACCTCTTTCTGGGTCGCCATTGAGGTGTCGCCCGGCGTGGTGGAGGCAAATGCCCCGTGCGCCGCGCCGTAGTCCACCGCCAGCTGCGCATCGTTCTTGGACAGGAATCCAAACTGAAGGCCGCTGGCAAAGCTGTCCCCACCGCCGACGCGGTCGAGGATCTCCAGCTCGGGGTACTTGCGGCTTTCGTAGAACGAGCCGGCGTGCCAGAGGATCGCGCTCCAGTCGTTCTTGGTCGCGGTGATGACCCGGCGCAGCGTGGTGGCGGCAACCTTGAAATTTGGATACGCCTTGACCGCGGTCTCGATCATCGCCTTGAACGCGTCGGTTTCGATGTGGCTCAGGTTGTGGTCGGCGCCCTTGACCTCGAATCCGAGCGAAGCGGTGAAGTCTTCCTCATTGCCGATCATGACGTCGACGTACTTCGCAATCTCACGATTGACCTCCTGCGCCTTCTTCAGGCCGCCGATGGTTTTCCAGAGCGAGGGCCGATAGTTGAGGTCGTAGGAGACGATGGTACCGTGGCGATTGGCGGCCTTTACGGCTTCGACCGTGAGCGCAGCGGTGCTTTCCGATAGGGCGGCAAAGATTCCACCGGTGTGGAACCAGCGGACACCCAGCTTTCCAAAAATGTGATCCCAATCGAAGTCACCCGGCTTCAGCTGGCTGGCGGCAGTGTTGCCGCGATCAGGAACGCCGACGGCGCCGCGGATGCCAAAGCCCCGTTCCGTGAAATTCAGCCCATTTCGCACCGTACGGCCGATGCCGTCGTCTTCACGCCACCGGATGAAGTCGGTCGCAACACCCCCCTGCATGATGAAGTCTTCGATGAGGTGCCCGACCTCGTTGTCGACGAACGCAGTGCACACTGCAGTCTTCAGACCGAAGCATTTGCGCAGACCGCGCGACGTATTGTATTCACCGCCGCCTTCCCAGGCGGTGAAGTGGCGGGCCGTCCGCACGCGGGTTTCACCCGGGTCGAGGCGGAGCATGACTTCGCCCAGAGAGATCTGGTCGAAGTGACAGGAGGAGGCGGGTTTGATCGTAAGGCTCATGGCAGGAAAGGTGATTCTCGGGACGAGGGAGACGGATTGGGGAGGGAGGGCTTAAGTGGTCGTCTTGAACTCGGCGACGGACCAGCCGGGTTGGCCGCACTCGCGCGCCAGTTCGTCGAAGGCCTGAATTTCCGCGGCGCTGAAGAGCAGGCCGCCGGCCGCCGCGGTCTTGCGGGCAAACTCCGCCTCGACCTGCCCGGGAAGCATGCAACGTTCGTTGCCGTGGCCGAGCACATCGGCGATGACGGCCTTCACGTTTTCCGCCTGGGAGCGACCTTTGGCGAAGGCACCTGCGCCCATGGCTTCAGGGTGGATGACCTGGAAGAAGAAGGTGCACGTATGTTTGTCGCCGTCCTCCGTCCAGCGGTTGCGCAGCGTGGGCAGCGACCCGCCGATGTACGCTCCGACAATCTCGTTGATCAGTGACAGGCCGTACCCCTTGTGCGCGCCGAAGGGCAGGAGCGAGACCGCGGCGTTGGGGTCGGTGGTGGGGTTGCCGTCCTTGTCGACGGCCGCCATGGGGGGAAGGGGTTTGCCTTCCCGCTTGAGCTGCTGGACGCGACCCATGGCCACGACCGAGGTGGCCCAGTCGATCACAATGGGATAGCCGATGGCGTCGGTCGTCGGAAAGCCCCATGAGTGCGGGTTGGTGCCCAGCGTGGGATGCTTTCCACCGAAGGGGACCACTTCGGCCAGGGCGGCGGTGCAATTGGTGTAGGCGATGTAGCCGCGTTTGGCGGCGTCCATCACGTAGCCGCCACCCCACAGGTAGTGAAACGCATTGTCCACGGACACCGTGCCTACGCCGTACTGGTCCGCCAGACGCATGGCCTCGGCCATCGCGCGGTAGCCGGTGGATTGGCCGAGTTTGCGGTTGGCATTCCAAATCCGAGCGGAGGGGAAACGACAGGGCCGCTCCTCAATCACGGCCTTGGGCACACAGCCCTTGGACCCTGACCCGAAAAGGTGGTCGAGGTGCAGCGCCTTGAGCGCATTGTGCGTGCGAATTCCGTGGCGGGAGGCTTCGGCGCAAAACCGGGCTCCCTCGTCTGCTTCGTCGGCGGCATAGCCGCGATGGCGATAAGCGGCGGCAACCAGCGCGTTGTGGCGCGATTCAGGAACAATGTGGAAGGTTTCCATGGGTGGGTGGAGCGTGCGAGGTGAACTCAGCCGAGGAGATTGGCTTGGGCGATGGGGCGTTTGCCAGCGAGGAAGAGCGTGAGATTTTCGACGGCACAGGAGGCTTGTCGCTGCACGCTTTCGTGGGTGCGCGAGCCAATGTGGGGGGTGAGGATGACATTCGGCAATCCGAGCAGCGGGTGATTGGCCGGCGGCGGTTCCTGATCGAGCACGTCGGCGGCATAGGCGAGCAGGTGCTTGGACTTGAGCGCGGCCACCAGGGCCTCCAGTTCGATGATCTCGCCCCGCGCGCAATTGACGATCACCGCCCCGGGACGGAGCAGCCGGATATTGCGGGCGTTGATCAGGTGCTTGGTCTGCGGGGTGAGTTTGGTGTGAAGCGAAACGATGTCGGCGCGGCGCAAGACTTCGTCGAAGGACTCCACGCGTTCAATGTCGAGCCAGCGCGCGAAGTCCTCGTCCCAGTAGTTGCCATAGCCGACCAGCTTCAGGCCGAAGGCACGTGCCCGGATGGCGACTTCCTTGCCGATGCGGCCGAAGCCAACGATGGCGAGGGTCTTGCCGCAAATTTCATTGCCGGTGATTCGGGTCCAGCGGCCCGCCGCCACGTGATTGGCCTCGACCACCAGGTTACGTACCGCGGCCAACATCAGGGCAAACGTGTGTTCAGCCACGGTGGTGTGATTTACTCCCGGAGTGAACAGGACCGGTACCTTCAGGTCGGTGGCGGCCGCGACATCGATTTTGTCGAGACCAATGCCGTACTTGGAAATGACCCTGAGCCGCGGAAGCGATTTTTGAATCACCGCCCGGGTCAAGGCATCATCCCCGCACAAGTAGGCGTCAAACTGACCGGCGAGCTCGAGCATCCGGCTCTCCGGTAGCGGGCCGCGTTCGCGGACGATTTCGAAACCCGCTTTGGCCAGCATGTCGTGATGAATGCCCGGGGTATCTTGGAAGGAGGTGGTCGTCAGGAGGACGCGCGTCATGGGAAGGAGGAGCAGACGAGTGAGGCCGGGAACTGAAAAGCTTGGAGATGCCTAACGTTCACCACGGGTGTGGGTGAACATAAACAGAACCAGCGTAGGGGTTTAATGGGTGTTCCGCCCTGGAGCTGGAAAAGGGGGCAGACGGCGAACAGATCGGGGCGGGGGAGGGGACCGTGAGGGAGTTTGCCGAAAAAATCGAGCTTCGGAACCACGGGAAAGCCGGGTTATGGCATTGCGGGCGCAGCCGAGGCGGGCAAAGGGTGATGGGGATGTCCACGTTTTTGAACGCCACCCGAGCCCTCAAGCGCACGCTCGGTGCGAAAGTCGCCCTGAGTGATGAAGACCGATTCAAGGCCTCGTTTGATGGGAGCAAGCTCTCGTTTCTTCCCGACGCCGTGGTTTTTCCCCGGACTCACGCTGACCTTGGGGTTATGCTGCGGCTCGCCAATCGTCGCAACGTGCCCGTCACCGTGCGCGGAGCGGGGACGTCCCTGACCGGTTCCGGCTCCCCCCTTCGCGGCGGTTGGGTGGTGGACTTGTCACGGTGGAAACGCATCCGTCTCGATGCCGAGGCCGGCACGGCTGATGTGCAGGCTGGGGTGGTGGTGGCGGACCTGCATAGGACGGTCGAAGCTGCCGGTTGGTTTTATCCGCCGGATCCGGCGTCCAAGCAGTATTGCACCCTCGGGGGCAACATTGCCTGCAATGCGGGGGGCATGCATGGAGGCAAGTATGGAGTGACCCGTGATTTTATCCTCGCCCTCCGAGGGGTTTTGCCGACCGGCGAGTACGTGGAGTGGGGGACCGGCACCAAGAAATTTTCCGCCGGCTATAACATGCGGGACCTCTGGATCGGCAGCGAGGGCATGCTGGGAATTGTGACCGAGGCGACGGTGAAGCTCATTCCCCTGCCGCCCGCCCGGTGGACCCTGTTGACCTCCTTTCCCGACGAAGTGACCGCCCTCCGTGCGGCCAAGGCGCTCTTTGCCCAGCGAATCCAGCCGGCGATCTGTGAGTTCCTCGACCGAGCCAGTGTGGTGTGCGCGGAGCGCGCCACGGGTCAGGACGTCTTTGCCGGGCAGGCGGGACGTCCGGTCATACTCCTGGAGCTCGCGGGAACCGCCAGCGAAGTTAAGGAGACGCGGGAGACCGTTTTAACCTGGGCGCGCACGCACGCCACCGCGTTTCGGGAGGCGGCGGATCGCGCTGAGGCCGAGAGCCTCTGGGCGGTGCGGCGCAAATGTTCCGGAGCCATGTTTGAGCTCGGCGACTCGAAATTGAACGAGGAGATATCTACCCCATGCGGGGCTACGAAGCGTTCGCGCGATTTCTTGATACCCTGCGGCGCACCCTCCCGTCTCCCCATTCCGACCTTGGCCACCTTGCCGACGGAAACTTGCATGTGAACATCATGTACCACGCGGCCGATCGAGCGGAGTACCCTTCGCGCAGAACAGGCCGTGGCTCGGTTGATGAAGGCTGTGGTCCGGCTCGGTGGAGCCATTTCCGGTGAACACGGCATTGGACTGGCCAAATCACCCTTCCTCACGTTTCAGCATTCGCCCGCCCAGATCCGCGCCATGCGAGCGGTCAAGAATGCCCTCGATCCGCGCGGAATCTTGAATCCGGGCAAGATGTTCACCCTGTTTAAGCGGCCGGGAGCACCTCGCCTTAAGATCGTTGCCCTGGGATCACAACAGGCGTCCGGCGAGGCTTGCCGGCGCATGAGACGATCGAAGGGTCAACCCAGGTGTCACAGGTGTTCACTGCCACAGGGTTCCGCCATCGGCTGACCGTGTGATTCGTGCCGGTGCCGGGCGGGCGACGCCCCTGATTTGGTGCACCCGCAGGCTCGCTTCGGCGCATCGCTGTTTTTTTCCCTTTGCTCACCGATAGCGCGCCGTCTCAATCACGCGCTCTTTCATGCATCTCAAGGTCTCCCCAAGCTTCATGGGTTCAAGCTTGTTCGCGGACCCAACGACCCTTCGATTCGAACCCGGCGTCACGGCGTGGTGGGTCCAACGGGTGCGGAAAGTCCAACATCGCCGATTCCATCCGGTGGTGCTTGGCGAACAGAGCGCCGCAAGGCGCTGCAAGCGGTGGCAAGATGCAGGATGTCATTTTTGAGGGGGCGGATACCGCAAGCCTGCCCAGCTTTGCGAGGTATCGTTGCTTCTGACCGATTGTGAAAAGCAGCTGGGCAGCGAGTTTCACGAGATCGAGATCATGCGTCGCGTGCACCGCGACGGGTAGGGCGAGTACTTTTTCAACGGACAGCCCTGTCGTTTGAAGGATATTCAGAAGCTGTTTATGGACACAGGAATAGGACGAACTTCCTATTCCATCATGGCTCAGGGCCAGATCGATCAGATCCTGTCCTCCAAACCGGAGGAGCGGCGCGCAGTGTTTGAGGAGGCGGCGGGCATCACCAAGTACAAGTCGCAACGGCGCGAGGCGCTGCAGAAACTCTCGTTGACCGACCAGAATCTGGCCCGCGTGGCCGACGACGGCGAAGTGAGCCGCCAGACTGGCTCGCTGCGGCGTCAGGCGTCGCGCGTTCTGCGGGTGGTACAAGCGGCTGAGTCACCGGCTGCGGCAAAGGTGCTCTCGCACTCAGGCCACCAGCACGCGGAGTTGATCGCGACGCTGACGCAGTTGGAGACGCAGGTCATTTCCCTGCGAGCCGCGGCCGAGACCCGGCGGGTGGAGCTGGATGCAGCGGCAGAGCGCCCTGGAGGAAAACGTGCGGAACGGTCGCGCCTGAATCAGCGGGTTCAGGATGCCCAGCAGTCGGTGTTCGATCTGCGTTCGCAGAAAGAGCAGGCCGAAAACCAGGCCAATCTGGCGCAGATTAAACGGTCGGGACTCGCGGACCGGTTGGACTCCTCGCGTGACAGTTCGAGCGAGCTGGACATGCAACTGCGCGAGTTGGCTTCGCAGGTCGACAGCGGTGCGGATCGACAAGCAGGAAACAACTGACCCTCCTGGGAAGTTCCGATGACGTATTCCAGCAGCGGAATCGCGACCTGGCGATTGTCGAGGGTGAGCTCTCCAAGCATGAGCAGGAGTTGCAGCAGTCCAAGCTTCAGCCGCTGCTCCAGCACGAGAGCACCGTGCGGCGCGGCTGCGGACGGATACGACCGGCTACGAGGTGGATCAGAAGACCAGCGCGCAGCGCCACGATGCGGTGGTGCAGGAGATCGAGGGGATTCGCGCTCAGCAGTCCGGCGCCCATGCGGCGATGAGTGAGGTGGAGGCGCGGGTGGAGGAGGCGTGCTGGTGGAAAAGTCCCGGGCGCACAATGAGGTGACCGCTTCCCAACAGGCGATTTCTGGATTTGACCCGTGAGTTTCGCGAGGCGCAGAAGAAGCTACAGGAAATCGATCGGGCTTCGTCCAGCGCACCGCCCGCCCAAAGCTGCTGCAACAACGCAGAGCGGCTGGAGGGGTTTGGCGAAGGGGCAAAGGCGGTGCTGCAGGGCCGGCTCGATGGCGCTCTGGCCGGTTCGAAGGCCACCACGCTGACCCAGGGCCTCGACATCAAACCTGAGCATGCCGCGGCGCTGGAGGCCATCCTCGGCTCGGCCGTCGAGGCGATCAGTGTGCTCGATGGGGCGACCGCGCAGCGGATCCTCGCCCAGTTGGGAGCAGGAGCAGATCGGCGCCGCCGTGCTGCGGGTCGGCGATCTCGGTGCGCGGCGAGGCGGCACGACGGCGCCCTCCCGCCCGGTCTCATTCCGGCTACCTCCGTCGTGGGCGTTTCGTCCGACGACCACCCGGTGCTGGCCCTGCTCGAGGCCTGTTATGTGGCGGACGATCTGAATGCCTTTCTCGAATACTGGAAGGCCAACCCTGGATTCTCGTTCCTCGCGGTTGCCCATCGCAGCGGGTACCCTGCTGACCAGCGAGGCCTGGTTTCGGGTGGGTATCGCCAGTTCCTGCGCACAGCATCATGCAGCGGGAAGTGGACCTGCGCGAAACGGCGAAAGCGCTCGTCGAAGACCAGCTGCACCATGACCAGCAGCGGCAGGCCTGATCGACGGCCTGCAACCTCGACTGACCGAGGCCGAAGCCCGGCTTGAGCAGTGCCGGCAGGATGCGCTGCTTTCCACCCAGACCGTCGCGGCCGTACAGCAGGAGCAGCGTGGCGCCCAGAAGGCGCTTGATGAAATCAGCGCCCGGCTGGCCCGCATGGAAAACGAGGTCCAGGCGTTTCGAGCAGGCCCGCCACGAAGCGCAGGTCCGGTTTGAACGGGCCCAGCGCGGACTGACCGACGCCAGCCGCCTCGGCCGAGGCGTTGCGTCAGCGCATCACCGGGCTGGAAACCCGTGGCCTGTGGAATTGCGTACGGATCGACGTAAAGCGCGAGTCCCTCGCACAGGCCCGCCTCGAGCTGGCCGAGCGCCGCCAGCGCGTCGAAGTGCTGGACCGCGGTCTGGCCGACATGAGCGCCGTCGCAGCCAGCTCTCGGAGCTGCTGGTGCAGCGCCAGCAGGAAATTGAGGTGTGGAGCGAGCAGGTCGCAGAGCTGGAGCAACAGAGCGACCGGCAGCGAACCCAGGCGGTGCAACTCGGAGAAAACCCTGGTGGTCGCCCAGCAGCAGGTGGAGCAGATCCGCCACGAACTGGTGGCGCTGGAGGCAGTCCATCGGTGGGGTCGAGTCGGGTCAGTTTGACATTCGAAATGAAGCCGATCGCGCTTCCAATCGGAGCTCAACCGGTGCGAAATCAAGCTGGCGGAGAGCAAGCAGCGGTCGCTTTTCATCGAGGAGGACGTTCAGCGCGAATTTCAAATCCGGGTCGGCAGCTACGACTGGCGGGCGCTGCTCTGGCGCGCGGACGAGGAACTGGCCGACATCAAAACCTCTCGGATCTGGCGATGACGAGGACGAGGCCGAAGGGGCGGGTGGTCCTTCCCCTGCAGCGCTGGCAGTGGTCGCTCCGGTCGTCGCACTGGCACCCGCGACGGAGTCGGCGGAATCGCCCGCCGCTGAGGCGAGCTCTGCGGACACCCCGGCGACACCTCAGCCGACCCCGCGCCGACGCAAGAAGAAGGGCCCGAAACCCGATCCGACCGACGACGATCTCAAGGACTCGAAAGCTCCACGGATTGGGCGCCCTTGAAAACGGAAATCGAGGCCTTGCGCCAGCGGCTCGCCTCGATGGGCGCGGTCAACCTCGTCGCGATCGAGGAGTATGCCGAACTCAAGCAACGCTACGATTTTCTCAAGACCCAAACGACGATCCGTGCAGGCGAAAACCTGCTGCTCAAGATGATCGACGAGATCAATCAGACGTCGCAGCAGCAGTTTTCGGTCACGTTCGAACAGATCAAAAGAACTTCGTCTACACGTTTCAAACGCTCTTCGGCGGCGGCGTAGCCAATCTCGAAGTTGATCCAGACCGATGACGTGCTCGAAAGCGGGATTGAAATCACCGCGCAACCCCCTGGCACCAAACTCAAGAGCATCACGCTGCTCTCCGGTGGCCAGAAGACACCGACAGCGGTGGCGCTGCTCTTTGCGCTCTACATGGTGAAGCCCTCGCCGTTCTGTTTGCTCGACGAGCTGGACGCCCTGTCGATGAATCCACAACATTGGCCGATTCACCGACCTGCTGAAGAAATTCGTGCATGAGTCCCAGTTCATCATCATCACCCACAACAAACGCACCGTTTCCGCCGCGCAGGCGATCTATGGCGTGACGATGGAGGAGCGGGGTGTCTCCAAGACCGTGTCGATGAAATTTAATCATCTCATCGGCGACACCGAGAGCGCCCCCCAGAACATCGCTGAAGCCGTGCGTGGCGCGAAGAACCCGCAGGCCGCCAGCGCCTAGGCGAGGGCCCATGTGGCAGTGGCTGCAAACCCACCTGCATCCGGGAAGCGAGAGGACGCGGGGACCTGGGGTGAGGCTACGGCTGCCGCGTGGCTGCGGGAACGGTGCGGGTTTGAAATCATCATTTGTAACTGGCGGGATCCCAACGATCTCCGTCGTGAGATCGATATTGTGGCGCACGATGGACCGGTGTTGGTGTTCTCGTCGAGGTGAAGCGACCCGCGGAGAAGGAGCTACCGTTTCCGGATTCTCCGCGGTGAACCGCCGCAAACGCAAAGCCTTGCGGATTGCGTGTGACGCCTACCTGCGGGCCTTGCCTGTATCAGCGCGGCCGCTTACGTTTCGTTTCGACGTGGTGGAGGTGTCCGATCCAGGTGCCGGGCTGCGGGCGGGGCGGGCGGGCGGATGCGTACGTGCGGCACTTTGCGAATGTGCCGCTCTTCCGCACCTACTACCGACGTTAGTGGAACGGGCGAACCTGTTTGGTGGTCATGCCCCAGCCGTGTCGTTGCCGACGGGAAACGGGCGCATCCGCTCGGCAAACAAACCGCTTGCCTCGCCGGACGGGCGTGCCGACAAACTCACGCTCGTCATGGCCGAGAACCAACCGCGACATCCATTCCTGCAGGGCTTGAGCAAGCACCGCGGCGCACCTCCCACGGTCGTCGTGATCTTCGCGCCTCCGGCGACCTGACGGCCCGAAAGCCGATACCGGCCGTCTACAACCTGGCCGTCGACAACCCGTTGCCGGCGGATTTCTACCTGGTCGGCTACGGCCGCAAGGCCATTCCCGACGAGGAGTTCCGCACTCTGGCGGCGGATGCGATCAAGGAGTTTTCCCGTCGCGAGCTGAATGCCGATGTGTGGGGCCGGGTCGCTTCGCACACGACGTATGTGGCAGGCGGTTACGATGAGAAGCCCGCCTTCGACCGGCTGGCCGCGCACATTGCGGACATCGAAAAGCGCATCGGGCGGGACGTGCAGCCGCTGTTTTACATCTCGACTTCGCCCTCTGTCTTCGCACCGATCTCCTGAATCTCGGTGCCAGCGGTCTGGCCGCCATGCACCTCGGTCAACCCCATCAGGCGAAGGTCATCATCGAAAAGCCCTTTGGCAAGGACCTGGCCTCGGCGGTGGCCCTCAACGGCACCATCCGGTCCGTCTTTCAAGAGAATCAGGTATCGAATTGACCACTACCTGGGCAAGGAGACTGTGCAGGATCTCCTGGTCCAACGTTTTGCCAACTCCATCTTCGAGCCCCTCTGGAACCGCACGTTCATCGACAGCGTCCAGATCACGGTGGCCGAGGGAGGTCGGGGTCGGCACGCGCGGAGGCTACGAGCAAAGCGGCGCGCTGCGTGACATGATTCAGAACCACACCATGCAACTGCTGGCCCCGACGGCTGGCAGAGCCTGGTCTCCTCGATGCCGAGGCGGTTCGCGATGAGAAGGTCAAGGTGCTCAAGGCCATCCAGCCGCTGCGTCTTGGTCCCGGTGGCGATGTGGCCCTGGCCCAGTACGCGGCGGGTCTGCTCGGCGGCAAGCCCATCAAGGGGTACCTGGAGGAGGAGGGCATTTCCTCGACCTCCGCGACGACCTATGCGGCGATCCGTCTCCTCGATCAACAACTGCGCTGGCAGGGTGCTGTTTAGCCTGCGGTCCGGCAAACGCATGGCCCGCCGGGTCAGCGAGATTGCCATCCAGTTCAAACGCCCGCCAGGCACCCTGTTTGCCGAGGGAGATCGATTCAATCTCGCCCCCAACACCCTGGCGTTTCAGATCCAGCCGGATGAGGCCTCAGCATGGTGCTCAACGGCAAGGTGCCTGGCCTGGAGACGCGCACGCCGGTGAAAATGAATTTTCGCTACAGCACGACCTTGGCTCCAACACACCCGGAAATGTACGAGCGACCCGTGCTCGATGCCATGATCGGCGACGGCACGCTGTTCATCCGAGGCGATGAGGCCGAGACGTCATGGCGTCTTTACACACCGGTCCTTGAGTCCTGGGCCGCGGCCAAGCGCGACGGCATGGACGCCTGCGGGTGGGGCTCCCGGGGCCCCCCACGGCCGACGAGCTTCTGAGCAAGAACAATCACGTCTGGAGAAAAACCCTTGATCCGACGTCCCACCTGCTGTGGCCGGCTGCGACGCGCCGGTGTCCATCCCGGATCGGACCGAGGTGGTCCCGTTTCCGCTTCGCCTATGCCTGCTGTTTTCAACGCTCTGCCTGGGATCGAAGTTCCGGTGGGTTCGATTTCCAAGAGCCTGGCTCAAATCTGGGCTGACCCTTCGAATCCCGACGCTTCGGTGTCGGACGACGTCAAGGCGACGCAACTCAACCTGGTCCCACCCCTCGGTTTTGCCACCACGCCGGACGACGGATGCACGCAGTTTCAGACGGCCTTGCGTTTTGCCCACCGCTACCCCCGCCGCGTGTGTGTGCTGTGTCCGCTGGCGAATGATGGGGCGTCACGGAATCGCGCGCCAAAGTCTACGGTGAGTGCTTCGGCAAATCCAAGGGAGATACCCGTTGCGTGGAGTTCGTTGCGCTCAGCTATCCCTTGTCGGCCCGGCGCTACCTGGAGAACCAGGTCTCGGTCTGTCTCCGGCCGACCTTCCGCTCTACTACCGGGCTCACCGGTTTTCGCTCAGTTCGCGCTTGGCGGACTATCAGTACCTCCTTCGCAGTTCCAAGCGCGTGATCTTTGACACGGCCATTGTTCCTGGTGACGCGCTGACCCATCCGTGGCCGCGTCCCGAGGCCGTGCGTGATCTGGCATATAAAACGCCCGGCTCCTTCCGGTTCGCCAGTCGATCGGTCAGTTTCTCGCCGGCGTTCCCGGCCCGACTCGTCGAGGGACTGCGGGTGAATGTCACGTACCAGGTCGGCAGGCACCGGAGGCACATGCCCTCCGACGATGGCTGACCGGCCGGTTGCTGGAGGTGGTGCCTCACCGGACTTGCGATTTCTGGTCAACGAGCGTGCGTCTGAACCGGCTCCGACGCTGGCGGTCACGTTTGTTTACACAGGAACGCATCAGTTTCAATGGCAGGGCGATTTTCAGGCCGGGCATGTCACTGGAGGCGAATTTCGGGGAGATACGATCCGTCTTCCGACCGCGATCAGCCTGCTTTCCCCGAAGCGGCGCTTGGAGAGGCTCTCTTCTACCCACCGGGGTGTTGCGCCAGTGCCGGAGGCACCAAACGACCTGCTGCATCAGGTCGTTTCGGCCTATTCGCCGAGGGTGTCAGGAATATGAGACTCTCGCCGCGTTCGCCGTCTCGGCACGCGACGTACCCGACTCCCTCTGGCGCGGTTCCTTCCTCACTTGCATGACTGAAACTCCCACTCCCTACGGACGACTTGTCGTCGGCACTCCTGATGTGCCTTTGCACGCGCGGTGGAATTGCCGTGCGCAACACGCGAAGCGCGTTTCGCGTCACTTCACCTGGGCGCCGAGCGTGGAACCACCTCGCAGGACTGGTTTCGCCGGGGTCGTCGCCCGGAAGGCCCTCTCGCGGGAATTGATCGAGGAGTCGCATTTTACGGTCAGCGATGAACGGATGGTGCCCCTCAACAGCGATCAGAGTACCACCGCAGTTACGCTGCTCAGTCCGCCTGCAGGTACGTGCGGATCACCGGCATCCCTGGGTGGTGGCGTATTCGCCGCGGCCGAGGCCGCCGAGGCCTATCGCAAAACCTGGTTCCTGATCGCCGGTCCGGGAAAGGCCTACGATGTCTGCATGCTGGGCATGGGGGACGATGCCCATACCGCCTGCTCTTTCTGGGATTGTGCTGCTTTTTGACGATGACGGCGGGCTACCTTTCGCCGCCGTCAACGCCGGGGAACGCGGGTGGCGGTCTTCACCCTCACGCCGACCGGGCTGCGCATCTGCCGGCAGATCATCGTCATGGCCTTGGGCGAAGGCAAAGCGAGGCCCTTGCGCCGCGTGATGCGAAGTGAGGAACCCTGGTCCCAGGTGCCGGCCAAGATCCTCTCCACCGCCTCGGATTGTGTGACCTGGCCTCGTGGATGCAGCGGCCAGGCCTAGCCTAGGCCGAGGCGGGTGCATCCGCCTCGAGTTTGGGATCGAGGGACGAGCCGTCTCCGCGCGCCAGCCAACGCTTGAAGGCGCGGATTTGCGCCGTGGTGAGCCGAGGATGAGGAGTGCATCGCCTCTTGCAGGGTCTGTTGTGCTGCCGGGTTGATGCGTCGGACACCGGCGCTGATCGCGTGGCCAGCGACGAGCACCCGCTGTGGCGCGTGATTTGCAGCGCGGCGAGTGTCTTGCCCACGTGGGCGCTGGCTGGAACCCGAACGGATTCCAGGCGCGCCGCGTCGAAGGCCGCTGTTCTCCCCGGCGGAGTCTCCGCCATGAGGGCCTGCTTGGCCGCGGCGACGGCTCGGTCGTGCCCAGTAGCAGCAACTGATCCCCCGAATAGAGTACTGGACGTCCGTGGTGCGATCAACGTGGTGCCGTGGCGATTGATTTCGATGTAGTCGAGCAACCATAGCGCGAGTGCACCGGGTGCTCGGCGATGGTACGACTGGCGGCCAGACCGTTCCGGGAGGACGCACTCCTGGACGTTGATGTTCCAGTCCCTGACGTCGATCCAGGCGGGCTGCGTGGTTCCGGTTCATCGGCCGCCTCGCAGCGAACACACCGCTGAGCGACGTTTGCCATTCGCTGTGCCAATAGATGAGGCGTCGCGAAAAGACCGCCAGCACCACGGCCAGAACGAGCGCAATCACCAGCCAGGCCCAGCGCGAGACCGTATCGCGGGTACGATGCGCGACAGCCAATAGGCCAGACCCAGTCCGCTGATCACTTTGAGCGTCGTTTCCACCACCCGACCGAGAACCGGGTGTGTCGAGGCCTGTTCGGCAAAGATGAGTCCAAGCGTTGAGACATTGCGCCAGATGGCGACGAGTGGAATGAGCACGAGCAAACCCATCGAGGACCAGAAGGCGATTTCTCAGCGTGCCAGGAGAGAGCCCGGTCACCCATCCGCTCGCCTGGAGAGCTCGGAACAGCCGTTCGGAAAAGATGAGCAGGCCGGTGACGAAGAGCATCTCTAGGGCAATCTGTAGCAATCGGCCCTTGCTCAACTGCTCACCACTGTCCGCCCTGAATCCCCCCAACTGGTGCAGCCATTCCCGATAGGCGGTCAATCCGCGGCGCACGAACGACGGCTCGATGGCGTCCAGCACGCGGAGGACGGGTTCGGCGTGGCGATTGAGTTAGGGGATGCAACCAACACCGTGAGCAGAGAAACTCCGACGGCGATGGGGTAGAAGGGTGGGGGCAGAATCTTTGAGCTCACTCCCAGTTGCGCGATGACGAACGTGAATTCGCCGAGTGGCGTGAGGGGCCGTCCCGCCCGTCGGGTTGCCGCGCGGGCGTGCCGATCAGGGCGAGCGCGACACTGGTGGAGACAGCCCTGACCACGAGGGTGAATACGCCCAAACCCAGAATCCAAGGCCACACGTCCCACATCAACCGCACGTCGATCATCATGCCGATGGCGACAAAGAAAACGCTGCTGAAGATGTCGCGCATCCCCCTCGAAGGCCTTTTCCACTCCGCGGCGCTGGGGCATTTCGGCGACGATTGGTGCCGAGAAGAATGCGCCGAGGGCCAGGGAGGCCCGGCTTTGACCGCGAGCAGCGAAAGCAGCAGCACTCCGGCGACGATGATGGTCTGAAGTTCGGGATCGGCCTTGGCCTCGAGGCGGCGGAGGAGCCGGGGAACGAAGAACAGGCTCACCACGACCAGTACGACCACAAACGCGTCGAAGCTGCAAGGAGCACACCCAGGCCCTCGGAGTCGGCGGAGGCGCCCGCCCCCTGGGCACCCAGAACGGCGAGCATCACCACCGCGACCACGTCCTCCAGCACGGTGATGGCCAGCGCGAGCTGACCGGGTCGCTCGTGGCTCAAGTTTAGGTCGGCGATGATTTTTGCGATCACCGCCGAGCTCACCATGAAGGACGCGGCAATACACAGGCTCTGCAATGAGGTCCATCCGAGCATGAGCCTAGCAGTTGGGTGAGTGTTGAGTACGAAGAACGCACCCAGCCCCGTCGCAATGAGCGTCGAGAAGCCCATTTGACGCAACTTGGTCAGGCTCAGGCCTAGACCGATGGCAAACATTAGGAACACGAGTCCCACCTGTGACAGGGTCTCGATCCTCGCCACGTCCAGCACCAGTGAAAACGGGGGGCGTGAAGGGTCCAATGACCATGCCGGCGAACAGGTAGCCTCATCACGACCGAAAGCCCTATGCGCTTGCAGAGCGCGCCGGCCAATCCGGCGGCGAGCAGGACAATCGCGAGGTCTTGGATAAAATTGGTCCTTCCATCGCCGACGATCATCAGGGAGCGTCGGGGCAGGGATCAATTCGACAGTGCGGGTATCCCAAGGATCTTTTCGGTCCCCATCTCGACCCCTGCGTATCCGCCTCGGCAAGCAACGGTCGACCGTATTTGATTTGTGCCCGCTCCGAAATCGACACAGGAAGGAGATGCGCGCTTTTACCCTGATACTGCTCGTGGTCGTCCTTTCCTGCCCCGTTGCCGATGGCCCATCCGGCTTCCCGCGAACTGGCGGACGCCGCGTTGGCGTTTCTTGCCACCTTGCCGGAGGACTCCCACGTCGGGCCACGTACACGGTGGACAACGCGGAACGTGAGAACTGGCACTATATTCCGAAGGATGAAATGGTCTCGCGCTCAAGGACATGACGCCAGTCCAACGTGAGCGCGCACTCGCACTCCTCCGCGCCGGTCTGAGCGATCGGGGCTAGCGCCCATGCCGAGCCATCATGGGTCTGGAACGCGTGCTCTTGAAATCGAGGGCAAAGCTCACCGTGATGCCGGCCGTACACCTTCACGGCTTTTGGCACGCCGCTGTCGGTGGACGGAATCTGGGGCTGGCGGATGGAAGGGCATCACCTGTCGGGTCAATTTACCTGGTCGGATCGAACTACATTTCGACCACGCCTTCATTCTTTGGCGCCAACCCTGCCGAGGCACCGGTGCCAAGATGGGGGAACGCGCCCTCGGCGAATTGGAGGACCTGGGGCCTGGGACTGCTGACCGCCTTGGACCCCTCGCAGCGAGCCGTGGCGGTGATCTCGGACAAGGCCCCCAATGGCATTCTCACCACCAACAAGGCCCCGGATTGTCCTTGATTCGCCGCAGGGACTCGCCTTCGCGAAGATGACCTCCGAACAGCAACAACGCCTCCAGCTGCTGGTCCGTGCCTATGTCCAGCGGCATCGCGACGATGTTGCCTCGGTCGACTTGAAAGGGATCGAAACCGCGGGCTGGAGCGGCGTTCGCTTTCCTGGTCGGGTGGGCAAAGAAGGGCCGAGCCGCACTATTACCGCGTTCAGGGACCCACGTTTGTGATCGAGTATGACCGTGTGCCGATAACCAACCACATCCGCCGTCTGGCGTGGCCGCGGCGATGATTTTGGTCAGGATGTGCTGAAGGACCATTGCGCAAGGAGCACGCGGCGGCGCTCGTGTCCTGAGCAGTCACTTTACCAGGAGTTCGTCGGCGGATTTCCCGGATGAACCGGGACGTTTGGACGAAAGTAGCTTGCCTTGTGCTACGGCTGTGTTCACATGAACACCGGTTCATCTGAACACGTCATGCTCACCGACCGTCAAGAGGAGATCCTCGCCTTTATCGGCGACCACCAGCGGCAGAACACGGTTCCGCCGTCGGCGCGCGGCATCATTTAGAAGCAGGTTGGTTTGCTTCGCAGACCTCGGTGGTTCGTCACCTGAAGTCACCTGAGCCAAAGGATCGATCGAACAGCTGGCGGACGGTTCGTGGGGCATCAAGGTCCGGGAAATCAGGGGGCATCTTCGATGTTTCGGTGTATGGCACAATTCCGGCCGGACATCGTCGCAGAATGGGCGGAGCCTGCAGTCGATTGCCCTGGACCCGCGGTGTTTGGTGTCCCCGCGGGGCCTGCCGCGGGCGACTCTGGGCCCTGGAGATCGGCGGTGATTCGCGGTTGGCGCCCCGTATCCCGAGGATGTAGAGGTTTTGAGCAGCGCGAACCGCGTCCCGGCGAAATTGTGGCCGCGCTGGTGGACGGGGCGACCACGTTGAAGCGCTATGTGGTGGTACGCGGCAAGGCGGTGCTGCGGGCGGAGAACGAACGCTATTCGGACATCGTCCCGGTGGAACGGCTGGAAGCCCAGGGTGTGTTGGTCGGCCTGCTCCGTCGCGTCGGGGCGTGAGTTCAATCCCGGGGCGTGACACGCCGGATCCCACGTCGTCTGCGGGTTGTCCCCCTGCTGATGGACCCGACCACCCGAACCACTGCGCTCCCGTCCCGTCGGAAGCCGGGTTCGAAACGGAGGAGCGCACCGCAGGCTCAAACGCGCGGCGGCGGACTGGGCGGTGGCGAATCGCCTGCCCCGTGGGCACGAAGTCCGTGTCCCCGCGGACCCTGCCGGGCGACGTGGCCGCCCTCTCGCGGCGTCCTCGGCCGACTCGGCGGTTGCCGCCCTGTTTGAGTGCAAACAGGCCCGTTCGGACTTCCTTCGCGATGAAGCCGTGAGCCCGTTCTCTACGCGGGAAACGGCCGGTGCTCCCGCGACTGCAAACGCTGCGGTCCCTGGTGGCAGGCCACCGCCCGACCTGCGCAAGGGTGAGTCATTATTTCCTGAATACGATGACTGGGATCTGCGCGGTCTCCGTCACGGCAGCCTGGAGCGGTTGCAGCGCGACCTCGAGGTGCGACAACACGGAATCCATCGGCCATTGTGAAGTTCGCCCGGCTCCACCGCTACCACGCCGCCGACTACCTCTACCTGGTCACGACCGCCGGATTGATCGAGTCCCATGAAGTGCCGTCAGGATGGGGGTGGCTGGAACTGCCGGAATCGGGGCGGGGGCTCGTGCTCCGGGCAGCTCCGCTTCGGCACGTCACCAGCCCGGGGGTACGGATGGCCTGGCTGGAATCGGTGGCGCTTTCCGGCGGCCGGGCCCACCTTCAGTCCTTACCACCGCCTGATCACCGCCGCGGCGCCGGCGGCAGCAGGGGAACGGAGCGTGACGTCGAACCGGACCTGAATCCATTCGCGGTCGCCGCGTTCGAAGCGACTCAACAGGCGGTTCTTTCGCGCACGGTGTGGGCGGAGGCGATCTGACCGTTCATGGCGATGTACACGCCGGCGGGAAGGACCTGGAGGCTCCGACGGCGCAGCCGGGTTGAAGAGGGCGTCGCTGGTGCAGAGCACCCGCGCGGGCAACAGCGCGCAGGCGAATGCCGATGACCGCGCCGGCTCACCGAGGTCCGCCAGTTGTTCGGCAGTCGGGTCAGCTGGTATCGGTGCCGTGCGTGATGAGGATATGTCGTTCCGGGGCAGCCTGCACGCGCTGCCGGATGAGCTGTCGATCCTCGTCCGTCATGGCCAGACTGTCCTTCTGCAGGACGGATTCGACGATGTAGTCAAGAGTGACTTCCTCGCGGAACAGGGGACCCACCTGCGGCTCTCCCACATCATCAGGTACTCGCGGCGGCGTCGAAGTAGACTTTGTCGATGGTACCGCCTGTGGCGATGACTCGTTTTCACCGCCGCAGCGTGGCGGGCGGTGCATCGGTTTCAACCTAAGTTCAGCGAGCAACAGAGAGAAGTCCCAGAAGGATTGGAACGCGATGCCTCACCCGCCAAATGGGCCGCTCGTCGGGGGCCCTGTGAATCAAGTGCCTTGGTCACCTTTGCTGTCTTTTTGATTCATGCCGTAGCAGAAATGAGATTGCTCGGGCTAGGTCAACGGCGGTTCCGCAGGTTGTCGATGGCCACGGCCACTACGATCACCGCCCCCATGACAATTTCCTGCGTGTACTGCGGCCAGCCATTTCACCCCGCCGTTGCGAAGGATGGTGATGATGAGTGCGCCGATCATGGTGCCCAACACCGTGCCTCGTCCGCCGAGCAGACTGGCGCCCCCGATCACGACGGCGGCGGCAATGACGAAGAGCTCGTACCCGATGGCCTCGGTGGGCTGACCGATGCCACCCAGGCGCGAAGAAAATGATGCCAGCCGGCCGCTGAACAGGCCGCTGATCAAGTAAACGGCCAGTTTGGTCGAACGGCCGGGTACCCCGCACAGGATGGCGGTCTTTTCATTCGATCCGACGGCGAAGGTGTGGCGACCGAGTCGCGTGTACCGGAGAAAAGGGCCGCAAGCACCGCGCAACCCACCACCAGCCAGACCGCGGTTGGGAGAAACGGAAACGTGAACACCGTGCGCGCCGGATCGAGCAGGCGGGCAATCCAAGTTCGCCGACCACGTCGGAGGAGGATAGATGTTCTGCTCGTTGGCGACGAGCTTGGCCGGAGCCGCGGGCCATTTGCATGGTGCCGAGGGTGACGATGAAAGGCACCATGCGGAGCGAGTGACCAACAGGCCGTTGATCAACCCGACCACCCCCGCCACCGTCATGGCGGCTAGGACCACCAACACTGGCATGAGATGCGGTGAACTGCGCACCACTCTGGCCCCAGGACCAAGGTTGAGCACGTAGGCGGTGGTGATCATGGCCAGCGCAATGGTCGACCCCGCGGACAAATCGATGCCCCCGGCGATGATCACCAGGGTCATGCCGATGGCGCACATGGCCACCACCGCGATGTCCTGGAGCATGAGCTGGGTGTTCGCGTCGAAGGTGAGATCCTTGCTGCCCGGGGTCAGCAGCGCGAAAGGAGTAGACGCACACCAAGGCAATCAGCCGCGCGGCAAAAGTGAGCAGCCGTTTGGATTGGGTGGGGGCGGTTTCAACCGGATCGCTCATGGCAAGGATGTGACGGCGGAAGGGGGCGGGAGGTCCGGGCACGACGAGTGTGGGAAGGACGGTGCGCCTCGCCCTTCAGGCCGGGGGCGGGTCGGGGACTCGGTGGATTGACCCGTGGCGGCCACCATCAGGAGTGCTCGGTCCAATGGCTCACGGGCAGGGCCTCGCCGAGCACCCCAGCAGGTCATGACAGCGATGCGATCCGCGAATGCCGAGCAGTTCCGGCAGGTAGCTGCTTGCGACCAGGATGGCTTTGGGTTGGAGGATCCCCGAGCGCGAGCCGGTCGATCAAGGCATAGATCTGGGCTTTCGAACCCACGTCGATTCCGCGTGTGGGTTCATCGAGCAGGAAGATGTCGGCGTCATGGTGCAGGAGGCGGGCGATCGCCACCTTTGTTGATTTCCCCCGGAGAGATCCTCCACGGCCTGTCCGGCATCGCGACACTTGATCGGCAGTGCCGCGATCCACGGCGCGCAGGCGGCCCGTTGCAGGAGGGGCCGGATGAATCGCCACGGTCCCAGCCCAGTGAGCCGAGTCAGCGTGAGATTCTCCGCGATCGACGGAGTTCTGGGCCAGGCCCTCCGTCTTGCGGTCTTCGCTCACCAATCCACCCTGCGACCAGCGCTGGCCAGGACTTGCTTCACCTTGGTAGGCGCCGACGCGGATCTTCCCCGATTTCACCGGTTCGAGACCGAACAGCGAGCGCAACATCTCCGTTCGGCCGGCGCCGATCAGTCCAGCGATTCCGGCCACTTCGCCTCGTCGCAGGGCTGGCGCCGCGCTGCGGGGAGGGTCACTTCTACGAAGTCCTTGAACTCAACACCACGTCCCCGGAGACCGTGCCGAACGTGGATACAGGTCCGCAACGCCCGACCATCATGGCAATGATACGTGGACAGGAACGTCCACCTGGCCGTGCCCACGGTTTCACCATCGCGCATCACCGTGAAGCGATCACCAGAACCTGCACCTCCTCGAGGGCGTGGCTGATGTAGACGATGGCGATGCCTCGTTCTTTCAACCTGCGAACCAGCGCGAGTTTGGCCACGTCAGCACGCGTCAGGAACTGGTGGGCTCATCCAGCACGAGGATCGCCTTGCATCCGACAGCGCCCACCCGGAGCGATCTCGACCAGTTGCTGGGTGGCGATTGAAAGCCGACAATCGCCTCGGGTGACACGTCGTCAATCCCACCTCCGCCAGGGCCCCGGCGGGCGATGGACTACTTCGCCCCAGCGGATGAACGGTCTTGCGTGGGTTCGATGCCGAGCAGGATGTTCTCCATCACGCTGAGGTCAGGAGCCAGCGCCAATTCCTGGTAGATCATGCACACCCCGAGCGAAGACGCGCGTCAAGGAGGCAATTCTCCGGCCGGTAAGGAGCTCCCGTCGAACAGCATGCTTCCGGCGTCGAGGCTGATAGGCGCCGGAGAGCGTCTTCATCAGCGCGTGCTCTTGCCGGCTCCGTTTCTCCGATGAGCGCATGCACCGTGCCTGCGGCCACCTCCAGGTCGACACCGCGCAGCGCATGGGTGGCTCCGAAACGCTTCTGCACGCCGCGCATCGACAGGAGCGCGGAGGAGAGGGCGGGATTTGCGGACACGGCGATGGTTTACTTTCAGGTCTTCACCGTGACGCCAGTATCCACCACGATCAGTACGGGTCGTTTCTGCAGGAAATCGACCACGGACTTCACCTGAATAACCCATGCGGTCGGATCCTGGACCGCGAAGAGTGCCTGGATGATGCCGTTTTGCAGTCCCTGCAGCAGGAGTTCGGAGTCGTCGAACCCGACAAGCAGGTCTTGATCACCACGCCCTTGTCACGCAGAGCCCGGAGTGCGTTGTAGGTGCCCTCGGCGGTGGGCTGATTCCGAGCAAAGATGCCATCGAGCTGGAGGTGTTGTTCTTGACGTAGTTTCCCAGCAGCGTTTCCGCCACCCGCTGGGCTCTGCCGCATCGAGCCATCCGTGAACTGCTGGGCGCGATCTTCAGGTTTCCCGACGCACCCAGCTTCTCGATGGCCTTCCTCCACAACCGGGTCGAAGCGGAGACCCTCGGTGAAGCGGATCATCAGCACGGTGCCTCCGTGTGACACCTGGGTGACCAGGCCGGTGTTTCCGCGGCGGTGACGCCGGCCTGCTTGTTGTCGGTCGCGACAAAGTTGATGAAGTCCGTGCCCGGTTTTTCCTTCGAGCGGCGAGTCGAAGATGGCGACCGGCATGCCGCGGCGGACGACAGTGCGCACGGGTGAGACGAGTGCGCGGTCGTCACAGGGAGCCAGCACAATTCCATCCACGCCCGATGCGGCCAGATTGTTGAAGATGCCGATCTGGTCGGCCACTTTGGAGTCGTCGAGCGGGCCCTGCCATTCCAGATGACACCCAATTCCCGGGCGGCGCGCTCGGCCCGGCCTGCGCCGATTCCGAGTACGAGTGCGTGGTGGCTTTGGGAACCACCGCGATGGTCAATCGCTTGGGTCCCGCGTCGCTGGCGAGTCCGTCTTCTTGGCGCGGCCGGAGAGCAGCCAGGTGGCGTGGCAAGGGCGAAGCGCGGCACGGAGGTACTGGGGGGATTTCATGGGAGGGTTTAAGAAGGGCTAGGTCGGGGGATCAAAGCTCGATCATGGCCTTGATCACTCCGGTTTCTGGCTTTGTCCACGAAGGGAATGCAGCGACCGCTTCTTCGAGGAAGCGCGGTGCGTGATCCACGGGGTGGTGTCGATGCAGCCCGACTCAATCAGGCGGATGATTCGCGTAAAGTCAGTGCTCCGGGCGTTCCGACTGGCGAAGCGTCAGCTCGCGTCGATGAAGTGCGGATCGTTGAAAGTGACGTCGCCTTGGAACAGACCGGCAAAGATCAAGCGGCTGCAGGGCGATGTAGTCGAACGCTGCCATCATGGACAGGGCTTCCTGTGGCGTCGAAGACCGCGGTCAAGGAGGTCTCCTCCGGTCAACGCCAGCAACGCCTCCGCGATGGGTCCGGCGGTGGCTGACACGGTGTGTTCGACCCCAGATGTTCACGGCAGAAGCGGAGGCGGTTTTCGTTGATGTCCAGCACGATCACGCGGGCACTCGCCTCAACGGCGAACTGCATGACGGCGAGTCCGATCAGGCCGACCCCGATGACGAGGACAAATTCGCCGGACTCCAGATTTGCGCGATCCACGGCGTGGCATCCGATGCCCAGGGTTTCGACCAAGGCCGGATTGATCGAAGGTCAGGCGAGTCGAGGGGTGTTTTGCCGCCGGCACGACCAGCTCTTCACGCATGCCACCATCCGTATGAACTCCCAGCACCTTCAGCTGTGCGCAACAATTGGGTTTTCCCCGGCGACAAGCGATGCAGGCCCCACAGTGCAGGTAAGGTTCCACCGAGCAGCGGTCACCGGGCTTGATCGTGTTCACACCTGAACCCACTTCCAGGACCTCAACGCCAAGTTCGTGTCCGAGGATACGCGGGTAGGAGAAAAACGGTTGTCTGCCGGCGAAGGCATGAATGTCGGTGCCGCAGACCCCGATCCGGTGGATGCGTACGCGTGCCTCGCCGGTCCCGACCTGGGTGGGAGCTTCGGTTTGACTGAGGGCAAGTCGGCCCGGTTCTTCGAGTCGAAGGGTAACCATGACGGGGCGGTTAGTTGTTTTCCGGACGTCCGGACGGCCACGTCACATTGCTCACGGGACGCAGAACGTCGAGCACGCTTCGGAGAAGGTCGTGGTCCATGGGCGCGGCGGCGTCCCGAATGTTCTGGAGGATGCGATCAGGGCTGGCGGTGCCGACGATGGTGGTCGGGAGATCGGGATGCGCGACGGCGAATTGCAGGGCGAGTGTGCTGAGGTCGGCTCCTCGTGCCGCACACAGGCGGGCGGCCTCGGCGCATCGGGCCTTGAGTGCGGCCGGGGCGGGGTGCCACGACGGGGGCCCTTCCACGCTTAGCAGGCGCATGGCCATGGGCGCAGCGTTGAAGACGGCGACCCCCTTTTCCTTGAAATAGGGCAGGTGGTCCGCGAGCGCCTGGTCGTTGAGGCAGTAGTGGCAGTACGACTGGACCTGGTCGACCGGGACCACATCCATGACCTCGCGGAAGAGACGTAGGGGGAGGCCGGTGATGCCGACAAAGCGCACCTTGCCCGAAGCCTGCACGCGCCGCAACGCCGGGAGGGTCTCGTGGATGATCTGCTGGAGGTCTCCGAATTCCATGTCGTGGACCTGAATGAAGTCGATGTGCTCCACCCCGAGGCGCTGCAGGCTTTCGTCGACACTGCGGGTCACCCGTGCGGCCGTGAAGTCGAAGTCGGGCAGTTTGTATCCATACCTTCCCACCTTGGTGGCGAGCAGGTAGCGGTCGCGCCGGATCTCGCGCAGTGCCCGGCCCAGCACGACTTCGGCCCGGGTCAGGCCGTAGAAGGGGGCGGTATCAATCAAGTTGATGCCATGGTCCAGCGCGGTATGGACCGCCCTCACGCCCGCGTCCTCGTCGATCGGCTTGAACACGGAGCCGAGCGACGATCCGCCAAATCCGAGCACGGACACGGAGAGGCCGGTTTGGCCGAGGGGACGATAGCGCATGGGGAGAAACGGGAGGGTCGAGGGAAGGGGGCGTACGGGACATCTTAGCCGGTTCTCCCGCACACTTGGAATGGACATAGCAACCCAGCTGATGGATATTCTTGGCCATGTTGCGATCCTCGCCCGCCTCGCTCCATCCCCTGCCGCCGTTTTCTCTCCAGGTCTCCTCGCCCCGCTACGCCTACTTCCGCCGACGCATCACTCCGCGCCGGGATTTGTCACTGATTGCTGCGGGCCGGGAGGTTTGCAATCGGGACTACCGGATCGAACGTCGCGGGTTTCCCTGCCTGACCATGGAGTACGTCCTGAACGGTCGGGGCAGTCTGCAACTCAATAGACAATCTTACCCGCTGCATCCGGGAGTCCTCTTTTGCTACGGACCCTCCGTCGCTCATGTCATCACCAACCGGGAGGACCAGCCCATGAGCAAGTACTTCGTCAATTTCTTTGGTGACGAGGCGCGCGTTCTCCTGCGGGAAGGAGGCATCATGCCGGGGACCGCCGTGCAATCGCCCGACATTGAAACGGTGGGCCTCCTGTTTGATCAGATGATCGCCCATGGCGCGCAGGATCTCCGTCACGCGGAGTCCATTTGTGCCTCCTTTCTGCGCATTATCATCCTGAAGGCGTCTGAAGGACTGAAACCGTCGCGTCCGCGAGAGTCTCCCCTGACTGCTCACTTCACCCGTTGGAAGGACCACCTCGATCAGCACTTTGCCCGTCTGCACGATTTGGGGGAGGTGGCACGTGAGCTGAGGGTCCGGCCCGCCTACTTGTGTCGGGTTTTTCGCCGCCACGGATACCCGAGTCCCTTCCAATACCTCACGAGAAGGAAAATGAACCGGGCGGCCCAGCTCCTTGCTGGCGATGGACTGCCGGTCAAACAGGTGGCGTCGGCGGTGGGCTATGCCGATCCCTATCACTTCTCGCGGGTGTTCAAGAACCACTTTGGACAAGCGCCCCGTCACTTCTTGGAGCACTCCTCCCGGGCGGCGCCCACGCGCGAAGGCTGAGGCGGCTGCAGGATCGCGGCTTGCCAACGGAGTCATTTTCGCGTTCCGGACTGGGGCGCCTGGGGTTGCCCCGCGGCCAATTCGCACCGCTCCTGCTGCATGATTCACGTCGTCTTGTTTCAACCGGAAATACCCCAGAACACGGGTAATGTGGGGCGCATGTGTGCTTTGACCGGGTCGCGACTGCACCTGATCCATCCGCTCGGCTACCGGATCAACGATCGCAATCTGCGCCGGGCCGGGATGGACTACTGGTATTCACTGGATGTGCACGAGCATGCCTCGTGGAGTGCGTTTCGGAGCAGTCCGGTGGCGCCGCGGCGACTCTGGCTGTTTACCACGAAGACGGATCGTAGTTTCTGGGACGTACGCTATGAAGATGGGGATGGTCTGCTCTTCGGGAGCGAGAGTGCCGGTGCTCCGACCTGGCTGCATGACGAAGTGGGCCCGGCTCACCGAGTCACCATCCCGCACGCCAATCCGAATCTCCGATCACTCAATCTTAGCACGGCGGCGGGTGTTGCCTGTTACGAAGCGATCCGTCAGGTAGGTTTTTTGCAGTAATCCAGCCGTTCCCGGCCGGGGGTGGGCTGGGACTGCCTTTTTCCTTTCAGCCGGATTCAGGTTCCTGGCATAAGTTACGATGATTATCCCAAAGACGGAACATTTTCACGGCTAACCTCACCTAAAGCTTACCGACCACCTGCATGATGCTCCGTTCCTCACACCGCGGCTCGATTCATGGCCTTCTTGCTCAGGCAAGGGGCATCATCGTTGCTGGTGGGTTTGGACTTCTGGGTGCGGGTTGTCAGATGGGCTCCCTGGCCTTGACACCGTTGACCACGACCAAGTTCACCCTCGAGCAAACCGAGAAGCTCGTTCTGCAAGACCCTTGGGTGCAACGCACCGTGGCAAGCACTGGCATTCAGCATTCCATTCTGAACGACGGGAAGTTGCAGGTGGTTGTCAATATTAAGAATAGGGACTCCGGTCTCAACCGGGTTGAGCTCAGCGTCAGTTTCAAGAGTGCGGATGGTTTGGTGGAGGTGGAGCAAACGCCGTGGCAAGTCCTTGAGTTGGGCGGGCATGTGACCCAAGCCGTCGGATTTGTTTCCGACACCACGGCGGCTCGAAATTTTGCGGTCCGCGTCCGCCAGGCAATTCCGTAACTTCATCGTGGAGCGGGTACCGGCGGCGTCAGTGGTGCGCCCCGACTGACGTCGGAATTGCGTTTGCGGCCGTCACCCCTTCGGCTAGCCGGTCCGTGTCCTCGCAGCCGTCAACGTCCTTGTGGAAAGAAACCAGAATCACGCTGATTCTGGCGGGTCCCATCATTGTCGGGCAGGTGAGTCAGATGCTGATGGGGCTGACCGACACGGTTATGATCGGCCGCGTGGGTCCGGTGCCCCTCGCTGCTTCAGCCTTCGCCGGCACCATCTATGGCCTTTTTTTTGTGGTGGGCATTGGGTTGTTGCTGCCCGTCGCAGTCATGGTGGCCCGGGCCCGTGGAGCGGGCGATCCCGGGTCCTGCGCGCAGTTCCTCCGTCATGGCACGGCGATGGCGGTGGGGTTTGGCCTGCTGGAAACGGCCCTCATGCTGATCATCGGCCAACATCTGGAACGCTTTGGGCAGCCGCCCGAGGTGGTGGCGGAGGCGGGGACCTATTTCACTCTGATCGCACTCTCGATCGTGCCCACCCTCTTGTTTCAGGTCTTCCGACAGTTTGCCGAGTCGCTCGGACATCCGCGCCTGCCGATGATGGTGTTGCTGGGCGGGGTGGCGGCCAACGCCGGTTTGAACTGGCTGTTCATCTACGGAAACTGGGGAGTGCCGGCGCTTGGACTCGCCGGCGCCGGGTGGGCCACCCTCATTTCGCGATGCCTCATTGTGGGTGTGATCATGGTGTGGTTGTCGGGCGATGTCCGATTTCGCGACTACTGGCCCGAGGCCTGGGGCGTGTCGCTCTCCGGAGAACGCATGAAGAGCATGCTGCGGATAGGATTGCCCGCGGCGGGGCAACTCCTGTTTGAGAGCGGGGCGTTCTCGGCGGCGGCGGTGATGATTGGTTGGCTGGGGACGGTGCCGCTGGCGGCCCATCAGATCGCAATCACCTGCGCGGCGATCACGTTCATGTTTCTGCTCGGATTGTCCATGGCCGTCAGCATGCGAGTGGCTCAGGCCGTGGGTGCGGGCGAACGCCACCGCCTGCGTCCGATCGGATTCGGCGCACTCGCTGCCGGGACCCTGCTGATGTCGGCGTTCGCCCTCCTGTTCTCCTTTGGAGCGCATCCCATTGCGGCGCTCTTTGTCGAGGACACCGCGGTGATCGAAGTGGCGGCCCGCCTTCTGATGGTGGCGGGGATCTTCCAGATTTTCGATGGTGGGCAGGTGGTCGGCTCCGGAGCGCTTCGCGGACTGACGGATGTCACGGTGCCGACCCTCATCACATTCATCGCCTACTGGGTGGTGGCATTGCCCGGTGGATACGCGCTGGGCATCTACGGTCCCTACGGCAGCGTGGGCATCTGGGTGGCCCTGGCCTGCGGCCTGGCCTTTGCCGCCCTATTCCTGGCGGCGCGATTCGTGCGATTGACCCGCTAGGTCAGGCGACGTGCACCCGCGCCAGTTCCCGCAGCGGGGTGACATGCCCCGGCTTGGGCGGAGCGGCTTCCAACTTTTCCGACGTGTGCAGCGCGCCGGCCACGATCTGGTCCATGTTCAGGTAACGGTACTGCGCAAGCCGCCCGATGAAGGTCACTCCGGTTTCGCGATCCGCCAGATCCCGGTAGCGTTCGATGAGCTGGGCGCTCTCCTGTCCTGGAACAGGATAATAGGGATCATTCTTGCCGGCGCGGTACTCCTCGGAGAACTCACGCACCAGGTTGGAATAGGCGCTGACCTGACCCGTGATGTGCTTCAATTCGACGGTGCGCGTGAAGGGCTCCGAGCCGGGATAGTTGATCTGCAGGGCCGGTTGAAGGAAGCCGTTTGCCGTGTGCCGGGAGGAGCGCTCCTCCAGCTCGAACCGCACCGTGCGGTAAGGCAGGTGACCGTAACAGTGACCGAAATACTCGTCGATCGGTCCGGTGTAGATCAGGTGCCGGAATCGCAAATACGGGAGAATCTCGCGATAGTCGGTTTCCAGCCGCAGGTCCGCTCCCGAGGCATCGAACAAGCGGTCGAAGAGCGTGTGGTAGCCGTGTTTGGGCAGCGCCTGGAACTCGTCGAGAAAGTAGCGTTCATCCACGGTGCTTCGCCAGGGGATGCGGCGGCAGACCGAGGGATCGAGCGCCTCGGCGGGGCGACCCCACTGTTTCGAGGTGTAGCCTTTGAAGAAGAGTTCGTAGAGCTCTTCACCCACCGACGCCAGGATGGCCTCCTTGGAGTTGGCGGGCGATGCGATGGGCACCACGTTTTCCGCCAGGTAGCGTTTGAAATCCGACTCCGTGGCCTGAGCGTTGCTGCTCAACTGGCGGTAGGTGGCCAGATTGACCGGGAAACTCCAAAACCGATTGCGGGTGAAAACCTGGGCGCGGTACTGGACCTCGCGCCACTCCGTGAACCGGCTCAAGTAGGTGCGGACCTGCTCGGAGTTGGTCCGAAAATAATGGGGACCGTAGACGTGGTAGAGTAGGCCGTTGCGGTCCTTCTTGTCGTGACAGTTCCCGCCAATGTGGTCGCGTTTTTCAATGACCAGACACCGATGCCCCTTCGACCCGAGCCGCTCGGCCAGGACGAGCCCCGAGAACCCGGCGCCGACGATGACGTAATCGTAGGTGTCGGCCATGGGTCAGAGCGAACGAAGGTCTTGGAAGAGTTTTCGACCCTTGCGCACGAAACCCCAGTAGCGCACGGACGCGTGTCCGCCGACGCGGTCGCGAAAATGAATCGGCACTTCAACAAATCCCAGCGGTTCCATCCGCAAGGCCAGCCCAATGTTGGCGAGGTCGAACGTGGCCGGAATCTGCCGGGCCACTTCGGCCACCACCGAGGTGCGGTAGAGCCGGTAAGGCACATTGGTGTCATTCAGGCGGGTCCGTTGCGTGGCCTTGAGCGACCAACGCAAGACACGGGTCACCAAACGGCGGCTGAAACCGTCATCCCGCGTCATCCGGCGCCCATAAACGGCAGGAGCCTGATCGCGTTTTTCCCATACGGCCCTAAAGGCAACCGGATCGCATTGACCGTCGGAATCGATCTGAAACACGTACGGAGCGCCCAGTTTTTGCGCCTCCTGATAGCCCACCAGACAGCTCTGGCCATGACCCCGATTGGAGTGGGTATGGACCTTCAATTGCGGCCAAGTCAGGGCGGACAGGGCCTTGAGGGTGCCGTCCTTGGATCCATCGTTGATGACGAGAAACAGGAAACGAGGAACGACCTTCTCCAGCTCGGTTTTCCATTCCTGGAGCACACCGACAATGGCCGACTCTTCATTGTAAACCGGGACCACCACCACCAGTTCAGGAGTCTCGACGTTCACGGAAGATCTTGGTTGGGAACTGTTTCCTTCAGAATATGAACGGGCCGTGACGACGCCATCTCGGGCGGAGTCGGTGGGAGAGAGAAGGTCTGCAGCGGTCCGGGACACGGGGATCTTCTAAGTGCGTCTGGGTGACAAGTGGACGGTGGTTTCCCCATATCGGGACGCAACGGCAAAGCCTGAAGCCGCACTTTTTAGCAAAATCTTCGACATTGGTGACGGGCTGGCTTCTCCTATTGGGCTAAGTTCATGAAGACCTTTTACCTGACCACCGCGATCGACTACGTGAATGGGTCACCGCACCTGGGGCACGCCTATGAGAAGGTGCTCTCGGACGTGATTGCCCGGTTTCGGCGGTTGATGGGGGACCAAGTGTGGTTTCTGACCGGGACGGATGAACATGGGCAGAAGGTCCAGCAGAGCGCGCGCAAACACGGCGTCGATCCCCAGACTTTCGTCGATTCGGTCAGTCAGGAGTTTCGCGCGCTCTGCGCCAAGTTGGAGATCTCCAACGACGACTTCATTCGGACCACGGAAGAGCGGCACAAGCGCGTGGTGCGCCAGATCCTGCAACAGCTCTACGACAAGGGCGAAATCTACAAGGCGGACTACAAGGGCTTCTACTCCACTCGTCAGGAACAGTTTCTCCAGGACAAGGATCGCAACCCGGACGGCAGCTGGCCGGAGCTTTTTGGTGAAGTGACGGAGATCACGGAAACGAACTACTTCTTCAAGCTGAAGGCCTACCAGGACTGGCTGATCGAGCACATCCGCACGCACGAGGACTTCATTTTTCCACGTTACCGGGCCAAGCAGGTTCTCGAGTTCCTCAAGGAGCCGTTGAACGACCTCTGCATTTCCCGGCCGCGTGAGCGGTTGGAGTGGGGGATTCCGCTGCCCTTCGACGAAGGGTTCGTCACCTACGTTTGGTTTGACGCGCTGCTGAACTACTACTCCGCGGTGGCCGACAAGCCCGGAATCTGGCCGGCGACCTTCCACGTGATCGGCAAGGACATCCTCGTGCCGCCTCATGCCGTGTATTGGCCCATCATGCTGCAGGCGGCCGGACTGCCCCTGCCGCGCTCCCTGCTGGCGCATGGGTGGTGGTCGATCAACGGGGCAAAGATGTCAAAAAGCACCGGCAATTTCGTCGATGCCGGCACCTATTGCGATACCTATGGGGTCGACGCTCTGCGCTACTTCCTGATTCGCGAGATGAGCGTGGGTCAGGACAGCGACTTTTCCCAGGCGCAGTTCCTGACGCGCTATACCACCGAACTGGCCAACAACCTGGGCAACCTGGTGAACCGAACGCTCAACATGACCACCCGGTTCGCGGAAGCCACGGTGCCAGCGGCCGAGGGGGCGGATGCGCCGGAAACGGATTTGCGCGCGCTCTGGGAAAAGACCCGGGACGAGGCGATAGCACTGCACGAGACGTTCCAGTTTCACGTCGCACTGGAGCGGACCTTTGCGTTCATCACCTCGACCAACGCCTACATTGAGTTGCGCGCGCCCTGGAAGCTGGGGAAGTCCGCCGATCCCAAAGACCAGGCGCTGCTGCGAACCTCGCTTGCCACCATGGCTGAGGCGCTGCGCCTGGGGGTGACTCTGCTCGCGGCGGTGATGCCGGGCACGACGCGCAAGATCCAGGGCGTCCTGGGCTACACGCCCGGGCCGGTCTGGGCTGACGAGTTGGTCTGGGGCAGCCGGCTGACCGGGTGCAAAGTGGCTGCCACGGCAATTCTGTTCCCGCGTCCGACGGCGTGACCATCCTTCCGGTCAATCCCACCGAAAACGCGTCGCTAGAATCCCTGGCGGCCTTCTTCGAGCGTTGCCGCGCGTCCGCCCGGTCCGACGGGCGGGCGAAACTCGTCAGCATCACCTTGGTGGTGGATGCGCTCGATCCGCTCGCAGTGCTGGAGTCGATCTACGACCCCAACGAACTGCACTTCTTTGCCGAGAATCCCAAGTTGGACACCGCGCTGACCGGTGCCGAGGCCGTGCTGTCGTTCGAGGCGAGGGGACCGGGGCGGTTTTCCAAGGTCCAGGCGTGGATCGACGATACGCTCCACCACACCCTGGCCGTGGGCGCTGTGGACGCGCCGTTCGGCGGGCCTCACTTTTTCACGAGCTTCAGCTTCCTCGACGACGTGGAGGCCGGTGAGGTGTTTCCCGCCGCCCGGGTGTTTGTCCCCCGCTGGCAGGTGGCGCGGGCGGGTGAAATCACCACCGCCGTGGCCAATGTCGTCGTGGCTCCGGATGCCGACCTCCGGGCCCTCACCGAGCGGGTCTGGCGTGCCCACCGGACCTTCTCTGTTTTTGACTATGCGGCGTCGCCGTCGGCAGACGGCGTTCCCGCCGAACCTGGTGGAACGGTCACGGCGAGCGAGATCGGGGACTACCGTGCCGCGGTCGCCGGGGCCCTCGAACGCATTGGGCGGGGGGAGTTCCAGAAGATCGTGCTCGCCCGGGCCAAGGATTTGACCCTGCAGCACACGCTCCATCCCCTGCGGGTGCTGAACGATCTCCGCCAGCGCTTTCCCGCCTGTTATGCCTTTTCGCTGGGCGATGGCCATGGACGGAGTTTCATCGGAGCCAGTCCGGAGCGCCTGGTGCGAGTCAGTCGTGGAAAATTAGAGACCGAGGCTTTGGCGGGTTCCACCCGGCGCGGGGCCAGCGCGAGCGAAGACGCGGCGCTTGCTCACGCCCTGCTCCGGAGCGAAAAGGACCTTCGGGAACAGCGTCTGGTGCTCGAGTCGATTGCCCGCCGGCTGGCGCCCCTGGGCGTGGCGGTCGACGTGAACGTGCGTCCGGGACTCCGGCGGCTGGCGAATGTCCAGCACCTGTCCACCCCGGTGCTGGCGGACCTGCCGGCAGGAGTGCGGCTCCTCGATGCCCTCGCGGTGCTTCACCCCACACCGGCTGTGGGAGGTTCACCCCGGGAGTCGGTCGTCGGGGAGATTCGCAGCCTCGAAGGGTTCCCGCGTGGACTCTATGCGGGTGCGCTCGGCTGGTTGAACTCGCGCGAAGGCGGCGAGTTCTTCGTCGGTATCCGCAGTGCGCTCATCGATGGCAACCGGGCGCGGGTGTATGCGGGAGCCGGCATTGTCGCCGGATCTACCCCCGACTCTGAGTTTGCCGAAACCGAGCTGAAGTTCGGAGCGCTGCTCGAGGCGCTGCGGCGGGGACGGGTTGACCTGGGCTGAGTCTCGCGGCTGCACGCGCGAGGCCGGCCGCCGATCAGGGAATCTCGTAGATCTCGGCCAGCACGGTGCCAGTGGCATCGCCCACTCCGGATACAATCACGGTGTAGGCACCGGGGGGCAGGGCAACCTGCAGGGCGGCGTCCTTGCTGGATCCCGTGAACGGGAATGCGCCGACCTGGTTGAAGGTACGAATCAGGGCGGCTGAGTCCCCCCAATTGTCATTTTCGCCCAGCTTTGCGCCTGATTCCGCGATGATTTCGATCTTCGGATCTGCCAGCGTGCCGGACAAACCGAGTGTGTTTAAAGTCGGGCCGACGCCGCGAATGAGGAGCGCGCGCGGGGCGTTGCCCTTGACGACGAAGCCGACAATGAGCGACTCGCCGGCGCTGGCGATCTGGGTGCGAGCCGACAGATTGCTCAGCCGGGAGGCCGAGGCCGCCCCGTCGAGATCGTACACCTCGATCAGCGCGGTCCCAGTCGCCTCCGTGGCACTTCCGGCGTGGAGGGTGTAGCCGCCGGGTTCGACGAACGTGAGCAGGGCGGCGTCCTTGGAGTCGGGAGCAAGGGCAAATGCGCCCACCTGGCTCATGGCGATGCCAATGACGGGGCTGCCGGCCCAATCGTCATTGAAGGCAAGCAGTCCCCCGGAGGTATTGTAAAGGGACAGACGAGGGTCTGGCAGAAAACCGGGCACGCCGAAAAGACCCAGGGTGGGACCGGTGGCGCGGACGAGCAGGGACTTGTTGCCCCCGCCCACGGCCACGCCGACGATCAGCGCTTGCGCGCCCGAGCCTGCGGTGGCGCGGACCGAGACGTTGGAAAGTTTGGAAGCGGGTTGCGTGACGGTGAGGGTTGCGGCGTCAGTCGTGACGGTGCCGCGACTGTTGCTGATCGTGCAGGTGAACTGGTCGCCGCTCATGGACACGGTGGTCTGGCTCACCACGAGGATCGACGAGGTCGCTCCGGTGTAGCGTCCGGATGTGTCTGCAGCCAAGTCGACCCAGGGACCCGAACCGGAGCGGGCCGACCAACGGTACGACAATGGGCCAGTGCCGGCGGCCGTGACCGCGAAGGAAACGACGTCGCCCACCGATACCGATTTGGATTCCGGCGCGAGTACGACGGTGGGAGCCACCACCAGCGGTGTGACCAACAGGCTGGCCGTGTCGGAGGTCGCACTGCCCAAAGTGTTGGTCACCACACAACGGAACTGATCTCCGCTCATGGCCACGACGGGGGCGGGGATGGAGAGACTCGCCGTGCGGGCTCCGGAATAGACCCCACCATTGATCACGTTGACCCAGAACTCAGTGCCCGCGGCCAGGCGCTGCCACTGGTAGCTGAGCTGCCCCGTGCCCGACGCCGTCAGCTCAAACACCACCGGCACGGTGGCCATGGTCGTCAGGTTTAGCGGTTGGGTCCGTATCTGGGCCGCGGAGACATAGGTGCCCTTGCGGATCACGAAATGGAGGTTGTCGGACAGGTAGAGGTTGCCGGCGGCATCGAGCGCCAGCGCCACCGGTGTGTGGAAACGGGCATCGGGACCGGAGCCGTCGGCGTAGCCGCGATAGCCGGCCAGGCCGCCGACCGTGCTCACCTGGCCCGAGGGCAGGATGCGGCGAATGGTCGAATTCGTGCCTTCGGCAACGTAGATGTTGTTGTAGCGATCGCTGGCCAGACCATTGGGATAAAGGAAGCGGGCGTTGCGGCCCGAGCCATCGTTGCTTCCTCCGACTCCGGCAAGGCCTGCCAGGGTCGAGACGATTCCCGTGGGGGAGATGCGTCGCACCGTGTGGTTGTAGGAATCGGATACGTAGACCGCGCCCGTGGAGTCCGTGGCGATCCCGGCGGGACTGTCAAAGCGAGCCGCCGCACCGACACCGTCTGCCGCCCCGGCCAATCCAGCGGTCCCGGCCAGTGTCGAGACGGTACCGTCCGGCGTGACCTTGCGAATCGTGTGATTGGAGCGATCCGCCACGAAGACGTTTCCGGACGGATCCACCGCGAGCGCGACCGGGTAGTTGAAGCTCGCCGCCGGCCCCTTGCCCTCGGCCGCTCCCAACGCTCCGGCCCGGCCGGCCAGGGTGGTCACCACTCCCGCCGGCGTGATTCGCCGAATGGTGTGATTAAACGTATCGGCAACATAGATCACGCCTGCCGCATCGACCGCCACCCCGCGTGGGTAGAGAAAACGGGCCTGGGTGCCGGTACCATCGTCACTCCCGCCGGAAAGCGCGAGTCCCGCGAACGTGGTGACCACTCCGGCCGGAGTGACCTTGCGAATCAGGTGATTGCTTTCATCTGCGACATAGAGATTGCCAGCACTGTCGACCGCGAGGCCATTGGGATTCCGGAACAGTGCGGCGTTGCCGGTGCCATTGACCACGCCGGCGGTCCCGATTTGGCCGGCCAGCAAGGAGAACGTGAACGAGTCGACCGCGCTGGTGGCGGTGACCACCTCAATGGGCACGATTTGGGAAACCACGGTTCCCCAATTGTTGCTCACCTCGACAAAGTAGTTTCCGGCATCACTCAACTGGGCACTCGACAGACGAAACGAGGATCCGGTGGCCCCGACGATCGGGGTGCTGCCACGGTACCATTGAAAGGTGGGTGCTGGCGACCCGTTGGCCACCACCGTCAGCGTGGTCGATTGACCGACGTTCACCGTCTGACCCGAGGGTTGTGTGACAATCACCGGGGCAATGCGGGGCGCCTCGACCGTGAGCAGTCCCGTGCTCGACGTGGCGGTGCCAAAGGGATTGGTGACCACACAACGGAATTGATCACCACTCATCACCAGCGTGGTGGCCTGCACGGTCAGGCTGGGCGTGGTGGCACCGAGGTAGAGCGAACCCGTTCCGGAAGTGAGGACGGTCCAACTCGTTCCCCCCTGAGGGAAACGCTGCCATTGATACGAAAGGGGAGCGGCTCCAATCGCCTCCGCTGAAAAGTTCGCAGGAGTGCCGGCCGAAACGATCTGATTACCAACGGCGGCGGGAAATTGCGGTGCATTGCCCCCCGATTGGGCCGAGGCAGTCCATGCCGCCATCATCGCCAATGCCACCGCACCGGCTCTCTGCATCCAGGCGGTCACGAAGGCGAGACCACTCAAAAGACGCACTCCTCGGATCGACGTCCAGACGCTCGTATGGCTGGCACTGGCTCGATGGGGTGAGGTCTGAAGGAAAAGCATGCAGAACAGCGGCAAAATGCCGGGCCATCCAGTCACGGGTGACCTCAGGAATTCACAAGCCCAAAAACCATCGATCCCCGGTCGGCTGCGACGAATTGACGGCCTATTGACAGGTTGGGTCCATCCGGGAGTTTTCCTTGGGAACGCCTCCGATGGATTTGATTCCCGCGGTTGAGGAAATTCGTCGACGGCGGGGGCTTTGTTAACAGTTTCGTAAAGTCCTTAATAAAATAAGTTTATGTTATTCTATTTGGATTTCGATTCGAGGTGACTGTGCCGGGAACTGGGCCGTGGGCGGGATTGATGTTTCTTCGGACGGCCGTGTCGCTAGGACTAAATCCGGATTCGTTTCCCCTATGCCGACCCTCGACAAACGTACGCCCAACACCTGGTGGTGCAGTGTGCTGGTGGAGACGCTGGTTCATCTTGGTTTGCGGCAGGCGGTGGTGTCGCCTGGGTCCCGATCGACCCCGTTGACGCTCGCGCTCGTCGCCCATCCGGCCGTGGAGTGTATCCCGGTACTGGACGAACGGTCGGCTGGTTTCTTTGCCTTGGGCCTTGCCAAGCAGACGTTTCGCCCGGTCGTCCTCGTCTGCACCAGTGGCACGGCGGCGGCGAATTACTACCCGGCGGTGATCGAAGCCCATGAGAGCGGGTCGCCGCTGCTGGTCCTGACCGCGGACCGACCGCCGGAGATGCGGGCCTGTAATTCAGGCCAGACCATCGATCAGCAGAAGCTGTTCGGTGACTACGTTCGCTGGCAGCATGAGCTTTGCGTGCCCGAGGCCACGAACGAACGGCTGCGCTACCTGCGGCAGACCCTGATGAACGCCTGGGAGCGGTCCATGGGGGCCTTTCCCGGACCGGTTCACCTCAATGTGCCGTTTCGCGACCCCCTGGTGCCCCGGAAAGGGGAGCCTCTGCTGGAGGTCGATCTGGGCGACGAGCAGGCCTTCTTTTCCCACCTCCGTCCGGAATCAGCGTCCAGGACTCCCTCCACGTTCTGGCTGCGTCCCACGACGTCGCGGGGATTGATCGTGGCGGGAGCGGCGGCCACGCCGGATCCACACGCCTATGCGCACGCGGTGCTCGGGCTGGCGGAAGCGACCGGATGGCCGGTGCTCGCGGATGTGCTCTCTCCCGTGCGTACTCATGCGCCTCGAGGTGCGGCGGTGATCACGACCTACGACACCTTCTTGCGCGACGAATCGCTCGCTCGTGAGCTCACACCGCGACAGGTCCTCTGCCTCGGCGGATGGCCGACCAGCAAGGTACTGCGGACGTGGATGGAAACGTCGCAGGCAGAGGTGATTCTGGTCGCGACCAGCCCCACGAACCGGGACGCTTTGCACGGCAAGACGCGTCAGGTCTGCGCTTCCGTCGAATCCCTGGCCGTGGAGGGCAGGGCAATGCCTGACGCTCCCTACCAGTCGTGCTGGCAGCGCGCTGATCAGGCGACTCGAAGCCGTTTGGAATCGGCAGTGCAGGCTGCGGAGGCCGCCGAGTTCGAAGGTGGAGTGGCAGCTAGGCTGGCTCATGCGCTTCCCCCGGCGACCCCGGTGTTCGTGGCGGCAAGCATGCCGGTTCGCGACCTGGAGTACTTCTGGACGACCGTGGGTACAGGCCAGCGCCTGTACTTCAATCGGGGAGCGAATGGCATCGATGGTACGCTGTCCACCGCGCTGGGCGTGGCGCACGGACATGCGCCGGCGGTCCTGTTGACCGGCGATCTCGCGCTCCTGCATGACACCAATGGATTCCTGCTGGCGCCCAAATTCCGGGGCTCCCTCACGATTGTGGTCATCAACAACCAGGGCGGAGGCATCTTCGAGCATCTGCCGGTTGCGGCTTATGATCCACCCTTTGAGGAGTACTTTGCGACACCTCAACGGGCCGACTTTGCCAAACTCGCGGATGCCTATGGCGTGGTTCACCGACGTGTCACCGGTCAGGCCGAACTTGCCGCGGCCCTGACGACCCTGCCCGACCGGGGCATTCGCGTGCTCGAGGTCCGCACCGATCGAAAAAAAGACGCGGCCCTGCGCAAACGCCTCTTTGCCCGGGTGGCCCGCGAGGTCGGTGCGGAGGTTCTGGCGGCTCGGTGATTGTGCGACGCTCAGGGACGGACCGGAGGCGGAGGGGAATCCGTCCCGCGCTGAATGACGACGAGATCGTCGCGCGCGGCCCACCCTTCATGTATCCAAAAGGCACGGCCGGCGTGATTGTCCGAGTAGAGGAAGAGATTGCACTTCGGTATGCCCAGGTGGTGCAGCCCTTCGAGGCCCGCCTGCACCAGACTGCGGGCCAGTCCGCGCCGGCGATGGTCCGCGGCCACCGCGAGGTGGTGCAAGTAGCCCCGCCGGCCGTCGTGGCCGCACAGCACCGCCCCGACCAGCCGTTGCCCCTGGGCCGTGTGAATCACCTGGCTCAAACCCGGATTGCGGGCGAGGTACCCCTCAATGGCCGGGCGCGTATCGGACTCATTCAATCCGATGCCCTCGCCCGCGCAGGACTGCCAGAGTGCGAGGGCATCGTCGTAGTCGGACGCCTCCATGGCTCGCAGTGCATAGCCTGCCGGCGCGGTCATAACTGCACGGGCAGCCCGATCTCGATGATCTGCGTGGGCAGGATTTGATAGTAGTCCTTCACCGGGGTGGCGTTGCGGCTGAGAAAGGCGTAGAGGTTTTTCTGCCACTCGAACATGCGCGCGTTGCCGCCCGAGATGATCATCTCGCGGTTGAAGTAGTAGGTGGTGCCCATCGGATTGATGGGCACGCCTTGTAGTTTGATTTTTTCGACCAGCTGACTGACGTCGGGTGACTCCATGTAGCCATAGCGTCCCACGGCGCGCCAGACCCCTTCACCCATGAAGTCGAGGCTCATGCGGTCGTCTTCGTCCACCTGCGGGGTGTCCTGGGTGATGATGGTCAGCAGCACCACGGTTTGCTGCAGGCACTTGTTGGCCTTCAGGTGATGCAGCAGTGCGAGGGGTGTGCCCTTGGGCGTGCCGACCATGAAGACCGCGCTGCCTGGCACGCGCACGATGTTTTTGCTTCGGGCAATACTGGAGAGTTCAAGTTCCGTGACCGCGCTGCCGTAGATGCGCTCCTGGATCTCCGAGCGCCCGCTTTTCCACGTGTGCATGATGGCAAAGATGATCGCCCCAATGGCCAGCGGCAGCCAGCCGCCGTGGGCAATCTTGGGGATGTTGGCGGCGAGGAAACCCAGGTCGATGAGGGCGAATCCGGCACACATGGCGAGGGCCGCCGGCCACGACCAGTGCCAGTGCCGGCGCGCGGCGAAGAACAGGGTGATGGTCGTCGCGGTCATCGCTCCCGTGACGGCGATGCCGTAGGCGCCCGCCAGTCCCGAAGACGAGCGGAACTGGAGCACCGTGGCGATCGAGCCCAGCGCCATGAGGATGTTGACGAGGGGAACGTAGATCTGCCCCTGGTGAAGCGCGTTTGTATGCAGGACCTTGAGACGGGGAAAGAAGCCGAGCTGGATGGCCTGCCGGACCAGCGAATAGGTTCCCGAAATGAGGGCCTGGCTGGCGATGACGGCGGCGAAGAGGGACAGTGCCAGCAGCGCGGTGCGGGGCGCACCGGCGGGGGCAAGCGAGAGGAAGGGATTGCCGTTGTCGTAGGGATGGGAAAGCACATAGGCTCCCTGGCCGAAGTAATTCAGGGTGAGTCCCGGCAGCACGAGTGCGTACCAGGCACGCATGATGGCGGGCCGGCCGAAGTGACCCATGTCCGCGTAGAGGGCTTCTACGCCGGTGATGGCGAGAACGACGGATCCGAGGATGGCCGCCGCCTCGGCGGGGTGATTCTGGAGCAGGTGCCAGCCGTGAATGGGGTTCAGCGCGCGCAGCACATCGGGCGTCCCCACGAGGTGATAGATCCCGAGCCCGCCCAGGACGACGAACCAGACCGCCATGATCGGGCCAAACCACTGTCCGATCCGATGCGTGCCCTTGCGTTGGACCGCATAGAGTGTGACCAGGATGACAAGACTGACCGGAATGATGTAGGGTTCGGCAGCCGGGATGATCAGCTTGATACCTTCGGCGGCGCTCAGCACCGAGATGGCCGGGGTGATCACTCCCTCCCCGCAGAGCATGGAGGCGCCGAGAAGCACGACGAGCACGCCGGGCACGAGGCGCCGTCGTCCCTCCTGCGGCTTGTCGAGCCCGCTCAGGGCCAGCAGGGCAAAGATCCCGCCCTCGCCGTGGTTGTCGGCCCGCATGACCACGGTCGTATACTTGAGGCTCACCACCATCATCAACGACCAGAAAATCAACGAAAGCACCCCGAGCACTCCGCCCACGCGGTCGGCCGGAGCGAGGTGTTCAATCGACTCGCGAAACGCGTAGAGGGGACTGGTGCCGATGTCCCCAAAAACAACCCCCAGCGCCCCGACAAAGAGGGCGGTGCGTACGGCTGCCGTGGAGTCCTGACCGGCGGACGGTGAGGTCATGTTCCGCTGAGAATCGGCATTACTCCCGAGGCTCCAAGCTGATTTCTTCGTCTCAGACGCGTTTGCTTGCAACCTCGGTGAATTGACGTTGGGACGGAAGTGCGCAGCGTGGGCGGACCATGAGTTCTCTGGATTGGAAGGTTGCGAAGTCCTACTCGGATATCCTGTACCACAAGATCGACGGCATTGCCAAGATCACGATCAACCGGCCCCACCGGAGAAATGCCTTCACCCCGGACACGGTGATGCAACTCTTCGACGCCTTTCTCGACGCCCGCGAGGATTCGACGATTGGTGTGGTCCTGCTCACGGGCGCCGGGCCGCATTCGGACGGGAAGTACGCGTTTTGCGCCGGCGGCGACCAGTCGGTGCGAGGCCATGCCGGTTATGTCGGGGGTGATGGGGTGCCGCGGTTGAATGTGCTCGATCTGCAAAAGCTCATCCGCTCCATGCCCAAGGTGGTGATCGCCTTGGTGGCGGGGTACGCCATTGGCGGCGGCCATGTGCTTCACGTCGTTTGCGACCTCTCGCTGGCCGCCGACAACGCGATCTTCGGGCAGGTCGGGCCGCGCATGGGGAGCTTTGACGCCGGGTTTGGTTCCGGCTACCTGGCGCGAGTGGTCGGGCAGAAGAAGGCGCGGGAAATCTGGTATCTCTGCCGGCAGTACACGGCCCGGGAGGCGCTCGACATGGGCTTGGTCAACGCCGTGGTCCCGGTCGCGGACCTCGAGGCGGAAGGCGTCAAGTGGGGCCGGGAAATCATGGGAAACAGTCCGCTCGCCATCCGTGCCCTCAAAAGTGCCTTCAATGCGGAACTCGACGGCCAGGCTGGTATCCAGGAACTGGCGGGCAACGCCACCCTGCTTTACTACATGACCGAAGAGTCGAAAGAGTTTCATCGGGCGCAGCGCGAGAAGCGGAAACCCGATGCCCGCAAGTTTCCCTGGTTGCCGTGATCAGCGGGGTGGAGCCGCCCCAAACGAACCAGCCGGACTTGGGTTGAATCAAGTCCGGCCAGGAATGTCCGGTCGCGGGTGCGAACCGGTGTGAGTTACTTCTTGAGCGATGCGCGGAGGTCTTCCAACTGGCCGGCCGATCCGAGGAGGACGTTGCGGCTGGCGATGAACTTGGCGTATTCCTCGATGAAGATCTTGCCCGGCGGGCGGAAGTCGAAGTCGGAGGGCTTGTCGCGGAAGAACTCGCGATGCACGCGCGTCCAGACCAGGCGGCCATCCGTGTCGATGTTGATCTTGGTCACGCCGAGTCGGGCGGCCGGCAGGTACTCATTCACGTCGACGCCGGCGGAGTCCTTGATCTTGCCGCCCGCGGCGTTGATGCGGTCCACTTCATCCTTGGGAACCGAGGACGAGCCGTGCATGACGAGCGGAAAACCAGGCAGACGGGCCTTGATCTTCTCCAGCACATCGAAGTGCAGCGATTGTTTGCCCTTGAATTTGAAGGCGCCATGCGAAGTGCCAATGGCGCAGGCGAGGGAGTCACACCCCGTCCGCTTCACGAACTCCTCGGCTTCGACCGGATTGGTCAGGGTGGCGTGACCGTCCTCGACTTTGATGTCCTCTTCAACACCACCGAGCATGCCGAGTTCAGCCTCGACGGAGATGCCCTTGGCGTGTGCGGCGTCCACGACGCGCTTGGTGATTTCCACGTTCTTTTCGAACGGATCGTGCGACGCGTCGATCATGACCGAGCTGAAGAAGCCCGAGTTGATACAATCGTAGCAAGTCGCCTCGTCACCATGGTCGAGGTGCACGGCAAAGATGGCTTCGGGGAAGATCTCACCCGCCGCGCGGATGATGGCCTCGAGCATACGTTTGTCGGTGTAGCTCCGGGCGCCCTTTGAGATCTGGATGATGAAGGGGGCCTTAGAGGAAATGGCGCCCTTGAACAGGCCCATCGCCTGCTCGGCATTATTGATGTTGTAGGCGCCGAGAGCGTACTTGCCGTAGGCGTGTTTGAACAGTTGCGCGGTGGTGACGATCATATGCGTTGGGAGAGGCTGAGCAACCCCCAGTTAGCGGTGCCCGTACAGTGCCGACAAGGGTTTAAATCGTGCAGATGGTGCCAATGACTGCGCGCATCTTGAGGCAGCGCGCTCGGACTGACAGTCTTCAAGGCAATTTAATTGCGTAAACCGTCTACCGTGGAGGGAATTCGAAGTCGGTCTTCTTCTTGTCTTTGGACAGCACAAAGTAGGCGCTGAAGGTCGTGCCGCGTTTGGACATGAGGCCGTCGATCAGACCGGTCCGTCCGGTTTCGACCAGGCGTTCCACCTCCTCGGCGGGGATTTCCTTGCCGCAAATGGTCCGTTTCATCTCGAACACGACCCGGGGCGTGCCGTCGCCGTTGGGTTTGGTAACGACGTAGGCATCGCTGGTTTCGTAGAGGTCACCATCGTGAACCTTGCTTTCGCCCAGCTTGCGGGCCTTGGCGGCGTCGAAGGGCGCCTTGGCCCTGCGGGGTGCGCGCGGCGTGCCATCCGCATTCTTGGCGGATTCACGTGGCTTCCGCGGGGGAAATTCCCACGCGATCTTCGCCCCTTGCCGGAGCAGAAAAGCGTCGAAGGGGCGTCCCTTCTTGGACGTAAAGCCTTGGATCAGGTCGGTCTTTTGCTTTTCGACCAGCAGGATCGCCTGCTCACGCGTGATCGGTTTCTGGCACATCAATCGGCCGACCTTGAAGACCTCCTTCCATCCGTCGCCGTCCCGCTCACGCAGGACGTAGTTGGTCGGCGCTTCGCAGAGTTCGGCCTTGGTTTTGGGATCGACCCAGAACGGTTCGAGCGTGTTGACGTCGACCTTGGTGCCGAAATCCAGTTCGGCCTTCTTGCGACCCGGGTTCTTTTCGTCGTCGACGATCTTGATCTTGGAGGGGAAGCGATTGCCGGTCTTGGCGGAGACAAACCCATCGATTGGACCGATCTCGCCCGCCGCGATCAGTTGCCGGACTTCCGATTCCTCGAGCTTTCGTCCGCTCATGACCTTGTAGACCATGAGGGTGCCGTCCTGCGATTTGTATCCACGCAGGGTCTCGTACATCGGTTTGCCGTCGGTCGGGGAAATCAGGTCGGTCGTGCGAGAATTCGAGTCGTCCTCTTCGAACGTCTTGGTCCGGTCGACGATGCCCTTCGTCACTTCGACGATTTCGGCCATGAACTTGTCCCGGGGGAACTGATTGTGCTCCATCTGGCGCAGCTTGTATTCCCATTGACCCGTCATGTCGGGTTTGGTCAGCGCGTCCGCCTTGACCGCAGCGAGAAACTCAAGGAGTGATTCGGCCTTGGTGGTGGGCACGAGCTCGCGCTGATTGCGCTCCATGTACTTCTGGTTGATCAGTCCGTCGATGGTGTCCGCCCGGGTGGCCGGAGTGCCGAGTCCGCGCTCCTTCATGGCCTCGGCGAACTCTTCGTCGTCGATCAGTTTGCCGGCTCCTTCCATCGCGGACAGCAGCGTGGCTTCGGTGTAGCGAGGAGGCGGCTTGGTGGTTTCGGCATGAAGTTTTGCCTCCACCGTGGTCGCCTTGCCGGCGTCGGCCGGACTCAGCGCGGGGAGCGCCTTGGAATCGGGCGAGTCGTCATCGACGGTCGTCTTGCCGTAGACGGCGAGCCAGCCCGGAGAGGTGAGTACCTTGCCCTCGGTCTTGAAGTCGTGGCCAGGCGCGACCGTGCTGATGCGCGTGGTCACATCGAATTCCGCGGCCGGGAAGAAGGCCGCGACGAAACGACGGGCGATCATGTCGTAGACCTTCGCTTCCATTTCGTCGAGTGACTGGGGCTCGGTGGTCGTGGGGATGATGGCGAAGTGGTCCGAGATCTGGGCGTTGTTGAAGATGCGTTTGTTGGGACGCAGCCAGCCCTGGCTCAACACCGTCTTGGCGTGGGAGGACAGATCGCCCCGGAGGTTGTCGAGGGTTTGCCGACAGGTGGGGATGTAATCCTCCGGCAGGGCGCGCGAATCGGTACGGGGATAGGTGATGACCTTGTGCCGCTCGTACAGGGCCTGGGCGATCTGCAAGGTGCGCCGGGCGGGCAGACCGAAGCGATTGTTGGCCTCACGCTGGAGCGTGGTCAGGTCATAGAGACGCGGACTGCTCTGATTGGAGGACTTCTTTTCCTCAGAGACCGCGGCCAGCGGTCGTCCCTGGCAGGCAGCAAGGACGGCTTCGGCGATGGCCTTGTCCCAGATCCGGTCGATGCGGTCGTGCTCGTCGTTCTCGACCTTCTTGTAGTGGGCGCGCTGATAGACGCCTTCGTAACCCCCCTTGGCGATCTGGAATTGCGCCGTGACCCGCCAGTAGGCCCGTGGCTTGAAGTTGCGGATTTCGAGCTCCCGGTTGAAAACGATCGCCAGGGTGGGGGTCTGAACCCGGCCGACCGAGGCGACATTGCCGGCCCGTGACCCGAACATGCGTTTGGTGATGGCCCGGGTGCCGTTGATGCCGATCAGCCAGTCGCTCTCGGAGCGGCAGCGTGCTGCATCCGCCAGCCCGGCCAGCTGGGTGCCGTCGCGCAGATTGCGAAAGGCCTCGGCGATGCCATCCATCGTCATGGTCTGCATCCAGGCGCGTTTCACCGGCAACTTGCACTTCGCGAGCTGGTAGATGTAGACGAAAATCAACTCGCCCTCGCGTCCGGCGTCGCAGGCATTCACGACGAGGTCCACATCCTTCCGGACCATCAGTTTCTTCAACAGGTCGAAGCGATCCTTCGAATCTGCGATGGGCTTGAGGCCGAATTTTTCCGGGATGATGGGAAGGGTTTCGAGACGCCAGAACCCGTACTTCTTCTTGTCAATGTCCTCCGGCATCTCGAGTTCGACGAGATGGCCGACTGCGGACGCGATGACGTACGTGTCGTTTTCGTAGACGTCACCTTTCTTCGGAACTTTGCCGAGTGCGCGCGCTAAATCGGCCGCGACGGAGGGTTTTTCGGCAATGACAAGAGACTTCATGAGGCGGCGAGGCGTTAGGCGCCGTGGCCGCCGATTTCAAGAATTAGTTTGCAGACGCTTCTCGTTTCACGACCGAAAACCGCTCCGAAAAAAGCGCGCAACGCCTGGCCGCGCGTTCGCGGCGGGGCGTTGCGCGCGGCTTCGAAACCACAGGCAACCTGCACTCAGGCCACGACTTTCGGTGTCGTGGCGAGTGCGCTGTCGAGCGCCGCGATGAGCTGCGCAATGGTCTCGTCGGTCTCGTCTCCCATGTTGGAGATGCGAAACGTCTTGCCCTTGAGCTTGCCGTAGCCGCCGTCGATCACGAGGTGGTGCTTGGACTTCAGGGTTTTGTTGAGCGCCGCGAGGTCATAGCCGAGCGTATTGGCAAAACAGTTCAGGGAGCGCGATCCGTAGCGTGGCTCCGGGAACAACTTGAAGCCCTTGGCCTGACCCCAGGCGCGGACGGTTTCGTTCAGGCGGAGGTGGCGGGCATGACGCGTGGCGACGCCTTCGGCTTCGATGTCCTCCAGTTTGGACTTCAGGGCATAGATCAGCGGGATGACCGGGGTGCTCGGGGTCATGCCTTGCTCGTGATTCTTCTGAAACTCAATGAAGTCGAAATAGTAACCGCGATCCGGTGATTGTGCGGCCCGCTCGAGGGCTCGCTTCGACACCGAGACGAGCGCCAGTCCCGGGGGCATGGCCAGTGCCTTTTGGGATCCAGTGATGATGACGTCGATTCCCAGGGCGTCCTTGTCGATCGGAAGCACGCTGAACGAGCTGACCGTATCGACGATGGAAATGACCTCGGGGAACTCGCGCAGCACCGCCGCAATGGCGGGCAGGTCGCTCATGGTTCCGGTGGAGGTTTCGTTATGAATGAGGGTGACCGTATCGTAGGCTCCCGTGGAGAGCTCGCGTCGCAGGGCGTCCGGATCGACCGGCTGGCCCCACTCAAATTTCAAGGCTCCCGCCGCGCGGCCAATACGCAGGGCGACGTCATTCCATTTGTCCGAAAACGCGCCGTTCATGCAGTTCAGGACTTTCTTGCGCGTGAGGTTGCGCACGGCCCCCTCCATGACTCCCCAGGCTGAACTGGTGGACAAGTAGACCGGGTCCTTGGTCGCGAAGAGCGATTGCAGCTTGGGCTGAATCGCTTGGTAAAGCGCGACAAAGTCGGTGCTGCGGTGCCCAATCATGGGCTGGGCCATGGCCCGCAGGGTCTTTTCCGAGACGGCAATGGGACCGGGGATGAACAGTTTGTAGCTCATGGGAGAGGGAGGGGCAGCGTAGTCGCTTGGGGTCGCAACGGAAGCCGGAAGGCGAAATTCTGGCGAACAGTGCGTCCCGGTTTATGCGGAGCGCTGCGTGGGGAACGCGAAGCAACCGACTCCGGGTCGGGTTATCCGATTCGTTGACATGGCTTTAAGAATTCATCGGTTGCGTAGATGAGCCGCGGGTGGTTCAGTGAACCTCGGTGTCGGCCTGAGGGTTGCTGATGGAGGTGCGGTCGCCGACCCCGCGGGGAATGGCGTCGCGTCAAGAAGGCGGCAAACGGAGGCGGGCCCGGTCGGTCCCGTCGCGGCTTCACCGAGGCCACCTCCAACTGCGGTGCAGGCAGTCTTCGATCGCTCAGGCTTACGCGCGACACCGCGACGGCTGACTCAGCGAAGGATTCCGGTTGCGAAAGACCGATCAACCTCGTTTGCCGTTGGGGTCACATGTCGTCCTGGCTGAAGAAAAAACTCACTGGCTTCGAAGCATATACCATCGAAGTCATCTTTGGACGGCGGGAGGACACCGGTGCGGCCCTGTATGCCGCGTTTTTGCAGGCGCTGTCTTACCTGTTCAGTGGAATCACCCAGGCGCGTCTGTGGCTCTATCGCCAGCGTATCCTGCACGACCAGCCGCTGGGTTGTTTGGTGGTGGTGGTGGGCAACCTCACGGTGGGCGGCACGGGCAAGACCCCGGTGGTGGAGAAATTCGCGCGCGCTCTGCGCGACCGGGGGCGGCGGGTGGCGATCCTGTCCCGAGGCTACAAGAGCAAGGCGCCTCCGCTCTGGCGTCGCGGCCTCAATTGGATGACCCATGCCTCGGTCCCTCCGCCACGCATTGTCAGTGATGGCACGACGGTGCTGCTCGATAGCGAACAGGCCGGTGACGAACCCTTCATGCTGGCGCGCAATCTGCCCGGGGTCGTCGTGTTGGTGGACAAGGACCGGGTCAAGGCGGGCACCTTCGCGATCAAACGGTTTGGCTGTGACACCCTGGTCTTGGACGACGGGTTCCAGTACCTGCCGCTCAAGGGCAGTCTCAACCTGCTGTTGGTCGACAAGACCAATCCGTTTGGCAACGGGCACCTCCTGCCACGGGGAATCCTGCGCGAACCGATCAAACACGTTCGCCGGGCAAGCTACATTTTTCTGACCAAGTCCGACGGGCGGAGGGACCTGGAGATCGAGACCTTGATCCGTCAGCACAATCCCAATGCGGACTTGATCGAATGTGCGCACCGACCCCAGTACCTCCATCGATTCGGAGTGCCGATCGATTCAAAGGAGGGTCGCCAGCCGCTCTCCTTTCTGCGGGGACGAAAGGTGGGTGCCTTCTGCGGCATTGCGGCGCCCGAGAGTTTCGAAAAGTTCCTGCGCGAGTTAGGGGCGGACCTGCGCTTTTCGCGCCGGTTTCTTGACCATTACCGCTTTGGCCCGGATGACCTGGCCTCCGTCTTCAAGGAGGGCGCGGACCGGCGCGTCGAGTGCATCATCACGACGGAGAAGGATGCGGTTCGCCTGATGGATACCTTCGAATGTCCGTTGCCCCTTTATCACCTGCGACTGGAAATCGAAATCATCCGGGGCGCGACGGATTTCGATGAAGCGGTGGAGCGGATCTGCTTCGGTGAAATTCCGCTGCCCCGCATTGACCTGTGAGGGGACCCGGGCCGGGTCCCCGGTGGGGCGGAACCTAGCCCTTGGGCCTGCGGCGGGCGCTGGCGTTGGATTCGATGTTCAGGTAGGTCTTGTTGAGCATCTGACTCTCGTAGAGCTCGAGCAGTCGAACGCCTTCGCGCGGTTTGACCATGTCCTTCTTGGTGGCAGCGTCGATCTGGGCCTTCATGCGCCGGCACAATTCTTCCTGCTGGTACTGCACCCCTTCGATCACATCGGCGATGCGGCTGCCGCTCAGGGCTTCCTCGATGTAGAACCCGTTGGGTTCGTCGGATTCAAGGAAGACATGGACCTCGTTCACGCGCCCAAAAAGATTGTGCAGGTCTCCCATGATATCCTGGTAGGCGCCGGTCAGGAAAACGCCGAGGAAGTAGGGCTTCCCGTTAAGGGGATGCAGGTTGAGGTAGTCCTTGGTATCCTGCAGGTCGATGAACGTGCTGATTTCACCGTCGGAATCACACGTGATGTCGACCAGCACCGCATTCACCGTCGGCTTCTCGTCAAGCCGGTGCAAAGGAGTGATGGGAAACAGCTGCCCGAGGGCCCAATGGTCGAGCAGCGATTGGAAGACGGAGAAATTGCAGACATACTGGTCGGCAAGCAGCTGATGGAGGTCGCGGAGTTCTTCCGGTTGGTAACCGGAGTCGCGCCCTTCTTTCGCGAGTTGCTCGCAGATGCGCCAGAACAGCTGTTCGGCCGCAGCGCGGTTGCCCAGGTCGAGGTAGCCCAGATTGAACAGTGAAATGGCCTCCTCTTTTTTCTGCACCGCGTCGTGGTAGCGTTCCAGGCGACCCAACTTCTGGCGGTTGCGCAGGAGGAGCTCCAGGTCGTTCACCACTTTGTGCTTTTCCTTGGGTTGGTGCTGCTGGCCAAGGGACTCACGCTTGTTGATGCGTTCGAAGACCTCGAACACGAGCAGGGAGTGGGTGGCCACCACCGCACGGCCGGACTCGCTGACGATGTCGGGCACCGGCACCGCGGCTTCGTCGCAAATCTCCTTGATGTTGTGCACGACGTCGCGTGCGTACTCCTCGATGGAGTAATTCATCGAGCTCTCAAAATTCGTCCGGGACCCGTCGTAGTCCACTCCGAGACCGCCTCCCACGTCGAGGTAGCCCATGGGGAAACCCATTTTGGTGAGCTGACAGTAGAAGCGGGAGGCCTCGGTGACCGCGTTTTTGATCGTGATGATATTCGGGACCTGGGAACCAATGTGGAAGTGCAGCAGACGCAGTGACTGCGTCAGCTTGGCTGCCTTGAGTTTCTCGGTGGCAAAGAGGATTTCCGCGGTATTGAGGCCAAACTTGGCGTTGTCGCCCGACGACATCGCCCATTTGCCCTCTCCCCGGGTCTGAAGTTTGACCCGGAAACCGATCATCGGCTTCACGCCCGTTTCTGCCGAAATGCGGATGATGTCGTCGATTTCCGACAATTGCTCGACCACCAGGATGACTTTTTTCCCCAATTTCCGGCCGAGCAGGGCCAGCCGGATGTAATCGTGGTCCTTGTAGCCATTGCAAATGATCAGCCGGTTGTTGTTGTCGTGCAATGCCAGCACGATCATGAGCTCCGGCTTGGAGCCGGCCTCCAGGCCGTAGTGGTAGTCCTTGCCGGCGGCCATGATCTCATCCACCACCTCGCGCAGCTGGTTCACTTTGATGGGGAAGACCCCGCGGTAGGCGCCCTTGTAGCCTTCCTCTTTGATCGCCTTGCGGAACAACTCGTTGAGTTGCACGACGCGGTGGCGGAGGAGGTCCTGGAAGCGGATGACCATCGGGGCTTTCAGCCCCATGGTCAGTGCCTCCTGGACGACGTCCATGATGCGGATTTCGCGTCCGTCAGCACAGGGCTGGACGTTGACGAATCCGGTGGAATCAACACCAAAATGGCCGGCGCCCCAGCGCTTAAAACCATACAATTCTTCGGACTGGCTGACGGTCCAGGTGGAGGCTGTTTTGCTTTTCAATGAGGGAGGTGGAGCGGCGGGTTATGGCTTGCTTTCGCTGAAGGGTGCCGGGTTAAATGCGAGTTTCTTTTTCCGAAACCTTCAACACGCAAATCGTTCAATGTCCCTCTTGTCCGCCGTTGCCCAGCCTTTCTTCGCCCAAGCAGCCACGCCTCCCGGCGGCGGAGGCATGTTCCAGATCCTGTTTCTCGTCTTCATGTTCGGTGCGATGTACTTCCTGATGATCGCTCCGCAGCGGAAGAAGCAAAAGGAACACGAGAAGATGCTGAAGGCGCTGACAACGGGAGACGAAGTGGTGACGTCGGGTGGCATCTACGGCACGATCACTTCGGTGAAGGAAGACCGTTTCATTGTGCGGATCGCCGACAATGCAAAAATCGAAATCGGCAAGGCGTTCGTGCATGCGCTCGTCAAGAAGAGCGGCGACGAAAAGAAGTGACCACAGCCGGGCCTGTTCGAGGCCGGCGGTGGAGCGGGCGGCTGCGGGACGCGGCTGGCCGTTTTGTATCCCTTTAACCAAGTCCCCCCATGATCAAACGCAACCTCTGGAAGCTCGTGCTCAGCCTCGCCATTGTGGTGTGGGCCATCGCGACGCTTTATCCGCTGAATGACCGGCCCTTTGCCGAATACGCAAAGTCGTCATCCACGGCCAAGTCCGCTGAATTCGCCGCGCTCATCAAAGAGGCGAGCGACCGCACCACGGCCCAGTCCGCCACCGGCCAGTCCCCCAGTGTTTTCGTCGCCCTGAAGCAGATTGCGCGCGAGCGGAAACTGGACCTTTCCCAGTTCTTTCCGGGGATCAATCTGGGTGACGTGCGCAACCTCGAGAAGAGGAATACGCTGCTGCTCGACGAACTGCTCCGCCGCTCCAAGGGCAAACTGCAGCTGGGCCTCGATCTCAAGGGCGGCGTGGCCTTCACCCTCGAGGTCGACGAGGCCGCCGCGGCCTCCGCCGGCAACGCCGCCGAGCGCAAGGAGAAACTGATCAAGGCCATCGACATCATTGGCAACCGCATCAACGCCTTCGGCGTGACGGAGCCGGTGATTCGGCCGGTGGGCGACAATCGCATTGAGGTGCAGCTGCCCAACGTCAGCACCAAGGACAACCCCGAGGTGGTCAACGCGGTCAAGAAACCAGCGCGCCTGGACTTCCGCATCGTCCATCCGTTCGCCTTTCCCGGTCAGTCTCCAGACACACCTCCGGGTTACGAGGTCATGACCCTCGACAATGAACTCCGCAACGGCGAGATCCACAGTCAGGACCTCTTTGTCAAACGCCGGCCGGAAATGACCGGCGAAGGCGTGGAGAACGCCTATCCGACGATGGATGAGTATGGTCGTTTCAAGATCATCCTCCGCTTCACGAGCGAAGGCAAAAAGTCCTTCGCCGAGGTGACCCGCAGCATCGCGGAAAACAACCAGCGCACCGGTCGCGTCGGCCAGCTCGCGATCGTGCTGGACGGCAAGCTCTACTCCGCACCGACGGTCCGCGAAGAGATCAACAGTGACTCGGCGGAAATCTCCGGCAGTTTCACCCAGCGCGAGGCCTTCGATCTCGCCAATGTGCTCAACAATCCCCTCGACCTGCCGCTTCAGGTCAAGGAGCAGTACGAAGTTGGGCCTACCCTGGCCGATGACGCGGTCGCTAGCGGTCGTCTTGCCTTCATGATCAGCACCCTGCTGACCATCGGGTTTGTCGTATTTTTCTACACCGTGGGCGGCTTCGTCGCCGCAGTCGGCATGGGCGTCAATGTGCTGGTGACGCTCGGCGTCATGTCGGAGTTTGGAGCCACCTTGTCGCTGCCGGGCATCGCGGGCATTGTGCTCACCCTGGCTATGTCGGTGGACTCGAACATCCTGATCTTCGAGCGCATGCGCGAGGAACTGGCTTTGGGCAAATCGCTGCCCACCTCCCTGGAGGCCGGCTTTGAAAAAGCCTGGAGCGCGATCATCGACTCCAACCTGACCACCCTCATCGTCGCCGCGATCATGATCGCGCTGGGCAATGGCCCGGTGAAGGGCTTCGGCCTGACGCTGGCAATCGGTATCTTCACCACGATGTTTGCCGCCGTGGTGGTGTCCAAGCTCCTCCTGGAGGCGCTCATCCTTCCCGGCGTGATCAAAAAGCTGCCGATGTTCTCCGTGCTGCAGAACACCAAGTATCAGTTCCTGAAGTACGCCAAGCCCGCCTTCATCGGCTCGTGGGTGGTGGTGCTGATCGGCATTGTGGTCGTGGCCTACAAGGGTCGCGAGATCTACGGCATCGACTTCACGGGCGGTGATACGGTCACGCTGACCTACGCCCAACGGATCGACAGTGGCGCCTTGCGCAAGGCGGCCGACGACGCGGGTTTCCGGGAATCGAGCTTCGCTTACATCACCCCGATCGGCAGCGACAAGTCCACGCTGAAGGTCACGACCGACTTCGACAAGGGCAAGCCGCTCGTCGAGGCCCTGCAAAAAGCGCTGCCGCAGGCCAAGTATGAAATCGCCGGCGAGAGCCGGATTGGTGCATCGGTGGGAGAGGAGATTCAATGGAACGCCTTGCTTTCCGTTTTCTGGGCGCTCGTCCTGATCGGTGTCTACGTCGCGTTCCGCTTCGAGATTGGCTACGGCATGGGCGCCGTGATCAGCACGATCCACGATTTGCTGATGACCATTGGGATCTTCGTCCTCTTCGGCCGACAGTTCAATGCCTCGATGGTGGCGGCGATCCTGCTGATCGCGGGTTACTCGATCAACGATACCATCGTGGTCTTTGACCGTATCCGGGAAGAGTTGCGATTGAACCCAACCCTCAGCCTGGGTGGAGTCATCGACCGCGCGCTCAATCTGACGCTTTCGCGTACGATTATCACCGGCGGCACGACCTTGCTGACCGCAATCACCCTGATCGTGGTGACCAGCGGCGAGGTCAACGACATCGCCTTTACGCTCCTGATTGGTGTCATCACCGGCACCTTCTCTTCGCTCTTCATCGCCAGCCCGATCTTCTACTGGTGGCACAAGGGTGATCGGAAACACGTCGAGAAGCATCAGGACGTCAAACCGACTTACGAATGGACCGGCGCCAGCAAGGCGTCCGAGTGATGGGAGTCCGCGTCCCGGAGTGCGTCTGACGCCTCCGGGCGAGCTGGGCGGAATCCCGGCGATCTGCCGGGAGGAAGCCGGGCCCGCAGTGCGCCGCCCCCTTTCACCCCATGCGTTGGATTCACACGCCGTTTCCAGCCGACGAGGTTGAAGGCCTCAGTCGGCGCGCGGCTGTCAGCCCGGTGATGGCTGAGCTGCTGCTGCGCACCGGTCTGGCCGAACCCGAGGTGGCCGCCCGGTTCCTGCGTCCCGCACTCGCCGAGCTGCAGGATCCGTTTTTGCTCCACAATTTGGAGACGGCGGCGTCGCGGCTGCGGCGGGCAATCGCCGACCGGGAGGACATTGTGGTGCTGGGTGACTATGACGTGGACGGAGTCAGCAGCACCGCCCTGCTTGTCAGCATCCTGCGGCGCTTCGGCTCGACGCCGCGCTTCATTGTCCCGCGTCGCATGGAGGACGGGTATGGCCTGTCCCGCAGCGCCATCGACCGGGCGCTGGAGCAGGGGGTCCCCGGGCTCTTTGTCGCCCTTGACTGTGGAACCAATTCGCACGAGGAGGTCGCCTACCTCCGGTCGCGGAATGTCGATGTCATGATCATCGACCACCATCGGTCGAAGGAGAAACCGCTGGAGGAGGGATTGCTGATCAATCCGCATGTGTTCGAACGCGAGCATGATGGTGCGTGGCGGCACCTCTGCACGGTGGGGCTTGTGTTTAAGCTGGTGCATGGGCTGATCAAGCAACTGCGGGCGGAGAACCATCCCCTCGCTCTGCGCATCAAATTGCGCGACTACCTCGATCTGGTCGCCATGGGCACGGTGGCCGATCTGGTGCCCTTGCACGGAGAGAATCGTATCCTCGCCAAGTTTGGATTGAGAATCCTGCAGGGTGCGGAACGGCCGGGACTCAAGGCCCTCATGGCCGTCGCCGGGGTAAAGCCGGAGCAGGGATTGATGCCAGTGGACATCTCGTTCCGACTTGGCCCCCGCATCAACGCGTCGGGACGTCTGGCCGACGCCGCCCTTTCGGTCGAGCTGTTGCTGAGCGAGGACGAGGGCTTTTGCACTGAGACTGCCCGCCAGCTGGACGCCTTCAACCGGGAGCGTCAGGACATCGAGCGGCTCATCACGGAGGAGGCGGAGCGCATCATCGAGCGCGACTACGCCGATTGTCCCGGCATCGTGCTGTACGGAGAAACCTGGCACCCCGGAGTCGTGGGCATCGTCGCGGGTCGGGTCAGTCGCAAGTACAACCGTCCGTGTGTCGTGCTCGGCAATGAAGGGGACCTCGCCAAGGGCTCGGGCCGGAGCGTGGACGGGGTCAATCTGGTCGAGGTGCTGGGCCGTTGCTGCGAACACCTGACCAATTGGGGCGGGCATCCCATGGCGGTGGGCATCTCGGTGGCCAAACACCGGCTGGATGGTTTCCGGGCGCACTTTGCCGATGCGGTACGCGCCCATACGGGCAGCGAACTGTGCGAGGCGACGCTGATGATTTCCGCTTGGCTGAGTCCCGATGTGATTCGCGAGCGGTTGATGGACGAACTGGAGGACCTGCATCCGTTTGGGCAGGGGAACCCCGAGCCGGTCTTCGGCCTCCGTGGAATCGTGCTGCGGCAGCGTCCTGAGGTGTTCAAGGGACAGCACTTTCGGTTCAGCCTGGACGACAGCCGGGGTCGCCGTCTGTTCGGAGTGGCCTGGAAGATGGCACACCGCGTGCCGCCGGTGGGTGTGCCGCTTGATTTTGCGGTGGAGCTGGCCTGGAACCACTTCAATGACCGCAAGCTTTTGCAGCTGGAACTGATTGATTGGCGTCACGCTGCCGCAATTTGACGTCGTCAATGGGCCCGAGGCCTGCACATGCTTGGCGCCGTTGGCATGATTATCGCGGCTGACCAGGATTATGGAGTGATCACGGGCGACTTGGTGCGCTCGTCGGCGTTGAGCGCGGATGAACGGCTCGGAGTCCTGGCGGAGATCAAGCGTGCCTCCCAGACCCTTCAGGCGTCGTTCGCCAATGATTTGGTTGAACCGATCGATATTTTCCGGGGAGACGGCTGGCAGGCGGTCGTTGCCCGGCCGGGTTCGGCTTTGCGCGTTGCGTTGCTGATCCGGGCCTGGATCCGGACGTTTTCGCCCGAAACGAGTGATCTCGACACCCGGGTCGCGGTGGCCATTGGGCGCGTTCATTCTGTTCCTTCCCAGCATGTGTCGGAAGGGGACGGCGAGGCATTTCGCGCCTCGGGTCATGCCTTGGACGGGCTGCGGGAGCCCCTGCGTATGGCGTTGGTGCCTCCGGCGTCCTGTCCTCCAGGCGCGGCTGCGACCCTGCAGGCGTTTGTGCCTTCGCTTGATGCCGTGATCCAAGGATGGACGCAGCGCCAGGCCAGGGCGACCCTTCTCCGATTGCAAGGTGCGACCCAGGAGCATATTGCTAGCCAATGGCCAGAGCGGATCACCCGGCAGGCCGTGGCCAGGCACCTCGCCAAGGCCCGCTGGCCGGCGATCGAGGCCACGTTGACTTGGTGGGAAAGCAATCCCTGGAGATTGCAAAATTAGTTAGCAATCTATAAAGGTTGCACTCTGGCGCATGCTCTCGGCCGACGTACCCACAGTCGAATTTGCCCTTGCGCTGGTCACGGCGCACCTGATCGGCGACTACGTGCTGCAAACGGATTGGATTGCGCAGTCGAAACACCGCTGGCGGGTCCTGCTCTGGCACGGCCTGATTCATGGTACCGTGGCTTACCTGCTGGCTGGGCGTTGGGCGGCTTGGGAGGTGGCCGCCGTCACGGTCGTCACCCATGTGCTCATTGATCGCGTGCGCGTCTCCCTGCGCGGCGGACGGACCCTGGCTTTGGCGATGGATCAGGCCGCCCACGGTGGGGTGGTCGCTGCCCTCGTGCTGTTCCTGCCGGCCGCGGAGGACTGGTCCGCCTGGTCCCTCTGGCTGGGAACCTCGGTGGTGCTCAAGGGGCTGGTCCTGGCCTCAGGGGCCGTCCTGTGCATTCGCGTCGCCGGTATCGTGATCGGGTATTGGGTGCAGCCCTATCTGACTGAAATCGAGCGGACCCGCGGTCCGGAATCGGCGGCGCCGTCCAATCGCGGGTTGACCAACGGCGGCCGCGTCATCGGCCAGTGGGAGCGGGCCTTGATCTTTCTGTTTGTCGGATTGGGACAGCCCGCCGCGATTGGATTTCTCATCGCGGCCAAGTCGATCTTCCGGTTCGGCGAACTCAAGGACCGGGAAAACCGGATGGAGGCCGAGTACATCACCATCGGCACCCTGATGAGCTTTGGCTGGGCCACGGTGGTGGCCCATGCGACCTGGTGGTGCCTGGCGCGACTCTGACCCCGGATCAGTCGCTGACCGGAGCAAGGGTGACGCTGCAGGCCTTGTAGCTGGGCTGCCGGGAGTGGGGGTCGAACGAGGGAAACGTAAGACGATTCACGCCGTCGAAGTGCATGGGCATGAAGACCTGGCCGCGCTGCACGGTGGTGGTCACGACCACAAACGCCGGGACTTCACCTCGACGCGAACGGACGATCACGGTGCGGCCGGGTTGCAGGTGAAGGCGCGCTACATCGTCCGGATGGACTTCGATGTAGAGCGAGCGAGGAGCCAGTTTTCGGAGCACGGCGCTCTTGTCGGTGCGGGAACCCGTATGCCACTGGGCCGATGACCCGCGACCGGTCAGGAGAATGAACGGGTAGTTCTCATCCGGCGGTTCAGGCATCGGTCTTGGCGGATCGAAGTAAAACACGGCCCGGCGGTCCGAGGTGAAGAACTTCCCGTCGGCAAAGAGTCGTCGCTCGGAGGAAGTCGCGTGAGGATCGCGCTCGCTGGAGCCGCCCTCCCGGAGGGACGTTCCGCGAAGAGGAGCGTCCGTGGCGGAGGTCCGACGGTCATCTTCAGAGGCATCGCATTCCGTGTAGGGCCACTGGATACCTCCTCTGTCTTCAAGGTGGGCGTAATCACGGATCCCGGTGAAGTCACAGGGTTGCCCGCGGGAGAGCTCTTTGAGCAGGTGAAAGGCTGATTCGGGATCCTTCCACCGGGAAAAGAGCGGGCCGCAGCCCCAGGCTTCGGCGACGAGCTTGAGGATGGAAAAGTCGCTCAGCGCCTGCCCTGGGGCTCGGGACACCTTTCGCGTCACGCCCAGTCGGCGTTCAGAATTGATGAAGATACCTTCTTTCTCGCCCCAGCCGGCCGCGGGCAGCACCAGGTCGGCCAGCTGCGCCGTCTCGGTGGTCGCGTACATGTCCTGCACGACGAGAAAGTCCAGTTTGGAACGGAGCTTGCGGAAGCGTCCGGAGTGAATCCAGGAGTGTGCCGTATTGGTCGCGATGACCCAGAGCCCCCGGATCTCGCCCCGCTCGATCCCGTCGATGATTTCGTCATAGGCCAGGCTCTTCTCGGTTGGAATGCGCTCCGCGTCGAGATTGAGGACCTCCGCCACGCGCTGGCGGTGCCGGACGTCGGCAAAGTCGTGACCACCCAGCAGGGAGGTCGCGTTCCCAAAGAGGCGCGAGCCCATCGCATTGCATTGACCGGTGATTGAGTTGGCCCCCGTGCCCGGGCGACCGAGGTTGCCGGTCATCAGCGCGAGGTTGACGATGGCCTGGGCGGTGCGCGTCGATTCATGGCTTTGATTGACACCCATGGTCCACCAGAACGACACGCGCTCCCGGCGCGCGATGATCCCGGCCAGGCGGTCCATCACCTCCGGAGACAGCCCGGTTTCGTCGGTCACCCGCTCCGGCGTGAAGCTGGCAACGAACGCCGCAAACTCGGGAAAACCCGTGGTGTGGGCCGAAACATAGTCTGCCTTCACCGCCCCCCGCGCAATCAAGGCCCGGGCCAGCCCGTAGAGAAACACCAGGTCGCTTTTCGGCCGGAGGGGCACGTGCAGGGTCGCCGCCATGGCCGTCTCCGTGCAGCGGGGATCAACGACAACGATGTCGGGGCTGCGGGTGTTGCGCATGACGCGCTGCCACATGATGGGATGGGCGATGCAGGGGTTCGCGCCGATGAAGATCAGCGCGTCGCTTTCCTCGAAATCGGCGTAAGTGAACGGGGGCGCGTCAAAACCGAAGGACTGCTTGTAGGCGACGTGCGACGTTGCCATGCACTGGCGGGTGTTCGAATCCAGATGATTGATACCCATGCCGAACTTCGCCAGCGCCCCGAGCAGGGCCATCTCCTCGGTGACGATCTGGCCCGTGCTGAGCACGGCAAGGCTGGCCGGACCGTGACGGTCCTGGGTGTCGCGAAAGCGGGTGACGAACTCCTTCAGCGCCCGTTCCCAGGTCACCGGCTCCAGAACGTCAGTCACCGCGCTGCGCAGCAACGGGGTGGTCGCCCGGTCCGGCGCGGCGAGGGGTGTCAGCGCCTCCCAGCCCTTGGGGCAGGCCATTCCGCGGTTGACCGGGTGGTGGGGATCCGGGGTGAGGTTGATGGCCTGTCCCCCGGCGTCGACATGAACCAGGAGGGAGCATCCGGTGCTGCAGAAGCCACAGATGGAACGGGTCGTCCCGGAGGGCGCGAGGCGCGAAGGCACCCTCCCCAGTCCAAAGTCACCCGGTCGCTGGACGAGCTCGGCCGTCATGGGGCCCTGTCGGGCGATGATCAGATTGTCCAGGGAGGGAAGCACGGATTCAGGGAGTCGGGCGACGAATCACCCGCGCGGTACGCCGGGCATTTTCGAGGGAGCGGCGTCTTGGAAGAACAAACGTCGCTCCGCCAGTTCGCCGAAGAGGAAGAGGAAAAAACCAGATACGGGTTGATTGAGAGCCAGCAGGGTCACTGCGGCCGCTCCCCAGGCGGTTCTCAGGAGCCACTGTCCACGGAGTGCGGGATGAAGGGCGCGACCGCGCGGACGCGCTCCGATCAGCGCCGCCGGGTTGACCGGCCTCAGGCCGGCTTCACCGATCAATTTCAAGGCAAGCGTCACCGCGGCGGCCGGAGCCGAGAGGGGAATCAGGGTGGCGACGCCGAGGGTGCCAAGGAATCGCCAGCCGGTCTGAAGCCACGACCAGGACGCGCGGTGGGTGTCGATGTAGATCATCGCCGAACAGAGTACACCCAGAGCACCGGCCACCAGGGTGACCCCACCGAGGGGACGGGAGCCGAAGCCGTTCGCGAGGAACAGGGTGCCGGCATAAGCCAGTGCGGGCGGCACGGCGGCACCAAAGATCACCGCCTCACGACTGAGCCAGGAGCGTCGCAGATTGAGGAATACCCGCCAGGCACGCAGCGGTTGACCGAGGTGGGCGATGCTTGCCGCGAGTCCGGCAACCAAGGCGACCAGTCCGCCGATCACGGTCTGCTGGAGCCGGAGATCCGGAGCATCGGCGGGCAGAAAACAGGAGGCGGCGAAAAGTCCGACGCCCACCTGGGTGAGTACGAGCATGAAGACCAGGGGGAGATGCGCCGGCTGGGGAGGCTGCGACCCGTGGTCCGCCGCGTGCAGTCCCGGAGGCAGAGGTCGTGCCGAGACATACCGCGTGGTGGGAAACGTCACACGGGGATCCGGCGCCGGGGAGAGGAATTGGGACGTGTCAGCCGTGAGGCGGCCGTGGGACGTTGTCACGGAGACGGTCACAATCCGAATCGCCTCGGTCGGGCAGGCCTGCACGCAGGCGGGAGCTTCGCCGACCGAGAGACGGCTGTGGCAGAGGTCGCATTTGCGCACGATTCCCAGGCGCTCAGAGTACTTGGGGACATCGTAGGGACACTTGAGCACGCAGTACTGGCAGCCAATGCACTGGTCATCCAGGTGTCGGACGATTCCTGTGACCGGGTCCTTCTCGTAGGCGAGGACAGGACAGCCGCTGAGGCAGGCGGGGTCGGCGCAGTGGTGACAGGCCGACGTGACGGTTTGCTGAAAAGGATGTCCCGTTTCGGATCCCAGGAGCAGTCCGACATCGCGCCAGGTTTCGTGGTCGTCGAGTCCATTGAGCGAGTGGCACCCTGCTACGCAGGCCTTGCAGCCGGAACACGAATCGAGGTCGACCTCAAAGGCATAGTGCTCGCCGGGCCCGGGACGACTGAGGGGGATCAAGTCCCGGTAAAGGGCTTTCACGGCCGGAGCGGGGCCGGCGGAAGCGAAGGACGCGAAGCGGGCGACCGGGGTCTGAAGCTGCTGTTGCTCGTCGAGCAGCTCGGCCAGGAAGGAGCGAACCGATGGCGGCGTGCTGCCGGACCGCTTGCCTGGTGGCGTCTCACCGTAGCCGGCGGTGCGTACCGTCGGGTCGGGCGAGGGAAGGGCGGGAGCTTCGAGATCCGACGACGGGGGAAGGCTCATGGGGTCATGCGAAGCGAGGGAAGGCCGTGCCGACGCTCAGTAGACGTCGCGAGCATAACGTTTCTGGGTTTGCAGGGCCTGGATGTAGTCGGTGGCGGCGGTGGTTGTCATTCCCCCGGCGGTCTGCACGGCGGAAATCAGGGCGGCGTGGACATCCTTGGCCATCCGACTGGCGTCACCGCAGACGTACACGTGGGCGCCGGACTCGAGCCAGGCGTGCAACTCCCGCGCCCGTTCGGTCATGCGATGCTGAACGTAGATCTTCTCCGGCTGGTCCCGGGAGAAGGCCGTATCCAGTCGGGTCAGCACGCCCTCCCGCTGAAACTGGGCCAGTTCGTCGGCATAGAGGAAATCGGTCGCCGCGTGCTGGTCGCCAAAGAAGAGCCAGGCCTTTCCGGTGGCACCGGAGGCGCGGCGCTCTTCGAGAAACGCTCGGAACGGAGCAATGCCCGTTCCGGGACCGATCATGATCACCGGGACGTCGCCGCGCTCCGGCAAGCGGAACGCCCGGTTGGCGTGCACGAACACCGGAGAGGTTCCCTCGCGCGTGGCACAGCGGTCGGCCAGAAACGTGGAGCACACGCCGAGGCGACGGATGCCGGCGAGTTCATAACGGACGGCACCCACGGTGAGGTGGACCTCCGCCGGGTGCGCCTTGAGGCTCGAAGCGATGGAGTAGAGTCGGGGCTGCAGTTTCCGGAGGTGCGAGACAAACGCGCCGGCACCGAGACGTCCCGGTTTCACCGTCCGCAGGGCATCGAGCACCTGGGGACCCGCGGGTGCCGTCTCCGGCGCGAGGGCTGCAAGCAGCTCGGGAGGTGTTTTGCCCAGGTCGTAGTGGTCGGAAAGCGCCGAACGGAGCGAACGTTCGCCTGCCGTCGTTGGGACGCCTTCTTCTCCATCACAACCCAGCGACGCGAGGATGGCCTCAACGTGGTCTGGGCAGTTTTTGGGAAACACCCCCAAGGCGTCGCCCGGTTCGTAGGTCAGCCCGGAACCGGACAGATCGAACTCGATCTGGTTGACCTCCTTCGCGGAGGCCGCGGCCGTGAGCCGATGCACCCGCTTCAAACGGGCCAACCAGGGGCGCGTGCGGGATATGGTGGGAGCTTCGGGGGCGACGGCAAGGGGGGCCGCGGGAGCCGTGGCCGGGGTGGGAGGGGTGGACGGGGCGAGCGCGGTCAGAGCAGCGCCCAGCCAGGCTTGAAAGGCGGGCTCCACTTCCACGTCGCACTCCGCCCGGGGGGCTGCGCGGCGGGCTCCAAGTCGCTCCAGCCGCTCGTCGAACTCTCGTCCGCACTGGCAGAATCCGGGGTAGTTGCGGTCGCCGATCGCGCACACACTGTAGCGCACCGAGGCCCAGGCCGGGGCGGTGGAGCCTCCGGTGACGGAGGCGCTGGCCAGGGCGGCGTGGATCGCCCGGGCATTGTCAGGCGGTTCCCCGTCGCCGTAGGTGCTGGTGATAAGCAGGACGTTCGCATCCTGCACCAGGCGATCGAGGCTGGCCTGAGCGAGGTCAACCACGGTCGGCGCAAAGCCGCGCTTGCCCGCTTCCTTGGCGGCCCGACGCGCCAACCCCTCGGCGGTCCCGGTTTGGGAACCGAAGTAGATGGTGAGAGGAACGAGCGGCGCGGGAGCGGCCGGGACCGGGGCGGAACCCGGGTTGGGCCGGCGTGCGAACACGCCGGCGAAGAAGCCGTTGAGCCAAGCCCGCTGTTCAGGAGAGAAAGGCGCGGATTCGGGAATGACGGGGACAACGTCGGCGATCATGTGGAAAATTGCTCCTGAAGTTCCTTGATCGTGTGGCGCCGGCTCCATTCCACCAGGGTCTCGCCGCGTTTCCGCCCTTGCTCGTAGATCGAGAGGATCTTCGACACTGTGGAAGGTATCTCTTCGGCCCGAACCCCGCGGAGGAGTTCGCGGGCAATTCCCTGGTCCTGGTCCATGCCTCCACCGAGCACGACGTGGAAGGCGTCGGCACCATCGGGCGACTTGGCACCGAGAAAACCAATGTCTCCACAATAGTGCTGCGCACAGGAGTGGGCGCAGCCGGTGAAGTGCAGATTGATGGGATGCTCTAAGTTGCGCCGTGTGCTGTCGAGATGGCGGGCCAGCGCCAGGGCATGCGCCTTGGTGTCGGCGGCGGCGT
>JAXMHM010000027.1:0-124089 GCA_046346755.1 Opitutaceae bacterium | reverse complement strand
GGCAGGGGCATCCGGCACCGGGGTGCGCAGGTCGTGGTCCAGCCGGTGCAGTTCCGCGTGCTTCGGGTCATCGGCGCGGTACCAGCGCGCCGAAAGGGCAAAGACCAGGGTGGCCATGAAGGCCTCGCTGAGCACGTTGCGCGCGAGGGGGTTTTCCTTCCAGACGCCCAGCATCATCAGGGTGATGGCGACCGACAGGGCGGCCGAGCAGGAGGCGATGCCCGACCACCACGGGGTCTTGCGATAAATCATTCCGAGCGCAACGGGCATCATGAAGGCTGACGTCAACGAGTAGTAGTGGAGGGCGAAATCAAAGGCGCCACCGAAACGCGGGATGTAGAAGGCCACCGCAATGCCGAGCGCGCCGACGATGAACATGGTGGCCTGGGCCACTCGAAGCTGCTGGCGGTCGCTGGGCGTGGTGCCCCGCAGCCGGCGATGCATCGGTACATAGATGTCCCGGGTGGTGGTGGCGGAGAGCCAGTTGAAGGCATCGTTGGCCTGCCCCAGAGTGGCGGACAGCACGGCGGAGACAACAAAGCCGATCAGTCCATGCGGGAGAAGGAGGAGCGCGAGTGACACGTACGACGCCTCGGTGGGCTCCTTCAAGGTCGGCCAGAGGGTGGCCATGTCGGGAAAGATGATACGTGCTGCCATCACCGGGAGAATCCAAAGCAGCGGACCGACAAACGAGAGCACCGCACAAAGGAGCGCCATCTTGCGCGCACCCCGTTCATCGGGCACGGAGTAGTAGCGCTGGGCGAGATGCCAGGCGACATTGTAGCCGAGCATGCAATTGATGAGAAAGGCGACGAGGAACCAAGGGTCCCCGGACGTGCCCTGCAGGGTGAAGAAATCGGGCGGCGCCTCCTTCCAGAGACGCTCGAATCCGGCGAACATCCCTTCGCCTTGGCCGAGGTAACGATAGGCCACCGGAAAGATGATGACGGTCATGACCACGATGATGATGGACTGCACGGCGTCGGACAGCACCGCCGCCCAAAGTCCGCCGATCACGGTGTAGAGCACCATGACGATCCCCACGACCAGGATGGAGAGTTGCATGCCGCTGAGCTCCATCGAACCGAGGTGGAAGGTCTTGTCGCCGAATCCCAGCGCGGTCGAAACGAAGATGCAGAGAATGTAGAGCCCCTGTCCGATGCCGACCACTTGCGGCACGATGGCGGTGACGGAGTAAAAGTAGGTGGTCGAAGGCGAGTAGCGGCGGGTGAGAAACTGGAGTGGCGTATCCAGGCGTGCGCGACGCCACATCTTCGAAAAGTAGAAATAGCCGACGAGGTAGGCCCAGGTCGCCATGGTGAAGACGACAATGGCGCCGACACCGGTGCGATAGGTGTAGCCGGCCGCGGCGACGAACATGAAGGCGGAGAAACCCGAGACCCAGTTCGAGAGTCCCGCCAGCGCCCATGGAACCTGTCCTCCGGCCTTGAAGTAGTCGTCGGTTCCGCGGTTCTTGCGGGCTGCGTAGAAGCCCACGCAGATAACGATCGCAAAGTAGAGCGCGATCAGCCCGTAGTCGAAACCGTCGACGGTGTTGAAGGTGGGCATGGGAATCAGAGGTCCAGGAGTGGCGCCTCGCCGTCCCGCAGCGTCAGGCTCGCCTTCACGGTGCGTCCGCGGTGACTCCCGGATATGCTCCAGGTGCCTTTCGCAAACGTGGCGGCGAGTGTGCCGTGCGTTTCACCGGCGGGTGCGGTCGAGGCGACGGTGACGACGGTGTGCGTGCGCGCGGCGGGGGAAACCACCTCGGCGTAGGGAAACACGCCTTCGCTTTCCGGCAGGGCCAGTTTTCCGGATTGGGTGCGCAGCTCGCTGCTGCCGGCCACCACCGCGGACACACTCGCGAACGGGCGCTCGATGCGGAACGTGGATCCCGCCGTGGTGACGATGCCACGGTTGTCGTCATTGAATGCCTGAAACCGCAGCTGGACGGAGGCATCGGTGGCGGACGTAACCTCGTCAAGCAGAACAACCACATCCGGCTTGAGAAACACCAAGGTGCGTCGCACCAAGGTCACCTCGGGTTGGACGAGGGCATAAGCCTCGGTGGCGTCACTGGTGACCGCCATCCATCCTCTCCCCGTGCGGTAGGCGGTCACGCGGGCGTTGGACCAGGAGGCGTTGGTGCCTTCGCGTCCGTCGTGGTACTGGTGTCCGCGTCCGTTGATCAGCACGGAGGTGTGCGCTTCGGTCTGGCGGAGGAGCCACCGCGGGATCGTCGGTGAGTAGCCGGCCTTGAAGGGATCGTGAAACAGGCGGTCTCCATGCGCCTTGAGCACGACGCTGTTGCGATCTGCGTGCTCGTGATTGGCGGGGCCTCCGCTGCGCAAAGCGACCACGGTGTCCGCGGCGGACCAGCCGGTCCGTGCCACCACCCAGTCGTTGCTCAGGCGTACATCATGGAGGGAGGCGTCCGGGACCTTCGCCTTGGCGTCTGGTCGGAACCACACCGCGGCCTGCAGGTGCTTGAGTGATCCCGTCTGCTGGGCCACATGGTGGCAGAGCGGGTCGTTGGCCACCTGACCCACCCACGCGGCGACGCTGACATCCATGCCGGAGGCGGCGTCCCCGAAATTCACCACATCGAGGGCCGGCTCGTAGTTGATCTTCGGAGTCGCGTTGTAGGCGGTGCCCACGTTGGGATCGTAGACCGTCTTGCCGCTGCATGGCATGGCCATGGTGAGGGCATAGCGGATCGTTCCCGGATAGTTGATCAGGCTGCGATCATCCAGCCCGGTGCGGCGGTACAACGCGTCGGCCAGCATGGCCAGGTGCATGGTGGTGTAGCCCCAGTAGCCGACTCCCTCATCGTACGAACCGTCCGAGCCATACATGACGGCGAACGCCTTCGCGCTCTGGCGTGACATCTCCAGCCACTTGGCGGCCTCGGGATGCCGGCCGTGAAACCAGATGCCGGCGAGGCCGAGCCCGCAGGTGGGAATGATTTTGAGATTGGTGGCGTTGAGGATGATCGGCCATCGACTGAGATCGAAGCGGAACTTCATGTCGTCCTCCGGATCGAAACCCCAGCCCCGCACCCGATCCGGATATTTCATCCCGTAGAGCGTCCGGTAACAGGCGGGAGCACCTTCGCTGACGATCTTGGCCTCCACCTTGGTCCGGAGCTCGGCGGGGACAGCCTCGCCCAGCCAGTCGAGCGCATAGCAGCTGGCGATCGTGGATTCGGGCGCGCGTTGCAGCCCGATCGTGTCCTTGCCGCCCTCAAGAAAGTAGTCCCAGCGTTTGTAGTCACAGAGCCGTTGCAGCGCGAGCAGGGCCAGCTCGAGCTGTCGCGGATCGCCCCAGATGGCGTAGGCGAAGGAACAGTTCTGAACCAGTTTCCAGACCTGCATGAAGTCGGCCACGTGGTTGTTCAGTCGCAGGTCTTCGCGGAGGAACTTGGTCTCTGCGGCAAAGTTGACCGACGTCAGCATCGACTTGACCTCCGCCAAGCGAGGCAGCTCGAGATTGGCGCGGATGCGCGGCACGTCGGCACGATCAAAGAGCAGCCCGGCCTGGGTGGTGCCGGCCGAGGCGCCGGTTCCGGCTGGAGCCGCCTGGGAGGAGAGGCGTGACAGGGGCAGCGCGGCGGAGAGGGCGGCGGTGGTCTTGAGGAAGGAGCGGCGGGACGTGGTGGTCATGGACGGGAGGGCTGGAGGGACAGGTGGTAGCGGGCGATGGCGACGGCGGCGTGGCTGCCGATGGCGTCGCCGAGGGCGGCCGGAACAATCCGGCAGGCGCGCAGACTCGGACCGAGCGCCTCGCGTTCGAGGACCGAACGCATCGCGGGCACGAGGAAGGTTTCGCAGCGGGCAAAAATGCTGCCGATGACAATGCAATCGGGATTGAGCAAATCGATGAGCAGGGCGAGGCCCTCTCCCAGGCGCGTCCCCACCTCCGTCCAGATCGACAGGGCGAACGCATCACCCTGGCCTGCGGCGATTCCGAGGTCGCGGGCGGTGATGGGTTCGGGTGACGACTGTTTAAATCGGGTGATTCCGCCAAACTCGCCCAGGCGTCGTCGGGCCAGCTGGGCGATGCCACCGCCGGAGCAGAAACCTTCGAACGAGCCGGTTTTGCCAAAACCGATCGGGCCGTCCGGTGCGAGGCGGAGGTGTCCCACCTCCCCGGCGTCCCCGGTGGTTCCTTCGAAGAGCCGCCCCTCGATGATCAATCCCCCGCCCATGCCGGTGCCCATGGTCAGGAAAATGAGATTGCGCGAGCCGCGGCCGGCACCGTCCTGCCACTCGGCGAGCGCGCATGCGTTGGCATCATTCATCAACCAGGCTCGTCCGCCGAATCGCCGGGTCAGCTGGTCGCAGACGGCGATGCGATCCCAGCCCGGGAGATTCGGCGGGGAGAGGATCAGGCCCTGTTTCGCGTCCAGCGGACCTCCGCAGGATACGCCATACACCGTCTCCGGCCCGGGCCGCAGGGCCGCGATTGCATCGAAGATGCGCGCGAGGGTGGGTTCAGGTCCGGAGGTGGCGAAGCGGTCCACCTCGTCGACGCCGTGGTCGCCCCGAGGGATGCTGACGGCGCATTTGGTGCCGCCGAGATCGATACCAATGATGGCTGGAGATGAACTCATGGTGCAGAATTGAATCGGAGTTTTTCGGAGTCCCGTTCGAGATAGGGGATTCCGCGCTCCATCCACTCGGGTTTGGGGGCTCCCTTGAGGAAATGATCAAAGAAGCCGCTCAGCCGTTTGGCGTAATCGCGTTGATCCGCCCTCCGTCGTAGGCCGTGAAATTCGTGATGGTAGTTGAAGAGGTACACCTCTTTGCCGGCGCGGCGGAGAGCGAGGAAGAGCTCCACGCCCTGTTCCCAGGGCACCGTGTCGTCACCGTCATTGTGCAACAGCAGCAGTGGGGTGCGCACGCGATCCGCGAAGAACACCGGCGAGTTTTCCACGTAGGGCAGGGGATTGGTGTAAACCGGGTGGCCGATTCGGCTTTGTTCGCTTTCGTATTTGTACTGCCGGGCCCGACCCGAGCCGATGCTGATGCCGGAATAGGCACTGGACATGTTCCCGACCACCGCTCCTGCGGCGGCGGCCCGGAAACGCGAGGTCTGGGTGACCAGATAGGCGGTTTGATATCCACCCCAGGAGTGACCTTGCAGCCCGATGGCACCCTCGTCCACCCAACCCTCCCGCACGACTTCCTCCAGGGCAGGCATGACACAGGCGAGCGCGCTCGGGCCGGGCTCGCCGACCCGGTAGGCGATGTCCGGCATCAGCACCGCGTAGCCGTTGCTGGTGTAGAACGAGGGATTCACCGTGGTGGCGGGCACGGGAGGTATGAAGCTGTGCACAGTCTGCGAGAGCCGCTCGTACAGGTAGACGATCAGGGGATACTTCTTGGCCGGGTCGAAGTTCGCTGGCTTGAACAGCGCCGCCGGGAGCTCCACCCCGTCGAGATTGCGGTAGCGCCGGAGTTCCGCAGTTCCCCAGAGAAAGGGTGCGCGTTGGGCGTCACCCTGGCTGACCACCTGGGGAGGTCCAAATGCCGAGGTGGTGACGTGCAGGTCAGGATAGCGATCAAATCGGGAAGCGGTGATGAGAAGGACGTCCGCCTCGGCGGCCCGGCCCACCCACTGGAAAGCCTTGTCATCCCACAGGAGGCGGGTGGGAGGCTCGTTTGAGGCGAACGCAGTCCGAAAGTAACCGGTGGCGCGCGTGACTTCACTTTCACCGCGGAGAAACAACGGTTCGCGGGGGTCGATGCCCTGGCGGTCATCCTCGGGCTCGCGATGGGAGACGATCTGAACCCGCAACGCAGTGCGCGTGGCCCGTCCCAGTCCCCGGGTCACGTTGCGGGGTGCCCGGCCGTCCGGAAAGAGCTGCCAGAGGTCGTAGCGGTCATAGGCCAGAAAGGACGAACTGTCACTGGTCCAGCCCGCGGTGCCGTTGGACACCGGATCGCGGGGCAGGTCAGAAAGTTCGTAGTCGAAACGGGCGTCGATTCCCTGGGTGAGCGCCACACGGCGTCCGGTGCGGGCTTCGATGGCAAACCAGTTTCGCTGGAAATAGTAGGCGAGCCAGCGCCCGTCGGGCGACCACTGGGTACCGGCCGCATCGCTCAGTCCCTGTTCGATGGCCCGCCGTTCTCCTGTCACTGGATTGACGACCAGCAGGTCGTGCAACGGGCCTTCGTAGTCACTGCGACGCCGATACGGGCGATCATCGCGCCCGAAGGCGGCGTTGGCATCGGAGGTGAAGACGACCAGCGGCAAAGTGACATCGCTCACCTGATTGAGGCGTCCGGTGGCCAGATCGAAGCGGGCGGCATAGGCGCGGATTCGGTCCTGCTCGGCTCGCTGTTGCTGCATGGGCTGAAGGAAGTCGTCCTGCCAGTGCCAGAGATCGGCACTGACGCGTTCCTCGTCGTCCCGGTCCTTGACGGCAGGAGCCGGCGTCGGTGGCGCCGGGGTTGTGAACACCTGAAGCGAATCCCCGGTGAACGAATAGAGGGGAGAATGCTCGCCACTGAGGACGAAGCCCATGGGTAGCCCAGGTGTGGTCGACGAGATCCGTTCGCGGGCCGTCGGATCGGATCGGTTCCATTGGTAGAGACTCCAGGTGGGAGGCGAGGCTCCCTCTGTGCTCTTCTCGGCGAGGAAAACGAGTCCGGTCTGTTTCCGATCCCAGGTGATTCGTCGAGCGCGTCCGGGACCGGTGAGGAGCGGAACAGGTGCTGCCGTGCTGCCGGGAGTGAGCGCGAAAACGCCGTTCTGGGCGGGCGTGGCGGAGGTAGCGACGTACACCAGCGTGCGTCCGTCGCGAGCAAAGCTGAATTCAGTGACTCCCGTAAGGGTGCGCTCATCGTTGTCGGGAGCGGCCGCGCCCAGGTGTCGCAACCGAAGTTCGGATCCTTGTCCCGCGCCTGCGGCTCCGCCGGCGGGAGTGGCCTCGGGAGGGGTTGCAGTCTGGGCGAGGGTCGCGATCCAGGGACCGCCCCGGCTAGGAACTTGGAATTGCTTCACCCCGTCGATCCGCTCGCTGGTGTGTGATCCCAGATTGAAAATGACCACGCCTTCCGCGGGTGGCGGAGCCCCGCGCCGGGTTCGCGCCTCGCGCCGCTCGGCCAGGGTGGGAAAGAGGGTGGCGACGACAAAGCGATGGTCGCTGGTGAACAGCACCGTCGGTTCGCGACGGGGTGCTGGACGCTCGGGATTGTTGGCGGCGGAGGTCACCGGCGGCGGCGGCAACGATCCAATCGGAAATCGGTGTTCCTGCTGGGTCGCCAATTCTCGCACGATCACTTCACCGTCACCTTCCAGCGGCAGGGTGGCGTAGGCCAGCCAGCGGCCGTCGCGTGAGAGCGTCGGTGCGGTGATCGAGCGCCAGGCATCAAAGTCCTGGTGAGTCAGGGGACGCTGGGCCGTGCCGGGCGCGGCCTGCGCCGTGTGCAAGGCGATGGGAAGGAGCGCCCAGGCGACGATCGGAATCAGGAGATGGCGGATGAGCGTCCAGACGGTTTGGAACCACGGATGGACACGGATGGACGCGGATTCAGAGCCGTGAACACGCGCCGAGGCGGACGAGAAGTGACCCCATCGAATTGAAGACCGCGTTCGTGGTCGATTCGACTCCTGATTCCTGCCCAATCCGTGTCGATCCGTGTTCATCCGTGGTTAAGTTGATTGCATGCGACTAGGGGTTCCGGTCGATGGGGTCGCCTGGTTTCTGGAAGTTGGTGCGATACGTCTTCTCTCCGGCGGCCAGTTTGAGAAACACGTCGAGCGGCACGACCTCCACGGGTTCGCTGAGTCGGCCGAGGATGGAGGCGACCTTCTCCACGGTGTTGGTTTCCCGGATATGCATGAGCAAAAAATAGGGACGCCGGGGATTCAGGTTGATGAGTTCCTCGACGTCTGCGACGGCCTCTTCCTCGGGTCGTGCGACGTCGAGGTAGTAGTCGTAGCTGATGAACGGCCGACGATCCCGAAGATCAAAGGTTCGCGCGGTGCCGTACCCGTTGATGAAGCCGATCACGTCGGGAAACTGTTCGTAGTACCGATCGACAACGGCCTTTGGCAGGTCGGTATTGCCGACGTGGCGATTGCCTTCGGAATAGTCCATGATCTCCATCACCCGAAGGTCGAGCCGGGCCATCAGGTCCCGTGCGCTGGCCATCAACGTGGGAAACTTTTCGGCGGGAATCGACTTGGGGTACATGTACCCGGGGCCGCTGAGTCCCCCGATGAAATAGTCATTGGGCGTCCTGTCCTCATAGAAGAACTGCAGGGCCGGCGGATTCATCCAGATCCAATTCATCAGGACCTGCCAGCCGTAGGGTATCTTGCCCCGTCCCGGCTTGGTCCAGGCGCCAATCCCCATGGAGTCCGTCGCCAGGGCCGCGACATAGACCTTCTTCTCGGGCTTCAGCTCGTCGTCCCGCGCGACGGAATGGTTGTTCTTGAAGCGAAAGTCCGGGGTGAGGGGAATTTGGCTGGTGAACGAGACGTTGGGTAGATTGTGCAGGCCCTCCATCTTCAGGCCGAAGTTTCCCACGAGGGTGGTGTGCTGTCCCTCCGTGTCCTTGCCGTACGAATGCCAACCCAGCACGATGCTGGAGGGGTTCTGCTTTCCGAGCAGGTCTTTCAGCAGCGCGAGTTCTTCGGGATGCTTGGGGTTGGCGGAAAGGTCGGCGCAGAACGCCCGCTGCTGCACCGCGAAATCGGCGATCCCGGGCTGCATTTCCATTCCGGCGTGGCCACCCAGGACCACGTAGTAGTCGCGTGAACACTGATTCCAGTAGGCCTCGACGGCCCAGCGATAGATTTCGTGGTCGGGCTTGCCCCGAAAGCGTCCACGCAGGTCCTCCAAAGGCTTGAGTCCATGTCTCTCCACGAGCGGTATCAGGTCCTCACTCACCACCACGGCGTCGCGGACACCCGCTGCGGTGAAGGCGACAATGAGCGAGGTACGAACCTCACGATCCCAGACCACGTATCCCTTGGCGTGGGTAGCGAAGCGCGCCAGCGCCTGGTCGGCATCGTTCAGGGCAAGGCGATCAAATCGCAGGCCGTGCCGGCGCTCGAGGAAGCCGATCAAGGGATGAACGATTTCCCACTGCCACGTTTTCGGGTACTCCAGGTAGATCCTCGGCTGGCCGCGGTTGGCGAGTCCCTGGAGGGACAGCAGTAGCGCGTGGATCGGAACATCACCGTCCATGCGCCAGTTTTCCGACAATGGGATCAGCGTGGCTTGCGCGGGCGCACGGTCGACCTTCTTGGGCTCGATGCCGGCGAACAAGGCCGCGCCGCAGAGCGGAAGGAGCAAGAAACAGAATCGCACACGGCGAAGGATCATAACGGGAGTGTGACGCGGCGGGAGGGAAGGCGGAGATGCCACTGCAACGATCGAGTCGAAAAGGAGGAGGACTCCTGGGGAGGGCGAGTGGCCACCCATCGGGAGGGGCCGAGCGTCGATGGAACTACGATTTCGGCGGGGCGGGCGTGCGGGTGAAGACGTAGACAACGGGACGATTGCGCGTGCTGCGCAGTTCGATCACGGTGAGGAGGGAGCCACTGGCCGAGATCCGGTAGTCGCTCAGGCAATTCACCTCGCGGGGGCCCTGCTGGGTGTCCAGCACCAGATCCGTCGAGAGCCGAAGCAAACGACCGTCGTCCAGCCACGTCGCTTTGACTCGCTTCGTCTGGTCGCCGCCGGCGTAGGCGCCCAGGTGGCGGTTGTCGGGCCAATACGGGAGGGGAACCACCGTATCCTGGGGCCCCACGACCAAGGTCATCTCCTCGCTGTAGGCCCGCCGCCCCCAGCCGAATCGGCGTTGGAGCCTGACCTGGTTTCCATTGACCTGAAGGGTGAGTTCGAGCGTTTTCCACGGACTCAGCTCGGTGCTGCGCGCGGGATCCAACGTCCAGGTGCCGGCGAGCAGACCGGCCTCGGGAGGTGCTGCGCTGGCGGGTGGGGCGCTCCGGGCGACACTGGCGACGAACACGGCGATGGCCGCGAACACGAGGGAAAGGCGCATGGGGAATGGCAGTTAACGCCCCGTCACAGGGAGCGAGCGGCGCTGAAGACGGCCAGCAGGAGCAAGACGGCGCCGATCGGCACCAGCACAATGCCGATCCCGGGGTCGCCGCCGTGAATGAACAGCCCGCCCAGCAAAAAACCGGCCGGGGTGAGCACCGAGCCCCAGATCAGACTGAGCGAGGCGGACTTCCCGAGCGTGAACTCCTTCACGGTGCGCAGGGTGAGTCCCGCCGCGATGTTGACCAGGGCGAAGAGCGCGCCATGGGCGTGCGAGAGCGTGAGCATGAGCCGCCGCATCTCGTAACCGACGTCGAGGTACCAGCCGAACTTGAGACCGTGCAGTGACTCCAGCACGAGGCCAAGGGCAAGGAAAGTGAACAGGGACCACCAGCCAAAGCGGAGGTGACGATCGGATACGTTCATGAGAGGAAAGGAGGAGATCCCCGGGCGAAGGGGGGGCGACTACTCGGCGAGGTAAATCTTGCGGTCGTTGCGTTGGTCGAGGAACCGGTCGAGCAGGTCCTGTCGGAACATGCCGGTCGACTCGAGCAGGGTCTGGGTGCGGAACGTCGGGCTGGGTTTGCGCACCTCGGTCCACCACTTCTGGTAGGCGCGCGCGACCGCTTCCTTTTGCTGCGCGTCCTCCTGCGTATAGTCGTACTCGTAACCCGAAAAGCCCGGGAGCGTTTGCAGTGCCTTCCAGGCTCCAAAGCGGACGGCGGCATAGGGGTCGTTGAGTTCGAAGATCAGGAAGGGGTAAAGCCATTCGTAGCCTGAGGCCTTTTGCGCCGGCGCCCAGCCCATGCTCCAGGCGATCAGCATGCGTTGCCCAGCATCGCCCTTCAGAATGATCTGAGCCGCAAGTGACAGCGCCTGATCTTCCTTGGAAAGGGCCGGGCTCTTCTGCCCGTACCAGGACTCCAGCTTCTCCGCGGTCCAGGCGAGGGTCTGATCAAGGTGACAGAGATTGCAGGCGTTGGGCCGGCCGTGCTCGGTGGTTTCCTTGACGGTGGGCGATGAAATCTGGTGGCTGCGAATCGAGCGGAGCAGACCGTAGGTCGTGTGCGGCATGTGGCAGTTGTAGCAGCGGCTGCCCTCGGAGGAGCTGGCATGATGGGTGTGCTGGGTCAGCCGGGCCTTCATGTCCTGGTGGCACTGGAGGCACGCCTGATCAGACTCCATCTTCGGCTTCATCTGATCGTTCCGACGCCAGGTATCCAGGGTGACCGGATCCGTTTTGTCCGGATGCATTTCATGGCAGTTGAGGCACGAAAAATGGCCTCCTTTGTAGCAGGGTGAGGCGAGCACGCCGTTGAGCTCGCGCCCGGTCACCCGCACCATGCCGTCGCCCCAGAAACGATCGCCGAAGAAGTGCGGATCCGTCTCCTTCAATTCGGCCCGTGCCTCCGGGTGGTCGGTCCCCTGGGGTTGCACCACCCAGCGCAGGTCGAGCTCCTTCTGGCCGGGGCGGTAGGTCCCGTTTTCCTTGTTCCAGGTGACGCTGGCTGCGGCGTTGTTGAAGGCCCAGATACTGTGGCACTGGCCGCAGGCGAGCGAAGCCGCCGGGCCGTCCATCCGCTCCGGGTTGGCGATGGTCGGATCCTTGCCCCCGAAGAGGTGCAGGGCGTATCGACGGATTGGATTGCGGTTGCGTTCAATGTGCTCGCGACCGCCGCTGTGGCAGGCCTCGCAGGAGATGCCGAACTCGCTGGCCTTGGAGTCGAACGTGCTGCCTTCTACGAATGTGGAACGACCGTGGGTGACGTGGCAGTTGATGCAGCCGTTGTTCCAGTCGCCCTTGGAATAAACCGCCTTGGGGCCGGGGGGCACCAGGAACGTATGGACCATCGGAGCCCACTTCTTTTCGGCCAGGATGTAGCCGAAGGGAAACTGCCCGAGCGTGCGCCCCTCGCGCCGGTCCCCGGTCTCGAGCCAGAAAATCTGGAGGTTGTGCGAACCGGTCAGCTGCACAATCTGCAGCGGTTTTCCGAAGGCGGAGTCGGCGGCGCCCGCGGGTTTGGAGCGAACAAAGTAAGCGTCGTCGCGCCGGTCGATCCGGTAGTCGAGTCCGTCGTAGGAGAGCGAAACGCCGTCCAGTTCCACGGCGACGGTCTGCGGCGTCGCGGGCTGCGTCATGGTGCGATGGAACGAGGCATGCCAGCTGGCGTAGTTGCCGGGGTGACACGAGCGGCAGGTGTCGGAGGAGACGTAGTCGGCGGCGAGCGCCTCGATCGGCCGGTTGCCCGGAACCGGGGTTTCACCCGGCTGGTTCAGGACCAGGAGCACGACCATGGCCGCAGCCCAGGCGAGCCCGATCCAGGCCAGTCGGCGGCTCCAGGTTGGTTTCGTGGTTCGCGCCAGGGTGGAATCGTCGTTTGAAGGAGGAGGAGCCACTCCTTCCAAGAAACCGGGGCCACACTCGGGTGGGAAGCATTATTGCCGCTGAAATTCCATTTTCAGAGTTTGCGCTTTTCCCGGGAACGCAGTCTGCTCGCGGGAGCAGCGTGCCTGCCGATTTCACCGCCTCGGTGATGGCGATTTCCAGGCTGAATCTGGACGCCGACATCGGTCTGCACCGCTTGCTTTCTTCCCAACCACGACATGAAAAAAACATCCCTCATCAGCCTTTTGGCCGGCGTAGCGATCGCCGGCTTTACTGGATGCGAATCAACGGGCGTTTCCAGCCGCATTCAGGAAAAGTCCGCTGTCTTCGCCACGCTGACTCCTGCGGAGCAGGCGGCCATCAAGGAAGGAGCGATCGATGTCGGCTACACGGCAGACATGGCCTACATGGCACTCGGCAAACCGACGGTGGTGGAAACCAAGGAGACGTCGCAGGGCAAGATGGAGACATGGATTTACAAGAAGTATTACGGTACTCGCGGCGAAATGACGCCGATGCTGAATGGTCCGACCCAGCGGTATCAGGGCAACGTGACGGGTCCCAATGCTCCTTCCCACGGGAAGGGCAGCGAAGCACCCGGTTTGGGCGACACGAAGAGCGGACCGAAGACGAGTCTCGATGTGCCGGACATGGTTTCCAGTATTCTTTATGTTTACCTTTTGAACGGGAAGGTGTTCAGCGCCGAGATCAAGGCGGACCGGTAATCGAACTTTGATTCGGTGACGCAGGTTGACTGGCTGGCCGCACGCTCGGTGGTGCGGCCAGCTCGCGTCGGACCACCGTCGTAGCTCCCGACAAGAGAGCCTTGTGGCCCAACCTAATTCCAACCCCGCCTCCGCAGTGACTGAAATTTCAACGCCTGCACCGCGCGGTGCGCTGGCTGGAGTGGGGCGGGTGATCAAGGAGAGCGTTCAGGACCTGGTGGGATCGGATGGTTCCGCCACCTACTTGTGGCCGCGATGGCTGGTGCTTCGGGCGGTGGGGTTGGTGTACGTCATTATTTTTGCAGGCTTGCTCGATGAAGGGAACGCCCTGATTGGACCACGCGGGGTGGTTCCGATCGGTGAGTTCTTTGCTCACCTCCGATCTTCCGAGTCGGCCTTCTCAGCCTTTGTCGGTGCGCCCAGTCTTTTTTGGCTGAACTCGGGTGAGGGCATGATCCGCTTGCTCACCTGGCTCGGGTTGGCTTCGGCTGCGGCGGTGGTTCTGAACCTGTGGCCACGCCTGGCGCTGTTCAGCTGCTGGCTGATTTTTCTCTCCTTTGTTTCGGCCTTGAGTGTTTTTTCTCCGGCGCAACTCGACGACCTCATGCTGGAGGTGGCCCTGCTCTGCATCCCGTTCGCACCTTCGGGTTTGCGCCCTGGGCTCGGCGCGCATTCGTCACCCCGGCCCCTCGTGATGTTCATGGTCCGGTGGCTGCTCTTCCGCGTCATGATCGAGGCGGGGCTCGTGAAGTTGGTGGCGGGCGATCCCCACTGGCGGAACCTGACGGCGATGGAGGTGATGTATGAGACCAGTCCCTTCCCAACGATTTTTGGCTACCTCGATTTTCATCTCCCGAAAGCCTACCACGTCTTTGAGATTGGGCTGACGTTTGCCGCGGAGTTGCTCGCTCCCGTGCTCGCGCTGCTGGCCGGCCGGCGGGGACGCTGGTTTGCGTTCGTGACCTGGAGTCTCCTGCAGCTGGGCATTCAGCTGACCAGCAACTTTGGCTGGCTAAATGTATCGGCGCTGGCGCTCGGGCTTCTGTGGCTGGATGACCAGATGCTGGCTGCGCTGGCCGGGCGACTTCGCCTTGTTCGTGTGCAGGGTGTGTTTGCGGCGGTGGTCCGACCCGCCGCCTACCGCGTGGTTTCTCCTTGGAAGTCTCGCGCCCTGAGTCTTGCCCTGTGGACGCACTTCTATGTCGCTGGATTCTACCTCGCCAAGGCGGCGGGGGTTCCGATTTATAGCGCACCGGCCTGGCTCTCGTGGCCCGTGACCTGGGCCAAGGGGTTGAGCAGTGCGAATGAATATTCGCTCTATGCCAAATTCGATAAGGCGCGGTACCAGGTGGATTTCGAGGGCTCCAACGACAATGGCCGCACCTGGAGAACCTACGACTACCGCTACCTTCCGCAGCGGCTGGATCGTATCTGCCCCTTCATTGCACCCTGGTTTCCCCGCTTTGAGGCCAGCCTCCAGATCGCGGCATGGGGCGAACGCAAGGCGCGGGTGTTTCCCGTCGTGGCCTCGCACCTCCTTGCCGACAATCGTCTGGTGGTGGGACTGTTCCCGCGTAACCCGTTTCCAGACCGCCCGCCCACGGTGATCCGCATGAAAAGTTCGCGCATGGCCTTCACGGACCGGGCGACCCAGCAGTCGACCGGTCACTACTGGCGGAAGGAAGCGCTGGGTGACTACCTACCGGGGCTGTATGTGGGCGAGGGGGGAGAGATCCTGACCTTCAGCGTCGCCCCCGGGGACGCGGCGCTGCAGAAGGGTGATGCGGCGGCGGCCTTTGCGTACTTTTCACAGCAATACCAGCTGGGAAATCTCGAGGCAGGCTACCGGTTGGCGGATCTCTATACGCGAGGCCTCGGAGTCAAACCGGACCCGGCGCGCGTGTTTGCGCTGTTCACCGATCTCGTGGCCAAGGGCGCGACTGGAGCTGAGCACAACCTCGGGGTGTGTCACGAGTACGGCGTGGGGGTGCCGGTGGACTTTGCGAAGGCTGCTGAGCTTTACCGGCGTGCGGCGAACCGCGGCAATGTCCTCTCGCTCTTCAATCTTGCGGCCCTGCATGTGAAGGACCGGCTTCTGCCTCGCGACGATGTCGAGGGCCTGGCCCTGCTGATCGAAGCGTTGGCGCGTGCGCAGGATGAGTCGCCTCAGTCCAAGTTCATCCGGGACCAGCAGCCCAGGCTGGTCGAGGTCATTCAGGCCCGCATGCGTGTGGACGACATCACTCAGGCCCGCCTCCGGGCCACGGCCCGACTCGATCGTGAACCGGCTCCGTGACGCGTCGCGCGTTCAGCGAGTAATGACGGCGGCAGCGACAAGACCTTCGACAAACTTGACTTCAAGCGTGCCGACGTGGCCTCCCTCGTCGAGGGCCACGGTGGCTTGTGAAGGTCCGGCTTTGGTGCTGAAAAGACTGGGACCGCCTCGTGGCACCGAAGAACTCACCATCACCGGACTGACATGTCGGTTGGCGGGGGATGTGCCGATGGTCGCGGCTTCGGAATTCTGTATGACGAAGTTGCGGTAGGTCCAAAACACGACGGAGCCTTCTTCGGTCGTGGCGGTGGTGATGCGGTTGGGTTCGCCGAGGGCCATTTCCACCATCTTGTCGTTGAAACCGAAGTTGATTAGTCCCTGACGAATCAAGCTCTGGCTAAAGCCGTCGAGCGTTGCGAACAGCTCCGCATGGCGCTCGATGCGCGCGGAACGGGAATTCTGACAGCCTGCACTGAAGGCAAGCGCGATTGCGGCAAGCGCGACCGAGAAGGGGGTAAGATTCATAACGAACCCGGTGGGTGCTGAGGAGAATGCGCGGGTTTGCCTCCAAGGCGAGTTCCAACTTGATCAAGCGAGAGGGTGGGCCTTTGACGGAGTGACGGTTACCTGAGCGCTGACCACAAAAAAGGGCGGGAGCCTTTCGGCTCCCGCCCGGGAGGGGACACTCACCCGTGTGAGTGAGACGTGGATTAGAATCTCAGCGTACTGGAGAAGAGCCAGTTGCGACCCGGAGACATCGCGAACGAGCCTTCCGAGTATTCCTTGTCGAACACGTTGTAGACGCCGAACGAGGACTGCATCTTGTAGCCGAACACTTCCCACGGATAGCCGACCGTCAAGTCGAAGACCGTGTAGTCTCCGGCCTGATAGCCGCCTGCGAGGGGATTCCAGTCAACCGAACGGCTGACCACCGTCTCGGACGAGTAGCGCATACCGCCACCGATCGAGGCGCCGCGCGCCATGCCGTCGGTGATGGTGTACTTGCCGAAGAAGTTGAACCGGTATTCCGGAACGTTCTCGATGCGGGCGTTGTAGTAGATGTCAGACGCCACTTTGGCCGCAGCCGTGGAGGCATTGTAAGCCGTGCTGCCGGGGGCATTGCGGGTCTTGTCGTACACCGTCTTCGCAGTCCACAGCCAGGAACCGTTGATGACCGCCTGGAAGTTGCGGATCGGGGTCCAGATGACCTCGGCTTCCGTGCCTTCGATGCGGTTCTTCAGCTGCGTCGTGCGCCAGCGGAAGTTGCGGGTGTTGTACCCCTTCGTGCCCGGCGCGAAGAGCGTCGTGCTGCTGTTGAAGGGCTCTTCGAGGTTGGACTGTCTGGCTCCATCGTCGAGGCGCTGATTGGTGCGTTCGCCACGGAAGAAGGACAACGTGCCGACAACCTTGTTGTCGTCGGTCGTGATCTTCGCGCCGAATTCCCAGTTCATGCCGGTTTCGTTCTTCACCTGCTCATACGCGCCACGGGCGGTCATGACCTGAACCGCTTGCGCGACCGAGGTGATGGTCTGGCCGAGGTAGTCGAAGCCCGTCTTGCCCTGCGACTTGGCGTAGTCGAGCGCGCTCTGGTAAACGGAGAGTTCGTCACCGGGGAAAAAGCCGCCGGCGTTACCCGTGTTGAACTTGAACGTCTTCGAGATCGAAGCGTACACGTTCACGTTCTTGGTGACGGCAAAGGAAGCGCCGCCCATCCAGGAGTCACCCTTCTGATCGAGGAAGTTCGTCTTCGCGTAGTTGTAGTCGTACGAGTAGACGTCCATCGGGTAGGCCGTCTGGTTTTCACCCGCGTTCGGCGGAGGAATGAACCAGGGGAAGTTGGCGATGAGGAACTGACCTTCCTCCTTGCGCCATTCACGACGGTAACCACCGATGACATTCAAGCGATCATTCAGCAGCGAACCCTGGTAATTCAGGTAGGCCGCCGAAAGCTCGGGCTTGTAACCGTCGAGCAACACGCGGTCGATCGGGAACAGCACGTTGATGTCGGGATTCGTCTCGAAGCCCGGATCCCAGTCGGTGTACACGGCGCGCACCAGCTTGATGACGCCGTTGCGGTCGCGGATGACTTGGTTGACCGGGATCTGACCGCCGGAGCCGGCGAGCAGAGCGGGAACCTGGGAGCCGCCCGACGTTCCGGCGACGTAGCCGGGATTGGCAATCGGATTGGTCGCACCGGGGACATGGCCGTAGTACGGCGTCAACAGCGGATCATTCGCATTGTACTGCTGAACCCAGCTGGCGCGATTGTATCCGGTGAGGATCTTGTTCTTCACGCCGAAGAGGTCCTTCTTGAAGACCAAGTCGACGTAGTTCGTATTGGTTTCGCGGTAGTATCCGGCGGTGCTGCTTCCGGCGACGTTCCAGTGGATGCCATCACCCCAAGGCGTCGTAAGACCTTCGACCGAATTGTAGCGGCTCGAGTCCTTCACGAAGACATAACGGATGTCCAACCAGTCGGTGGGCGAATAGTCCATCGAAGCCGTCACGGCCTTCACCTCGTTGTCGGTGTAGGCGCCGCGGCTGGTGTAGTTGAACGCCTCGTCCTTGACGAACTGACCGGCGGCGTTGGTGTAGTAGGCACCCCGTTCAACCTTCGTGTAGGCCGGCAGCGAGAAGTTGCCGGTGGCGGTACGAATGTTGTTGATGTAGGTGGCGTAGGCCAGGCTGGGGGTCTTGATCGAATTCGCAACGTAGGCCGTGGTGGCCAGCGCGGCGGTCTTCCAACCGGCGAAGTCGCTGTAGATCCAGTCGTAGTCGTTCTGGCTGAACTTTTCCTTCAGGTACTCCAGCTCCAGGTTCATGCGCAGCTTGCCATCCTCAAACGGGATGAAGCTGATGGAAGGCGTGATGTTGAAGTTCTTGCGGAACTCGAACCGGCGCTCGCCCTGCGTGTCTTCCCAGGCGCCGACGATGCGGAAGGCGGCCTTCTTCGAGAGGACGTGATTGTCATCGAAGGTGACCTTCTGGCCGCTGTTGTCGTTGATCTGGATGCGGAAGGAGGTGCCGATGTCACTGAAGCTCGGTTGCTTCGTGACGTAGTTGATCACGCCACCGGGATAGCCCTGGCCGAAGAACACGGCCGCGGGTCCCTTGACGATTTCAACGCGCTCGACGTTGTCCAGATTGTAAGCCACATACCGGAACACGCCGTTGCGCATCAGGGTATTCACCGAGAAACCACGCATCGTGAACGTGCCCTGCGGCGTGGCTTCGTTGGCGGGACGGCGCATCGCGAAGCGCGTGTCGCCCGAGGTCGAAGCCGAATAGCGGAACAGATCCATCAGCGAACGGGAGTTCGTGTCGTCGAGGAACTCGCGCGACATGACGGAGATGTTCAGCGGCACCTTTTGGATCTCCATGCCGATACGGGTGGCCGTGGCGGCATTGGTCTTGAGGTAGCCGTAATCCTTGTCGCTGGTCACCTCGAAGGGGGACAAGGCAACGACGCCGGATTCGGGAGTTTCGTTGGTGAGGCGCTCGCCTGAAACGGTCGGACCGGTGGGGGAGGCGGCGGCCGGCCTCGCTGCGGTGGCAGCGGGAGCGGCGGGTGCAGCTTTTCCTTCCATTTCGGCCAAGCGCTTACGCAGGGCAGCGTTTTCTTCCTGAAGCCGACGGACTGAGTCGGCGGCAGCCGTCTGCCCTTGGGCAGCAGTGGCTGTGAGCAGTGCCGCAAGACCGATGGCCAGGTGGTGCCTGACCCGGTCAATTGGGGTACGCGGGGTTGGTTTCATGTTTTCGATGGTTTGTAGCTTCCGAAGATGAACACGGTTAACGGGTTCAGTGGAAAGGGAGGGCAGGGGAAGGGGTGAAAGCGGCTGGATTGTGGGAACCTAGGGTGACGTGCCCCGTGTAAGCATCCTAGGTGAAATGGTGATACCGATACGCCCACCCACGGCCGGATTCTCGATCCGCCAGAGCAGGTGATCGACAACCTTGCGGACGAGCATGGGCAAATTGATGTCAATTGCCGCCGGCGAGTGGTCGAGGTTGTGGTAAATGATGGGATTGTAGTTCCCGAGAATCGCTTCGAAGTCGCGGCCCGGCTTGCGTCCCGCTTCGCGCAGGGCGCGGAAGAACGCTCCGCAAAAATGGTCAACCGGAATGTACAGGCCAGTCGCCTTTGGTGTACAGTCCAGAAGCCGCTTAACCAAGGCGTCGCTTTCGCCGTTGAGCGGAGAAATCTCCAAGTAGCTCACCCCGGGGTTGGCGGCACCGAGGACGGAATGAACGGCCATGCCCAGCTCTCCGGCCCGCTCCACGAAGGCGCGGTTGCGGCGTACGATGGCGCTGTACTCAGGGTCGGTGGTGATGACCGCCACGGCCTTGTGTCCCCGCTCATGAAGGTACTCGGCCGCCATCCGGCCGTTTTCCTCATTGTTGGGTTCCACGTAGTCACCCGGATAAGACACCGAGCGTCGAGTCATGAACCAGACGTGCGGCAGCTCGCGCAGTTTGGCGAGACAATCAGCCGAAGGCTCCATGCCCTGCACAATGACGCCATCCAGACGCTCGCCCGCCAGATTGCGCGGCAGCTCATCCGGCGTGTTGGAAAAGAGGACCCGCAGATCCACCCGGTAGCGCGGATCCGTCGACTGCACCTGCAGCAGCTGATCCTGAAACCAGTTCAGGCTCGGATTGTTTGCGCGGGCCCCGACAAACCACACTCCAATGCGCCGCTGCTCCGGCAGACGGGCCTTGGGACCCCGACGGCGGTTCAAGGGTGCAGGCACATAGTTGTGCTGCTGCATGACAGCGCGGATACGGGCCAAGCTCTCGGCCGCAACCAGCTGGGGCTGGTTGATGGCACGGGAAACCGTGGCGGGGGACACGCGGGCTTTGGTAGCGATCTCGGTGATCAGCATGGGGCTGGGGTAGCGCCTTCTGAGAATTTCATTGAAAGGAGATGAAAAATGTCAGGGTGCGGTCAAGTGATTTTCAGCACACGTCCTGAAATAGTCAGGGTTTCGACCCTACGCGGCGGAGTGCGCGCCGCCAAGCCTTCGCGTATTCCTGCCTTGCTCGGATTGCATCCGCCCACACGGGCGGGTTGGTGCTGACATTGTAGCCGACGCTCGTGCCAAGCTCCGGGCAGACCCAAAGTTCTTTGCCAGGCTGCGGCCCCTGCAGCCAGAGTGCAAACAGGTCCTCGACAAAGGCAAGGTAGTCGCGGAATTCAGGGGTAAGGCGTCCCTTTCCATTGGTGACGGGAACCTGGCAATGCTGACTGTTGAAGGGCCGGAGGTGGAAGATCTGCGAGTGCTGAATCAGCTCTGGCCAGGCGAGCAACCGGCGTGAGTAGTCTTTGGGCAGGATGTGTTTGGAAACGGCGAAGTGCGAGTGATCCCAGGTGGTGGGAAGCAGGGAGCCGGTCGCCTTCTGATAGAGCCGGGCGATCTCGGTGTACTTTTCCGGAGTCTCCGTCGAGGTATCCCGGTGGGTTTCGACATGCACCCCCAGCCCGAGGCGGCGCGAGAGAGCGAGCAGGCGGAGCGCCAATGCCACCGCCCGCTCGGGCGCCGTATCATGGTCGAGCAACTGCACGTTCATGAAGTGTACCCCCAAGTCACGCTGCGCGAGCATCTGGCGACGCGCCTGCGTGTAGCCGGATCCGTCGAATCCCCCCATCACCCGCAGTCCCAATTGGTCGGCCAGGGCTTTTTTTTCGGGTGTCATGAAGGCCGCCACTCCGTCAAATCCAGCCTTTTTCATGGCTCGGAATTTTCGCTCCAAGGGCCACTCCTTTCGGGAGTTGGGATATCCTTCGAGCGACCAGGGCGTGGCACATTGAATCAGTCGGGGGACGGAGGTTTTGGGCGCGTGGATCATGGGGAATGAAATTTCACTGAAAATGCTGATTGAAATGCGAAAAAAAGCCAGCTCATGCTGAACACTACCCCGCTATTTTGATTCCAATGTCGTTGTTTTCAGGACTGCCCCTTGGTCGCTCAACATGGTTTTTTTTCATGATTTGGGTGGGTGTGCTGCCGGTGTTTTCGCAGGAGTCAGGCATTCACTTCTCTTCAGACGCGGAGATTGCCCGGCGCTTTCAGCTTCGTCGCGAGTGGATCCTGCGGACGGCGGTGTCAAATCTGGACGAGAACGATGCCAATCGTGGGAGTGTTCTGGACGTGGCGGCGGCCTTGCAACGGGGTGAAAGCCGCAAGGCGGCGCTGGCGCGACTGGCGCGATTGAATGAAGCGGTGCCCACGCAGAATATGTTTTGGATGTACCCCATGGCTGCGGTCATGGCGGCGGGAGGGCCGGCGCTGGACGATACATCGTGGAAGCGGATTGCGGAGCTGTGGCGAACCTACTGGCCAAGTCGTGGCGATACCGAGAACCACTGGGTGATGTACTACGGGGGACTGTACCTGGCTGCGCAGACGTGGAAAGATTCCGGGCCGGAGCGTTGGTTCAACGGCCGGTCGGCGGAGGAGAACCGGGAGGAGGCCCGGTCCTATCTCGAACACTGGATGCGAGTCACCACGTCGTTTGGCCAGGGCGAGTACGATTCGCCAGGCTACATCGGCGAGTACGTGGTGCCGCTGGCCCTGCTCGCGGGGTGGTGTGACGATCCGCTGCTTCGGCAGAAATCGCGCATGATGCTCGACTACCTGGCCTACGACTACGTCATCGAACACCTGTCCGGACAGTATGCGGGAGCCCACAGCCGGGTTTACCCCCGCCAGTTGCTGCAACCGGCTCGCACCACCGCCGCGGCGCTGGGGTGGCTGCTTTTTGGACTGGGTGACCGGCAGATGAGTCAGCAGGCCCTTCTCCTCGCGATGAGTGGCTACACACCGCCTCCCATCCTTGAGCGAATCGCCCGGACGCCGGACCGTCCCTATGTGGAACGGGAGCTGAAACGCACCCGTTGGAGAATGCGTCAGGCTGGGCCGGAATCGTTTGTCGTGGGCGACAAGCGCACGGCTCCCGTCTACAAGTACAGTTATGTCGACAAGGACTTTGTCCTTGGCTCGTCCCAAGGCGGCTTGCTCCAACCCATCCAGCAACAAACCTGGAGCCTGCGCTGGCGCGTGGACCAGCCCTTGGATGCGTCCAACACCTTCTTTGCCCTGCATCCGTATTCGTCACCGCATGAGGGCACGATGTATTTTCCCATGTCCTGGGACACGACGACGGACACGATTGTACGGTCCAAGGTGGATTATGATTCGCCCGACAAATTGGCCGGCGGTTCGCCCTATGAGCAGGTGTTCCAGCACGGGGCGGCGCTGATCGCGCTCTACGATCTGCCGTCGGGCACCCGCTTTCCTCATATCACCGCCCTGTTTTCCCGCGACCTGCGCAACACGGTCGAAGACCCGTCGGGCTGGATTTTTTCCCAAGGCGGCCCGGTCTATATTGCGTACCGACCGCTCGTGCGGGGCGAGTGGCGACCCAACGACTGGACTGGACTCCTGGCCGGTGGGGCGGGGGGCTTCATCAGTTCTGGCTTCAAGGAATGGGGAACGGGACACCGCTGCTATGTCAGCACCGCTCCGCGCAACGGTTACGTCGTGCAGGTGGCCCCGGCGCGGGACTTTGCCTCCTACGAAGCGTTTCAGACGGCGGTTCGATCCCTCCCTCTCACCACGACCACCGATCCGGGACTGGAGGTCAATTATGCCAGTCTGGATGGGAGTCGACTCCACGCCCGCTACGGACAGGCACCCTCGGTCAATGGCACGGCCATGGATACGGCGCACTGGCCGCTGTTCGAGAGTCCGTATGGCGTGGCCGACCGGGGAAGCCAGCGCCTCGAACTCCGATACGGCATCGAACGCTACGTGCTCGATTTTCAGCGGGCGGTGACTGAGCACTCGTTTGTCCGGCCATGAACTCCGTTTTCACTTTATTGGTCCTGTTCCTGGGAGTCCCCGTGGCCGTTGTCGGTGCCGAAACGGCGCAGCTTTACGCGGCCGTGGGCATGACCAAGGCGCAAAAGAACTCCTCCATACCGACCGACTCCGGACTCTACCGACGCGAAGGCAGCGGTGAATGGCGGCACTTCGGACCGCGTATTCTTGGCATTGCCACCGTGGCAGGCCAGCCAGGCGCTCCGGGCGTGCTGTTGATTGGCAGCGCCGATGGGGTTATTCGCAGCGTCGATGGTGGTGGTACGTGGCGCAAGACCACGGGCTGGCAGGTGGCCGATGTGCGCAGCCTCGCCTTTGATCGGAATCAACCCAGCCGCGTCTACGCCGCCACCCTGTGGGGGCCGATCCGTTCCGAGGACGGCGGCGCCACCTGGTCGCTCGCTCAAGCGGGGCTCACCGAGCTCTATTGCCAGACCGTGGTGGCAGACCGCGCGCGAACCCACCGTGTCATTCTCGGCACGGCGGACGGCGTCTTCGTGTCGACCGATGGCGCTGTCACCTGGAATCGCGTGCCTTCTCCCTCCACCACCATCCTGCGGCTGGCGCAGAGCGAGGCGAATCCTCGCTTGCTGATTGCCGGCACGCAGCACCGCGGGGCCTGGATCTCGCGCGACGCAGGGGAGACCTGGGTCGCGACGGACCCCGCGTCGGCCACGGCCAATCTCTACGCGGTGGCGTTGCACCGCCGGGATGCGTCGGTCCTGGCGGTGGGCGGGTGGTCCCAGGGTGTGCGAGTGAGCAGCGATGGCGGCGCAACCTGGCAGGATCGCTCGGCGGGACTGCCGGTTCGCAATGTCCTCGTTCTGGCGTTTGATCCGGACGCGGACGGACGACTGTGGGCTTCCACGTTCGAGGAAGGGACCTTTTTTTCCGACGATTTGGGCCGTACGTGGAAATCGGGTGGCCTCTATGGCGCCCATGGATTTGATTTTTCCTTTCTGCCGGCTCCCCTCCGCTGACCGTCCGCTGTTTTCCCCGTGTCTCCCGTCCCCTTCGTCAACTCCGCCTCCTGGATCTGGTCCAGCGAGGGTTCCCACGGCGCACCCGCGCCTGAAAACGCCACGCCGTCGCACTACCAGGTGCGTCTCTTCCGGCGCACCTTCGCGGTGGACGACCCGGAGCGGTCACGTCTCGAGGTTCGGCTCTCCGCGGACAGCCGCTACCTGTTCTGGTGCAATGGGGTCTTTGTCGGCCGCGGGCCTGCCAAGGGTGATGTGAATCACCACTTTTTTGATACGTTTGATCTCACGCCGCACCTGCGCCGCGGGCGCAATGTGCTGGCCGCCCTGGTGCAGGACATGTCGCATGTCGCGCACCGCCCCGCGCTACTCGGCGCGCCGTGCTCGATCATGACCTACACGGGTGGATTTGTGCTCGAAGGCGCCGTGGTGGGTGGGAAGGGAGAACGCCTCAGCGAGCTGGCGACGGACGCCACCTGGAAGGTGTCGGTCGACCGGGCGCACCGGTTTCAGAACGACGGCACCACCTTCGAGGGCTACCATGGCTATTTCGAGCATCGGGTTTCCGCCGAGGAACAGGTGGGTTGGCGAGAGCCGGAGTTTGACGATGGCGCCTGGTCCCCAGCCCATGTGTTGTTCAAGGCGGAGTTACTGGAGAATCGCCGCGACCCAACCAGTCCCTACGGATTGATGCCGCGCATGATTCCCATGTTGGAGGAGGGCGAGCCCGCGCCCTTCCCCGACGCCTACCTGCGCGGCGGCGCGCCGGTGCCGGCTGATTGGAAGGCGCTGCTGGATCGGGGCGAGTCGCTCACGCTGCCGGCGGGCACCACCGTCGACGTGGTGCTGGACATGGGCATCCTCACGACCGCATTTCCCCGCTTGGACGTCTCGGGCGGGCAGGGGAGTTCCGTACGGTTGACCTATGCCGAGGCCCTGCGGCTGCGGTGGGATACGCCGGGCGCGAAGTTGCTGGGACGCCAGCAGCCACTGGCCAACCTTGCCTCGCACTTCGCCGACGAGACGCGGGGCTGGACGTTCGACCGCCGCGGCGAAGTGACCGGCTGGAGCGATCACTGGGAACCCTCCGGTCGCGACGACGTGTTCGAACCCCTGCACTGGCGGGCGTTCCGCTATGTAGGTTTGCAAATCACGGTGGGCAGCCAGCCGCTGACCCTTCGGTCGATCCGTCAGCGCTTCACCGCCTATCCTTACAAGGTCACCGCCACTTTTACCTGCTCGGATCCGGCGATGGACCAGATCTGGAAGGTCGGCCTGCACACCATGCGCATGTGTTCGCACGAGACGTTTGAGGACTGTCCTCACTACGAGCAGATGCAGTACGCGGGTGACACCATGATCACCTCGAAGCTCGCGTTGTACACCACCGGCGATGCACGACTGAGCCGGCAGGCGCTTTACCACTTCGATTGGTCCCGGCTTTCCGACGGTTTGACGCAGTCCCGGTATCCCTCGCGACTCGTCCAGATCATCCCGGCGTGGAGCATCCACTGGATCACGACGATCAAGGACTACTTTGCCTGCACCGCGGACCTGGCCACGGTGAAGGACCTGCTCCCGGGGGTGCGGACGGTCCTGGACTGGTATCGGCGTCACAGTGACGCCGACGGGCTGCCATCGCGCCTGCCTTTCTGGAATGTGACCGACTGGTGCCCGTGGTGGCCGCGTGGGGTGGTGCCTGGCGCCGACCACGGGCCCACCACGATTTTCACCACGCAGTTCATCGTCGCCCTGGACGAAACGGCCTGGCTGCTGCGGTTTGTCGGCCGCGAGGCCGAGGCGGCGGCGCTGGTTGCGGAAGCGGCGGCGCTTCGGATCAAGGCCCATGCGCGCTTCTGGTCCGAGTCCGAAGGACTGTACTTTGACCGCCCCGGCGGTCCCGAGGTCAGTCAGTATGGCAATGCCTGGGCCGTGGTGGCCGGCCTGCCGGGCGAGCGGGAGCGCGCGATTCTCATGCGGCGTTTTCCCCATGACGAGAAGCTGGCGCCCGGCTCCTTCTTCTGGTGGCACACGGGCTTCACGGCGCTCCTGCGTTGTGGACACTATGACGACATGACCCGTCACCTCGGTCCCTGGCATGAATCGGTGGGCTACGGGCTGTCCACCTTCGTCGAGGAAAACAGCTACTGGCGTTCGCTCTGCCATGCCTGGTCGGCTCATCCTGTGCTGGAATTCCAGCAGCGCATCCTCGGCGTGACCCCGACCGAGCCGGGTTTTGCCCGCATTGCGGTCGAGCCCCGCCTCTGCGGTCTCACTCACGCGTCAGGCAGTGTCTGCACGCCGCGGGGAATGATCGAGGTCGCCTGGCGACGCGAAGGTTCCCGGCTACAGTTCTCATTGAAAAAGCCAGAGGGCGTGCCCGCGGATCTCCGTCTGCCAGGGGGAGCCACCCGTCACGTCATCGATTCCCACTTCCAAGAAACCTTCCTCCTGCCATGAGCGCCCTTCACCTTCAGCATGACATCGGTCGTTCCGTGGCCGTTTTTTCCGGGGAGCACCTGCTCTTTCGCTACCACTACCTTCCCGCCACGGAGCTGAAGGAATCCCCCCGTCCGTTCCTGCACCCGGTCAAATCGCTGAAGGGCGACACCCTCACGGTGTTTCGTCCCAATGATCACCCGTGGCATCATGCCTTGAGCCTGACGCTCAACCAGGTCTCGGGAACGAATTTCTGGGGCGGCCCCACCTGCACCCGGGAGGCGGGTTATCAATGGAAGGAAAACCACGGGCGGCAGTGCCACACCGGATGGATCACGCTGGCAGCGGCGGGTCCGCGGGCCACGCTGGCGCATACCCTCGACTGGAAACGCGACGACCGCGTGCTGTTTCGCGAGACCCGTGCCCTGGCGGTCGCAGTCGATGAGGTCGCCGGATCCTGGTCGCTGCACTGGCTGAGTCACCTGGACAATGTATCCGGTGAGACCCTCTCCCTCGGGAATCCCCACTCGCAGGGCGGACTGGCGGGCTCGCACTACAGCGGACTGCAGTTTCGAGGAGTCCGGGAGCTGCTCGACGATCACCTCGACGCCACGATCAAGATCACGGCCGAGGGCGGCCTGGAGGGAATCAAGGCGGTCCATGGGGTGCCGGCGCGATGGATGGAGTGGCACGGGCAGCTCGACGAGTCGCTCCGTCGCGTGGTAATCCGGTTTGAGAATCGCCCGGGGCCGCTCCCCTGGTTTGTGCGGCGCAACTATCCGCTGGCGGCCTTTCCGACCGAATTCGATCAGAACCGGGAGGTTGCACCGGGTCAGCGGATCGAAGTCGACCACGTGCTCACCTTCACCTGCGTGCCATGAACCTCGATCGCAGAACTTTCGTCCAGGGCTTCGGTCTCGGAACCCTCGGTGCACTGGCCGGCTGCACCACCGCCGCGGCGGCTGCGGCCACCGCACGCTCCACCCCCGCGTCCGTGCCGGTTTTCAACCCGGCGCGAGCCGACGAGTACTGGCGTTCGGTGCGGGCCCTGTACCCGCTGCTGGAGGATCCCGTCTACCTGAACACTGGGGGACTCGGTCCCACCCCTCAGCCGGTGTTGGACACCTTTTTTTCGACCATGCTGGAACTGCAGGAGCACTCCGAAACGGGTCACGCCCGGTTCGAAGTGGCGCGGGAAACAGTCGCTCCCTTTGTCGGGGCGAAGCCCGAGGAAATCTGCTTCGTGCGCAACGCGACCGAGGGCAATTCCATCATTGCGGCGGGATTGTCCCTGCGCGAAGGCGACGAGGTCATCTTTGAAACGCACGCGCATCCGGGCGGCTCGTTTCCCTGGTTCAACCAGGTCCGTCAGCGAGGCATCAAAGTCCGGCTGTTCGAGCCGGCCGCGACGAGCGACGAGGAGAATCTCAAGCGTATCAAAGCGCTCGTGACGGACCGCACCCGGGTCATCCAGGTGAGTCACATCACCTGCACCGCAGGCGTCGTCCTGCCGGTGGCGGCAATCGCCGCGCTGGCCCGCTCCCGCGGGATCTGGTTTCACATCGACGGCGCCCAGTCGGTCGGCATGGTGCCGGTCGACTTTGCCGCGATCGGCTGCGACTCCTACGCCTTTAGCGGACACAAGTGGCTGGGCGCCCCGCATGAGACCGGTGTGCTCTTTCTGCGACGCGACCGGCTGGCCGACGTCGCCCCGACGGGAATCGGCGCCCACTCGGGCGAACTGGACTACCTTCCGGGTGAACTGAAGTACGCGGAGTCAGCCACGCGCCACGAGTACGGCACCCGCAATGCCGGCGCGGTCGCGGCCCTGGCGGAAGCCGTCCGTTTTCAGCAGAAGATCGGACGCGACCGCGTGGCCGCGCGCGGTCATGGCCTGGCGAGCCACCTGATCGATGAACTGAAGGCCGTTGCAGGCCTGACGATCCTCACTCCCAGGGATCCCGCGTTGCGTGGTTCCATGATGACGGTGCAGCACGCGCGGGCGAAGGCCTCGGTCCTGTTCGATTTCCTGCTCAAAAAACACCACCTGCGCTGCCGGCCCGTCACCGAGCAGGGACTGCAGGCGGTGCGGGTGTCCACTCACCTCTTCACGTCCCAGTCCGATTGCGAGCGCGTCATCGCGGGCCTCAAGGCCTCGACCCGGGAGCTTTAGGTCATGCGGTGTTGTTCAGTCGACGACTTCGGCCACGAGGTCGATTTCCACCGGGGCGCCGGCGGGAAGTGCATTGACGCCAACGGCGGCCCGGGCATGCCGTCCCTTGTCGCCGAACACGGCAACGAGCAGATCCGAGCAGCCATTCACCACCTTGGGCTGCGCCGTGAAGTCATCGGTGCAGTTGACGAAGCCTCCGACCCGGACGATGCGTTTCACTTTGGACAGGTCGCCCAGCTCCGCCTTGAGGGCGGCGAGGAGCTGCAAGGCGCAGGTGCGCGCCGCGGCATTGGCATCGGCCTCGTTCACCTCGCGACCGACTTTGCCGACGAGGAATTTGCCGTCGGGACCGCGGGCGATCTGACCGGCGAGAAACACCAGATTTCCCGTCCGCACGGCCGGAACGTAGTTGGCGATGGCCGTCGCGGGCGCGGGCAGGGTGAGACCCAGTTCGGCCAGCCGGGCTTCCACGGAGGGAGCCGCCAGCAGCCGGGGACAGGCAAGGACGAGGAGGGTGGCGAGCGCCAGAACGTGCGTTTTCATGGTGTTCCCCGAGACTTGGCCGGCGTCCCGCCCCACCGCAATGACAGAAGCCACGCTTTATGAAGACACGACACACGCTCACCCTGGGACTTGCGGTTGCGGCCGGTTTGCTGATGTCGGCGAAGGCATTCGCCGCCTCGGCCTATGACCTCGTCCTGTGCGCCGCGGTCAATCGCAACTACGTGATTGGTTCAAAGCTGGTGACTGAAAACGGGCTCTTTCGCAGAACCGAGACGGGCGCGTTTGAGCACTTTGGACTCAATTTTCCGCACCTGTTCCAGGCCTCGTTCGATCCGCGAGATCGGAATCGGGTGGTCATGGCAACCCTGAACGGAGCCGTCACGAGTCAGGATGGGGGCAAGAGTCTCCGAATCGCCACCCGCTGGGACATGACGGAGGGAAAGGACGTCTCGCGCGACCCGTCCGCCCTCGATCATCTCTACCTGGCCCTGCCGGATGGGATTGCGGTGTCGCGCGACGGTGGTGCCACCTGGGCTCGTTGCGAGAACGGATTGCCGAACCGGGGCAAGTACACCCAGACCATCGAGGTCGACCGGACCCGGGCGGGCCGGGTGCTCGCGGGATGCGAATCCGGCATCTACCTGACGGAGGACGCCGGCAAGCGCTGGCGGCGCGTGCTTCCGACCCGGGCTACGGTGGGGGATGTCCAGCAATCGCCCCATGATCCGACCCAGTGGATCGCGGTCACCCATGAAGACGGAGCCTGGATGTCCCGCGACCGCGGAGTCACCTGGAAACAACTGCCCGGCCTCTCTCCGGAGCACTCGCTCTACAACGTGGCGTTTGACGGCTCCCGGCGCGGTCGCCTGGCGATCTCCAGCTGGACCTTCGGAGTCTGGGTGAGCGAGGATGACGGTCAGACCTGGCAACAGCGGATTGAAGGATTGCCCCCTGAATCGCACGGCATTTCCGTCGGGATCGATCCGGGCACGGGCCGGCTCTACCTGAGCGTGTATCAAATGGACCTCTACCAATCCGATGACTTCGGGCGGACCTGGAGACCCGCCGGGCTGGAAGGTTCAACCGTGCACAGTTTTGTCTTTCAACCGTCGGCCTCCCGCTGAGCCCACCATGAACGCCCGCTCGATTTTCCTCCCCTTTCTTTCCTTTTTCGCGGCGGCCACGGCGGTGGCGCAGCCCTCGTTTGTCGGCCCGGTGCCCGACCGGACCGTGGTGACGTCCGCCGCGGTGCGACGGCAGGCCTATGAGGATCGGATTCACGAAGCCCTTGCCTGGCGCTCCGGACTGATCAAGGCCGATGCACCCCTTCTGGGGGACATGGCCGCGGTGGCGACCCAGCTGGCCCTGCGCCAGGACATCGAGCGGTGCAACCGCACGGTGATTGAGCATGCGAAGGAGCCGGGCAGCGGCCCGTTCTGGATGTTTCCCGCGGTGGCCGTGGCCTACCTCGGCCGCGACCAGCTGTCCGCCGAGGCGCGGGCGGCGCTCCGGAGCGCATGGAGTTCGACCATGCAGCTGCGGGGTGACACGGAAAACCACTGGTGCATGTACTATTCGTCGCTCTACCTCATGGCTCAGCTCTATCCGAATGAACCCGGATCCAGCTGGTACACAGGCAAGAGCTCGTCCGAGAATCTGGAGGAGGCGCGGGACTATCTGATCCACTGGATGAAGCTCGCCACCACGATCGGCCAGGGCGAGTATACGTGCAGTCACTACATCGGTGAGTACGCCATCCCCCTGGTCTACCTGACCGCGTGGGCGGAGGACCCGGCGATGCGCACGCGCGCCCGCATGATGCTTGACTGGATCCTGGCCGACCAGTTTGCCAACTCGCTTGAGGGGGTGCTGCATGGCCCCAATGCCCGGAGCGAGGACGTCTCCGTGGTGGAACGCTGGAACGCCCTTTCCTCGTATTTCAGCTGGCAGATGCTCGGTAACACCCCGACCCCTTCGGGTTACGGCGGCTGGGGGATCTACTTTGCGGTTGCGGCACGGTACTATGACCTGCCCGAGGTCATCTACCGGATCGGGGTGGACCGCAGCGGCGATTTCTTGCAGCGGGACCTCAAGCGCACGCGCCGCCGCTGGCGCAACAGCGATGTTGAAATGGCGCCCATCTACAAGACCAACTACTCGCGCAAGGAGTACGCAGTGGGATCGACGCAGGGCGGCCTCAGCGACCCCATCCAGACCCACGTCTGGGATGTGACCTGGGCGGTCCCGGATCCGCGCGGGGCGCACAACACGATGTTCTCGCTCCACCCGATCTCGTCCTCCCACGACATGATGACCTATTTTGCGGAGTTGCCGGATCGCATGACCAACTCGGTGACCAAGGAGGGCAAGGTTTCCTACGATTCGCCGGACAAGTTCCTCGGCAGTTCCCGCTTCGAGCAGGTGTTCCAGGACCTCGACAGCGTGATTGCGCTCTATGACATACCGCCCGGAACCCGGTTTCCGCACATCAATGGGTTCTTCTCCACCGATCTGAAAGACCTGACCGAGGATTCTTCGGGCTGGATCTTTGCGCGCGGAGGCGATGCCTATCTCGCCTACCGTCCCCTCGCTCCCTACGAGTGGCAGCCGGTCAAAGGCTACAAGAGTTCCTGGGTGCCTGATCGCGTGGAGAAGGGAGATCGCCGACTCTACAGCCCGCACCTCAAGAACGGCACGATCGTGCAGGCGGCGAGTGTGTCGGAGTTTTCTTCGATGGAGGCGTTTCAGGCGGCGATTCGCGCGCTGCCGTTGTCCTACAAGCTGGAGCCGGTGCCGACCGTCACCTGGAAGACCCTGCGCGGCAAGACCGTGGTGGCCACCTATGGCAAGGCGCCGGTGGTGAACGGCAAGACGGTCGACTACAGCCGGTGGAAACTCTTCGAAGGCCCCTACCTGAACGCCGAAAAGGGCTCCCAGAAGCTGACGCTCACGCACGGTCGGCTGGAGCGCGTGCTCGATTTCAACACCCTGACCATCGCTGATCGCGTCAAGCCCGAGTAGCCGCGGCGGTCGAATTTCCAAGAAATGAGAATCATGGATACTGGTGTAACCAAGGTGTTGCGGCGCTGGCTGCCCCTGACGGTGTGTCTGGTCGCCGGGGCTGCGGCAACGTTGCCGGCGGCCAAGCCGTCCGCGGCCCGCGCGGAAGCCGTTGCTCGATCCGGCGCGGCGGCGCATGCCATGCTCACGCGGCTCTGTGACGATGTGGGTGGCCGCCTGACGGGCTCCCCGGCGGGCCAGCGCGCCCTGGACCAACTGGTGCGCGAGCTGCGCGCGCTTGGACTCGAGCCAGAACTGGATGCCTTCACGATGCCGGGGTGGGAACGGGGCGAGGATCGAGTTGACCTGATCGAGCCCTTTCCGCGACGCCTGCGCGTCGCGGCGCTCGCCTACTCGGAGGCGCATGCCCCGGTCGAGGGACTCCTGGTGGATGTCAAGGATGGCAAGGCCACCGATTATCCGAAGGAGTCGGTGGCGGGCCGGATTGGTTTGATCCAGTCGGGTACGGCGCTGGCTGCCGCGGAGATGGTGCGAAACGCCAAGGAGCGCAACCTTCTCGCCCTGCTGTTTGTGAATCGCGAGGCCGGTGGTCAGTTGCTGGCCCGCACCGGGAGTTTTGTCGGAGAGCCGCTTCCGGTTCCGATCTACTCCCTCGCGCAGGAAGAAGGGAACTGGCTGCGGCGGCTGATGGAACGGGGCACGGCGGTCCGCCTCCGCGTCGAGACCCGGTCACACAATAAGCCGGTGACGACCGCCAACGTGGTCCTCCGGTTTCCGGGCCGTTCGCCGGATCGCGTGATTGTCGGGGCGCACATGGACAGTTGGGATCTCGGACAAGGTGCCCTGGACAACGGACTGGGGATCGCCCAGCTCTATGCGCTGGCGGACAGCCTGCGCGGCAAGGAGCTGGCCCGGACGGTTGAACTGGTGTGGTTCAATGGCGAGGAACAGGGGCTGTGGGGCTCGCGCCACCAGGCCGGCAAGCTGGGGAATGCTCCCGTGGTGGCGATGATCAACCTCGACATGGTCGGCGTGCCCATCGCCGTTAACGCACTGGGCGATGAGTCGCTGCTTCCGTTTCTCAAGGCCTGGCACCGGCGTTTCCCGAAGGAACGCCTGCCGACGGGGGTGCAGAACATCAACTGGTACGGGAGCGACCATACGCCCTATCAACTCGCTGGCGTCCGGGCCATCACCTTCAACGCACCGATCCCACGGGAGTCCGTGCGCTACTATCATGATCTGGCTGATACCATCGACAAACTCCCGGAGAAGATTGTGGTCGACTCCACGGTCATCATCGCGGACCTGCTGATGACCCTGGTTGAGGATCGTTCGCTCGGAGCCTGGCGCCGACCGGCCGGAGAAACCGAGACCCTGTTCACACGGTTCGCCCTCGAAAAGCGGATGAAGGCCGTCGGCTATTGGCCGTTTCCCTGAGTGAGGGTGGATGTGGAGTCGCCTTCACTCCGAATTTTCTTCAACGTCGTACGACATGCCTCCTGCGTCTGCCTTTCCAGTCTTTGCCCTCCTCCTTGCACTGGCCGTGCCGTCGCTGGCCGCCGCCGAGCCGGTGTTTCACACCTCGCCGCGTGCCTCGGTGCTGGTCATCGGCGGAAGCATGATGTCCGGAAATCACTTTTCGGACGCGACACTTCCGGCCATGCGAACGCACTTTCAGGGATGCAAGACGATCGCCCTGGTGCTGCATGCCAGCCATCCGTCGGAGCGAGATCGCATGGAACTCCGCCTGCAGGAGGCGTTCACTCACCTTGGGGGACAGGTGGTGACTTCGTTGCACCGCCGAGATGCGGCGGGTGCGATTGCTCTGCTGGAGACGGCCGACGGGATTTTTGTCGGCGGCGGTGAGACGTTTGTGGTGCTCGGTGAACTGTACCGCACCGGTCAGGTGGAGGTGATTCGCCGCCGGGTCCTTGCCGGGGTGCCGTATGGAGGCACGAGTGCGGGTGCCAACGTAGCGGGGTTGCTCATTGGCACCACCAACGATTTCCCGGTGGCGGACATTCCGTCCCGCGAGGCCCTGGGGATTTTCCCGGCCGTCATCAATCCGCATCACCCCGACCCGACCAGCCCCGGAGAGTACGCGTACCGCGCCGCCAAGATAGGCGTGTACCTGCAGTTCAATCCCACTGAGACGGTCTTTGGACTTGGCAACGCCGCGATCGCCCGCCTGCACGATGGCAAAGTGACTTTTCTGCTCGGGAGCGCGTGGGTGTACCGCTCCACCGGAGTGCGCGCCCTGCAGCCCGGGGATACGGTGCCGGAGCTCCTGCCTTGACCCTGACGCCGCCACTCACGGACGTATCGTCTCGACAAACACCAGTTTGCCCCCGCGGACGGTGATGATGGCGGCATCCTTGTCGGCGTCCCGCTGGGCGTTGATGCTGGTGCGTCCGGTGACGCCCGGGAAGTTCCGGGTCGCAGCCAGGGCCGCCTTCAACGCGGATTTTTCCACCGAACCGGCGCGACGGGCCGCATCGGCGACGAGGGTGATGGCATCGTAGGTGAGTGCGGAAAGCCCGTTGGGGGCTGAGCCGTGGCGCCCCTCGTAGGCGCGGACAAAGGCGCGCGACACCTCGCCCGTGTTCTCGGTGGCGAAGTGAGTGGAATAATAGGCGCCTTCCAGGGCGGCACCACCGATCTCCAGCAACTGCGGCGCCTCGAATCCGTCGCCTCCGAGCAGGGTGGCCTTAAGACCGAGTTGGCTGGCCTGCTGGGCGACCAGCCCTGCGGCCACGTAGTAGCCCGGTAGGAAAAGCGCGTCCGGTTGCGCGGCGCGAAGGGCGGTCAGCTGCGCGCGAAAATCGGTTTCCGCGCCTGCATAGGTCTGCGTGCCCACAACCTCGCCTCCCAGCTGGGTGAACGTGCGGGCGAAGTACTCCGCGAGCCCGACCGAGTAGGGCGAGGTCGAATCCACCAGCAGGGCCGCCCGCTTTTTCTGCAGCGACCGGCGTGCGAAGGCGGCGATGACATCGCCTTGAAACGGATCAATGAAGCAGACGCGAAAGATGGAGTCTCCCACCTGCGTGACCTTCGGGCTGGTCGAAGCCGGCGTGATCAGCGGCACGCCGGCGGCCTGTGCCACGGGAGCCGCCTCAAGGGTGCGCGACGACGAACATTCGCCGATCAGGGCAATGACCCGGTCGCGGGAAATCAATCGCTTCGCGGCCGTGGCGGATTCGCCGGGGGCGGAGCGGTTGTCCTCGACGACGAGTTCCACCGGATGCCCGAGGATGCCTCCGGCGCGATTTACGTCCTCGATGGCGAGGCGCGCGCCCCTCAACGAAGCTTCGCCAAAGGAGGCGTCACGACCGGTCACCGACATGAAAAACCCGATCCGGACCGGTTCCGCCGCCGGTGCGGGAGCCCACCAGCACAAGAAGATCAGAAGGGTGTGGAGGACGAAGGAGCGTTTCACAAAAGTCGATTCAACCTAACCACCGCGGCTGAATGAGCCACAGCGAACTCAAGGAGCAGAGACAAAGGCGCTTGACCGATGCAATCGACCGACGAGCGGCCGTACTTTGCGGGCGAGACATCGATGTCCTGATTTTTCGGGACGTCACTCGGTGCGCTTCGTGCTCTCAGTGGTTAATCGGCTGAACTTGGGATCAGGTCAACCGCCGCGGCCGAGCACCGGACGGATCCGGTTCCCGATGCCGTGCAGGGCCGCGGTCGGAGCGACGGCTGAATCAACCCAGGTGGGTATGGAAGAAGGCGAGGGTCCGCTCCCAGGACAGCTCCGCCGCGGCCTTGTCGTAACGCGGGGTCGTGTCGTTGTGAAAGCCGTGATTGACTTTGGGATAAACATGGGCCTCGTAACGCACGCCCGCCGCCTTGAGCGCGGCCTCGTAGGCCGGCCAGCCGGCGTTGACCCGCGTGTCGAGCTCCGCGTAGTGCAACAGGAGGGCGCCTTTGATCAGAGCAGCCTCCTCCGCCTTGGGTTGGCCTCCGTAGTAGGGGACCGCGGCTTTCACCAGCTCCGGAAGCCGCCAGGCCAGGGTGTTGGCCATGCCGCCGCCGAAACAGAAGCCGACGACCCCGAGCGAACCGTTCACGGCGCGGTGCGACTGAAGGAAACGCGCGCCGGCGACAAAGTCTTCGATCACTTTCAATCGATCGAGTTTGGCCTGCAGGGTGCGCCCCTCGTCGTCGGTCCCGGGATAACCGCCAAGCGGAGTCAGGGCATCGGGGGCGAAGGCCACAAAACCCGCCAGCGCCAGTCGGCGCGTGACGTCCTCGATGTAGGGATTGAGCCCGCGGTTCTCATGAACCACGAGCACACCGGCCCGTTTTTCCGTCACACCCGCCGGCCGCGCCAGGAGGCCTCGCATTTCACCGTGGCCCTCGGGCGAGCGGTAGGTGACGGTTTCGCTGGTGACGCGGGCGTCGTCCTTGGGCACTTGCGCAGCGAACGCGTACTGCGGGCTCATCATTTCCAGGAGCGCCGCCGCGGTCAGGCCGCCCACGGCGTACTTTCCGGCGCGGTCGATGAAGGTGCGCCGATCAATGCGGCCATGCGCGTAGTAGTCGTAAAGATCGAGCAATTCCTGGTCAAAATCCTGGGCGGTCAGACGCCGGACGGGGGAAGCGGGAGTGGGAGAGGGGACGGTGCTCATGGGGTGAAGTGGGTCCAAAACAGTGCCCAGCCCCGTCCCGCTGACAACTCAATGCGCCTGAAAAAGGTTCATGCCGCAGGGGCGGCGTCTGACCGTTCAGTTCTTCTCGAGGCGTTCAGGCGGGGGGCGAAGATCGACGGCGTGCGAGCACGCTGGCGGCCAGTTGCGCCACCGCTTGCGTGAGGCGTTGGCGCAGTTCGTCCTCCAGGTCCAGAGGCTGGCCCGGCGAAACCCGGATTTGCGCATCCGTCGAATAGACGCCTTGGAGAATTTCGGTTGCTCCCAGCACCGCGAGCACCGGTTTGAGCGAGTAGTCGACTGCGAGCAGGTGCGCGAGCGTACCGCCGGTGGCGAGGGGCAGCACGGTCTTTCCCCGAAGCGCGTACTGCGGCAGGATATCGAGGAAGGTCTTCAACGTCCCCGTGTAGGAGGCCTTGTAGATGGGCGTGCTGATAATGATCCCGGCTGCCTGTTCGATGCTGGCCTTGGCGTCGTTGAAGACCGGGCTGTCGTATCGCGCAAGAACCAGGTCCTCGGCGGGAAAGTCGCGTACGCTGATGAACGTGGTCCGCAGGCCGAGCGTTTCGAGCTGGGTTTGAACGTCTTTGAGGACGGCGACCGAGCGCGAGGTGGCGGAGGGACTACCGGAAACGAGAACGATATCGGGCATGGCGAGGTGCGAAAGCCGGGATCAGATCGTACCTCCCCGTCCACGGGCGAACCAAAAAGCGTCGGGTCGCGCGTGACAGGCGGACGACACCGGACCGGCCGGTCAGGCCCGCAGGGGGTAGGCGACCATCGCGGCCTGGAGCTGTTGCTGCAGCGAACTTCGACTGAAGGGTTTGGCGAGGAGTCCCGACGGCCGCGCCTGGGCAAACTGGTCGAGGGTGAGTTTGTTGGAAAATCCGCTCATGAGCAGGACCGGAACGCGGGCATCGATCCCTTGCATGGCCCGCAGCGCTTCGGAGCCGTCCATCCTGGGCATCGCCAGATCAAGCATCACCGCGCGCAGGCGTCCCGCGTGACGGCGAAAAGCGTCCACCCCCTCGATTCCGTCGGTGGCCAGGACGGGGGTGAACCCCAGGCTCTTGACCATGCCGGCGATCACCTTGCGCACAGGCTCCTCGTCGTCGATCACCAGCACCAGCCCGGAGCCAGTCCAGTGGGTCTCGATCGGGCGGGCAGGCGCGCGATCGGGCGGGGCGCTGGATCGCAGGGCGGGAAAGATGAGTTGGAAAGTGCTTCCGCGGCCGAGTTCGCTGGTGACGCGCAGGGCTCCCCCGTGGGACCTCACGATGCCCAGCACGGCGGCGAGACCCAGTCCGGGGCCCGCCGGTTTCGTGGTGAAAAAGGGCTCGAAAATACGCGTCAGCAGGTCGGGGGCGATGCCCGCGCCGGTGTCACTGACCTCCAGCAGCACATAGTCGCCGGTGGGCAGGCTCGGGGCCTGGAACAGTGTCGTCAGCCGTTCCCCATCGAGGCTCAACATGGCGGTGCGCAGCTCGATGCGTCCGGCTTGGTTGCCGATGGCTTCGGAGGCGTTGATGACGAGGTTCATCAGCACGTGCTGCACTTGTGAAGGTTCACCCCGGAATCGAGAGAGAGGGCGCCCCAGCTTGAGTTCGGGCGTCGCCTTCTTGCCCACCGTCGCCTGGATCAGGGGCAGGGTATCGGAGATCAGGTCATTGAGATTGAGATCGACCGGATTGAGGGGGCTGCGACCGGCGTACGCCATCATCTGCTGGCAGAGCCGCGCGGCGCGATTCGAGGCCGTTTCAATCTGGCCAAGCGCCTCGAAGGGCGGCGTGTTCGGCGGAATGTCGAGTTTGGCCAGCTGGGCGTTCCCGAGGATCGCGGTGAGCAGGTTGTTGAAGTCATGCGCCACACCGCCAGCGAGCATGCCAAGGCTCTCCGATTTCTGCACCTCCATGAGCTGGCGCTCGTTGGCCAGGTTGTCCGCTTCGATCTGCTTTTGGTGGGTGACATCGAGGTGCGTGCCCGACACCAGCAGGGGCCGGCCGAGTTCGTCGCGCTCCACCACCGATCCCCGGGTGTGAATCCAACGCACACGCTTATCCAAAGTTCGGATACGGTATTCAGCCTCGAAGATTGAGCGGAGTCCATTGAGGTGACCGCGCAGGGCGGACGCCACTTCGTCGCGATCGTCGGGATGAATCGCGTCCTCCCACGCTGCGCGCGTGGGTGCGAGCGGGGCGTGGGGCGAACCCAGCAGTTCCGCGCAGCGAAGATTGTAGGCGACGCGGTCGCTGCCCACCTCCCAGTCCCAGAGTCCCAGTCGTGCTCCGGACACGACGCGATCGAGGCGGGCCTGGTTGGTGGCGAGCTCAGCCTCGGCTTCGTTGCGACGACTGACCGCCGAACCGAGTCCCAGGCCGACCCCGGTAAAGGTGAGTTCAAAAAACAGGAAACCCACAATCTGTTCGCGGGTACCGGGAGTGAAATGCAGTCCAGCGAGTCCCGCCATGGTCACGAGGAGCGTGGCCAGGGTTGCGCCCGGCAATCCATGGCGCAGGCAGATCCAGATGAGAGGCAGGAAGCACAGTGAAAGGGCCTGGAAATGAAAACTGGAGTCGAGGGTGAAAACCAGGGCGAGGGAGAGGATCAGCGCGACGCAGGCGAACAGAAATCCCGCCGAGGCGATATTTGCTCGGCGCACCTGATTCCGTTCCGAAGGTCCGGCGACGCGCAGCCAAGGGGCGGCAAAGACGAGGATAGGAGGAAGGACCGTGAGCAAACCACTGGAGTCACCCACCCACCACAGGACGGTCGCCCAACCCATCCCGGAAGCGGGGGTGAGTCCCGTGAGAACGGCCGCGCCACTTCCCACCAAAGCCATGCCTGCTGGACCCAGGATGACCGCAGCGGTAAACGTCAGCGTTTGGCGCAAGGACCCGGGAAGCAGACGGGGACCATGAACGCGCCGGATCCACCATGCCAGACCGGTGTAGTAGGCGGTGATGAGAAAAGGAAAGAGCAGCGGAGCCCAAAGTGCCTCGGACCTCGTCGTAGGGATGGCCACCACGGCGTTGACGACGAAGATCAGCGGGGCAAATCGCGGCCCAAGAAGGATCAGCAGTCCCAGAGCCAAGCCGGCGGGCGGGTACCAGACCGAAATCCCCGGGGCGACTTCGAAATTCTGAGCCAGAATCTGCAACCCTATGTGCAGCAGCGTATAAGCTACGCAGGCAGCAAGTGGGCGATGCGGTCGGGAAATCATGCTTCAGGTGGCGGGGCGCGGTGCGCCATGGCTCCATCGACACGTCTGTCGATCGTCTCAATCTCGCGGCGACCGCCGGGCTCGCTTCGCTGGAAGTCGTCGACGATGGGATGAGGTGAATTTTGGGACAAAAATCCCCCAATCCTATCATGCCGAGTGGCTTGATGGTGATTAGCGGGCAGGAGCCCAACTGAGGAGACTCAGAAAAAGTATGATCATCACCGCGGCGCAGGCGAGACGCGCCAGGGTTGAAACAAAGAATCCGGCGGCCGCCCCTACCCCGGAGCGGAGCGCTTGCTGATCCGGGGCACCTGAGATCGCCTTTTCGGCCAGCACCGCCCCAGCCAACGTGCCAAGAATGAGGGCGGGCACGGAAAAACAAACCCCCACCAACGCCCCCAGACCCGCGCCGGCCATCCCCCAGCGGGTTCCGCCAGCCAGGCGCGTCCCAATCAGCACACCGGCAAAGTCAGCCAGGACAGACAATCCCCAGAAAAGCGCGATGACGGCGAGTGCCGTTGTGCTGATGCTATTGGGCAAAAGAACTTTATGGAGAATCATGCCGGCCAGGATGAGGGTAGTCCCGGGCAGCAAAGGAACGATGATGCCAATCAGTCCGACGAGGATGAGCAGTCCGGTGAGCAGGTATACGAGGAGGTCCACCCCTCCATCACCCGTCGGCGGGCGTCAAAGTTGCAGCCGTGAGAGGAAGGCAGCCGCTCCAGCCTGCGGCAGGAGCCTTCAATTGAACTCCGGATGGACACGGATGAACCCGGATCCAAACGAGCCACGCCAAAGCGGGTATTTAACCGGTGCAGCGAAGAGCTGCACAGACTTCGGATCTGCGTTTACCCTTGTGCATCTGTGGTTTATGAATGGATCGATGCGCTTGACCTCCGGAGTAAGGGTTTATTCGTGTTAATGCGTGGTTCAATGGGATGATTCTTGTTCGGGCGGAATCCGATCGATTGGGATCCTCGGGTGGGTTCCCCGCCGAAGGGCTGACTTGGGAACGCGACGAACCTGGCTCGCACCGGCGGGTTGAGCCGGCATGCTGCTCGGTCCCCGCAGTCGTTCGCCATGCTGTCACACCTCCCGTCAACGCCTGCAACACCCCCTCCCTCGTCATCCCTGGACCCCGACGAGGCCTACATGGGCCTGCGCCGTTCCGATCACCTGCCCCGGCGTCTGGCGCTGGCGCTGCCGTTCACCCTCGCGGTCGTTTACCTGGCGATGGGCGGGTTGCTGCCGGAGCCGCTGCGTCCCGAGCGCTGGGTGGCTCATGAGTTCAATGGCTGGTTGCAGGCCCTGCTCGCGCTGCCGGTGTTCTTCGGGTGCGGTTCGCCGTTTCTGCGTCGCTGGTATGTTTCGTTGCGGGATCGGGACACCAATATGTTCACCCTCACGGTGACAGGCACGAGCGCGGCGCTGGGGTTGAGTGGGTTTGTGCTGCTCTTTCCCGAGCATCTGCCGGCTGCGATGAGGGCGGGCGGCCACCCGCCGCTCTACTTTGAGGCGGTGGCGGTCATCACCACCATTGTGCTGGCGGGACAGGTGTTGGAGCGCCGCACCTACGACCGAACCGGAGCCGCCGTGCGTGCGCTGCTCGATCTGACGCCCCCGCGCGCACGCCGCCGGCGGGGAGGGCGGACCGAGGAGGTGCCGCTGGCGGAGGTGGTCGTGGGCGACGTGGTGGAAGTCCGACCGGGGGAGAAGATTCCGCTGGATGGAGTGGTGACGTCCGGCGCATCGACGGTCGACGAAGCCTTGCTCACGGGCGAATCCCAACCGGTGGAAAAGGCGCCGGGCGATTCGGTCATCGGTTCGACCCTAAATCGGCAGGGCGCACTGGAGGTGCGGGTGGAGCGTGTGGGCGAGGACACGACCCTGCGCCAGATCATCCGCCTGGTCGAGCAGGCGCAGGAGGAGGACGCGCCGATCGCTCGCCTGGCGGACCGGGTGAGCGCCTGGTTTGTGCCCGCCGTGCTCGGGGTGGCCGCGCTGACGTTTTTGGCATGGTGGCTTCTGGGGGGCGAAGGGAGTGGCGTCTTCGGGCTGATCGCCGCCGTTTCCGTGTTGGTCATTGCCTGCCCCTGCGCGCTCGGACTGGCCACGCCGACGGCGATCATGGCGGGTGCGGGGCTGGCGGCCCGGCGCGGAATTCTCGTCAAGGGCGGGGCGGCGATGGAACGTGCCCAAGGATTGGATACCGTGGTGATGGACAAGACGGGCACGCTGACCGAGGGGCGGCCGGGTGTGGCCGGGCTGCACGCGCTTGCTCCGTGGACGGAGGACGAGGTGCTGCGCCTGGCGGCCGGCGCGGAGCGCGTCTCTGAGCACCCATTGGCCCAGGCGGTGGTGCGCGCTGCGGTCGACCGAGGGATGGAGGTTCCGTCCGGCGCGGGATTCACCTCGGCGCCGGGATTTGGAATTGTCGCCACCATCGAGGGCCGCGAGGTGCGGGTGGGCAGTCTCGCCTGGCTGGCTCAGGGTGGAGTGGCGTTCGAAGGGCTGAAGGAAGAGGCCGGGCGGATGGAGAACGATGGGCACACCACGGTCTATGTGGCCATCGACCACGCGCCGGCCGGATTGCTCGGCGTCGCCGATCGGATCCGCCCCACCGCCGTCGAGGCGGTGGCCTCCCTGCGCAGCCTCGGGGTGGAGGTGGCCATGCTGACGGGAGACCAGGAGCGAACCGCCTTGGCAGTAGCCCGGCAGCTTGGGATCACACGTGTCCACGCCGGAGTCCTGCCGGGCCGAAAGGCGCAGGTGGTCGCCGCTCTGCAGCAGGAGGGACGCGTCGTGGGCATGGTGGGAGACGGGGTCAACGACGCCCCGGCGCTGGTCCGGGCAGATGTGGGCTTCGCCCTCCGCAGCGGCACCGATGTGGCCATCGAGGCGGCGGACGTCACCCTGATGCGGAACGACCCGCGCAGCGTGGCCGAGGCCATTCGCATTTCCCGGGCCACCCTGCGCGTCATTCGACAGAACCTGTTCTGGGCCTTTGCCTACAATGTTGCAGGCATCCCGCTGGCGGCCGGACTTCTTTATCCCCCCTTCGGCTGGCTGCTCAATCCCGTCTATGCCGGCGTAGCCATGTCGCTCAGCTCCATCCTCGTCGTCGGCAACAGCCTCCGCCTGGCGCGTCTCGACCCCTGACGGCCGGAGGGAGTGTCATCCGCCGGATGACACTCCCTCCGGGGAGGGCTACGATTGTTGGCTCTCCTCGGGCGGGGTGAAGCCGCGGCGGAGGGTGTTTTCGCTGATGACCCGGGGGAAGAGAAAGTTCTCGAGGTATCCACGGCCGCCGGCCTTGGTGCCGCCGCCGCTCATGCGGAATCCGCCGAAGGGGTGGCGTTCGACCAGGGCGCCGGTGATCGTCCGGTTGAGGTAGAGGTTGCCGCAGAGAAACTCCTCGCGGGCCCGTGCGAGGGCGCGCGGGCTGCGTGAGAAGAGTCCGCCGGTCAGGGCATACTCGGTGCCGTTGGCCAGCGCGAAGGCCTCGTCGAGGTTGCGGGCGCGCAGGACACCGAGCACGGGACCGAAAAATTCCTCGCGGGCGAGGCGATGGTCCGGAGCGACGTCGGCGAAGAGGGTGGGAGGGACAAAGTAGCCCCCGCTGGCGGTGACCGCATCGGAGAGGCGACCCTGGTGCACGAGACGGCTTTCCCGTGCCGACTCCGCAATCCGGGCGAGCAGCCGGTCGCGGGATTCGGCGTCGATCACAGGTCCGACGACGGTGCCGGGCAGGGCGGGATCCCCGACGGGCAGGCTGGCCGCGGCGGCGGTCAGACGCGCGAGGAACGCATCGTGGATGCCGTCGAGCACGATCAGCCGGGAAAGGGCGGAGCATTTCTGACCGCTGAATCCAAAAGCTGAGTACAACGCGGCCGGGATGGCTTCGTCGAGATCGGCGTCGGAGTCGATGATCAGCGCGTTCTTTCCGCCCATCTCGCACACAACCTTCTTCAGATTGGCCTGTCCCGGCGGTGTGCGCCCGGCGGTTTCCCAGATCTTCAGTCCGACCGCGCGTGAGCCGGTGAATGCAATGAAGTCGACCCGCGGGTGGGCGACGAGGTGCGCACCGACGTCCTCGCCGCGGCCCGTGACGAGGTTGACCACGCCGGCCGGCACGCCGGCTTCGGTGAGCAGGTCCATGAACACGGCCCCGATGATCGAGGTCTGTTCGGCGGGCTTCATGATTACCGTGTTACCCGCGACGAGCGGTGCGACCGTCAGACCGCAGAGGATGGCGAGCGGGAAGTTCCAGGGCGCAATGGCGACCCCGACGCCGCGAGGCGTGTGCACCAGGACATTGGACTCGCCTGGCGTCGGCTGGGTGACGGAGCCCGCGCCCAGTCGGCGCATGTCGGCGGCGTAGAAACGACAGAAGTCGATCGCCTCGCTGACGTCCGCGTCGGCCTCCATCCACGGTTTACCGGCCTCGCGAATTTCCAGCGCGCAGAGCGCGAAGCGCCGGGCCTCCATCAGGTCGGCGGCGCGTTCGAGGATGGCGGCGCGCCGGGCCACGGGTGTGGCCCGCCAGGCCGGAAAGGCAGCAGTGGCGGCCGCCACGGCCGCATCGGCGTCGGCCACCGTGGCACGCGCCCAGTGACCGAGGACCTGGGCGGGCCGGGCTGGGTTGAGCGTGGCGATGTACTCGCCGCCCGAGGGCTCGCGGCGTTGTCCGCCGATGATCAGAGGCCAGCGTTTTCCCAGATAGCCGGCGGCGACGCTGCCCTCGGACGGATGCAGCGCGGCGCGCAGTGCGCTTCGTGAGTCCGCGCGCGTGAAGTCGGTGTTCGGTGCGTTGCGGAACGCCTTCGTGTCGGTGGCTGGACGCGGGAGGGTGCTGGACGGAGCGGGACTCGCGAGCACGTCCACCGGATTCCGCAGCAGCGCTTCGCGCGTGGCTTCGCCGAGGTTGCTGGCGCGGAGGAAGCCCTCGTTGGAGGTGTTTTCGAGGAGCCGCCGCACGAGGTACGCCATGCCGGGCAGGAGTTCGCCGACCGGGCAGTACTCACGCACCCGGTGACCGGTTTTAACGAGGGCTGATTTGAGCTCGTCGGCCATGCCGAACAGCGCCTGGAACTCGTAGGCGCGCGGGTCGATGTCGAGCCGTTCCGCCTGGGCGATGGCGTGGGCGCAGGAGCGGACGTTATGGGAGGCGAAGGCCGAAGAGATGAGGTCCGCGTTCTCCAGCAGGAGCAGCGACAGGGCCTCGTAAGCAGCATCGCTCTCCGGCTTGCGCTGCCAGACTGGAACGGGCCAGTCGCGCTGCCGGGCGAGGATCGTCTCGTAGTCCCAATAGGCTCCCTTGACGAGGCGCACGGTGATCCGCCGCGAACGGCTCCGCGCCCAGGCGATCAGACTGCGCAAGTCGGCCTCGGCATCGCGCAGGTAGGCCTGGACCGCGATGCCGACCGCAGGGGCCTGGGAGAATTCAGGTTCCTCGAGGATGGAGCGGAAGAGGGCGAAGGTCAGGTCCTTCGTCCGGTAGCTTTCCATGTCGAAGTTGATCAGGGCCCCCACTTCGGCGGCGCGGCGGAGGATGGGTCTCAGACGCCGTTTCAGGGCCTCGATCGAGTTCTCCGGGTCGGCGGGATGGACCTCGGGGGTGAGGGCGGAGATCTTGACCGAGAGATTCAGGCGGGGAAGCGGTGTACCGCCGGCGCCGATGTCGCTCGCGCACGGTTCCGGCTGACGGCGAAGGGCCTCGCTGACCGTGGCGATGATGTCGAGGTTGCGCTGGAGGAACTCGTCCGCCTCGGCCTCGCTCACCACGGTCTCCCCGAGCAGATCGATTGTGGTGGCCACGCCATTACGCGCATTGGCCTGGAGACGACGGACGAGGTCTCGGGCATTTTCGCCCGCGACGAACTGACGCGCCATGTCGGTGACCTGCGACTTTACCGGTGTGGCGACGAGCCCCGGGGCAAACGAGGCCGCGCCGAGACCGGCTTTCAGCGCCGGATGCAGTTCGACGGCCTGGTCCCCAAGGTACTCCTGCAGGTGCCGCACGATCTCGGCGCTGGAGTCGAGTGAAGGCAGGACGTCGACGAAACGGAACAGCTGGGCCTTGAACGCGGGGTCGCGCATCGACCATTCCATGATGCGGGCGTAGGCGCCCTTCTTGGAAAAGATGCCGGGCGCGGGATGGGCGTCCATCAGCGTGAACAGCTGCTGGCCGAGGGCCTGGATCCGTGCTTCGAGCACGGGATGGGGGGAGAGCATGGAGGGAGGCGACGTTGGAGGCGGTGAGCGGGTCCTGGGCGAGAACGCCCGGAGTCCGAACCCGGACCGAACACGAACACCAGCCTTCGAAACGGAACGACGCTCGGGAATCACCCGCTGGCCTGCGACGGACGGGCGGAAGGATCCCGGTGTCCTTTGATCCGTTTCTTCAGGGGCGAATCGCGTTCATCCTTGGTTCGGCAGCGTGATTTGAGATTGTGCCCAAGCTACCGTGCGCTCCGCGTCGCGACAACGGAACAGATGAAACCAAGATCCGTTTGTTACTTCCGGCCCGATGCCGGCGTGGCGTGAGGCCTGCCTCCGGATCGCCACATCCGCCCCAGGAAAAGGACTAGCGGGGAGGCAGCGCGCGATCAATCGCCTCGAACAGCCGGCGGGATTGTCCGAGGTCACCGCCCTCACCCCAACGAATGCGAACCAGGGTCTGGTTGCGATTCTGCTCCACAATCCAAACGCGCACCCGCTGATCGTTCCGGGCCCGAGCCTCGAAGTAGGCCTCGTAGGTTCCGGTGGTGGCCTTGGTCTGATAAAGGTCAAACTGCTGCAGCACCGCTGGCGTCACCTTGGCGGCGGCCGGAGCAGTGTGGTTGATCAGCATTTGAAACTCCCCGAGGCGGTAAACGGCCTGAAGGTCACCCCGTTCGTCCAAGTTCACCGTACGACAACCGGACACGGAAAAAAGCAGCAGGGTGGCAAAGAGACAGAGGCGATGCATGGGCAGGGACACAGGTTGGAACACGGTGGGAAGGTGAGGTCGGCGCCAGGGCGCAACCGGTGAACGTAGGTCCAAAGGCCGGTTTGGCAATGGGAACTGTCGCGATTGCGATAAAGGGGCCGTGCCCCTGCGCAGCCCGGCGTTGCGAATCCGGCTGTAGGCGGGGTCGCCGACCCTGCGGAGATGGGCGTTGCGCGAAGAAATCGGAGAACCGAGGCGGGACATGACAGGCGGGACCTGTCGGCCCCGTCGCGGCCTCAACGAGGCCACCTCCAACGGGACCATGTCCCCGGAAGTGCTTGTCAGAACGGCAAAAGTGGGGCTCGCCAGCCTAAATGCACTCTGCCACACCTTTTTTGAAACTATCGCACTGAGCTGTGTGTTCTGCGCATGAACGATGAACTTCCAGTGCAACCACACCCTGCGGAGCTGAAGCCGCCCGACTTCACCACCTTCATGCGCGCTTACCAGGACATGGTGTATTCGACGGCTGTGCGACTCCTCGGCAACGAGGCGCAGGCGGAGGATATTTCGCAGGAAGTGTTCATGAAGGCCTACGAGCGATTTGATGACCTCCACTCGAGTCCCACCGCTGGCGGTTGGCTCAAGACGGTGGCTACCAACATGTCGCTCAACCACTTGCAGCGCTATCGCAAGCGCTGGCGGTTTTTCTCGGAGTTTGTCCGCCCGAGCGACGACGGCTCCGAGTCGGATGAGCCGGTGGAGTTTGCCGCGCCCGACTCCGACTTTATTGCCGGGATATCGCAAGGTGAACGGCGGGAGTGGGTCGACCGCGCTTTGGAGAAACTCCCCGAACATCAACGAGTTCCTTTGGTGCTCTATCATTTTGAGGATCTTCCGTACGACGAAATTGCCCGACGCTTGCGGGTGTCGCTGGCCAAGGTGAAGACCGATATCCTGCGGGGACGCGCCGCACTTGCCCAGATCCTGGCGCACAGCGGCACTGCCCACGAAGCCATCAACGACTAAGCCCCATGAAACCGATTGATCACAACGAGCTCGAACAGCGGATTTCCCGGCTGGTGCATGACCTTCCCGCGCGGCGCGCTCCGTCCTCGCTTGAGGCGCGGGTCCTCGCGGCCATCGCCGCACGCGAGATGCTGCCCTGGTGGCGCAAATCCTTCTCGCATTGGCCGGCCTGGGTGCGGGTGCTGTTCCTCGGACTGACGGCCACGATGGCGGCTGCAACGGTGTGGCTCCTGATCCGCGGGTTGAGCACAACGCCCGTCACCACGGCCAGCGAACTCTTCACCGCACCGCTGGTGTGGTGGCACAACCTCAACGCCACCTGTCGCAGCCTGTCCGACCTCGTGATCCGAGCCCTTCCTCCCACTGCCATGACCTGGATCTATGTCGCTTTGGGAGCAGTGGGCCTGGCCTACCTCACGCTGATCGGCGCCGGAGCCGCGGTTTACCGCGTGCTGCGTCCCAACGCGTGAGCTCACCCGAAACGGTTCCCCCTTTCTCCTTTAAACTGCCATGACGACCCGTCGACTTATTGCCTCTCTGGTGATCGCACTCGCGCTCACCTTCACCCTCGCACTCTGGGCCCAGGAAGCCCCTCCGTCCCAACCCGCTCCGGCACAGCCGGCGGAACCGATCACGCCTCCGCCGGAGGCGTCTCCCGGTGACCCACCGCCGCTGCGCGACCTGACCGCGGCGGCGGTGGAGGCGGCTCCCGAGGCGGCAACACCGGCACCGACGTCCCCGACCGCCCCGGCGGCGGCGCCGGCCAAGGCCTCGAAACCCCGCCGGCCCCCGATTGAACGGTCCGGCGATGCCATGGTCGTGTTCAATCGTGATGCGACTCTCGAGGCGACCAGCCACCGCGATGCGGTGGTGGCGATCGGCGGCTCCAGCACCACCTATGGCGATGTGGCGGACGCGGTGGTTTCGATCCTCGGCGACACGCGGGTCGAGGGCCGGGTGGGTGATGCGGCGGTATCCATCCTTGGAAATACAACCGTCAATGGCCAGGCCGACACCGTCGTGGCGGTGCTGGGTGGCGTCGTGCTCGGACCCAATGCGGTGGTCCACGATGTGGTGTCCGTCGGCGGCCCGATCCAGCGCGCTCCGGGCGCAAAGGTGACGGGCGAGTCGCAGGAAATTGGTTTCCTTTCGCACCTGCCGGATTTCACCGGGTTCCGGGCCTGGATTCGGAACGCCCTGTTCTGGGGCCGCCCGCTGGCCATCGCCGACAACCTGGGCTGGGCCTGGGGCGTGGCGGCGGTGTTCCTGGGACTCTACCTTCTGCTCGCCGCCCTGTTTCCCCGCGCGGTGGAAAAGTGCGCCGAGACCCTCGAGACCCGTCCCGGCCGCACGCTCCTCGCCTCGATCATCTGCATGGTGCTGACGCCGATTTTCATGGTGCTTCTGGCTGTCACCGTGGTGGGTCCGTTGCTGGCGGGTGCTGCGCTCACGTTCGCCACGTTCATTGGCAAGGCGGCGTTGCTGGCCTGGCTGGGACGACGCCTGCTCTTTGGAGCGATGGAAGGATCCCGGGCCCAGGTTGTGCTTGCGGTGGCGATCGGCGGGCTGGTGCTGACTGCGCTTTACCTGATTCCCGTGGTGGGACTGGTGCTGTGGAAGATCGGTGGCGTGCTCTCGCTCGGTCTCGCCGTCTACACACTGATTCTCAGTTCCCGGCGTCCCCGTCCGGCGGCGACCCCGGGGCCTGTGGTCCGGCCCGGTCCGGCCGCCTACGCTGCTCCCCGTCCCGCCGCGTCTTCCTTCAGTGCTCCGATGGCCTCGACGTCGAGTGGTTTCGGTGTGGTGGCGGGAGCTGCCGGAGCGGCGTCGGAAACGAGCGTGGTCGATGCGGTGCCTTCCTCCTCGATCCCGGTGTCGCCGGAAGCGCCAACGTCCCCGCCGCTCGCGGATTCGGGCTACGCGCCGCTGCCCGCGGCCGTGCTTCCGCGGGCCGGTTTCTGGATTCGGGTGGGCGCCTTGGCGATCGATGTCGTGGTGGTCGGCGCCGCCGCGAGCCTCATTTCGGCCGGTTCACTGTTTCTCCTGCTGTTGGCGACCTACGGCGCGGTCATGTGGAAACTGCGGGGAACCACCATTGGCGGAATTGTCTGTGGACTCAAGGTGGTGCGGCTGGACGAGCGTCCCGTGGATTGGACGACCTCCATCGTCCGGGCTCTGGCCAGTTTCCTCTCCTTGTTTGCGGCCGGACTCGGGTTCCTGTGGATCGCGTTCGATCGCGAGCGGCAGTCGTGGCATGACAAGATTGCCGGCACCGCAGTGGTCCAACTGCCGCAGGGCACGCCGCTGGTGTGAGCGGAAGCCGGAGTGTCGGGCGGAGGCCGCGCTGACTTCAGCGTTGGCAACCGCCCGCCGAGCCTCATGGTTCGCGACATGGACTCGGGAAATCCCAGCGTTGGAATCATCATGGGCAGCACGTCGGACTGGGCGACCCTGGAGCATGCCGCCACGACGCTCGACCAGCTGGGGATCGCCTACGAAAAGAAGGTGGTCAGCGCCCATCGCACGCCGGATCGGATGTATGAGTATGCTCGCACGGCGGAGTCCCGCGGCCTGCGGGTGATCATTGCAGGGGCGGGTGGGGCAGCTCACCTTCCCGGAATGACCGCAGCCTTGACGCCGGTGCCCGTGCTGGGTGTGCCGGTCGAAAGCGCCATCCTCAAAGGCGTCGACTCTCTCTACTCCATTGTCCAGATGCCGGGAGGCGTTCCGGTGGCCACCTTCGCCATTGGCAAACCGGGTGCGATCAATGCGGCGCTTTTTGCCGCGGCGATTTTGGCCGGCACGGATGCGTCGGTGGCGGAGCGACTCCACCGTTTCCGCACCCAACAGACCGAAAAGGTTCTGGCGGCGGAGCTGCCCTGACGGGGAACTGCCGCCGGGCACCGCCGCCCGGTGCGACACGACCCCGGTGGGTGCCTCGGTGTTCCCTCGCGTCACCTTCGATAAATTCGCGGAATGGCGATAATTCCCTTGCGGTGTCCCGAGACCGGCACCAGCGCGGGATCCGGCGGCTTCCCCAAAATGTAGGGTGCGAGAGTTTTTTCTGGTATTTGGGCGGCGCTTCTGGGTAGGTCATTAGGAATGTCCATTAACACATACGACGAAGTTCCGTACCCAAGTTCTTCCTTCCCGCAAACCCATCCGGTAAAGCTGGCGACGATGGGAAGGCTTTTCGGGCTCACCCCAACGGAGCCGGAGAAGTGCCGGATCCTGGAACTCGGCTGTGCGGACGGCGCGAATTTGATCCCCTTTGCCCAGAACTACCCGGGCAGCACGTTCGTCGGCATTGATCTGTCGGCCAAGCAGGTCGAACGCGGCCAGAAGGCCATTGCGGGCGCAGGGCTGACCAACGTCACGCTGACCCACCAGGACATCCGCAATTTCGATTCCCAGGGCCAGAAGTTCGACTACATCATCGTTCACGGCATTTTCAGCTGGGTTCCGGAGGATGTCCGCGAGCGGATCCTCAATATCTGCGACACCCTCCTCACGGACAACGGCGTCGCCTACATCAGCTACAACGCCCTTCCGGGCTGGCACATGCGCGGCATGATCCGCGACATGATGCTCTTCCACACGGCGCAGTTCCCCGACATCCAGCAGCGGATCGGGCAGTCCCGTGCGTTGGTCAAGTTCCTCGTCGATTCCGTGCCGACCGAGAACAATCCCTACGGCCAGTTCCTGAAGAACGAACTGACGGCGATGCAGGGCTGGCAGGACGGATACCTCCGTCACGACTTCCTCGAAGAGGAGAACAAGGCGTTCTATTTCTACGAATTCGCCACCGCCGCGGCCCGTCACAACCTCCAGTACCTCGGTGAACCGGAACTGAGCGCCATGCTCGCCGGCAATTTCCCTCCGCAGGTCCAGGAAACCCTGGCCAAGGTCGGCAACAACATCGTGCAGATGGAGCAGTACATGGATTTCCTCCGGAATCGCATGTTCCGCATGACGCTGCTTGTGAAGAAGGACGCCAAGATCAAGCGGAACATCGATGCCGCCCTGATGCGCGACTTCTACTTCGGCGCGGTTGCCAGCGCGGTCAAACCCGAGCCGAGCCTCGCCCCTGGCGAAAAGGAAGAGTTCCGCATGGCCAATGGCGTCACGTTCTCCTCCGACAGCGCTCTGGTGAAGGTCATGCTGGTGTCGCTCCAGAAGTCGATGCCGAACCACATCTCGTTTGGTAAGCTGATGTCGGAAGTCCGCGCGAAGCTTTCTGGCGGCGCTTCGGCCATCCGTGAGGCGATCATCGACCAGCGTGAAGAGGCGATTGTCTCCCAACAGCTGCTCCTCCTTTACAGCAAGGGCCTGATCGATGTGCTGGCGGTCCCGCATCCGACTCTGGCGGTGGGAAATGAACCCCTGCTCAAGGCTCCGGCTTACATGCGCTACCAAGCGCTGAACGACGGCCGCCACGTCACGAACCTGCGCCATGTCTCGGTCAAGGTCGACTCGTTCTCGCGGCATGTGCTGTCTCTGCTCGATGGCACGCGCGATCCGGCCAAGATCATCGAAGCCATGGCCGAAAAGGTCCGCGCCGGTCTCTTCAGCGTCCAGGAAAACGGTCAGCCGATTGCCGACGACAACCGCCTGAAGGCAGTTCTCGCCCCCCGCATCGGTGGCGTGGTGGAGCAACTCATCCGTCTGTCCTTCCTGCAGCCCGCCTAAGGCGGTGTTCCGGGTGCCGGTGGCATCCGGTCCTTTCAACTCCGCCCCTCGCCGGGGCGGAGTTTTTTTTGGCCGGATCTCGCCGCCCTGCCTTTCACCGCCATGCTGGATCTCCTCGACGCATGACCGGCTTCGCCCTCGTCACTCCCTCGTTCAACCAGGCTCCTTACCTTCCCGCCTGTCTGGAAAGCGTGCAGAGCCAGTCCGGCGTGGAGGTGAACCATGGGGTCTGGGACGGCGGTTCGCGCGACGGATCGGTCGAGGTGCTGAGAACCTGGCCACGGCCGCTGCGATGGCGGAGCGGGCCCGACGGCGGCCAGGTCGCAGCCATCAATTCCGGACTGCAATCCCTGAAGGGCGAGATCTGCGGCTACCTGAACAGCGACGACGTGCTGCTGCCCGGCGCCCTCGAGGCGGTGGCGCGGGAGTTCGAGGCGGATCCCGAACTCGACGTGCTCTATGGACGGGCCTGGTTTGTCGATTCCGCCGGACAGCGGACCCGGGAGTATCCGACGCTCCCGTACGAGTTTCGCCACCTCGTGCAGCACTGCTTTCTCTGCCAGCCGGCGACGTTCTGGCGGCGGCGCATGCACGAGCGTCACGGCTGGTTCGATCCTTCCTTTGACGCCACCTTCGACTACGAATTCTGGCTCCGCCTCGCGAGCCGGGGCGCGCGTTTCCGGCACCTGCCGGTGTTCCTGGCGGAATCGCGGGAACATCCCGCCACCAAGTCCTCGCGCCTGCGGCGCGACATCTTCGCCGAGATTCGCCGGATGCAGTTGAGGCACCTGGGCTATTGCGGGAGAAATTGGTGGGAGCAGACGCTCCGTTATTGGCGCGATGAGTCGGGACACCCGCTCGGCGCGCTCCTGCCCGGCCGCCGCGACCAGCGGATGTACCGGCTCGCCTGGTGGCCTTATCTCCTCTGGCGGAGAAAGTGGGGCGGCCCCCTGTTTTATCGTCCCGGAGACTGGCGCGCCTGACCCGACACAGATTTCGTCCGAGCCCATCCCGACCCACCTTCGTGCAGCTCTTCACGCTCCTTGCCCCCTTCTTTCTCATCCTCGCCCTGGGCGTGGCGCTGGAGCGCGGCGGCTTTTTTGCCCCCGGTTTCATGGCCGGTGTGAACAAGCTGACCTACTGGGTGGGCCTGCCGATCCTGGTCTGGGTCAGTCTCACCCATGCCGAACACGGAGAAGCGGAAACGGGGCGTTTGCTGGGAGGTTTGGTGGTGGCGACGCTGATCAGTCTGGCTCTGGCCTGGCTCGCCGCGCGACTGATTGGAGTCAAGAACGAGGGCGTGGGCACCTGGGTGCAGGCGGCTTTCCGCGGCAACCTGACGTTTGTCGGACTTCCGATTGTGCTGACGCTGCCCGGCATTCCCCGAACCGCGGCCGTGCTGGCCATGGCCCCGATGCTCCTGCTCTACAACGGAGCGGCTGTGGCGATGCTCCTCGCCAGCCGGAAAACCGAGGCTCATCGCATGGGCGTGCTCATTGCGCGGGAGTTGCTTCGCAATCCCATCATCCTGGCCAGCATTGGCGGGGGCATTTTCTACTACTGCAATTGGCCGGTGTGGGAACCGCTTGATCTCACCCTGTCGTTGCTGTCCCGCATGGCCGTTCCCCTCGCGCTGCTCTGCATTGGCTCGGCGCTGGTGTCCACTCCGATCCGGGGCAACCGGCGGGCGGTGTTCCTGGCGGCGCTTTTCAAGACCCTGGTTTCCCCCCTGGTGGGATTCGGCGTGGCGCGTCTGCTGCAGCTCGATGCAGGGGAAACGCGCGTGGTGCTTCTCCTCATGGCGTGCCCCACGGCGGCGGTGTCGTACACCATGGTCCGACAGCTCGGGGGGGACGAATCGGTGGCGGCGAGTGCGATCGTGGCCAGCACCTTGCTGTCGGCGGTGGCGTTGCCGGTGATCCTGATGGTCAGCTGACGTCGGCGGGGCGGCTCAGGACCAGGCGTAGTTGAAACTGATGCTGATGCGCTCGCCTTCGACCCGGTTCTGAGCGACCTCGTGGCGCAGCCAGCTTTCAAACAGGATCACGTTGCCGGCCACGGCGGGGTAGGTGACGTGCGTGCGGTTGGCGTCGCGGGCGTCGGCCCGTTTCGGAGGCGCGGCCATCAGGCTGGAGAGCCGCGGGTCTTCGAACTTGAGGCCCGGGCATCCGGGTGGTGTGACCACATAGTAGGTGCCGCTGATGAACGAGAGCGGGTGCAGGTGCATCGAGTGCGCCGCCGTCGGGGGCATGATGTTCACCCAGCAGTCGGTCATGGTGACTGTGCGGCCGCGAAGGTCCATGTCGAGCGACCGCGCGAAGGTCTTGACGTGCCGCGTCAGCTTGCGTTCCAGCGTCGCGAACGTGCTGGAGAAGCCGTGCAGCGCGTTCATCGAGGCGTAGCTCGTGTATCCACCCGGGTAGTTCTTGGCGGACCACCGGCGGCCGGCGTCGTCGAAGTCGCGCAGCCGGGCGCACTCATCGGCCAGCTCGAGGTTGAGCCGGTCGAGTCCGCGCGCCTGAAGCGGCTCGCAGTAGAGGTAGGTCGAAAACCAGGCGCGCGTCGGCATGGGAGTGAAGGGAGGGTCGACGGGCCGGTTCAGCGCACGCCGCCCATGAGGCGCTTGACCCAGGGCACCAGCGCCAGCAGCACCGCGGTGGCGACGCCGACCCAGAGGGCCTGGCGCAGGAAGAAGCTGGCAAGTTCGTCCGCGTTGGCCGGCGAGTAGCCGCTGGCGAGCACCCCGGCCAGCTTGTTGCCGAGGGCGGCGGCAAGGAACCAGATGCCCATGACCAGCCCGACCAGCTTCTGCGGCGCCAGTTTGGTCATGGTCGAGAGCCCCACCGGGCTGAGCAGCATTTCCCCGACCGTCTGCAGGAAGAAGAGACCGATCAGCCACTGGGGACCGACCTTGCCGTCCACGGTGAGTTTTGCCGCCGGTACCATCCAAACAAAGGAGAGTCCGACGAAGAGCAGCCCGAGGACGAACTTAAGCGGACTGGAGGGCTGGCGGTGACCGAGCCGGATCCAAAGGAAGGCGAATACCGGGGCGAGCGCGATGACCCAGACCGAGTTGACCGACTGCCACCACGCCGACGGAAACGAGTGGCCGAAAACTTCGTTCCGCGTCATTTTGTCCGCAAACAGGGCGATGGTGGAGCCCGTCTGCTCGAAGAGAGCCCAGAAGATCTCCGCGGCAATGAAGAACACCAGGATGGCGGCGAGCCGCTTGCTGTCCTGATCGGGCTTGAACGCGAAGTAGAGGACGGCGGCGACCTGAACGGCAAAGAGAACGTAAACGAGCTTTGGATACTCGTCACTGGCGCGCATGGCGGCGATCAGCGCCAGCGATCCGAGTGCCACCAAACCGAGCCTGCCCCAGGGACGGGCGACGCCGGGGATGTTCGGGGGAGGATTGCCGACGTGGGCCAGCCGGCCGCGCTGCAGCACGTAGACGATCAGCCCGAAGGTCATGCCCACTCCCGCCGCGGCGAATCCCCAGTGCCAGCTGCTGGTGCGCGCCATCCCCCAGGACTCCAGACACCCTCTCCAGAACTCGCTCTGGGCCAGAAACCCGGTGACCAAGGGCGAGGCGAACGCGCCCAGGTTGATGCCCATGTAGAAGATGGAGAAACCGGCGTCGCGACGCTCGTCGCTGCTCGAGTAGAGGCTGCCCACCATCGTCGAGATGTTGGGTTTGAGCAGTCCCGTGCCCATCGCGATGAGCACAAGGCCGGCGTAAAAGGACGTCAGGGAATTGAGCGCCATCGAGTAGTGGCCGGCGGCAATGATGATGCCTCCGACCAGAACCGCGCGGCGGGCGCCGATGAAATTGTCAGCGATGAATCCACCGAGGATCGACAGCAGGTACACGCTCATGGTGTAGGTGCCATAGACGGCGGCTGCCGTTTTCGTATCGTAGCCCAGACCGCCATCGGCCGCGGCGGCGACCATGAACAACATGAGCAGCGCCCGCATACCATAGTAGCTGAAGCGCTCCCACATTTCGGTGACGAACAGGGTGCCCAGGCCTGTCGGGTGACCAAACATGCCCCCCGTGTTGGGTGGAGTGGCGGCAACGGCGTCCGACGACGCCGGGTTGGAAAGACTCATAATGGGTGCCGAGCCTGAGCCAGCCACCCCGGTGGGCAACGCTCAAAACCGTGGACCCGTCCGCTTGTGCACAGTGGCAACCTGTTCAAGGTCAGGGGTCCGATCGGGTCGGGCCCGTCTCCGGACTTGACGGGGGGCGGTGTTTTCGACCTTGTACGGGTCGATGTTGTCCGTCTCCACCCGAATTCCCGCCGCCATGGGCATGATGATGATTATTATCATTCCTCGCGCCGGCGTGCGGGCGTGTTGAGAGGCGTTCTTCAAACGACTTTCCACTCACAACCCACGGCCGGTGACGGCCGTGGGTTTTTTTGTGCCGTCTCCGGTCGGGTTCGCTCCTCCCATGAACCAGACCTCTGTTCCCGAATCCCCCGCCGCCCCCGCGGCGACTCCTCCGACTGGCCCGGCCTGTCTTTGCGTGGAGGACGTGCGGGCGGCGCGACATCGGATCGCCGGCGCCCTGCGCGTCACCCCTTGTCAGGCTGCTTCGGGGCTGATCCCGCCCACGGACGGTGCGCTCTGGCTCAAGCGCGACGACCTGCAGATCACGGGGAGCTTCAAGGAGCGAGGTGCGCGGCATGCCTTGGAGCGCCTCTCACTCGCCGATCGGGCCCGGGGGGTGGTGGCGGCGTCGGCGGGCAATCACGCGCTTGGGCTGGCGTATCATGGCAAGGCGCTGGGCGTGCCGGTGACCCTGGTCATGGCGACGACGGCGGCCCGGGTGAAGGTGCAACGCTGCCGCGCGCTGGGTGCGGACGTGGTGCTGGCGGGGGAGACGTTTGCCGAGGCGACGGGGGCGGCCCTCGCTCTTGCGCGCGGAAGCGGGGCTCGGTGGGTGCATCCGTTTGACGATGTGGAGGTGATGGCGGGTCAGGGGACCGTCGCGTTGGAGGTGCTGGAGCAGGTGCCGGATCTGGAAGCCATCGTGGTCCCGGTGGGGGGTGGAGGCCTGCTGGCCGGGGTGGCGACGGTCATGCGCGCGCTTGCTCCCCAGGTGCGGGTGATCGGTGTGGAGCCTGAGCGCGCGCCCTCGCTGACGCGGGCCTGGCAGGCGGGAACGCCCGAGTCGGTCACCGTGACACCCACCCTCGCCGATGGTCTGGCGGTGGCGCGGGTGGGGGAGCATTCATTTCGCGTCCTGCAGGGCAAGGTGGACGCCGTGGTGACGGTCACCGAGGACGAAATCGCCCGAGCCATGCTGCGCCTGTTTGAAGGCCAACGCGCCGTGGTGGAAGGGGCCGGAGCGGCCGGCCTGGCCGCGGTGCTTTCCGGCCGCTGTGACCTGCTTGCCGGCCGGCGCACGGTGGTCCTGGTGGGTGGCGGTAACGTCGATGCTGATACGTTTTCCGCGGCGTTGAGGAGGGGGCTGGCCTTGGACGGCGCAACCCTCTCTCGGCCCGCCGCCTGACCTGGGCGGCGCATCCACTCAGGTCGGGGGACGAGGGGAGGGAGGTGGGGCGTCGAGGGCGTTCGTCTTCCAGTTGAAGACAATGGTCAGGGTGCGCAGGAGAAACGTCAGGGCAATCGCGATGAGCGCGGCGGCGGTGGTCGTCAGGTAGGTTTGCTGACAGAGCACCACAAAGACGATCGCTCCGGCCAGGGCGATGAGCACGTAGAACTGACCCGGTTTGAACACCAGGGGCTCCTCGCGTGTGAGCACATCGCGCAGCACTCCACCCCCCGCGGCATTGATCACGCCCACCAGGATGGCGGCGGGAACGGCGAGTCCGGCGGCGAGGGATTTCTGCACACCCACGACGGCGTAGGCTCCCAGGCCCACCGCGTCGATGAGGGCGATGGCGCGGGCCAGACGGGTGAGTCGCTCACCGAGGAGGACCCCGGCGGCGCCGCCGACCAGCACGGCCCATAGGTATCGTCCATCCGTCATCAAGGCCGGAGGACCCTGTTGGATAAACAGACCATCTCGGATCAGACCCCCTCCGAGCCCGGAAGCGAGCGCGAGGAAGAAGAGGCCCACGATGTCGTAACCGCGTCGCCGGGCGGCCATCGCACCGGTCACCGCAAAGGTGACCGTGGCGCCGAGATCGAAGGCGATGGGAATCTGAAAGGACTCGCTGGGCATAGATCCTCCAACCTGGGTGACGTCCGTAAAAAGGCCAAGCGACAATCGGACGTGTCGGGCCGTGAAGGCCTGGCCCTAAAAAGGGCAGAAGGGGCCATAAATTGGGACAATCCCCGCCTTTCGGCCTCCTGTCTCCCCCCTCATGCCTGAACCCATGAACCAACCCTCGGGTCACCGCAGCCGACGCCGAATGCGTTTCCCTTCGAAGTACACCGAGGTGCGCCGCTTGGGTGGCGCCGTTCCCCCCTTCCCGCAATCGGACGACCGCAGTGGTCGACCGGCGACTGCGGGCCATCCCAACAGCAGAACACAGTATGAAAACCATGACACAGCAGGAAGCCGCCTCGATTCAGGGCGGCGTTGAACCGATCAGCGGCACCGCGATCCTCATCTCGGTGGCGATCGCCTCGTTTGGCTACGTGGCCAAAAACGTCTACGACAACTGGGGTCAGTTCAAAGACGCGGTGGCGGACGGCTGGAATAATGTCTGACGCGAGGAATCACCCATGAAACACCTCGCCGCTGCAGACCTTGCACTCGTCCAGGCCGGAGGAGAATCCGCCGTGGTCGATCTCGGACAATTCATCGGGGCCTACTGCAAGTCCGTCTTGGAGAACGTCGCCTTCGGTCCCCTGGCCGGGACGGTGGCGCTCTTCGAGGCGGCGGCCTATGCACTCAAGGACTAACCCTCGTCGCGCGGACGGCGATCTCGGCCGTCCGCGCACCCCGTGCCGATGAACTTCCTCTCCTCGTTGCGTTCCCTGATGCGCGCGATCCCCTGGGTCTGGCTTGTCGCGGGTTTGGCAGGCTGGTATGCGACCCACCTCGTTTTCACCCACTGGCCGGCGATCAAGGAATCGATCTCCCGTCTCTTCTAGACTGGGTTCGAAAGGCCGGCAAAGACTCGTTCCGGACTCCTCCGGTGGGCGGGAACGGCCACGAGACCAACCCTGACTCAATTTCCCGGGATCCCGTAGGGTCGGGAAAAAGGGAAAACCACGCGAAATGACCTTGCTTGAATAACGCAATGATATGGCAAATAACGCATGCCACTCACATTCCCGCGATCAACCGAGCGTGAAAGAGACGGAAACCGCGCCTTTGAAGCCGCGCGTGAAACGGGAGTGCGGGGAATTGGGCCTCGATTGGAGTCCGAGCGGGATGCCAACTCTGAAGTCTTGCTGGCGCCCTTGCCATCGGAGTCGGAGTGCTGCGATCCGGCCACCTTGAGTCATGTGCACACGGTCGGGGTTGCGGTGAGCGACCACCTGGCGGCGGATGCGGTGCAACGGGCGCTGCTGAGCTGTGTCTCGCATGCGGTGTCTTGGCGGGAAACCGAGGTGGCGGGCCTGCGCCGGCGTTTGTCCACCTCCGAAGTGGACTTGGTGGTGGCCTCGCCGAGCCTGGCGGACGGCGACGTCCTTGATCTGCTGGCTCAGTCCCGGCGGCTCGGTCGCTGTAAACGCCTCCTCGTGGTGGTCGAACAGGCGGCTCCCATGGTTATCCACACGCTGCGCACGCTCGGGGCGCACGGCGCAATCGATACCCAGGTCGATGGGGTGGCCCGGCTGGTGGAGGCCATCCGGCAGGTTGGATGCGGGGGTGCATATTGGAGTGGTTCCTGCCTCGACGTGCTCCACGGCCAGGGGCCGCTCTCCCACGTGCCCAAACTGCTCAGCCCGGTTGAACTGTACGTCATGGCCATCCTCGGAGAAGGCTGCGACGACGAGGCGGCCGCTGATCGGATCGGCTTGAGCGCGCAGGCGGTGCACGCCTACCGAAAGCGGCTGCACCTCAAGCTGGGACTTCAGCATCGAGGTCAGCTGGTGGGGGTGGCGGTTCGGTTTGGATTGGTGCGTTTCACCGGCCGCGGAGTCGAGCATCCTGGACTGGAGTCCTTGCGCTCCCGGTGCGTGTTTCGAACCCGCCATCGAGTGCGAGCGCAGACCTGACCTCGCGAGGCAGGAGAGGTCACCCCGTGGACGGCGTTGATGAACGCTGAGTTGCAGTCGTTTACGAGCTTGCGCGGGCTTTCCTGCACGATTGAAGCTTTTGCTTATGCGATTTGTTGGCTTTCTTTGCTTTAGCCTCGGTGCGTGCGCCGTCCTCGCTCAGGGCGAGGGCGATCTGCGGGAATGGAGCCGCCCGCCCGACCACGCGGCAAAGCCGGTTCGTCGCACCATGGATTACCAACCGTCCGTCGTCCTGGCGCGGCCGCGGAGTGGCGAAGTCCCCCCGTCCCGGGCCATGCGGGTTGACGGGCTGGGCGCCCTTGCCGTGGTGCGTCAGTATGAACAATTCGGCGGGTTGCAGGTGATCCGGGTGCCGGAAGGGGAGTCTCCAGAGGCCTTTGTCCAGCGCCTGCGTGCGTCGGGACGCTACGCCTACGTCGAAAAGGACCAACTCACCGTCGCGCACCGGGTGCCGAACGACCCCGAGTTCAGCTCGGGCGCGCAATGGGCGCTGAGCAACCTCGGCCAGAATCAGGGAGGATTTGATGCCGACATCGATGGCCCCGAGACGTGGGATGTTCGAACGGATTCGTCGTCGGTGGTTGTGGCGATCATTGACTCAGGCGCTTATCTTGCCCACCCCGACCTCGCCGCGAACCTGTGGACGAATCCAGGCGAATCCGGCAACGGCAAGGAGACCAACGGGGTGGACGATGATGGCAATGGCTACATCGACGACGTGCACGGGATCAATGCCCTCGTGCCGCAAGGCCAGCCCGGCAGTGGCGATCCGAATGAGACGCAAGGAGAGGGACATGGCACGGCGGTGGCAGGCATCATCGGGGCCGTGGGCAACAACAACCTGGGAGTGGCCGGGGTCTCCTGGAAAGCGAGCCTTATGCCCCTGAAATTCCGGGCTTCGGCGACCACCGGCACGGTGTCCGATGCCATCGAGTGCATGCACTATGCGCTCTCCAAGGGGGCGAAGGTCATCAACGCCAGTTATGGCTTCAGCGAATACTCGCAGGCTGAATTCGAGGTGATCCAGCGGCTGCGCGACGCCGGTGTCCTGGTGGTGGCCTCGGCCGGCAATGGTGGGTTCGACAACGCGCTTTTCCCGGTCTATCCGGCGAGCCACCTGATTGAAAACGTGGTGGCCGTGGCCGCGTCAACTCGCAATGACCAATTGTCTTTGAATAGTAACTACGGAAGCGGCAATGTCGACCTGGCGGCCCCGGGTGTCGCCATCCGAACCCTGGGCATGAGTGCGGAGACGCCCCTGGCCACGGTTTCGGGCAGCTCCTTTGCCGCCGCCCACGTCAGCGGGGCGGTCGCCCTCCTGTGCGCCCAGTTTCCCAGCGATCTGCCTTCCCACACCGTCAACCGACTCCTGCGCGGAGCGGAGGTCAAGGCCGCGCTGCAAACCCTGGTCCACACCGGCGGCCGTCTCAATGTCTCCCGGGCACTCGACGCCACGACCCGCCCCTTCAACGACGGCACCAGCGAGGCCGGCATCCTCTGGGGCAGCTATGTCTCCGCCCGCGGCTCCACGTTCGGCGCGCTCCGGCAGTCGAATGAACCGCAGCACGCCGCACCGTCCGAGGGGGGCGGTTCGGTCTGGTGGGTGTGGAACGCCCCGGACACCGCAACCTACCGGATCGACACCCTGGGCAGCGCCGTGGATACGCGCCTGGCCGTCTACACGGGTAACAATATCGCGGCGCTCACCCAGGTGGCTGCGAATGACAATGATGGCGACCTGGTCACCAGCCAGGTGACGATCAACGCGATCAAAGGCACCACCTACGCCATTGCGGTCGAGTCCCGCACGGCTCCGGGTGGGCTGGTGATCCTCAACCTCACCATTCCTCTGACCAATGACAGCTTCTCCTCCGCTGCCGTGGTCAGCGGCCTGAGTTTCCGGGTGGCGGGAAACTCACGCGGAGCCTCCCCGGAGAGCGGCGAACCCGTGGTGGTTGAAACGGCCTCCGGGCGCTCCGTCTGGTACAAGTGGGTGGCCCCGAAGTCGCGGCGCTTCCAGGCCTCGATCTACAGTGACGATATGGACAGTGTTCTCGGAGTCTACTCGGGAACGAGCCTGAAAACGCTGGTGGAGCTCGACAGCGACGACGACGCGCAGGGCGTGATCTACGACCCGATGGTGACGTTCGACGCGATTGAAGGTCGGACCTATTATTTTCTGGTGGATTCGGTGGGCCCGGGTGGGAACTTCATCTTTTCTCTGATCGACAGCGAGTGGCAGTCGGTCGTCTACGGCCCGGTTTATTCCTCGCCGGTGGCGCACCCGGGGGGCGGGGCGCTCTTTGTGGACTATTTCGGGGGCGTTGCCGCGGTCAACGCACTTGGCGAAATGCTCTGGTCGGATATATTGTTTGGATACGGTACCTATGCGTCGGCGGCCGCAGCGCCGGATGGGACCCTGATTGTGGTCGACTCCGCGGGCCGGGTTGAGTCCATCACCGCGGACGGAGCGGTGAAGTGGAGTTACACGGTGACCGGCGCGGTCGAGGGGTCGCCGGCCATCGGTCCCGATGGTACAATCTATGCCCGGGGCACAAACGGACCCTTGCATGCCATCAACCCGGACGGGACCCGGAAGTGGCTGGTGGGCTTGTTTGGCGAGTCCTACACCTCGCCCACCGTGGCTCGCGACGGCACCGTCTACATTGCCTCGACCGACCGCATCCTCCGGGCTTACACCCCCGCCGGGGTGGTCAAGTGGACGCTCGATGTTGGTGGCGAGGTTTACACTTCACCCGCCATTGATAACTCGGGAGTCCTTTATCTCGGCACCCTCACGGGCCGGTTTGTTGCGGTCAATCCGGACGGCACGCTCAAGTGGCAGTATGCCCTCGAAGCCGGCACGTCCTCGTCCCCTGCCTTGGGTGAGAACGGCACCGTGTATTTCGGCACCTATGACGGCAAAGTCGTGGCCCTCAATCCGGATGGCACCCTGCGCTGGGCGACCAAGGTGGCGGCGGAAATTCGCACCTCGTCCCCCGCGGTGGCCTCAGACGGTTCGATCTACATTGGCACGCTCGACGGCACCCTGGTGGCGCTGAACAGCGATGGCACCCTGCGGCGCACCTACTACACCGCGCAACAGGTGAGGTCGTCCCCTCTGATTCATGGTGGCATGTTGTACTTCGGTGGAGGCGACTTCCGCCTCTATGCGATCCGGCTGGATCTCGACGAGGCCAGCAGCGCCTGGCCCATGTTCCGTCACAACAGCCGTCGCACCGGTTCGCCGGTGGACCGACCGCTGCGTTTCTCGCTGCAGCCGCGGCCGGCCCGGGTTTCGGCTGGTGGCAGCGTGACTCTGGCGACGGCCGCGGCCGGCGCGGACACCCTGCGCTACCAATGGAGAAACAACGGTGTACCCATCCCGGGCGCCACAAGTTCCACCTTGGTCCTGAACAATCTCCAGAGCAGCCAGAGCGGTGTCTACACGGTGGTGGTGACCGACTCCACGGGATCGCTTTCGAGCGAAGGTGCCACCGTGATCGTCGACGGAGCGCCCTTGCCGGCGGGGAATGCGAGTCGCCTCGCAAACCTCTCGGTGCGGTCCTCGGCGGGACAGGGTGATCGGACCCTGATCGTGGGTTTTTCCGTGCAGCAGGGCCCCAAGAGTTTGCTCATCCGCGGGATCGGGCCGGCGCTGGCAGCGTTTGGGGTGCCTGGCACGGTTCCGAATCCCCGGTTGGAGGTGATTGGTTCCTCGTCGCAGGTGCTTGATCGCAATGACAACTGGCTTGTGGCCGACGCGGCGCGCTTCCTGTCGGTGGGAGCTTTCGCGCTCCCGCCGGGATCCAAGGACGCGGCGCTGGTCACCCCGGTGTTTCCCGGTGCGTATTCAGCCAAGCTGGACACGGCCGAACCCGGCGTGGCCTTGGTGGAACTCTATGACCTCGATCCGCCCACGAGCGACGGCGGGCCGCGGCTGGTGAATGTGTCGGCCCGCAGCCAGGTGGGTACCGGCGGTGAAGTCCTGATCGCCGGGTTTGTCATTGTTGGCGATGGACCGCGGCGCATCCTTGTCCGTGCGGTGGGACCCACCCTTGGCACCTTTGGAGTCGCGGGCGTGCTGGCTGATCCCACGTTGGAGCTGTACCGAGGGGACGAAAAGGTGGCGACCAATGACAATTGGGACACCGACGACGGACGGGGCGCCGGAGCGTTTCCGCTGGCCGCAGGCAGCAAGGATGCCGTGATTGTGCGCACCCTGCAGCCCGGCGCCTATTCGGCCAAGGTATCCGGGGTGGGTGAAACCACCGGGGTGGCCCTGATCGAAGTCTACGAGTGGTGAGTTCGGAGTGACGCGGGCCGGCGCGCGCCCTGTGGAAGGGCGCCTGCCGGCCGGTTTAGAAGAGACTGGCGAATTGCGCGAAGTAGGGGTCGACCCACCGGTGGGCCACGAGAAAATAGAGCAGGGCCGCGACCGCGAGCATCGGTCCGAAGGGCACGTGCACCCCGAAACCGAGATCAGCCGGTTTGCCGTCGGGGGTTTCGGCCGGGGCGAGGGACTGTGCGTTGGCGCCGCCGATGCGTTTCCACAGCACGGCGATTGCGACCCAGAGCGTGCCGACGACCGCACCGCCAAAAATACTGCAGACCGCACCCTGCCAGCCACAGAAGGCGCCGATGGCCCCGACGAATTTGACGTCGCCAAACCCCATTGCCTCCTTCTTGAGCACGGCCTCGGCGACCAGGGCAATCCACAGCACCAGTCCGGAACCGATGAGCAGACCCTTGAGGGACGCCACGCCCGACCGGACGACGTCCGCCACCCACAGGTCGCCCCCGAACCCGTGCAGCGCGGGGACAAGGAGGGAGAGCGCCACCCCGACCAACCCGCCGCCGATGGTGAAGACGTCGGGGATGATCATGTGGTCGAGATCGATGAAGGTGGCGCACACCAGGCCGCTGAGCAGCACCCAGCCCACCACCGCCTTGGCCGGCGAGAAACTGAGCCAGCTGACCAGAAAGAGCCCGGCCACGAGCATTTCGATCAGGGCATAACGGATGGAGTACGGACGCCCGCAGCACCGGGCCCGCCCTCGCAGGATGAACCAGCTCAGGATCGGAATGTTGTCGTACCACGCGATGGCTTGACCGCAGGCGCAGTGGGATCCCGGCGAGACGATGGATTTGCCGGCGGGCACCCGGTAGATGACCACGTTGAGGAAGCTGCCGACGATCGCCCCGAGCACGGCGGCCACCGTGGGCAGGAACCAGGGATAGGCGGCGAAAAAGGCGGTGTAGGCGGTGGCCATGGAGAGGGAGGGCCGGTGACGGCTCGGCCGCAGTCAAGCGGAGCCCGCCGATAAGTCGATCCTGCACGCCGGGTTGGCGGACAGGCGACCTGCGGCCGGTCGGTCAGGGATGCGTCCGCCCCAAGGCCTGCTCGGCGGCCTGTCGCATGGCTGCGACCGGAACAGAGGCACCCGACCAGATCTCCAGGGCGCGGGCCCCCTGGTGGATCAGCATGGACAGCCCATTGGCATGCGGGAGCCCGAGTCGGGCTGCCTGCGCAAGCAGCGGGGTGACGGGAGGGTTGTAGATCATGTCATAGACCCCGGCGGGCGAGGGTATCGTGGCCAGATCGATGGGCGGGGGATCCTGCGGCTTCAGCCCGGCGCTGGTGGCGTTCACGACCAGGCTGCCGGTGGGCAGCCCGCCGGGCAGCCGGTCTGGCGGGAAACCGTGCAGCGGAATCGCCCCGGCGAGCGGGCGCAACACCGAGAGCAGTGTATCCAGATTCTCCTGGGTCCGATTGGCGATCCAGAGTGAGGCACAGCCCCGCTGCAGGCACTCCACCGCCGCGCCCCGGGCGGCGCCACCGGCGCCCAGCAGCACCACGTGCGTGCCCTGCAGCGTCAGTCCCAGCGTTTCACCGATGGCGGTCGCCAGTCCGTAGCCGTCGGTGTTGAAGCCGTGCCAGCCCTGCGGCGACCAGCGCAGGGTGTTGACCGCCCCAATCGGGCGGGCCGCGGGGTCGATTTCGGTCATGCTGCCGAAGGCGAGGACCTTGTGCGGCACGGTCAGGTTCAGCCCACGGTAGCCGAGGGCGTGCAGACGAGACAACGCGGTGGGAAGATCCGCCGGCGGCACGTCGAAGCGACCATACGACCACGAGGCGAACTCCGGCCGGCTGCGGGCCATGGCCGCGAGGGCGGCGTTGTGCATCGCCGGGCTGATCGAGTGGCGGATGGGGTGGCCGAGCACCGCGAGCGCGGTGCCGGTGCGGGGTGGGTCGCCGAGGTCGGCGAGGGTGGGAACGGAATCCATCGGTCGTGAAACAGGAGAGAGGACGGACGGGCCTTCCAGGGCCGTGCCGTTCACTCACTCAACCCGAATTCCTCGCGTAGGTCGCCTCGAACTCCTCCACGAAGCCGGCGAAGAGACGGGACCGGTCAAAATCGCCGGCTCGCGCGTAGTGATTGACCAGATTTCGGCAGCAGCGACAGAGCATTTCCCGAATGGAGGATGGGGCCAGGTCCGCCGCCTTGACCGGAATCTGTTGCTGGGCGAGCCGGGCGCAAAGCTCGTCGGTGCTGCGCAACACGCCTCCGTCGAAGGCATCGATGTAGAACGGAGCGTCGTCGCTGAAGCAGCCGAGCACAAAATGCCCCGGAGGGGCGACGGGTTCCAGCGTCAGACCCAAGCGTTGGGCGACCAGCAGGTACACGAGGCAGAGTGAAATCGGGATGCCCTTGTGCCGCTCCAGCACCCGGTGCAGGAAGCTGTTCTCCGGGTCCGTGTAGTGCTCGATGTTCCCGTGAAATCCATGGTCGTGATAGAGGACCCGGTTGATGACGCGGCACTTCTCCCGTGCGCTGCAGGGTTCGGCGATGAGCTCGCGGCAGCGGGCGGCCAGCCGGTCAAGCTGGTCACTGCACGCGGCGACATCGAGGGTTGGATACACCGTGCGGGCCATCAGCATGGAGCCCGTCTCCAATTCGTACTTCAGCGAACGGATGAAATCGCGAAAATCGCCGACGGGATCCGCCAGTTTCAACTCCTCCAGGTAGCTGCGCGCATGCCAGGCGAGCAGGCGGTTCGATCCCCCCGCCAGGTCCTTGAGCAGCCGCGCCGACTCCAGCGGATCCGCGGCAAAATGGGCCAGCAACGCGCGCCGCACCGCGGGTGCAGGATCGTCGAGCAACGTCAGCAACGCTTCGCGGAGGCTCGCTTCGGAGGACGTCGGTTTCACGGTGTCAGCGAAGGCGCTTTCGCGAGCCGTGCAAACAGGAAAGCAGCTTTGGCGCAGCGGTTGACCGATGCGGCTCAGGTGGCCGGCGGGGGACGATGTCCGAAGAGCGCCGTACCCACCCTCACTTGGGTGCTCCCTTCCGCAATTGCCTCGGCCAGGTCACCGCTCATCCCCATCGAGAGTTCGTGCAAGGGCACGCCGAAACGGAGGGCGAGTGCGTCCCGAATCTTCCGAAGATGGGCAAAGGTTCGACGGGCAACGTCAGGATCGTCACTGAGTGGCGCGATCGTCATCAGGCCTTCCACCTGGAGCCCAGGACTGCCGAGAGCCTGCTCCAGCAGGCGCGGGGCCTCTTCTGGATCGGCCCCAAATTTCGCCGGGTCGTTGCCCGCGTTGATCTGCAGCAACACCCGGAGGGGCCGTCCCCTCGCCACGGCTGCCCGGGCAAGGACGCCGACGAGTTTTTCACTGTCCACGCTCTGAATTCGGTCGAATACCTCCACCGCGAGGCGGGCTTTGTTGGATTGAAGGTGGCCAATCAGTTCCCACTGCAGGGCGGCATCGACCGCCGGTCGTTTTTCCGCTGCTTCCTGAACCCGGTTTTCGCCGACCGCGGACAGGCCGCCGTACCTCAGGACAAAAGCCGCCGCTTCGGCCGGATGCGTCTTGGTCACCGGTAAGAGCTTCACCTCAGCCGGGTTGCGACCCGTGCGGGCACACGCGTCAGCCATGCGGGCGAGAACGGCACGGGTGTTGGCGCAGAACTGCTCGTAGGAAAGGTACATTAAAATAGGGCTTTTAATAGGTTGCTCTGTAATTAGAAAAGGTTATACACACTTCTAACTCGGAGAGCCTATGCAGATTGATAATTTCAAGATCTTCGCGGATTTGGTGGAAACCAAGAGCTTTTCCAAATCGGCCAAAATCAACGGTATCACCCAATCCGCGGTGAGCCAGCAGGCGCGGGCGATGGAGCGGCATTTTAAGACGCTGCTCATCGACCGGAGTCAAAAGCAATTTCAGCTCACGCGGGAAGGTCAGCGTGTGTACGAATCGGCCAAGGAGATTCTGCACACCTACGACAAGCTCGCGTCGGAGTTGCAGGAGATGAAGAAGGTCATCAGCGGCATGATCCGGATCTCCACGATTTATTCGATCGGGCTGCATGAGCTTCCGCCCTACATCAAGCGGTTCCTCAACGATTTCCCCTCGGTCAACGTCCGGGTGGAGTACCGGCGCTCGAACCTCGTGTACGAGGACATTCTGCACAACTCGGTCGATTTCGGCCTGGTCGCTTTTCCGGTCAAACAGCGTCAGATCGAGGCCATGCCGTTCCGCAACGACAAGCTGGTCCTCATCACGCATCCGAATCACCCTCTGGCCAAAGGAGGCGGCGAGGTCGACTTGCGCGACCTGGCTTCGCAGAAATTCATTGGCTTCGATCCCGACATCCCGACGCGCAAGGCGGTGGATCAGATCTTCCGGGACAATCGGCTCGAGATCGAGCCGGTCATGGAATTCGACAACATTGAAACGGTGAAACGGGCGGTGGAGATCGATCACGGGATCGCCATTGTACCCCAGGCCACCGTGCTGCAGGAGGCCAAGCAGGGGACCTTGTCGGTGCTCAAGTTTAAGGGACGTGAATTCACCCGCCCCCTGGCCATTCTCTACCGCAAGGGTCGCGTGCTCACGCCCGCCATGAAGAAGTTCATTGAGACGCTCGGTATGGACCTGCCGGAAGCCCGGGAAGCCTGAGTCGGAAACCGGCGGTTGCCGCTGGTGGCGGTTTGACGTGGGGAAGAGAGTGGATGTGCTGTGCCTCCCACTGTCATGAACCCACGCCCGCTTGTTTTCCGCCTCCTGCTCCCGCTGATGCTCCTCGGTTTGGTCGGCTGCGCTCCCCGCGAAAAGGAAAAACCGGCCTCGACCGCGGCCTCGACCACGGCGGCACCCTGGCGGCTCAAGGACCTCGCCGGACGCGATGTCACGCTCTCCCAGTTCCGCGGCAAGGTGGTCGTGCTCGATTTCTGGGCCACCTGGTGCCCTCCCTGCCGCCGGGAAATGCCCGACTACATCGCCCTGCAGAAGAAGTATGGCGAGCGCGGGTTGGTGATCGTCGGAATCTCGCTGGATGCCCAGGGGCCGGGCGTGGTGAAGACGTTCACCGAAAGTCTGGGGGTCAACTATGTGATCGTGATGGGGGACTCCGACATCGCCGAGGCCTACCAGGTTGAAGCCATGCCGACGACCTTCCTCATCGATCGCGAGGGACACGTCCGGCATCGGAAAGTCGGGTCGCTGCAGGACGTCGCCGCGTACGAGGCGCAGATCGAGTCCCTCCTGTGAGTCCCTCGTTCGGACGGGAGCCGGCATGAGTTTTCCGGCTCACCTGCTCCTTCCGCTCGCCAGCAGCCTTGGCTACGTGCTGGCGGTCCTGCTCGTCAAACGCTCCGCCGCCTATGGCGTCGGTCTCTGGCGGACCACCTTTGTCGCGAACGTGGCGATGGGACTTTGTTTTTCCCCGCTGTGGTGGCTGGGGGGACACCCGCAGCCCCTGCAGGACCTGTGGCAGCCTTTGCTGGCCGGCGCGCTGTTTTTTGGCGGTCAGGTGGCAACATTTCTGGCGCTGGAGGGCGATGTCTCCGTGGCCACCCCGGTGCTGGGTTTGAAGATTTTGATGGTGGCGTTGTTGAGTGCCCTCCTGCTGCACGATCCCGTGCCGCTCAAGTGGTGGTTGGCAGCGCTGTTGAGCACGACGGCCATCGTCCTGCTGAACACCGGAGGGAGGGGCATGGTTCATCGCCGGCTCGGCGCCACCATCACCTGGGCGGCACTGGCCGCCGGTGCCTATGCGTTGACGGATGTGCTGGTGCAAAAGTGGGCGCCGACCTGGGGAGTGGGGCGCTTTCTGCCGCTGATGTTTGGGTCCATGGGGGTGTACTCGTTCGCGCTCATTCCCCGGTTTCATGCACCGCTCCGATCGGTGCCCCGGGCCGCCTGGCCCTGGCTGCTGCCCGGTGCGGTGCTGCTGGCGATTCAGGCTGCGGGCATGTCCTACACCTTGGGCGTGTTTGGTGACGCCACGGCGGTGAACATCGTTTACGCGTCGCGCGGACTTTGGAGTGTGATCGCAGTCTGGCTGATCGGCCATTGGTTCGGAAACGAGGAACAATCGCTTCCGTCCCACCTGCTCCGCAACCGTCTCGGGGGTGCGGTGCTCATGCTCGCGGCCATCGGTCTGGTCGTCTTTGGCTAGAAGTGCCGTCGCTGACTCGCCTCCACCGCAGCCGCGGGAAAAAGGAAGGGCCCGGCGAAACCCCTTACGCCGGGCCCTCAGTTTTCTTACCGACTTGCGTCGGTTATCCATGTTTACCCCAAAGCCCTGCGCGAAGCAGGACAGTGTGCAGGTGAAATAGCACGGTTCATGCCAAGCTCTAGGCCGGGGGATGTTCTTCGCTGGATGCTCAAAAATGAGCATTTCGACAGACCCCCCATCCGTCGACCGTCTGGCGCAGCTCGGGCGGGACGCAACCGATCGCGTCTCAAGCGTCCTGGGAGAAACGCGCGAGTTTTGCGAGTTCCTCGGCGATATGGCGATCGCTGCGGCAGCGGGGCATCTTGCCCTGACCGCCCCATTTTCCGGCCGTCCGCATCCACTGCTCGAATAGTCCGGGCATGACCAGACGCACGACTGGGGCTTCGAGCCCCCGACCTTTGCGCTTGGCGTCGTAGTCGTCGTTAAGCTGTTGCAGCTCAACATCAAGCTCGGCCGCAATCATGGGTCCGGTCGGAGTGACGGCGGACGGAGTCTTGAGCTCGATCCACCACTCGTGACGCCCGCGAGGCGGGGTCGAGGTGCCGTCGGCAAAGAGAGGGGCGACGTGGAAGTTGACGATGCTCCACCCGTGACGGTGGCAGACGGTCAGGAGTGCATCGGTCAGTTCCTTTTCGATCACATGCTCGCCAAACCCGCTCAATTGCAGCCGGGTCCGTCCCACGTAAAGCAGTCGGGGAATGTCGGTGGAAACGAACCGCACCACATCGCCGATCACATAGCGGCAGAGTCCGGCCGGCGTGGTCAGCACGAGGGCGTAGTCGACCCCTTCCTTCACGTCCGCGAGCGGAACCGCGCGCGGGCCGAGGGCGCCGAGTTTTGCTTCTACGAATTCCTTCATGGGGAGGAATTCAAAGAAGAGACCGGTGTCCGCCATGAGCCGAAGACCGAATGTCGAATCTGCGTCCTGCGTGGCAATGAAGCCCTCGGAGGCGGGATAGACTTCGTGGAAATTGACTTTAGGCCCGACGATGGCGCGCAGTTCCTCGGCGAACGGTCCAAGCGGGACGCCGCCATGGACCACGCACTCGAGGTTGGGCCAGACTGCCTTGAGGTAGGTCGGCCGTGCCTTGCCGTGTCCGCCCTTGAGCAGCACGGCTTCGGCGAGAATGAGGAGCCAGCTCGGAATACCGCCGACCAGCGTAATGTCCCGCCGCACCGTACGCTCCGCGATGGCCTGGATTTTTGCCGGCCAGTCGCTCATCTGCGCAATGTCGGTGCCAGGTTCGTAGAGATGCGCCTCGGCCCAGGGAGGCAGGTTCAACGCCGTGATGCCGCTCAGATCTCCCGCAAATGTCGGATGGCCCTTGCTGCCTTCGATCGGAGCGAGGGTCGTCGATCCGCCGAGGAAGAGGTGGCGACCGTGAAACACTCCCGCATGGCCCACCCGCGAGGTGTAGTAGAACAGCGAATCGAGCCCGGCCTGCCGGAAGTGCTTCAACATCGCCTCGGTCACCGGCAGGTATTTGGTCCGTCCCGACGTGGTGCCGGACGACACCGCATAGAAGGAACACGCCCCGGGCCAGAGCACGTTCGTTTCCCCTGCCTTCATCTTGTCGATGTAGGGAATGAACTCCTCATACACCCGCAGCGGAACGCGGGTGCGGAATTGATCGTAGGAAAGTTTTGGGTCGATCCCGTTCTCCCGACCAAACGAAGTGGTGGAGATCGTACGAATCAGCTGCTTGTAGGTCTTCTCCTGGGCCGACAGCGCGCCGCCGGCACGGCGAAGCCGACGGTGCGTGCGCGCCGTCGCGAGGCTGGCACCGAAGTGGAGCAGGCTGCGAGGAAGAGCCGACATGTCGGAAGTGCGTGGCCACCCGTTGGAACGGGTAACCCGCCTCCGAGGCAGCGTGGGTCGCGGATCGGTCGCAAGTCCTTTCACGCCGCTTTCAGCGCATTACGCTTTTTTAGCCCGCGATAGTGGGCCGAGATCGGGGGGAGGAAGTTGAAACAGTGGAAAAGGAGGGAGGCGTGTTGCACAGGACTGCCGCGCTTATTTGAAATTATCTTGCAAATGCTATGGGGGAAGTAGGCGGTGTGGGCGGTTTCCAAGGCAAACCGGCTGGGAGCGTGTTCGGTCAGCACCGCCCCTTCCTTCTCCGCATAGAGAATCAGCGTGGGGGCTTCGCTCAGAGGGAGCAGGGTTTGGGAAAAGTAGGTGCTGGGCGATTCCAGGCGACGCAGGGCCTGCACCCGCTCAAAGGCCCCGGTGGGAGAGATGCTCTGCAGCGTCGCCATCACGGCGTTCCGCAGGTGCTGCAGTTCCTGGCGGGTCAGCAGGCCGCGCAAGGCCTCCTTGTTCTGCGCACCCGACTCGAACATCTTGGTGAAAATGGCGCGCGACCGCTCGATGGCGTTCGAATCGGGTCTGCCCGACTCGGCGAGGTAAGGTTTGATCGCACGCCCGAGCAGCGTCGTCGGTTTGGCGTCGCCCGGGGCGAGCAGGTCCTCGACGCAGGCCACCGGGCTGACCAGCACGAGCCCGCGGATGGCCCGGGTTCGACTCAGCCGGCGGGCACGCTTGAGCCACTCCAGCACGAGGCCCGCTCCGAAACTGACCCCAAGGATGACGGGCAGCTGGCCATGGTCGATCGCCAGTTCGTGCACGAGATCGTCGAGCTGGGCAAAGATCAGTTCGGTTGAAAATCCGTGCGTCGGGTAGTTCACATAGTAGACGCTGCCGTGCTTGAGCAAAAAGCCGCGCAGGAGGTAGACTTGTTCGGCCCCGTCCGGGATGAAGCCTCCCAGAATGATGGTGGGGGTCGTGCCGCGGCGTCGCTCCACCCAGAGCGTGGCTCCCCGGTGCCGGGCTTCGTCAGGCTGTTTCAAAACCGCCTCCTGCGCACTGCGGACTCGCGGCTGGAAGAGAGCGGGACGCGAAGGGAAAAAACGGTGCTCGGTGGTCCTCCACCAGGTCCGCAGGGGTCGCGCGGGAACCCGACTCCAGGCGGCGAGCAGAGAAAACGCGGGTGTAAAGCTCAGCGCGGGCATGCCGTTCCCTCAGGGTTTGGGAGTCCCCACGCAAAGCGAAAGTCGTTGTGTGACCTAGAGTTTACGCATGTAACGCGGGTGTAACGCAAGGACCGCCGGAAACGCGGGGCGACCCAACGCCCTTGTCATTGCCCCGGCCCCGGGTTCCGATGGCGTCATGCCGCTTCCGCCGACCCTCCATGACGACGACGTCATGATCGCCTTTGACAAGCCAAGTGGCATGCTCGTGGCCCCTGATCGTTGGGACAAGTCGCGGGAAAATCTCATGGGCCTCGTGCACGCCGCCATGGGGAAGGGGGTGGCCAATGTGCACCGTCTCGACGCCGACACCTCGGGGGTGCTCCTGTGCGCGAAGACCAAGCCGGCACTCGATTTTCTCAGCGGACAGTTCCAGTCAAAATCCGTGACCAAGGTCTACCATGCCCTCGTGCTCGTCCTGCCGGTCGAGGAGGCGATGAAGGTGGTGACGCCGGTCCGCGACGCCGACGGTCTGCTGCCTGACGCCTTTGACGTCGAACTGGCGCTGGGCGAGGACGAAGAGAACCCCGGGCGCATGCGGGTGTTCAAGAAGCGGGGTGGCAAGGCCAGCGTGACGCGGTTTCGCACCCTTGAGCGCTTCGGCGGCGGCCGGGGCGCGAGCTATGCGTGGGTGGAGTGCCGCCCCGTGACCGGTCGCACCCACCAGTTGCGGGTCCATCTCGCGGCCGCGGGCGCGCCGATTCTCTGCGACCGGTTTTATGGCGTGCCCGACCACACGCTGAAACTTTCGGATCTAAAGCGCGGATACAAAGGACGGACTGACGAGAAGCCGCTGCTCGACCGCCTGGCCCTGCACGCGAGCGAACTGACCGTCACCCACCCGGTCAGCCGGGAACCCGCCGTGGTCCGCGCTCCGCTGCCACACGCCTTCGAGGTGGCGCTCAAGTACCTCAGGAAATTCGCCTCCACGTCGCACCGCGTAAATAAGGAGAGGATACACCTCACTCCTGCGGCCTTCGACGCGGACTGACCCCGGGGCGGGCGGTCGCGTCCCGCTTTTGGGCGGACTAAAGTCCGGTGTGTGCGCTGGCGGTCTGCGTAGGGAAGTTTCTTAGACCGGTTTATGGCTGGTCGTTGTGTCCGATTCCTATGGGCACTCAAATGAAGCCGTCCTGTCGCAAGTCCACGCGAGAGAAGGTCACTGGTAAGTCGTTGCGCCCGAGGGGTTGCGCGGCTGATCTGGTCGTGGCCGGACATCCGGTCCCGCCGGGGACGGTCCGGCTCGGGCCGTGGGGTTCCTCGGGCCGGGTTGATCTGGCGGTGGCCATGCAGACGCGTTGACCGCGCCGCATGAACCTGGGCGCGGCACATCTGTTCAAGGTCTGGCTGGGGCGTCTCCCTCTGGGCGAACGCATGCGACGCCGGGTGGCGCGGCGTGGCTCGCGACTCCGGATCGCACCGGGACTGTCGCGGCTTTCCTCAGAACGATCGAGGCTGGCCGATCTCGCTCAGCGGATCGAGCGACGGTTTGGCGACCTCGGGGCTGTGCTTCGCCAGCAGCTCGCCTCGGCCAGTGATCTGACGCGTCACAACCAGGCGCTGCTGGCCTGGTCTGGTCGAATCCAGACGGGCGAGGCGGCTCTTGCCGCCACCACGTCGCGGATCAAGTCCCGCCTGGAGCAGGGTGAAGCTTTTGCCGGAGAATTGGATACACTCGTGTCGGGTTTGTCCGACTACCGCGCCCGGATTCAGCAGTTGTGCAGCGACCAGACCACCATGGAGCGAACGCTGTCGCCGCTGCGCATCATCCACTCGCAGTTCCGCATCGAGTCGGCTCGGCTGCCGGTCGAGCTGCAGGCCTCCTTTGCCGCCATCACGATGGAGATCGCCCGGCTCGACGAGGAGGTGCAGGCCAATTTCGAGAAGCACGCCGCCTCCCTGCACGCCTTGAAGACCCAGGTGGGTGCAACCGCCGACACCCTGCGGGCGCAAGCGGTGTCTCTGGGCGCGTCGGCCCAGGAGAGGCGGGTTTCGGTGCAGCAGTCACTGGCTCGCATCGAACGGATGCTGGAATCGTCGGGCCGGCGGGACCGCTCCATGCGCGAGGTCATTGTCCGCATCAATCGCGATTCAGGCGCCATCATCGTCAACCTGCAGTACCAGGACATCACCCGCCAGAAGCTGGAGCACATTCAGACTGCTTTGGAGGAGTTGGTGGCCCCGCTCCCGAAGCGGGCCCAGACGCCGGACCGCTTGCATCGACTGGGCATGCTGTCGCGGATTCAGGCGGGACAGATAGAAGGTATCCAGGCTGAGCTCAACCAGGCCACGTCGTTGATCCGGGGTGGGCTCGACGCGGTCCTGTCTCACTTTCAACAAATCGACACCGAGTGTTTCGCTGGCGCGGCCCTGAACGACGTCATTGCTGAGATGGATGCCATGGTGACTGAAATCGCCACCACCCGCACGGTCACCGAGGAGCTCATGCTTTCGTCCCTGCAGGCCCTGGATGCGGCTACGCGTCAGGCACACGAGTTCACGCAGGTGACGTCTCGCGCCACCGGCACGATGCGGCAGCTGGCGAACGACATCCGTCTGATGGGCCTCAATGCCCAGGTTCAGGCCGTCAATGTCGATCTGGGCAGCCTCGAGGTGCTGGCTGGAAATGCGTACAGCATCTCCGTCGAGGCCGGCCGTCTGATCGAGACCTTCGAAGCGGACCTGCAGAAGTCCACCGAGGTCCTCAAGTCAGCCGCGGAAGCGAGCGGCCGGGTCCACCACGACGCGCAAGAGCGCTGGCAGACGATCCGTGCGGAGGAGGCTTCGCTCCAGCAGGCACTCCAACTTGAGCAGCAGGAGGTCAACCGCACCCTGCAGGGCCTGGTCCGGACGCTGGACGAACTGAAGCAGCAGACGGATCAGCTGTTGGGCTATTCTGACCTTTCGGATCTTTCCGAAGGGACGCTGGAGCAGGCCCGGGCCGTCCTGCTGACGGTCGCGACCGACCTCGACGACGTGTGTCGCGCCACAGACCGTGAGATCAAACCTGATTTGAGCGATGTGGCGGCGCGCTACACGATGGATTCGGAACGGACCATTCACGCCGCAGTGACGGGCGTGGTGTTGTCGGCGGTTGTGCCGGCCGCGGTCTCGACCGCAGCAGGGGGGGCCGAGGTGGCTGATTTCGGCCTGGAGTTGTTCACCGATGTGGCGTCCCCGGATGCAACCGCCGCCGAGGAGTCGCGGCACGAAGTGCCCACAGCGGGGGTGCCGGTCCCGCTGCCCGCCGATTTCGCCGCAGACGCCGCGCCGGCTGTTCCGGACGATCCAGTGAAAACCGCCGCGGTTGAAGGGCCACCCGTGGCAGAGCTGGGCGACAATGTGGAGCTCTTCTGATCTTTGTATGACGACCACCCAACCCTCTGTTTCGCACTCGCCGCTGGCGGGCGTCACGCCCCTCAGGATCGAAGGTCCGTTGACCGGATCCACGGTGGCCGCCTGGCGCACCCGTCTGATCGAGCAGGTCGAATGCCAGCGGGGCGTGCGCCTCGACCTGGGCGGTGTGAACGAGATCGATACGCTCGGCCTGCAGCTGATTCTCTCGGCGCGCCGGACCGCTGAGCTGGCCCGGATTCCATTCGTCGTCACCGCTTCCTCGGCCGCAGTCGACGCCCACTGCCAAGAACTCTCCCTCAGTCCCACGGTGTTCACCCTTTCCCAATGAAAACGATTCTGACGGTCGACGATTCCCCCAGCATCCGCCAGATGGTGGGCCTTACCCTCACCCAGGCGGGGCATCATGTCATCGAGGCCACGGACGGGCGCGATGCCTTGACGAAGCTCGGTCAGCAGGCGGTTCACATGATTATCACCGATCTGAACATGCCGGTGATGGACGGGATCGAGCTGATCCGTCAGGCGCGCGCCACACCGCAGGCCAAGACCATTCCGATTGTGATGCTCACGACCGAGTCGCAGCCGGAAAAGAAACAGGCCGGCCGGGCCGCCGGCGCCACGGGATGGATCATCAAACCCTTCAGCCCGGAACAACTGGTCGGTGTCGTCGCCAAAGTCCTGCGCTGAACCATCCTGCCATGAACGCCTCCAGCCCGACCGCCACCTTTCTCCTCGAGGCCGAGGACTTGCTCACCCAGATCGAAGACATCGTGCTGGACCTGGGAAAACAGGCCGACGACGGCGAAGCCATTGGCCGGCTCTTTCGCGCCTTTCACACCATCAAAGGGTCGGGTGCGATGTTCGGCTTCGAGTCGGTGGCGTCGTTCACGCATCACATCGAAAACGCCTTGGACAAGGTCCGCAATGGCGAGGCGCGGGTCACGGCTCAGCTCATCCAGTTGATTCTCGCCTCGCGGGACCAGATCACCGAGCTGCTCGAGCAGCCGCAAAGCTCAGCGCTAACGCCCGGGGCCGAGCGGATCATAGCCGAGGTGCGTGACTTCCTGGGTGAGTCGCATCAATCGGCGAAGCCGGCGACAGTCGCCGTTGCCCAGGCGCCTGCCGCTGCAGCGGTGAGTCAGGGAACCACCTGGCTTGTCTCGTTCGTTCCGCCGCAGGGGATCGTGGTCAGTGGGCTGGAGCCCACGCTGCTCCTGCGTGACCTTCGTTCGTTGGGGGCCTGCGAGGTCCTCACGCATCTGCAGGCCGTGCCTTCGCTGCAGGAGCTAGAAGTCGAACGGTGCTACTTGTCCTGGGAAATCCGTCTGACCACGGATCGAGGTCTGGATGCCATCAAGGACGTTTTCATTTTTGTGGAGGACGAGAGCAAACTGTCCATCACGGCTCTGGCCGCCTTGGCGGTCGGCAGCACGACGAGCGCGGTGGCTGCGGTTGCGGCTCCTGGTAAAGTGGAGTCCCTGCCGACGCCGGGTCGTGTCGCCCCCGCCGCGGAGTCGGAGCTGTCGGTGGCTGCCGGCGTTTCGAAACGGAGTTCGGCCAAGGATTCGTCGGTCCGTGTTCCCGCAGACAAACTCGATCGCCTGGTCAATCTGGTGGGTGAGTTGGTGATGAACCAGTCGCGCCTTGCCCAGGTCGCGGCCCGTTTGGGCGATGCCGACCTGGCCGGACCCGCGGAGGCGATTGAACGGCTGGTCGGGGAGCTGCGCGACAGCGTGCTCGGTATCCGCATGATGCCGATCGGGACCACCTTCAGCCGTTTCAAACGGCTGGTGCATGACTTGTCGAAGGACCTCGGCAAAGAAGTTGAATTGGTGACGGAGGGCGCCGACACGGAACTCGACAAGACCGTGCTTGATCAGTTGGGCGATCCGCTCGTCCACCTCATTCGCAACAGTCTCGACCACGGCATCGAATCTCCTGAACGGCGAACCGCCTCCGGGAAACCGGCCAAGGGCACGCTGCGGTTGACCGCTTCCCATGAGGGATCCCATGTCGTGGTTTCGATTCATGACGATGGCAAAGGACTGGATACCGACGCAATCCGCACCAAGGCGATCGAGAAGGGCCTGATCAGTCCGGATCAGGTGCTGTCGGAACGAGAGACCTTTGCTCTGATCTTTCTCCCTGGTTTCTCCACCGCCAAGCAGGTCACCGCGGTCTCCGGGCGTGGCGTGGGCATGGACGTGGTCAAACGCCAGATCGACGCCCTCCGGGGTGGCATCCAGATTGAAAGCACCCGGGGTGTGGGCACGACAATCCATCTGACCCTCCCACTCACCCTCGCCATCATCGACGGCCTTCTGGTCGAACTGGATGGTGACCAGTTCATCATTCCCATGTCGGTCGTCACCGAGAACGTGGAGCTCCAGCGTTCCGAGCGGTCACGGCACAATGGAAGAAATACGATCGCGGTGCGTGGGGAACTGATTCCTTACCTGCGTCTGCGGGAGCTCTTCGAAATTGGCGGCGAGGAGCCTGAAATCGAGAAGATCGTCATCGCCCGCCACGACGGTCAGCGAATCGGACTGGTGGTCGACCGGGTCCTGGGAAGTCACCAGACCGTGATCCAGTCGCTCGGCCGCTTCTACAAGCACATCGAGGTGTGCTCCGGGGCAACGATCATGGGCAATGGTCGTGTGGCGTTGATCTTCGACCTCAGTGGACTGATTTCGCACGTCAAACGCACGGCACCGCCTGCGCGCGCCGCCTGAGTTCCACCTTCATCCTCCAACTCACCTTTCACCATGGCCACCATCCTTGTTGTCGACGACTCCACCTCGGTTCGGGAGTTCCTTGTTCACGTTCTCGCTACGGCTGGGCACACCGTGGTTGCCGCTGCGAATGGCCAGCAGGCCTTGGATGCCTTCAAGGCCAACCCGACCGACCTCGTCATCACCGACATGTACATGCCGGAACGGGACGGACTCGAACTGATGGTGTCGTTGCGGCGGTCGCCGCGCCCACCCCGGATGATCGCGATGAGTTCGCAGGGCGGGCCGCTGAACGTCCTCCGCATGGCGCGCAACCTCGGAGCGAGGATCACCCTGCAAAAACCCTTTCAACCCGACGCGCTCCTGTCGGCAGTGCAGTCGACGCTGGCCGCCTGAACGCGGCGGGTTGGCTTCCCGAACGCCTCCACTTTCAACACGCAAAATTTATGAACAACTGGTCAATTGGCAAACGAATCACCGCCGGCTTCAGCGCGGTTGTCCTTATCGCGATCGCCCTGGGGGGATACGCCTTCTCCGAACTGCTGAGTATCCGCACTCGCACCAACGACATTGTCGACAACGCCATGCCGAGCCTTGGGTACATTGGCCGGATTGAGAGCAATGCCCGCGAGAACATGATGCTCGTTTTGAGCCATGTCATCGCGGACAAGGCCGAGGAAAAGGAAGCAATCGAACGGACGATGGCGGCCGGAACCGCCGGCAACCAGAAGGCGCTTGAGGGCTACGAGGGCCTGATCATCAACGATCAGGACCGGAAGCTGTTCGAGGACGTCAAGAAGGCTCGCAGCTCCTACATGGAGGTCCGCAAGTCGGCGCTGGCGCTGAGTCGCGAACAAAAAACCGCGGAGGCCATGGCGCTCGTCAACAGTCGCATGACCGCGGCCTATCGCGAGTACATCAAGGCGATCGAGGAGGTTTCGACCTTCAACACCGACAACGCGAACCACGCCGGCACAGCGATCCGCTCAGCTGTATCCAGTGCGGTGGTGGGAATTGAAGTTGGACTGGGCTTGGCGCTGCTGGTTGGACTGACCATCGCCTGGTACATTACCCGAGGCATTACCCGTCCCCTCGCCGGAGCCACCGCCGCGGTGAGCCAGGTGGCGAAGGGAGACCTGTCGGCGGACGTGCCGGTGAGTTCCCGCGATGAGGTTGGACAAATCTGCGCATCGCTGAATCAGATGATCTCCGGATTGCGCGCCACCGCCGGGGTGGCCGATGGCATTGCCAATGGCGATCTCACGGTCGAGGTGAAGCTGCTTTCGGACCGCGATACGCTCGGGCACTCGTTGACGAAAATGCTGGAGAATCTGCGCAAGGTCGTGGCGGAGGTCACCACCGCTTCGAACAATGTGGCGTCAGGCAGCGAGCAGATGAGCGCGACCGCCCAGCAACTTTCAGAAGGCGCCACGGAGCAGGCCTCCGCGGCCGAAGAAAGCACGTCATCGATCGAGGAGATGACGGCTAGCATCCAGCAAAACGCCGACAATGCGAAACAGACGGAGAAAATCGCGAGCAAGGCGTCCGAGGATGCGAAGGTCGGCGGTGACTCCGTGGCGCAGACGGTGTCGGCCATGAAAGAGATCGCCGAGAAGATCAATATCATCGAGGAGATCGCCCGGAAGACCGACTTGCTCGCGCTCAACGCGGCCGTCGAGGCCGCACGAGCTGGCGAGCATGGCAAGGGCTTTGCCGTGGTGGCGAGCGAGGTCCGCAAGCTGGCGGAGCGCAGTCAGACTGCGGCCGGTGAGATCAGCAAACTGACCGCTGGTGGCGTGCGGGTCGCCGCCGACGCCGGCGCCATGCTGGTGAAACTGGTGCCTGACATCCGTCGCACCGCCGAACTGGTTCAGGAAATTTCCGCTTCCAGTGCCGAACAATCGACCGGGGCAAATCAGGTGAGCAAGGCCATGCAGCAGCTCGACCAGGTGATCCAGCAGAACTCCGCGGCTTCCGAGGAGATGGCATCAACGGCCGAGGAGCTCTCGAGCCAGGCACAGCAACTTCAGGCAACCATTGCTTTCTTCCGGGTGTCGACGTCAGAAGGTCCGGGAAGTGGCGCGTCGAGCAAAGTTCGCAGTCGCGGACTGAATCGTGCGACCCGTACGTCGCATCCCAAGCCTGAGGCGGACGTCGGGCCCAAGGGCACTACCTCCAACGGACGGAATGGTCACGCCAAGGCTCAAAACGGTGGGGTCTTGATCTCACTGGGAGAGTCGTCCGGACGTGCCGATGCGCGCGACGCCGACTTCCAGAACTACTGAACCGCCGTCGCAAACCAAGCCAACCGCCATGAGCACGCTGACCGAGCCCGCGCAGTACATCACCTTCAAGCTGGGGGACGAGTTGTTCGCGATCAACGTGACGCAGGTCCGGGAAGTGCTGGACTTGTCCCAGATCACCAAGGTCCCGACCGCCCCGACCTACATGCGGGGCGTGGTCAATGTGCGCGGATCGGCGATCCCCGTGATCGACCTGCGTCTGAAGTTCGGGCTGCCGCGGACGGCGGATTCGGTGACCACGCGCATTGTTGTGATGGAGCTGACCCTCGATGGCGAGAGCACGGTCATCGGAGGCATTGCCGACAGCGTGCACGAAGTGATCGAGCTGGAGGCCGCCCAGATCAAGCCGCCGCCCACGCTGGCGATGCGCTGGCGCAGCGAGTTCATCCAGGGCCTGGGCAAGCGGGGTGACGAGTTCATCATCCTGCTCGACATCGCGGCTGTCTTCTCTTCCGACGAACTCGCCCTCGTGACGAATGTGAACGGGGCACCGCATTGATTCTTCTCGTCGGATCCACCCGTGTGGGTGGTCCGGTTCCCGCTCACATGCCCTCAACCCTGCCGACGCCACCAGGCGTTGAATCCGAAAACGAAATCCTCCGGCTCTCGCCCCGGAGTTTTCGCGAGTTTGCCGAGTTCATCACCGGCAAGCTCGGGATCAAGATGTCGGAAAACAAGATTCCGATGCTGCAGAGTCGATTGCAGCGACGCCTTCGCGAGTTGGGACTGCCTTCGATTGAAGCCTACAAGACCTACCTCTTCGACTCACCCCAGGCGGAGGCGGAGCTGGCCCACTTCATCAGCGCGGTCACGACGAACAAGACGGATTTTTTCCGCGAACCCCACCACTTCAACTACCTGACGCGAACGGCGTTGCCTGCGCTCGACCGCGATCCGGATCGGCCCTGGCGGTTCAAGTTGTGGTGCGCGGGCTGCTCGTCGGGGGAGGAGCCCTACACCCTTTCGATGGTGTTGAGCGACTACGCACCGCAACGTCCGGGGTTTGACTATGCCCTGCTGGCGACCGACGTCTCCAGCCGGGTGCTGGCGATCGCGCAGGAGGCAGTGTATGATTCCGAGCGGGTGGAGCCGGTGTCGCTCGAACAACGCAAGAAGTACCTTCTCCGCAGCCGCCGGCCCGACTGCGATCAGGTCCGGATCGTTCCGGCGTTGCGTGCAAAGGTGCAGTTTCATCCGCTGAATTTCATGGAGGAAACGTATCCGGTGGCGGACACGTTCGATGCGATCTTCTTCCGCAACGTCATGATCTATTTTGACAAGCCGACCCAGCAGGCCGTGGTGAACCGGCTCTGTCGCAACCTGCGACCCGGGGGATACCTCTTTGTCGGGCACTCGGAGTCCTTGATCGGTCTTGACGTGCCGGTGCGCATGGTCGCTTCGGCCGTTTATCGCAAGGCGGGAAGCGCCCGTGAGTGACGTGCTCCTCGCTCCCCGCCTGCCTCAGCGTTTCCTGGAGCCGGGCGAACTGCTGCTGCTGCGTGATTCCTGCGAAGTGACGACGGTGCTGGGATCGTGCGTGGCCGTGACTCTCTGGCACCGCGACACGCGGAGCGCGGCCATTTGTCATGCGATGCGTGCCGCGCCCGCCAACGATTGCGGTCAACCGGGGGATCGGTGCCGGCGTTGGAAATTTGTCACCGATGCCATTCCCGAGATGGTGGAGTTTTTCCTGCATCGGGGCATCCGCCCTGCCGTCCTGCAGGCCAAGCTGTTTGGTGGATCGGACCTGCTGGGTTCCGGGAGAAGCGGTGCTGAAGATGGTATTGGAGCAGACAACACGCGCACCGCCAGCGGGCTGCTTCGTTCCCACGGAATCACAGTCAAGGCCTGTGACACCGGAGGACATACCGGACGGAAATTGATTTTCAATACCTTCACCGGTGGGGTGCGAGTCAAGCTCCTGCCATCCCCCCTTAAATCATACCCCTGACCATGACTTCCAAGAAGATCCGCGTGCTGGTGGTCGACGATTCGGCGTCGGTGCGCCAGGCGATGAAAGCCGTGCTCGAGTCGGACCCTGGCATCGAGGTGATTGCCACCGCCTCGGACCCGTTTGCCGCCGTTGCCTGCATCGCCAAGGAGGTGCCGGATGTCATCACCCTCGATGTGGAAATGCCGCGCATGGACGGCCTGACGTTCCTGGAGAAACTGATGTCACAGCATCCGCTGCCGGTGGTCATCTGCTCCACGCTGACCGACGCCGGCTCGCAGACTGCTCTGGCGGCTCTGGAACGGGGTGCAGTTGAGATCATCACCAAACCCAAGCTGGGCACCAAGCAGTTCATTGAGGAGTCGGCCATTCACCTGTGCGATGTGATCAAGTCGGCCGCGCACGCCCGGATCCGAGGCGGGCGGATGGCGAAGTCCGCCGAGCCCAGGCCGGCGTCGCAATCCGCGACCCCGGCGGAGAGCGGCGTTCACACCGTGCAGCCCAAGTTGACGGCTGACGCCATGCTGCCCAAGCCCAACTCGCAGGCGATGATTGCGACCACCGAGAAGATCGTGGCGGTGGGCGCCTCCACCGGAGGCACGGAAGCCCTCCGCGAGTTTCTCCAGGCCCTGCCGGTGGATGCCCCGGGGGTGGTGATTGTCCAGCATATGCCCGAGAAATTCACCGCCAACTTCGCCGAGCGTCTGAACTCGCTGTGTCGCGTCACGGTGAAGGAAGCGGCCGATGGCGACTCGGTCCTGCGCGGGCAGGTGCTGATCGCACCCGGGAACCGTCACCTCCTGCTGAAGCGAAGCGGCGCGCGCTACTACGTCGAGGTCAGGGACGGCCCGCTCGTCAGCCGGCATCGTCCCTCGGTCGACGTGTTGTTCCGGTCCGCCGCCCGCTATGCCGGCAAGAATGCGATCGGAGTGATCATGACGGGCATGGGTGACGATGGGGCCAAAGGGATGAAGGAGATGAAGGAGGGCGGAGCCGTGACTCTCGCGCAGGACGAGGCCACCTGTGTGGTGTTCGGCATGCCGCAGGAGGCGATCAAGCTCGGGGGAGTGGATCGCATTCTCCCGTTGCACCGCATTGCAAACGAGGTCGTGGCGCTCGGCCGGTAGAACGCCGGTGCTGTATCCGACCTAGGATTACTTGGCTGGCGTTTCCCGCCAGGCCCGCGCCCCGCGCACGGCATTGTCCCAGGACTGACGAAGGCGTTTGACCCGGGCAGGTTTGGCCTCGGCCCGGAACGTGCGATCCGCCGACCACAGCGCGGCGATTTCCTGCTGGTCCTTCCAGAAACCGACGGCGAGACCGGCGAGAAACGCCGCGCCCAAGGCGGTGGTTTCGGTCGTGCGTGGACGCACCACGGGAACCCGGAGCAAATCGCTTTGAAACTGGAGCAGGCCGTCATTGCGCGTGGCCCCGCCGTCGACCCGCAGCTCCCGCAGGCGCTGACCGGCGTCGGCCTCCATGGCGGAGAGCAGGTCGGCGACCTGATAGGCAATGCTCTCGACGGCGGCCCGGGCGATGTGCGACGAGGTGGTGCCGCGCGTCAGCCCAAAGATCGCGCCGCGGGCTTCGGCGTCCCAGTGCGGCGCTCCGAGGCCGGTGAAGGCGGGCACAAAATAGACACCTCCGTTGTCGGGTACCTTTTCCACCAGCGCCTTGATTTCGCTCGAGTTTCGGATGATCCCGAGTCCGTCGCGGAGCCACTGGACCACGGCGCCGCCGATGAAGACGCTGCCTTCCAGGGCGTATTCAATCGGTCCCTTCTCGCCCAGTTTCCAGGCCACGGTCGTGAGCAGGCGATGCTTCGAGTGCACCAGGCGTGTACCGGTGTTCAGGAGCAGGAAGCAGCCGGTGCCGTAGGTGTTCTTGGCCATGCCGGGCCGGAAGCAGGCCTGGCCGAAGAGGGCGGCGTGCTGGTCGCCAGCGACGCCGGTGATGGGCAGGCCTTTCAGGGCGGGGATGCTGGTGATCTCGCCGAAGTGACCGCTGCTGGCGCGGATCTCCGGCAGGACTTCCAACGGAATGCGCAGGGCACGGAGCAAGGCGTCGTCCCACTGTCCCGTGCGCAGGTCGAGCAGGAGGGTGCGGGAGGCGTTGGTGACGTCGGTGGCGTGCACCTTGCCTCCAGTGAGTTGCCAGAGCAGCCAGGTATCCACCGTGCCAAATGCGAGTTCACCCTTTTGGGCGCGGCGTCGGGCGCCGGGCAGGTGATCGAGCAACCAGGCGAGTTTGGTGCCGCTGAAGTAGGGATCCAGTCGGAGCCCGGTCTTGCGGCGAAAGAGGGGTTCGAGTCCCCGGCGCTGGAGGGCTCGGCACATCGCGGCGGTGCGCCGGTCCTGCCAGACGATGGCCGGGGCGAGGGGACGTCCCGTGCTGCGTTCCCAAAGCAGGGTGGTTTCCCGCTGGTTGGTGAGCCCGACGGCGACCAGGTCGGACGCCGCCAGATTTGCCTCCGCCACGGCGGCCGTGGCCACGCGTCGGGTGGAGTCCCAGAGGTCGGCGGGATCGTGTTCCACCCAGCCGGGCTGGGGAAAGTGCTGGGCGAATTCCTGCTGGGCGACACCCAGGGTGGTGCCGTCGCGGGTGAAGACGAGCGCGCGGGACGACGTGGTCCCTTGGTCAATGGCGAGAACGGCGGACATGGTTGGGGGCGGGGAACAGAGTCCGACGCTGACCCAGGTTTACCCGCACGGCAAACTCCTGTTTTGGGAACCGCCTCTGCTCTGGTCGCCAGGAGCCGCTCGCTCCGCGGCCGCGGATTCAGGTCAACATCGCCGCCACGCAGGCGGTCAGGAAACAGGCGAGGCTGCCGCCGAGGAGGGCGCGCCAGCCGAGTTTGGCCAGCTCGCTCCGTTTCTCCGGAGCGAGGGCCCCGATTCCGCCGATCTGGATTCCGATGGAGACAATGTTCGAGAATCCGCACAGCGCATAGGTCATGATGATGCGGGTGCGATCATCGGTCAGCGTGCCCGCGGCCTGCAGCTTGTTCATGGTAAAGTAAGCGTAGAACTCGTTCAGCACGGTCTTCTCGCCCAACAGCTGTCCGGCCACCATCAGGTTGCCCGATTCGACCCCCATGAGCCAGGCGACCGGGGCGCCAATCATGCCAAAGATAAACTGGAGGGAAAGGCTGCTGTAGCGGCCGTCGGTGATCTGAGCGATCCATGTGTTGAGGCCCGTCCAGTCGCCAATCCAGTTTGCCATCATCCAATTGACCATCGCGACCAGCGCCGTGAACACGATGAGCATGCCGCCGACGTTGACGGCCAGCTTGAGCCCATCGGTGGTGCCGAGACAGATGGCGTCGAGCAGGTTTTCGCCCGGCTTTTCCGCGCTCATCTGGATACTCGCATCGATGGTTTCTTCCTGCGGCAGGAGGATCTTGGCGACAATGAGCGCCGCCGGAGCGGAAAGCACCGAGGCCGTCAGCAGGTGCGTGGCCCAGCGGACCTGCTCCGCCGGGTCACTGCCGCCGAGCAAGGTAATGTAGACCGCCATCACTCCGCCGGCGATGGTGGCCATGCCGCCGACCATGATGGCGAGCAGCTCCGATCGCGTCATGCGAGCGATGAACGGTTTGATCAGCAGCGGCGCCTCGGTCTGTCCGACGAAGATATTGGCCGATGCCGAGAGGGTCTCGGCCCCCGACAATTTCAGCGTCTTCGACATGATCCACGCGAAACCGTAAACGATGACCTGAAGGACACCGAGCCGGTAGAGCAGCGAGGTCAACGCGGCAAAGAAGATGATCGTGGGCAGGATGCTGACCGCGAACACGGGCGCAAAGGTATTGAACGAGCCCGCGGCGCCGCTGCCGGTGGTGGCCGCAATGATCAGTCCGCGATCGCCGGTGGGGACATTGAAGAGCCAGCCGAAGACGAGACTGCTTCCTTCGTTGGTGAAGCTGAGGAGTTTGACAAAGAAGGTGCCGACCGCGTCGAAGATCAGCCGGATCGCATCCACTTTGAGAATGAGCAACGCGAGGATGAGCTGGAGGGCCATGCCGGTGGCGACCACGGCCCACGGAATGCGCCGACGATTGGTGGAAAACAGGGCGGCAATGCCAATGAATGCCACAATGCCGAGCAGGCCGCGGCCGACGTGAAGGGTGGTTTCCATACGGGAACGTGAGGGGCGACGTAGCGAGTCGTGTGCCGGAAGGGGGATTTCTCGCCAAGAAATGCGTGTGCGGCGAGCTTGCGGGTGCGAAGGATCGGGGCGAGAACCAAGTGAACCTCCTCTTGCCCATGACTGTCCAGGAACGCCTCGCCCAGCACCTGTCCCGCACCCCCGATATCGCTCGCGCTTCGTGGGTCGCCGCAAACGCCACCGTGGTGGGAGACGTCACCCTGGGTCCGGGCAGCAGTGTGTTCTACGGGGCGGTGCTCCGGGGGGATATTGCGCGGATCGTGGTGGGAGAAGGAACCAATTTGCAGGACAACGTCATTGTCCACCTCGCCGACGACCTTGACGCCCTCATCGGCGCCTGGTGCACGGTGGGGCATGGCGCCATCATCCATGCCTGTACGATTGAGGACGAGTGCCTCATTGGCATGGGTGCCACGGTGCTGGACGGTGCGCGGGTCGGCGCCCGCAGCCTGATCGGCGCTGGCTCGGTGGTGACCCCTCGCACGGTCATTCCTCCGGGATCGATGGTCATGGGCACCCCGGCCCGGGTGGTGCGTGCGCTCAGCGCCGACGAGCAGGCCGGACTGAAAACCTGGGCCGAGAAATACGTGCCGGTCTCCGCGGCGCATGCCGCCCGGGAGCGGGCGATCGCGGCCGCCGCCCGCGCCTCGGTCGCATCAGGAGGCGGAGGTCAGGCGTGAGAGCACGGCGCTGAGCTTGGCGATCAACTGGTCGATGTCCGCCGGCGTGACATGAAGGTGGGGTCGCAGCCGAACGCTGTGACGCCCCGCCCCGAGCAGGAGCAGGGATTCTTCCTCCAGAGCGCGGTCGATCAAGGCCGATTTGAGGGCCGGCGTGGACAGACTGAATCCCTGGTAGAGCCCGGCGCCGCGCACATTTGACACCACGCCGGGAAAAGCGGTCTTCAGGCGATTTAACCCGGCCACCAGGTAGGCGGTCTTGTCCGGCACCGCTTCGATCAGACGCTCGTCCTGCACAATCTGCCACTCCTGGCAAAACCGGACCATGTCGGCCAGCGCTCCGCCCCAGGTGGAGTCGAGCACACCCTCGTCTTCCATGGATTTCAGCATGTAGACGACGCCATTGCCCATCTTCTTGGCGGTCGCAATCGCCTGCGGCGGGTAGGGGAGGTCGAGCAGATCGACCATGAAAAAGGCCCCGGTTTGTCCCCCGGCCGTCTGCACTTCGTCGAAGCCGAGGCTGACGTGATAAGTGTGCGCCAGCCGGCTCAGCCCCTGAAAGAACGCCTTTTCCGCCACGCGGTGTCCCCCGGCGCCCTGGATCGGCTCGACAATGATGCCAACGATCTCACCCGGATACTCCTGCAAGCTCCGCTCCACCCGATCGAGCGCCTGCTGGGTGCGGAAATGATTCTCGCTCGCCGGCTCGTCCGTGTTCACCGCCGGGAAAGGAATTTGCAGATTGCCGGCGACGAGACCGTGAAAGTCCTTGGTGATGATCGGGTCGTGGGACAGCTCGGTGATGTTGAGGGCAAAGACCGTTCGCCCGTGAAACGCCTGGTCAAAGTAAATGAACCGTCGCGCCCCGCGCCGCGCACTCGGGGTCCGGTCGTGCAGGTTGATCAGGTACTTCATCATGTTCTCCACCGCCTCGGCGCCCGAATTCACGGCGTAGACTTCGAGGTGCTCATTGCGCATGCAGACCGGAGCCACCGCGTGCAGGGCCCGGTAGTAGGCGAGACACTCGGGGGTGAGAAAATCGACATTGGCCATCTTGTTATTGGCGGCCAGGCCCAGCCGACGCAGGTAGTCGGGCTCGTACATGCGGGGATGGTTGTGCGCGATCCACTTCGAGGCGTAGTAGCCGGCCCAGTCGATCAGACGCTGACCGTCGACGGTGGCGATCTCCATGCCCTGGCAGCCTGCGAGGTCGACGACAAACGGATAGGGGTCGGCGATGACGTAGTGACGGAGTTCGGCCAGATGAGCCGCGCTCTTGGGACCGGGAAAACGAGGCGCCGGAGGTGGGGGCCGGAGAGGGTCGGACATCACCGGACCGTAGCCACACCCGCTCCGCAGCCCAAGCCGAAAGCAGGGAGCAACGACGGGTGAGTTTTTCCCTTTTCGTTGTCCAGTCGAGTTGCGAGGCTGCGCGGGTGAAACCCCTTAATCGCCGTGAATTCCTCGGTGCGATGGCCGTCAGTGCTGTCGCCACCACGCCCCTCGTCGCGCAAACCGTGGCCCCGGCCACTGCGGGTCCCCGCAAGGTCAAGCTGGGTCTCATCGGCTGCGGCTGGTACGGCCTCGTCGACGTCAAGTCCGCCTTCCGCGCCGGGGGCGCCGAGGTGGTGGCGTTGTGCGACGTCGACAGCGACATGCTGGCCAAGGCGGTGGCGGAGGTGGAGGGCCTGCAGGGCAGCCGTCCTCTCGCGTTCAAGCAGTACCGGGACCTCCTGGCAGTGCCCGGGCTGGAGGCGATCATCCTCGCCACGCCGCCCCAGTGGCACGCACTGCCCTTCATCGACGCGCTGGCGCGTGGGCTCGACATCTATTGCGAGAAACCGCTCGCCTACGACGTGCGGGAGGGACGCGCCATGGCCGACGCCGCCGCCCGGAGCAACCGGATGGTGCAGATTGGTTTCCAGCGACGCCAGAGTCCGGCGTATCAGGCGGTGCGCCAGTTTATCGACGCCGGAGAACTCGGGCGTGTGGTGCAGGTCGACGCCGCCATCCACTACACCGCCGGCACGCTCAGCCCCGCTCCGCAGCCGCCGCCGGCCTCGCTCGACTGGGACCTCTGGTGCGGTCCGGGCCCGCTCATTCCCTACAGCCCGCAGGTGGGACACAAGAACTGGCGCCTGGAGGCGACGACCGGGCATGGCCATCTCGTTGACTGGGGTATTCATCTGATCGACGCCACCCGCCTCATGCTCGGGTTGGGCGCCCCGCGCACCGTCAGTGCCTCGGGCGGGCTCTATCAGCTGAAGGATCGTATTACTACACCCGATACGATGACGGCGCACTTCGAGTTTGAGCGCAGTCCGCTCACCTGGCGTCACCGCCTCTGGGGCTCCGAGGAGTATGCTCCCGAGACGAACAATGGCATCACCCTGTTTGGCGAGAAGGGCACTGTCTTCGTCACCGACAACCGCTGGACCTTCATCCCGCGGGGCAAGAGCGCGGAGCGCAAGACGACCGAGGTCAAGGCGGACACCGCGATGCTGCACATGGCCGAGTTCCTCACCGCAGTACGCGAGCGGCGCGCGCCCAGCTGCACCACGGCGGACGCCCACCTGTCGACCACGACGGTGAAGTTGGCGATGATCTCGCTCGAAGCCGGCGCACGGCTCACCTGGGACGCCGACCGCGAGCAGATCGTCGGCAACCCCGCGGCCTCCGCCCGGCTGAAGCGCGACTACCGCGCCCCGTGGAAGCACCCGCACACCGGCACCACGTAGTCAATCCGTCGGAAGTGAACCACGAATGGAGACGAACGAACACGAATTCAGAGGTAACTGGGACAGGGCCAGCAATTGATTTTTGTCTCACCTGCAGTGACCTCGTGCTCAGTCGCTCTCCGTTTTCGTCTTCATTCGTGTCAATTCGTGTCAATTCGTGTTCATTCGTGGTTCAATCGATTGAGTCAGGTCAGACGGTGGCGCGCCGCCTTTCTTTTTTGAAGCGGTGTGGATACCGATTTGAGGAATTTTGGAAGATGGCAAATCCCCCAGGTTGCGTGAGGGAAAAACCTCGAAAAAATCTTCACTGATTACAACCAAGCGGGTTGATTTATACCCGGAATGGGACGATACTCTGAGCGTGGTCACAGGACCACCTCGGTCAGACCGAGTCAGGCTAGGTTTAGCTCAGTCCGGTTAGATCAGACGAATGCAGACCGAGTCAGGTTAGGTCAGGCCAAGTCAGTGTTAGCAGGTTAAGTCAGAACGGTTAGGTAAAAGTCTGAGATTGATACTCAAACGACTCCGCCAAAACCCAAGACGAAGATAAGCGCCTTTGCCGCGCTAGCGGGCTCGACCCGCAATACAAATGAGCCGCCCCGATTTTATCGAGGCGGCTCGATTGTTGTTGGAAGGACGTTGCGGATGGGACGTCACTCCATGCTTAACCCATGCTTAACCCATGCTTAACCCATGCTTCCCGCGAACGCAGGGAGCATGGGCGCCACCACCTTACGCTGAGTCCTTGATGGCTTTTTCCACTGCTTCGCGGGTTTCCCCGGTTCGCTTCTGGATTCGGCCGAGCAGTTCATCCTGTTTGCCTTCGACGTACTGCAGATCGTCGTCGGTCAGCTTGGCCCACTTTTGCTTCAGTTTGCCCTTGGTGATGTTCCAATCCCCTTTGATTTCGAGTTTGTTCATGGGTGTAGTGCCGGATGGCTGATTGCTGTGCAGTGACCGCCGTCGCGGTGGTCGAGGGTTGCGTCCCCACGGGTGGGGACGGGGAGGTCAATTGAGGAAATAGACCTCGAGGAGCACCTCACCGGTTTCGGTGGCGGTGCTGCCGCGGATCTGGGCGGTGTAGGCCCCGGGCTCCAACTCCACGGCCAGCGCTGCATCGCGACTGCCCAGGGTGAGTGGGAAAGCGCCGACGACTGCAAATTGGTCGGACAGGGTCGTATCGACATTGGTGCCGGTGCTGAAGTCGTCATTGGCGCCAATCTGCGTGTTTCCTTTCCAGAGGATGAGGGAAGGATTGGCCAAGGGTGAGGGCACACCGAAACGTGCCAGGCCGGGTCCGACCGCGCGAATCAGCACACGTCGCGGCCCGGATCCCCCGATGATGAAACCGGTGATCGCGGAGCCATTGGCGGCGAGCGTCGTCCGGGTCGAAACATTGAGCAGGGGCGAGGAGAAGGCGACGGTGACGAGGCTGAACGTGCCCGATTGCGTGCTCGCGTTGCCGTAGGAGGCGACGAACGTGCCGGTGGTCTCCGTGGCGAAGGTCAGCGCTACGTTGACCGCCGGGAGGGTTCCCACAGCAGCCTCGGTGATGCGTCCGGTGTTGGCGCCCGTCTTGGTGTAGGTGAAGGCCACCGGATCGGTCAGTGTGCCGTTCGGCATCAAGGTGTAGTCGATGCCGTTGGAGGCAAAGAGCGAGCTGACGGTGCCGGCGGCATTGGCGCCGCCGGTGGCGGACGTGATCGTGCCGTTGAAGATCACGCTGCTGAAGTTCGTCGGTGCCAGGTCGGCCGCGAATGCGCGGGCCGCCAGCAGGGCGAAACCGGTCAGGAGGAAAACTGATTTTTGAAAATTCATGAGAAACTAGGGAGAGGGTGAGTGGGTGAGGAAGGCGGCCGGGAGATCAGGTGATCGCACCATTGAGGCCGGCGGGGAAAAACCCGCCACGGGTCGCGTTGGGAGCGAGGTAAACAATGTTCAGCACCTGTCGCGGAGAGCGGCTGTAGGCGATGCTGTTGGCATCGGTGGGAACCAGGTTGGCGTTGCCACCGATCACAATGCCCTGATCGATGTCGTCCGCGCCGTCGACGGAGTCGCGGAGATCGGAGATGGCCTGGACCGCCTGTTGGGCGCTGGCGCCGGCCTGGAAGAGCACCGTGCGCACAATGGCGGCATGGTAGGCCTCGACCGCGAGGATACCCGCGGCGGCTTCGAGGTAGCCCTTGTTGGTCAGCAGCGGCGCGCCGCCCTTGTAGGCGGTGACACCGACGTCCTCAAAAATAAAGGCACCGAGCAGAAAATTCAGTTCACTGGAAAACGGATCGAACCCAGCCCCGAGGCCCGCGGCCTGTGCGGCGGCGGCGAAACTCTCGCGAAGGTTGATGGCGGGGCGGGCGACCGGAACCGCTCCGGCTCCTTGAATGGCAGTCCGCAGGAAGGTAACATGGGCGCGCTCGTCCACGGCAATCTCGGCCGCATACTGGGCCACGAGCGGGCTGGTGAAGGTCACCTGCGGACTGGACTTGACCGTCGTCGTGCCCGGGGTGCCGGAGCCGGACACGCCGAGACCGAACGTCTCGATGCCGCGGCCGCTGACCGCGTAGCTGTAGTATTCCGCCTCGAGGTATTCGAGGTTCAGGGCGAAATTAAGTACGGCGAGATCGGTGTCCGGAGTGGAAGCCGATTTGGCGAAGGCAGCTTGCACGCGCTTCGGAAAGAGCAGTGCGCTTCCGACACCCAGTGCGCCCAGTCCCATGTTGCGAAGCACAGTGCGGCGGGGGAGGAGAGGCGGATGGTGGGGAGCAAGCGTGGGCTCAATGATCAGGGATGACATGGTTCCTTCTTTTTTTGCTTTTGTTTTCTGGCGCACCTTCGGAAACGAAGGCGGCGACGACCGGCGCTGAACGCGCCGGGATTTGCGTCCGTGCACAGCCTGACAGCAAAGTCGCACCCGTTGTATGGGGCGGAACCCTACGACCGAAATTCACCGGATTCGCCGCGAGAAGTCAGCAGGGGAACAACCTGGGTGGTTTTTGCGTCGCGGGCCGACCCCCGCCTTCGGTGGAATCGATTTTCACTATTTCCTAAGAATTTGGAGCTCGTGGTGTCTTACTAGGGAGCGAACATGCGACCTGACGGCACCCTTCACCATGGATTCACCGGCCTTCCAGCCCGCGCCGACGCCCGCTGACGGGGCGTCCCCAGCCTCCCGGCCGGTGGATCAAAACCGCCCCGCGGCACGGCCGTCGATTTCGGAACTCTTTGCAGCCGAAGAAGGTCCGTTGCTGAGTTTCGCCCTCGGGCTGGTGGGGCGGCGGTCGGTGGGGGAGGAACTGGTCCAGGACGCCTTTCTGCGGCTGCATCAGTCGTGGCGGGAGGTGGAGAATCCCCGGGCCTGGCTCTACCGCAGCGTACGTAACCTCGCCCTGAACCACTTGCGGGACCACCGCCGGGAACAGCCGCTCGACGGGGTCGACCCCACGGCCGGCGATGAACTGCCCGCCGAGGACATGGCCCGACGCGAGGCGGTGGGGACCGTTCAGCTGCTCATGGCGGAGCTCGCCCCGGAAGACCGGGCGCTGCTGCGCTTCAAGTATCACGAAGGATCCAGTTATCAGCAAATCAGCCAGCGCACCGGCCTGAGTGTCGGCCACGTCGGCTACAAATTGCACCACCTGCTCAAGGGCCTCGCCGACGCACTGCGTCACGCTGGGATCGAGGGGAGTCAGGGCTGACCGGAGACACACCATGAATCATCAAGACCCGCTTCAACCCTGGATTTCACCCGACTTGGAGGCCCGCATCACGGCCTGGGTGCTGGGTGAAGCCTCGCCTTTTGAAATTGCCGAGCTCACGCGGCTCGTGACCGAGAAGCCGGAGCTGGCCGTCTTCAAACGCCGGCTCGAACTCGTGCATGGCCTGGTCACCGACGCCCATCGTCCACCGGCGACGCCATTGACCCTTTCCCCGGAACGGCGGGCGCGCGTGCTGGCCGCCCTTGAAGCCCACTCCCCGGGCGTTGCCCCGGAGTCCGTGATCGAGCCGGGCCGCGGCCGACGCCCCTGGGTTTCCACTTGGCTGCGCTGGACCGGACCCATCGCAGCAAGCGTGGCGCTCGTGTTCACGCTGGGGTTGGTGCTGCGCACGTCTTGGAACGCAATGCCGACGAGCCAGTCGGTCAAATTCGAGCGTCAGTCGACTCCGAGCGAGGAGTTACGCCAGCAAGAACGGCTCGAGCTTCCGCGAGTCACGTTTTCGGACAGTGCTCTCCCTTTCAAAAACGAGGGTGCCCCGGAGCTTTCGGCAGGGCATTCGGACGGGCCCGACGCGGCAAAGACCGAAGTGCTCCAGGCTCCGGCAGGCCGACCTCAGTCGCCGCGCCCGGTGGTGCCATCCGCGGCCAGGGCGTCACGTAAAGATGCCGACCTCGAACTCGCGGGCCGACGCAAAGTGGTTCCCTCGGAGCTTGCCTCCTCTACGATCGAGCCGGTCACACTCGGGGGTGCAGCCAGTGCCGCCAACCCCGTGGTGAAGGTTCCGGTCTGGGGCTCGGAAGACGACAAACAGTCGCTCGCTCGCTCCTTCGGTTCCACAGCACCCAAAGAGGTACGCGATCAGGGAGTCGTCACCTATTCCTACTTCAAGTCCGGCACGGCCGGCGCTGTCCGCGCGGCGCCCGGGGCCTCGGGAGAGAAGGAACTCAAGCTCGATGCCTTCACGGTCTCGGCCGAACCGCGGCAGGTCAGTCCGGCCCCTCCGGCGGTGTCCGCCGGCAAACGCAAGGTAGAACGGTCGGTCGAGCGCACGGAGGAACCCTCGGATGAGCGAAAGCCGGCGAAGCCGGTATCCCGTGCGAATGCGGTGGGCGGCGAGACGTCGGCCTGGCAGCAGGAAGTGTCCGCGGCCGAGCAGTCCGATTCGACGTTCTCCCTGCATGTGAGCGACGCGTCATTCCGGCTGGCCCGCGCCGCCCTCGCGTCGGGGGCGTTGCCCGACCCCGCTTCGGTCCGCGCTGAGGAATTCTACAATGCCTTCGACTACGGCGATCCGGCGCCGGCCGCCGGCGAGGCGGTGCAGGCCTGGATTGAGCAGGCGGGACATCCCTTTCTCTCCCAGCGTTCGCTCGTCCGGATCGCCGTGCGGGTCCCGGCCTCGGGCCGCAGTGCGAATCAGCCGCTCTCGCTCACCGTCCTTTTGGATACATCGGGCTCGATGGAGCGTGAGGACCGCGCCGCCACGGTGCGCCGCGCGCTGGCGTCGCTCGTCTCGCTGCTCGGACCGAATGACACGCTCTCGCTCGTCGGCTTTGCCCGGCAGCCGCGCTTGCTGGCCGACCGACTTTCCGGGGACAAGGCCGGACAGCTCGTCGACCTCGCCGCCCGCACCCCCGCCGAGGGCGGCACCGACCTGGAGGCCGCGCTGAAACTGGCCGGCGAGGTGGCGCTCCGCCAGCGGCGCGACGGAGCACGCAATCGCATTGTGCTGCTCACCGACGGTGCCGCCAACCTCGGCGAAGCCGACCCGGCCGCGCTGGCCAGGCGCATCCGCGACCTCCGGCAGCAGGGCATTGCGTTCGACGCCTGCGGTATCGGTGCCGATGGGCTCGACGACCGCATGATCGAGGCGCTGACCCGCGACGGCGACGGGCGCTACCAGGTGCTGAACACGCCGGAGGAGGCCGACGACCGCTTTGCCGGGGCGCTGGCCGGTGCCTTCCGCCCCGCGGCGGAGAACGTCAAGGTCCAGGTGCGCTTCAACCCCGCCCGGGTCGGCCGGTATCGCCTGATTGGATTCGAGCATCACCGGCTCAAGGCCGAGGACTTCCGCAATGACCAGGTGGACGCCGCCGAACTCGCCGCCGAGGAGGCCGCCGTCGCCCTCTACCAGATCGAGGCCCGGCCGGACGGCGAGGGCGAACTGGGCGAGGTCCTGATCCGCTTCCGCAACGCCGCTGACGGTCGCATGGTGGAGCGCAGCTGGACCTTGGTCCACGCCCCCCAGGCACCGTCCTTCGGGCGTGCTTCCCCCAGCCTGAAGCTCGCCGGCACCGCCGCCTTCCTCGCCGAAAAGCTGCGCGGGGGCGACGCTGCCACCGGTATCCGACTTTCCGATTTCGCTCCCGTCGTGAATGAGCTCCGCGGCCACTACAGCCACGAAGCGCGCGTGCAGGAGCTGGTCTCGATGTTTGCCCAAAGCCGCCGCCTGCTCGGCGAGTAGTCCGGTCCCTTTGCCTTTCACTCCCGCCCGCCGCGCTGCAACCGCAGCCGGGCGGCCCTCCCTCTCCGCGTGTCCACGCGGCGCACAACCCAAGTCCTCCATGTCTTCGTATCACTCTGCCGTGGTTTACACCTCCCTTTGTGCCCACCTTTCCCGCGTGCGGTGGCGGGTGATGGGCGTCCTCGCCCTCGCCGCGGCCTCCCTCGCCCTCGGCGCGGATCCGCGCACGCCCGGAACGCCGCTGCCCGGCGGGGGGCGCATTGTCTTTGAAACCGGCGCGCCGCCGCCGGTGCCGGTGTTCTTCTCAGTGACGGCTGAACACACGGTGCGCGTGAGTCCGACTGCACTCACGGGCGAAGCGGTGCTGCAGGTGACCGTCCTGCAGGGGCGGCCGGAGACGCTGGTCGTGGGGGTGGAGGGTGAGGGCGAGGTGGTGGCCGTGAATGGGTCCGCCTTGCGCGACTGGTCGATCCGTCAACGGGGCACCGGGCCCACCGCCAGTCGCTGGCTGGTGCTGCGACCCGTACTGCCGGAGACGGGCGACGGCCCACGCAGTTTCGATTTCACCGTGCAGCTCCGCCGCGCCGATCCCCCGTTGCCCGGAGTCTGGCGGATGCCGCTCATCCTGGCCGGTGAAGCGGCCGGGTACGTGGCCCGGTGCCGGATCGTGCCTGACGCGCAGGTCGATGTCCGACTCTCCTCGCTCACTGGCGCCACCGCCCTGGCTGGGGAGGGCCCGTCCAGCCGCGATCTCCTCATCTCCTTGCGCCGGGATGCCCGGATCGAACTTCAGGTCACGGGCCGTGGAGCCTCGGCGCGGGAGGCGGAGCTGACGGAGACGCTGGTGTCGGGAGTGCTGGAGCCCGGCGGGGGCAGCCTCCGCCTGCGCCTGCGCGGTGTGGCGCGCGCTGAACAAGCCGGCGCGCGGCTTCGACTGCTGTCGGGGGGCGCCGCGCTCGGTGAAGGAGCCGCGGGTGACGGCTGGCAGGTCGACCTCGTCCGCGACGGCGCGGTGTTCGCCTACGACCTGGTGCTGCAACGCAAGGGACCCGTGCCGGTGGATCTAACCTTTGTCGCGGCCGTTCGCGCGGATGGCGACTGGCGTCGCGTGGAGTTCCGACTCCCGGCGGGCGCCGTCGTGCCGGTGGAGCTGACCGGCCTGCCGGATACAGTTGAATTTGATCCGCAGTCCGCGGTCGTGCCCCGGCGGGGTCAGGAAGCGTGGCGCGGTTTTCTGCCCGGCGACGGCTCGGCGCTGCTGCGCTGGCGCGAACGGCGCGAAACCGCCGAGGCGGCACTGGCCTTTGTCAGTTCCGAACAGTCCGAGGTACGACTCGGGGACGGACTCTGGCGGCAGGTCACCACCCTCGACCTCCGGGTGCTGCAGGGACAATTGTCCCGGCTGCGCGTGCAGCTCGAGGGACCCGGTGACTTGGTCAGCGTGACCGGGGATTCCAGTATCTCCTGGACCGTCCGTCCGGGGACCGGGGCCGGTCGATGGCTGGAGCTGGAGTGGGGGCGTCCCGTCGAAGGGGCAAACTCCCTCGTCATCACGAGTCAGGCGGCGCTCGGGGCCTTCCCCGCGACCGTCGAGCCCCTGCGCCTCATGCCCGAGGGGGCGCTGCGACATGCGGGACTGCTGCGACTGGGGTGCCGGGGCGCAGTGCGCGTGGATGTGACGGAGTCATCCGGCCTCATGCAGCTGGCGCCCGACGCCTTCCCGGGTGAGGCGGTGGAGGAGGGTGTGACGGCGGTGTGGGTGTTCCGATTCCCCTCGGCCGAGCGACTGCTCCGCCTCCGGGCCGATCCGGTGCTGCCCGAGGTGACGGTGTCGCAGGTGACCACCTATGCGCTCGGTGAGGCCGAGCGCCGGATCGAATCCGCCGTCGAACTGGAGATCCGCGAGGCGCCGGTGCGTGAATTCACCCTGCAGGTGCCGGCGGATTTTGCCTTGGTTTCGGTGCAGGGCGAGGACATCGCCGACTACGCGCTGGAAAAGGAGATCAAGGACGCACGCCGCGTGCTCCGCCTGGTTTTTTCCCAGCCGGTGGAAGGGCGCCGCCTGATCCGGTTGCGCCTAGAGCGCCTCCAGGCGGCCGCTTCCGGCACCTGGGAGCTGCCTGGGCTGCGCTTTCCTTCGGCCAAGGCCGTGCGTGGCCAGATTGGAGTAAAGACGACCCCCGGCTACCGGATGTCTCCCGGAACCGTGCGCGAGCTGGCCGAGCTTCCCCTTTCGCTGTATTCGGAACGAAGTGACGGCGTGCAGCTGGCTTTCCGTCTTCGCTCCGGTGACTGGACCGCCGCGGTGACCGTGGAGTCCGTGGGACAGAGCGTGCAGGCCGATGTCTTCCACCTCTATTCCCTCCGGGAGGGCGTGGTCGCGGGCAGTGTGCTCTTCAATTTCTTTGTCGTGGGCGCCCCGTCCACGGAGTGGCGGATCGCGATTCCCTCCGGTGCGGGCAACATCGACGTGCTGGGACAGGGCGTGCGGAGAGAGTGGCGACGCGAGGGCGACGAGGTGATCGTTTCCCTGCATGAGCCGGCTTTGGGGGCGGCTTCGCTGCTGGTCACCTTTGAACAACCGATGAGCGCCCGGGGAGGAGTGATTCAGCCTGGCCTCGTCCGTCCGCTGGGCGTCCAGTCGGAGCGCGGTTATGTGCAGATTGTCAGCGCCGGCCAGGTCCGGCATGAGGTCCGGCGTGCGGAAGGCAGCCTGCTCCGGCTCGAACCGATGGAGTTGCCGGTGGAGTACCGGCTCTTCACGGAAGCGCCCTCCCTCGCCGTTTATCACTATACCGCGCGTCCCTTTGTCCTGGAGGTTGCTTTTGACGGCTATGCCGATGCGGACACGGTGGACCAGGTGGTGGAGTTTGCCGCGCTGAGCAGCCAGGTGGGACGCGACGGCCAGGTGGCCACTGAGGCACGGTTCTTTGTCAAGACCCGCGGGCAGAAGTCGCTGCGCGTCCGGCTGCCGGAAGGCACCCGATTGTGGGAAGCCCGGACCGATGGACAGGGAGTCAGTGCGCGAAAGGAAGGGGCGGATACGCTCATCCCCCTTTCCGCCCGGTTGAATCCCAATGAGCCGGTGGAAGTGCTGTTGCGTTACGGCCAGCCGGCTACGGATTCACCGCGACGGCTCCAGCTGGTCGCCCCGGTCCTGGTGGTTCCCGCGGCCCTGGTGGAGTGGCGGGTGCGGAGCGAGCAGGGCCGGCAGCTGGTACCCGTCGGCGGCACGGCCGTGGCCAGTCGTCCGGTGGTGCCGGAGACGGGTTGGGAGTGGCTCGCCGCCCACGCTCACGGCGAAGTCCTGGCTTTGCTCGGGTTGCTGCTGGTGGGCGCGGTGACGCTTCGGGCCGGCGGATTGCGTTGGCTGCCGGTGTCGCTGCTCGCGGGACTGGTGGCCTTGATTCTTGCGGCCAGCCTGACGGTGCAGGCTTTGCACGAACGTCGGGTGATGCGGCAGGAACTCGAGTTTTCATTGGCGGCACTGCCGTCGGGTCAGCCGGTGAGCCTCGACCTTTCACATCTCCCGTCGTGGCAGGCCTGGATCTCCCTCGGAGGCTTGGTTGGAATCGTCGCGGGTGCGGCGCTCGCCCTGGCAGGGCGGTTGCGTCCGGCGACCTCGGCGGCGCGGGGCGGGCTGGCGGTGGGTTCAACGATCGTTCTCGGAGCCGGGATCCTCGCTCAACCCCTGGGTGCGGCGTACTTCTTTCCGTGGGTCAGCGCGGGAGCTTTTCTCGGTCTCTGCACACCGGCTGCGGTGCGTTGGATGCAGGCCTGGCGGCGTCGCCGGTCGGACCCGGCGGGAGGAGGAACGGCAGCGGTCACGTCCGCGCTTGGGCTCATGGTGCTGTTCGTGACGGGGCTAGGCAACGGTACCGAGGCCCGAGCCGAAAAAGCATCCGTGCTCCTGCCCACTCCACCGGCCGCGCTTGGCGTCGAGCGCCGGCCGGCGCACCTGCTTGTCCAGTCCTGGGAGATTCGCGATGGACGCCTGCTGGGTGAGATCGAGGTGACGGTCAAGGGCGGAGCGGGGGAAGGCTTTGTGTTGCTTAGGAACCCAGCGGTGCTCACCGGATTCACCGGCGAGGGACTTCGCGTCACGCGACTGGAGGTTCAGGGCGAGACGCTCTACCTCGTGGTGCCCGAGCGGGATGGAACCTGGACCGGACGCGCCCGGTTTGAGTTGGCGGTTCCCGATCTGGCGACCGGCGTGCCGGTGCTGACCGGTGCCGCCGCGGTGCAGCGGGTCACGGTGCAGGTTCCGCAGGCGGGATGGGAAATCACGTCACCCTCGGCGGTGCGCACCGAGATCCTCACCCGCTCGAATGAGCCGGTGACCCGTGCGTTGCTCGTGCTCGCACCCGGAGTCGATGCTGTGGTCCACTGCCGTCCGCGCCAGCGCGATCCATCGCAGGAAATCACCTCGTTTGTGACCGAGGTGACTCACCTCTTTGTGCCTGGTCCAGGCGTGATCGATGGGCATGTCCGGGTCATGGTCAAACCCGTGCGTGGACGCGTGAGCGCGCTGACTGTCACCGTCCCGGAGGGCTTTGCGGTGGGCGCGGTGGAAGGCCCGTCGGTGGAACGCTGGCGATTCGATCCTGCGCAGCAGCGGCTGCAGATCGCAGTGGAGCCCTCGCAGGTGGAACCCTTTGTCTTCACGGTGGCGCTGCAGCGTGCCGCCCCCGCTTTTCCTTACGCCCTTAGTCTGCACCCGCTGCGCGTGAACGCGGCGCAGTCCGAGGTGGCCACCCTCGCGCTGGCCTTCGGCAACGAGGCCCAGCCTGAGGGGATCGCGACCAGCGGCCTGGCGGCGGTGGCCCTGGAGGATTTTTCGATGGGCGACCTTCCGGTAGCCAACGAGAGGCAGGCCGCGCCTGTGGTGCAGTCAGCGTATCGGGTGATCGGTGACACAGCCGGCATTTCCCTGCGGATCGCAGCGGTCACGCCGGAGATCCGTGTGACCAGCCGGCAGGTGCTTTCCCTGGGCGAAGATCGACTCGTGCTGGTGGCGGACCTGGATGTCACGATCGCCCGTGCGGGCGTGTTTCGGCTTGGCTTGACCGTACCGGCGGGACTCGAGCTTGAGTCGGCCAGCAGCCCGGCGCTCAGCCACTGGACGGAGTTGGTCGACGCGTCCGGCGCGCGGCAGATCACGCTGCATCTGCGGGAAAAAACCATGGGTGAGCAGCGCCTTTCCCTCACCCTGGCCGGCCCGGCGCCGCGGGCGCAGCCGGCGTGGCTGGTGCCGCGAATCCTTGTGCGCGAGGCCGCGCGTCAGTCCGGTGACCTGCGCCTCGTGCCTGAGCGCGGACTGCGCCTTCGGGTGGGCGAGCGCCAGCAAGTGTCACCGATCGATCCCCGCACGCTCGGACCCGTTCAGCCCGGTGTGCTGGCCTTTCGACTCCTGCACGAGGCATGGAGCCTGACGCTCGCGGTGGAGGCACTGGAGCCGTGGCTGACCACCCAGGTCTTGCAGGACATCACGCTGCGGGACGGCCAGAGTTTGGTCCGGGGGTGGGTGCGGCTGCGGGTTGAAAACGCGGGAGTCAAGCAGGTGCGGCTGCGCGTGCCGGGGCTGCGTGACGATCAGGTGGCTTCCCTGCGTATCAGCGGCCCGTTGGTGGCGGACTCCGTGCGACGGACCGATGATCCGCAGGTCTGGGACGTTCGCTTTGTCCGGGCCGTGCTCGGTGAGACCGATCTGCGGCTCGACTATCAGGGAAAACCTGCGACGGAGGCTGTAGCCGAGTGGGCCCGGCCGGTCGCAGTGGTGGGAGCCCGGCAGGCGCACCAGATTGTGGCGGTGCGCACCGCCGGAAGGCTGGAACTGCAGACTCCTGTGCTCACGACCGGCTGGCAGCGCATGGACTGGTCGGCGGTTCCGGCGACCCTGCATGATCCGGCGGAACGGACCATTCCCGCGCTTTGCCTGCGCGTCACCGATCCGGAGCAACCCCTGGCCCTGAGTGTGCGACGCCAGGACGTGGCGGAGTCGCTGCGCGTGCGCGTCACCGAGGCGGTGCTCACCACCCAGCTTTCACCCGGGGGACCCTGGATGACGCGGGTGGAGCTGGCGTTGCAGGTGCTGGAGAAGACCAATCTTCGGATACGGCTTCCGGAGGACGCGCGGTTGTTCGGTGCCTGGGTCAATGGCGAGAGCGTGGTGGCGGCCCGTGATGCGGCGGACACCCTGGTGCCGATCACGCCGGCCGCCGAAGGGGATCGACCCTCCTCGCTCATGCTGCTTTACGCCTCCGGGTCGATGGAGCCGGCGCGGGCGGTGCTGCAGGGACCGGGATTGAATGCTCCGGTGGAGAAGGTGACCTGGCGGGTGGTGACCCCGCCGGGCTTCGATGTGGACGTGTCGGGGGACGAGTTTCAGCTCGTGAGCCGGCGCTCCACCGGTGCGTATGGTCTGGTAGAATACCAACGGACCGTGGAGTCGCGTCGCTCCATCGAGTCAACCCAGGCGAATCGTCTGCTGGAACGAGCCGGCCAGCTGCTGGAGGGCGGTCAGTCCAATCGGGCGGGCGCCCTGCTCAGCCGTGTGACCAAGGCTCCGGGCCTGGATGCGGCCAGCAATGAGGACGCGCGGGTGCAACTGCGCACCTTGCGCACGCAGCAGGCCGTGGTGGCTTTGACCACGCGCCGCCAGCGCCTCTACCTCGACCAGAGTGGTGACGTCGCCCGCAATGCCGCGCTCGAACAGGCGGCCACGGCCAATCCTCTGATGCAGGGAAAGTCCGAGGTGAACCTCAAGCAGGTGGAACAGGTGCTGATGGGCAACACCGCCGAGGAGACTGCGGCGCTCCGAGGCATGGCTGGACGGCTGGTGGACCAACAGCTGGCGTCGGAAGCGACGGCCAGCGCCTTGGACGTCACCGCCCCGGTGCAGGGCTCGGTGGCCACCTTCACCCGCAGCCTGCAAGTGGACGGACGGGCGCCGCTTGCCCTCACCCTGGAGCTTGAGCGCGAAGGGACGGGCGATTGGATCTTCGGTGCGCTGGTTCTCGGAGTGATCGCCTTTGCCGCCCTGATCCGAAACGTGCGCGGCGTTCCGATGACTCAGCTGTAGGCGCGCACTTCGTACAGGGAGGCTTCGGGCGCACCCTGGGTGCGCTCGATCACGATCTTGACCGCCTTGAGCCGGACCGGCTCGAAGCGGTGCCGCCGGAGACGCTGGTAGTTGAGCGTCACGGCGGCGAGGGACCGCTCCGATCCGTCGGGCAGGATGCCGATCACCTTGTAGTCACGATTGACCTCGGGCTGTGGACCGGCGATAGCCTGGCGGTGTTCGTTGGGCGAGGCGCTGATCGTCAGTCCCCGGTGGAGGCCGGTGTCGTGGATCAGCTGGATTTCCGCGAGGGTAACGGGCTCTTTCCATTCCAGTTGAATCCAGGCCCCCTTGTCTCCCAGCGGCGCGATCCAGCGGTGCCGCACGTCGTCCTTGGTGGCGTAGGTTTGCCCGGAGAGGATGTGGTGCGGCGCCGAATTGCGGCTCGATGCCGAGGCGGTGACCGTGGCGCGGCGGGCGTGATCCGCGGCATCCTGATTGTCCAGGCCCAGAATCAGGGCCCCGTCCTTCAGGAGCTGCTGCTGCAGGTCCTTGACCCGGGCCGGATCATTGCGCAGCGCGCGCGGCAGGATGCCACCGGCGGCGCAGCGTTGCGCGGCGGTGCCTGCGGCCTGTCCGATCACAGCGCAGGTCTTCATCACCCGCATCGAACTGAAGGCCACGTGCGTGGCGCTGATGTTGCGCCCGGCCAGCAGCAGGTTGGGCACGTTGCGCGAGTAGAGACTGCCGAAGGGGATGTTGTACGCCGTCGGAGGCTTGATGGGCTTGTAGGGCTTTTGTCCCTTGGCATCGAAACCGAGGGCGGGGTGGTCGTCCATCGGCCAGCCACCGAAAGCGACCCCGTCGGGGAACTCCTTCCACTTTCCCTCGAGGTCATGCTGGGTGACAATCGTATCTCCCAGGAAACGACGCGACTCGCGTTTGCCCGGGATCATTCCGACGGTTTCGAGGGCCCAGTTGGCGGACTCCGGGTATTTGCCACCGTTCTTGATGTAGTCCCAGACTCCCAGGACAATCGCGAGCAGTTCGAAACGCAGGCGTTCGTTGTCGCGGATGGTGTCGTAGACACCCCCCAGTTCGATCCACCAATAGCCGTAGCTCCAGGTTTCCGGACCGACATTGCGCGAGAAAAAGTCCTCTTCCGAGAGTGAGCGGGCCCAGGACGGCGCCTCGAACGGCATCGGCCGATCGTGCCGGCGGGCGGTGAAGAGGATGGACGAGCCCTGCGTCGTGCCCGGCTTGTCGTAGTCGGCGAGCGATTCTCCGAATTCGGTTGATGCCTCGCGGCCGAGCTTGAACTCCGCACCCGCCTCGAGGCCGAGCCGCCCGTCGCCGGTGCAGTCGATGTAGATGGGGGCCTTGACCTGGTAGAGGTGTTCCGTCTTATCGCACCGCACCCAGGCAGAGCGGATTTTGTCGCCTTCTTTTTCCACCCGGTAGACGGACGAATCGAGCAGGAGTCGCAGGTTGGGTTCGCGCACCACGCGATCATAGAGCATCAGGTCCCAAAGCTCCCAGGCGTGGTGTTCGTTCCGGTAGGCGTTCTCGAGACTGAATTCCTCGATCAGACCGCCTTCCCGGAAACCGTAGCGGGATCCCATGGGGTGCATGCGCACCTCGCTGCTGGCATTGCCACCGAGCCGGCTGCGGTCCTGCACCAGCACGACCCGGGATCCGAGGCGGGCGGCGCTGATGGCGGCGCAGACCCCGGCAAGGCCGCCACCGGCGACGAGGACATCGCATTCCAGTTCCACCCGGCGCAGGTTCGGTTCCGCGGCGACGCCGCCGGTGCGGGCATCGTCGGGCGCCAGGGTGTCAATCCGCGGAGCGATGGCTTCGCGCTGGATCGGTCCCGATTCGGACTGGGCCGACAGGGTGGAGGGGGCGCGGACGATCAGGCTGTAGGTGGCGAGCGAGGCAGCGCCCGATAGGAAGTGACGACGGCTCAGGGAGGATCGAGGGGGGGGTGAGTCCATGGCGACAACCGGGGTCACTCAGTCCGAGCGTTCCGGTAGCTGGGCATTGCCCGCAGGTCCACCCCGCGGCAAGCGTGAAGCGGGAAAAGTTCGTTCGACCGTTGACCGAAGCGGGGCGGAACCGGCGGCCTTCAGGGTGATTGCACCGCCACTTTCCTCACTTCGCAGAGTGAACCAAGCCTAATCTTGAACTACTCCTGAACCACCTTTTTGAGCCTTTTGGTGTCCGTTTTGGTGTCCGTTCAGTATCGGTTGCCTCGACGAATATGGTGAAATACGGACAACGGCAGACCGGTAAGTGATCCCGCCGGGTTCCGCGTTCTCGAGGAAGTATGCAATAGAAAACAGCCATTTTCCGACTTTTCGAACCAAGCTTCAGTAGGAGAAAGAAGGAATTCGCCAAGATTGACTCAGTGCGACAGAGATTTATCCAGCTCCATCCGCCGGCCGTTGCAGATTCGCGCGGATCTGCGTATCGATAAACTCACGAGATTCGTTGATGAGTTCGTCGAACGGACGCGGAGCTTCGGGACGCGCCGACGCGGCGATTCCATCCTGGATACCCTTGTAGCGGAGGACCAGATCGCGAGCCCGTGCCATCAGGTAACCGAAAGGCGCCCCGGAGTTCGGACTGAGGTCGAATTTGCTCTCCCATGATTCGATGAAATCGACATCGAGGAATTGGAGCGGTTCGATCCCATTCTCGCCGGAAAATAGCGGCGAGCCGCTCGCCTGAGCGAGGTGGCGCTCGTAGATCGAGGCGGTAATGTCGTATAAGGGGATGTGCTCGTAGGTTACCACACAGGGAACGACGAAACGGATGCCGTCGATCAGCTTTTTGTCGCTAGCGCGCACAGCCACTCCGGCGCGGAGAGCCATGGCGGCCCGGTAGGCCTGCTCAGCGCCTTCGAGCAAGATAGCGTCCAAACCGGTAAAAGAGCCCGTCCGGCGGAAAGCCAGTGTGGCGAGTGTCGTTTTGATTTCGAAGACAAAAGCAATGTCGCGCCGGATGATGACGAGGTCGCACTCGCCATGCTCCTTTGTGGAGCCGCACCACATGGGGCTGACGATCTCGGTGCCGGTCCAGCCGGAGAGGTACTTGCGGACAAGCCAGATCACATAGCACTCGAACATGATGCCGAAAGGCGAGCGCGCGGCGGTGACTTCGCCGTCGTTGAGGCGGCGTGGGGCGGCGCGCTGCGCAGCGATTTCCTGGGCGAGATACGGGAGCCCGATGACAAACTTGTTCATCAGAAGGTGTGGGCTGATGCAGAGCGCCACCAGACCGAGATCGAGCACGGGATGGACATGCGCGAGGCAGCAGTCGTAGAGAAAATCGTCCAAACGGAGGTCGGGCGCCTGCGTCGGCTCACCTACTGGACGCGTCGCGAGATTCATGAGGGCGTGGACCTTGGCGCGCACCGACTCGTTGATCAGCTGCCAGTAGGTGGCGGGGCGGTAGAAGCAGGTCGTGGCATCTGGCGTGCGCAAGTCTAGGGCCCAGGCCGGCGCCACAACGAGGGAGGAGCAAACGAGGTATTCATCCGGGGTGAGGCCGAAACCGGCGACGAACCAGTCGTGGATCGATTTGTTTGAAGTGCGTTCGCGCACTAGGACGTCGATTTCCGGGTTGCGGCAGAGGGCAAAGAGCCGGCCCAAGGCGTGCCGGTAGTAACGGCTGGTATTGTGGGCGATCCGATTGCGAATCAGCTCCTGGCAGCCAGCTTCGCCGAGGACTTCGAAGCGGGGATCGGCTTCTAGCCGCTTCTGAAGATCCCGGCTGAGCAGGACGTCCTGAAACGACAGGATAACGTGTGTCAGGTCGAGGCGCAGGGGATCACTGTCGATCCACTGCTGGCCGCCCCGTGGGCAGCAGAGCCGGGCGAGTTCCAGGGTCGCCAACAGGGCTTGGTCGGCCACCGGCCGGAATTTCTCGTCGCTGGCGGCCTCTTCTCGGGCGAGGTCCTGGCGCCCCTCATCGAAGAGGAAATCGATTGCGCGTTCAGTATAACGAGTAAGTTGCCCGGCCGGAGCGTCGGGATTGGCATAAATACCGTCATTCACGTGCTTCAGGAGAGCGATCCGGCCAGCAACTGACTCGAAGCTCATTCTCGCCAGAGCCGCCGCGCACTCGGGGAGTTCGAGGGTGCGACCAAAGTAACGCGGCGCCGTGAACACGGCGGCGTATCCCTTCATTGACGGCTCGAAGGCTTGGGCCATGGCCAATGCGTTAGATCTGAGGGTGGCGCGGGCAAGCACGTGGTGGGACAAATGAAGCAACTGGAAGTATCGGCGAATGAATCTTTGCCACACCGGGCACAAATCCCCAGAAAATATGCCTAGAGGCATCATCCAGAAATTGTTCTGAAGTCATGCATGAATCATACCTTAATCCCGAGAAGCTATTCGGACTCATGAATGCCGCTATCGTTGACTTCAACGAGAAGGACGCGGCTAGCCTGCTCGCACCGAACGACCGAGGCGTAGCGATTCACGAGCGCACCATCGTTCACCGGCTGGCCTACTATTTGGAACGACGCATTCGGGAAGACGGGGCGCCCGCTTTCGTCTCGGTCGACTGCGAATACAACCGGTTCGGGTCCGGCACAAAATACCTTCGCCAGATGGAGTATTATGCCGACGTGATCCGCCGCGCTGAGCGAAAGCTCACCAACGATGGCGAGCTCTCAATCCTGCCGGACCTGATTGTCCACGAACGTGGCGAAGCGGGCCCGAACTATCTCGTCGTCGAAATCAAGAAGGACAGCAACGCTAGCAAGGCTGCGGTCGAACTAGACCGCATGAAGCTGGAGTGCCTGACCGGACGAGGTCGCGGCTTCGAATATGTCCTTGGCGTCGAACTTCGCGCCCGCGATTCCGAGGGATCCAGCCGCCAGCTCGAAGTGATCAGGACATGGCCCCCGCAATAACCCGGATCGCCATGCGCAAATCAAGTTCGCCCTCCGACCCAGGACCGAGCAGGCCCGCGCAGCTGGATTCCGATTACGATGCCACCATCAAACGGGCGTTCAGTCGCTGCGTCGAGAAGGCGCAACAGGCGCGCATGCGCCACATCCAGGAGACCACGGCACGTCAGGCCAAGCGTGGCTTTATCGGCAAATCGACCGGCGATGCCCAACTGCTCGGCAAGGCGATCAATGCCAGCTGCGCCTCGCTGGCGAAGGATCTAGTAGGTGAACTCGACCGCATCCTGTCGATTGGCGGTGACGATGTACCGCCAGGCGCGGCGGAACAACTTGGCGGACGTTTTCAGGAACACTTGGATTTTCTCGGAGCGTTGGCGATGCGCTCGGCTAAGGACTACCTGGGAGGCGACAGCGGTCTGGATGCCCTGCCGCTGACGCGCATTCAGATGGAATGGGGCGTGTTACGCGCCGACCTCGCCCAGGAATTTGCGCTGCTCGTTCGCAAGCTCCGCGCGGCGGGCACAAGCCGGGGAAAAACGGAGGCGCCTCGGGTCCTCAACAGCCAGGTCGGCCCCGTGCATTTCGAGGACCACTCCGGCCTGCAATTCGAACGCCTGGTGTTCGCATTCGCGCTGCGCAACGACTGGCCGGATGTCCGTTGGCTGGGCGAAGGCGGCGGGGACGGCGGGCGGGACATCTGGTGCACCGCCGGCGACAAAATGACGACGGTTATCCTGTGCGCCAACTACCGGCACCTTTCATTCCGCAAAGCGGCCTCGGATTTGAAAAAGCTGACCCGCCTGGAAACGCGGCCGGATAAGGTCCTGCTCGTGACCGGCGGCAAAGTTAGCGCGACGTTACGGGAGAAAATCGAGGCCGAGGCCGTGCGGCTCGGTTTCGCGGGCTGCCCGGTCTGGGCGGGAACGGAGTTTGAGGAACGGGTCCGCCACAAGGCCGAGAGCTTGCTCCGGCGATTCTGCAAAGGCGTCGAATTTCCGGACGCGCCCGATGAACTCGCCACGTTTGCCGCCGATGGCAGCGTGTCCGCCGAAGCAGGAGTATCCACCCATCCCCCGTTGTCCGCCGAGGCCAAACGCCTACTGCATGCCATGGCTGAAGCCGAGGATGGAAGTCTCCTGCGCGTCACGACCATGGACGGTTATTCACTCACCGTGAATCAGCGCGAATTTCTCCCCGACACGAAGGCACGACGCATGATCGCCCGGTGGGAGCGGATCATCGGTCAACTCCTCGATCTCGATCTGATCGAGCCAGAGGGCAGCGGCGGAGAAATGTTCGCGATTACGGCTGGCGGCTATGAGGCCATCGGCGAAAGCGGACCGATCCTGTGACTTCCGTTCAAAAAACCACCAACGCACCCACGGCGGGGAAAGGCGACCCCTACTGGTATGAGTGGACCATCGGTCTGCTGCAAATCGTGGAGATGCTCGATCCCGATTCGCCGATCGCGTCGGTATCGCTTCAATTGGCGGGGGTGAAAGGCTGGGACGACGTGGTGGTCCGTCGGAAGGACGGCACCGTCCAAATGTTCCAGGTGAAGCACTCACGGGTCGACGACTCGCTGACGTTCGGGGACTTGGTCGAGCAGGATTCGGACGGAAAATCGCTGCTGGGCGAGCTGGCGAAGGCCTGGCACGAAACCGCCGCGCCCGCCGGCTCCACCTGCATCCTCTACACGAATCGGACCGCCGGCGAACGCAACAGCTCCACCAAAGCGGGCGTGTCGCGGCCGCCGCTGCTCAAATTCTTCGAATGGCTGAAAGCCGAAATCGCCGCGGGTAAAACCTGCGACCAATGCGAGCCCACTAAAGCTTGGCTCGGGGCATGGAAGGAATGGCTGGCAGCACTGGCACCGCTTCCAGCGGACGCCCGGCAAACCTTCCTGACCGCATTTGCCATCCGGACGAATCAGGCCGACTTGGAACCGTCCGTCGACCGCCTGCGGGCGAAGCTCGCGACTCTGTTTCAGGTTTCGGAGGCGAAGGCGGACACCTTGTTGCCGGCCCTCGACCGCGCGTTGCGCCGGTGGACCACGCGGCAGGATACCGTGAAACTCGAGGACCTCCTGGAGGCACTGGCTCTGGACGACGAGACCGAGACGGAGCGCCACTCACCTCCGCCACCGACGCCTTTCTTCCCGAGCCGGATGAATGACCTCGCGGCGCTGGAGAAAATACTGGTCGAGCCGGGCCCTTCCGTGTTCTTCCTTTCGGCGCCGCCGGGCGCGGGAAAGACCAGCCTGATCAGCGAACTCAACAACCGGCGTTCGGCGGCTTTGTTCGGGGGTGTGATTGGATTGCGCTATTTTGCGTTCCGACCGATTTCGCCGGAGACGCCGCTGATTCCGCCAGACTCCGACCAAAAAGTGCGGGCAGATCGCTTGTGGTTTGACCTGTTGACGCAACTTCGTCGCGGCCTGCCCGGAAAGCTCGCCGCCTATCAGGTCCCGGTTCGCAATTCACTGCTGACCTGGCAGGAGGCCAGATCGCACGTCCTGCGCATCGCCGACCGCCTCGGGCGGGAAACGGGGCGACCGTTCGTGATCGCCGTCGATGGCATTGACCATGCCGCCCGCGCGGCCCGGTATGACCAGCCATCCGCCGCCGAATTCTTTCAGTCGCTCCCAAGTCCCGATGCCCTAGCGGGCCTGGCGGTGCGCCTGCTGGTGGCGGGACAGCCGAGCGAAAACTATAGCGAATACCCCGGTTGGCTGGCCAAACCCTCAAGCGCAGTCACGCCATTGACCGTCGGGCAGCTGACGGAGGCCGATGTGCTGGTCCTCCTGGAGAAAAACCCGCCGCCCTTCATGCCGGAACAGGCGACCGCGGCCGCTCGGCTTATTGTCGATGTCACCAAGGGAAACACTCTGTCGGTCGTGTTTGCCGCGGCAGAAGCCCGGCACTGCGCGACCGTGGACGAACTCGTCACGCGGTTATCCGATCAGCAAATCGGCGCCCAGCTCGACGACTACTATCGGAAAATCTGGAGCCATGCGCTGGCGCACGCCGCCCCCGACGGCGCGCAGCTGGAGTCGTCGCTGGCCGGGGCCCTCTGTCTAGCCCACGAGCGTATTACGGGGACTTTCCTTGCCTCCTGTTTCGCCGGCCTCAGCCGCACGGCGGAACAATGGGAGTTGGTCCTGGCGCGGTTGGGCCCGCTGATAATCGCGGAGAGCGGCGGATACCGGGTGATGCACAACGACGTGCGCACCTTCCTGCATGGCTTGCTCGCAGCAAAATCCCCGGCGGAGCGCCGACTCGTTGCGTCGGGAATGGCCGACCACTACCGCAAACCGACCAGCAACCGTGCGATTGCCCACGCGGTCCTGCACCGCCTTTTGCGCGACGGCGACCGCGAACAGGAATGGGCCGGTATCTTCACGGTTGATTTCGTTTTTGAGGCAGCCGCCGTCGGAGCGGATTTCGACACCGTGGCGGAAGGAGCCGCCGCGGCGGCGGTCCAAGCGGTTCGCCGACAGGATTGGGGCATCTTGCAGGAGGTCGGATGCGCAATGGAGTCGCTCGGCCGCTGGGAGGACAAGCTCGAGGTCGGCCGAACCGCACCGACCCGGGCGAAGCCCACTGCGCCCTTATTCCTACTTTCGGAGTTGCGCGTTCTCCCACGGGAAGAATGGAATGACCATTCGCTCACAACCGTCCTCAACGATGCCTCACGATTGTTGGCCGCGGGCGAACACGACCGGGCATTGGGGATGGTGAAGCGCTGGTTCGGCGGGCTGACTCTCGCGGAGGTCGCGAAGGCCATGATCGGCACAGACCAGCTGGCCGGGAGCATTGAGTCGCACGGCGAACAACTGGGCCGCGTCTGCGGCCGGACCGGATTCATCCTAGTCTCGGCCAAGATGGAAAGTGAAGAAGCGCATCATTTCGCCGCCGGCTACGAGCAGGGCTGGATTGGCACCTGCACAGTGAAATCCACCGACATCGGGTTCGATGAATACCTGCGCGGCCTGGACCTCTTCTACATCAGCGGTTGGGAGCAGGCCGGGCGGCAGTTGGCGGAGGCCGGCGCTGATCAAGCGCTCAAGACTCTCTTGACCGAGATCGCCGGCAACTACGCCAAACTTAGTTTGAATTTCAGGATAAAGGCCGCGTTGTGGGCGCTCCGGCTCGGATTGGCTGCCGATCCCTGGACCAAGGTCCTCGACGAGACCGGTCTTATTTCAGCCGGGTCCGAATCCAGCATTCATCCGGCAGTTAGCCTGGCTCGCGCGCTGGGCTGGCGGGACGCAATTTCGGAAATCGGCACGCTGATCGAAAGAGTGGCCGGCCGTTTCGCCATCACCTCGCTCGATCGCTCGGGTCGTCATACCCGCACCCTCATCGCGGCTGCCGCGTGCATGGGCCGCATCGAGGGATTGTGCCATCGCAAGGGGCCCGAGGTGGCGCGAGACCTTGTCCCGGTCATGCAGCTGCAACGCATCCTCGCTTCCTTATGGCACCCGAATGTCTGGGACGACGTGCATTTCATGCATCGCCCGGAAGCCGGCGAACTCTGCTCTCTTTGTGTTGCCACGGTCCACCCCTTGGGCAGCGATCATCGGGCTGCGCTGCTCGGGGCCACCGCCGAGGCGTCCAGTAGGTTTATCATCGACCAGCGCCTGTCATCCCTCTGGGACCTGCTCCGGCGCGAAGGCAACGTCGCGCACCAGCGCGCCTGGCTGGAAGAGTGGATTGGGGAAAAAGGGCGACTCTGGGCTGAACCCGGCGACGGGGCGGAGGATATTTATGAAAGCCTCGAACCGCTCGCGGAGGAGCTGGGTGAAACCGCATTGCTGGAACGCGCCGCCGCGCGCCTAAGCTGGATGCAAATCACCTACCGCGGCCACAAAGACTACAGCTTCGGCATGGCGAGCGACTGGTTCGACCAACTCGCAGCGAAAGCACCGGAGGAATGGCGGAAGATCGGGGTTCGGCTTTGGAGCCTAAGCGACGCGGCTTCGGCCGCCGGCTGCGACAATCGGGCCTCATCTGAAATCGACTCGACCCTTGGGTCCTGCGCCTTCCGCAGCGGTCCGGACGACGTCCGGCGGCTGATCCACGCCGACCAGCCAAACGAACGCGATTCGACTTGGTTTTACTCCACGCGCAACCGGCTATTTGCGGGTATGCGCGGCTGGCTTCAGAGCCAAACCCTCCCGCTGACTGATTGTCTGTCCGCGTGGAGCCTGCTAGTGGGTTACAGCGAGTGGTTCACCGAAAACGACGCGACCGAAATCGAAAAACTGCGCGAGGTAATGCTGGCGACCGCAGGTCCGGCAAAAGCCAAACTGGAAAAGGCACTGCATGCGCTCACCCCGGCCGAGGCGGTGCGGGTCGTGCCGAAGACGGATCGGGACAGATCGGACGGGCGTAACGACGAACCGCTCGATCTGGTCGAGGTCAGGCAGAAATTCACGAGCGGTCGCGAACTGAAGCCGAAGGAGGCCACGTTGCTCGTGGATGATATCCGGAAGAACAGTACCGGCGAATCGATCGCCGCTGTCTTGCGCGGCGTCGGCACCGGCTCGGAAATGAGTTCCGCCTGGTCTGGGTATGACTGGAAAACGCGAGCCTCCCTGCTTCACCTCGGAGCCACTTGCTCCGAAGCTGAACTTTGGGCCTTGGCGGAAGCCGCCACCAAGTTCGCGGGGGCCGGGTCAAGATGGAGCGAATCCGTCGCCCAAAATATCTTGTTTGTTGCGCTGGCCCGCGCCGACGCGCGTGGCGCAGGCGAACTAAAAGCCGGACTCACCCGCATCCTCGACATGCATGAACGCTGGCTCCGGGGTGGCGAGCTGGCGTTGCCGTTCAAGGCGGTGACCCTCCCCGCAGCCGGGCCGGCTTTGGGCTGGAACGAACTCGCGGCCCAGGAACTCCTGTTCCTCCTCAATTCGCGAAGCGCGGAGGTGCTTTCAGGTGCGCTTTATGGTATCCAGGTACTCGTCGCACATGACCCGAAGGTGATGGATAGGTTTTTCACCCCGCTACCGGCGGACGAGTGGGTTTTGAAGTGGCTGTTGCTGGCAACCGAAGTGTGGGCCCTCTTGCACCCCGGCGAATTCAGTCGCATCCAGCCGCAAGTCACCGCGTGCCTTAAGCACGCGAGCCTGAAAATCCGAACGCAGGCATGGGTGATTCTGGCAGGATACGCCATGGCAACCGGCGCGGCCTTTCCCTCGTTTCCGCAGAAAGCCCCGCCGAAATCCTCCGATGAGGATCCCAATCTCGTGCTGCCAGCACGGGAACTGTTCCACACCGCCGACCGGAAGTTTGGAGGAATGCGGCTGGTCGACCGCGAATTGTCGGTGAAGGGCATTATCAAACGGATCGAAGCAACCACCGGTGCCGACTTGGATTCCGTGGTAGCGGAAGTGGCGGAAGTCTTCCGGAAAATGCCCGCCGAAACCAAGGACGACCGGATCGGTTCACGCCAGCTGTGCCGCGACGGCGACATGTATTGCGGCACCGTCCAGGCGGACGAAGTCCTCGCGAAAGCACTGGAAGGATTCATGGCGGGAAACCCCCTCCCGGAGAAAATTGCTCCGCGCTTCGCGCAAGGCTACCTGAGTGGGGATGACCCGTGGATTCTGTCCCGAACCCCGATGCCGGACCCTAATCCCAATGCGTGGCCGGGCGAAAAAGTGCTCGGTTACAACAATCAAACCGCCCCCGAGGCCTCAGTTATCCGGCAGAAAATGTTCGACCTCGCGATGACCCATGGCGTGCGCGACACGGAATGCGTGCTGGCGGCCCATTTCGAGCTGGCGTCCTCCCACGAGGATTTGGATTTCTGGCTGTGGTGGGAGGAGGGTCGGAGCGACGACCTCACCCGCCGGTCCAGCCTGGTGACGACGGTGAGCGCGCGGGTCTTCCCTTGGCTGCTCGGTCGGTGGTGGGAGCCTGAAGTCCCGCGCGGCAAGCGTCCGCTGGCATTTCGGACCGGGGCCATGTTGAGGCTTGGTCATGCCATGGTTGACCTTTACCCGGCCTGGCTTTGGAAGAACGAATTGAAATGGGAACCCGACCCATCGGACCCGTTCGTTTGGAAGAAAGCGGGTAAGATGGTCGCCCATTACGAACGACTCCACGGGCCCCACCGGCGGGTCCACGGTAATGGCCGGCAACGCCAGCCGATTTTGAACCGATGGATTGTCACCAAGGTAGCATGGGCGGAGGCGCAACGAGTGCTTGGCGCCTTGCGCGTGAACGATTCATTCGAACGGCACGAAATGAAGCACGGGGCCTAAAAAACAAAGATCTGCCCCGTGACAGGTTTGCCAATGATTGCACTCAGATAGAGGCGTTCGCCAACCTTCCCCGCATCTCGTCGCATCGGAAGCCTGAAATTCGCGAACGCACTGCTGACTAGGGGTAGGCGATCACATTTATGCCGACTCTGGTGCGCGGTCTGCAACTCCCATCTGGTGACGATTTACGAACGTTCAAACTTTACGTTTTTGCGTAAGGAGTGACGCGTGTACCCTCACAAACAACGCCGGTGCGTTGTGTAAGTAGAAATCGCAAAGTCACGCTGCCTGGCCGTATTCAGAGAGGAAGCCTCGTAATGGGTCCCAAACCGGTCCGACAGGCTGAGCCTATTTTCGAGTGGCGGCGTGAATTATATCGGGCCGCATGAGAGATGACCAACATCGATTCATGACCTTGCTGGGTCAGCTACCGGCCGGGCTCACCGCAGAGCAGACGGCGTGGGTGCTGAACTGCCAGCCGCATGATGTGCCGGTGCTGGTGGCGGCGCGGCTGCTGAAGCCGCTGGGAACGCCGCAGCCGAACAGCGTGAAGTATTTTGCGGCGGTGGACGTGTTGGAGCTGACCAAGGATCGGGGCTGGCTGGCGAAGATGACCCATGCGGTGAGCCAGCACTGGCGGCCGAAGAACCAAAACAAGGCTGCCCGGACGCGGGTGGAGATCGGCCAGCCGATGGAGTTCAGCCTGCCGGCGTGAGCGATCCAAACAACGATCCGGTTAACCACGGATGGATACGAAGAGACACGAATGCGGCAGGTGGAACGTGTTGACCTCAACGCGTTGGAGAGGAGCTTCGGAGAATTCGGCTGTGGGGAGAGGTTCGACTGCCGGACGGATCGGGAAGCGGCTCGCTCCGTTTCTCGATGTCGATGATCCATTCAGCGACGACGTCGCATAGTTCTTTATAGACGTTGGCCTCGACATGACCATGGACCGCTCCGGCAAAGAGCGCAGGGCAGCGGCCGACATACACTTGGTCGGCCTCGGACCATTCCACGAATTTGATGTAGCGTGCCGTCTTGATGGCGGCGCTGGAACTTCCTGGACGGCGAGCCTTCATGATCGGTTGCGCGCCTTGGGAAGAGATCGACCTTACGCGACGGCTTCCAACACGGCCTCGGGATGGCGCTCCGCCGCCCGGAAAAGCACCTTGGCCGGGCCTGTGGGCTGGCGGCGGCCTTGCTCCCAGTTTTGGAGGGTGTCGAGGCTGATGCCAAAGGCGCGGGCGAACTGCGCCTGGCTCAACTTGAGCTTGGCGCGGATGGCGGCGACGGATTGCGGGGAGATGCGGTCGGTGCGCGCGACGGCCTTGCGGTTGCCTTTGAGGTAGGCACCGGCGTCGCGGACGCTTTCGAGCCGTTCGTGGAAGGCGGCGGCTTTCATGGCGACCTGAGGCTGAACTATGCCTTGTCGGGCATGAGTTCGGCGATTTTCTTTTCTGCGGAAGTGCGCTCGCGAGCGCGGCCGATTCGCAACGTGTCCACGGCGGCAAGCAGGGCGTAAAGCTGTCCGTTCTTTTTCGCGGCGTGCGGAGCGCTCGAATAGAGCGGCTTCACGGCGAGGCCTTGCACCCGGCCTTCGGGATGAGGCCACACGGGCGGGGGCTGGTCCCCGGAAATGAATTCGCCCGCGAACGCGGGTGCCGCCCAGGCGGTCGGAATGCCGCGGGTCATTCCCTCGATCCGCGCGGCGAAGGCATACGGCACGCCGTGGATCAGAAATTTTCGGAGCGGGGATCGGCGGATACGTTTCTCCGCCGGGTCCAGCAATCGCGCTTCTTCCAGCCGTCGCATGGCAGCGTGCGCCTCGGACGCGCTCATTCCCAGCTCCTCAGCCAAGGCGGCTTAGGAGCCCGATAACCCGTCGACGAGGGCCAACCGGAGAGCGACAAGGATGTCTTGATGCCTCAAGGCCAACGATATACATCATTCGAGAATCGCGAATGAGTCAATGGCGCTTATGTCCGGAGTCCAGAGCGGCAATCTAGTCAATGACTTGACAGTGCTGCATTGTGCTACACTGTGTAGCACATGAAATCGACCACGGTGCGGGACCTGCGCAACAACTATTCCAAGGTGCTCAAATGGGTCGCGAAGGGGGAAGAAGTCGAGGTGACTCGCCGGGGCAAGGCCGTCGCCAAGGTGGTTCCGATCACCCTCCCCGGCCCGGCGGAGGTGGATTGGAGTAAGAGCGCCGCACTGAATCGCAAGGCTTGGTCCACGGTTCTAACCGCAGAACAAAGCGCGGCGGTTCTGGCCGAAAGCCAAGGCGTTTGACGTGGCGACGATTGTCACCGACACGAGCTTTCTGTTTTCGCTGTTTGGCGGCGACGCCCACACCGCGGCTGCCCGGGCCTGGGCCATGCAAACAAAGCAACCAATCGCGATTACGGCGCTGAATCGCTATGAACTCGGAAACGCGATTCGGTTCGCGGCGTTTCGGAAAGTCATTTCCCAGCAGGATGCACTCGCTTCCCTGGCTGCATTTGAGGCCGATCTAAAGAACGGAGTACTCCAGTCCGTCTCACCCGATCTGGCGGAAATCATCAAGGAAGCCACGCGTCTGTCCGAATCGCATACTGTCGCCGGTGGCCACCGTTCGTTCGATATCCTCCACGTCGCGGCTGCCCGGGTGCTCAAAGCGACCCTGTTTCTCTCGTTCGATGCCAACCAACGGAAGCTTGCCGGGACCGCGAAATTGACGGTTGGCCCGTAGCCTGACCATGGATCAGAGGCCGAATACTCTGATACGATTACGGATTTCGGACTGCATCTGCGCGATTGGCTCCATGAGTTGCGACGGGCCTCATCTCGCTCGCAACTTACGGCGGCCATCGCGGACGAACCGCCACGTCTGCGAGAGAAATTCCCTCAAGGACACATCGCCGATGCATGGCTGGGCGCGTATGCCGAGCACCTCGCGGCGAGGATCAAGACCCCCGCACCCGAGTGGGCTTTTGCGTCCTGGCGCATCTCCGACGACCCTCTTTTCGATGAAGGAGCGGACACGCCGTTGCTACGTGCCTTGGCGTTGGCACATGCTCCTGCCGCCTTCAAACGGCGAAATATCTACACGCCATCCGTGGATTTACCGCTGAGATTGGACCACGAACGCCCTGACGAATCGCCCCAAGAATGACCGGTTTAGCCGTACAATCGTAAGGTTTATCCATACGTTCCGGAGGCCCGTTCAGCGGGAATTGTATCGACCATGGGTGGCCCGGTTACCGCAATCCCGGTAGTCCTCAGCTGCGCTTAGCCGGGTTGGTCTTCGCGAGTCGTCCGCCTCTTTTTTACTACAGACGCAGGCGGGGCGGTGGAACGACCCCGTGTGCTCCCACGGGTCTTCGCAGCGGCGGGGTGTTTCCCGGGTTACCCGACGAGGAGGCGGGCCCGGGCGAATTCCTGCAGGGCCCCTTTCAGCTGCTCGGCCATGATGGCGGGATCGGGCTGGGGTATCGTCGGGGCTCCTTCGCGGTCCTCGTTGGTGGCCTCCAGGATGGAAACGATACGCGTCACTTCGCGCAGCAGGTCGTTGCGGTCGTGATTCCCGTCGAGCAGCAACAGCAGTGCCCGCAGGACCGGATCCATCAGATCAATGCTCCGACCATCGAGATTGAGGACGGTGGGATCGCCTCTCCGGACCTGCGCCTGGGCGAGGCTGGAGCCGACGGGACGGGCTCCGGGGGTGATGGCGAAAGGCAGAGGGCCAAGGTGGACCTCGACCAGCCCCGGTGAGTAGATCCGGGAAATGTAGTTGCGGAGGTGCGTCTCATCGTCCGGTGACGCAGGATCACTCCTTCCGAGCCGCGCCTGTCCTCGGGCCACGGCCTCGGCATAGGGCAAACGGACCGGGTAAAGGGCGGACAGCTCGCAGAACACGGCCTTGCTCAGCGCGTGGTTGCAGCGGAACGTCGAACGTTTGGTGCTTTCAAAGCCCAGCGGTTCTGAATTTCTCAGGTCGGCGGTCTTGTCCGTCGGGGTGGCCGCGCACGCGAGGTAAAGTGAGGTCAGGTGCTCCCGCTGCAGGTGCGGGGTGTGATGATTGCGGCACAGCAGCGTCTGCCGGAAGCGGCGCCCGTGGACGAAGTCGTAGTACTGCTCCAGCAGGATGCGATTGCTGCGCAGGGGGGCCAGGGTCTTTTCCGCCTCATCCGTCAGGGCGTACGCCGGAGCCTCGACGTACTCGGCCTCGGTCAGGAAGTTCAGACCGTGCCGTTGGGCGTCAGCGCAAAACTCACTCATCAGGAACGGGGTGCTGATGTCCGAAAGTTCGTCGTGATAAAACCCGCTGTGTCCCCGGGTGCTGAGCTTTTCAAATTCGGTGCGGAGGATTTGTTGATAAAGTCCCTCCTCCGTGGAGGCCCGCCCGAGGAAGCCAATGATGGAGATACCTTCCTGGACCTTTCGTTCCGGATCCGAGGTGGCTGACGTATGAAATCGCGAGATCGTGCGGATCATCTCGCGCAGGTGCGCGCCGGGGAGGGCGAGGTAGCTGATGAAGGCCACACCCTGGGGAGCCAGCACCTGCTGGGTGACCCGCAGCACGGCCTCCCGCACGGGAGCGGGGACCCAGGAGTACACACCGTGCGCGATGACGTAGTCAAACGGGCCCCACGACGCGTCGATGTCCGTCAGGCTGCCGGCATGCAATTGAACCGAGTTCAGTCCGGCGTCGGCAATCAGGGCCTGGCCGCGGGCGATGGCCACCGCCGACAGGTCGATTCCCACGTAGGTGCCCTGCGGAAACGCATGCGCCATGGCCGCCAGATTCGTACCGTCGCCACAGCCCAGTTCGAGCACCCGGCAGCGTTCAGGCGGCGCCGGACGGAGTCCGAGCAGGATGGCCTTGGGAGCGACTTGGCTGGGGTGGGACTGAGGGTGGACCAGCGACGGATAGGCAACCACGTCGTAGGCGAAGGGGGTGGAATCGCTGGACATCGGTTGGGAGGCTCGGCCGGTTGATGGTGGATCGCCACGGAAATCGAACACGGGGGTTCGCAGGCTACCGGGCTCCGCGGACGGTGCTCAGGCGGCGCGTTTCGCGGCATTTTCGCGCCGCGCCCGCCAGAATTCGATCACTGCCGGAAGAATCGAGAGGATAATGATGGCCACGATCACCAGCTTGAAATTCTTCTCCACCCAGGGCCGGGTCCCAAAAAAGAAACCGGCATAGGTGAAGGCGTAGATCCAGACAAATCCGCCCACCACGTTGTAGGTGAGGAAGCGCGGGTAGCTCATCTGGCCGACACCGGCAATGAACGGGACAAAGGTGCGCACGATCGGTACAAACCGCGCAAAGATCAGGGCGCGACCGCCGTACTTGGTGAAAAAGGCATGGGCGCGGTCCAGGTGATGCCTGCGCAGAAGAATCGAATCCTCGCGCTTGAAGACCGCGGGTCCGATCTTCGCGCCAATCCAGTAGTTGACGGTGTCGCCCAGCACCGCCGCCACAAAGAGGATGAGCGCCAGGAGGTGCACATTCAACTGGCTCTCGACCGGGGCACAGAGCGCGCCGGCCGCGAACAGCAGCGAGTCGCCCGGCAAGAACGGCGTCACCACCAGGCCGGTCTCGGCAAAGATGATCAGGAACAGCACCACATAGGTCCACATCCCATAGTTCGCGACGATCTCCTTGAGGTGAGCGTCAATGTGAAGGATGAAATCGATGAGTTGGCGGATGAGATCGAGCATGGTTCAGGTGGGCAATCGGACGCGGTGGTCGCCAACGCGCAAACATTCGGAAGTGAGACCACGAATGGACACGAACGAACACGAATTGAGGTGGAGAAGATGCGAGTCGAGAACCTGACTTCAATTCTCCTTACGGAAACCGGCCGTGCGCATCTTTCCGTGACTGACTTCAATGGTGTAGATTCGGGTCAATTCTTGGTTCGGTTGATTGGTTCCGGTCGAGGGCGAGCAGGCGGCGCCGAGGCCATCAGCTCTTGGCTCAGGTGTCACGCCGAGGTTGCGGTCAGCCGGGACTTCATGACCTGCCCGGTTCATGCCATTTTCACCCGTTGCGACGAATCCATCCGTTCATAAAC